>NZ_FQZF01000023.1 GCF_900141905.1 Muricoccus roseus | reverse complement strand
CACCTTCTTCTTTTTTGAAAGTTTGGAATCACTCGGCTGACGGTGCGCCTCGGGTCCATGACCCGAGGCGACTGCAAGGGCAGGAAGTGCGCCCTCAGCGAGAGACCCCTTTGATCATCGTATCCACGGCAGTCCGATGGGGTTCCAAGGGCCTCAGGCCCTTGGCGGGTGGAGGGCGGAGCCCTCCATGCGGGCTGACCGGGCGGGGCTCTTTAACACCTTTGGTTCCACCCCGGCCCGCCGCGGTCTAAAGGGGCGTCATGGACGCCTTTCCCCGCCGCGCCGAGATCGCCCGCGAGACGAGCGAGACCCGGATTCACCTGACGCTGAACCTGGACGGCACCGGCCGCGCCGAGGTCGCGACCGGGATCGGGTTCCTGGACCATATGCTCACGGCGTTGGCGCGGCATTCCATGGTGGATCTGGTGGTGCGGGCGGAGGGCGACCTGCATATCGACTTCCACCACACCACGGAGGATGTCGGGATCGTGCTGGGGCAGGCGATCCGGCGCGCGCTGGCGGACAAGCGCGGGATCCGCCGCTATGGCCAGGCGCTCGTGCCGATGGACGAGGCGCTGGCGGAGTGTGCCATTGATATTTCCGGCCGGCCTTTCCTTGTTTGGTCCGCGAGCTTTCCGCGCGACAAGGTGGGCGAGATGGACACGGAGCTGTTCGAGGAATTCTTCCGCGCGGTCGCGATGAATTCGGCGATGACGGTGCATCTGACGCAGCGTGCCGGCACCAATGCGCACCATATCGCGGAGGGGCTGTTCAAGGCCTTCGCGCGGGCGTTGCGGATGGCGGCGGAGGCCGATCCACGGGCGGAGGGGACCGTTCCCTCCACCAAGGGGATGCTGGAGGCCTGAATGCGGGTCTTCACGGTTCATGCGCGGGGGGGCGAGAGGCCCCGGACGCGGCTGGTGCGCGAGGGATTTTCCTTCTGGGCCTTCCTGTTCGGGCCGCTGTGGCTGCTCTGGCGCGGCCTGTGGCTGGCGCTGCTCGGCTATCTGCTGCTGGTTTTCGCGATTGCCTTCCTGCCGGACCCCTGGGAGGGGTGGGTGGGCTTCGCGCTGCAGGTGATGCTGGGGCTGCATGCGCGGGACCTGGAGCGCTGGACGCTGCGGCGTCGGGGCTTCTCGGCGGAAGGCGTCGTCGCGGCGCCGGATGAGGAGATGGCGGTGTTCCGCCTGGTGCGGGCGCGGCCGGAGCTGGCGCGCGGGGTGATGGCATGAAGCTCGCGGTGGTGGATCCCGGTTCGGGGAACCTGGCCTCGGTCCGGCGTGCCTTCGAGCGGGCGGCGCGGGAGGAGGGGCTGGACCTCGACCTTTCCGTGACGACGCGGGCGGAGGACGTGCTGGCGGCGGACCGGGTGGTGCTGCCGGGGCAGGGGGCTTTCGCGGCCTGCGCGCGGGGGCTGGCCGCGCTGCCGGGGGTGACGGATGCGCTGCGCGAGGTGGCGATCGGGCGCGGGCGGCCGTTCCTCGGCATCTGCGTGGGCATGCAGATGATGGCGGAGCGCGGGCTGGAGCATGGGGTGACGCCCGGGCTCGGCTGGATCCGCGGCGAGATCGCGCCGATGGATCCGCGCGATGGGGCCGGTGCGCCGCTGCCCCTGCCGCAGATGGGGTGGAACGCGCTGGAGGCCCATGGGGCGCATCCGTTGCTGGCGGGGCTGCCCGGGGATGCGCATGCTTATTTCGTGCATTCCTACGCCCTGCGCGGCGGGTTGCGGGACGAGCTGCTGGCGAGCACGGGCTATGGCGGCGAGGTGGCGGCCATGGTGGGGCGGGACAACCTGGCCGGCACGCAGTTCCATGCCGAGAAGTCCGGGCCGGTGGGGCTGCGGATCCTCCGGAACTTCCTGCGGTGGTCGCCCGGGTGAGTCAGGTGGCACATTCCTTGTCCGTCGAGCGCGTGGACACGCTCTCGGATGCCGAGATGGCCGATCTCTGCGAGGCGACGGACGCGGCCATCATCGAGGGCGGCGGCTTCGGCTGGCTGGCGCCGCAGGGGCGCGACGCGCTGGCGCGGCATTTCCGGGGCGTGATGCTGGTACCGGAGCGCGAGCTGTTCGTGGCGCGGCTGGACGGGCATGTGGTGGGCTCGGCGCAGCTGGTCCGGCCCGGGCGCAACAACGAGGCGCAGGCCTGGGCCGCGCAGCTCACCCACGCCTATATCGCCCCCTATGCGCGCGGCCATGGGCTGGCGCGGCTGATGGTGCGGCGGGTGGAGGAGCGGGCGGCGGCGCTGGGGCACCGGGTGCTGAACCTGGACGTGCGCGAGACGCAGACCACCGCCATCGCGCTGTTCGAGGGGCTGGGCTACACGCGCTGGGGCACGCACCCGGCCTATGCCCGGATCGAGGGCCGCACCGTGGCGGGCCACCACTACTTCAGGGTGCTGGAGCCCGCGCGCGGGCGGCCGACCGAGACGCTCTTCCCGCAGGACAGCTGATGGACTTCATCCCCTACCCCGCCATCGACCTGAAGGGCGGGCAGGTCGTGCGCCTGAAGCGCGGCGACATGAACGAGGCCACCGTCTATGGCGACCCCGCCACCCAGGCGCGGGCCTTCGACGCGGCGGGCTTTCCCTGGCTGCATGTGGTGGACCTGGACGGGGCCTTCGCCGGCCGGCCGGCCAATGCGGAGGCGGTGCGAGGCATTCTTTCCGCCACCACGCGGCCGGTGCAGCTGGGCGGCGGCATCCGCGACATGGCGACGGTGGAGGCCTGGCTGGAGGCGGGGATCGCGCGGGTGATCCTGGGCTCCGCGGCCGCGAAGAACCCGGATTTCGCGCGCGAGGCCTGCCGGGCCTTCCCCGGCAAGGTCGCGATCGGGATCGATGCGCGGGACGGGTTCGTGGCGACCGAGGGCTGGGCGGAGACGGGGACGCTGACCGCGCTGGACCTGGGGCTGATGCTGGAGGATGCAGGGGCGGCGGCGGTGATCCACACGGATATCGACCGGGACGGGATGCTGGGCGGGGTGAACGTGGCGGCCACCGCCGCGCTGGCCGAGCGGCTCTCGACGCCGGTGATCGCCAGCGGCGGGGTGGCCGGGCGCGCGGACCTGGACGCGCTGCGGGCGACGGGGACGATCGCGGGGGTGATCATCGGGCGGGCGCTTTATGACGGGCGGCTGACGGCTGGCGAGGCGCTGGGGGGGTAAGGCTTCCTGGGCTGACAGTTTGTCCCGGGGAGAGGAAGAATTCCTTCTTCCTCTCCCCGGACCCCTCACCATCATCTTATTCTTCGAGTTTGGAATAACTGGGCTGACGGTGCGCCTCGGGTCGATGACCCGAGGCGACTGCAAAGGTAAAATCAGCGCCCTTCACCAGAGACCCCACTGATCCGGGGCATCCACGGCAGTCAGACGGGGTTCCAAGGGCCTCAGGCCCTTGGCGGGAGAGGGCGGAGCCCTCCCTTTGCCTCCGCCGCTCCCTAGGGCTGCGCGTCCGCGGCGGTATCGGCGGGCGTGTCCCGGAGTGGGAAGTCGATGTCGCAGACGAGGCCGGCGGCGTCCCAGGTCATGACGACCTGGCCGCCGAGCTGGTTGCGCAGGGTTCCGTTCAGGACGCGCGAGCCGAAGCCCTGGCGGGAGGGCGGGCCCTGTGTGGGCGGGCCGCCGGTTTCGGCCCAGCGCAGGCGGAGGTGTTCCGTTCCGGCCTGCCGGATCTGCCATTCGACGCTGACGAGGCCGTTGGGGCGGGAGAGGGCGCCGTGCTTGGTGGCGTTGGTCGCCAGTTCGTGGATGGCCATGGAGAGGGGCTGGGTGGCGTCCGCCGGGATGGTGAGGCGGGGGCCGCGCAGGGCGACCTGGGGGCCGGAGCCTTCGCGGTCCAGGAAGGCGGAGAGTTCGCCGCGGAGCAGGCTGTGGAGGTCGGCGCCGGACCAGTGTTCGGCCGAGAGGAGCATCTGCGCGCGGGACAGGGCGGCGACCCGGCCTTCGATGAGCTGGACGAAGCTGCCGATATCCTCCGCGCGGGTGAGGCGCAGCGCGGCCTGCACGACGGCGAGCATGTTCTTGGCGCGGTGGTCCACTTCCCGCGTCAGCAGGGCCTGGCGCTCGGCGGCGCGTTTCTCGCCGTCGATATCCACGATCACGACGAGGGCGGCGGCGACGGCCTTGTTGTCCCCATGGACGGGGATGCCGCTGACGCGGCGCCAGCGAGCCCTTCCTGGCGCGCCGGCATGCAGGAAGTCCATGTCGAGGACGATTTCGCCCCGGAGCGCCCGGGCGGCGGGGTAGTCCTGCGGGGCGACGCGCTGGCCGTCCGGGTGGAAGGCGGTCCATTCGCTGCCGGTCTGCGGGTCCACGGAGGGGACCAGGGGCCGGGGCAGGAGGCGGCGGAGCTGGGGGTTGGCGACGAGGATGTGGCCGGAGGGGCCGATCAGCCCCGCGCCGATGGGCAGGTGCTCGACCAGGGTTTCCATGGCATGGGCCTGGCGAAGTGCCTTCTGGGCGCGCTCCCTCTCGGCGGCCTCGGCCTCGAGCTGGCGCGTGCGTTCAGCGACGCGCCGTTCGAGTTCGCGGTTGCTGTCCCGCATCTGGGCGAGGACCCGGAGGCGGTCCACCGCCGCGGCGATGAGGTTGGCATAGCTGCGGAGGAAGGCGACGTCGCTTTCGGTGAATTCGCGCGGCTCGCGGCTGTCCACCTGGAGGATGCCGTAGGGTGGCTTGTCCCGGCCGCCGATGATGATGACGTTGGCGATGGCGCGGACGCCGTGCTCCTTCAGGAAGGCCGGGTAGTGAAAGCGCGTCTCCTCGTCGATATTTGGCGAGGTGACGGGATCGCCGGATTTGAGGGCGTGGCCTTCGGAGGACCTCTCGTCCAGCGGCAGCCGGATCTCCCCGACGACGCCGGGGCGCCAGCCGAGGCCGGCGCGCACGAGGAGGGTCTGGCCGTCCTCCTGGAGTTCCACGACCTTGGCGAGGTCGGTTCCCAGGGCTTCACCGACGAGGCGGCAGGCTTCGGCCAGGATCTCATCCAGGTTCTCGGACTTGAGGGCGAATTCGCCGAACCTGGCCAGGACGGTCTGCTGGCGGAGTAGCTCCTCGTCCTCTCGGCTTCCTGTCCAGCACGCTCGCCCGTTCAAGGCATTGCTCCGGCTTTTTCCGGTGCGGGTAACGCCGCTCGGTGCGAGCGGGTTCCGGGGCTTCGGCGGCGGGGAAGGCTATCCCGCCACCAGCTCCGACAGGCAGCGTGCCTCGGTGCGGGTTTCGGTGCCGGCGGCGCGGGCGGCGGCCCAGGCGACGCGGGGGGCGCTGGCCTCGCGGTAGAGGACGACGTCGAGGGCGCAGTGGGTGCCCTGGTAGAGCCAGATCTCGGCCTGGCCTTCGGGGCGGCGGCGGGTGGGCTGGCCGAGCGTGGCGAGGAGGGCGTCGGGGGTCTGGCCGAGCAGGGCGGCGACGCTGCCCGGGGCGCCGCCGCCGGGGCGGCGGGGGCCGGCGGTGCGGGCGGCGACGGGGGTGACGGCCGGGGCGGGGGTGTTCAGGCCGGCGAGGCTGGCGCGATGGCTTTCCAGCACCTCCTCGAGCACGAGGCTGGCGGCGCGGTCGGGCCCGGGCGGGGCGCAGCTGGCGAGGGGGAGGAGGGCCGGAAGGAGGGCCGGAAGGAAGGCCAGGAGAGGGGCACGAAGGGGCGGCGCGGGGCCGCCGGGTGACGCGGTCATGACCGGTCCCATGGCTCGGGGCTGGGTGGCGGGGCTTGGTGGCGGGAGGAAGGGGCCGGGGCGGGGGGGGGGCGGGGGGGGGGGGGGGGGGGGGCGGGGGGGGGGGCGCGGCGTGGCCGCGCAGCGGACTGCGTGGCTCGCCGCGCCCCCGCGGGCGGTTCAGTAGCGCTCGGGCGACAGGTTGGGCGCCGCGTATTGCGGGGCCTGGGCCGGCTGCGGGGCGGCCGGGGCGCCCATGGGCGAGGCGTAGGGGGCGGAGGCCTGGCCCTCGGTCAGCATCTCCATGCGGCCGGAGAGCTGGCCGCCCTCCTCCACCGAGAGCTTGCGGGTGCGGGCGACGCCGAGCACGCGGCCGGTGGCGCGGATGGTGAGGGAGTTGCGGGCCGTGAGGGTGCCGTCGAACACGCCGGCGATCTCGGCGTCGTCCACCTGGACCTCGCCCTTGAAGACGCCGGAATGGGTGATCTGCAGCTCCTGGGCCTGGATCATCTGGCTTTCGACCGTGCCGTCCACCACGAGGCGCTCGGCATCGGTGACGGTGCCCTGGAGGGAGATGCCCTTGCCGACGACCAGGGTGCGGCGCTCCGCGGCCGCAGGGCGGGCGGCGGGGCGGGGCGGCATGGTCACGCCGGGGGCGGTGGCGCCCTGGGGCGCGGTGGGCTTGGGCGGCAGGCTCATGGCGGGGTCCTTGGGTGCTTGGCCCGGCGTGGGGCGGAAGGGGGGCACGGCCAGGTCTGGATCGCGCGAGACGGGCACGGTCGCGGGCTCAGCCTCGGAAGGCCCCGGTTCGGCGGGGCGGCGGCGGAAGACGGACATGGCAGTTCCCCCTGCGCGATGGCGGTCATTGGCGTGGCGCGGCCGCCGGACGGTCTTCATGACCGCCGCGGGCACCCGTTTGGGCGCGGTGGGATCCCCTCCCCAGTCTCGCGCCTGCCAGCATCGGGCTATCACGGGCGGGAGACGCGGCACAACGCCCGGAATGGCGAGTGGGCCTGATAAATCCGCCATTGCTCCGGTTTATCCGGGCGCGGCGCGTGGTATGGCGGCGGCCATTGCGGGCGCGGCCGGTCGGGCGGCGCCGCTTCGGACAGGACCGGGCGCGGCCCGGGCGGATGGGAGACGGGCATGGCGGAGCGGCAGGCGCTGGACATCCTGGGCATCGGCAACGCCATCGTGGACGTGGTGGCCTCGGCGACCGAGGCGACGCTACGGGACTGGGGCATGGCCAAGGGCGGCATGGCGCTGATCGACACGGCGCGGGCCGAGGCGATCCATGCCGCGGTGGGCGAGGGCGTGCAGACCGGGGGCGGCTCGGCCGCCAATACCTGCGCGGCCGCGGCCTCTCTCGGCGCGCGGGTGGGCTATCTGGGCAAGGTGGCGGATGACGCGCCGGGCCGGGCCTTCGCCGAGGACCTGAAGGCGCTGGGGATCCATTTCCCGACCCGGCCGCTGAAGGGGGGCGACCCGACGGCGCGCTGCCTGATCCTGGTGACGCCGGACGGGCAGCGGACGATGAACACCTATCTCGGCGCCTGCGTGGCCTTCGAGGAGGCGGATGTGGACCAGGCGGCGGTGGAATCCGCGGCCGTGACCTATCTGGAGGGGTACTTGTTCGACCCGCCGGCGGCGCAGGCGGCCTTCCGCCGGGCGGCGGCCATTTCCCACGGGGCGGGGCGGTCGGTGGCTATCACCCTGTCCGACAGCTTCTGCGTGGGGCGGCACCGGACGGCCTTCCTCGATTTCATCGCGCGGGATGCGGATATCGTCTTCGCCAACGAGGACGAGGCGCTTTCCCTGTTCGAAGTGGGGGATGCGGAGGAGGCGACCCGGGCCTTCGCGCAGACGGGCAAGCTGGTGGCGCTGACGCGGAGCGAGAAGGGCAGCCGGATCATCAGCCCCGCGGGGGAGGTGGTGGAGGTGCCGGCGGTGCCGACCACGCTGATCGATTCCACCGGGGCGGGGGATGCCTATGCCGCCGGTTTCCTGGCGGCCCATGCGCGGGGCCTGCCGCTGGCCGAGTGCGGGCGCTGGGGCAGCGTGGCGGCGAGCGAGGTGATCTCCCATTTCGGGGCGCGGCCGCAGGCGGAGCTGAAGGCGCTGGTCGGGGGCTGAGGGCGGGCGGGTTCCGCGCGCTTCCACTGGCGCGGGGCACGGCGGAAGGGGGAAGATGGGCGGTCCGGCCGGATTCGGTCCGCCCGGCCGGTTTCAGCCCTTTCGCCAACCCTTCCCCCCGGGCGGCGTTCGGGACCCGACCTAAGGAGAACGCCATGACTTCCAAGACCACCCTGGCCGCGACCTTCGCCGCCGCCCTGCTGGCGGTGCCAGCGCTGGCCCAGCCCGCGGACCCGGCCGTGCAGGAGATGCGGCGCGAGCGCGCCAACCCGACCGCGACGCCCTGGGTGCCGGCGCAGGACCGGAATGCGGCCGCGGTGGATGCCGATGGGGTGGAGAATGCGCGCGGGCTGCTGGCCGAGGCCCGGGCGGCGCTGATCCGCCGCAATGCGGGCCGGGCGATCGAGGCGCTGGAGCGGGCGGAGACGCGGCTGCTGACGAATTCGGTGCTGGCGAGCGAGGCGAACCGGCCGCAGACGAGCGCGGCGCTGAGCCAGATCGTGCAGGCGCGGCGCCTGGCGGCGCAGGGGGATTCGGCTTCGGCGCTGAACGCGCTGGGCCAGGCCGAGGCGGCGCTGCCGGCGACCCCGACGGGCCCGGGCGCGCGGCCGCTGCCGCCGGGCGTGCCGACGGCCGTGGATGCGCCCGTGCCGCCGCCCGAGCGACGGGCGCGGCCCATGCGGCACGGGCCGCGCCCTGCGGTGCCGCCTTCCCCTTCGGGGATGCCGGCCGAGACCATGCCGCGCGGCTGAGCCGCCCGCGCCGGCGCCGAGGCCCGCTTCCCCCGCATGGGCGGGTGGCGCCTCGGCATCGCGGAAACCCTCGCAATCCGGTGGGCGGCACGCTATCTGTGCGCCGCAACACGCCGAACCGCCGAAGACAGGCCCCGCCGCCCTGAGCGCGCGGGGCCTTCCATATGGTTGGATCTTCGGGCGGAGGCCGCCTCCCCGGTGGGGAAGGCGAAACGGGCGCGGTGGACTCCCTGGATTAAATCCCTGGGGCCGGCATCGCGCGCAGCCGGGGTTCGCGCCCCGGTCCAGGCAAGGGACTTCGCGCGGTGACGCAGAACATCCGCAACGTGGCGATCATCGCCCACGTCGACCACGGCAAGACGACGCTCGTGGACAATCTTCTCAAGCAGGCCGGCGCCTTCCGCGCCAACCAGCAGGTGGCCGAGCGCGCCATGGACCGCAACGACCTGGAGCGGGAGCGTGGCATCACGATCCTGGCCAAGTCCACGGCCGTGGAGTGGAAGGGCACCAAGATCAACATCGTGGACACGCCAGGCCACGCCGACTTCGGCGGCGAGGTGGAGCGCATCCTCTCGATGGTCGATGGCGCCATCGTGCTGTGCGACGCCGCCGAGGGTCCGCTGCCGCAGACCAAGTTCGTGCTGACCAAGGCGCTGGCCCGCGGGCTGAAGCCGATCGTGGTCATCAACAAGGTGGACCGCCAGGACGCCCGCGCCGACGAGGTGCTGAACGAGGTCTTCGACCTCTTCGCCGCGCTCGGCGCGACGGATGAGCAGCTGGACTTCCACACCATGTTCGCCTCGGGCCGCCAGGGCTGGGCCGATCTTTCGATGGACGGGCCGCGCAAGGACCTGTCCCCGATGTTCGACCTGATCCTGAGCCATGTTCCCGAGCCGAAGGTGGACGTGAACGCGCCCTTCGCGATGAACGCCTCCATCCTCGAGGCCGACCCCTTCCTCGGCCGCATCCTGACGGGCCGGGTGGAGCAGGGCGTCGCGCGGGTGAACATGCCCGTGCGCGTGCTGCGCCAGGACGGCACGGTCGTCGAGAGCGGGCGCCTGACGAAGCTGATGACCTTCTCCGGCCTGGAGCGCGTGCCGGTGGACGAGGTGCAGGCGGGCGACATCATCGCCATCGCCGGGCTTTCCGACGCGACGATCCCCGACACCATTGCCTCCCCCGAGGTGACGGAGCCGCTGCCGGCCATTCCGGTGGACCCGCCGACGCTGTCCATGACCTTCCGCATCAATGACGGCCCGCTGGGTGGCCGCGAGGGCAAGAAGGTCACCAGCCGCCAGATCCGCGACCGGCTGTTCAAGGAGATCGAGGGCAACGTCGCCATCAAGGTGAAGGTGTCCGAGGAAGTGGACGCCTTCGAGGTGGCGGGCCGCGGCGAGCTGCAGCTCGGCGTGCTCATCGAGACGATGCGGCGCGAGGGCTTCGAGCTGACCATCGGCCGCCCGCGCGTGCTGACGCAGGTGAACCCGGAGACGGGCGAGAAGGAGGAGCCCTTCGAGGAGGTGCTCGTCGATGTGGACGAGGGCTACTCGGGCGTGGTCGTCGAGAAGCTGTCGCTCCGCAAGGGCATGATGCAGGACATGCGTCCCTCGGGCGGCGGCAAGGTGCGGCTGACCTTCCACATCCCGTCGCGCGGCCTGATCGGCTACCACGGCGAGTTCATGACCGACACGCGCGGCACGGGCATGATGAACCGCCTGTTCATCGGCTATCAGCCCTGGGCCGGGCCGATCGAGGGGCGGATCAAGGGCAGCCTGATCTCCAACTCGGATGGCGAGGCGGTGCAGTACTCGCTGTTTGCGCTGCAGGAGCGCGGCGCGCTCTTCGTCGATCCGGGCGTGAAGGTCTATGTCGGGATGATCCTCGGCGAGCATTCGCGCGAGAACGATCTCGACGTGAACCCGATCAAGGAGAAGAAGCTCACCAACATCCGTGCCGCCGGCAAGGATGAGGCGCTTCTGCTGGTTCCGCCGCGCCGCATGAGCCTCGAGCAGGCGATCGCCTATATCGAGGAGGATGAGCTGGTGGAGGTGACGCCTTCGGCGATCCGGCTCCGCAAGCGCTACCTGGATCCGCATGAGCGGAAGAAGCATGCCCGCCGCTCGGAGAGCGAGGCGGCGTGAGGCCAGGGCCCGGGGAGAGATCCCCGGGCCTTTTTCTTTGTGCGGCTGCGTTCCTCCGGCCCCGGCTGGTGGCCGCTTCCCCTCCGGCGCTAGGCTGCGCGGTGCCGGGGTGAGGAAGCGAACAGGTGGCCAAGGAGAGCAGAGCGGAATCCGCCTATGCCTGGTGGCGGCTGGTCGCGGCGGTGCTGCTGGCGACCATCGGCGGGATCGGGCTCTGGTCCATCGTGGTGGCGCTTCCCGCCGTGCAGGCGGAATTCGGCGTGGACCGGGCCGGGGCGTCGCTGCCCTACACGATGACCATGCTGGCCTTCATGGTCGGCGGCGTGGCCATGGGGCGGCTGGCGGACCGGTTCGGCATCGTGCTGCCGGTGGTGATCGGCACGCTCGCGCTGGGCACGGGCTATGTCGCCACCGCCTTCGTGGGGGAGCTGTGGCAGTTCGGACTGCTCTATGCCGTGTTCGTCGGCGGGCTGGGGAGCTGCGCGGTGTTCGGGCCGCTGGTGGCGGACACCTCCTTCTGGTTCAACCGGCGGCGGGGCATCGCGGTGGCGCTCTGCGCCAGCGGGAACTACTTCGCCGGCGCCGTCTGGCCGCCGATCCTGCAGCATTTCATCGCCACCCACGGCTGGCGGGCGACGCATATCGGCATCGGGCTGTTCTGCGTGGTGACCATGCTGCCGCTGGCGCTCGCCCTGCGGCGGCCGCCGCCCGTGCAGGCCGCCGGGGGCGGGGCGCAGGCGGCGGGCGGGCTGGCGCGGCTGGGTGTTTCCAAGGGCGCGCTGCAATCGCTGCTGATGCTGGCCGGCCTGGCCTGCTGCGTGGCGATGGCGATGCCGCAGGTGCATATCGTCGCCTACTGCGCCGACCTCGGCTACGGGCCGGCGCGGGGGGCGGAGATGCTGTCCCTCATGCTCGGCTTCGGGGTCGTCAGCCGCCTCGTCTCGGGGGGCCATCACGGACCGGGTGGGGGCGCCGCTCATGCTGCTGCTGGGCTCCGGGTTGCAGGCGGTGGCGCTGCTGCTGTTCCTGCAATTCGACGGGCTTCTCGCCCTCTACCTGCTTTCGGCGATCTTTGGCCTGTTCCAAGGCGGGATCGTGCCGAGCTACGCGGTGATGGTGCGGCAGTTCTTCCCGCCGGCGGAGGCGGGGCTGCGGGTGAGCCTGGTGCTCTCCGCCACGCTGGCGGGCATGGGGCTGGGCGGGTGGCTCTCGGGCGCCATCTTCGACGCGACCTTCAGCTATCGGCTGGCCCTGGTGAACGGGATCGGTTGGAACCTGCTGAACCTGGCCATCGCCGGCTGGATCGTGCTGCGGCTGCGCGGGCGGGGGTTCGGGGCGGCGGGGCGCGTCGGGGCTTGATGTTCTGGGGTGTCGGTCTGTCCCGGGGAGAGGAAGAAGGAATTCTTCCTCTCCCCGGACCCCTCACCTTCTTCTTTTTTTGGAAGTTGGAATCACTCGGCTGACGGTGCGCCTCGGGTCATGGACCCGAGACGACTGCAGCGGCCGGATCAGGGGCAGAACCCCCTTCGATCATCGTATCCACGGCAGTCCGATGGGGTTCCAAGGGCCTCAGGCCCTTGGCGGGTGGAGGGCGGAGCCCTCCGCTTCACCCCCGACGGCTATTCCGCAGCCACCGCGACGGGTTTGGGCGAGGGGTTGGCCCAGAGTTCGGGGTGGAGTTCCTCGCGCCGGTCCGGGAAGAGGAAGGCGCAGGCCAGTGTGACCGCGCCGAAGGCAGCGAGGGTGATCATGGCGACGGCGAGGTTGCCGAAGCGGTCGTGGAGGTAGCCGATGGCCGGGGAGGCCGCGGCGGCGCCGAGGAAGCCGACGAAGAAGCGGATGGAGTAGAGTTTCGCGCGCAGGGCGGGCGCGACGTAGCGGGCGGTCATCGTCTCGTTCACCGTGACCTGGCCGAAGATGGCCGCGGCGGCGATGGCGGCGACGGGGAGCACGGCCCAGCCCTGGAGGAAGGAGAGGGCGAGGAGCGCGGGCACCAGGGCGATGGCGAGCGGCAGGAAGACGCGCTTGAGGGTGGTGCGGTCGATCACGCGGCCGACGGTGAACTGGGTGAGGCCGCCGAAGAGGGTGGCGGTGAAGGCGAGGGCGCCCACCAGCGGCAGGAGGCTGGGGCTGTCGGCCATGCGTTCCTGCATCAGCTTCGGGATGAGCAGGGTGAAGGCGTTGAAGACGAAGCCCGCGGAGACGGCCATGAGCAGGAGCGAGATGACGGCCTGGCGGACGACGGGGCGGGGGATTTCCGGGAAGGGGCGGGCGTTCTTGACGTGCTGGCGGGCGTCGTAGGGGGTTTCGCGCAGCCAGAGCAGGCCGAGGGCCAGCGCCAGGATTCCCGGCACGATGAAGGCCCAGCGCCAGCCGGCCTGGGCGACGAGGAGGGCGGTGACGACGGGGGCGGAGGCGACGCCGAGATTGCCGAAGACGCCGTTATTGCCCATGGCGCGGCCCACGCGGTCCCCCGCGGCTTCCACCAGCATGGCTGTGCCGATGGGGTGGTAGATGGCGTTGAACAGGCCGGCCAGGGCGAGGGCGGTGGCGAGGCCCCAGGGCCCGGAGACGAGGCCGGCGAGGAGGAGGGAGCCGCCGACGCCGAGGAAGAAGGCCGACATGAGCGCGTGGCGCCCGATCTTGTCGGCCAGCCAGCCCATGGGGAGGGAGCCGGCGCCGTAGAGGACGAACATGCCGGTGCCGAGGGCCAGGATGGGCCCGTATTCGTTGCCGAAGACGGAGGCGTTGAGCGCCACCATGCCCAGGACCGCCGTGGCGAGGATGAGCAGCATGTAGTGGCAGACGAAGTGGGCGGCGTTGATGAACCAGATCTGCCGGGAGGCGGGATCGGTGGGCATTGGCGTTTCTCCTCCGCATCAGATTAGGATGGCCGGATGGAGATGTCCGGCCAGAAGCTGTCGGGATCCGGCCAGGAGGCGCGGCGCCTGCCGCTGCCGCAGGATGCGGTGGACCGGCCGCTGGCGGCCTTCATGCGCGACTACCGGGACGGGGAATCCACCGGGCGGCACAGCCATGCGCGGGCGCAGCTTCTCTATGCGCTGCGGGGGGTGATGCGGATCGCGACCGATGGGGCGAGCTTCGTGCTGCCGGCCGGGCGGGCGCTTTGGGTGCCGGCGGGGGAGCCGCATTCGGTTTCGATCCTGGGCCAGGTGGCCATGCGGGCGCTGTTCCTGCGGGAGGATGCGGCGCGGGCGGGGCCGGCGGGGGTGACGGTGCTGGCCACCTCTCCCCTTCTGCGGGAGCTGATCCTGGCGGCTTGCGAGGAGCCGCTGGAATGGGACGAGCACGGGCGCGGCGGGCATCTGGCCGCCCTGATGCTGGACGAGATCCACCGGGCGCCGAGCCTGCCCTTCGGCCTGCCGGAGCCGCGGGAGCCACGGCTCGCGCGGCTTTCGGCCGCGCTGCGGGCGGACCCGGCCTGCCCGCTTTCGCTGGAGGAATGGGCGGCGCGGATCGGGGCCTCCCCACGCAGCCTGTCCCGGCTGTTCCGGGCGGAGACGGGACTCTCCTTCGGGGCGTGGCGGCAGCAGCTGCGGCTGGCGGAGGCGGCGGCGCTGCTGGCGCAGGGCGTGCCGCCGGCACGGGCGGCGGCCGCGGTGGGCTATGCCTCGGCGCCGGCCTTCGGGGCGGCCTTCCGGGCGGCCTTCGGGGTGACGCCGGCCGAGGGAGCGCGGATGGGGCCTTCGGGGGGAGAGCGGTGAGGGCTCTGCCCTCCATCCGCCAAGGGCCTGAGGCCCTTGGAACCCCGTCTGACTGCCGTGGATACGATGATCGAAGGGGGCTCTGCCCCTGATCCTGCCCCTGCAGTCGCCTCGGGTCATCGACCCGAGGCGCACCGTCAGCCGAGCGATTCCAAACTTCCAGAAAAAGATGATGGTGAGGGGTCTGGGGAGAGGAAGAATTCCTTCTTCCTCTCCCCAGGACAGACCGCCAGTGGGATTCGCCCGCCGTCAGGGTGTGATGTATGGCGACCGGGCGAATGAGGCCGCCCCGCATGAGGGGCTGGAGGCGCCGCTGTCTTTTCCCCTGCCGAGGCGATGGGTTGTCGAGGTGCCGCGCCTTTGGGCGGGTTGGGGCTGGCGCGCGTGAGGCCGTTGCCGCCCGGGGCGGGGCCGTTGGCGCTGGCGCCGCGATGGGCGCGCTGGGTGATGCTGGCGGTGCTGGCCGGGGTGTTGGGCGCGGCGTTCGGGGCGGTGGGGGTGCCGGCCTATCAGCTTCTCGGGCCGATGGTGGGGAGCATTCTGGTCAGCCTGGGCGGCGGGGGGCTGGTGTTGCCGCGCAAGGCCTATCTGGCGGCGCAGGCGGTGGTGGGGTGCCTGATCGGGACCTTGGTGACGCCAGGAATTCTCGGAACCTTCCTGGCGGACTGGCCGATCATCATCGCGGCGGTGCTGATTACCCTGGCGGCGAGCAGCGTGCTGGGCTGGGCGCTGAGCGTGCTGAAGGTGCTGCCGGGGACGACGGCGGTGTGGGGGACGGCGCCGGGCGGGGCTTCCGCCATGGTGGTGATGGCCGAGGCCCATGGCGCCGATGCCCGCATGGTGGCGGTGATGCAGTACCTGCGCGTGGCCTGCGTGGCCGGTTCGGCGGCGGTGGTGGCGAGCCTGCTTTCCGTGGGGCCGGGCGAGGCGGCGCCGGTGGCTTCGTTCGCGGCCTGGTTTCCGGCGTTGCGGCCCGTGCCCTTCGGGGCGGCGTTGTTGCTGGCCGGGCTGGGCGGGCATCTGGGCTGGCGGTTCCGGGTGCCGGCGGGGCCGCTGCTGATCCCGATGCTGGCGGGGGTGGCGCTGCGCTCCTCGGGGGTGGTGGAGCTGCAGGTGCCGCCCTGGCTGGGGGCGCTGGCCTATGCGCTGGTCGGGTGCACGATCGGGCTGGGCTTCACGCGGGCGGTGCTGGTGCAGGCGGCGGCGGCGTTGCCGCGCATCCTGCTCTCCATCTTCGTGCTCATCGGGTTCTGCGGGGCGGCTTCCATGGCGCTGGTGCCGCTGCTGGGGCTGGACCCGCTGACGGCGCTGCTGGCGACGAGCCCGGGTGGGCTGGATTCCGTGGCGGTGATCGGGGCGGCGGGCGGGGCGGACCTGTCCTTCGTGATGGCGTTGCAGACGATGCGGCTGGTGATGGTGATCCTGATCGGGCCGGCGCTGGCGCGGATGGTCTCGCGGCTGGTGGAGCGGCGGTAGCGGCGGGTGTTCAGCGGCCGGTGTAGGCGTAGTTGACCACGGCGCTGGCGCCGGTCTGGGCGAACTGGACCTGGGTGGGGCCGAATGTCCAGGAGGCGAGGACGATGTCGGCGGTCTTGTCGAGATTGTCGGGCTCGCCGAGGGCCTCCGAGAGGTCGTTCAGGAGGCCGGGCGCGCCGGCGGCGGAGAAGTAGCAGGCCCGGTGCGCGTTCGGCCCCTTCGCAATCCAGAACGAGAGCGCGCCTTCGCCTTCCTTCTCTCCCCGCTGCCAGCCGACCACCTCCACCGTACCGCCGTTGTGGCGCAGGAAGCCGGAGCGCCAGGGCTCCAGCCGGGTGTCGCTCAGGCGCTGCCAGCCCAGGCGCTCTCCGCGTGCCGTGGCCTCAGCCATGGTGGTGGAGGCGCAGAGTTCGAGGAGCTTGGGGATGCTGGGGAGGGCGGGGGTGGCGGCGGCCGGCTGCGTGGCCAGGAGGGCGGCCGCGCAGAGGAGGGGGAGGAGGGCGCGCATGGATGCTCTTCTCAGGCCAGAGGAGGGTGGATGGCCCTCGCGAGAGGCGGTCCATGGCCGGGTCTCGGGCGGTAGGCGGCCGTTCCCGCCCCGGCGGGAGCAGCACGCCCCGGAGAGGGCCCGGCCTTCGGGCCGCGGCGTCAGCGGCTCGGCGTGATCCTCCAGACCGTGTTGGACAGGTCGTCGGCGACGATCAGGGCGCCGCGCGGGTCCAGCGTGACCCCGACCGGCCGGCCGCGCGCGTTGCCCTCGCCGTTCAGGAAGCCGGACACGAAGTCGATCGGGTCTCCGGCGGGCCGGCCTTCGCGGAACGGCACGAAGACGACCTTGTAGCCGACGGGCGGGCTGCGGTTCCAGCTGCCGTGCTGCCCGACGAAGACGCCGTCCGCGAAGGCCGCGCCCATGGTGGGGTTCGAGAAGGAGACGCCGAGCGCGGCCACATGTGCGCCCAGGGCGTAGTCGGGGCGGATGGCCGCGGCGACGCGTTCCGGGTTCTGCGGCTGCGCGCGGGTGTCGACGTTCTGGCCCCAGTAGCTCCAGGGCCAGCCGTAGAAGCCGCCCTCGCGGACCGAGGTCAGGTAATCCGGGACAAGGTTGGGGCCGATCTCATCGCGCTCGTTCACCACCGCCCAGAGCTGGCCGGTTCCCGGCTGGATGGTGAGGGCCGTGGGATTGCGAAGGCCGGTGGCGTAGGCCCTGTGCGCTCCCGTCTGGGGGTCGATCTGCCACACCATGGCGCGGTCGACCTCGGCCTCCATGCCGCGCTCGGTGATGTTGCTGTTCGATCCGATGCCGACATAGAGGAACCGGCCATCGGGGCTGGCGGTCATCGCCTTCGTCCAGTGGTGGTTGATCGCCGCGGGCAGGTTCGTCACCAGCGTCGGCGGCCCGCTCGCCTCGGTCTGCCCCTCGCGATAGTCGAAGCGCACCAGCGCATCCTGGTTGGCGACGTAGAGGACGTTGTTGATGAGGGCGAGGCCATAGGGCCCGTTCAGGTTCTCGGCGAAGACCCGCCGGACCTCATAGGTGCCGTCGCCATCGGCGTCGCGCAGCAGCGTCAGGCGGTTGCCGCCCGGCACGGAGGTCCTGCCCCAGCTCTTGATGATGCCTGCGATGAAGGCCTTGGGGTTGAGCCGGGGTGCGCCCTGGCCACCCGTTCCCTCCGTGACCAGGATGTCGCCATTGGGCAGGACGAGGGTCTGGCGCGGGATCTGGAGATCCGTGGCGATGGCCTGGATCGTGTAGCCCTGCGGCACGGTCGGCCGCTCGCTGCCCCAGGCCGCCGGCCGCGGGATCGTCATGTCGGGCAGCAGGCCGCGATGCGGTTCGGGGAGGTTCGGGCTGGAGCCGTGCTGCTGCGGGGCGGGTTCACTGTCGCACGCGGTGAGGGCAAGCGCGGCGACGCCGATCAGAAGAAACGCGCGCATCATGCCGCCTCCCTCGATTGATAGCCGGAGTAGCCCATCCAGGCCGCGACGAGGGCGAGGATGGTCGCGACGGAGGACAGGTAGAGCGCCTCCGGCATGATCGCGAAGGCGTCCTTCGAATGGACGAGCGCGTTGATGAAGCCGAGCACCCACATGACGAGCAGCACGAGGAAGTAGGTGGCCGCGCGCTTCCTTCGCACCGTTCCGCTCCGGATCAGGTCGATCAGGGCCCAGAGCAGGGCGAAGCCGCCGACGAACAACCCGCCGGCGATGAGCCAGGACGAGAAGTTGAACCACTGGATCTGGAAGCTGGAGCGGTAGGCGAGGTCGCTGAGCAGCGCGCCGAGGAACAGGGGAAGGGGGAAGGCGAGCAGGATCGCGTGCAAGGGATGGAGCGGCCTTGCTGGCCCTGGTGCGGAAATGGCAGCCACCGTGGTTCCTCTCATGTCTCGGTCCGAGCTGGCGGAGCGCGAAACCGGGCCTGCCCGTGTCGGAGGCGTCGTTAGCCAACGGGAGCGCGATGGGGGAGTTGCGGCGCCACGGGCCGGTGCCCGGCCGACGCGGCGCGACCTGGCCGGACGCAGCCCGGGACAGCCGGTTCCGCCACGGGGCGGGGGTGGTCTTTCCTTCTTTGGCCTCCTTCTCCGCGGGGGGAGAAAATGCGGCGGCTCCGGGCCGGGATGCGCTGTGGCGCCGGGCGGATCGGGTTTATACGGCCTCCCCCAGCGTGAGATGCCGCCCATGCCCTCTCCTGCCCCCTCATGCGGCCTGCGCGCGCCGCGGTGCCCATGAGCCTTCCCCGCCTGGAATGGACCGAAGGCGGCGTTGCCCATGGCGCGGCCTGGCTGTCCGGATCGGGCGCGCTTCCTCCCCGCCGTGTCCAGGCCGCCGATGACACGCTGCGCGCGGATGATGCGTTCCGCCTGGCCAGCGAGGGCGTCGGACTGCTGTGGCGCGGCGACTTCCAGAATGCGCGGCAGCTGCTGCAGGCGCTGGCACGGCGGCTGGACAAGCGGGCGGCACGCGGCCGCCTGCCCGGTGACATGCCGATGCGTGAGCGCTTCTACCGCTATCGGCAGGGCCAGGCGCATCGCGCGCGCATCCTGGGCATGGTGCTCATCCCGCTCGATGCCGAGTGGGGGATTCCCCTGCGCCGCGCCCCGGATCTGCGCGCGGCCCTGCATCACGCGCTTGGCGAGCCCCTGGGGGAAGCCGTGGTGTCGCTGCGCGAGTTGCAGGGGATGGTGGGGGCCTATGAATGGCATCGGAAGGGCGTGCCGATCGCGGCGCTCGGCGGCGCGGCGATTCACCCGGATTTCGGCGTGTTCTCGCCGATCCGCGGTGAGTACCTCGACCTCGTCGCGCATGCGCCCTTGCCGGCGGGCGGGAGTGCTTTCGACATCGGCACCGGCACGGGCGTGCTGGCCGCCGTGCTGGCCCGGCGCGGCGTTCCGGCGATCGTCGCTTCCGACCTCTCCCCCCGCGCCCTGGCCTGCGCGCGCGCCAATCTCGAGCGGCTGGGCCTGTCCGGGCAGGTCTCGGTGCGGGAGGCCGATTTGTTCCCGCCGGGGCGCGCCGCGCTGGCGGTCTGCAATCCGCCCTGGCTGCCGGGCAAGCCGTCCTCGACGCTGGAGCAGGCGGTGTATGATCCGGACAGCCGCATGCTGCGCGGCTTCCTGGATGGGCTGGCGGCGCATCTGCTGCCGGGCGGAGAGGGCTGGCTGATTCTTTCCGACCTGGCGGAACATCTGGGCCTGCGCAGCCGCGACCAGCTTCTGGGCATGATCGGGGCCGCTGGGCTGGCGGTGGTCGAGCGGCGCGATGCCCGGCCGCAGCATGGCAAGGCCTTCGACGCGGATGATCCGCTGCATGCCGCGCGACGCCAGGAGACGACCTCGCTCTGGCGGCTGCGCGTGGCGTGAACCGGGGGAGGGCGGGCGCGCTATTGTTCGGGGCGGAGCGGGGGCTTCCCGGCGAGCGGCTGCGGTGCCGTCGCCGGCGCTCGACAGGAGGCACGGGTTGATCACGACGCTGGCCGTGTCGGGCTACCGGTCCCTGCGCGACCTCGTCGTGCCGCTGGGGCGGCTGACGGTCGTCACGGGGCCGAATGGCAGCGGGAAGACGAGCCTCTACCGCGCGCTCCGCCTGCTGGCCGAGGCGGCACAGGGGCGGCTCGTCGCCACCCTCGCGGCCGAGGGTGGCCTGTCCTCCACGCTCTGGGCTGGCCCCGAGGCCATCGGCCGGAGCCTGCGCTCGGGCGCGCATGCCGTTCAGGGGACGGTGCGCAAGGGGCCGGTCAGCCTCCGCCTCGGTTTCTCCGGCGACGAGTACGGCTATGCGATCGACCTGGGCATGCCGGGGCGCGAGCACCCGTTCCCGCTCGACCCGGCGATCAAGCTGGAGGCGATGTGGACCGGCGAGCTGCTCGGCCGCGCCAACCTCTTCGCCCAGCGCCGCGGCCCGCTCGTGCGGCTCCGTCGCGCGCAGGACGGGACATGGCGCGAGGGGCTGACCCATCTTTCGCCCTTCGATTCCATGGTGACGCATTGCGCCGACCCGGTGGACGGCGCGGAGCTCTTCGGCACCCGTGAGCGCATGCGGAACTGGCGCTTCTACGATGCGCTGCGGACCGATCCCGGCGCGCCGGCGCGCCGCGCCGCGGTGAGCACCTTCACGCCCGTGCTCGGCGGCGATGGGGCCGACCTTGCGGCCGCGATCGCCACCATCCAGGCGATCGGCGATGCCGCCGCGCTGGACGAGGCGGTGGAGCACGCCTTCCCCGGGTCACGGCTGGAGACGGGGCCCGGTGGCGGCCTTCTCCTGCATCAGCACGGGCTGCTGCGCCCACTGGGCCTGGCGGAGCTGTCCGACGGCACCTTGCGCTACCTTCTGCTCGTGGCCGCGCTGCTCTCGCCGCGGCCACCGGAACTGATGGTGCTGAACGAGCCCGAGGCGAGCCTGCACCCCTCGCTGATGCCGTCTCTCGCGCGGCTGCTCGCCGACGCCGCGCGCCGCTGCCAGATTGTCGTGGTCAGTCATAACGAGACGCTGATCGGTGCGCTCGGGCGCGAAGCCGAGGTGGCGGCGCTGCGCCTGGACAAGGACTTCGGCGAGACGGTCGCCGCGGAGATCGACGCGCCACGCTGGGTCTGGCCGAAGCGGTAGGCCGGGCCGGCAACCGCTTCGCCGTGAGGTCACAGTGCGAGCGCCTGGAGCCGGGCCACCCAGAGGGACTGGCGGCTCTTGAGCTCGCTGGAGCGGGTCAGGGCGGGGAAGTCGTCGCGGAGGCGTTCGAGCTCCTCGAACCGGAACCCGGCTTCCCCGTGCCGGTTCCAGGCGGCCTGGAGTACCGCATGGGGGCTGCTTCCGTGCTTCAGCGTGAACCACAGGCTGTTCCGCTGGGTGTCGAGATGGCGGCTTTGCCCGACCCATGCCTGCCCCGTGGCGGTGCAGATGACGGCGAACACGCCGTGGGCGGGCTTGCGTTCCTTGTAGGCGGCGATGGCGGCTTTGCGGGCGCTTCGGTCCATGACCTGTCTCCATTTTCACCCGGGTCTTATTGACTTGGAATTGTACCCGGGTAAATAGGCTCATGGTCGATATGGCGGATGAGATGGAACAGATCGGGGCGGGCCCCTTCGTGGCCTTCGATGGGCTGGCGCGCCTCGCGGCCGGGTCCCTGGCGGAGGCTGCGGTCGCGGCGAAGCGCGCGCTGGAGCGCGGCGGGCAGGGGGCGGTGCTGGTGTTCGACCAGGCGACCGGCGCGGTCAGGGATCTCGATCTTCGCGGGAGTGAAGCGGAGATCGCTGCCCGGTACGCGCCCGCGGAGGCGCCCGCATCGAGGAGGGGGCGCCCCAGGCTGGGGGTGGTCGCCCGCGAGGTCACGCTGCTGCCACGCCATTGGGAATGGCTGGCCAGCCAGCCCGGCGGTGCCTCGGTGGCCCTGCGGAAGCTGGTGGAGGCCGCGCGCAAGCGCGACGACGAGGTGGGGGGTGCCAGGAGGCGTGTCGAGGCTGCCTACCGCTTCATCTCGGCCATCGCGGGCGACCTGCCCGGCTTTGAGGACGCCGCGCGGGCTCTGTTCGCGCGGGACAAGGACCGGCTGAGGGACTGCGTTCGGGCATGGCCGCCGGATGTCCGGGACGAGCTGTTCCGCTTTCTGCGCGCGGGCGAGGAGGCGGTGCCGGGCTGAACGGAAGGCGGCCGTCAGCGCAGCAGCGCGTCGACGACCCAGATGGCGAGAAGGCCGGTGGCGAGGCCGGGGAGGAGGCGGCGCCCGGTGGCCATGAAGGTGGCGAGGGCGATGGCGGCGCCGGCGAGGCGGGCGGCGAGGGGCCAGGGGCCGGGGGAGAGGAGGGCGAGGACGACCCAGGCGGAGAGGGCGGCCTCGCTGACGGCGGCGGCCCAGGCGATGGCGGGGTGGCCTGGCGGCAGGCGCCAGGCGAGGGCCATGCCGAGGCCGCGCAGCAGGGTCATGGCCGCGATGGCGGCCAGCAGGGGGAACCAGCCCTCGCTCATCTGTGGCGCAGCAGGAAGGCGGCGGTGCCGCCGATGAGGGCGGCACCGAGGATGCCCCAGGCCGGCGGGACCCCCGCGGGGAGGAGGAAGGCGAGGGGGGCGGCCAGCGCTCCGCCGAGGGAAGCCCGCCAGGGGCCGCCGCGGGACATGCCGGCCGCGATCATCAGGCCGAAGTAGAGCACGTTCACCATCAGCAGCAGGCGGAGCACGGCGGGGGAGAGGTGGCCTGCGAGCGCGTAGCCGAGGGCGGTGGTGAGGAGGCCGGTGGTCCAGGCGGAGAGGGCGAAGCCGAGGAACCAGGGCGCGCGGTCCGGCGCGGGGGTGGCGGGGAGGCGGCGCATGGCGGCGGCCCAGGGGGTGATGGCGACGAAGGGGACGCAGAGGGGGGCGAGGGGGCCGCGCACCAGGGGGGCGAGGGCCGCCGCCATGGGGAGGAAGCGGGCATTGGCCATGACGGCGCCCGCGACCGCCGCCGTGGCGGCGCCGGGCTGGGCTCCCGACGTGCCGAGCAGGACCATCTGGCCCGCCATGCCATAGACCCCGGCCGAGGAGGCGAGGCCCCAGCCGAGGCCGAAGCCCGCCGCGTGCACGGCGGCGCCGAAGGCGATGAAGGTGGCGGCCATGGCGAGGGTGTGGGCGCCGAGGGACTCGCGCGCCCCCTGGCGGAAGGCGGGGTGCATGGGGCGAGCCTGCCATGGCGCGGCGGCGGGGGCGACCCAGGGGGCGACCCAGGGGGCGGCACGAGGGGCGGGCCTGGCGCGCGGCGCTTGACCCGGCGGGGCGGGGCGCGGAAATCTTCGGCCCATGGAACAGAGCGCGACACCCGATGTCCTCGTCGTCGGCGGCGGGCCGGCGGGATCGACCGCGGCGGCCCTGCTGGCCAAGGCCGGGCGGGACGTGGTGCTGGTGGAGAAGGAGGCGCATCCGCGCTTCCATATCGGCGAGAGCCTGTTGCCCCGGAACCTCGATATCCTGGAGCGGCTCGGCATGCTCGAGGCCGTGCGGGAGATGGGGGTGCACAAGCCGGGGGCCGAGTTCGTCTCGGACCGGACGGGGCGTTCCTGCCCCTTTCCCTTCGCCCATGCGCTGAACAAGGCGCGGACCTTTTCCTGGCAGGTGCGGCGTTCGGATTTCGATGCGGCGCTCTTCGCCAACGCGGCCCGGCTCGGCGCCACGGCGCTGGAGGAGACGCGGGTGACCGACATCGCCTTCGGCGCGCGGGGGGAGAGGGCGATGGTGACGGCACGGACGAAGGAGGGGGTGGACCTGACCTTCCGGCCGCGCTTCGTGCTCGATGCCTCGGGCCGGGACACCTTCCTGGCCGGGAAGCTGCGGCTGAAGGAGAGCAACAAGTACAACAACACCGCGGCGATGTACGCGCATTTCACGGGCGTGGAGCGGCGCGAGGGGGAGCTGGACGGCTACATCTCCATCCATCTGGCCGAGGATGGCTGGTTCTGGCTGATCCCCCTGCCGGGCGACGTGATGAGCGTGGGCTTCGTGGGGAACCAGTCTGCCTGGAAGGGGCGGAAGGGGAGCGCGAAGGAGCTGTTCCTGGCGCGGATCGCGAGCAGCCCGACGGTTTCGGCGCGGACGCGGAATGCCGAGATCGTCTCCGACATCTATTCCACGGCTAACTACTCCTACCGCGCGACCTCGGGTTCCGGGGAGGGCTACCTGATGATCGGGGATGCCTTCGGCTTCGTGGACCCGATGTTCTCGACCGGCGTGCTGATGGCGATGACGGCGGGGGAGCTGGGGGCGGAGGCCGCGGACCGGTGGCTGCGGGACCCCCTGCGGGGGGCGGCGGCCTGCCGGGCGGTGAACAAGGAGCTGGCGCGGGCGATGGACCGCATCGGCTGGCTGATCTACCGGATCAACGACCCGGTGATGCGCAGCCTGTTCATGTCCCCCAAGAACACGCTGTGGATGCGGGACGGCATCATCAACATGCTGGCGGGGAACCTGGCGGGCGGGCGCTTCGGGGACCCGCGGGCGATCGTTCCGATCCTGTCCTTCAAGGCGGTGTACCACGTCATGTCCTGGCTGCACCGGCACGGGATGGGGCCGGAGATGCCGGAGGCGCGGCCGGAGATGGTGGCGGCGGAGTAGCCCAGGCCGGCCGGCTCCTTCCGGAGGAAGGGAGGGGGCTCCTCCTCTCTCCGTGGAAGGCCGTGTTTTCGGCCCAACGTCTTTTTCGATCGCCCGGGCGGGAGGGGCGCCTCGGGTGCCGGGCGCGGGCCGGCGGCGACGAATGGCCGTGCCCCATTAAGCGCCGTGAAATGCAAATCGGCGACGCTGCGGCGCATTCAAAATGACTCCGCTTCAGCGCGGTGACCGAGGTTCCAATGAAGATTCGCTCGATGCAGACGCGCATCGCCCTGTTCGCGGGCGCGTGCCTGCTGGCCGGTGGAACAGTGCTGACAAGCTTCAATCTCGTCTCGGCTTCCAGGACGAGCGACTATGTTGCCGAGAATGTCAGCAGCGTCCTCGACAGGCGGACCCGGGAGGCCTTGGCCTCCGCCGCGGCGGACCGGGCGAGCACGATCCGGCTGGAGTTCAGGACCGCGATGAACGCGGCGCGGAACATGGCCCGGATCTTCTCCGTGATCGCGGACGACACCACCGGTGCCGCGACCCCGGTGGCTGCCAGGCGCCAGCAGATCAACGAGATCCTGAAGCGGGTGCTGGAGAGCGAGCCGCGCTTCAACGGCACCTACACGGCCTGGGAGCCGAACGCGCTCGACGGGCTCGATGCGGAGTATCGCAACCGGCGGGAGACCGGCACCGACGGCACGGGCCGGTTCATTCCCTACTGGAACCGCGGACAGGGCGGCCGGATCGCGATGCAGCCGCTGGTCGAGTATGACAGCCGCGAGCTGCATCCGAACGGCGTGATGAAGGGCGGGTGGTATATCGGCCCGCAGGAAACCGGTGCGGAAAGCGTGCTGGACCCGCTGCCCTATGTGGTGCAGGGCCGGAATGTGAACCTGGCGACGCTGTCGGTGCCGATCGTGAACGGGGGGCGCTTCCTCGGCGTTGCCGGCGCGGATTTCGACCTGGAATTCGTGCAGGGTTTGGCGACCCAGGCCGCGCGCCAGCTTTTCGGCGGGCGTGCGGAGGTGACGATCCTCAGCAATATGGGCCTGGTGGTCGCGGACAGCGCGCGGCCGCAGCTGATCGGGCGTTCCTTCGAGGCAGGCTCCGGGAACTGGCGGAGCGACCTGGACGTGATCCGCCGGGGGGAGCCTCAGGTGAACCTCGACGAGGCCACGGGCCGGTTCCGGGTCTTCTCCCCCATCACCATGGCCGGCACGGGTAAGCCCTGGGCGGTGCTCATCCAGGTGCCGCGCGACGTGGCGCTTTCCGAGGTGACGGCGCTGCAGCAGTCGCTCGCGGGGCGCAACGCCTCGGCGGCGACATGGCAGCTTCTGACGGCCGGCGCGGTGCTTGCCATCGGGATCGCGCTCGCCCTTTTCGTCGCTCGCGGCATGGCGCGGCCGGTGCGGGCCTGCGCGAGCTTCGCGGAGGGCGTGGCGGGCGGCCGGCTGGACCAGCGGCTGGAGGTGACGCAGGAGGACGAGGTCGGGGTGCTGGCGAAAGCGCTGCGCGAGATGCAGGACACGCTGCAGGCCGCCGCGCTCCAGCGGGAGCAGCAGGAGGCCGAGGCCGCCGGGCTGCGGAAGAGCCTCATGCAGAGCCTCGCGGCCGAGCTGGATGCCAGCATGACGGATGTGGTGGCCGGCCTCGACACGGCGGCGAGGACGATGGGCCAGACGGCGCGGGCCATGAACTCCTCGGCCGAGCAGACGGCGGAGCAGGCGGTGAGCGTGTTCCGCTCGGCGGACCGGGCGAGCACGAATGTTCTGGCGGTGGCCAATGCGACCGAGCAGCTCACGGCCTCGGTGCAGGAGATCAGCCTGCAGGTGCAGCGCTCGACCGTCGTGGTTCAGCAGGCGGTGGAATCGGCCGAGCAGGCCAATGGGCAGGTGACCGGCCTGACGGCCACGGCGGAGCAGATCGGCAATATCGTCCGCCTGATCTCGAACATCGCGGCCCAGACGAACCTGCTGGCGCTGAACGCGACGATCGAGGCCGCGCGCGCGGGTGATGCCGGGAAGGGCTTCGCCGTGGTCGCGGGGGAGGTGAAGTCCCTCGCCGCGCAGACCGCGCGGGCGACGGAGGACATCTCCAACCAGGTGTCCGACATGCAGCGCGTGACCGCCGAGACGGTGGGCGTGATCCGCAATGTCTCCGCCGTGGTCGGCCAGATGAACGAGATCGCCACGACCATCGCCTCGGCGATCGAGGAGCAGCACGCGGCCACGAAGGAGATCGCCTCGAACGTGGCCCAGGCCTCGGACGGGACGCGGGCGGTGACGGACACGATCGGAAGTGTCAGCCAGGCGGCGACGGAGACCGGGGCGTCCGCCGGGCAGCTTCTCGGCGCGGCGGAGCACCTGACCAAGCAGGCGGTCGAGCTGCGGGGGACGGTGACGAGCTTCGTCGGCAAGCTCGGCGCCGCCTGAGAGGCGGGGGCGGGCGCTGGCCGGCCCTATCGCCCGGGGCATGGGCGACAGGGTGGCGGCGGCCGAGGGGCGGCCCCGAGGGCCGCGGGGCGGCCCCGGGCGGGTGGCAGGCTGATCTGCCAGCCGCCTGGGCAAGGGCTGAATGGCTGTTCCTCCTGGCGTCCGGGCGGTGGTTCCTCAACGGAGTCAGGGGTTTGCCTTCCCGGCCAGGCTTGGTGGCATGGGCGTTGCCGGTTCGGCGTGCCTGGTTCGGGCTTCTTCATGCATTGACGTTGTGCTGCGGCTTCCACACATCGCCGTGCCATGCGCGCTCTTCTTCTTGCCTCCGCCCTTCTCCTCTCGGCCCCCGCCCTGGGCCCGGCCCCCGCCATGGCCCAGGCGCCGGACACGCCGCCCACGGCCGCGGCGGCCGAGCAGGGCTTCCGGGTGATCAACCGGACGGGGCAGCCCGCGACGGCGCTGCATGCCGTGCGGAGCGGGCGGCCGGACTGGGGCAACAACCTGCTGCCGCGCCCGCTGCCGGATGATGCCGGCTACCGGCTGCGCCCCAATCCGCAGGCCGGGTGCCGCTTCGACCTGCGGCTGGTCTTGCAGGACGGGCGGGAGGCGGTTGCGCGGAACCAGGAGATCTGCGCGCAGCGCGACGTGACGCTGGATGCGGGGATGGTGGCCGCCGCCGGGAGCATCGTGCGCCCTTCGCCCGAGCAGCCCACGGCGCCGCAGGCCTTGCCGCGGCCGGGGGTGCGGGCGGCGACCGGGACGGGCTTCCTGGTGGCCGGCGAGCGGGTGATGACCAACCGGCATGTGGTGGATGGCTGCGACCGGGTGCTGGTGCGGGGGCCTGATGGCCGCAACCACGCCGCCGTGCCGCCGGCGCGGACCGATGCGCGGCTGGACCTGGCGCTGCTGACGGTGCCCGGGCTGAGCGGGCCGGTGCTGGCCTTCCGGCAGGACCCGCCGGTGCGGCGCGGGGAGGGGGTGGTGGCCTATGGCTTCCCGCTGACGGGGCTGCTCTCCTCGGATGCGAAGCTGACGCGGGGCGAGGTGAACGGGCTGGCCGGGCTGCGGGACAATCCGGACCAGATTCAGATCAGCGCCCCGGTGCAGCCGGGCAATTCCGGCGGGCCGCTGCTGGACATGCAGGGGAATGTGGTGGGGGTGGTGGTGTCCAAGTTGAATGCCCAGGCGGTGGCCGGGCGGACGGGGGACATCGCCCAGAACATCAACTTCGCGGTGAAGGGGGAGCGCGCGGCGGCCTTCCTGCGCGCGGCGGGGGTTTCCCCGGCGGCGGCGCGGAGCAACGGGACGGACCGCAGCGCGGCGGATGTGGGGGAGATCGCGGAGCGGGCCACCGTCTTCATCCGCTGCGAGAAGTAGCGGCAGCGGGGGTCCGGGGGCGGGGGAGGCGGGCGGGTGCTTGACCGGGGCGGATGCGCTGGGGTCCAACCTCGTTCCATGCGGATTTCATCATCGATCCTGACGCTGCTGGCGCTGCTGTTCGGCGCGCCGGCCCTGGCCCAGGCGCCGGCGCGGGGCGCGCCCGCCGCCCCGGCGGCGGCGGCCCCGGCCCCGGCGGGGTCGGAGGCGGAGCGGCTGCTGGGCGTGCTGCGGGACGATGCTCGGCGGGCGGAGCTGATCCGGAACCTGGAGGCGCTTTCGGCGGCTTCCCGGGCGGGGACGGCTCCCTCGTCGGCGCCGGCTGCCGGCCAGGCGCCCGTGCCGGCCCCGGCGGGAGGGGCGGCTCCGGCCACGCCGCCCGCAGCCGCCCCTCCCGCCGCAGCGCCGGCCGAGGCGCCGGCGGAGGCGGGGATCCTGGCGCCGAACACGCTGGGGGCGCAGCTGCTGATGGGGGCTTCCCAGCGGCTGGCGGCGCTTTCGGACCAGATCGTGGCCGGCGCCAATGCGCTGACGGACCTGCCGAACATCGTCTCCTGGGCCTCGGGCGTGGCGCGGGACCCGGTGACGCAGGCGCGGGTGCTCGATGCCTCCTGGAAGCTGGCGCTGCTCTTCGGGATGGGGCTGCTGGCCGAATGGATGGTCTGGCGCCTGCTGGCGCGGTGGCGGGACCGGCTGGATACGCTGGCGCCCGAGCGGGCGAATCTGTGGACCTGGCTGCGGCGCATTCCCTATGTGCTGGCGCGGCTGGTGCTGGACCTGCTGCCGGTGGGCGCCTTCGCCATCATCTCCTATGGCCTGATCCGGGCCGTGCAGCCGCTGCCGACGACGGAGCTGGTGCTGCTGCTGGCGAACAACGCCTACATCGCCATCCGCGCGGTGATGCTGGCCAGCCGGATGCTGTTCTCGCCCAATTCCGCGCATCTGCGGCTCGTGCCGATGCAGGACGAGACGGCGGCCTACATTACCATCTGGCTGCGGCGGATCGTGGCGGTGCTGGTGGTGGGCTGGGCGGTGGCGGAGGCGGGGCTGCTCTTCGGCGTGCCCTGGGCGGTGTATGACGCCATCTCGCGCTTCTGCCTGCTGGTCGTCTCGCTCTTCCTCATCATCGTAGTGATGCAGAACCGGCACCTGGTGGCGGAACGGCTGCGGGCGCCGGAGCTGAAGCCGGGCGACCATCCGGACCGTTCGCGCCGGATGTTCCGCGCGCTGCGGGACCGGCTGGCGGAGGTGTGGCATGTGCTGGCCATCCTCTACCTGCTGGCGCTGTGGGGCGTTTGGGCGCTGGAGGTGCGCGACGGCTTCGAGCGGCTGCTGCGGGCGAGCGCGCTGACGCTGGCGGTGCTGGGCGTGGCCAAGCTGGTGGATTACGGGCTGCGGCGCCTGCTGGAGCGGGGCTTCCGCATCACGCCCGATCTGGCGAAGCGCTATCCCGGGCTGGAGCTGCGGGCGAACCGCTACCTGCCGGTGCTGAAGGGCATCGTCTCGGCCATCGTCACCATCATCGCGCTGCTGTTCCTGCTGGAGACCTGGGGGATCGAGGCCTTCGGCTGGTTCGGACGCGGGCAGCTCGGCGCGCGGGTGGTGGGCAGCATCGTCTCGATCGGGCTGACGGCGCTGGCGGCGGTGACGGTGTGGGAGGTTTCGAACGCCGCCATCCAGCGGCGGCTGGCCAAGCTTTCGCGGGATACGCAGGCCGCGCGCTCGGCGCGGATCCGTACGCTGCTGCCGATGCTGCGGACGGCGCTGCTGATCGTCATCCTCATCTTCGTCGGGCTGAACGTGCTGAGTGAGATCGGGGTGAACGTGGCACCGCTGATCGCCGGTGCCGGTGTGGTCGGCGTGGCCATCGGCTTCGGTTCGCAGACGCTGGTCAAGGACGTGATCACCGGCATGTTCCTGCTGCTGGAGGATGCGGTGGCGGTGGGCGACACGGTGACGCTGGGCATGCCGCAGATGACGGGGGTGGTGGAGCAGCTCTCCATCCGGTCCATCCGGCTGCGGGCGCTGGATGGGGCGGTGCATATCGTGCCCTTCAGCGCCGTGACCTCGGTGACGAACATGACGCGGGACTTCGCCTTCGCGGTGGTCGACATCGCCCTGCCCTATGGCGAGGACACGGACCAGGTGGGCAAGGTGCTGAAGGAGATCTCGGCCGAGATGCGGCAGGAGCCGCGCTGGGCCTCCGCCACGCGTGACGAGATCGACGTGATGGGCGTGGACAAGCTGCTGGAGACGGGCGTGGTGGTGCGGGCGCGGATGAAGACCGACCCGTCCCAGCGCTGGCCGGTGACGCGGGAGCTGAACCGCCGGATCCAGGCGCGCTTCGAGGCCGAGGGGATCAAGATCAACTCGCCCTGGCGGAAGACGGCGGAGGAGGAGGCCGCGGAGGCGGAGGCCAAGGCGGCCGCGGCGTAGCACCGCCCCGGCCTCTGACGCCTGCGGGGAGGTCGGCCAAGCGCGGGGCGCATGGCTGCCCCTCGTCTGGGGGCTTGCGTTGCGGTTTCCGGCCCCTACTGTGCTGGGCATGTCGTTCTTCCGAACCTCATGCGGGCGCCGAATGCGCCGAATTACCCGCCCGGTCGTCTGACCGGCGCGCGGGCTTTGGGCCTGCGCCGCGCGGGCGGGCGGCCGGGCACGCTGCCCCGCCCACCCTTCGGAAGAAAAGAGTTCCCCGATGTTCGATGCTGTTCCCGGTGCCGTTCTGGCGCCTGTCTCCGCTGCCCTTTGCCCCGCCGCCGAGGAGGAGGGGGAGCGTGTTCTCTGCGTGCGCTACTTGCTGAAGGCGGAGCCCTCGCCGGGCCTGTTGCCGCGGCTGCTCCAGCCCCTCGCCAAGCGGGACTTGGTGCCGGACCGGCTGCGGGCCGGGCGCGAGGGGGCGGCGATGCGGGTGGAGATCGCGGTGACGCTGCCGGAGGGCATGGTGCATCTGGTGGCGGGCAATCTCCGCTCGGTCGTCGGCGTGGTGCGGCTGGAGGTGGAGCATGGGCGGGTGACCGGCTGAGCCGGGCCTTTTCCATGCAATCCCGCGGCATTGTCCGCGGGCAATCTGGTTGAGGGCTCCGGTGACGGGCCGCCATATCCGGGCAGGGGCGCGATGGCCCCGCGGATGGGATGGCGGTGATGGACCAGGACATGTCGCGGCTCGCCGAAGGGCGTTCCCCCTTCGCGCTCGGGGTGCGCGGGCTCTGCCCGTATTGCGGCGAGGGGCATCTTTTCTCCGGCTCCTGTGGCTGCGCCCGGCCTTCTTCGTGATGTCCACCGTGGCGGTGCCGGTGACGGTCTTCGCGGGCTGGCTGGTCTGCTCGCAGTTCATCCACAACGCGGAGGAGCGCCGGCCCGTGATGCGGGCCGGTTCCTGAGCCGGACGATCCGCCGGTATTGTCTGGCGATGGCCGGATGGCTGGCGCTTGGGGCCGACGGACCGGGCCGGGCTGCGGCATTCGCTGGAGATGGTGGCGGCCGTGCTGCGCGAGGATTCGCGCACCTATGCGGGCGTGGTGTGACATGCGTTCCGGCATGCGGGATCTCATGAACCTCGTTCCGGTCAACAGCGCGTGCGAAGCCCGTGCCGGCATTGGCGAATGGATGCTTGCGCCACAAGGTGAGCATCGGGAATGCCTGGGGGTCCCCTGACCGATGATCGACGCCCTTTTGCCGAGCGCGCTGGATCTCGCGCGCTTCCAGTTCGCCTTCGTGGTGGTCTGGCATTTCCTGTTTCCCGCCTTCACCATCGGGCTTGCCAGCTACCTCGCGGTGCTGGAGGGGCTTTGGCTCTGGACGGGGAAGGCGGTCTATCTCGACACCTTCCGCTACTGGCTGAAGATCTTCGCGGTGGCTTTCGCGATGGGCGTCGTGTCGGGGATCGTGATGTCGTACCAGTTCGGCACGAACTGGTCGGTCCTGTCGGACAAGGCGGGGCCGGTGATCGGGCCGCTGATGGGATACGAGGTGCTGACGGCCTTCTTCCTGGAGGCAGGATTCCTCGGCGTGATGCTGTTCGGGCTGAACCGGGTGGGGAAGGGGCTGCACATGCTCGCCACTTCGCTCGTGGCGATCGGCACCTTCTTCTCCGCTTTCTGGATCCTCTCGGCGAATTCCTGGATGCACACGCCGGCCGGCTTCTCGGTGACGCCGGATGGGCGCTTCATACCGGAGGACTGGTGGGCAATCATCTTCAACCCGTCCTTTCCCTTCCGCCTCGCGCATACGGTGACGGGCGCGTATCTGACGACAGCGCTGATCGTCGGCGCGGTGGGCGCGTGGCACCTGCTGCGGGAGCGGCGCGGCGAGGAGCCGGTGCGCGACGCGGGGATGGATTCGGGCACGGCGGCGCGCTTCCATGATCCGGGCCAGGCGCTGGTGGAGGGTGCCGAGGCGCCGAACCGGCCCAGCCCCGGCAGCGCGGGCGAGGAGCGCGGCACGGAGGAGAGCGAGCGCGGGCTGAACCCGCGCGCGAAGCTCATGTTCTCCATGGCGATGTGGATGCTGCTGGTCGTCGCGCCCATCCAGGCGGTGCTGGGGGACCTGCACGGCACCAACACCTATGAGCACCAGCCCGCCAAGGTGGCGGCGATGGAAGGGCATTTCGAGACGGAGCGCGGCGCGCCCTCCATCCTCTTCGGCATTCCGGACGCGGAGCAGGAGCGGACGCGGATGGCGATCGGGATTCCGAATTTCGCCAGCCTCTATCTCACCCATTCCTGGGATGGCGAGGTGCGCGGGCTGAAGGACATTCCGCGCGAGTTCTGGCCCACCAACATCCCGCTGGTCTTCTTCGCCTTCCGCGTGATGGTGGGGCTGGGGCTGCTGATGATCGGGCTGGGGCTGGCCAGCGGCTTCATGCGGTTGCGCGGGCGGCTGTACGACACGCCCTGGCTGCTGCGCGCGGCGGTGGCGATGGGGCCGGCGGGGCTGGTGGCGGTGACGGCGGGGTGGATCGTGACGGAGGCGGGGCGGCAGCCCTTCACCGTCTATGGGCATCTGCGCACGGCGGACAGCGTCTCGCCCATCGGGTTGCCGGCGGTGGCGACCTCGCTTGCGGCCTTTGTGGTGGTGTATTTCGTCGTCTTCGGGGCAGGGATCTGGTTCCTGTTCAAGCTCTTCTCGCAGACGCCGCGGCACCATGAGGGCGAGCCGCCCCAAGGACAGCCGATCCGCACGGCCGGCGTGACGCCGGCGCCTTCGGTCGCGGCCGGTGCCGCGCCCGGCCCGCAGCCGGCGGAGTAGGGACCATGGAGCAGGCGATGGAGCTGACGGGCTGGGCCTTCTGGCTGCCGCTGATCTGGGCGGTGCTGATCGCGCTCGCGGTGTTCTTCTACGTGTGCATGGACGGGTTCGACCTGGGGATCGGGATCCTGTTTCCCTTCATGCGGGAGAAGGCGGAGCGGGACGTGGCGGTGAATTCCGTCGCGCCCGTCTGGGACGGGAACGAGACCTGGCTGGTGCTGGGGGGCGGCGGGCTGCTGGCGGTGTTTCCGCTGGCCTATGCGGTGGTGCTGCCCGCGCTCTACATGCCGCTGATCCTGATGCTGCTCGCGCTCATCTTCCGGGGCGTCGCCTTCGAGATGCGCTTCCGGGCGGAGAACGACACGCAGCAGATGTGGTGGGACCGCTCCTTCTCCTGGGGCTCCACCGTCGCGGCCTTCATGCAGGGCATCGCGCTCGGGGCCTTCGTGCAGGGGATCGAGGTGCAGGGGCGCGCCTATGCCGGCGGGTGGTGGGACTGGCTTTCGCCCTTCTCGCTGCTGACCGGGGTGGCGCTGGTCATCGGCTACGGGCTGCTGGGGGCCTGCTGGCTGCTGTGGAAGACGGAAGGGGCGCTGCATCGCCGCGCGGTGGACCTGGCCTGGCCCTTCGCGGTGGGAACCGTGGCGGCGATCGGGCTGGTCTCGGCGGTGATGCCCTTCCTGCAGCCGGCCTTCGCCGCGCGCTGGCTGACCTTTCCGCACCTGATCTACGCGCTGCCCGTGCCGATCCTCGTCGCGGTGTTCGTGTGGCGCTTCTTCCACGCGCTCTCGCAGGATACGGGGCGCGGGGGGATGGCGGATGTGCGGCCCTTCCTGCTGGCGCTCGGGCTGTTCGCGCTGGCCTATATCGGGCTGGGCGTTTCCATGTGGCCGATGATCGTGCCGCCGGCTTTCGATATCTGGCAGGCCGCGGCGCCGCCGGCCTCGCAGGGCTTTCTGCTGGTGGGGGCGGCGGTGCTGATCCCGATCATCCTGGCCTATACGGGCTATGTGTACTGGCTGTTCCGCGGGAAGGTGACGGGCGAGACCGGATACCACTGAGATGTGGGGACGGCGGATGCTCTGGTTCGTGGGGCTCTGGGGCGCCAGCATCCTGGTGCTGGGGGCGATCGCGATGGTGCTGCGATATGTGCTGAAGGCGGTGTGAGGGGGGGGACCGCTTCGAGGCTCTGCCCTCGACCCGCCAAGGGCCTGAGGCCCTTGGAACCCCGTCTGACTGCCGTGGATGCCCCGGATGGGTGGGTCTCTGGTTCCGCGTGCTTTTCCTGCGTCTGCAGTCGCCTCGGGTCGATGACCCGAGGCGCATCGTCAGCCCGGTGATTCTAAACGGATAGAAAAAGAAGAAGGTGAGGGGTCCGGGGAGAGGAAGAATTCTTTCTTCCTCTCCCCGGGACAGAGCGTCCGATCAGGCGAAGAGGATCCCGTAGTGTTCCGGGTTCTCGCTGCGGATGGTTTCGGTGGTGACCATGCGCAGTTCCTCGGCTTCGGTGAAGCCGAGCACGACGCCGGCGCGGGTGCCGCCGGTTTCGAGGTAGTTCACCCAGCCGGTGAGGCCTTCCGCCTCGGCCTCGCGGCCCAGGGCGTTGCGGTAGAGGCTTTGGATGAAGGTCTGGTTGTCCGTCCCGCCGTAGAGGGCGTTGTATTCGGCGGAATCGATGAAGCGGGAGACGAGGTCGAGCTCCGCGGCGCCGCTTTCGGCGTAGCTGCGCCAGCCGGTGAGGCCGGTGACCTCGGGGGCGCGGTCCAGGGCGACGGTGTAGAGGCGGGCGACGAAATCCGCCGTCTCGTCCAGGTCCCAAAGGCCGGCGGTGAGGATGCTGGCGGTGGCGTTGCGTGCGTCCGTGTCCTCGGCGAGGGAGGAGACGAACTGGGCGCGGCTGATGCCGGCGTCGAGATTGCCGATCCAGAAGGCGCGGTTCGTGGCATCGGCCGTGTAGCCGAAGAGGTTGGTGTAGATCAGATCCACGAAGGCGTCGTTCGCCAGGTTCGCGCCGAAGCGGCTGGCGAATTCCGTGCTGGAGAGGATGGTGTTGGCGACGTCCATCAGCGTGGTGCCATGGGCCATGGCGTTCACATGGCCGTTCAGCCCTTCCTGGTCCAGGTTGCGGTCCAGCGTGGCGGCGTAGAGGCGCATGATCTGGGCGGCGGCGTCGTTCGCGTCGAAGACCATGCGGCCGTCGGCGTAGAGGGCGACTTCGAGGGTCTGCCACTCGTCCGTGCCGGTGGCGTGTTCGCGCTCGGTGGTGGTGCCCGCGGCGGAGAAGGATTCGCCACGCCGGCCCTGGTCGCGCAGGTCCACCGTGTCGTAGCCGTCGCCGCCGTTCAGCCGGTTGTCGCCCGCGCCGCCGTTCATCGTGTCGTTGCCGGCTTCGCCATACAGGGCGTCATCCCCGTCCAGCCCGATGAGGATGTCGTCGCCCGCCCCGCCGGAGAGGAAGTTGTCGACCGCGTTGCCGGTCATGTGGTCCTGGCCGGAGCCGCCGATCGCGTCCTCGATCTCCGCGCCGAAGGCGATGGCGAGGTTGCCGGCGAGGCCGCCGACATCGCTGTAGGCGCCCTCCCGCAGGTCGATCCGCTGGTTCGCGGAGAAGCCGGAGAGGTCGATCGTGTCGCGGCCGTCGGCGTCCCAGATTGCGATGATCGGCGTGGTGTTGACGGAGAAGTCATAGACGCTGCGGCCGGCGGTGCTGTTGAAGCCGTAGACCGTGTCGTCCACGCGGGTGGTCATGTCCGCGCCGTAGATCGACTGGATGGTGGCGATGTCATAGAGCATCGGCGTGGATGGGTAGCGCGGCACGCCATCCGGCCCGATATGGCGGGCGCCGGAGCCGTCCAGCCCTGCGTTGAAGTAGGACATCAGCGTGTACTGGCGCGTGTCCTGCGCGAAGACGGCGTCATGCTCGTAGGTGATGCTGCGGCCGGGCGTCGCGTTGTACAGGCCGGGATGGGAGAGGCCGAGGGAATGGCCGAGCTCGTGGATGAGCGTGGTCAGGCCGTAGCGCGAGTCCTGGAAGCCGGGATCGGAATTGGTGGCCCAGTTGGCCGAGAGCCAGACCTGTGAGGGCTTCATGGCGTAGGAGCCGGGCCCGGCCGGCAAGGTGGCCACCTCGACGGTCGCGTAGGTGCCGTCGTTCTGGGTCAGGCGGGAGCGGCCGATGACGATCTGGGCGGATTCGTCGGCGATTTCCGTGAGGGAGGGGGCGATCAGGTCGTCCCAGAGCTCGGCGGCGAGGCGTGCCTGGCGGAGCATGACGGCGCTGGGCGGCAGCCAGCCCACATCCTCCTCTCCCGCGGATTCGTAGCGGAAGGTGGGGATGGAATAGGTGATCTCGCCGCCGGTGGCGGGCTGGAAGAGGTGGACCCCCGTCCATTGTGGGCCGCTGCCGAAGATCTGCAGCTGCTCGATGACCTGTTCCGTGGTGAAGACTGGCTTGCCCGAGGAAGCCGAGGCGAGGCTCGCCAGGATGAAGGCGGCGCTGCTTTCCTCAACCGAACTCACGTCTGATGACCTCCCTGTCGTTTCGCACTGGGAGGATCATTCAGGGCAGCCCCGGGCACAACCGGGGCGTGCGGGATTCCGGGCGCCGTGGCGCCTTTGCCTCAGCCGGCCTTGGCGCCGCCGGGGCGGGGGACGGAGATGACGAAGAGGCGGTGGTTCGCGATGTCGATGTTGCGGCGGGCCTTCTCGTTCCAGACGCGGTCGGCGGTTTTCGCGTCGTGGTAGGGGCCGTAGCTTTCCTCGGTGCCGGGCTCGAGGGTGGAGAAGGACGCGTCGGTGAAGACGCCGCCCCAGATGAAGTGGAGCTGGGGGTAGGAGTTGTCGGGCATTCGACTCGGCTCGGCTGCTGGTGCGACGCAGCACATAATCCTGCGCTGTTGATTTCCCAAGGGTAAGCGGGGCTGGGGCGGAGCATTCCCCTGCGGCGTTCATTTTCTGTTCTTGCGGTATCCGATTCCCGGGCCATATCGGCGGGCCAGCGGAAGAGGTGGCCATGGAGCTGCGGGAGAAGCTCGAGATCCTGGCGGATGCGGCGAAGTACGATGCCTCCTGCGCCTCATCGGGCACGGAGAAGCGGGACAGCCGGGATGGGGGTCTGGGCAGCACGGAGGGCATGGGGATCTGCCATGCCTATGCGCCGGATGGGCGCTGCATCTCGCTGCTGAAGGTGCTGCTGACGAACGCCTGCGTGTTCGACTGCGCCTATTGCATCAACCGGGCGAGCTCGAACGTGCGGCGGGCGCGGTTCTCCGTGCGGGAGATCGTGGAGCTGACGCTCGATTTCTACCGGCGGAACTACATCGAGGGGCTGTTCCTCTCCTCCGGCATCATCCGTTCGCCGGACTACACGATGGAGCAGATCGTGCGGGTGGCGCGGGAGCTGCGGGAGACGCATGGCTTCAAGGGCTACATCCACCTCAAGACCATTCCCGATGCCGACCCGGCGCTGCTGGCGGAGGCGGGGCGGCATGCGGACCGGCTTTCGATCAATGTGGAGCTGCCGGATGCGGGCAGCCTGAAGACCTTGGCGCCGGAGAAGGATGGCGGGCAGATCCGGGTGGCGATGGCGGGGCTGCGCGCGCGGATCGACGAGGCGAAGGAGGCGCGGGACGAGGCCGCGCGGGTGCGGGTGGCGATGGCGGGGGGCCGCCGGGCCGCGGCGCCGCGCTTCGCGCCCGCCGGGCAGTCCACGCAGATGATCGTCGGCGCGGATTCCTCCACCGACGAGACGGTGCTGAACACCAGCGCGGCGCTCTACGGGTCCTACCGGCTGAGGCGCGTGTATTTCTCGGCCTATTCGCCCATTCCGGATGCGGCGGCGATCCTGCCGCCGGTGGCGCCGCCGCTGGTGCGGGAGCACCGGCTGTACCAGGCGGACTGGCTGCTGCGCTTCTACGGCTTCACGGCGCCGGAGGTGATGGCGGGCGGCGAGGGCGGGATGCTGGACCTGGAGCTGGACCCGAAGCTGGCCTGGGCGCTGAAGCACCGGGCCGCCTTTCCCGTGGATGTGAACCGGGCGGAGCGGGAGATGCTGCTGCGCGTGCCGGGGCTGGGCGCGAAGACGGTGGAGAAGATCGTGGCCGCGCGGCGCGTGCGGTCTTTCCGCATGGCGGATCTGGCGCGGCTGCGGGTGAACCTGCGGAAGGTGGGGCCCTTCATCACGGCGGTGGACCATCATCCGCGCGGCGGGCTGCTGGACCGGGCGGATTTGCGGGCGATGCTGGTGCCGCGCGACGGGCTGGCGGAGCGGGCGGGGGTTCTGCCCGCGGGGATGGCGGCGGGGATGCGGGCTGGGCGGGCGGTGCAGCTGCCGCTGTTCGGGGCGGCGTGATGCGGCGGGGTGGCGGGGGCGGGCGCGGGCCTCTCCGGCCACGCCGCGCCCCGGCCGGTTCAGCGGCGATAGCGCCGGCTGTCCTGCCGGCCCTGCCAGTAGGCGCGGTCCTGCGCGCGCTGGGACTGTTCGTAGAGGTAGCCGGCGCCCGCGCCGCCCGCGCCGCCGATCAGCGCGCCCCAACCGGCATTGCCGGAGAAGGAGCCGATGATGCCGCCGAGCGCCGCGCCGCCGAGCGCGCCGGTGCCGACATTGCGCTCGGTGCGCGTGGCATCGGCGCAGGCGCCGAGGGAGAGGGTGGCGAGGAGGGGGAGGGCCAGGCGGGCGGCACGGAGGGTCATGGTCGTCCTCATCTCAGCGGGCCGTGCGGGCGCCGCGCGCGGGTGCGGCGGGCTGGTCGGGGCAGGGATAGGTGGCCTGGGCCCAGCGGAGCAGGCCGTCGGCCGCGGGTTCGTTGGCGTGTTGCGGGTTCCCCTTCGCCCAGTTGGCGAAGGCGATGGCGGATTGGGCGACGCTGGGCGCCGGGCTGGGCGGGCAGAAGAGCGGCGGGACGCGGCCGCCGGCCGGGTGCAGCATGGCGTGGTACTGGCCGATGGCCGTCACGTAGCCCTGGCAATAGGCGATGGCTTCCAGCCGCTGCACGCCCGTGGTGGCGGGCAGGCAGATGGCCGCGAGATCGGCGGTGGTGGACACCGCGGTGGGAGTTCCGGCGGCCGGGGCCGGGGTTTGGGCTTCGGCGCCGGGCGCGGCGAGCAGCGCGGCGATGGGCAGGGCCGCCAGGGCGGCGTTCCGGAGGATGCTCTGCATGGGCGTGATGTCTCTCCTCACCGGTCCCGGCCGGGGGCGGCTTGGGGCCGCCATCCCGGCCTGGCGGGACCATGGTGCGCCCGGTTGGGCGCCCCGCCCTTTTCGGCCCGGGGGCGGGGGGGCCGCAACCGGCGGGGCGGGCCGGGGCGATCAAGAATGGGGGCGCGGGGCGGGCCGCATTCCGGTGGGGGGCATGGGATGAGCGGTTTCTGCGTGACCCTGGCGGAGGCGGATGATTTCGAGGGCTGGCGGGCGGCCGCGCGGGCGCTGGTGATGGCCGGGGTGGCACCCGCCGAGGTGGCCTGGCGGGTCGAGGGCGACCCGGTGCCGCTCTTCGGGGGCGGGCCGCCGCCCGTGCCGCCGCCGGATGCGCCCCCGCCGCGCGTGCCGCGCGACTTCCCGGAACTGGCGCGGCTGGTGTGCCGCCACCGCGATGCGGAGCGCTTCGCGCTGCTGCACGGGCTGCTGCACCGGCTGCAGGCCGAGCGGGGGCTGCTGGAGGATGCGGTGGACGCCGCCGTGGCGCGGGCGCAGGCCATGGCGCGGGCGGTGCGGCGGGACGCGCACAAGATGCATGCCTTCCTGAGGTTCCGCGAGGTGCGGGTGGAGGATGGGGTGCCAGCCGCGCCGCTGCCGCCCCCGCCCGCCCTGCCCACCGCCTCCGGCGCCCCCGGCGCGGCCGGCGACCCGGCGCTGCCGCGCGAGGCGCGGAGCGTGGCGCTGGCGCTGCGGGACATGGGGGTGCTGGAGGAGGCGGAGGACGCCCTGCCGGAGGAGGCGGTGGCGGCTGTGCCTTCCGCCGTGCCGGAGTCGCGCTTCGTCGCCTGGTTCGAGCCGGAGCATCACATCCTGCGCGCGGAGGCGGGGTTCTTCGTGCGGCGCTTCGCCAGCCTGCGCTGGTCCATCCTGACGCCCGGGCTTTCGGCGCATTGGGATGGGGATGCGGTGCGCTTCGGGCCGGGGGCGCGGCGGGCGGATGCGCCGGCGGAGGATGCGGCGGAGGGGCTGTGGCGGGCCTATTTCGCCGCCGTGTTCAACCCCGCGCGGCTGAAGCCGGATGCGATGCGCGCGGAGATGCCGAAGAAGTACTGGCGCAACCTGCCGGAGGCGCGGGAGATTCCGCGGCTGATGGCCGAGGCGCCGAAGCGGGTGGCGGAGATGGTGGCGCGGGGCGCGACCGCGCCGGCCGGGCGCCGGCAGCGGCCGGTGCACCTGCCCGCGCATCTGCGCCCGCCGCCGGACGTTCACCCGGACATGGCTGCCGACCTGCTGCACGACACTGCCGACTTCGCCGAGGCCCAGGCCGCGCTGCGGCGGGACCTGCTGGCGCGCAACGACCTGCCGCCCTGGGTGGCGAACGCGACCCAGCCCGTGATGGGGGAGGGGCCGCGGAACCCGCTGCTGATGTTCATCGGCGAGCAGCCGGGGGATGAGGAGGACATCGCGGGGCGGCCCTTCGTGGGCCCCGCCGGGCGGCTCTGGAACAAGGCTCTGGAGGAGGCGGGGGTTCCGCGCGACGAGGCTTATGTCACCAATGCGGTGAAGCACTTCAAGTTCACGCCCCGGGGCAAGCGGCGGCTGCACCAGTCGCCGGATGCGGGGGATATCGCATTCTACCGGCCCTTCCTGCTGCGCGAGATCGGGCTGGTGCAGCCGCGGCTGGTGGTGACGCTGGGGGCGACGGCGCTGCGGGCGGTTTCGGGGCGGGTGATGCCGGTGACGAAGGCGCGGGGCTCGCTGCTGCGGGATGCGGAGGGGCGGCCCTTCCTCCCGACCGTGCACCCCTCCTACCTCCTGCGGATTCCCGACCCGGCGGGGAAGGCGCGGGAGTATGACCGCTTCGTCGAGGATCTGGGGCAGGCGGCGGCGACGGCGCGGGGGCTGGCGGGGTGAGGCCTGGCCTCCCCGCCACGCGCCGGGAAGGCCCCCGCTAAACCTGGCCGAGGTGAAGGCCGCGCAGGCCTTCCAGCGCCGCGTTGAAGGCGTCGGGCGTCTCGATGCAGGGCAGGTGGCCGGCATCGGGGATTTCGACGAAGCGGGCGTTCGGGATCACCTCCGCCATGCCGCGCATCGTCTGCGGCATGGCGCCGTCCGCGGCGCCGGCGACCAGGAGCACGGGCTGCCGCAGGTGGGGAAGCTCCGCGCGGATGTCATAGGCCTGGAGCGCGCGGGCGCAGGCCACGAAGCCGGCTTCCGGGGTGGCCTGGATCATCTCCCGCACGCGGGCGATGGCCGGGTTGCCGCTGGCCGTGGAGGCGGGGGAGAACCAGCGCCTGAGCGTGGCCTCGGCAAAGGCGGGCATGCCGTTCTCGCGGGCGAGGTCGATCCGTTCCTGCCAGGCCTGGGCGCCGCCGGGTGCCGTCGCGGCCTGGCCGTCCGAGGCGAGGACGGCGGCGACCAGCTCCGGCGCCCGCGCCGCGAGGCACAGCGCCGTGGCCGCGCCCATGGACACGCCGACGAAGGTGGTGCCGGCGAGGCCGAAATGGCGCAGCAGCGCCGCCGCATCCTCGGTCAGCCGGTCGAGCGTGGCGGGCTCGGGCGGCACCTCGGTTCCGCCATGGCCACGCTGGTCGTAGCGCAGGATGCGGTACCGGCCGGCGAAGGCCGCGACCTGCGCGTCCCACAGCGTCAGGTCCGTGAGGAGCGAGTTGCTGAAGACCAGCGCGGGCGCGCCCTCCGGCCCGTCCAGGCGGCAGCGGAAGGACAGGCCGTTGACCCGGACGAATTGCTCTGACGCCACGTGTTGCTCCTACTCGATGGACAGGCCCGTCTCGCGCACGAAGGTGGCGAAGCGGGTGGTTTCCTCGGCCATGTAGCGGGCGAACTCGTCCGGGCTGGAAGGGGAGGGCTCCAGCCCGTTCTCCTCGCACCAGCGCTTCGTCGAGGCGTCGGCCAGCACGGCGCGCAGGTCGCGGTTGATGCGGTCCCGGATATCCGGCGCGAGGCCGGCCGGGGCGAGGAGGCCCAGCCAGGTGAGGAAGACATATCCGGCCAGCCCGGCTTCGGCCAGGGTGGGCACCTCCGGCAGGAGGGCCGCGCGCTGGCGGCCGGTGACGGCCAGGGCGCGCACGCCGCCGGCGCGGATGTTCGGCACCGCGGTGATCAGCGTGTCGAACATGCCCTGGATCTTGCCGCCGAGCAGGTCGGTGTTGGATTGCGCCGCGCCGCGATAGGGGACGTGCAGGATGTCCACCCCCGCCATGGCCTTGTACATCTCGAGCGCGCGATGGGATGCGCCGCCATTGCCGGAGGAGCCGAAGGCGAGCTGGCCCGGATGCGACTTCGCATGGGCGGTCAGCTCCGCGAGGCTGCACACCGGCAGGGAGGGATGGACCGTGAGCGCGAGCGGCGATTCGATGATCAGCGAGATCGGCGTGAAGTCCGCCACCGGGTCGTAGCCGAGGTTGCGGTACAGGCTGACATTCATCGCGTGGGTGCCGGCGAAGCCCACATAGAGCGTGTTGCCATCCGGCGCCGCGCGGGCGGCCATGGTGGCGGCGATGTTGCCGCCGGCGCCGGGGCGGTTGTCCACCACGACGGGCCTTCCCCAGAGGGTGCCCAGCCCTTCGGCCACCTTGCGCGCGACCAGGTCCGTGATGCCGCCGGGCGGGTAGGGCACGATGAGGCGCATGTTGCGGCCGGGGAACTCGGCACGGGCCGGGCGCGCCAGGAGCGCGGCGGCGGCGGCGCCGAGGAGGGGGCGGCGGAGCATCAGGGCAGCCCCCGCGCGAAGGCGATCAGCGCCGCGGCCACCGCCTCCGGCTGTTCCGGCACCAGGGCGTGGCCCGCCCGTTCCACCACCACCCGAGTCACCTGCGGGCCGAGGGATGCGCGCAGCTCCTCCAGCGAGGGCGGGGCGGCGATCGCGTCCTCTGCCGCGGCGACATAGAGGAGCGGGTGGCGATCCGCCGCGCGCAGCCAGGCCTTGTCCGTGGTGGCGGCCGCGGCGGCGCGCTGGGCCATGGAGACCTGGGGGTGCCAGCCCGGGAGCCAGACCCGCGCGTCGTTGCCCGGCGCGAAATAGGCGCGGCGCAGGTGGCTCAGCCGTTCCTCCTCGGGGAGGGAGAGGGTGAAGCTCGCCGTGATGGAGCGGCGGATCTCGGGGTCTATCTCGGTGCCGGTCACCGCTGCCAGCAGGGCCACGCCGCGCACGAGTTCCGGCCGGTCATGCGCGAGGACGCGGGCGACCCAGTTGCCGGCCGCGTGGCCGGCCACGAGCGCCGGTGCCGCCTTCTCCGCCTCGATCGCGGCGGCGACGTCGGCGGCCATGTCGTGCAGGGTGGCGCCGGATGCGAGCGGGCTGGCCCCGCCGATGCCGCGCGGTTCCGGCCGCAGCACGCGGAAGCCGGCCGTGGCGAGGCGGGGGGCGATGTCGTCGAAATCCTCCTGGCCGCGGCCGAGGGAGGGAAGCAGGACGATGCAGGGGCCCTGGCCCTCCGCCAGCAGCTCGATCGTCACCGGGCCCCGTTCAAGACGCTTGCGCTCCACGGTCGTCGCTCCTGCCATCCAGGGCGAAAGGACCATCGGCATCAGTGCCATCGCCGTCCGGCGTCGCATGGGCTTCCTCCGCTGTGCTTGCTTGCGGCGACGATGCCAGCCGGGCCGCCCGATGTCAAAAGGTCAGCCTATTGACTTATTGAGGAGCGGCCCGGCAGAGTGGATGCAGAAGCGGCCGCGGCCCGTTGCCGTCAGGCCGTCACCAGGGAACGTTCAGAGGAGGTCAGCCTGATGGCCACTCGCATCGCGCGGCGCATGGCGCTGTCCCTGCTCGGCGGGGGTGGCCATGGCGGCGCGACCGCGCTTCCTTGCGGTGCCGGCGGGCGAGGCGGAGGGGTTGTGCGTCTTCCACCGCGACGTCCACCTGCGTGGCGGCGCGGAGGAGGGGACGCCGTTCCTCGAGGATTGACCTCGCGCCGGAAGGGATCGCGGTGCCCATCACCTATGACATGATGAAGCGCGCCACGGCGCAGCTCTACGAGTGGTCGCTCCGCAAGGTGCCGGACGATACGCTGGAGGCGCTGCGCCGCGCGCGGGAGACGGAGACGAACGAGGTGGCCCGCAGGACGCTGGGCATCCTGCTCCGCAGCGCGGAGATGGCCGAGACGCAGGACCGGCTCGTCTGCTCCGATTCCGGGGTGCCGAACTTCGTCATCGGCATCGGCACGGGCGTGCGGCTGGAGGGGGATATCAAGCGCGCCGTCTCGGACGGTTTCGACGAGCTGGTGGCCACGACCAACCCGCCGCTGCTGAAGCATGTCACCAATCCGCTGACGAACGAGCGCAGCTACCGCGGCAAGGAGATGCCGCTCGTCACCTGGGACCTGATCGACGGCGCGGAGCATGTGGACATCACCTGCCAGCCCAAGGCGCTCGGCTCCGGCCGCTGGGCGGCGATGGAGATCTTCACCTTTCCGACGCTGGAGCAGATCGAGCGCTATGTCATGGATTGCGTGCTGAAGGCCGGTTCCCAGCACTGCCCGCCGGTGAATATCGGCGTCGGCATCGGCGGCACCTTCGACTACTGCGCGAAGCTCGCGGCGCGCGCGACGCTGCGGCCCTATGGCACGACGAACCCGGAGCCGATCCTGGCGGCGATGGAGGAGCGGCTGCTGAAGGCGGTGAACGCCACCGGCTTCGGCCCCATGGGCACGGGCGGGGATACCACCGCGCTGGGCGTGCATGTGGAATACGCGGCCGGGCATGGGTTCACCCCCGTGGCGGTTGCGTTCAACTGCTGGATCAACCGCCGCACCCGCGCCCGCCTCTATGGCGACGGCCGGCTGGAGCGGGTGGAGTAGGGGCGGCGATGGAGGAGGAGATCCGGCGGCTGCGGATGCCGCTCTCGGCGGAGGACGCGCTTTCCCTGCGGGCCGGCGACATGGTGCTGCTGGACGGGGAGATCACCATCACCGCCGGGCTGCCGACGCATCACCGGATCATCGAGGTTGCCGAGGGGAGACGCGAGGCGCCGCGGGACCTGCATGGGGGAGGCCTGTTCCATCTTGGCTCCTATTCGCGCGAGACGGCGGAGGGCGGGTTCGAGGTGCTCTATATGAACCCGACCACCAGCACCCGCTTCAACGGGTTGATGCCCGGGCTGATCCGCCATTTCGGCCTGCGCGCGGTGGGCGGGAAGGGAGGGCTGGATGCCGGCTGCGTGGAGGCGATGCGGGAGGTGGGCTGCGTCTACCTCTCCTTTGTCGGCGGCGGGGCGCCGCTTCTCTCGGATGCGATCCGCGCGGTGGTCTCGGTGGATTGGAACGACCTGGTTTCGCATTACCGGCTAGTCACCCTGCGGGTGGAGGCGCTGGGGCCCGTCACGGTCGGGATCGACGCGCATGGCAACAGCCTCTACGGCAGCCTCAGCGAGACGGCGGCGGCGCGGATGCCGCGGATCATGGACGATCTGGCGCGGGCGCGGGCGCAGGACGGGGCGGAAGAGGTGACATGACGCGCGAGACGATCCTGACCCTGGCGACCCTGCCCAAGGACCTGCGCGACGCGCTCTCGGCCGAGTATGCGCTGGTGGAGCGTGGCGCGCCGGAGGCGCGGGAGGCGCGGATTGCCGTGACGACGGGGATGGTGGGCGTGGATGCGGCCGCCATGGAAGCCCTGCCGGGGCTGCGGATGATCACCTCCATGGGCGTGGGGCTGGATCGCATCGACCTGGAGGCGGCGCGGCGCCGGGGTGTCGCGGTCGCGCATACGCCTGACGAGCTGACGGAGGACGTCGCCGATTTCGCGATCGGCCTGCTCTATGCCGCGGCCCGCCGCATTGCGGAGGCCGACCGCTTCGTCCGCGCCGGGCGCTGGTCGCGCGAGCGGATGAGCCCGGGCATCAGCCTTCACCGGAAGCGGGCGGGGGTGGTCGGCCTCGGGCGGATCGGCGCGGCCATCGCCCGCCGCGCGGCGGGTATCGGGATGGAGGTGGCCTGGACCGGCCCGCGCCCCAAGCCCGAGGCGTCCTGGCCCTTCCTGCCGGACGTGCCGGCCCTGGCCGGGTGGGCGGATGTGCTGATCCTTTCCGCGCCGGGCGGGGTGGAGACCCGGCATCTGGTGGGTGGGCCGGTGCTGGAGGCGCTCGGGCCCCGCGGGATCCTGGTGAACATCGCCCGGGGTTCGGTGGTGGATGAGGAGGCGCTGCTGGCGGCGCTGGAGGGTGGGCGCATCGCCGGGGCGGGGCTGGATGTCTTCGCCAGCGAGCCGGGGCTGGACCCGCGCTTCCTGGCGCTGGAGAACGTCGCCCTGGCGCCCCACTACGCCTCCCTGACGCTGGAGACGCGGGCCGCGATCATCGCGCGGATGCTGCGCGACATCGCCGCCTTCCGGGACGGGCAGCCCTTCTTCGATGCCGCGGCCTGAGATGCAGTTTGCTCAGATGCGGGGAGGCTCGCGCAACGGCCCCTGCCCGTGCGAGAAGGCGGCATGAATGCCCCTACCGGCAAGCTCGACCTGAGCCGCAGCGCCGTTCCGCGCTACCTCCAGCTCGCCACCCTGTTCCGTCGCCGGATCGAGCAGGGGGTCTGGAAGCTCGGGCAGCAGATTCCGACGGTGGATGAGCTGGCGGCCGAGTGCAGCGTGGCCCGCGCCACCATTCGCCAGGCGCTGGACGACCTGGAGCAGGAGGGGCTGATCGAGCGCTTCCGCGCGAAGGGCACCTTCGTCCGCAAGACCCCCGCGAACCGGCTGTGGTGCGATGTGGAGGCGGACTGGAACGGGCTGCTTCGCTCCCGCGAGGGCGCCGAGATCGAGATCCTGGGGGATGCCGACGGGATTCCCGGTGCGGCCATTCCGGACAGCATCGGCGAGCCGGCGCCGTTCTACCGGCATATCCGCCGGCGGCACTGGCGGGATGGGCAGCCCTTCCTGCTGGCGGATGTCTATCTGGACTCGCGCCTCTCGCCGCTCGTCACGGCGGAGGATCTTTCCACCAAGACCGCCCTTCGCCTCGTCTCGGGGCTGAAGGGGGTGAAGGTGGTGGATGCGCGGCAGACGCTGACGATCGGTGTGGCGGATGTGGAGAGCGCGGAGGCGTTGCAGCTGCCGCTGAACGCGCCGGTGGCGCTGGTTCACCGCGCGGCGGTGGATGCGAAGGGGACGCTGGTGCTGGTGGCGGACGGCATCTATCGCGGCGATGTGGTGCGGATCGACATCAAGCTGAAGTAGGGCCGTGTGGGGCTGGACGCGGGCATGGCCGCGCGGCATAAAGGTCATATAGCTGGTTTAAAGGGTCAAAGGGGAAACGCCATGCATCACCCGGCTATCGCGGCGCGCGCGGCATGAAGCTCCATTGGTCGCCGCGCTCCCCCTTCGTGCGCAAGGTGATGATCGCCGCCCATGAGCTGGGCCTGGCGGACCGCATCCGGACGGTTCGCACCGTGGTGCGGATGGGCAAGCCGAATGAGGCGCTGCTGCCGGACAACCCGCTCAGCAAGATTCCGACGCTGGTGCTGGACGATGGCCGCGTGCTCTTCGACAGCCTGACGATCATCGAATATCTCGACCATCTCGCCGGCGGCCGGCTGTTCCCCGCGGGCGAGGCGCGCTTCGGGGCGCTGACGCGCCACGCGCTCGGCAATGGCTTTCTCGACCTGCTCATCCTGTTCCGCAACGAGCGGGACAAGCCGGCGGAGCGGCAGACGGCGGAGTGGCTGGAGAGCTTCGCCGCCAAGGTGCGCGCGACGCTGGACCATCTGGAGCGCGAGGCGCCCGCGCTTTCGGCCGCGCCCTTCGATGTGGGGCATGTCGCGATCGGCTGCGCGCTCTCCTATCTCGATTTCCGCTTCGCGGATCTTCCCTGGCGCGAGGGGCGGCCCGGCATCGCGGCGTGGCATGCCGGCTTTGCCGCGCGGCCCTCGGCCCGCGCCACGGAGGCGGTGGATGACTGACGCGGCGCAGCGGCAGGGGCCGCTTTCGCATGTTCGCGTGCTGGATCTCAGCCGGATCATGGCCGCGCCCTGGGCCACGCAGATCCTGGCGGATCTCGGCGCCGACGTGATCAAGGTGGAGCGGCCCGGCGCGGGCGACGACACGCGCAGCTGGGGACCGCCCTTCCTGAAGGACCGCGACGGGAAGCCGACGAAGGACGCCGGCTACTTCCTGGCGGTGAACCGCGGCAAGCGTTCCGTCACCGTGGACATGTCCAGGCCGGAGGGGCAGGAGGTCATCCGCCGCCTGGCCGAGGGCGCGGATATCGTGCTGGAGAACTTCAAGGCCGGCGCGCTCGCGAAATACGGGCTGGATGCCGCCGCACTGCGCGCCGTGAACCCGCGGCTGATCTATTGCTCCGTCACCGGCTTCGGGCAGGACGGGCCGCGCGCGGACCAGGCGGCCTATGACTTCGCGATCCAGGCGATGGGCGGCCTGATGTCCGTCACGGGCGAGCGGGACGACGCGCCGGGCGGCGGGCCGCAGAAGGTTGGGGTACCCATCGTCGACCTGATGACCGGCATGTATGCGGCCGTGGCCGTGCTCGCCGCTCTTGCGCGACGGGGCGAGACGGGGAAGGGCGAGACCATCGACCTGGCCATGCTGGACGTGCAGGCCGCCTTCCTGGCGAACCAGGCGACGAACTGGCTGCTCTCCGGCCGCACGCCGAAGCGGGGCGGCAACCGGCACCCGAACATCCAGCCGCAGGACGTGTTCCCCTGCGCGGACGGCTTCTTCGTCCTCGCCGTGGGGAATGACGGGCAGTTCCGCAAGCTGTGCGAGGCGATCGGCCGGCCGGAATGGGGGGTGGACGAGCGCTTCGCGACCAATGCCGCGCGCGTGACGAACAACCCGGCGCTGACGCCGCTGCTGACGGAGTGCTTCCGGGCCTTCCGGCGCGATGCGCTGATGCAGGCGCTGGACGCGGCGGGCGTGCCCTGCGCGCCGATCAACGACATCCCGCAGGTTTTCGAGGACCCGCAGATCCGCCACCGGCAGATGCTGCGCAAGCTGCCCCACCCCGTCGCCGGCACGGTGCCGCAGGTGGTCAGCCCGCTGCGCTTCGCGGAGAGCCCGCTGCGCTTCGACCGCGCCCCGCCCACCCTCGGCCAGCACACGGCGGAGGTCCTGGCCGAGCTGGGGCTGGACGAGGCTTCCGTTGCCGACCTCGCCGGACGCGGCGTGATCTGAGGAGCCGAGCCATGGCCCGTATTTCCCTTCCCTCGCCCGAGGAGATGTCCCCGGAGCAGCGGCGCGTGCATGACCAGGTGGTGGCCGGCCCGCGCGGGCAGGTGATCGGGCCGTTGCGCGCCGTGATCCACAGCCCCGATCTCGCGGCCCGCTGGTCCAGCCTGGGCGAGATCCTGCGCTTCGGCACCTGCCTGCCCCGGCGGCTGAACGAGCTGGCCATTATCGTCACCGGCCGGCGCTGGTCCAGCCAGGTGGAGTGGTGGGTTCATGCGCGCGCCGCGGCGGAGGCCGGCATTCCGCAGGTGGCGATCGACGCGATCCAGCGCGGCGAATCCCCGGCATTCGAGGAGGCCGACGACGCGCTGGTCTATGAGTTCGCGCGCGCGCTGCAGACCTCTGGCCAGGTGCCGCCCGGCCTTTACGGCGAGGTGCTGGGCCGCTGGGGGGAGCGCGGCGTCGTCGAGCTCACGGCGGTCATCGGCTACTACACCATGGTTTCGATGACGCTGAACGCGCATGAGATTCCACTTCCCGACGGCGTGGCCCCCGTGCTGCAAGCCCCGGAGGCGGGGCTGGCGCCGCTCCCGCCCGCCCGCAACGTCGCCCGCGCCGCGGAATAGAGGAGGCCCGCCATGATCCCCGGTCTTGAAGGCATCGAGCGTTTCCGCGTGGAGCTGGCCGACCATGTGGCCACGGTCACCATCACCGCGCCGCCCGTGAACGCGCAGGACCGCCGCTTCCGCGAGGAGATCGTGCGCGTGTTCGACGTGCTGCACGACACGGCCGAGGTGCGCGCGATCGTCCTCACCGGCGAGGGGCGCGCCTTCTCGGCCGGCGCGGACCTGCGGGAGCGGCCGAACCTGGCGGAGGAGCCCGGCGCCTATCCCCGGCACAACCGGCTCGTCCGCGCCTCCTTTGACGCGGTGATGGAATGCGGCAAGCCCGTCATCGCGGCCGTGAACGGCGCGGCGATCGGCGCGGGGTGCGTGCTGGCGCTGTGCTGCGACATCCTGGTGGTGGCGGAGGAGGCCTTCCTCTCCATGACGGAGGTGGATGTGGGCTTGGCCGGCGGGGTCCGCCATGTGCTGCGCTTCTTCGGGCCGTCCGATGCGCGGCTGATGATCCTCACCGCGCGGCGCATCACCGGGCCGGAGCTGCTGCGGATGAACGCGGCCTCGGTCTGCGTCCCGCGCGAGCGGCTGGTGGAGGAGGCGACGGCGATCGCACGCGAGATCGCGGGCAAGGCGCCGCTGGCGGTGCAGGCGGCGAAGCGCTCCTTCAACCTGACCGAGGAGATGCCGCTGCGGGACGGCTACCGCTACGAGCAGAGCCAGACCGTGGCCCTGGCCCGCACCGAGGACACGAAGGAGGCGCAGCGCGCCTTCGCCGAGAAGCGCAAGCCGGTGTTCCAGGGGCGTTGAGCATGGTGGACGAGCTTTCGCTCGACGAGCTGGTTGTCCTCGACGAGGAGGCCTTCCGGCTGCATGTGCGGGGATGGATCGAGGCGAACTATCCGCTCTCCGTCCGCTATTCCACGCGGCGGCTGCACTGGCACGAGAACAAGCCCTGGTACATGGCCCTCTCCCGCAAGGGCTGGCTGGCGCCGGGATGGCCGCGCGAATATGGCGGGATGGGGCTGGATGCCGCCCGCCAGCTCATCATGATCGAGGAGATGGAGCGCTTCGGCGCCGCGCGCGTGAACGACATGGGGCTGATCATGCTCGGCCCGATGCTCATCCGCTACGCGAGCGAGGAGCAGAAGCGCCGCTTCCTGCCGCGCATCCTCTCGGGCGAGGACATCTGGTGCCAGGGCTATTCGGAGCCGAATGCGGGTTCCGACCTCGCGGCGCTGCGGCTGGACGCGGCGGATGGGGGCGACCACTGGGTGCTGAACGGGCAGAAGACCTGGATCACCCTGGCGAACGACGCCAACTGGATCTTCGTCCTCGCGCGTACAAGCAAGACGGGGAAGAAGCAGGAGGGCATCTCCTTCCTGCTGCTGCCGATGGGCAGCCCCGGCGTCTCGGTGCGCCCGATCATCAATCTCGACCTGCATGACGAGTTCTGCGAGGTCTTCTTCGACCAGGTCCGCGTGCCCAAGGACATGGTGGTGGGCGAGGTGGACAAGGGCTGGAGCTATGCCAAGGCGCTGCTCGGCTTCGAGCGCATCGCCATCGGCTCCCCCAAGCTTTCCTCCAACGGGCTGGCCCGGCTGCGGCAGCTGGCCGTGGCGGTGGGGAAGGAGGAGGACCCGGCCTTCCTCGACGGCTATGCGCGGTTCAGCATGGAGCTGGCCGATCTGAAGGCCCTCTACGAGGCCTATGTCGAGCGGCTGAAGCGGGGCGAGCCGATCGGGCCGGATGTGTCGATCCTGAAGATCGTGCAGACGGAGCTGTTCCAGCGCATCACCGATGCCATGCTGGAGATCGCGGGCGGGCATGCGGGGCTGCTCGAGCCGATGCCGGGCGAGGGCGGGCTGCATCCCGCCGGTTCCTTCCTCCTGGCCCGTCCCTCCACCATCTTCGGCGGCTCCTCGGAGATCCTGCGGAACATCCTTGCCCGGAACGTGCTGGAGCTTCCGGCGTGAGCGGGGCGCTGCCCCGCATCCGCGTGCTGGACATGACGCGGGTCTTCGCCGGCCCCTGGGCGGCGCAGATCCTCGCGGATTTCGGCGCGGAGGTGGTGAAGGTGGAGCATCCCCGCGGTGGCGACGACGTGCGCCGCATGGGGTTCCCGCAAACGGACGCGGAGGGGAGGGAGACGGGCGAGACCTCCTCCTTCCTCGCGATGAACCGCGGAAAGCGTTCCGTCGCGCTGGATATCGCGACGCCCGAGGGGCAGGCGACGCTGCGCGCGCTGGCGGCCGAGGCCGATGTCTTCATCGAGAACTTCAAGGCGGGCGGGCTGGCGCGCTACGGGCTCGACCATGCCTCGCTCGCGGCGCTGAATCCGCGCCTGGTCTATTGCTCCATCACCGGATACGGGCAGGACGGGCCCTATGCGGCGCTTCCCGGCTACGACCCCATCTTCCAGGCCATGAGCGGGCTGATGAGCGTGACGGGCGTGCCGGACGGGCAGCCGGGCGCCGGGCCCAACCTCGTCGGCTACAGCGTCTCCGACATCAATGCGGGGTTCTATGCCTGCATCGCCATCCTGGCGGCGCTGCATCACCGCGACACGGTCTCGGGACGCGGGCAGCATATCGACCTCGCGCTGCTGGACGCGCAGCTCGCCGCGCATTCGCACATCGCGATGAACTACCTCGTTTCCGGCCGGATGCCGGTGCGCGCGGGTACGGCTTCCCAGATCAATACGCCCTGGCAGAGCTTCGACACCGCCGACCGGCCGCTCATGGTCGCGGTCGGGAACGACCGGCAGTTCGCGCAGTTCTGCGAGGCGCTGGGCTTGCCGGAGCTGGCGGAGGACCCGCGCTTCGCCACCAACCGCGAGCGCATGGCGCACAAGCCGGCGCTGCTGCCGCTGCTGCAGGGCGCGCTGATGCGCCGCCGGGCGGGCGAGTGGGTGGAGATCCTCAACGCCGCCGGCATCTCCTCCGGCCCGCTGAATGATTTCGGCGCGGCGCGGGAGGATCCGCAGCTGAACCACCGGGGCATGTGGCGGGAGATGCCGCATCCCCGGGCCGGCACGATGCCCTTCGTCGCCAACCCCGTGCGCTTCTCCGAGACGCCCGTCACCTATGGCCGCGTGCCGCCGCGCCTGGGCGAGCATACGGAGGAGGTGCTGGCGGAATGGTTGGGCGGCCGGGCCCCGGCCGCGCCGTGACGCGGCCGCTGGCCTCGCGCGAGGCGCTCCGCCGCTTCCTGTGCCCGGCCAGCATCGCGGTGGTCGGCGCCAGCGAGCGGCGCGGCGCCTTCGGGGCGCGGGTGCTGGAGAACCTCGCCGGCTTCGCGGGCGCGGTCTGGCCGGTGAACCCGCGCTACCGGGAACTGGCCGGGCGGGCCTGCTACCCCTCTCTCGAGGCGCTGCCGGGCGTGCCGGATTGCGTGGCGCTCGCCACCCCGCGCGAGGGGGCGGCGGCCGTGCTACGCGGGGCCGCGGCGCTGGGCGCGGGCGGTGCGGTGGTCTTCGCGGCGGGCTTCGCCGAGACGGGGATGGCGGAGCGCGTAGCCGAGCAGGCGGCGCTGGTGGAGGCGGCGGGGGCCATGCCGCTGCTGGGGCCCAACTGCCTCGGCTTCACGGATTTCGGGTCCCGGGCCGGGGTCACCTTTTCCGCCGGGCCGCGGGCTCTCTCGCCCGAAGGACCCGCCATCGGGATCGTCAGCCAGTCCGGCGCGCTCGGCTATGCGCTGGCCCAGGCAGTGGAGCGCGGGGTGGCGGTGAGCCATGTCCTGAGCGCGGGGAATGCCGCCGGGCTGGATGCGGCGGATCTCATCGCCTTCCTGGCGGAGGAGCCGGGCTGCCGGGCGATCGCCTGCGTGATCGAGGGGCTGGCGGAGCCGCGCCGGCTGCTGGCGGCGGCGGCGCTGGCCGCGCGCGCCGGCAAGCCCCTGTTGCTGCACAAGATGGCGACGGGCGCGCAGGGCGCCGCCGCGGCGCTGTCGCATACCGGGGCGGTGGCGGGCGGGCATGCCGTGTGGCGGGCCGCGCTGCGGGAGGCGGGCGTGGTCCTCGTCGAGGATTTCGCCGCGCTGGCGGAGATGGCGGCCTTCTTCGCCAAGGCTCCGGCCGCGCCGCGCGCGGGGGGCGTGGCGGTCGTTTCCACCTCCGGCGGGGCGGGCATCCTGGCGGCGGATGCGGCGGAGCGGCATGGCGTGCCGCTGCCCCAGCCCGGCGCGGAGGCCGGGGCGGTGCTCGCGGCGCGCATCCCGGAATATGGCGCGGCCGGTAACCCCTGCGACCTCACGGCGCAGGTGCTGAACGATGCCGAGGCGCTGGTGGCCTGCACGACGGCGCTCGCCACCGATCCAGCCTTCGGGGCGCTGCTCTACCCCAACACCCATGCCTATGCCTTCTCGGCGGAGCGGATTCCGGTGATGGCCGGCATCGCGGCGCGGCATGGCGGCTTTCTCTGCGTGCCCTGGCTGGCGGAGTGGCGGGAGAACCCGGTGGCCCGGGAGGCGCAGGCGGTGCCCGGGGCCGCCCTCTTCTCCTCCATGGAGCGCTGCTTCGCGGCGCTCGCGGCCTGGCGGGCGCGGGCGGAGCACGCCGCGCGGCCGGCCGAGCCGGTGGCGGGGCTGGATGCAAATGCCCCGGATGCCGGTGCCCTGGCGCGGGTGGCTGCGGTGATCGGGGCGGCGCCGGGGGCCGTGCTGACGGAATCCCGCGCGAAGGCGCTTCTTGCTGCCATCGGCATTCCCGTCGTGCCGGAGCGGCTGGTGGGGGATGGGGAGGCGGCGGTGCGGGCGGCCGCGGCGCTCGGCTACCCCGTGGTGCTGAAGGCCGAGAGCCCGGACCTGCCGCACAAGACCGAGGCGGGCGCCGTCCGGCTGAACCTGGGGGATGCGGAGGCGCTGCGCGCGGCCTGCGACGAAATGCTCGGCCGGCTCGCGCGGCGGGACCCGCCGCCGAGGCTGGAGGGGCTTCTCGTGCAGCCCATGCTGCCGCGCGGCCTGGAGGTGATCATCGGCGGGCATCGCGACCCGCTCTTCGGCCCCGTGGTGGCGGTGGGGCTGGGTGGCGTTCTCGTGGAGCTGCTGGGCGACATGGAGGTGGCGCTGGCGCCGGTCGGCCCGATGCAGGCGCTGAGGATGCTGCGGCGCCTGCGCGGGGCGGCGCTGTTCGCGGGCTTCCGGGGGGAGCCCGAGGTGGATCTGGAGGCGCTGGCCGGGATCGTCAGCCGGGTTTCCGCCCTCCTCGCGGCGGAGCCGCGCATCGCCGAGCTCGACATCAACCCCGTGATCTGTGGCGGGGGCGGCGTGGTGGCGGTGGATGGGCTTGTCACCCTCGGCATGGACTGCGATGGCGGCAGGCGGTAAAAGGCCATTAAGCTATACTATAAGATATAGACCCCGCTCGTCCGGCGGGCCAAAGGAGGAAAAAACGGTGCTCACCCGTCGCCAAAGCCTTGCCCTGCTCTCGGCCGCACCCGGCCTGCGGGTCCTTCCCGCGCTGGCCCAGCCGGGCTTTCCGGACCAGCCGGTGCGGATGATCGTTCCCTTCGCCGCGGGCGGGCCGGCGGACATCATCGCCCGCCTGCTCGGGCCCGTGATGGGCGCGACGCTCCGCCAGCCCGTGGTGGTGGACAGCCGCTCGGGCGCCGGCGGCATGGTGGGGGTGGAGGCGGCGGCGCGGAGCCGGCCGGACGGGCTGACCACCGTGCTTGCCTCCACCGGTGCCCTGGTGGTGCTGCCGCAGCTGATGCCGCGCATGGCCTATGACGTGCAGAAGGACCTGGCGCCGATCACCCATGTCCTCTCCGTGCCGCAGGTGCTGGTGGTCAGCCCGAAGCTGGGGGTGAAGTCGGTGGCGGAGCTGGTGGCGCTGGCGAAGCGCCAGCCGGGCAAGCTGACCTATGGCTCCGCCGGCAATGGCAGCTCCCTGCATCTGGCGGGCGAGCTGTTCCGCCTGCGCACGGGCATCGACATCGTCCATGTTCCCTATCGTGGCGCGGCCCCGGCGGTGACGGACCTGCTGGGCGGGACGATCGACATGCTGCTGGCCGATGTGCCCGTCGTGGTCTCCCACGTGCGCGGCGGCGCGCTGCCGGCGCTGGCCATCACGGCGGAGCGGCGGCTTCCCTCCCTGCCCGAGGTGCCGACCATGGCCGAGGCCGGCGCGCGGGAGGTGATCTCGGAGACCTGGTACGCGCTCTTCGCCCCGGCCGGCACGCCGCCGGACCGCATCGCCACCCTGCACGCGGCGGCGGTGGCGGCGCTGCGGGATGCCGAGACGCGGCGCAACCTGGCGGACCAGGGCGGCATCGTCGCCGGGGGCTCGCCGGAGGAGCTGGCGGCCTTCATCCGCTCGGAGACGACCAAGTGGGGTGAGATCATCCGCCTCGCCAACATCCGGATCGACTAGGGCGATGTCCGGCACGGCGATGGAGGAGAGGGCGGAATCCCTCCGCATGATCCGCGACAGCGCGGCGGCGGTGATGCCGGGGGATGGCGGGCTCGGCCGCATCCGCGCCCTGCGCTTCACCCTTCCGGGAATCGATCCCGGCATCTGGCAGGCCATGGGGAGCATGGGCTGGGTCGGGCTGCGCCTGCCCGAGGAAGCCGGGGGGATCGGGCTCGGCATGGCCGAAGCCTGCGCCCTGCAGGAGGAGCTGGGGCGCGCCCTGGTGCCGGAGCCGCTGGTCGCGGGCGCGCTTTCGGCCCGCCTCCTGGCCGCGGCGGGGGATGCGCTGCTGCTGCCGGGCCTCCTTTCCGGCGAAAACCTGGTGCTGACGGGCTGGCAGGAGGCTCCTGACAGCCTGGAGGCGCCCGGGAGCCCCGCCGCGCCGCGCCTCTTCATCCCCATGGCCGCGGCGGCCGATGCCTTTCTCCTCCCCGTGCGGGAGGCGGGCGGGCTCGCGCTTCATCTCCTGGAGGCGGCGCGGCCGGAGGTGCTGAAGACCGGGGATGGAGGCCATGTCGGGACCGTGGTGCCGGAGCTGACGGGGAGCCGCCGGCTCGCCGGGGATGTCGCGGAGGCGATGGAGCTTGGCCTCGACGAGGCGGCGCTCGGTACGGCCGCCTATCTGCTCGGCCTGATGGAGCGCTGCTTCGAGCTGACGCTCGACTACCTGCGGACGCGCCAGCAGTTCGGCCGGCCGCTCGGCAGCTTCCAGGCGCTGCAGCACCGCGCGGCCGATCTGAAGATCCAGCTCGTGCTGACCCGCGCCAGCATTGAGGGGGCGGCGGCGGATCTCGATGCCGGAGCCCCGGCCGCCTTGCGCCGGGCCGTCGTCTCGCGGGCCAAGGCCCGTGCCTCCGAGGCGGCGATGCGCGTCACGCGGGAGGCCGTGCAGCTGCACGGCGCGATCGGCTACACGGATGAATCCGATATCGGGCTGTTCCTGCGCAAGGTCATGGCCACGGCGAACCAGTTCGGTTCCGCCGCGCTGCACCGCGCGCGCTACATGAGGCACGCCGCCCCGGCGTGACCGGGTGCGGCGGCTTGGCACGGCGGGGGAGGGAGGGTTGCCGCTCCCTCCCGGTTCGGCTCAGAGCGTTTCGAGCACGAAGCGCCCGTTGGTGTAGACGCAGATATCGCCCGCGATGGTCATGGCGCGGCGGGCGATCTCCTCGGCGGTGAGGTCGTCCACCGTCATCAGGGCGCGGGCGGCGGCGAGGGCGTAGTTGCCGCCGGAGCCGATGCCGATGATGCCGTCCTCGGGGTCCATCACGTCGCCCTGGCCGGTGATGAGGAGGGAGCGGTCCTTGTCGGCCACGGCGAGCAGGGCTTCGAGGCGGCGGAGGTAGCGGTCGGTCCGCCAGTCCTTGGCGAGCTCGACGGCCGCGCGCTCCAGCTGGTCGGGGAAGCGTTCCAGCTTGGCTTCCAGGCGCTCGAGGAGGGTGAAGGCGTCGGCGGTGGCGCCGGCGAAGCCGGTGATCACCTTGCCGCCGGCGATGCGGCGCACCTTGCGGGCGTTGTTCTTGACGACGGTCTGGCCCATGGAGACCTGGCCGTCGCCGGCCATGGCGACCTGCCCGTTCTTGCGCACGCAGAGGATGGTGGTGCCGTGCCAGCCCAGGGGGTCGTGGGAAGAGGTGGTATTCAGGTTCATGATGGCGCGATGTGGCGATGCATGATGCGCCGCGCAATCCGGGCGGTTCCACCCGGGCGCATGGCTCCCCATCTGCCGCCTCATTGATGGTTCTGGGCGGGGCATGAGCGCAGCGGAGTTGTCCGCAACGGGGCCGGTTCTGCCGCGCGTGCCGCGGGCCGCGCGGCCGGGCGGGGTGCGGCCCGGCGCTTCCGTCACGCGGGGCTGGCGCGGGGTGGCGCTGGCGGTTTCGTTGCTGCTGCACCTGGCGGTGGGGTGGTGGCTGCTGTTCGGCGTGGAGCGCCGGGCGGTGGAGGAGCCGGTGGCGCCCTCGGCCATGGATGTGGTGTTCGAGGGCGGGGCGCCGGAGGAGGCGCCGGGGCCGCCGCCCGAGGCCGTGCCCGCGCCGCTGGAGCCGCCCGGCTCGGAGGCGGCCCTGCCGCAGCCGCCCGCACCGGTGCCGCGCATGGCGGAGCCGGAGCCCTCGCCCGTGCCTCCCGTGGCGGAGGCGCCGCCCGTGCCGATGCCCGCGCCGCCGCTGCCCCGGCCGCCCGCGCCGCCGCCGGTGGCGCAGGCGCCCGTCCCGGTTCCGCCGCCGCCTGCCCCGCCACCCGTGGTGCCACCGCTCGCTCAGGCGCCGCCGCTGCCCCTGCCGCCCGCGGGGGCGCCTTCCGACTTCGTGCTGCCGCCGCCTCCGCCGGCCGCCGAGGTGCCGCGCCAGACGGAGATGGCGGCGCTGCCCCTGCCGCCGCCGCCCGCGCCTACGCCGCCGGCCGCACCGCCGGAGCCGGCCGTGGCGCGCCCCGTGCCGCCGCAGCGGCCGCAGCAGGCGCCCGCCCGGCCACGCCCGGCGGCGCCGGCCAATCCCTTCGCGGGGGCGCTCGACCTCAGCCAGTCCGGGCCGGTGACGCTGGGGCGGCCGGCGCCCGCGCAGCCTTCCTCGCCCGGGGTGCGGCGGGAGCGGGAGCCGGCGGCGGCTTCCTCGGGCGGGAGTTCGGATGCGCCGAACGCGCAGCTCCGGATCCGCGGCGCGCAGCTGGGGGCGGACTGGCGGGCGGCCTTCATGGCCTGGCTGCGGCAGCACGGCTACTACCCGCGCCAGGCCGCCGAGGCGGGGGAGGACGGCACCGCGGTGGTGCGCTTCAACGTGGACCGGAGCGGGCGGGTGAGCGGGCTGCAGCTGATCGGGCGGTCCGGTTCCATCTGGCTGGACGCCGGGGCGCAGGCGCTGCTGCGCGGGCAGACCGTGCCGCCCTTTCCGCCGGGGACGCGGGACGACAGCGCGGAGATCGACCTGACGATCAATTACGTGCTGCGGCGGCGGTGAGGGTTCTGGGCTGTTCGGTCTGTCCCGGGGAGAGGAAGAAGGAATTCTTCCTCTCCCCGGACCCCTCACCTTCTTCTTTTTTGAAAGTTTGGAATCACTCGGCTGACGGTGCGCCTCGGGTCCATGACCCGAGGCGACTGCAAGGGCAGGAAGTGCGCCCTTAGCGAGAGACCCCTTTGATCATCGTATCCACGGCAGTCCGATGGGGTTCCAAGGGCCTCAGGCCCTTGGCGGGTGGAGGGCGGAGCCCTCCCTGGGACGCTCCGATCAGACCACCGGAAGCCGCACCACGAAGCGGGCGCCGGCGACGCTGCCATCCGGGTTGCGGCGGTTCTCGGCCATGATTCGTCCGCCCAGCCCTTCGACGATCTGGCGGGAGATGGAGAGGCCGAGGCCGGAGTGCTGGCCGAAGCGTTCGCCGCTCGGGCGTTCGGTGTAGAAGCGGTCGAAGATGCCTTCGAGCTTGGCCTCGGGGATGCCGGGGCCTTCGTCCTCGATGGAGATTTCCGCCACGCCGCCGGTGGGCTTGGCCCGCACGCGGACGAGGCCGCTGGGCGGGGAGAAGGAGACGGCGTTGCCGAGCAGGTTGCGGAAGACCTGCACCAGCCGCCCTTCCACACCCCGCACGACGAGATGGGCCGGGGCCTCGATCTCCATGCGCGGGTCGCCCTCGCCATGGGTGGTGTTGTGCAGCTCCACCAGCGTCGCGAGGATCGGGCCGATATCCACCGGCTCGGCGACCGAGCGTGAGAGCTCGGCATCGACGCGGGAGCTGTCGGAGATGTCGCCGATCAGGCGGTCCATCCGCACTGCGTCCTCGGCGATGATGGCCAGGAGCCGCTTCTGCTGGTCCGGCTTCTCCACGCGCCGCAGCGTCTCGATGGCGGAGCGGACAGAGGTGAGCGGGTTGCGCAGCTCATGCGCCACATCGGCCGCGAAGCGCTCATTCGCATCCACCCGGGCCCAGAGCGCGTTGGTGCCGCTCTGCAGCGCGCGGGCGAGGATGCCGATCTCGTCCTGGCGCTGCATCAACGGGGCAGGCACGGAGCCGCCGCGGCCCTTGCCGGCGCGCATGGAGGCGGCCGAGGCGGCGAGTTCCAGCATCGGCGAGGCGAGGGTGCGGGCGAGGTAGACGGACAGCGCGACGGTGAGCGCGAGGGCCATGACGAAGAGGACGAGGACGGAGCCGCGGATTTCCATCACGCGCTGGTCCACCTCCCGCGCCTCCCGCGTCAGGAGGACGATTCCGACGGGCTGGTTGGCGCGGCGGGCCGGCTCGGCCACGGAGACGAGGAGGCGGCCGTCGGCGGTGCGGCGGACATAGGGGTTCACCCCGCCTTCCAGCGCCAGGCGCAGCTCCTCGCGCCGGTCGGGGCCGAGATCGGGCTGCCAGTCGAAGGAGGGGGCGTCGGGCGCCTCGTCCACCACCACGGCGGGGCCGCGCACGCGGGGGCGGGGGAACCAGTCCAGCACCTTCTCGTAGAGGCGGCCGAGGGTGCTGGCCACCGGGCCGGGCTGGCTGGGCGGGGGCAGGGGCTCGGCCACGATGGCGCCGCCCGGGCCTTCCCGCACACGGCTGTCGGCCACCAGCAGGCCGTTGTTGTCGAAGAGCTTGGCCTGGGTGCCGGCCGTCGGTTCGGTCAGGCGGCGCAGCAGGGGGCGGGCGACCTCGGGGACGAGGGTGGCGCGGTCGTCCTGGATCCGCACCCCGGCCTCGGCGATGCCGTTGGCGTAGATGCGGGCCTGGGTCCGCAGGCCCTGGACCTCGGCGGCCAGCAGCCCGTCCTGGTACTGGTCCAGGTAGAGGAGGGTGGCCGCCAGCAGGAAGGGCGGCAGCATGTTCACCAGGAGGATCCGGCGCAGGAGCGGCGAGATGCGCCGGTTCGTGCCGCGCCGTTCCACGGGGACGGTCGGGGGAGTCTCGGTCGTGACGGGACCGCTGGCATCCGGCATGGGCCCAGCATAAGCCGGTTTCCGTGCCGGGCGTGAGGCCGGGTGATGGCGATGGTGGGGCGAGGGCCCCGGATATGGGCACCCGGATGCGAAAAGGGCCGCCGGCGGTCCGGCGGCCCCTTCAGGTCCTGATTCCAGCCCCGGGCTTCACGCCCGGGGGCGCGGCCCGCGAGGGGCCGCGCGGTGCGGCTTACTGGTGCTGGCCGCCATTGCCCGTGGCGCCGGAGCGCTCGAGGAAGTTCTGGGCGGCGCTGCCCTGGCGCATGCCGGAGCTCGCGAGCGGGGTGCGGCTGTCACCCTGGCTCCAGGCCGGCACGGCGGTCGGGCCGGCCACGTAGAAGCCCTCGGCGAAGGAGGGAGCGGCGGCGCCGGCGAGCAGGGCGGCGGCGAGGGCGAGGGTCTTGATCTTCGACATTGTTTTATCTTCCGTATGAATGGCGCCGGCAGCTCGCTGCCGGTGTTGGGGGGTATATGTCCCCTGCCACCCACGGACTCCACCTCGTATGACAGATTGCTGACATTCGTCCGGTGAATAGAGAAGCCCTTTTTCTCCCGCCGATGTGACGAGGCCGGGGCTAGTTTTCCTTGTAGCGGTAGCCAATGCCGTAGAGCGTCTCAATCTGGCCGAAGCTGTCATCCACGGCCCGGAACTTCTTACGCACGCGCTTCACATGGCTGTCGATGGTCCGGTCGTCGACATAGATGTTCTCGCCATAGGCGGCGTCGATCAGCTGGTCCCGGTTCTTCACCATGCCCGGGCGGACGGCGAGCGCCTTGACCAGCAGGAACTCCGTGACGGTCAGCTGCACCGGCCTGCCCTTCCAGGTGCAGGTGTGCTTCGTCTCGTCCAGCACCAGGTCGCCCCGGGCGATGACGCCGCCCTGGGGGACGCCGGAGCCCTCGGCCCGGCTGGCCTCGTTGCGGCGGAGGAGGGTGCGGATGCGCTCCAGCAGGAGGCGCTGGGAGAAGGGCTTGGTGATGTAGTCGTCCGCGCCGAGGCGCAGGCCCATCAGCTCGTCCAGCTCGTCATCCTTGCTGGTGAGGAAGATGACCGGCATGCCGCTGCGCTGGCGCAGGCGCTGCAGCAGCTCCATCCCGTCCATGCGGGGCATCTTGATGTCGAGCACCGCCAGGTCCACCGGCCGCGCGAGCAGGCCCTGCAGGGCGCTTTCCCCATCCGTGTAGGTGCGGACGGTGAAGCCCTCCGCCTCCAGCGTCATGGAGACGGAGGTGAGGATGTTGCGGTCGTCATCCACCAGGGCGATGGTGTGGGGCATCGGGCGTCCCTCAAGCGTTCTCGGATGGCAGTGACGGGGCGTCGCACCCGAATATGGCGGGAGGATGCCATGACCGAGCCCGAGGGGGGAGAGCGGCCCGCCCCCGAATTGGAGGCAGAACTGGAGGCGGAACCGGGGGCGGCAGCGGAGCAGGATGAGGTGGTAGCCGCCGCCGAGGCCCGCCGCGCCGGGCTGGCGCGGGAGGCGCGCGGGCTGATGCGGGCCGCGGCCTCGGCCATGCTGGCCACGCTGGGCAAGGACGGGCACCCCCATGCCGCCCTGGTGACCCCGGCCATCGCGCCGGACGGGGCGGTGCTGCTCTGGCTCTCTACCCTGTCCGAGCACACGCGGCAGCTGGCGCGGGATGGGCGCTGCTCCCTCCTGTTCCAGGGGCCGCCCGCGGAGGAGAACCCCCAGACCACGCCGCGGGTGAGCGTCAGCGGCACGGCCGAGCGGGTGGAGGACGAGGCGCTGAAGGCGGTCTGGCTGGCGCGCCACCCCTATGCGGAGGCCTATGCCGGCTTCGCGGATTTCTCCCTCTGGCGGATCGTGCCGCGCGCGGCGCTGATGGTGCTGGGCTTCGGCCGGGCGCACCGGCTGCGGGGCGTGGACCTGGTGCCGCCGCCGGGCGAGGCGGGGGCATGAGCGGGCCCCCGCTGGATTTCGTGGGGCAGGTGGATGTGGCGGTGGCGGCGCCGGTGCTGGTCGGGGCGGGGCCGATGGGGGAACGGCGGGTGATCCCCATCCTCGGCGGGCGCGTCTCCGGGCCGCGGCTGGCGGGCGAGGTGCTGCCGGGCGGGGCGGACTACCAGCTGATCCGCCCGGACGGGGTGGCGGAGATCGAGGCGCGCTACACCATCCGGCTGGAAGGCGGCGCCCTCGTCTATGTGGTGAATCGGGGCCTGCGCCATGCGGCACCGGAGGACATGGCCCGGCTGCTCAGGGGGGAGCCGGTGCCGCCGGAGCGCGTCTATTTCCGCACGGCACCGAGTTTCGAGACCGCCTCTCCGGACCATGCCTGGCTGCAGCGGAGCCTGTTCGTCGGCTTCGGGGAAAGGCAGCCCGGGGCGGTGCGGGTGCGGATCTTCTCCGTGTGAGGGCGGCCCGGGCGTGGGGGCCGCCCCTGCCCGGGGGCGTCACTCGATCGCCCGGAACCCTGTGGCGCGCACCACCTCGGCCCAGCGCGCCGTCTCCTCCCGCATGAGGGTGCCGAAGGCGGCCTGGCCGTTCCCGGCCGGGCGGAACCCGGCCTCCTGCATGCGGGACTGGAGGGTGGGGCCGCGGAGGGCGCCCAGGGCCAGGCGCTCCAGCTCGTCGCGCAGCGGGCCGGGGGTGGCGGCCGGGGCCACGAGGCCGAACCAGGCGCTGAAGGCGAGGTCGGGGCGGTTCAGCTCCGCCACGCTCGGCACGCCGGGCAGCAGGGGGGAGCGGGCCGGGCCGGTGACGGCGAGGGCCTTCAGCCGCCCGTCCCGGACTTGGGGCGCGACGAGGGCGACCGTGCCGAACATGCCCTGGACATTGCCGTTGAGCACGGCAGACATGGCGTCGCCGGTGGAGCGGAAATGGACCGCCTCGGCCTGGAAGCCGCCGCCCGTGGCGAGAATGGCCGCGCCGAAATGGCCGGGCGTCCCGGCCCCGAAGGTGCCCAGGAAGACGGAGGGGCGGGATTTCGCCCAGGCCCGGTATTCGGCGAAGTTCGCGGCGGGAACCGCGGCGGGAACGACGAAGGCGAAGTCGGCGGCGGCGACCTCGGCGATCGGGGCGAAGTCGCGCGCGGGGTCATAGGGCAGGCGGGCATAGGTGCTGGGCGCCATGGCGAGCTGCCCGACCTCGCCCAGGAGGAGGGTGGTGCCGTCCGGTGCGGCGCGGGCTACCTCCTGCGCGGCGATCGCGCCGGCGGCGCCGGGCTTGTTATCCACCACCACCCCGGCCGGGAGCACCTCCTTTAGCCCATCGGCGACCAGCCGGGCCACGAGGTCCGGGCCGCTGCCGGGCGGGAAGCCGAGGACGAGGCGGAGAGGGCGGTCGGGCAGCGCGGCGCGGGCCGGGGCGGGGAGAAGGGCGGCGGCGGCAAGAATCCCGCGGCGGGTGGCGATTGGCATGGACGGCCTCCTTTGTTTCTTGTCATCATTGTCCAGCCGTACCGGGTTGGCCATGACGGGCTTGCGACGGGCCTCCCGGCCAACAAATGTTAAGTAACCAATTGGTTATTTTTGCGGGCATGTCCGATTCAGCCTTAATTTTGCTCCCAGCCTCAGCGACATTCCGCCCATTCCAGGGGGTTCTCTGTGTTCAGGGGGCTCCGCCAGCCGGAGGCAGACACTTAGCAATGACCGATACGACCCAGGCCCGCGCCCTGTCCGGCACTGGCGTGTCCACGCAGTCCAAGGTGCATGCGAACCTGACCGCGCCGGGGCTGACGACGCAGGCGCTCCGCCGTGGCGAGGGCCGGCTCTCGGCGGATGGCGCCTTCATCGCGGTGACCGGCCAGCACACCGGCCGCTCCGTGCAGGACAAGTTCGTGGCGGACGACCCCGAGGTCACGAAGGAGATCTGGTGGGGCAAGGTCAACCAGAAGCTCGATCCCGCGAAGTTCGAGGCCTTCACCACCGATGTCCGCCAGTGGCTGGGCGCGCGTGACGAGCTGTTCACCCAGGACCTCTATGCCGGCGCGGACCCCGCCTACCGCATCAAGGTGCGGCTGGTGACCACCAATGCCTGGCACGCCATGTTCGCCCGCAACATGTTCATCCGCCCGCCGGTGGAGGAGCTGGAGGGCTTCGAGCCGGACTACGTGATCCTGCACGCGCCGGAGATGGACGCGAAGGCCGCGCATGGCGGGCGTGCGAACTCCTCCACGCTCATCGCGCTCTCCTTCGCGAAGAAGATCATCGCGATCGCCGGCACCTCCTACGCTGGCGAGATCAAGAAGAGCATCTTCACCGTGATGAACTGGCTGCTGCCGGCCCAGGGCGTGCTGCCGATGCACTGCTCGGCCAATGTCGGCAAGGCGGGCGACACGGCGCTGTTCTTCGGCCTCTCCGGCACGGGCAAGACGACCCTTTCCTCGGATCCCGAGCGCGCGCTCATCGGCGATGACGAACATGGCTGGACCAAGACGGGCGTCTTCAACTTCGAGGGCGGCTGCTACGCAAAGGTCATCAAGCTCAGCCAGGAGGCCGAGCCGCAGATCTGGAACGCCTCGCACCGTTTCGGCGCCGTGCTGGAGAACGTGATCGCCGACGAGCGCGGCAATCTCGACCTCGACGACGGCTCGCTGACCGAGAACACCCGCTCCTGCTACCCGATCGAATTCATCCCGAACACGCAGCCGGGCGGCCAGGGCGGCCTGCCGAAGAACGTGGTGATGCTGACGGCCGACGCCTTCGGCGTGCTGCCCCCGATCAGCAAGCTGACGCCGGCGCAGGCCATGTACCACTTCATGTCCGGCTACACGGCGAAGGTGGCGGGCACGGAGAAGGGGCTGGGCAAGGAGCCGCAGGCGACCTTCTCCACCTGCTTCGGCGCGCCCTTCCTGCCGCGGCACCCCGAGGTGTACGGCAAGATGCTGGCCGAGCTGATCGAACGCGACGGCGCGCAGGTGTGGCTGGTGAACACCGGCTGGACCGGCGGCGCCTATGGCACGGGCCAGCGCATGTCCATCAAGCACACGCGCGCCCTGCTGCGGGCCGCGCTGGATGGCAGCCTGGCAAAGGGCGAGTTCGTGCAGGAGCCGTTCTTCGGCCTGGCGATCCCCAAGGCGCTGGAGGGCGTGCCCGCCGAGGTGCTGAACCCGCGCGAGAGCTGGGCGGACAAGGCGGCCTATGACAAGACCGCCAAGGATCTGCAGTCCCGCTTCGAGGCGAATTTCGAGACCTTCGCGGGTGCGGTCAGCGACGAGGTGAAGAAGGCGGCGATCAAGGCCGCGGCCTGATCACCGGCGCGGGCGGCCCGGTTCTCCGGGCTCCCGCTTCCTGAATGCGCATGGGAGGGGCCTCCGGCGGCGAGCCGGAGGCCCCTTTCTTCGTGCGATTCAACCTGGAAGGATCGCGGAGGGAGCCGGTTCCGGAACCGGGAACAGCACCGCCGTGGCAGGGCACGAGTTTCCTTTTGCCGCCGCGCACCGGGGCATGGTTCCTCCAAAACGGGGGAAGCGGTCCGATGATCAGCTATGCCCAGCTGCAGCCGGGACGCGGCTTCGAGGCTCGGCGTGCCGCCCTCTACTACGCCCAGCGCCTCGCCACGCCGCGCCGGTTCCGCCAGCTCATCTGCCGGGCGCTCGCCGCCGCGATCCGGCGGCGCCATGGGCGGTGTGGCGCTCAGGGCACCCCCGAGGCACGGCACGCGGCGAAGGCCCTCGACCGGGACGGGCTGGCGATGCTGGAACCGCTCTTCGCGCCGCCGGCCTTGCAGTCCATCCGGGCGTTCCTGCGCCACGAGCCGGTGGTCGGCCCCGACGGGCGCCCCGCCTGGCTCGAGGCGCTGCCCCAGGGCACGCGGACGGCCGCCTATCCGCTCCCGCGTGTCCTCGCTTGCCCCGGCCTGATCGAGGCAATCAACGCGCCCGCCATCCTGCGCATCGCCTCCGACTACCTCGGCTGCAAGCCCACCCTGTCGAGCCTCGGGATCCGCTGGTCCCTGCCCTCCGAAGCGCAGCCCCTGGAGACGCAGCTCTTCCACCGCGATCCCGACGACTGGCGGTTCCTGAAACTGTTCGTCTACCTCACCGACGTGGACGAGAGGACCGGGCCGCATGTCTTCGTCACCGGCTCCCACCGCACGGCGGCGACGTTGCGGGCGCGGCCCTTCTCGCGCGCGGCGCTGGAGCGGGACTACGGCGCCGACCGGATCCGCATGATCACCGGCCCGGGCGGCACCACCTTCATCGCCGACACCCACGGCATCCACATGGGCATGCCGCCGGTCCGTGCGCCGCGGCTGGTGCTGCAGGTGCAGTACTCCCTGCTGCCCATCTTCGCCTTCCGCTACGAGCCGGTGGCGCTGGCCGCGCGGCCCCGGGCGCTGGACCCCTATGTGAACCGCCTGATCGCCGCCTGATGCCGTCCTTCTGAGGAGGGCTCCGCCCTCCACCCGCCAAGGGCCTGAGGCCCTTGGAACCCCGTCTGACTGCCGTGGATACCCCGGATCGGTGGGGTTTCTGGTTGAGGGGGCTTTTCCTGCCCTTGCAGTCGCCTCGGGTCATCGACCCGAGGCGCACCGTCAGCCCCGTGATTCCAAACTCCTAGAAAAAGATGATGGTGAGGGGGCCGGGGAGAGGAAGAATTCCTCCTTCCTCTCCCCGGGACAGACCGAACAGATCAGAAGAGACGCAGAGCGGCTATTCCGCCTTCAGGTCCAGCTCCCGAGCCTTCTTGCCCCAGAACTCGTATTCCGTCTGGATTTCGCGCGCGAACTCCGCGCGCGGCCGTTCGGCGGCCAGTTCCAGCCCGTCGCGCTCCAGGCTGCGGCTGAAGCGCGGGTCTCGGATGGCCTGGTTCGCGGCGGCTTCGAGCCGGGACATCTCCGCTTCCGGCACGCCGGCGGGCGCGAAGATGCCGTGCCAGCCGAGGATGACGATGCCGGGCAGCCCGGCCTCGGACAGGGTAGGCACCTCGGGCAGGGAGGGGAGGCGGCGCTCGCCGGTCACCGCGATGGCGCGCAGCCGTCCGTCCCGCGTGAGCGGCACGGCGGGCGGCGGGGAGGAGAAGTTCATGGTGACGCGGCCCGCGACCACGTCCTGGAGCGCGGGGGCCGTGCCGCGATAGGAGATGTGCTCCATCTCCACCCCGGCGGCCTCGGCGAAGAGCAGGCCGGCGAGGTGGTTGTTCGAGCCGACGCCGCCGGAGGAATAGGTGAAGCCCGCATTCGGGCGCTTCCCGGCCGCGATCAGTTCCTGCAGCGTGGTGGCCTGCACCTTGGGGTCGATGACGAGGACATATTGGTAGGAGCTGGCCTTGGCGACGGGCGCGAGGGCGGTGGAGAGGTTGATCCGGTCGTTCCGCTGGAGATGCGGGTTGACCACGATGTTGGTGGAGACGGCGAAGAGCAGCGTGGTGCCGTCGGGCCTGGCGCGGGTGACGGAGACGGCGCCGACATGGCCCGCCGCGCCGCCGCGGTTCTCCACGATCACGTTCTGGCCCGTCGTTTCCATCAGGATCGGCGCCAGTTCCCGCGCCACGATGTCCGTGCCGCCGCCGGCCGCATAGGGCACGACGAGGGTGATGGGGCGCCCCTGAGCCTGGGCGCGGGTGATGAGGGCGGGGGCCGCGAGGAGCGGCAGGAAGTGGCGGCGCTGCATGGTCGTTTCCGTCCCGGGTTGTGGCGAAGGAGGCCATGCCGGCGCAGCGGCCGCAAGCGGCTTCACCCCAGGCCGGAGGATGCCATGATGGGGCGGCGGGCAGGGAGTGGCGCTTGAAGGACGGATCACCCAGCGGATCACCCGCCGGATCGCCCACCGGATTGCTCGGCCTGCGCGGGCCTGCCTTCACCTTCCGGCACGACCCCTTCCTGGGCGATGCGGACGAGGCGCTGGTCCATTGGCCCGATGCGCTGGTGGTGATGCGCGACGGGGTGATCACGGGCTTCGGCGACCATGCGGCGGAGCGCCCGCGCCATCCGGACAGGCTGGAGGTGCATCACTACCCCGAGGGCCTTATCGGGCCGGGCTTCGTGGACGCGCATGTCCACTACCCCCAGATGGAGATGACCGGCGCCTTCGGGGAGACGCTGCTGGACTGGCTGCAGCGCTACACCTACCCCACCGAGGCGCGCTTCGCGGATGCGGCGCATGCCGCCCGCATTGCCGCCCTCTTCCTCCGCGCGCTGCTGCGGGCGGGCACCACGACGGCCGCGGTCTATGGCACCGTGCACGAGCATTCCGCCGATGCGCTCTTCGCCGGGGCGGAGGGGCTGGGCATGCGGCTCATCGCGGGTAAGGTGCTGATGGACCGCCACGCGCCCGATGCGCTGCTGGACGGCGAGGACCACGGCATTCCGGCGACGCGGCGGCTGATCGCGCGCTGGCATGGGCGCGGGCGGCTGCTCTACGCCATTACGCCGCGCTTCGCGCCCGCCTGCACGGATGAGGCGCTGCAGGCCGCCGGGCGCCTGTGGTGCGACCATCCCGGCACCTATGTGCAGACGCATCTCTGCGAAACCGAGGCGGAGATCGCCTGGGTGCGGGAGCTGTTCCCCGCCGCCGCCTCCTATCTGGATGTCTATGTCCGGGCCGGGCTGGTCGGGCCGCGCGCGGTGATGGGCCATGCGGTGCATGTGACCGAGGGCGACATCGCCGGGCTGCGGGAGAGCGGCTGCGGCGTGGCGCATTGCCCCAGTTCCAACCTGTTCCTCGGCAGTGGGCTGTTCCGGCTGCATGACCTGGCGGAGGCCGGGGTGCGGGTGGCGTTGGGCAGCGATGTGGGGGCGGGCACCAGCCTCTCCACCCTTCGCACGCTGGGGGATGGCTACAAGATGGCGCGGCTGCGCGGGGCGCGGCTGCACCCGGCCCAGGCCTTCTGGCTGGCGACGCGGGGCGGAGCGGCGGCGCTGCGGCTGGAGGACCGGATCGGGTCCCTGGAGCCGGGGATGGAGGCGGACCTGGTGGTGCTGGACCCGCGGGCGACGCCGGAGCTGGCGTTACGGACCGAGGGAGGCGCGGAGCTGGCCGACCGGCTTTTCGCGCTGATGACGCTGGGCGACGAGCGGGCAGTGCGGGCGACCTATGTCGGCGGCCGCCTGGTGCATGACCGGGAGAAGGCGCCGGCCTGAGGCGGCGCCGGCCCGCGCGGAGGCGGGCCGGCGGCCGGGGTTCAGCGCGCGCGGCGGCTGGCCGGGGCGGAGCGGCTCGGGGCCGGGGCGGGCGCGGGCTCGGGCGCCGGGGCGGCGCTGGCCGGGGTCGCGCCGCGGGAGCGGTCCAGCTCCTCGAACATGCACTTCTTCAGGCCGAACTCCGTCGCATTGGCGAAGCGCTGCTGGCAGACGGGGCGGAAGGCCTCTTCCGGCGGCGGGGCCACGGCGGGCGGGGGCGGCGGGGCGGCGGTGCAGGCCGCCATCAGGGCCAGCGACGGGAGCAGCGCGGCCTTCAGGATCGTCTTGGTCACTGGTTCGTCCTTGGGATCAGTACCCCGGTGGGCGGGGCGGTGGTCTTCTAAGGCGGCGCGCGGCGCGCGTCACCGGCCTTTTCCGGCACTTGCGGGGCGGAATTGCGGCGGGGCGTGAGGTGTGTCGCAGGTGCTGCCCTATCGGGCGGCACCGGCCGCTAGATGGCCACCTCCATCCCATCCGCCCCGATCAGCAGGCGGCCGGAGAAGTCGCGCGCCACCTCCTCGGCCAGCACATCCAGCATGGCGGGGTCCCGGCGCGGGCGATGATGGGTGAGGACGAGGGTCTTCACGCCGCATTCGGCCGCGATCTTTCCCACCGTGTCGCCACAGGCGAGGGTGTGGCGGGAGAGGCGGCGGAGATGCTCGGTGGTGAGCTCGGCGGAGGCGGCCCAGCAGCATTGGACCAGCACATCGGCCCCCTGGGCCAGCTCCCGCAGGCCGGGGCAGTCCACCGTGTCGCCGGAGAAGGCGAAGACCCGGCCGCCGATCTCGAAGCGGTAGCCGTAGCAGATCCAGCGGCGGAGGAAGGCCTCCGGAAGGGTGCCGAGGCCGTTGCCGTGCAGCACCTCCCGCGCGGTCGCGCGCCAGCCATGGCCCTCGATCCACTCGCCCGGCGCGAGGTCCTCGGCCTCCACCGGGGCCCAGCCGCCGAAGGTGGGCTCGCCGAGGCCGCGCCAGGTGTGGTCCTTGTCATAGACCTGGGTGAGCAGGGCCTCTGTGATGCGCTGCGTGTCGGGCGGGCCCTGGATGAGCAGGGGGTGCTTGCGGCCCTCGAACCAGGTGGTCAGCGCCACGTCGTAGAGGTCGCCGATATGGTCGAAATGGTGGTGCGTGATCAGGAGGCGCGACAGCCGGCCGAGATCCGCCCCGGCCTCCGCCAGCCCCTGCACGCAGCCCCGCCCGGCATCGATCAGCACCTCCTCCTCCCCCGTGCGGAGGAGAAGGGCGGCGCAGTGGCGGGCGGGGTCGATGCGCGGGCCGCCCGTGCCGAGGAGGGTGACGCTGGCCATGGCTAGTTGTTCACGGTGAAGCCGGAGGCGCGGATCACCGGCTCCCAGCGCGCAGCATCGGCGGCGATGACGGCGCCGAATTCGGCGGGGGTCATCGGGCGGGGGGTGAGGTCCATGTCCAGCAGGCGTGCGGCGGTGGCGGCCTCACGCAGGATGCCGCCCAGCACGGTGGCCCAGCGGTTCCGCGTCTCCTCCGGCGTGCGCCCCGGGGCGTAGACCCCGTACCAGAACTCCGCGGCCGCCATCTCGGCCAGCGGCGGGCCGGCTTCGGCGAAGGAGGGCACCTCGGGCAGGGTGGCCGTGCGCGTGGCGCCGGTGACCGCCAGCGCGCGCATGGCGCCGTCCCGCAGCTGGCCGAGCGTGCTGGCCGTGGTGTCGAAGGCGCAATGCACCTCCCCTGCCAGCAGGGCGGCCTGGAGCGGGGAGGAGCCGCGATAGGGCACATGGGTCATCGCCGTGCCCGCGATGCGGTTGAACAGCACGCCGAGGAAGTGGGAGGGCGTGCCCGGGGAGATGGAGCCGACATTCACCGACGTCCCGCGCGCCCGCGCCCATTCAACGAATTCCCCGAGGTTCCGGGCCGGATGGTCGCCGCGGACGACGAGGGCGAAGTTGAAGGTGCCGATCATGGTGACCGGCGCCAGGTCCTTCAGCGGGTCGAAGCTCAGGCGCTGGTGGATGAAGGGAAAGAAGGCCGAGACCACGATGGGCGCGGCCATCAGCACCGTGCCGTCCGGCGGGGACTGGGCCAGGGCCTCGGCGGCCACGAGGCTGCCCGCGCCGGGGCGGTTCTCCACCACCACGGGCTGGCCGGTGGCGTTCAGGCGTGAGGCCAGGAGGCGGGCGATGACGTCCAGCCCGCCGCCCGGGGGAAAGCCGACGAGAAGGCGCGTGGTGCGCCCCTCCTGCGCCGCCGCGGCATCCAGCCCGGAGAGGGTCAGGGCCGGCCAGGCGAGGCCTGCGCCGAGCAGCGTGCGGCGATCGATCATTCCCGGGCCTTTTCGTTCTTGCGCTCGTTCCATGGCCCAAAACCGCCGCCCGTGGGAGTGATGATCGTGACGGCCTCCCCCGCCCGGAGTGCAGAGCGGGCGCAGCCTGGCAGGGTCTCGATGCGGCCGTCCAGGCGGCGCACCAGGTTCTGCCCGCGCTCCCCCGGTTCCCCGCCGAAAAGGCCGGGCGGCGGCACCTCCCGGTGGCCGGCGAGGATGGCGACCTCCATCTCCTCCAGGAAGCGGATGGTGCGGCGGGTGCCGTCTCCCGCGCACCACTTGCCCTTCCCGCCGGAGCCTGGGCGGATGGAGAATTCCTCCAGCACCACGGGGAAGCGGGTCTCCAGGATCTCGGGATCGGTCAGGCGGGAATTGGTCATGTGCGTCTGCACGCCCGGCGCGCCGTCGAAGCCTTCGCCCGCCGGGGCGCCGGAGCAGATGGTCTCGTAATACTGGTAGGTGTCGTTGCCGAAGGTGAGATTGTTCATCGTGCTCTGCGCCGGCGCGAGGGAGCCCGTGGCGGCGAGCAGCGCGGAGGTGACGGCCTGCGACACCTCCACATTGCCGGCAACGACCGCGGCCGGCCATTGCGGGGAGAGCATGGAAGCTTCCGGCACGACGATGCGGATGGGGCGGAGGCAACCGGCATTCATCGGGATGTCGGAATCCACCAGCAGGCGGAAGCAGTAGAGCACGGCCGCGCGGGTGACGGGGCGGGGCGCGTTGAAGTTGTCCGGCTGCTGCGCGGAGGTTCCGGTGAAGTCCACCGTGGCCTCCCGCGCCGCGCGGTCCACGGTGATGCGCACGCGCACGCGGCGGCCGGAATCCATCGCGTAGTCGAAGGAGGAATCCTCCGGCAGCCGGTCCAGCACGCGGCGCACGCTTTCGGCCGCGTTGTCCTGCACATGGGCCATGTAGGCGTGCACGACATCCGCGCCGAAGCTTTCCACGGCACGCAGCAGCTCCGCCGCGCCGCGGGCATTGGCGGCGACCTGGGCCTTGAGGTCCGCGATGTTCTGCGGCGGGTTGCGGGCGGGGTAGGTCGCGCCGGTCAGCAGCGCCAGCGCGGCCCCCTCGCGGAAGCGCCCCTGCTCCACGAGGTGGAGGTTGTCGATATAGACGCCCTCCTGCTCGATCGTCCTCGCATCGGGTGACATGGAGCCAGGGGCGGTGCCGCCGATATCGGCATGGTGCCCGCGCGAGGCGACCCAGAAGATCACCGCGCCATCCTTCCCGAACACGGGGGTGCAGACGGTGATGTCGGGCAGGTGGGTGCCGCCGTTATAGGGGGCGTTGATGGCCCAGACATCGCCGGGCCTGGGGTTCGGGTTCGCGCGGATGACGCTCTCCACGCTGCCATCCATCGAGCCGAGATGGACGGGGATGTGCGGCGCGTTGGAGACGAGCCCGCCCTTCGCGTCGAAGACCGCGCAGGAGAAGTCCAGCCGCTCCTTGATGTTCACGGAGCTGGCGGTGTTCTGCAGCGCCACGCCCATCTGCTCGGCGATGGAGCGGAAGAGGTTGTTGAAGATCTCCAGCATCACCGGGTCCGCCTCGGTGCCCAGCGCCGCGGTGCGGGGCAGGGGCTCCACGCGGTCCAGCACGAGGTGGTCGGCGGGGGTGAGCACCACGGACCAGCCGGGTTCCACCACCACGGTCTGGTTCGCCTCGATGATCAGCGCGGGGCCGGGGATGGGCTGGGCGGGGCGCAGGGATTCACGCCGATAGACCGCGGCCTCGTGCCAGGTGCCGTTGGAGAAGAGGCGGGTGGTGCGCAGGGGCTCGGCCATGGCGCCTTCGGCCGCGCGCGCGGCGGGAGCGGCGGAAGCGCCGCCGCCCGCGGCCTCGGCCAGGGCGGCTTCGACCACCACGGCTCGTGAGGGATCGGTGAAGCCGAAGCGGGCGAGATGCGCGGCCTCGAAGGCTTCGCGCAGGGCATCGGCGCGTAGCGTGCCGGCGGCCTGGGCCACGTCCTCCTCACCCGGGATGTCCAGGGCGGGGATTTCGAGGGGCGTGTCGGTGCCGGCGTAGCGGAGCTGGAGGACGATGCGGGTGGCGAGCGACGCGGCCTCCACGCCCTGCCCAAGAACCTCCGTGCGCGCCTCGGCGGCGAGGGACTGGATGGCGGGCGCGCTCCGGCCCAGCGCCTCATCCGCCAGCGGCTGGTCCAGCGTGCGCTGGCGCACCGCGCGGATATCGGCGAGCCCCATGCCATAGGCCGAGAGAAGGCCGGAGAAGGGGTGGATAAGCACGCGCGTCACCGCCAGCGCATCCGCCACCAGGCAGGCATGCTGGCCGGAGGCGCCGCCGAAGGCGTTCAGCACGTATTTGGTGATGTCGTAGCCGCGCTGGACGGAGATGGTCTTGATGGCCTCCGCCATGCCGGCGACCGCGATGCGCAACGCGCCGTCGGCGACCGATTCCGGCGAGCGGTGCCCGCCCAGCTCGGCCGCCAGCGCCGCGAAGCCCGCGCGCACGGCGTCCACGTCCAGCGGCTGGTCCTGGTTCGGCCCGAAGATGGAGGGGAAGAGGTCGGGCAGCAGCTTGCCCGTCATCACGTTGCAGTCGGTGACGGTGAGCGGGCCGCCGCGACGGTAGCAGGCCGGGCCAGGATTGGCGCCCGCGCTTTCCGGGCCGACGCGCAGGCGGCCATCGGCATAGCGCACGATGCTGCCGCCGCCGGCCGCCACGGTATGGATCAGCATCATCGGCGCGCGCATCCGCACGCCCGCCACTTCCGTCTCCAGCGCGCGCTCGAACTGGCCGGCGTAATGGGCGACATCGGTGGAGGTGCCGCCCATGTCGAAGCCGATGACCTTGTCGAAGCCGGCCTCCGCCCCCGTGCGCGCCAGCGCCACCACGCCGCCGGCCGGGCCGGAGAGGATGGCGTCGCGCCCCTGGAAGAGGGAGGCGGCGGTGAGGCCGCCGGCGGAGGTCATGAACATCACCCGCGCGCCGGTGCGGGCCACGTCCAGCTCCTCCTCCACCTGCGCGACGTAGCGGCGCAGCACGGGGGAGAGATAGGCGTCCACCACCGTGGTGTCGCCGCGCCCCACCAGCTTGATCAGCGGCCCGACCTCATGGCTGGCCGAAACCTGGGCGAAGCCCATCTCCCGCGCCATGGCAGCGGCGCGGGCCTCGTGCTCCGGGAAGTTCCAGGCGTGAAGGAAGACGATGGCGAGCGACTGGAAGCCATCGGCCTTCAGTGCCTCCAGCGTAACGCGCAGCGCGGCCTCGTCGAGCGCGGCCTCCACCGTGCCGTCGGCGCGGACGCGCCCGCCGATCTCCTCCACGCGGGCATAGAGCAGCTCGGGCTTCACCACGCGGCGGGCGAAGATGTCGCGGCGGGCCTGGTGGCCGATGGCGAGGGCATCGCGGAAGCCCTGCGTCGTGATCAGTGCCGTGCGTTCGCCCTTGCGCTCCAGCAAGGCGTTGGTGGCCACCGTGGTGCCCATCCGCACCTCGCCGACCGCGCCGGCGGGGATGGGGGCCCCGGCCGCCAGGCCGAGATGCAGGCGAATGCCCTGCACGGCGGCGTCCCGATAGGCGCCGGGATTCTCGGAGAGAACCTTGCGGGCGTGCAGCCGCCCTTCCGGGTCGCGCCCGATGACATCGGTGAAGGTGCCGCCACGGTCCACCCAGAAGTCCCAGGCGCCCTGGGACGCGCCCTGGGACGCCCCCTGGGACGCCCCCTGGGACGCGGTGCGGGTGGAAGCGGACATGCGGAACCCCTTGCTGCGGCGCGGCGATGATTAGCCTGCGGCCCCCTGGGCGGAAAGCGTATCGCGGGCAAACCAGGGCCGGGGCGGGGGCGTTGCCTGGAGAACCCGGCGGCCGCCACACGGCCCGCCATCAGGGCAGAGGACGAAATCCGATGATCAAGCCGCGCGCCATCCTGGGAATGATCGTTCTGGCCGGCGGGCTCAGCCTCGTCTCGGCCTGCTCACAGGGCGTTCCCGCCGGGAGCCGGGGACCTTCCGTGGGAGCCGGGACCGGGCAGCCGGCACAGGGCTCGGGCCCGATCATCCGCGGCAACCCCGGCACGGGCGCCGGGCAGCAGATCGTGCCCGGGGACAATCGCGGGCCCGCCTTCTAAGCGGATCAGGGCTGGTGGGCTGTCCCGGGGAGAGGAAGAAGGAATTCTTCCTCTCCCCGGACCCGTTCAGCCCACGCCCGGCCCGCGTGGCAGCCACTGGCCGGAGCCTGGCCGGGCCGTCACCACGCCGTCCCGCATTACCAGTTCGCCGCGCCGGATGGTGGCGGCGGGCCAGCCTGTCACCTGCATTCCCTCATAGGGCGTGTAGTCGATGGCGTGCTGCATGAGGGCGTTGGTGAGGGTGACGGGGCGGTTCGCGTCCCACAGCACCAGGTCGGCGTCGCTGCCCACCGCGAGGATGCCCTTGCGGGGGTAGAGGCCGGCGATGCGGGCGGGGTTTTCGGCCACCAGCTTGGCGAAGGTCGGCAGGTCGATGCGGCGCTTGGCGACGCCTTCGGAGAAGATGATGGGCAGGCGGGCGGCGAGGCCGGGGATGCCGTTGGGGATGGCGTCGAAGGCGGCGTCGCGGCCGTTCTTCCCCTTCCCGCGGTCGCCTTCGTAGGAAAAGCCGCAATGGTCCGAGGTCACGACGTCGAGCACGCCGCGGCGGATCATGGCCCAGATGCCCTCATGGTCCGCGGCGCGGCGCGGGGCGGGGCTGCACATGAACTTCGCGCCCTCGAAGCCCGGGCGGTCCATGTCGTCCGCGGTCAGCGTCACGTATTGCGGGCAGGTCTCGCCTTTCACCGCCAGGCCGCGGGCCTGGGCGCGGGCGATTTCCTCGGCCACCTCGGCGCAGGAGACGTGAAAGACCTGGATGGGCTGGCCCACCAGCTCGGCCAGGGCGATGGCGCGGCCGGTCGCCTCGCGTTCCACCAAGGGTGGGCGGGAGGTGGCGTGGTATTTCGGCGCGGTGCAGCCGGCGGCGATCAGCGTCTCGGTGGCGAGGCGGATGGCGTCGTAGTTCTCGCAATGCACATGCACCATCAGCCCGTGCCGGCGCGCGGCCTGCAGGACGCGCAGGAAGGCCGCGTCGTCCAGATGCAGGGCGTCATAGGTCATGAAGGCCTTGAGGCTTCCCACGCCGTCGGCGACGAGGGCGGGGATTTCCGAGAGCGCGGCGTCGGAGGGATCGGCGATGATCTGGTGAAAGCCGTAGTCGATCATCGCATGGGCGGCACGGGCGCGGGCGGCCCGGTGCTGTTCCACGAGCAGCCCGCCCTTGAACTGCGGCGTATGGGCGACGACGGAGGTGGTGCCGCCCGCCAGGGCGGAGCGCGAGGCGCTTTCCCAGCTTTCCTCCTGGTGGCCGCCTTCGGGGAAGGGCTCCTCGACATGGCAATGCGTGTCCACGCCGCCGGGGAGGACGAGGAGGCCGGACGCATCGATCACCTGGCGCGCGGCATCGATGCGGTCCGCGATGGCGGCGATGCGGCCGCCGGTGACGCCGATGTCGCAGCGGACCACCGCATCGCCCAACACGGCCGTGCCGCCGCGGATGGCCAGGTCGTACATGCCCGAATCCCTCGATGTCCCGGCCAGGGTAGGAGAGGGGGGCAGCGCCGTCAGCCCATGGGCAGGGGCTGGGGGCCATGGGGCAGGTCCATGGTGGCGCGGGTGCCGTCCTGGATGCGCTGGAGGGTGGTGGTGCCTTCATGCAGGGCGGCGAGCGCCCGCAGCAGCCCCAGCCCCTCGCCGCCGTCGCGCGCGCCGGCATAGCCCCAGCCATCATCCTCCACCGCCAGCCCGGTCCAGGCCGCGTCGCTGGTGAGGCGGATGCGGATATGGCCGAGCAGGCGGGCATGCATCCCGTGCTTCACGGCATTGCCCACCATCTCATGCGCGGCCCGCAGCACGGTGCCGCGCAGGGCGGCGGGGCACTCGCCCTCTACCACCACCTCCAGCCGCAGGATCTGGTCGGGATCGGCCATCAGCTCCACCGTCGCCTCGCAGACCGAGCGCAGCCGGTCCTCCATGCCGCCCGGCGCATGGGTGAGGCCGAACAGGGCATTGGATAGGGCGGCGCTCAGCATCACGCGGCGCTCCAGCTCCGCCATCACGCGGTGGCCGTCCCGCGTTTCCTCCAGCCCGCGCACCTTGGACACCTCGGCGAGGATGCGCTGGAGGGCGTTCTTCGTGTGGTGCCGCAGCAGGCCGATGGAGATCGTCTCCGCTTCCTGACCCCCATGGCGCGGCAGCGGCGACCAGGGTGCGGCCGGATGGAGGGAGCGGGCGGAGAGATAGGTCATGCGGGAGAGGTCCTGCTGGGGAGCCGTGCGGGGCATGGCCAGACACTATGTGGGAAAATTTCCCACGTCAATCGGGTGTGGGACTTCTTCCCACGCGGCGAGCGTGTTAAGGGTTCCACACGCATCGTCCGGTCTCCATGCCCCTCTCGCCTCCCCCGGCGGACGCCCTCCTCCGCCCCCTCCGCCGCCTGCTGCGGCCGCTCCTGCGACTGCTCATCCGGGCCGGCCTCACCTTCCCGGTGTTCGCCGAGCTGCTGCGCGGCCTCTATGTGGAGGTGGCGGCGAGCATGGCGGAGGATGCGCGCGGGCGGACCGACAGCCGGATCAGCCTGCTCACGGGGGTGCACCGCAAGGAGCTGCGGCGCCTGCGCGAGGCCTCGCCCGAGCCGGACGAGGTGCCGGAGGTGGTGACGCTGGGCAGCCAGGTGATCTCCCGCTGGCTCGGCCTGCCCGGCTATTCCGACGCGCAGGGACCCTTGCCGCTGCCGCGCACGGCGCCGCCGGGCGAGCCCTCCTTCGATGCGCTGGTGGCCTCCGTCACCACCGATGTGCGGCCCCGGGCCGTGCTGGATGGCTGGGTGGAGCAGGGGATCGTCTCGATCGGGGCGGATGAGCGCGTGCGGCTGGACGCCACGGCCTTCCTGCCGAACCGGCACCTGGAGGGGCAGCTCTTCTACTTCGCGCGCAACCTGCACGACCATCTGGCGGCCGCCTCGGCCAATATCTCGGCCGCCTCGGCACCGCCCTTCCTGGATCGCAGCCTGCATTACGACCGGCTGCGGCCCGAGGCCGCCGCGCGGCTGGAGACGGCGGGGCGCGAGGGCGCGCAGCGGCTGCTGCTGGAGATGAACCGCCTCGCCCTTTCCCTGCTGGAGGAGGGGGAGGCGGAGCCGGGCGCGCCCACGCGGCGCGTTAATCTGGGCGTCTATCTCTATGCCGAGGACGAACCGCCGGCGCCGCCGCCGGTCACGTCCGGGGCCTGAGCGCCGATGCGCCGCCCCGACCGCCGGCCTGACCACCGGCCTGACCACCGGCCGCCCGCCGGCCTGCTCGCCAGCCTCGCCGCGGCGGGACTACTCGCCGCCTGTGCACAGGGCTCGCCGGAGGCACCGCCCGCCGCCGCGCCCGCCGCCGCCCAACCCGGCTTGTGCCGCATCGGCCCGGATGGCGGTCCCCCGGTGCTGGCCGAGGGCGAGCGCGGCATCGGCGGCACGGGCGTCCTCGCCGCCGCGGAGGCTCCGGAGGGGGAGCGCGGCATTGGCGGCACGGGGATCGTCGGCGTGGTCACGGGCTTCGCCAGCATCTGCGTGAACGGGCTGCACGTGGCCTATGACCCCGGCATGCCGGTGGACTTCGTCGATGGGGTGGCGACGCCCGCGGCGCTGCGTGTGGGGCAGGTGGTGGTGGTGCGGGCCGAGGGGCCGGAAGCCGACCTGCGGGCCCGCCGGATTGCGGTGCGCCACGAACTGGGCGGCGTGGTGGAGGCGGCGGAGGAGGGGGCGATCCGCGTGGCGGGGCAGCGCGTCTCCACGGCCGGGGCCTGGCCGGCGGGCCGGGCCTGGGCGGTGGGGGAGGCGGTGCTGGTCAGCGGCCTGTGGGCGCCGGATGGCAGCCTGACGGCCACCCGCATCGACCCCCGCCCGGCCGGCGGCGCGAGCCTGGTGATGGGCCGGCTCACGCGCGGCGCGGGCGGGCCGCGCATCGGCAACCTGCGGCTGCGGCTGATGCCGGGCCTGGCCCTGCCGCCGGATGGGCCGGTGGTGGCGCGGGGGCGGATGGAGGATGGCCTGCTGGTGGCCGATTCGGTGGAACCGGACCGGCTGATGCGCGACCCGCCCGGCTTCCTCGGCACCGCCCGCGTGCTGATGGAGGCGCAGATCGGCTTCGGGGGCGGGCGGATGCTGCTGGGGCCCGGCCTCTCGGTTTCCGCCGGGCCTGGCATGGGGCCGGGCGCAGCCGGGCGGCGCGTGGTGGAGCTGCGCGGGGGGGCGGGCCGTTCGCTCTCGGCCGCCGGGTTGCGCGGCGGGGGGGATCCCCCGGGCCCCGCTTCGGGCCGCGTTTCCGGCCTTGGTGCGGCGCCTGGCGGTGCGGCGCGCGGGGAGCCGGCGCCGGTGCCGGATCGTCGCTTCGAATCCCGGCGGGGCATGGAGCGCGACGGGGCCGGGCGCTGGAACGGCGGCGACCGGCGCGGCGGCGCGGCGCGGCGGGAGGGCGGAGCGCCCGATCCGAGAGGCGCGGATGCGCCGCGGGGCGACGGCACCCTGCCTGGGCGCCTGCCGGATGGGGCGGCGCAGGGACCGGGCCGGTTCCGCTGAGCGCGGCGCGAAGAATTCTGCGCGACCGTCGGCCACTTCGCCGGGCGTGGCGTGTTGTTGGACCGGCTTGTTGGACTGGCTTGTTGGACTGGCCGGGGCCCCGATACGCCGGCCAGGCCGGCCGGCGGGGGCTCAACGGTGGGGGCGCGGCGTCGCGGACCGGGCGATGGCCCGCGCCGCGGGGCCGGCGGCCTGCGAGGCACGAGAAGGAACTCTCGATTGGCGAATGACATCGCGCGGCGTGCCAACGCCGGGAATGGGGCGGATTATGCCGCGGCGTTCTGACGAAGCGCCTGCATGCCCCGCGCGGCACCGGGGCTGAGGGAGGCGCGCGTGCCCGTCTGGTTCACCGCCGACACGCATTTCGGCCATGGCGCCTTGCGCGCCCTGATGCGCCGCCCCTTCGCTACCACCGCCGCCATGGACGCAGCGCTGGTGGAGGGCTGGAACGCGGCGGTCGGGCCGGCGGACGAGGTCTGGCATCTCGGGGATTTCGCCATCGGGCATCGTGACCCGGCGGGGCTGCTGGAATCGCTGCATGGGGAGAAGCATCTGGTCTGGGGCAACAACGACCCGCCGGCGATCCGCGCCCTTCCGGGCTGGGTCAGCGTGCAACCCTATGTGGAGCTGGAGCGGGAGGGACAGGCGCTCGTACTGTGTCATTATCCATTCCGAAGTTGGAACGGACAGGGCAAGGGGGCGTGGAACCTGCACGGCCATTCGCATGGACGGCTGAAGCCGCTGGCACGGCAGTTCGACGTGGGCGTGGATCCGCGTGGCTTCCGGCCGGTGGGGCTCTCTGGCCTGCGCGCGGCGCCGCGCGGCATGGCGGGTGCTAAGCCCGAGGGCACTGCCCCGGATGCGTGAGCCCCGACGCATGAACCGCCTGCCCGCGCTGCGGATCGTCCTGCCCCTTTTACGGCCGCACGCTCTCCGCGTGGCGGGCGCGGTGCTGGCCATGGCCACGGCGGCGGGGCTGATGCTGCTGCTCGGCCAGGGGCTGCGGCGGATCGTCGATGACGGCTTCTCCGGCACGGGCGGCACCTCCAGCCTGGACCACCACGCGCTGCTGATCTTTGGCCTGGTGGTGCTGCTGGGCGTCAGCACCGCCAGCCGCTTCTTCCTCGTCTCCTGGCTGGGGGAGCATGTGGGTTCGGCGCTGCGGCGCCGCGTCTTCGCCCATGCGCTGCGATTGCCGCCGAGCCATTACGAGCAGCGCCGGACGGGCGACGTGCTGACGCTGCTGACCGCCGATACCGAGATCCTGCGCGGGCTGGTGGGCGCCGCGGTCTCGCAATGGCTGCGCGCGCTGATCACGGCGCTGGGCGCGCTGGGGATGCTGTTCTTCACCAGCGCGCGGCTGAGCCTGCTGGTCGTCGCCGTCACGCCGCTGATCGTGCTGCCGCTGGTCGTCTTCGGCCGGCGCGAGCGGCGGCTGAGCCGCGTGGCGCAGGAGCGCGTGGCCGATCTCGGCGCCCAGGCCGAGGAGACGCTGAACGCCATGGCGACCGTGCAGGCCCATGGGCATGAGGCGGCCGACCTGCGCCACTTCGCCGAGCGCGCGGGCCAGAGCGTCGCCGCCTCGCTCGCGCGCGTGCGGGTGCGGGCCTTCCTGATGCTGTCGATCATCCTGCTCGGCTTCGGCGCCATCACGCTCAGCCTCTGGGTGGGCGGGCATGCAGTGCTGTCGGGGCGGCTGACGGGCGGCGAGCTTTCGGCCTTCGTCTTCTATGCCGTGCTGCTCGCCACCTCCGTCACCTCGCTCTCGGAGCTGTGGAGCGAGGTGCAGCGGGCGGCCGGGGCGGCGGAGCGCGTGGGCGAGTTCCTGGACGTGGAGCCGGAGATCCGCCCGCCGGCCGAGCCGGTTCCCCTGCCGGCGCCGGCGCCGGGCCGCCCGGTGGGACGGCTTGCTTTCGAGGATGTGCGGCTGCGCTATCCCAGCCGCCCGGAGGTTCCGGCGCTGGATGGCGTTTCCCTGGTGGTGGAGCCGGGGGAGACGGTGGCGCTGGTCGGGCCTTCGGGGGCGGGAAAGACGACGCTCTTCCAGCTCGCGCTCCGCTTCCGCGACCCGGATTCCGGCGGGGTGACGCTGGACGGCGTCGACCTGCGCGCGGCCGATCCCGCCGCCATCCGCGCGCGGATCGGCCTGGTGCCGCAGGACCCCGTGATCTTCAGCGCCGATGTGCGGGAGAACATCCGCTACGGCCGCCCCGACGCCGCGGAGGAGGACATCCGCGCCGCCGCGGAGGCCGCCGATGCCGCCGGCTTCATCGAGGCGCTTCCGCAGGGATACGGCACCTTCCTCGGGGAGAAGGGCGTACGACTTTCCGGCGGGCAGCGGCAGCGCATCGCGATCGCCCGCGCCGTGCTCTGCGACCCGCCGCTGCTGCTGCTGGACGAGGCGACGAGCGCGCTGGACGCGGAGAGCGAGGCGGCGGTGCAGGCGGCCATCGCCCGCCTCTCGCGCGGGCGGGCGGTGCTGGTCATCGCGCATCGCCTGGCCACGGTGCGGCGGGCGGACCGGATCGTGGTGATGGAGGACGGGCGCGTGGTGGCCGAGGGGCGGCACGAGCAGTTGGTGGAGGAAGGCGGGCTCTATGCCCGGCTGGCGCGGCTGCAATTCGCCAGCAGCTGAAGGAGAGCCCCGGGGGATGCGTCGGCCGCCCCCGGGGGATCGCTCACTCCCCGTTCCGGCGGAAGGCGATGGGCCAGTCGATCGCGTATTCGAGCAGAACGAACAGGATCACCAGGGCCAGGGTGAGCACGGTGAGGCCCAGATTAGGCGTGGCATGCGGCCCGCGCAGCCAATGCGAGAGGGAGTCCATGGCGGCCTCCAGGGTTGATCGGACAGGGATGCCCGGTCGCCGGCCGCGCAGGGGATTCCTGACCGGCTGCGGAGCCGTCCGGAAGGGCAGGGTATCACCCCCGCCCCGGCGGGCGCCACGAAATGCGCCGCCCTACTTCGCCTGCCGCGCGATCACGGCAAGCGCCGCCGAGCTGATCGAGATCTGCCCGAGGACGGAGGTGAGGTCCCGGATGAAGCCCCAGGTCTCGTAGGGCGAGGGGTCCTGCGGCACGACGACGAGGCTGCCGGGCGGGATGGGCGGGCCACCCGCCTGCCAGCTGCCGAGGCCGGCCGGCACGCTCTGCCCGTTCGGCAGCACGATGAAGGCGCGGGAGACATCGGCGAAACGCTGCTCGCCGCCGGCGGCGCGCACGTATTGGGAAGCCTTCCAGCCCGTTGCGAATTGCAGGCTGCCCGGGTTCAGCACGGCGCCGACCACCGTGACCTCGTTCGGGCGCTTGGGGATGACGATGAGGTCGCCCGGTTCCAGCAGCACGTCCAGTTCCTGTTGATTTGCACTGAGAGCTGACCCTGTAGGAGCCGAAGTTTTCGCTGAGAAATGACCCGTGTCTGTTCACCTCCCCGGCCGGATGGCCGGGGTTATCGGAGTGATCGACATGGAGTTGTTGAGCGTGATCCGCCGGTGGCACCACCGGGACCGCATCCCGATCCGCGAGATCGAGCGGCGGACGGGCCTGTCGCGGAACACGATCCGCAAGTACCTGCGGTCGGATGCCGTGGAGGTGCGGTTCAAGGTCCCCCAGCGCCCGAGCCGCCTGGACCCGTTCGCCGACAAGCTGTCGGAGTGGCTGAGGGTGGAGGCGGGCAAGGGCCGCAAGGGGAGGCGGACGGTGCG
>NZ_FQZF01000045.1 GCF_900141905.1 Muricoccus roseus | reverse complement strand
AATGGCGAAGGCGAAGTTCGAGCGGAACAAGCCGCACTGCAACATCGGCACGATCGGCCATGTGGACCATGGCAAGACGTCGCTGACGGCTGCGATCACGAAGGTTCTGGCGAAGTCGGGTGGCGCGTCTTTCACGGCGTATGACCAGATCGACAAGGCTCCGGAGGAGCGGGCTCGCGGCATCACGATCTCGACGGCGCATGTCGAGTACGAGACGGCGAACCGGCACTACGCCCACGTCGACTGCCCGGGCCACGCCGACTACGTGAAGAACATGATCACGGGCGCGGCGCAGATGGACGGCGCGATCCTGGTGGTGTCGGCGGCTGACGGCCCGATGCCGCAGACGCGCGAGCATATCCTGCTGGCGCGCCAGGTCGGCGTGCCGGCGCTGGTGGTCTTCCTGAACAAGGTCGACATGGCGGATCCGGACCTGCTGGAGCTGGTCGAGATGGAGGTGCGCGAGCTCCTCTCCTCCTACCAGTTCCCGGGCGACGACATCCCCATCATCCACGGCTCGGCGCTGATGGCGCTGGAGGACAAGCGCCCCGAGATCGGCGAGCAGGCCATCCTGAAGCTGATGGAGGCGGTGGACAGCTACATCCCGCAGCCGGAGCGCCCGAAGGACCTGCCGTTCCTGATGCCGATCGAGGACGTGTTCTCGATCTCGGGCCGCGGCACGGTGGTGACGGGCCGCGTCGAGCGCGGCATCGTCAAGGTGGGCGAGGAAGTCGAGATTATCGGCCTGAAGGACACCGTGAAGACGACGGTGACGGGCGTCGAGATGTTCCGCAAGCTGCTGGACAGCGGCGAGGCGGGCGACAACATCGGCGCGCTGCTGCGTGGCACGAAGCGTGAGGACGTGGAGCGCGGCCAGGTTCTGGCCAAGCCCGGCTCGATCACGCCGCACACGAAGTTCAAGGCCGAGGCCTACATCCTGACGAAGGAAGAGGGCGGCCGCCACACGCCGTTCTTCACCAACTACCGTCCGCAGTTCTACTTCCGCACGACCGACGTGACGGGCGTGGTGCAGCTGCCGGAAGGCGTCGAGATGGTGATGCCGGGCGACAACGTGGCGATGAGCGTCGAGCTGATCGCGCCGATCGCCATGGACCAGGGCCTGCGCTTCGCCATCCGCGAGGGCGGCCGTACCGTCGGCGCCGGCGTCGTCGCGAGCATCGAGAAGTAAGACATCCCGCCGAGAGGCGGATGGCTTGAAGGGGGCGGGCTGCCGTAAGGTGGCCCGCCCTTTTCGTTGAGCGCCAGAGCGGAGGAGCAGCGGGCGGTGCCAGAGGCGACGGATGCCGGGACGCTAACGGTGCATGATCTGGCCGCGCTGTGTGGGCTCGATGTCCGGCATTTCGAGCGACCCGGCCCTGGGCGCGATCCGGGCTTCGGGAGCCATGCCCTCGCCACCACATGCGAGGTGGTGGAGGTCTTCAGCCCCGCCGGCCCTGGCCAAGGCCCGCATGCGCGGGACAAGGGGCTGCTCGACCGCTGCCGCCTGGCCTATCGGCGGGAGACCTGGGTTCCCCGGTACCGTGCCCTGAACGATGCCTTCCTCGCGCACGAGAAGGAGCGGTGGATCGCGTCGCCGCTGCGGGATTCCGAGATGCGGGTGCTCGGCAGCATGGTGGTCGCGCATCTCCAGGTCACGGCCTGCCTGGAAGGCGGACGGCTCGTGCTCTTGCTCGGCATTGGGTCCGCGCCGGTCGGGCTCTATTACCCGGCCGAGAGCCTGCTCCTCTACCTGACCGCGCTCCGGCTGAATCCGCTGGCGTTGCTGCGGCTGGTGCTGGACCAGCTGACCCGCCGGCCCCTGGCCTGGGCGGCCTGGCTGCATCGCGCGATGAAGGGCGAGTTACAGCGAGTCTTCGTAGTCGGCGACAACCGCCCCGGTCACTTCATGCGGCAGACACTGGCCTATCTCGATGCCGAGGAGACCAAGCTCCTTGCCTTCGGCAGGGCGGGCGGGCTGCTGGTGAGGGTTCCGGACTGGTGCGCCATGGACCCCTGTGCCGTCTTTCCCTCCCTTGCCTCGGTGGAAGGCCTAGTCATCCCCAGCCCCGGACTGACGGATGCGCTTCTGGCCCATGGCTACGACGCCCATCGGGTCTATCGCTTCACCATCTATCCCGATTCATCCTGGCTGCGACGGCGCCTCGCTCCCCTGATCGATGCAGCCGGACAGGGGGTGGCCGGACGGCGCTTCCGGGTGATGATCTCGCTCGATGCCGAGCGCGAGCGCGTGATCAACGCGGTGGAGGTCTTTCGCTTCGTGCTGCGCAAGCTGGGCGAGGCCTGCGATGCGGATGGCTCGGCACTGGAGGTGGTCTGGGATGGCTGGACGGTCTCCGGGGCGCCGAGCGCCCGGGACCAAGAAGTCATCGGCCGGATTGAGGCGCTGATGGCGGCGATCACGGCGGAGCTTCCGGTGACACTGGCCGCGCAGCACCGCATCTTCGGCCGCTCCGCCCTGGAGAAGGTTCCGGTGCTCGCCGCATGCGACCTGGCCATCACCACCCAGGGCACCGGGGCCATGGTGGCCTCCTGGCTGCTGCAACGGCCGACCATCGTCTATCACGTTCCCGGCGCCGTCTCGAACCGCGACTACCTCGATGAGGGGACGGCGGTGGATATGGATCCGCGGGCTGTTGGGTTGCCGCCGCCGGGCAGTGCCGAAGCCGGCAACCACCAGCGCTTCAACCTCGCCCCCTGGGGGATGGAGGAAGCGCTGCGCCGGGCTGTCGGAGGCCGCCTGGCGATCCGGCCGGAAGCACGGCATCCCGACGCACCACCTTCCACGCCGGAGAAGCGGGCTTCGCCTGAGGAGACGCTCCGTAAGCGGCGCGACCAGGCGATCCGCGATGCCGCGCAGGAATTGGCAGCCCTCCTTGGGCTGGATATGCGCCACTTCCGCTTCCCGGGCAGGGAGACCGACCCTGCCTTTGGCAGCGCCGCCCTGACCACCGCCTACGAAATCGTGGACGTACTCGGCCCGATGGGGGCAGGCGACGGGCCACATGGGGCTGATGCAGTGCTGCATGAGCGCATCCGCACGCATTACCGGCACACGACATGGCTGGCCCGGTACCGGACGCTGAACGCCGCCTTCCTTGCGCATGAAGGGCGGGGCGGGATCCACTCGCCCTTCTCGGGCGAAGAGGCGATGGTCCTCGGCAGCATTCCGCTCGCGCAGTACCAGGTCACGCCCTGCCTGGACGGCGAGAGGCTGATCCTGCTCGTCGGTATCGGCTACATGCCGGTCGGGCTCGTCTATCCTGCCGAGAACCTCTTTCTCGTCCTGACCGACTACCGGCTGAACATGCGGCAGGTATTGGGCAGCGTCCTGGCCCACCTTCTGCACCGTCCGCTGCCCTGGCGGGAGTGGCTGCGGCGCGCCATGACCTCCGGCCTGCGCCGCGCCTATGTCATTGGCGACAACCGGCCGAGCCACTTCATCCGCGAGAGTCTCGCCTATCTCAATGCCGAGGAGGATTCCCTGGTCGCCTTCGGGCGCAAGGGCGGGCTGCTGGTCCAGGTGACGGACTGGTGCGCCATGGACCCCTTCGCGGTCCTGCCCGCTCTTGCACCGCTGGATCGGCTGGCGGTCCGCAGCGAAGCAGTAACGGAAACGCTGCTGCTGGCCGGCTATGACGCGCATCGCGTCTATCGCACCATCATCTATCCGAATTCGGACTGGCTCCGCCGCCAGCTCGCGTCGCGGATCGAGTCAGCGGCGGGGGCAGGGGTGGGTCGTCGGTTCCGCGTCGCGATTTCGCTCGACGCGGAGCGGGAGCGCCTGGTGAACGCGGTGGAGGTCTTCCGCTTCGTGCTGCGAAAGCTGGGCGAGGCCTGCACCGTGGATGGCTCGGTGCTGGAGGTCGTCTGGGATGGCTGGACCGTATCGGGAGAGCCCAGTGCCCGGGACCGCGAAGTCATCGGGCGGATCAAGGCCATGGTCGCCGCGATTACCAGGGACCTGCCGGTGACGCTGACCGCGCAGAAGCGTGTCTTCGGCCGAACCGCGCTGGCAAAGCTGCCGGAACTGGCCACCTGCGACCTCGTCATCACCACCCAGGGCACGGGCGGGGTCGTGGCCTCCTGGCTGCTACGGCGGCCGACCATCGTCTATCACGTGGCCGGCGCCGCCTCGAACATGGCCGATCTCGATCCGGCCACGGTGATTCCGGTGGATCAGCGCGCGGTGGGCGAGCTGCCGCCGGGCGACCCTCGCGCTGGCGGGCATCAGCGGTTCACCCTGGCTCCCTGGGGGATGGAGGAGGCGCTGTGCCGTGCCGTCGGCGGGCGGCTGGCGATCCGCCGGGAGTGCGAGGGGCCGGAGCCCCGCGCCTAGCCGCGCGGCAGCATCCGCTCCACGATCCGCGCGTAGAGCGCGGCGCCATAGGGGATGGCGGCGTCGTTGAAGTTGTAATGCGGGTTGTGGGCCTGCGCGCCCGGCCCGTTGCCGACATGGATATAGGCGCCCGGCACCTTCTCCAGCATGAAGCTGAAATCCTCGGACCCCATCACCGGCGGGCGGTGGCGGTTCACCAGCTCCTCTCCGACCAGCTCGGCCGCCGCGTCGGCCAGCTCCGTCGTGCGCTCGGGGTGGTTGATCGTGGGCGCGAAGATCAGGCGGAAGTCGAGCCGCGCGGTGGCGCCGAAGCCGGCCGCCACGCCCTCCACCACGCGCCGCATCGCGGCCTCGATCTGCTGCGCCACCTCGTTGCTGAAGAAGCGCGCCGTGCCCGAAAGCGTCGCGCTCTGCGGGATGACGTTGTAGGCGTCGCCGGCCACGACCTTGGTGACGCTGACCACCGCCGTCTCGCGCGGGGAGAGATTGCGGGCTACCACGGATTGCAGGGCCGAGCCGATATGGAAGGCGGTGAGGACCGGGTCGATGCTCACCTCCGGGCGCGCGCCATGGGCGCCACGGCCCTCGACCGTGATGTCGAAGAAGGCGCCCCCGGCCATGAAGGGGCCGGCGCCGATGGCGTATTCCCCGACCTCCAGCCCGGTCGCGTTGTGCATCCCGTAGAGCCGGTCGCAGGGGAAGCGCTCCAGCAGCCCGTCCTCGAGCATGGCGAGCGCGCCCCCGCATCCCTCCTCGCCCGGCTGGAAGATGAAGTTCACCGTGCCGTCGAAGGCGCGGGTCTCGGCCAGGTAGCGGGCCGCGCCCAGCAGCATGGTGGTGTGGCCGTCATGGCCGCAGGCATGCATGCGGCCGGGGTTCCGGCTGGAATAGGGGAGGTTGGTCAGCTCCTCCATCGGCAGCGCGTCCATGTCGGCGCGCAGGCCGATGCTCCCCTGGCCGCGGCCGTTGCGCAGCACGCCCACGACCCCGGTACGCCCGACGCCGCGATGCACCTCGATCCCCATTACGGCGAGCTGGCTCGCGACGATCTCCGCCGTGCGGTGCTCCTCCATCCCCAGCTCGGGATGGGCGTGCAGGTCCTGGCGAAGGGCGGTCAGCTCGTCATGGTAGCGGCGGATCTGGTCGAGCGCGGACATCGGCAATCCTCGGACGGGATGGGATGGCCGGGCGCTGCGGCCCGGCCCTGTTCCGGGCGGCGTCAGGCGGCGCGCACGTCCCAGAAGACGAAAAGACCCTTGGGGACATCGGCCAGCCGGCGGCGATAGGCCGTCTTGTAGAGATACTGGCCGGTGGGCACGTAGGGCACCTCCTGCATCGCCACCGCCTGGATCTCGGCGGCCGCCTTTTTCTGCGCCTCCAGGTCGGGCGCGTCCAGCCAGGCCTCACGCAGCTGCTCGATGCGCGGGATGTCGGGCCAGCCGAAGAAGCCGCGTTCCCCGTTGCAGCGCAGAACCTGCTGGACGACGGGGTTGATCATGTCGAGCCCGGCCCAGGTGGTGTTGAACATGTTCCAGCCGCCCTGCTCGGGCGGCGCCTTGCTCGCCCGCCGCTGGACCAGCGTGCCCCAGTCCGAGACGGCGGGCTCCACGTTCATGCCGATCCGCCGCAGCGTGTCGAGGCAGACCTCGCCGAGCGCCGCCAGCACCGGCTGGTCGGAGGGGATCATCAGGATCACCCGCTCGCCCCTGTAGCCGGCCGCCGCCAGCGCGCGCTTGGAGGCCTCGTGGTCCCGGCGGCGGGTGATGGCCTCCATGGAGGCGCCGTTGGCCATGGGCGTGTTCGGCGTGAAGATACCGACCCCGGTTTTATACAGGCTGGGGTCCGTGCCCGCCGCGGCGATCATGGAATCCTCCTGGCTCATCGCCTCCAGCACCACGCGCCGCACGGCCGCCTTGTCGAAGGGCGGATGCAGGTGGTTGAAGATGCCGGTCCCCATGGTGCCGAGCGGCGTGGCCAGCTGGGTCGCGACTTGGCGGTTGCGTTCCAGCACGGGCAGGAGGTCGTTGGTGGGGTTCTCCCACCAATCCACCTCTCCGTTGGAGAGGGCGGAGGTGGCGGTGCCGGGGTCGGGCATCACATGCCACTCCACCCGGTCGAAATGCGCGCGCTTGGGGCCGGCGGCCCAGCTGGAAAGGCTGCCGCCCTCGCGCGGGCGATAGCCTGCGAATTTTTCGTAGACCACGCGCGCGCCCACCACGCGCTCGTCCCCCTTCCACCGGAACGGCCCGCTGCCGACGATTTCGGTGATGGCGCGCGTCGCCTCGGTCTGGGCCAGGCGTTCCGGCATGATGAGCAGCGCCGGCGGACCGACCTTGGCCAGCGTGTCCAGCATGGCGCCATAGGGGCGCTTCAGCCGGATGACGAAGCTGCGGTCGTCGGGGGCGCTGATCTCGTCCATCCGCGCCATGAGTGCTTGGCCGAGCGAATCGCGCTGAGCCCAGCGGCGAATGGAGGCCACGCAGTCCCGCCCGCGGACCGGCTCGCCATCATGGAAGCGCAGCCCGTCCCGCAGGCGGAAGGTCCAGCGCTTCCCGTCCTCCTCGACGCCATGGCCCTCCACCATCTGCGGCTGGGGGCGGAGCTCGGCATCCAGCCCGTAGAGCTGATCCCAGATCATCAGCCCATGGGTGCGGGTGATGTAGGCGGTGGTGAGCACCGGATCGACGACTGTCAGGTCGCTCTGCGGTACGTATCGCAGCACCGAGGCGCCCCCCTGGGCCAGGGAGGGGCGGGGCAGGAAGGCGGCAGCGGCGGTGCCGGTGAGCAGGCTGCGTCGGAGCATGGGCGGACCTGTCCTCTCCAGAAGGGGGAAACAGGACTGGCGCCGGGCGACTGCGCGCGCCCTTCGGGGAAACCAAAGCCTTTCGCCCGGGTGGCCGCAAGGGGTGGAATGCGCTGCCCCCGGCCAGGGCCCGGGGGCGGGCGGGGTCAATCCCCGGCGACGGCCCGCAGGCGCGGATGGCTGCTGGCCACCATCCGGGCGTAGAGCGCCTCGTAATCCGCTGCCATGCGGTCGGCCGTGAAGCGCTCCTCGAACCGGGCGCGGATCCGCGCCCGGTCCAACTCGCCCAGCCGGGAGACGGCGGCGGCGGCCTCCTCCTCGTTGCGGACGATGAAGCCGGTCACGCCATCCTCGACCACCTCCGGCACGGAACCCGCCGGATAAGCGATGACAGGCGTGCCGCAGGCCATGGCCTCGATCATCACCAGGCCGAAGGGCTCCGGCCAGTCGATCGGCACCAGCAGGGCCCGGGCGTTGGAGAGGAAGCTGGGCTTCCGCAGGTCGCAGATCTCGCCGACGAAATCGACATGCGCCTGGCCGAGAAGGGGCTGGATCTCCCGGGCGAAGTAATCGGCATCCGCCCGGTCCACCTTGGCCGCGATCTTCAGCGGCACCCCTGCCATCCCGGCAATCTTGATCGCACGGTCCGGCCGCTTCTCCGGCGCGATGCGGCCGAGGAAAGCGAGGTAGCCGTCCGACCCGTCGGCCTGCGGGGTCAGCAGGTTCCGCGGCAGGCCGTGATGGATGGTGGAGGCCCAGTTGGCGCGGGGCAGGGGCCGCCTCTGCGAGTCCGAGATCGAGACCACCCGTGCCTGGGGGAAGGCATCGAAGACCGGCTCCAGCTCCGGCAGGTCCAGGCGGCCGTGGAGCGTCGTCACCCAGGGGACCGGCTGCCGGCTGAACAGCGCGAAGGGGTGGTAGTCCAGGTGGAAGTGGATGACGTCGAACTCATGGGCACGACGCAGCACTGTCTCCAGCAGGAGGGCATGAGGCGCGCCAGGGTCGCAAACCGTGGGATCCAGCCTCAGCGCCTTCTCCCGCACCGCGACGAGCTTCGCCTGCGTGACCGCGTCGCCGGTCGCGAAGAGCGTGACGTCATGGCCCCGGTCGACCAGGGCTTCCGTCAGGAAGGAGACGATGCGCTCCGTTCCGCCATAGAGCTTGGGGGGCACCGCTTCGTAAAGCGGGGCGACTTGGGCAATGCGCATGATGGAGTCTCCAGTCAGCGGCCATCCTCCCTCTCACCTTGGTTGCCCCACCCAACGCACCGAATGCGGCGGGAAAGGGGCAGGGCCACCCCGATTTGGTCAGAAACCGTGGCCAACCCATGCGTTGTCCCTTTCGCCGGGACCCGAAGGGGCCGGAGAGGAAGCCGCGGCGCGTGATGCCCGGCCGGAGGGAACGAAGACCGCACGGAGCGTTGGGCCGCGAGGTCCGGGCCAGAGGGAATTCGCATGTCGGCAACTGTTTATGGCGCGTCGCGCAGCGCGCGTCGCAAGACCACCGCCCGGGTCACGCCACCCTTGCCGCGCGAGGATCGCGAGGCCCTGATCCCCTATGCGCACCGCCCAATCGCCTTTCTGCTCCGCTACGTTCTGCTCCATCGCACGGCCCATGCGGTGGTCCTGCTCGCCGTGCTGGCCGCCGTCGGGTGTTCCGTAGGGTCTCAATATGCCGTGAAGCACCTGGTGGACGTTCTGTCCGCCGGTCCGCAGGGCGGCGGGGCGCCCTGGATGGCGCTGGGCGTGCTCGCCACCATCATCGCCGGCGACAACCTGCTGTGGCGCCTGGGCGGCTGGATCGCGGCGGACAGCTTCACTCGGGTGACGGGGGACCTGCGGGCCGACCTGTTCCATCACCTCTCCGGCCATGCGCCGGACTATTTCGCCGACCGCTCCCCCGGCCTCATGGCCGGGCGGATCAGCGCGACCTCAAACGCGGCCTGGACCGTGCTCTCCACCATGACCTGGAACGCGCTGCCGCCGACCGTCGCGGTCTGCGTCGCCATCGCCTTCCTGGCGACGGTGGACCCGCTGATGGCCGGTACGCTCTTCCTCATCGCCAGCACCATGGCCCTGGCGCTGACCTGGATGGCCGGGCGCGGCCGCGACCTGCATCAGGACTACGCCGCCAAGGCCGCCGCCGTGGATGGTGAGCTGGTGGACGTGGTGCAGAACATCGGCCTGGTGCGCGCCTTCGGGGCCACGCTGCGGGAGCGCCAGCGCTTCGGAGCCACGGTCGGCAGCGAGGTCGCCTCCCGCAAGCGCAGCCTGCGCTACCTGGAGAAGCTGCGCCTGGCGCATGCCGTCGCCACCGCGCTGCTCACGGTTGGCCTGCTCTGCTGGGCGCTGCTGCTGTGGCAGGCCGGGCGCGCCACCACGGGCGACATCGTGATGACCTGCGGGCTGGGCTTCACCATCCTGCACGGCACGCGGGACCTGGCCGTGGCCCTGGTGGACCTGACCCAGCATGTCGCCCGGCTGTCCGAGGCAGTGCAGGCCCTGCTGGTGCCCCATGCCCAGGCCGACCGCCCGGATGCCGCGCCGATCCGCGCGCGGGGTGGCGCGGTGGGCTTCCAGGACGTGTCCTTCGCCTATCCCGGCACCGGCCATGTGCTGCGCCATTTCGACCTGTCCATTGCCCCGGGCGAGCGGGTGGGGCTGGTGGGGCGCTCGGGCTCGGGCAAGTCCACCGCGCTGGCCCTGCTCCAGCGGCTGGCCTCGCCCCAGTCCGGCCGGATCCTCATCGACGGGCAGGACATCGCCGGCGCCACCCAGTCCAGCCTGGCGGGCATGATGGCCGTGGTCCCGCAGGACGTGTCGCTCTTCCAGCGCTCGGTCCTGGAGAACATCCGCTATGGCCGCCCGGACGCCACCGATGCCGAGGTGCTGCGCGCCGCCGAGGCCGCCCATTGCCGTGAATTCATCGAGGCCCTGCCCCAGGGCTTCGACACCGAGGTGGGCCAGCGCGGCGCGCGGCTTTCGGGCGGGCAGCGCCAGCGCCTGGCCATCGCGCGCGCTCTGCTGAAGGACGCCCCGATCCTCCTGCTGGACGAGGCCACCTCCGCCCTCGACACCGAATCCGAGCTGGCCGTGCAGGCGGCGCTGGAGCGGCTGATGCGCGGGCGCACCGTGATCGCGGTGGCGCACCGGCTGGGCACGCTGCGCGGCTTCGACCGGATTGTCGTGGTGCAGGAGGGGCAGGTGCGGGAGCAGGGCTCCCCGGCCGAGCTTGCCGCCCGCCCCGGCCTGTACCGGGACCTGCTCGAAGGCCAGGGAATGGCGACGGCGGCCTGACTCTCCGGGGCTGGACAAGGCCGCCCGCCGCACGGACAACCCGGCGGTGGAGGGCGCGATGGCCGATCAGCGTGGTGTGGAGCTGGCGGGGTTCTGGCCCCGGGTGGGCGCGCAGCTGCTCGACGCGCTGTGGATGCTGCCGGTGGGGGTTCTGCTCGCCTTTCTCGGGGATCTGGCCCGTGGCGGCCGGGGCCTGTCGCCCGGGGCGGACCTGCTTCTCCAGCTGATTTCCGCCCTGATCATCCTGCTCTTCTGGGTCACGCGGCAGGCGACGCCGGGCAAGATGGTGCTCCGCCTGCGGGTGGTGGATGCCGAGACCGGTCGTACCCCGCCCTGGACCCGGCTGGTGATCCGCTACCTCGGCTACATCATCTCCGGGCTGCCGCTCGGCCTCGGCTATCTCTGGATGCTCTGGGATCCCCGCCACCAGTGCTGGCATGACCGGCTGGCCCGCACCCTCGTGGTGCAGGACCCGCCGCTGCGGGACTGAACGGTGCCATGCCCCTGATCGACGAGGCGACGCTGGCGATCCCCGAAGGGGCGGCGCTGGAGGCCGTGTTCTGGAAGGGCCGCACGGATTTCCTGCCGGTGGTCCGGAAGATGGCGCGCGACACCTGGCGCGTGGCGGACCCGATGCCCGCCATCCGCCTCCTGCAAGCCGCGAATCGCCCGCTCTGGACTATGCCGCACCGCGTGGAGGCGCCGGAGCAGCGGCGCCTGCGGGACGGGTTCCTAGAGGTGCTGGCCGCCGCGAACGCGCCCCTGCTACTGCACTCCCCGCATGAGCCGGTCGATGGGCTGGCGCGGGACGGCCACCTGGTCCGCCTGATGTGGCATGGCAGCGTGAAGGCGACGGGGCGCTGGAACTATGCCCAGGCGGCCCTGCCGCACATGCTGACCTTCGACCGCCTCGGCTATGCCGGCTGGTCCTCCCTCGCCGGGGTCGAGCGGCGGGAGGTGCTGGCGATCGAGCAGCCGGTGGCGGACGCCTTCCACGCGGCCCATACCGAGCCCTTCCTGGCCGAGGGGCAGTCCAAGTACCGCCAGGATGCCAGCATCCCCGTGGAGGAGGAGGGCTTCGTCTTCCTGCCGCTGCAGCTGCCCAACGACTCCGTCATCGCGCTGAAGCACTTCGACGCCCCCTATGCCGAGGGCATCCGCCGCATGGTGGGCTCCCTGGCAGGGGAAGGGGTTCCGCTGGTGCTGAAGCGTCACCCGCACTGCACGGACCCCGCGATCGGGAAGCTGCTGGACGGGCTGGTGGCTGCCTGGCCCGGTCGGGTGAGCGTCAGCCGCGCCTCGGTCCATGCGCTGATCCGCCGGGCGCGGGCCGTGCTGACGGTGAATTCCGGTGTGGGCTTCGAGGCGCTGCTGCATGGCAAGCCGGTGGTGGCCGCGGGGAAGGCCGAGTACCGGGTGGCGGCGACCGAACTAACCGATCCCGACGCCGCGCCCGCCGCGCTGGCCACCGCCGAGGCGGCGCACGACCCCGCCTTCGTCCGGCGCTATCTCTTCCTGGCCCTGAACCAGTATCAGATCGACACCCGGAGCCCGGTCTCCTTCCAGAGGGCGGCGCTGCGGGTTCTCTGCCAGGACTATATCGAGCGCGTGCCGCGCTGACCCTGGCGGAGCAAAGGCCGGCCCGCCTGGATGCCGGGCCGCAACAGCCCCTCTCGACAGCGGCGCCGCCTTGCCTTAAGGCACGCCCCCTGCGCGGTCCCGCTAGGGGCGTAGCTCAATTGGCTAGAGCGCCGGTCTCCAAAACCGGAGGTTGGGGGTTCGAGACCCTCCGCCCCTGCCAGGGCGGGCCGCGCATGACCATTTTCACGGGCATCGCGCCTGGATGGTCCAGGGACAGTCCCGTACCGGGGCGTATCTGGGCCCTGGCGCCGGGAGGGGCCTGACGTGGCCGGTTTTAACCCCGCAGGCTATCTGCGCGACGTTCGGCAGGAGATCGGCCGGGTCACCTGGCCCAGCCGCAAGGAAACGCTGATCACCACCGGGCTGGTGCTGGCGCTTTCCGCGCTGGCGGCGGTCTTCTTCCTGGTGACGGATTGGGTCATCCAGCTGGCGATGCGCCTGCTGTTCGGATTCGCCTGAGGGCAGGGGCTATTCGCACCCTCCGCCGGAGGCTGGGCTGACCGCCCGGGCCGGAGGCGGGCGGTGCCACAGATCGGGAGCTTCGCGGCCATGGCCGACAAGAAGTGGTACGTCGTCCACGTCTATTCCGGCTTCGAGAAGAAGATCGCGAGCCAGATCAAGGAGCAGGCCGCCCAGAAGGGGCTGGCCGACAAGATCGAGGACGTGCTCGTCCCCTCCGAGGAGGTGGTCGAGGTGCGCCGTGGGCAGAAGGTAAACACGGAGCGGAAGTTCTTCCCGGGCTATGTGCTCGTGAAGATGGAGATGACCGACGACGCCTGGCACCTGGTCAAGGACACGCCCAAGGTCACCGGCTTCCTCGGCGCCCGTAACAAGCCCAGCCCGATCCCGGAGCGCGAGGCGATGCGGATGCTGCAGCAGGTGCAGGACACCGCCGAGAAGCCGCGCCGCCCCTCCATCACCTTCGAGGTGGGCGAGAATGTGCGCGTGGCGGACGGCCCCTTCACCAGCTTCAACGGCGTCATCGAAGAGGTGGACGAGGAGAAGGGCCGGGTGAAGGTCTCGGTCTCGATCTTCGGCCGCGCCACCCCGGTCGAACTGGAATACGGGCAGGTCGAGAAGGCCTGATCCTTTCGGGCCGCGACGGCCCAGCTGCCCCATAGGGCCGCGCCGGTTAACCGGCGCGGCCTTTTTCTTTTCGGCGCTTCTTGCGGGGGCGGTCCGTTCCGGCAGGCGGCTTGCCAGAATCTTGCTAGAAGCCGGCCCGGCGGCGTGGTGCCCACGCCCCGCTCACCTCAAGGCAGGCCCATGCGCGTCCCCACCTCGAATCCCCCGCCCGGCATCATCGGTCACAACCGGACGATGCTGACGCCGAGCTACTGCGTCTTTCCGCCTGAGGGGATCATGGACAGCCTGCTGCCGAATTGGCCGGGCTGCATCATCCGCTTCCAGACCAGCCGCCAGATGGGCGCGCGCTTCGCCCAGGCCATGCTGATCCTGCCGCCCGGCGCCGGCAGTGCCGGGCCCGTCGATGACGGGGTGCAGGCCTTCCTCTACGTCCAGGCCGGGGCTCTGGAGGTGACGGTGGAGGGCGCGGCCCAGATCCTGTCCCCCGGCGGCTATGTGTATGTCCCGCAGGGCACGCCCTATGCCGTCCGCAATGCCGGGGCGGAGGAGGCGCGGGCCATCTGGGTCCGCAAGGCCTACCAGCCGGCCGCGGGGGTCCCGGCGCCGAAGGTCATCCTCGGGCACCGCGACACGGCGCTGCGGGAGGAGAGCGGCCCCCGCTGGCGCCTCTGCCTTCTCGGCCTGCGCGAGATGCCCATGGACTTCGAGATGAACATCATGTGCTACGCGCCGGGCGCCCATTTCTGGTGCGTCGAGACGCATGTGATGGAGCATGGGATGGTCATGCTGCAGGGGCAGGCTCTCCAGCTGCTCGGGCGGGAATGGCATGAGCTCTGGACCGGGGATTTCGTCTGGATGGGCCCCTATATCCCCCAGCAGATCTATGCGACCGGCGCCGAGGTCTGCGAGTACCTGCTCTACAAGGACGTGAACCGGGACGTGATCTGACTGGAGGGCCCTGTGCCAAGGGGGGCGGACTCCTGCTAAGCGGAGTTAAACTATTGCTGGACTCCGCGCGCGGCGGGGAGCTATAAGCCGCCCCCGCGCTGGCCGGGCCGGGGTCTTCCCCGCCCGGCTGTCGCGCGTTTCCCGGCATGGGAAGAGTAAAGGAACGCGGGAGGCCTGGCCCCAGCCTATCGGGGCGGGCCGCGAGGACCGCGGGCCTCTGAACACGAGAGGTGCCAGAGAATGGCGAAGAAGATCGTCGGCTACATCAAGCTGCAGATCCCCGCGGGCAAGGCGAATCCGTCTCCGCCGGTCGGTCCCGCGCTCGGTCAGCGCGGCCTGAACATCATGCAGTTCGTGAAGGAATTCAACGCGGCCACCCAGGGCATGGAGCCCGGGACCCCGACGCCGGTGGTCATCACCGCCTATTCGGACCGCACCTTCTCCTTCATCACCAAGACCCCGCCCAACACCTACTTCCTGCTCAAGGCGGCGAAGCTGGAGAAGGGCTCCCAGACCCCGGGCAAGGGTGGCGTCGTGGGCCGCGTCACGAAGTCGCAGCTGGCCGAGATCGCCAAGGTGAAGATGAAGGACATGAACTGCGAGACCGAAGAGGCCGCGGTTCGCATGCTGGCCGGCTCTGCCCGTGCCATGGGCATGAGCGTGGTGGAGGGCTGATCGATGGCCAAGCAGGGCAAGCGTCTCCGCAAGATCGCCGAGGGCCTGGACCTCGAGAAGAACTACGCGCTGGCCGAGGCCATCGCGACGGCCAAGGCGAACGCCAATGCCAAGTTCGACGAGACGATCGAGATCTCGATGAACCTGGGCATTGACCCGCGTCATGCCGACCAGATGGTCCGTGGCGTGGTTGGCCTGCCGAACGGCACCGGCAAGACCGTGCGCGTCGGCGTGTTCGCCCGTGGCCCGAAGGCCGAGGAAGCGAAGGCCGCCGGTGCCGACGTGGTCGGCGCCGAGGACCTGCTCGAGGCCGTGCAGGGCGGGACGATCGACTTCGACCGCTGCATCGCGACTCCCGACATGATGGGCATCGTCGGCCGCCTGGGTAAGATCCTTGGCCCGCGCGGCCTGATGCCGAACCCCAAGCTCGGCACCGTCACCATGGACGTGAAGGGCGCCGTCACGGCCGCGAAGGCTGGCCAGGTGGAGTTCCGCGCCGAGAAGGCCGGCATCGTGCATGCCGGCATCGGCAAGGCGAGCTTCGAGGCCGACAAGCTGCTCGAGAACGCCAAGGCCTTCGTGGACGCCATCCAGCGCGCCCGCCCCTCGGGCTCCAAGGGCACCTATGTGAAGAAGGTGGCTGTGTCCTCCTCCATGGGCCCCGGCCTGAAGGTGGACGTGGCGAGCCTCTCCGCCTGAGTTTGAGGCCCGGTGCCTTCGGGCCCGGGCACGAGATACGCCTGCCTCGGAGTGGGGCAGGCGGGCAGGGTGGGGCAACCTACCTGACCTGTCCGAGACCTGGTGTGCTCTCGTCCAAGGGGCGGGGGCTTGAAGGGGCGAAAGCCCCGCAACGGGGAGACGGGGCGCCAGAGACACTGATTCGCCGGTCCTTCCGGCGGGCTTGGCTTGGCTTCCGGCTTTCATCTGACAGGCGAACCGGGGCGGCCCCTTGCGGGGTTGCCCCTGCGTGAACCGCCGGGGCCCCTCCACAAGGCACCGGTTATTCGTAGGAGACGGGAATGGACCGTACGGAGAAGCGTGAGTTCGTCGCCTCCCTCGGTTCGGTGTTCGCCGACACCTCCTTCGTGCTCGTCGCCCAGAACAATGGGCTGACGGTCGCGGCGGTGGATGATCTGCGGCGCCGGATGCGGGCGGCTGGTGCGACGTACAAGGTCGCGAAGAACCGGCTGGCCAATCTCGCCCTCGAAGGCACCCGCTTCCAGGGCATCTCGCCGCTGCTGAAGGGTCCGACCGCGCTCGCGTGGTCGAAGGATCCGGTGGCCGTGGCGAAGACCGCCGTGGAGTTCGCCAGGGGTAACGACAAGTTCGTGATCCTGGGCGGGGCGATCGGGACGCAGACCCTGGACGTCAATGGCGTCAAGGCTCTGTCCGAGTTGCCCTCGCTCGAAACGCTGCGGGCGCAGCTGCTGGGTCTGATCCAGACCCCGGCGACGCGCATCGCGGGCGTGCTGCAGGCTCCGGCCGGGCAGCTGGCGCGGGTGTTCAAGGCCTATGCCGACAAGGATGGGTCCTCCGAGGGCGCGGAAGCCGCCTGAAACGCCGTATCCCCGGCAGCCTGCCCATGAAGGCGGCAGCCGGGGTTGCAAACATCAAGCCAAGCCATTAGATCGAAGGACACAATCATGGCCGATCTCGCGAAGCTCGTCGACGAGCTGTCCTCCCTCACCGTCCTGGAGGCCGCTGAGCTCTCCAAGATGCTTGAGGAGAAGTGGGGCGTTTCCGCCGCGGCGCCTGTCGCCGTGGCTGCGGCTCCGGCTGCCGGCGGCGGTGCCGCCGCTGCCCCGGCCGAGGAGCAGACGGAGTTCACCGTCATCCTCGCCAGCGGTGGTGACAAGAAGATCAACGTCATCAAGGAGATCCGCACGATCACCGGCCTGGGCCTGAAGGAGGCCAAGGACCTGGTCGAGGGCGCTCCGAAGACCGTGAAGGAAGGTGTCTCGAAGGACGAGGCGGAGAAGATCCGCAAGGTCCTCGAGGAGAACGGCGCCAAGGTTGAGGTCAAGTAAGACCTCGACCGGCGTATCCCCCGGCCCGACTTGGTCGGGGGAACAAAATGGTTCGAAGGGCCGGGCGGAGACCTACGGGTTTCCGCCCGCGCCCGCTTTTCGCCGGATGGCGGGTGCCGTCCGGTGGTGTTGCGGGGGATTGGGGCGCGTGGCGGCGCCCGGATCCGCCGGGTAGGCGAAGGGACGCAGGGCTGGCATGAACGCGATCTCGAAGGGTTTCGAGGGTAAGGGCTTCACCGGGCGCAAGCGCATCCGCAAGTCCTTCGGGCGGCTGCCCGAGGTGGCGCCGATGCCGAACCTCATCGACGTGCAGCGCGCCTCCTATGAGGCCTTCCTGCAGATGGAGGTTTCGCCCGAGATGCGGGCGAATGCCGGCCTCCAGGAGGTCTTCAAGGGCGTTTTCCCGATCAACGACTTCGCCGGCCGCGGCAGCCTGGAATTCGTGCGCTACGAATTCGAGGAGGCGAAGTATGACGTGGAGGAGTGCATCCAGCGCGGGCTGACCTATGCCGCCCCGCTGAAGGCCCATCTGCGCCTGATCGTCTGGGATATCGACGAGGACACCGGCAGCCGCTCCATCCGCGACATTAAGGAGCAGGGCGTCTACATGGGCGACATCCCGCTCATGACGGATAACGGCACCTTCATCGTCAACGGCACCGAGCGCGTCATCGTCTCCCAGATGCACCGCTCGCCCGGCGTGTTCTTTGACCACGACAAGGGCAAGACCCACTCCTCGGGTAAGTACCTCTTCGCCGCCCGCGTCATCCCCTATCGCGGCTCCTGGCTCGACTTCGAGTTCGACGCCAAGGACATCTGCTACGTCCGCATCGACCGGAAGCGGAAGCTGCCGGCGACGACCCTTCTCTATGCCCTGGATTCCGCCGAGACCGCCGCGAAGCGCGCCGAGCGCGAGACGCCGCTGGAGCCGGGCGAGGTGCGCGGCATGGACGCGCAGGAGATCCTCTCCACCTTCTACGGCCAGGTGCTCTTCTCCTTCGGCAAGCAGGGCTGGTCGCGCCCCTATGAGCCCGACGCCTTCCGTGGCCTGAAGCTGACCGAGGACCTGATCGACGCCGCGAGCGGGCAGGTGGTGGCCGCGAAGGACACGAAGCTGAATCCGCGCGCCGCCCGCAAGATCGCGGAGGAGGGCACCAAGGAGGTGCTCGTCTCCCGTGCCGAGCTGCTGGGCCGCTTCGTGGCCGAGGACCTGGTGGACATGTCCACCGGCGAGATCCATGCCGAAGCCGGCGAGGAGATCACCGAGGCCAAGCTCGCCGCCATTGAGGCGGCCGGCTATGACCGCCTGCCGACGCTCGCGATTGACTCCTCCGTTGGTCCCTGGATGCGCAACACGCTCGCGGTGGACAAGAACAGCAACCGCGACGACGCGCTGATGGACATCTATCGCGTGATGCGTCCGGGCGAGCCGCCGACGCCGGAGACGGCCGAGACGCTGTTCCGCGGCCTGTTCTTCGATCCGGAGCGCTACGACCTCTCGGCCGTCGGCCGCGTGAAGATGAACATGCGCCTCGGCTTCTCCCTGGAGGAGGCGCCGGACACGCTGCGGACCCTGCGCAAGCAGGACATCCTGGCGACCGTGAAGACGCTGCTCGAGCTGAAGGACGGCAAGGGCCAGATCGACGACATCGACAATCTCGGCAATCGCCGGGTGCGTTCGGTCGGCGAGCTGATGGAGAACCAGTACCGCGTCGGTCTGCTCCGCATGGAGCGCGCCATCAAAGAGCGGATGGGCTCGGTCGACATCGACACGGTGATGCCGACGGACCTTATTAACGCCAAGCCGGCGGCGGCCGCGGTTCGCGAGTTCTTCGGCTCGTCCCAGCTGTCCCAGTTCATGGACCAGACCAACCCGCTATCCGAGGTGACGCACAAGCGCCGCCTCTCGGCGCTTGGCCCGGGCGGCCTGACGCGCGAGCGCGCCGGCTTCGAGGTGCGCGACGTGCACCCGACGCATTACGGCCGCATCTGCCCGATCGAAACGCCGGAAGGCCCGAATATCGGCCTGATCAACTCGCTTGCCACCTTCGCCAAGGTGAACAAGTACGGCTTCATCGAGACGCCGTACCAGATGGTGAAGGACGGGAAGATCACCGGCGAGCCGCGCTACCTCTCCGCTATGGAGGAGGAGCGCCTGGTGGTGGCCCAGGCCGATGCCGAGGTGGACCGCGAGACGGGCGAGTTCCGTTCCGAGCTGGTCTCGGTGCGGCAGGGTGGCGACTTCCGGCTGGTGCGGCCGGAGGAGGTGACCGCCATCGACGTGTCGCCCAAGCAGCTCGTCTCGGTCGCGGCCGCGCTGATCCCGTTCCTCGAGAACGACGACGCGAACCGCGCGCTGATGGGCTCCAACATGCAGCGTCAGGCGGTGCCTCTGGTGAAGTCGGACGCGCCGCTGGTGGGCACGGGCATGGAGGCCGCCGTGGCGCGGGACTCCGGCGCCTCCATCGTAGCCCGCCGCGACGGCGTGGTGGACAGCATCGACGGTGCCCGCATCGTGGTGCGCGCAACCGGCGAGGACGGCACGACCCAGGGCGTCGACATCTATCGCCTGCGGAAGTTCCAGCGTTCGAACCAGTCCACCTGCATTAACCAGCGTCCGCTGGTTCGCGTGGGCGACGAGGTGCGGGGCGGGGACATCATCGCCGACGGCCCCTCGACCGAGCTGGGCGAGCTGGCGCTGGGCCGCAACGCGCTCTGCGCCTTCATGCCCTGGAACGGCTACAACTTCGAGGACTCCATCCTGATCAGCGAGCGCATCGCCCAGGATGACGTCTTCACCTCGATCCATATCGACGAGTTCGAGGTCAGCGCCCGCGACACGAAGCTGGGCCAGGAAGAGATCACCCGCGACATCCCGAATGTCGGCGAGGAGGCGCTGCGGAACCTCGACGAGGCCGGCATCGTCTATATCGGCGCCGAGGTGAACCCGGGCGACATCCTGGTCGGCAAGGTCACGCCGAAGGGCGAAAGCCCGATGACGCCGGAGGAGAAGCTCCTCCGCGCCATCTTCGGCGAGAAGGCCTCGGACGTGCGCGACACCTCGCTGCGCCTGCCCCCGGGCGTCGCCGGCACGATCGTGGACGTGCGCGTCTTCTCCCGTCGCGGCGTGGACAAGGACGAGCGCGCCATGGCGATTGAGCGCGCCGAGATCGAGCGTCTGGCCAAGGACCGCGACGACGAGCGGGCGATCCAGGAGCGGTCCTTCACGGGGCGCCTCCGCGAGATCCTGCTCAACCGGAAGGCCGGCGGTGGCTTCAAGGGCGTCAAGCAGGGCACGGTCATCACCGACGAGGTGCTGGGCGAGTTCAACCGGATGACCTGGCGTCAGATCAGCGTTTCGGACGACGCCGCCCAGGCGCAGCTCGAGGCGCTGAAGCGCGAGTTCGACGCGGCGGTTGAGCGCCTGCAGAAGCGCTTCGAGAGCAAGGTCGAGAAGTTGCAGCGCGGCGACGAGCTGCCGCCCGGCGTGATGAAGCAGGTCAAGGTGTTCGTAGCGGTGAAGCGCAAGCTGCAGCCGGGCGACAAGATGGCCGGCCGTCATGGCAACAAGGGCGTCGTGTCCCGCGTGGTGCCGATCGAGGACATGCCGTTCCTTGAGGACGGCACGCCGGTGGACCTCGTGCTGAACCCGCTGGGCGTGCCCTCGCGCATGAACATCGGCCAGATCCTCGAGACGCATCTGGGCTGGGCTTGCGCCAATCTCGGCAAGCAGATCGGCGAGGTGGTGGAGGACTACCGCCGCGCCGGCGCGGCCCGGGAAGCGCTGATCGACAAGCTGCGTGACGTCTATGGCGACGAGATCACCGACCGTGACATCGTCAACATGAGCGAGGACCAGCTGCTCGAGCTCGGCGAGAACCTGAAGCGGGGTGTGCCGATCGCGACGCCGGTCTTCGACGGTGCCCGGATCTCGGACATCGAGGCCATGCTGACCAAGGCGGGGCTCGACACCTCCGGCCAGGTTCAGCTGGTGGATGGCCGCACGGGCGACCTGTTCGAGCGCAAGGTGACGGTCGGCTACATCTACATGCTGAAGCTGCACCACCTGGTGGACGACAAGATCCACGCCCGTTCCATCGGCCCCTACTCGCTCGTCACGCAGCAGCCGCTGGGTGGTAAGGCGCAGTTCGGTGGCCAGCGCTTCGGCGAGATGGAGGTCTGGGCGCTGGAAGCCTATGGCGCCGCCTACACGCTGCAGGAGATGCTGACGGTGAAATCGGACGACGTGTCCGGCCGCACCAAGGTCTACGAGGCGATCGTCCGCGACCAGGACAGCTTCGAGGCCGGCATTCCCGAGAGCTTCAACGTTCTGACCAAGGAGCTGAAGAGCCTTGGCCTGAACGTGGATCTCGAGAACCGCGGCAGCTGATCGAGCACTGACAAGGATCGCGCCGGCCCCTTCCCAGCGGGGCCGGCCGCTGATTTCGCCGTGCGAGAGCGCGGCAGGCTGGACTTAGAAGGAAGGCCCCATGAACGAGCTGATGAAGATCCTTGGCCAGACCGGCCAGGCCGTCACCTTCGATCAGATCAAGATCACGATCGCCTCGCCGGAGCAGATCCGCTCCTGGTCCTATGGCGAGATCAAGAAGCCTGAGACGATCAACTACCGCACCTTCAAGCCGGAGCGGGATGGGCTGTTCTGCGCGCGCATCTTTGGTCCGATCAAGGACTACGAGTGCCTGTGCGGCAAGTACAAGCGGATGAAATTCCGCGGCATCATCTGCGAGAAGTGCGGCGTCGAGGTGACCCTGGCCAAGGTGCGCCGCGAGCGCATGGGCCATATCGAGCTCGCCTCGCCGGTCGCGCATATCTGGTTCATGAAGTCCCTCCCGAGCCGTGTCGGCCTGATGGTCGATATGAGCCTCAAGGAGCTGGAGAAGGTCCTGTATTTCGAGAGCTACGTGGTTCTCGAGCCGGGCCTGACGGACCTCAAGCTGCACCAGCTGCTGACCGAGGACGCCTACCAGACGAAGATGGACGAGTTCGGCGAGGACGCGTTCACCGTCGGCATCGGCGCCGAGGCCGTGAAGCAGATGCTGACCGGCATCGAGCTCGGCAAGGAGAGCACCCGCCTTCGTGGCGAGCTGAAGGAGACGACCTCCGAGGCCAAGCGCAAGAAGCTGGTGAAGCGGCTGAAGCTGATCGAGGCTTTCGCCGAGGGTGGCGCGCGGCCGGAGTGGATGATCCTGGACGTCGTCCCGGTGATCCCGCCCGAGCTGCGCCCGCTGGTGCCGCTGGATGGCGGCCGCTTCGCGACGTCCGACCTGAACGACCTGTACCGCCGCGTCATCAACCGCAACAACCGCCTGAAGCGGCTGATCGAGCTGCGCGCGCCGGACATCATCGTCCGTAACGAGAAGCGCATGCTGCAGGAGGCCGTCGACGCGCTGTTCGACAATGGCCGTCGCGGCCGCGCCATTACGGGTGCCAACAAGCGGCCGCTGAAGTCGCTGTCCGACATGCTGAAGGGCAAGCAGGGTCGGTTCCGCCAGAACCTGCTCGGCAAGCGCGTCGACTACTCCGGCCGTTCGGTGATCGTGGTTGGTCCCGAGCTGAAGCTGCACCAGTGCGGCCTGCCGAAGAAGATGGCGCTCGAGCTGTTCAAGCCGTTCATCTATTCGAAGCTTGAGAAGTACGGCCACGCCACCACCATCAAGGCCGCCAAGCGGATGGTGGAGAAGGAGCGTCCCGAGGTGTGGGACATCCTTGAGGAGGTGATCCGCGAGCACCCGGTCATGCTGAACCGGGCGCCGACGCTTCACCGCCTGGGCATCCAGGCCTTCGAGCCGATCCTCGTCGAGGGCAAGGCGATCCAGCTTCACCCGCTGGTCTGCACCGCCTTCAACGCGGACTTCGACGGCGACCAGATGGCCGTGCACGTCCCGCTGAGCCTTGAGGCCCAGTTGGAGGCGCGCGTGCTGATGATGTCCACCAACAACATCCTCAGCCCCGCCAACGGCAAGCCGATCATCGTGCCGTCCCAGGACATCGTGCTGGGTCTTTACTATCTGAGCCTGGAGACGCCGGAGTTCCGGACCGCCGAGGCGAAGATCGAGTCCATGCGCGCCCTGATCGGCGGCACCTCGGGCAAGACGGCGGAGAAGCTCTCCACCGAGGAGCGCGATGCCCTGTCCTTCCGCCCGACCGTCTTCGACGGGCTGGGCGAGGTGGAGCAGGCCCTGGCGGCCGGCACGGTGAACCTGCACACTGCGATCCTGGCCGCTGTGCCGTCCTTTAAGGATGGCCAGCCCAGCCGCGAGACGGTGATCACCACGCCGGGCCGGCTGATGATGGGCACGCTGCTGCCGCACCATCCGAACCTGCCCTACTCGATCATCAACCGTCAGCTGACCAAGCGCAGCATCTCGGACGTGATCGACGCCGTGTACCGCCACTGCGGCCAGAAGGAGTCGGTGATCTTCGCCGACCGCCTGATGGGCCTCGGCTTCCGCAACGCGGCGAAGGCGGGCATCTCCTTCGGCAAGAACGACATGATGATCCCGGCCTCCAAGGCCGAGATGATCGATCGCACGAAGAACGAGGTGAAGGAGTTCGAGCAACAGTATCTCGACGGCCTGATCACCGCGGGCGAGCGCTACAACAAGGTGGTCGACGCCTGGTCGCGCGCCACTGAGGAGGTGGCGGGCGCGATGATGAAGGAGATCTCCAAGCAGGAGGCGGGCAAGCCCACCAACTCCGTGTGGATGATGTCCCATTCCGGTGCGCGTGGTTCGCCGGCGCAGATGCGCCAGCTGGCCGGCATGCGCGGCCTGATGGCCAAGCCCTCGGGCGAGATCATCGAGCAGCCGATCATCTCGAACTTCAAGGAGGGCCTGACGGTCCTCGAGTACTTCAACTCCACCCACGGTGCCCGTAAGGGCCTCGCGGATACGGCGCTGAAGACGGCGAACTCGGGCTATCTGACCCGCCGTCTGGTGGACGTGGCGCAGGATTGCATCATCGTCGACAACGATTGCGGTACGGAGCGTGGCATCACGGTTCGCGCCGTGATGGATGGGGGTGAGGTCGTGTCCTCGCTCTCCGAGCGCATCCTCGGCCGTACTGCCCAGCGCGACATCGTCGATCCCGAGTCGGGCGAGGTGATCGCGCCGCGCGGCACGCTGATCGACGAAGTGGTGGCTGACCAGGCTGAGCAGGCCGGGGTGGAAGAGGCCTATATCCGCTCTGTCCTCACCTGCGACGCGCGCCAGGGCGTCTGCGGCATGTGCTACGGGCGCGATCTGGCCCGGGGCACCCCGGTGAACACGGGTGAGGCGGTCGGCGTCATCGCCGCCCAGTCCATCGGTGAGCCCGGCACGCAGCTGACCATGCGCACCTTCCACATCGGCGGCGCGGCGCAGCGTTCGGCGGAGCAGGCGCATGTCGAGGCGACCAGCGACGGCGTCGCCAAGGTCGTGAACAAGCAGGTCGTGACGAACAGCGAAGGCGTCACGATCGTCATGAGCCGTAACTGCGAGATCGTGCTGAGTGACGCGCAGGGCCGTGAGCGCGCGCGGTACCGCGTGCCCTACGGCGCGCGGCTGCTGATCGGCGACACGGCGGAAGTGACCCGCGCGCAGAAGCTGGCCGAGTGGGACCCCTTCACCCTGCCGATCATCATCGATCGCGCGGGCGTGGTGGAGTACACCGACCTGATCGAGGGCTTCACCCTCTACGAGGAGACCGACCCGGTGACGGGCCTGACCTCGAAGGTGGTGCGCGAGCCGGTCGAGCGGGCCAAGAATGCGAATCTCCGCCCCAGCATGGTGCTGCGGGAAGGCGGGAAGGTCGTGGCGCAATTCGCGCTGCAGCCCTCCTCCATCCTGAACGTGGAGAATGGCGCGACGGTCCATGCAGGCGACATCATCGCCCGCCTGCCGCGCGAATCGTCCAAGACCCGCGACATCACCGGCGGTCTGCCGCGCGTGGCGGAGCTGTTCGAGGCACGCCGGCCGAAGGATGCCGCTATCATCAGTGACATCGACGGCCGGGTGGAGTTCGGCAAGGACTACAAGGCCAAGCGCCGGATCGTGGTGGTGCCGGACTCCGTTGGCGACGAGCAGCCTGCCTCCCGCGAGTACCTGGTGCCCAAGGGCAAGCACGTCTCCGTCCAGGAGGGCGACTATGTCCGGGCCGGTGACCCGCTGGTGGACGGTCCGCGCGTGCCGCACGACATCCTGCGGGTTCTGGGCGTCGAGGCTCTCGCGAACTACCTCGTGAACGAGATCCAGGACGTCTATCGACTGCAGGGCGTGAAGATCAACGACAAGCACATCGAGGTGATCGTTCGCCAGATGCTGCAGAAGGTCGAGATCCTCGAGCCGGGTGACACGACCTACCTGATCGGTGAGCAGGTGGACCGAATCGAGTTCGACATCGAGAACGAGAAGCGGATCGCGGCGAAGGAGCGGCCCGCCCGGGCCGAGCCGGTGCTCCAGGGCATCACCAAGGCGAGCCTGCAGACCAACTCCTTCATCTCGGCCGCCTCCTTCCAGGAGACGACCCGGGTGCTCACCGAGGCGGCCGTGGCCGGCAAGGTGGACCGCCTGGAAGGGCTGAAGGAGAACGTGATCGTCGGGCGCCTGATCCCGGCGGGCACGGGCTCGGTGATGAACCGTCTGCGCTCCCTGGCCGCCCAGCGGGACAAGGGGCGCCTGCCGCCCTCCCAGCCCGCTCTGCCGGGTGGCGACCAGCAAGCCGCCGAATAGGGGCGGGAGAGCGTTCCTGGCCCCCTCAAAAGGGGGGCAGGCGAAGTCGTGGGCGGGGCAGGGGAGCAACCTCTGCCCCGCCCGCTTAACCAGGGCCTAAATCGCTTGACTCTGGGGGTAGGGGGGGGTAGGTGTCCGCCCCTCTACGGGCCCCATCGGCAGCGCCAAGGGTTCGAACGAGTTTGGACGACCAATTCAGCGTCGCCGAAGCCTCCGCCCCTGATTGAACGCCAGGCTCGCCCTGGGTTCGGTGGGCGGGTCAGGCCGGGGACGGGAGAGTAGCCCGCCGGGCCGCGTATGCGGCTTTGCGGGCGCCTTCGCTTGGATGCGGTCGGACACAGAAGGGTCACGAAGGGGCGTCATGCCGACGATCAACCAGCTTATCGCGCAGGGGCGCGAGCCGAAGCCGAGCCGCAACAAGGTGCCGGCCCTGCAGAGCTGCCCCCAGAAGCGCGGCGTGTGCACGCGCGTCTACACCACCACCCCGAAGAAGCCGAACTCGGCTCTTCGTAAGGTCGCCAAGGTGCGCCTGACGAATGGCTACGAGGTGGTGAGCTACATTCCGGGTGAAGGTCACAACCTTCAGGAGCACTCGGTCGTCCTGATCCGCGGTGGCCGCGTGAAGGACCTTCCGGGCGTTCGCTACCACATCCTGCGCGGCGTGCTCGATACCCAGGGCATTGCCAAGCGGCGCCAGCGCCGGTCGCTGTACGGCGCCAAGCGGCCGAAGTGAGGAACTGAGAGATGTCGCGTCGCCATCGCGCAGAGAAGCGCGAAGTCCTGCCGGACCCGAAGTTCGGGGACATCGTGCTCAGCCGTTTCATGAACGTGCTGATGTATGACGGCAAGAAGAGCACCGCCGAAGGCATCGTCTACGGTGCCATGGACACGCTGAAGCGCCGTGGCGGCGCGAACAGCGATCCGCTGCGCCTGTTCCACGAGGCCATGGACAACGTGAAGCCGGCCGTCGAGGTGCGTTCGCGCCGCGTCGGTGGTGCCACCTACCAGGTTCCGGTCGAGGTTCGCCCCGAGCGGCGCCAGGCGCTTGCGATCCGCTGGCTCATCGAGTCTGCCCGCAAGCGCGGCGAGCACACGATGGAGGATCGCCTCTCCGCCGAGCTGATGGACGCGGCGAACAACCGCGGCGCGGCCGTGAAGAAGCGCGAAGACACGCACCGGATGGCCGAAGCCAACAAGGCTTTCAGCCACTACCGCTGGTAACCCTTTAGAAGACCCATCCGGGCAGAGGCACGACAATGGCGAAGGCGAAGTTCGAGCGGAACAAGCCGCACTGCAACATCGGCACGATCGGCCATGTGGACCATGGCAAGACGTCGCTGACGGCTGCGA
>NZ_FQZF01000026.1:10446-77716 GCF_900141905.1 Muricoccus roseus | reverse complement strand
AGCGGATTGCGATGCGTCGCCAGTCCTTGGGTCGGCCGAAGGCGATCTCGATGCGGTGGCGCAGGCGGTAGAGCGCCTTGTCGTAGGGGATGGGCTGCTTGCGGTTCTTCTTGGGCGGGATGCAGGCGGCGATGCCGCGCTCGGCGAGAGCGGTGCGGAACGGGTTGCTGTCGTAGCCGCGGTCGGCGATCAGCTCGCGGGCCTTGGGCAGGACAGGGGCGAGGATGTTGGCGCCCTTTTGGTCATTCATCTGGCCTTCCGAGAGCATCATGACGATGAGGCGGCCCTGGCCGTCGCAGACGGCGTGGAGCTTGGAGTTCAGCCCGCCCTTGGTGCGGCCGATGCACCGGCCAGGCGCCCCCTTTTGAGGAGGCTGGCCGCGGTGCGGTGAGCCTTCAGGTGGGTGCTGTCGATGATCAGGCGGTCGGGCTCGCCCGCCTCGCCGGCCAGCGCCGCGAAGATGCGGCTGAACACGCCCATGCGGCTCCAGCGGACGAAACGGTTGTAGAGGGTCTTGTGCGGGCCATAGCCAGGCGGGGCATCGCGCCAGCGCAGCCCGCCCTGGATGACGAAGACGATGCCACTGAGGACACGGCGGTCGTCCACGCGTGGGATGCCATGCGAGCGCGGGAAGTAAGGCTGGATGCGCCGCATCTGAGCCGGGGTGAGCAGGAACGGGACGGACATCGGGGCACCTCCGCCCCGCTCAGAATCACGCCCGCCCGCGTCGCCGCAAGCAAATTAATGGGTCCTGAGCCTAGAAAAAGATGATGGTGAGGGTCCGGGGAGAGGAAGAATTCCTTCTTCCTCTCCCCGGGACAGACCGAGAGCGCAGAACAAGGGCCCCCAGCGGCAAAAACCGCGCGGCGCTCAGAGATGCGGGAGCCGCGGCCGGGGCACCCGTTCCGTGCGCAACGCGTCGGGCCAGCCGACATAGCGTTCCACCAGCACGAGCCCCAAGGCGAGGCCGAGGGCGACCATCATCACGATGAGCTTCGTGCGCGAGGGCGGGTTTCGCCACAGGCGCCACATGAAGAAGAGGAGGCGGTCCACCCCGGGTCAGCTCTCCAGCTCGCTGTCCCAGTAGAGGTAGTCGCGCCAGCTTTCATGCAGGTGGTTGGGCGGGAAGGCGCGGCCGTTCTCCTGCAGTTCCCAGGAGGTGGGCTGGCGCGGCACCTGCCGGGGATGCATGCCGATCTCGCGCGGGAGCTTGGAGCCCTTGCGCAGGTTGCAGGGCCCGCAGGCGGCAACGACGTTTTCCCAGGTGGTGCGGCCGCCGCGGCTGCGGGGGATCACGTGGTCGAAGGTGAGGTCCGGGGCGGGCCGGTCGGCGCCGCAATACTGGCACTCGAAGCGGTCGCGCAGGAACACGTTGAAGCGGGTGAAGGCCGGGCGGCGCGCGGCGGGGATGTATTCCTTGAGCGCGATGACGCTGGGCAGGCGCATCGTCAGGCTCGTGGAATGCACCTCGGTCTCGTACTCGTTCAGCACCGAGACGCGGTCGAGGAAGACCGCCTTCACCGCATCCTGCCAAGACCAGATGGAGAGCGGGAAATAGGAGAGGGGGCGGAAGTCGGCGTTCAGGACGAGGGCAGGGAAGGACCGCCCCCCGATGGGTGAGCCGAAGGCGGGAAGATCGCCGTAGTCGCCGCCGAGAGTCGAACCGTCTGGCACGCGCTGCTCCTTGCCGGAGGCGCGGCACCACCATGGCTGGGGCTCGGCCGGGCGGTCGGGCCCCAGATGAAGTGGCGCCGCCCCGAACGAGCGGGAGGATGACAGCGCCGGACGGGGGGTGCAACTCGCCCCTCGCGCAGCTTCACCGGACCTTCACGCGCGCCCCTGCGCCCGGCTCAGGCCCCGGGCAGGCCTGCCGCCGCGCGCTGCAGGAACAGCGCCCCCGCGGCGAGACCCGCATCGTCTATCCCATGGGCGAGTCGCGGGGAGTACACGGCCTCCACCGGCACGCCCGCGTCGCGCAGCTCTCGTTCCGCCATGCGGCTTCCGGCGGCCGGCACCACCTGGTCCGCCTCGCCATGCACGAGGAGCACGGGCGGGCGGCCACGGAGCTCCGCGCCGAGGGACTCGGACGCCAGCAGCATGCCGGAGAAGGCGAGGATGGCGGCCGGCGGGGTCGCCCGGCGCAGGCCGCAGAACAGCGCGGTCATGGCGCCCTGGCTGAAGCCCATCAGCATCACATGCGTCTCCGGCAGGCCGGCGGCGGCGCATTCATGGGCGATGGCGGCATCCAGCGCCGGGCAGACCGCGCGCACCCCCGCTTCCAGCCGCGCCGGGGTGCGGTCCATCAGGTCGAACCACTGCCGGCCGAAGGGCGCGCCCTGATAGGGGGTGGGGGCGTGGGGGGAGATGAACAGCGCATCCGGCACCGCCTGGGACCACCGCGGGGCGAGGTCGATCAGGTCGTTCCCGTCGGCCCCCACGCCATGCAGCAGGAAGACGATCTGCTTCGGCTTGCCCTTCGAGGCGGGGCCCCAGCGCGGTCCGTCCAGCTCGGCCATCGGTGCTTTCCTTTGTGCTGCCACCCGGCTAACCCGGCCCGCGCGATGGCAGCAAGCCCCCCTCCCGCCGGGATCGTCACCCGCTTCGCGCCCAGCCCCACGGGATACCTCCATCTCGGCCATGCCCATTCCGCGTTGATCGCCTGGCGGGCGGCGCGGGAGGCCGGCGGCCGCTTCCTGCTGAGGATCGAGGATATCGACCGCACCCGCTGCCGCCCGGAATTTGCCGAGGCGCTTCTGGAGGACCTCGCCTGGCTAGGCCTGGACTGGGACGGGCCCGTCCGCGTGCAGTCCGCGCATTTCGACGACTACCGCGCCGTGCTGGACGGGCTCTCGGCGCGCGGGCTGCTCTACCCCTGCTTCTGCACCCGCGCCGATATCGCGCGGGAGGTGGCGGCCATCGGCGCCGCGCCGCATGGGCCGGAGGGCGCGCTGTACCCCGGCACCTGCCGGCGGCTTTCGGCGGATGAACGCGCGGCGCGCATCGTCTCGGGTGCGCCCTACGCGCTGCGGCTCGACATGGCGGCGGCGCTGTCCGCGGTCGGGACGCCGCTCTTCTTCGAGGAAAGGGGCGAGGGACGGCTGCGCTGCGACCCCGCGCGCTTCGGCGACGTGGTGCTGGCGCGCAAGGACACGCCCGCCTCCTACCACCTCTGCGTGACCCATGACGACGCGCTGCAAGGCGTCACGCTGGTCACGCGGGGCGAGGACCTGAAGCCGGCAACCGAGCTGCACCGGCTGCTCCAGGCGCTGATGGGCTGGCCGGCGCCGGCCTATCGGCACCACGCGCTGATGCTGGGGCCGGACGGGAAGCGGTTGGCCAAGCGGGACGGCGCCGTGGCGTTGCGCGCTCTCCGCGCGGCGGGCCGTAGCGCGGCCGAGATCCGCGCCCTGGCCGGTGGCTGACGCTCAGCCCGGCTCTCGGCCAGGGTCGAGCGGCACCATCATCTCGCAGACCAGCCCCGGCCCGGACCAGTCCATCCGCACCTGCCCACCGAGCTGGCCGCGCAGCGTGCCGTCCAGCATGCGCGAGCCGAAGCCCCGATGCCCGGGCTGGCCGGCCAGGGCGGGGCCGCCGCTTTCCTCCCAGCGCAGGTGCAGCCGGCCGTCCGGCCCGCCTTCCAGCCACCAGCCGATCCGCAGCCGCCCGGCTGGGGAGGAAAGGGCGCCGTGCTTGGCGGCATTCGTCGCCAGCTCATGCACCGCCATGGCGAGGGGTTGGGTGGCGCGGGCCGGCAGCGTCACGGGCGGACCTTCCAGCCGCGCCCGGGCCTCGTCCCCGACGAGGAAGGGCCCCACTTCGCCGGAGAGGAGGGCGCGCAGGTCGGCGCCCGTCCAGCGATCCTCCGCCAGCAGGGTCTGTGCCCGCGCCATGGCGGCCACCCGTCCCTCGATGGCGCGGCGATAGGAGGGAACGTCCTCGGCGCGCGTGAGGCGGAGCGCGGCCTGCACGACGGAAAGGGCGTTCTTCGCGCGGTGGTCCACCTCCCGCATCAGCAGGGCTCGCCGGGCCTCGGCGGCCTTGCGCCCGCTGATATCCTGCGCGACGCCGGCCAGCCGGGTGGGGAGATCGGTCTCGGCGTCGCGCTCCACCGCCGCGCCGAAGGAGCTGACCCAGGCCCAGTCTCCCTCGGACGTGCCTTCCGGACGGCGCACGCGGAACTCGGCCGCGAAGCGCGGGGCTTCGCCGCGCATCACGGTCCAGAACCGCTCCCTCACCGGGGCCCGGTCCTCCGGGTGGATGCTCCGGAGCCAGGCCTCCAGGTCGAAGCCCTCTCCGGGCACCACCGGCAGCTCCTGCGTCAGCGGGCCGGCGCGCGTGCCGGTGCCGCGGACCAGGTCGAACTCCCAGGTGCTGAGCCGCGCCGCCTCGATCGCAAGGCGCAGGCGGGCATCGCTGGCGCGCAGCGCGGCCTCGGCCGCCTTTCGGGCGGTGATGTCGAGATGGGCGCAGTAGGTCACATCGCGCCCGCCCAGGCGGATGCCCTGCACGCGCACCATCACGTCCCGGATCTCGCCGCCGCGGGTGCGGTGGCGGGCCTCGAAGCTCTGCAGCCCCGGCGCGATGGTCCCGGCGCGGCCGCGGGCGCGGATGGCGGCGGAATCGCCCAGCGCATCCACATCCGCGATCGAGAGGCGCGTGAACTCCTCCCGCGTGTAGCCATAGGTCGCGCAGGCATAGGCGTTGACGTCCAGCACCGCATGGCTGACGGGGTCGATGAGGAAAACGGCGAAGGGAGCCAGCTCGAACAGGGTGCGGTGGCGTTCCTCGCTTTCGCGCAGCGCGGCCTCGGCGCGGGCGCGGCCGACCGCGTCCCAGGTGCGTTCGGCCGCCTCGCGCAGGAGCGTCGCCTCGGCGGAGCTCCAGCGCCGCGGCGCGGGCTCGTGCACATACAGGATGGCCGTGAGGCGGCCCGCCTTGACCAGGGGCGCGACGATCAGCGCGCGGGTGCCGATGCTGGCCCATGTGGCCGCCTGCTGCTCTCCCTCGGCGCGCGGGTCGGTGCGGCAATCCTCCACCACCAGCACGCGGCCGGCGCGCAGCTCCGCGATCAAGGGGGCGCCGAAGCCGTCCAGCAGCCGTGCCCCGCCCGCCAGGCTGGGGACGGTCCCATCCGTCCAGTCGCGTTCGACCCGCACCACCTCGCCAGCGGCGTCGATCTCGCCATAGCCGGCGCGGGCGGCACCCAGCTCGCGGCCGAGCATGCCGGAGGCGGCCACCATGGCCTCCACCGGATCGGTCAGGTCCCGCAGCTGCTCGTCCAGCGCGATGCGGAAGGCACGGCGCGGATCGGCCTCGCCGCGCTCCTGCTCCTCCAGCAGGCGCAGGGCGGCGCGCAGCGCCTCGTCGGCATCTTGATAGCGGCCGGAGGCGAGGCGGTCGGCCAGCAGGGCTTCGGTCTCCGCCGTCATCGCGGGAACGGGCTGGGTCCGGGGGGGCATCGCCGGCAGGGGCCCTCCAGGCCCGTCCATGTCAAGCGTCCGCGTCAAACAACCGCGGGGCTCAGAGCAGCGCCGCGCCCCGCAGCACGGGCACGCAGCCCCCGCCGACGGTCGCGCGGATGCCATCCGCCGCGCGGTGGGCCCGCGTGCGCAGCAGGCTGGGGCGGCCCATCTCGACGCCCTGGGTGATGTCCAGCCGCGCCTCCGTTTCCCCGGAGAGGGAGAGGAGCAGGGCGGCGAGCGGCGTGGCGGCACTGCCCGTCGCCGCGTCCTCTACCGTCCCGCCGAGCGGTGCGAACATGCGGGCCCGGACGGCTCCGGGCCCGGCATGGGCGTAGAGATAGAGGCTCCCACGCCCCTTCAGCCCGGGATGCGCCTCCACCAGCCGGCGGAAGGCGGCGAAGTCGGGCTGGGCTCGGGGGAGCGCCTCGGGCTCCACCTCCGCAAGGATGAAGGGGTTGCCGGTGCCGGCATGGACCGGCGGATGCGCCGTGCTGCGGACGGCCGCCTCCTCCAGCCCGGCGCAGGCGGCGATGGAGGCGGCGGGGAAGCGCTCGCCGAGGGAGAGAGGCTGCGGTGCGGCGATGGTGGTGCCGACCACGCCGCCCGTCGCATCGCGCTCCACCAGGATCTCGACGAGGCCGGCGATCTCCTCGAAGACGAGGCGGTCCGCCCCGTCCTGCTGGGCGAGCACGAAGCCTGTGCCGACATTCGGGTGGCCGGCGAAGGGCATCTCATACTGCCGGGTGAAGATCCGCACTCGCGCGGTATGGGCGGGGTTCTCCGGCGGAAGGACGAAGGTCGTCTCGCTCAGGTTGAACTCGGCGGCCAGGGCCTGCATCTCGGCATCGGAAAGGCCGCGCGCGTCCGGAAACACCGCCAGCTGGTTGCCGCCGAAGCGGCGGTCCGTGAAGACGTCGACGGTGACGAAGGGGAAGGTTCGCATGGCGCGATCCTAACCCCACCGCCCGGCTTGTCGAAGGCGCCTAGCCTGCCGCCGGCGCCACGGCCGCGTCGGCCTGGCCGCTCGCCGCCAGGGCCCGGGCCACGAAGCCGGAAGCCTTCATCTCCTCGACGAAGGCCCGGAGCCAGGGCAGGGCCGCGTCCCGCCCCTGGGGGATCCCGACGGCCTGCTCGATCACCATGAACCGCCCGGGGATGACCCGCATCTCCGGATGCGCCCGGGCGTAGTCCACCAGCGGCTGCTTCACCCCCGCGACCGCATCCAGCCGGTCGCGCCGGAAGAGCTCCACCGCCTCGGGGGAGCTGGGGGCCCGGACCAGCTCCGCGCTGCGGAGCGCGCGGGTGAGGTAGAGGTCATAAGCGCTGCCCCGGCCCACCGCGACGCGCAGCCCCGGCCGGTCCACATCCTCGATCGCCCGCAGCGGCGAGGCCTGGGGCACGAGATAGGTGCCCTCGATCACCACATAGGGCGCGGAGAACAGGATTCCCTGGGCGCGCACCGGGTCCACGGCCAGGAAGCACAGGTCCCAGGCACCCCGCCTTCCCGCGTCGGTCACCTTCCCGGCCGCGTCGTAGGTGATGAAGCGGATGGGCAGGCCCAGGCGGCGGCCCAGCTCGGCCGCCAGCTCCACCGAGACGCCGCGGGGCGCCCCTGTGGCGGGGTCGGGCTGGGCCAGGACCGGGTTGCCGAAGTTGATGGCCACCCGGAGCGTTCCGCCGGGCGCCAGGGCCGTGGCGATCTCGGCGGGCGGGGTCTGGGCTGTGGCCATGCCGGATGAGAGCACGGCCAGCCCGCCCAGGGCGAGGCCGCGACGCCGGACCTCCAGCATACTCAGGCCGCCTGCGGCTGGATGCCGGCCTTCCGGGCCGCATCGCCCCACTTCTCCATCTCCGCCTGCACGAAACGGCGGGTCTCCTCGGGGGTGGAGCGGACCACCTCGGCGCCGAGGGTATCGTGCCGGGCCTTCACATCCGGGCGCATCACCGCCGCGCCGCAATCCGCCGAAATCTTCGCGGCCAACGCCTCGGGGATCCCGGCCGGGCCGATCACCATGCCCCAGGTCGAAGCCTCGAAGCCCGGCATGAAGGCCTCGCCCAGCGTCGGCACGTCCGGCAGCTGCGGCGCGCGGACGGCTCCGGTGGTGGCCAGCGCCTTGAAGTTGCCGGACTGGATATGGGAGAGCGCCGCCGGCACCGTGTCGAACATGATGTCCACCCGGCCCGCCATGATGTCCGGATGGGCCTGCGTGGAGCCGCGATAGGGCACATAGGTCATCTCGATCCCCGCGCGCTGGGCGAAGAGGAGCGGCGCGAGGCGCACCACGCCCGAGGTGCCGGCGAAGGTGACCTGGTTGGCGCCGCTGGCCTTGGCGCGGGTCACCAGCTCGGCCGGCGTGCTGGCCGGGAAGTTCTTGCCGGCGACGAGGACGAGCGGGGTCTTCGTGGTGAGGGTGAGGAAGGAGAAGTCCTTCATCGTGTCATAGGGCAGCCGGTAGAACGCGGCGTTCACGGGATGCCCGACCGAGACGGGGGAGAGGGTGTGCCCGTCCGGCGCGGATTTCGCGACCACCTCGGTGCCGATGATGCCGTCCGCGCCCGCGCGGTTCTCCACCGGCACGGGCTGGCCCCATTGGGCGGCCAGCGGCTCGGCGATCAGCCGCGCGGTGATGTCGGACACGCCGCCCGGCGTGTAGGGCACGACCATGCGCACGGCGCGCGTCGGAAAGCTCGTCCCCTGCGAGAGGGCGGGCCGCCCGAGAAGCAGGGCGGGCGCGGCCAGGGCGGCGCGGCGGGTGATCGGCATGGCATTCCTCTCCTCCGCCGTGCTCTCGGCGGTTGCGGAGGAGGTTGCCCGCGCTTGGCCCCCGCGCGCAACCGGGACGCGTCAGCCGAGTAGCGCGTCGATCGCCTGGGCCATGCGGATATCGCGCTCGCTGAGGCCGCCCGCATCATGGGTCGTGAGGGTGATCTCCACCCGGTTCCACACATTGGACCATTCGGGGTGATGGTCCTGGGTTTCGGCCAGCAGAGCGACGCGGGTCATGAAGCCGAAGGCCTCGGAGAAGTCGCGGAAGCGGAGCTCGCGCCGGATCGCATCCCGGCCCGGCGTCGGCGCCCAGTGCGGCAGGAGCCCGGCCAGCGCGTCGCGGCGGGGCTGGGAGAGAGGCTCGACCATGATCGTTTCTGGAGTTTCTCTTGACCGGTCCGCCCTTATGCCCCCCTTGGGCGACATGACGAAGACCGAGATGCGCTGGGGCGCGCCGCCGAGCGCCGAGGACCTGGCCGAGCTGGCGGAGACCGCCTTCGCCGCCATTCCTGCCCCGCTGCGCGAGGCCGTGCGCGGCACCGTCATCCTGGTGGAGGAGCTGCCGGATGACGAGACGCTGGAGGCCATGGGCCTCGAGCACCCCTGGGAGCTGACCGGCCTCTACCGCGGCACGCCCCTGACCGAGAAGTCCGTGCTGGACGCGCCCATGGAGCCGGACACCATCCTGCTCTACCGCGAGCCCATCCTGGTGGAATGGGTCGAGAGCGGCGAGGACCTGTTTCGCTTGGTGCGCAACGTGCTGATCCACGAAATCGCCCATCATTTCGGCTATTCCGAGGAAGGCATCGCGCGGCTGGAGGGCGAGGGCTAAGGCAGCAGCCCCCTTCAGTCCGGGCGCTGCACGAAGGCGCGCAGCCGCTCCAGCGCCTCGTCCCAGCGGGCGGAAACCTCATCGAGATAGGAACGCGCCCGTGCCACCGGGCCGGGGGCGAAGGCGAAGCGGCTCTCGCGCCCGACACGGATGTTGCTCACCAGCCCCGCGCCCTCCAGCACGCGCAGGTGCTTGGTCACGGCCTGGCGCGTCATGCCCGCATCGGCGGAAAGGCTGGCGATCGAGCGCGGCTGCCCGTCGCTGAGCGTGGACAGCAGCGCCAAGCGCGTCGGGTCGCCGAGGGCGGAGAAGACCGGCGCCGGATCCCCGTCAGCCGGCGGGCTGGAGCTCGACATGGTGCTGGATATTCCGGAGCTGATGCGGCCAGCCCTCGCTGTTCATGCGGAAGGCCTCGGGGCGGCGCATGGCGGGCAGGGCGTCGAAGCCTGACTCGGTGGCGGTGAGGCGCGTGCCGCCCGGGATCGTTTCCAGCCGGAATTCGACGAGGGTCATCGTCTCCCCGCTGTAATCCACCGCCGGGTCCACGGCATAGGGGTGCCAGCGATAGGCGAAGAGGTGCTGCGGCTCCATCCGCTCCACCACCGCCTCCCAGCGCACATGCTCGTAGCCTGGAATGGTGATGCGGCCGGTCGAGACCTCCCCGGGGATGAAGGGGCCGTCGATCCGCGCGCCGAACCAGGCGCCAAAGGATTCGTGGTCGGTCAGCGCGCGCCAGACGCGCTCCTGCGGCGCCTTGAGCTCGATGGTCTTCTCGATGCGGTCGGACATGAATGCAACCTCCTGGTTGCGCGAACCGTGCCAAGCCGAGGCGCTATTTGCAACCGAAAAGTTGCGTTTCGAGGCCAGCCCATGCTGTCCCGCGTCTAACCCGCCCGGGCGCGCGGCGTTGGGGCTGGCAGAGAGGACTTCCCATGCCCGATCGCCACCATCCCAGGCCATCTCAGCGATGGCCCGACACGCTCTGGATCGTCCGCCATGGCGAGAGCGCGGGGAATGTCGCGCGCGACGAGGCACACCGAAACAACGCCGCCCGGATCGCGCTGGAAGGACGGGACGTGGACGTGCCGCTGAGCGCGCTGGGGCAGGAGCAGTCCCGCTCCCTCGGGCTGTGGTTTGCCTCCCTGCCACAAGAGCAGCGGCCCGAGGTGGTGTTGTGCTCGCCCTACCGGCGCGCGCGGCAGACGGCCGCGCTGGTGCATGAAACCGGCGGGCTGCCGCTGGAGCGTGAGGACTTCGTCATCGACGAGCGGCTGCGCGAGAAGGAGTTCGGCGTGCTGGACGGGCTGACCACGCTCGGCATCCGCGACGTGCATCCGGACCAGGCGGAGTTCCGCCGCATCCTCGGCAAGTTCTACCACCGTCCGCCCGGCGGCGAATCCTGGTGCGACGTGATCCTGCGGCTGCGCTCCGCGCTCGACACGATCAGCCTGCACCATGGGGGCCGCCGCGTGCTGATCGTCGGGCACCAGGTGGTGGTGCTGTGCCTCCGCTACCTGCTGGAGAACATGACGGAGGAGGACATCCTCGCGATCGACCGCGAGAGCGACGTGCCGAATTGCGGCATCACCGAATACCGCTTCGACCCCGCCAAGGGCGCGACCGGCTCGCTGCAGCTTGCCCGCTACAACTTCGTGGCGCCGCTCCAGCGTGAGGGAACGCCGGTCACGGCCGAGCCCGACGCCAAGGCGGTGGGCGCGTGACGCTGATCGACGCGGCCTGGCTCCGGGCGCATCCGCTGCCCTTCCCGGCCCAGGACGACGACAAGTCGCAGCGCGGCACGGTGCAGGTGGTCGGTGGATGCTCCGAGGTGCCTGGCGCCGTGCTGCTGGCGGGGGAGGCCGCGCTGCGCGCCGGCGCGGGCAAGCTGCGCCTCGCCACCGTGCGGTCCATGGCGCCGCATCTGGCCATGGCGATGCCGGAGGCGCTGGTGATTGCCCTCGATGAGACGGAGGACGGCTGCATCGGGCCGGGGGCCGCCCGCGCGCTGGTGCCGCGGCTCGGCGCCTGCGCCGCGCTGCTGATCGGGCCGGGCCTGCCGGGCGAGGGAGCGGAGGCGCTGGTCGGCGCCCTGCTCGGCGGCATCGAACCCGGCCTCGGCGTTGTGCTGGATGCCGGTGCGCTGAGCGACCTCGCGGCACGCCCCGAAGCCCTGCGGCGCCATGCCGGCCGGAGCGTGGTGACGCCCCATGCCGGGGAAATGGCGAGCATCCTCGGCATCCCGAAGGAGGAGGTCTCCGCCGATCCGCTGACGGCGGCCCGGCGTGCCGCGGCGGTGCTGGGCGCCGTGGTGGCCATGAAAGGCGGACAGACCTGGGTGGTCGCGCCGGACGGCCAGGCCCTGTTCTGCGACCACGGGCTTGTGGGCCTGGCCACCTCCGGCTCCGGCGACACCCTGGCCGGGATCGTCACCGGGCTGCTCGCCCGCGGCACGCCGCCGATGCAGGCCACCGCCTGGGCGGTCTGGCTGCATGCCGAGGCGGGGCATCGCCTCGCGCGGCGTATCGGCCCGCTCGGCTTCCTGGCGCGGGAGCTTCTGGCCGAGGTGCCGGCCGTCATGGCCGATCTCTCCGCGCGGTAGGATCAGGGCCTTCAGGGCGGCCAAGGGATCGGGCGCAGGTTCTCGTTCGGCCTCGGGCGCCGGAAGTTCGTCCAGCTGCGGCAGTCCACCATGGCCCAGCCGGGGCCGGGAGCGGTGGAGAAGGGCACGGAGCCGCAGCGGCCCGTCTCCGCGAACCAGGCGGCCCGCTCCGGGGTGCGCGGCACATGCGCGGCCTGGTCCCAGCGCTCCCACCGGACCATGCCGAGCCCGCGCGCGTGCCAGAAGCGCTCAAGGTGCCAGGCATCGGCGATGGTCGCGCCGCCATAATGCTCGGAGACGATCACATCCATCTTCACTTCGCGCGGCCGCGCATCGTCGTGGAAGCGGACGGGCAGACGCATCGTCTCGCGCCGCCAGCGGGTCAGGGCGGAATCGAAGGCCGTGGGGCAGGCGTCGGGCGCATCGGCGATCCGCAGCCGCGCCACGCGCTGCGCCCATAGGCCGCGCGGCACATCCGGGCCGAAGATGAGCCAGCCCGCGGCCGGCGCCGCCCCGGGCCGGCAATCCGGGGAGAGGAACCACTGGAGCCGGCTCGGCTTCCCGCCATCCTGCGTGACCACGAAATCGGCGCCCAGCGGGCCCAGCACCGCCACCTGGCCGCCATCCATCGGGTCCAGCCGCCCGAAGGCGAGCGATCCGCCGCCGACATCGAAGGTCTGGATCGCCGCCTCCTGCCCCGCGAAACGGCCCAGCACGGCGTCGGAGGCCATGTAGCCCTCCGGCTGGGCGGCGGCATGGGCGGTGCCGGGCCAGTCGGTCTTGCGCCAGGCGAGCACTTCTCCCTGGCGCATGGGGCGGCGCTGGTCACAGCCGAGCTCGAACGGCAGCCGGCCCCGAAGCGGGCGATCGGCCTCGTCGAAACAGGCGGACTGGACGAGGAAATCCATCGCCTCCACCCGGTCGAGCGGCTCCGCCCGGAGTGGCCATGCGATTCCGATGAGGAGGAGAAGCGCGGCGCGGTTCATGCTGTCCTTCCGGAGGTTTTCAGGGCTTCGCGTTTGAGGGCTCCGCCCTCAACCCGCCAAGGGCCTGAGCCCCTTGGAACCCCGTCTGACTGCCGTGGATACGATGATCGAAGGGGTCTCGGGTTACTGGGCGCGTTTCCTGCCGTTGCAGTCGCCTCGGGTCCATGACCCGAGGCGCACCGTCAGCCGAGTGATTCCAAGCTTCTAGAAAAAGATGATGGTGAGGGACCTGGGGGGAGGCAGAATTCCTTCTCCCTCTTCCCAGGACAGACCAACAGCGAAGAACAAACCCCGCCAGGATCAATCCCCCAGCGCCCGCGCCACCTCGCGGCGCAGGGCGGGGATGACCTCGGTATCGAACCAGGGGTTCCGCTTCGCCCAGACGAGCGTGCGCCAGGACGGGTGGGGCAGGGGGAAGTGCATCGGTAGGGTTTCCGCGTAGCGTTCGATGCGCTCGGCGAAGGGCATGCCGCGCCCGAGCACGAATCGCACCGCATGGGCGCCGACGAGGAGGCGCAGCCGTGGGGCGGCGAAGAGGGGCAGGAGGCGTGGGTGCCACAGCGGCGCGCATTCCGGGCGGGGCGGCCGGTCGCCGCCGCGCGGCTCGCGGCCGGGGTAGCACATGCCCATCGGCATGATGGCGACCAGGGTCGGGTCGTAGAAGCGGTCCTTGCCCAGTCCGAGCCAGTCGCGCAGCCGTTCGCCGGAGGCGTCCTCGAACGGGATGCCGGAGAGATGCGCCTTGGTACCGGGCGCCTGGCTGGTGATGACGATCCGCGCCTGGGCGTGCAGCTGGTGGATCGGGCGCGGGCCGAGCGGCAGATGGGGCGCGCAGAGGGTGCAGGCGCTGGCGGCCGCGGCGGCCTCCGCCATTTCCGCCCCGGGTCGCAGGCCGGGGTCGCGGGCGGGCGTGCCGGGTGGCGCGGCGGGCGGGGCGGGGCGGATCAGCCCCATTTCGCCAGCATCTCCCGCACGAAGGCGGGCACGAGCTGGGTGGCGGGGCCGTGGCGCGCCTCGTCGAAGAGATGGCTGCCCTCGCTGGGCTCCAGGTTCAGCTCCAGCGTGTCGGCGCGGTGGCGTACCTCCCGCACGAAGCCGGCCGCAGGATAGACGGCGCCGGAGGTGCCGATGGAGACGAAGAGGTCGCATCCCTCGAGCGCCGCGCCGATGCGCTCCATTTCCAGCGGCATCTCGCCGAACCAGACGACATGCGGGCGCATCCCGCCGGCGCGGCCGCAGGCGGGGCAGGGCGTTTCGGCCGTGAGGTCGCCCGGCGCGTGGCTCACGGCCGCGCAATGCAGGCAGCGCGCCTTGGCGAGTTCCCCATGCATATGGACCAGGCGCTTCGAGCCCGCGCGGTCATGCAGGTCGTCCACATTCTGGGTGACGAGAAGGAAGTCGGCGGGCCAGCGCGCTTCCAGCTCCGCCAGCGCCTCATGCGCCGCGTTCGGGCGCAGGGACGGGTCGCGCAGCTGGGCGCGGCGGGCGTTGTAGAAGCCCTGCACCAGGGCGGGGTCGCGGGCGAAGGCCTCGGGCGTCGCCACATCCTCGATGCGGTGGCGGGCCCAGATGCCGTCCGCGTCGCGGAAGGTGTGCAGGCCGGATTCGCGGGAAATGCCGGCGCCGGTCAGGATGACGATCTTTGGAGGGGCCATATCCTCCCGGAGATCGGGTCGGATCAGCCTTCAGGCAAGCTCGTATTCGACCTCCGGCACATAGACCGGGTTCTCCTTGCCCAGGCGCGAGGAGAAGAGGGTGAAATGCTCCATGGCCACGGGCGGCGCGCGGAACAGGTTGTGCGACTGCACCCAGGAGACGAGCTTGTCCGGCGGGGCGCGGTCGGTGCGGGCCAGCGTGACATGCGGGGCGAAGCGGCGCCGCTCGGCGTCCAGCCCTACGCGCTGCAGCGCGGTCTCGATCTTCGCCTGCAGATGCGTCAGCCCTTCCGACTTCTCGACCCCGACCCAGAGGGTCTGGATCTTCCCGGCCTTCTCGAAGGTGCCGACCCCGCGCAGGCAGAGGTCGAAGGGACGGCAGCGGATGGCCGAGAGCGCCTCGTCCACCTCGTCGGCGCGCCAACCCTCCACCTCGCCGATGAAGCGGAGGGTGAGGTGGTAGTTCACGGGTGGAACCCACCGCGCGCCCTGGATGCCGCCGGCCAGCATCGAGAGCTGCGTCCGAAGGGATTCGGGCAGGGCGAGGGCGACGAAGAGGCGGACCATGGGGCTTAGGCGGGCCTCACCTTGCTGAGCAGCGTCTCGACGGCGGGCGTCATGCGACGGACCATCTCGTCAACGCCTTGCGGGTTGGGGTGGATGCGGTCGGGCTGGTTCAGCGCGGGGTCCCCCGCCACGCCGTCCAGCAGGAAGGGGTAGAAGACGACATCGGGGTTCTCGCGGGCGAGGGTCTGGAAGACCTCGGCGAATTCCCGGCCGTAATCGGCGCCCAGATTGGGCGGGGCGAGCATGCCCGCCAGCAGGGTGGGCAGGTTCCGCGCCTTCAGCATGTCGAGGATGGCCTTGAGGTTGGCCTGGCTGTTGCGGGGCTCGACCCCGCGCAGCCCGTCATTGCCGCCAAGCGCCACGATCACCGCATCCGGCCGCTCCGCCAGCGCCCATTCCAGCCGCGCGCGCCCGCCGGCTGTCGTGTCTCCCGAAACCCCGGCGTCGATCACCGTCACCGCCCGGCTCCTGGCCCGCAGGGCGGCCTCCAGCTTGGCCGGCAGGCCTTCCGGCCGGGCGAGGCCATAGGCGGCCGTGATGCTGTCCCCCAGCATCAGCAGCCGGATGGGGCGCGGGGACTGCGCCTGGGCCATCCCGTTCAGACACAGAACGAAACCCGCGCTCCCCCTAACAAGGAGCCTCCGGCGCCCCAATCTCGCCTCCATGCCGGACTCCCTGACCCAGACCCCGGCCGCCGCGGATGCGACGGCCGGCAAGCCCCTGATTGACGCACGCTCACTGGCCTTCAGGGTGGTGGGGGCAGGGGGGGAGGTCAACATCCTCCGGGGCGTCGATCTTTCGGTGGCGCCGGGGGAGGCGGTCGGGATCGTCGGGCCCTCGGGCTCGGGGAAGACCTCCCTCCTGATGCTTCTCGCGGGGCTGGAACGGGCAACGGGCGGCACCCTCCGCGTGGCCGGGAAGGATCTGGCGGCGCTGGACGAGGACGCGCTGGCGCGCTTCCGGCGGGACAGCCTGGGCATCGTCTTCCAGGCCTTCCACCTCGTTCCCACCATGACAGCGCTGGAGAACGTGGCCATCCCGCTGGAATTCGCCGGGCGGCCCGATGCCTTCGACCGGGCGGCCGAGGCCCTGCGCTCCGTCGGGCTGGGCCACCGGCTCTCCCATTATCCCGGCCAGCTCTCGGGCGGCGAGCAGCAGCGCGTCGCCCTCGCCCGCGCCTTCGTGGCCGAGCCCGCCCTCCTCCTGGCCGACGAGCCCACGGGCAACCTGGACCGCGCGACGGGCGAGAGGGTGATGGACCTGCTCTTCGGCCTGCGGGAGCGCTTCGCGACCACCCTCGTGCTCATCACCCATGACCCCTCGCTCGCCGCCCGCTGCGAGCGGCAGGTGCGGGTGGAGGATGGGCGGATCGTCTCCGACTCACGGGCCGTTCCCGCATGAGCAACTGGAGCCTGGGCTGGCGCCTCGCGCGGCGGGAGCTGCGCGGCGGCGTGCGGGGCCTGCGGATTGTCCTCGCCTGCCTGGCGCTGGGCGTGGCCGCCATCGCGGCGGTGGGCACCCTGCGCGCCGCGGTGGAGGCGGGGCTAGAGGCGGATGGCGCCCGGCTGCTGGGCGGCGACGTGGTCGCCGCCAATTCCCGCCCGTTCCCGCCGGAGGCACGGGCCTGGATCGAGGCGCAGGGCGGGCGCGTGGCCGAGCTGGTCCTGATGCGCGCCATGGCCGTTGCGCCCTCGGGCGAGCGGACGCTGGTGGAGCTGAAGGCCGCCGATACCGCCTATCCGCTGTATGGCGTCCTGGAACTCGACCCGCCGGGTCCGGTCGGCACCGGGGCGAACGGCCTGCCCCCGGTGGTGATGGACCCCCTGGTGGCGCAGCGCCTCAACCTCGCGCCCGGGGCCGAGCTGCGGATCGGCGAGGCGCGCTTCGCCTATCGCGGCGGGCTGGTTTCCGAGCCGGACAAGGTGGCCGGCCCGGCGGTGCTGGGGCCGCGCGCGCTGATCCCCCTGGCATCGCTGGACGCGGCGGGGCTGATCCAGCCCGGCAGCCTCGTGACCTATGAGATCCGGGCCGCGCTGCCGCCGGGCACGGATGGGCGTGCCTTCGCCTCCGCGCTGCGCAACCAGCCCTTCGCGGATGGCGGCTGGCGCGTGCGGGAGGCCTCGCAGGGGCAGCCCGGCGTGAACCGCTTTCTCGACCAGGCGGCCTCCTTCCTCGTCCTCGCCGGGCTCACCGCGCTGCTCGTCGGCGGCATCGGCGTCGCCACCGGCGTGCGGTCCTGGCTGGAGCAGCGGGGGCGCACCATCGCCACGCTGCGCTGCCTCGGCGCGCCGGCCGGCGCCATCTTCGCGACCTATCTAATCCAGGTGATCGGGCTGGCCCTGCTGGGCATCGCGATCGGGCTGGTGGCCGGCTACGGGCTGACCTGGGCGGCGGCCCTAGCGCTGGCCGATGCGCTGCCCGTGCCGCCCCGCCTTGGCTTCTATCCGCTGCCGCTCGCGCTGGCCGCCGCCTACGGGATGCTCACCGCCCTGGCCTTCGCGCTTTGGCCGCTCGGCCGGGCGCAGGACATTCCGGGCGCCGCGCTGTTCCGGGACAATATCCAGCCCGTGGCCGGCGCGCGCCCGCGCATCGGGCTCATCCTGGCGAATGCCGCCGCGGTGGCGTTGCTGGTGGCGCTGGTTGTCGGCACGGCGGAGCGGCCGCTCTTCGCGCTGTCCTTCTGCGCGGCCGCGCTGGCGACGCTGGGACTCTTCCGCGTCGCCGCGGCGGGCCTGCAGGCGGTCGCCCGGCGGATTCCAGCGCGCAGCCGCCCCTCGCTGCGCCTCGGTCTCGCCAACCTGCACCGGCCCGGCGCGCCCACGGCGCTCATGCTCGTCTCCCTCGGCATCGGGCTGACGACCCTTGCGGCCATCGCGCTGATCCAGGGCAACCTTCGCTACCAGATCAGCGAGAGCCTGCCGGATGCCGCGCCCTCCTTCTTCTTCATCGACGTGCAATCCGACCAGGCGGCGGAGTTCGATCGGGTCGCGGGCGCCGTTCCGGGCGTGACGGAGGTGAAGCGCGTGCCCTCGCTGCGGGCGCGCATCGCCGCCGTGAACGGCGTGCCGGTGGAGCAAGTGCAGGCGACGGAGGAAACGCGCTGGGCCCTGCGCGGGGACCGCGGCCTGACCTATGCCGCCACGCCGCCGGAGGGCACGCGGATCGTGCAGGGGCAATGGTGGGCGGCGGATTACCGGGGCGAGCCGCTCGTCTCCCTGGATGACCGGCTGGCGCGCGGCTGGAATGCCGGCCCGGGCTCCACCATCACCGTCAACGTGCTGGGGCGCGACATCCCCCTGCGCGTCGCTTCCACCCGTGACATCGAGTGGCGCGGCCTGGGGCTGAACTTCACGATGATCGCCTCCCCCGGGATGCTGGAGGCGGCACCGCACACGCATATCGCCACGGTGCGCGGCGACCCGGCGCGGGACGCTTCGCTGCTGCGGGCGGTGACAGATGCCTTCCCCAACGTCACCGGCATCCGCGTGCGCGACGCGCTGGATGCGCTGGGCGCGCTGTTGCGCCGGCTCGGCACCGCGCTGTCCTCCACGGCGGCCCTCACGCTCCTCTCCGGCCTTCTCGTGCTCGCGGGGGCGGTGGCCGCGGGGCAGCGGCGGCGGATCCGGGATGCGGTGGTGCTGAAGACGCTCGGCGCGACGCGGGCGCAGATACGCCGTGCCTGGCTGGTGGAATTCGGCCTGCTCGGCCTCGTCGCCGGGATCGTCGCCGCGGCGGTGGGCACGGCGGCCTCCTGGGGCGTGACGCGCTTCGTGATGCGGGCGGACTGGACCTTCCTGCCTGGCACGCTGGCCGGCACGATCATCCTCTGCGTCGTGCTCACCCTGGCGATGGGCTATGCGGGCACGGCTCTCGCCCTTCGCGCCAAGGCGGCACCGCTGCTGCGGAACGAATGAGGAGCGGCGGTCAGGACGGAACGGGGACGGGCCAGCGGATCTCCGCTTCCGGGACGAGGTCCTCGAACAGGGGGCGCGCGAAGTAGAAGCCCTGCATGAAGCGCACCCCCGCGCCGCGCAGCGCCTCGACCTCGCCGATGCGCTCCACGCCTTCCGCCACCAGCTTCACGCCGATTGCGGAGGCCAGCCCGACCATGCTGGCGACGATGGCGAGGCGGATGCGGTCCGTGTCGCAGTCCTTCACCAGGGCGCGGTCGAGCTTCACGCAGTCCGGCCGCAACGCGGCGAGGCGGGCCAGGCCGGAATAGCCCGTGCCGAAATCATCGAGCGCGATGCCGAAGCCGTGGCGACGGTATTCGGTGATGATGGAGAGCATGTGCCCCACATCGGCGATGCGCTCATCCTCTGTCAGCTCGAAGGTCAGCCGGTCGAGCGGAAAGCCGGTGCGCGCGGCGGCGTCCAGCGTGCGGCGGATGCAGGCCCGGGGCTCATAGACGGCATTGGGCCTGGCCAGTATGACGCCGGCCCCCTCGCCCTGGGGGCCGCGCACCAGCGCCTCATGGGAATCGATCCGGCTGTCCCGCAGGTCGATGATGGGCTGGAAGGCCATGGTAAAGGGGAAGTCCAGGCGGCTCTCCCGGCAGCCGACACAAGATACCCGCTGATCTGTCACACCGCCTCTTTCATGCCCCTTGCGGGCAGGGAAACGCCCCGGCGTGGCCGGAGGCGCGGATGCTGCGCGCAAGTTTAAGCGAGCGACAGGATAGGAAGCGTAAATTCCCCGGTATCGAACGCTGGCGTCAGAGCCGCTGTGGCCTGTGTCAGGGCAGGGCAGGGCAGGGCAGGGCAGGGGCGGGAGCCGGCGCATGGCTGGGCGGCGGTGCGGCCGCGTTGCGGGGTGTCCGCTTCCATGCTCGCCTTGCCGCATGGACACGCCGGATCAGGTCTTGTCGCGACTTTGGACGGGGGTGGGGCTGTCGCCTGGAGCCCTGGTACGGGCGCGGCTCTCCGGGGCAGACCCGGTGTTGCCCTCCTCCTTCCGGCTCGCGGCGGCCGCCATGGCGGGAATTGGCGGGGTCGGGCTGGCGGCGGCGGACATCCATCACCGGCGTGGCGGGCCCGCCCAGCGTGTCTTGGTTGAGGCGCGCCACGCACTGGCGGAGTTCCGCAGCGAGCAGCTGATGCGGGTGGGCGGGGCGCCCCTTGGCGACCCCTGGGACGCCATCGCGGGCGCGTATCGCTGCGGCGATGGCCGCTGGGTCCGCATCCACACGAATTTCCCGCATCACCGGGACGGCTTCCTGGCGCTGCTCGGCGCCGCGCATGAGCGCGACGCCGTGGCGCGGGCGCTGGAGGGTTGGGAGGCCGCGCGGCTGGAGGAGGCGGCCGCGGCGGCCGGCCTGCCCGCCGCGATGATGCGGCGCTTTGCGGAATGGGACGCGCATCCTCAGGGCAGGGCGGTGGCCGACCTGCCGCTGATCGAGATCACCCGGATCGGCGATGCGCCGCCCGAGCCCCTCCCGCCGCTCGCGCCCCGGCCGCTGGCCGGGCTGAGGGCGGTGGAGCTGACCCGGATCATCGCCGGGCCGGTCTGCGGGCGGGTGCTCGCAGCCCACGGGGCGGAGGTGATGCTGGTCACCGCGCCGCATCTCCCCTCCATTCCCAGCCTGGTGGTGGATACCGGCCGGGGAAAGCGCTCCGCCGCGCTGGACCTGCGGGAGGAGGCGGGGAGGGATGGGCTGCGGGACCTGATCCGCGGGGCGGACCTGTTTATCCAGGGCTACCGGCCCGGCGCCATGGCCGGGCGTGGCTTCGGGCCGGAGGAGGTTGCGGCGCTGCGGCCCGGGATCGTCTGCGTCTCGCTCTGCGCCTATGGCCGGGCCGGGCCCTGGGCGGGGCGGCGCGGCTTCGATTCGCTGGTGCAAACCGCCAGCGGCTTCAACGATGCGGAGGCCGAGGCGGCCGGCGCGCCAGGCACGCCGAAGCCGCTGCCCTGCCAGGCGCTGGACCATGGGGCCGGGTATCTCATGGCGCTCGGCGCCCTGGCCGCCCTGATGCGCCGCGCGGAGGAAGGGGGAAGCTGGCATGTGCAGGTCTCTTTGGCCCGCACCGGGCACTGGCTGCGCGGTCTGGGCCGCGTGGCGGGAGGCTTCGCCGCGCCGGCGCCCGGGCCCGAGCCGGAGCTGATGGAGGAGAGGGATACCGCTTTCGGGCGGGTGGCCACCGTGCGCCATGCGGCCGTGCTGTCCGAGACGCCGGCGCAATGGAGCCGCCCGCCCGTGCCGCTCGGCACCGACCAGCCCCGCTGGGGATGAGCCGGTCTCCGCCGGGCGGTGCGCTGCCGTGCGGCGCCTTGCCCCGGGCCGCCCCTTTGCCGCCGCGATCTCCTATGCCGGACTCGGGCGGGTGGTTTACGCGCTTCTGGCCGGCGCAATCCTCTGGCTGCCTCTGGCTGCGGAACGCGCGGCCCTCTACGCCCGGCCTTCGCCTCTCCCGCCGAGAGGAGGAAGGTGGCCTCGCCGTGCCAGGGAAGCCGGCTGAGAGGCGCCCCATGACCTTACGGGGATCTTACGAGCAGGTTGCCGCTTGATTTGGATTACAGGAAGTCCATATATCAGCGTCACGGGGGATGGCGGGTGCCGTCCCCGGGAGGAGTTCTGACACACATGGCCTTCGGTCCCGACAACCGGTTCCAGGGCGGTCCGTCCGCCTGGACGCAGCCGATGGGCCGCGCCGCCACCGATGCCGCGACGCTCGATGCCGGCCTGCGCGCCTATATGCTGCGCGTGTACAACTGGATGGCTTCCGGCCTCGCGCTGACGGCCATCACCGCCTACGTGATCGCGAACACGCAGCTGGCCGAGCTGTTCTTCACCGTCGTGCGCACCCCGCGCGGCCTGGCGACGCAGCCGACCATCCTGGGCTTCGTGGCGATCTTCGCTCCCCTGGCCTTCGTCATGGTGCTGTCCTTCGGCATCAACCGGCTCTCCAAGGGCGCGACCCAGGCACTGTTCTGGGCCTTCTGCGTCGCGATGGGCGCCAGCATGGCGAATATCTTCGCCGTCTATGTGGGCGCCTCCATCGCCAGCACCTTCTTCGTGACAGCCGGCATGTTCGCCGCGGTGAGCATCTACGGCTACACGACGAAGGCCGACCTGACGCGGATGGGCGGCTTCCTGATGATGGGCCTGATCGGCATCCTCATCGCGGGGCTGGTCAATGCCTTCATCGGCAGCACGGCGCTGCAGTTCGCGATCAGCGTGATCGGCGTGGTGGTCTTCACCGGCCTCACCGCCTATGACACGCAGCGGATCAAGGCGGACTACATCGAATACGCCTATGCCGAGGGTTCGGATGAGGCGGCCAGGCGTTCGGTCTTCGACGCGCTGGGCCTCTACCTGAACTTCGTGAACCTGTTCCAGCTGCTGCTGCAGTTCATGGGCGTCCGCCAGCAGTCCGACTGATCGGGCGGCACGACGGACAAGCGAACCCCGGGGAGCGATCCCCGGGGTTTCTTTTTGCCCGCGGCACGGGCCGGGGCGCGGATATGAAAAAGCCCGGCTCCCTCTCGGGGCCGGGCCTTGGGGAGGGAAGCGGGCCCGGGGCCTACTTCTCCTTCTCGCTCGTCTTCAGATGGTCCAGCAGCTTCTGGGTCGCCGCGTTCTTGTCCGTGCGGTCCAGCGCCGCGACCTCGGCCGCCAGCCGGTCCAGCGCTAGCTCGTAGATCTGGCGTTCGGAGAAGGACTGGTCGGGCTGGCCGGCGTTGCGGTGCAGGTCGCGCACCACCTCAGCGATGGCGATGGGATCGCCCGAGTTGATCTTCTGCTCGTATTCCTGGGCGCGGCGCGACCACATGGTGCGCTTGATGCGGGCGCGGCCGCGCAGCGTGTCCAGCGCCTCGCCCATCACCTTCTCGGAGGCGAGCTTGCGCAGCCCCGAGGAGGCCGCCTTGGCCATCGGGACCTTCAGGGTCATGCGGTTCTCCTCGAAGGTGACGACGATCACCTTGAGGCTCTGGCCCGCCACCGGAACCTCCTCGATCCCCTGCACCTGGCCGACGCCATGCGTGGGATAGACGACGAAATCGCCCGCCTTGAAGTCCTTCCCGGCATTGCCGAGGGGCTTGGGCGGCGGGGCCGGACGGATGGGGGCCTGGATGATGGGCTCGGGTGCTGGTGCGGTCATGCTGGGGGCGGGCGCCTGGGCTTCGGCCATGCCGGTCGGCGCGCCAGGGCGCTCGGTGGCGCGGGGCGGCTCGGCGGGCGCCTTGGAGGCGGCTTCGGCCTTGGCCGGCGCCTCGATCTTGGCAGGGGAGGAGGTGCGCGCGGCGGCGGCCTTCGGGGCCGGGGCCTTGGCGGCCGGCCTGGGGGCCGCCATAGGGGCCTCCGCTTCGGCCCTGGCGGGCGCCTCGGTTTTGCGCGCCGTGGCGATCGGCTTCGGCATGGCGGTCTTGCCCGCGGCCTTCGCGGCCGGCTTCGCCTCTGCCGGCGTGTCGGCGTTCTTCGGCGTGGCCTTGGCGGTGGAGGCCTTGCTCCCGGCGGCTGCCTTCATCATGCTCTCCGCGATCCTGTGACGCCGCCGGTCCGGGCCGGGATCGGTCCGGCCAGGCGGGGGCTGAGCGCCGGGCCCCGCCATGGCGGAGCCCTTCATGCCATGCGGCGCAGCCCATCCCGCCGCAGGCCGTCACGGCCCGGCGGGAGGGTGCTTGCATTCCGGGGACACCCTATCACGAAAACCCGATTCCGTCACGCGGTGGCCCCTGGACGCGCACGCCTTCTCGCCGGAACGCCCGGGGCGGGCTCGGGTTGGGGCGCTCGGCTCAGGCTTCGCCCGGCGCGGGGTCGAACAGCTCCTTCTTGCCGGGCTTGCCGTCCCACTCCTTCGCATCCGCCGGAGGCTCGCCCTTGCGGGACATGTTCGGCCACTGGGTGGAATAGGTGCGGTTCAGCTCCGCCCATTCGGTGGCGCGGTCGTCGCTGTCGGGGAAAATAGCCTCGGCGGGGCATTCCGGCTCGCAAACGCCGCAGTCGATGCATTCATCCGGGTGGATGACGAGCATGTTCGCGCCGACATAGAAGCAGTCCACCGGACAGACCTCGACGCAGTCCATGTACTTGCAGCGGATGCAGTTCTCGGTGACGACGTAGGTCACGGTCAGCCCCTTCACGGCGCGGGGCGGTAACAGCCCCCGACGCGCGCCCAGATGGACCGAGCGGCCGCAGCATGCAAGCCGCGGTTTCGAGGTGCAGGGCCGCTCTGCGTCGCGGGCCGGGCTCTTTCCGCCAGGGCCGGCCCGGAAGGGATCAGCGGGTGCATTCTCCCGGCCCCGCCTCCCGCAGGCTCATGCTGCGGAGGATGAGGCCCGGCTGGTGCTCCGGGCCGGGGCGCTCGGTATCCAGGAAGTAGAGGTCGAAGACGCCGCCCTGCGCCGGATCCGAGAGGGGCAGGCAAAGGCTGCGGATGCTCCAGCCCGGCCCCGCGCCCAGCGGCCAGTCCGTCGCGGGCTGGCCGTTGGCGAGCATCCTGATGCGGGCAGCCTGCCGGGCGGGGCCGACCCGTCGCAATTCGAAATCCAGGATGCGCGGCTGCCCCGAGCTGGCCGGCCTGAGGACGAGGCGGGCAGTATCGCCGGCCTCGGTGCCCTCGGCGGAGGCGGGGTGCCAGCCCGGCTTGCCCGGCGGGATATCGGCGCTGAGATAGATCCAGCCGCTGCCGGCCGAGGTGAAATCCACGCGCTCGCCGATCGCGAGATCGGGTGCGGCGAAGTTGCGCCGGCCGGCACGGGTGGCCGCACAGAAGATCGTGCTGGAATCCCACCAGCCCGGGGCCCGGAGGCAGGGGCCGGTCGGGACCACGCCATGGCGGGCCAGCATGGCGCGGGTGGATTCCGCCATTGGCTCGTCCTTGCCCAGGGTCCAGATCCGGCCACTCACGGGCGCATCCAGCCCCGCGCGGATCCGCTCCAGCAAGGGGCCGCCTTCGGCGATATCGTTGTCCAGCACCCCGTAGAAGCGGGACTCCTTGGCCAGGGCCGAGACCCAGTAGCCAAGCGGAGCATGGGTGACGAGCATGGTCGCCGGTTGCGGCAGGGCGGAAGGCGGAGCGGGGTGGTAGGCATCGGCCCAGGCCCGGTGGAACCAGTCCGGCGCGCGGGTGCCCAGCACCGCCAGCAGGGCAAGGGCCAGCCCGGCCCGGATACCGGCCTTCCCCGGGAGCAGCGCGGTCGGCAAGGCCACCAGCAGCAGCCCCGCCAGGATATCGAGCGGCACGGCGTACCGATGGATGCTGAAGAGGGAGAGCCATGTGGCGCCACTCGCCAGCAGGAAGACGAGCGCGCGAAGCTGGCCCGGAGAGGCCGGACGAAGCGGTGCCGCATCCGGCCGACGGGCGCGGAGCGCGCGCCCCAGGCTGGGCAACGCGAGCAGCAGGACGAGCAGCATCCGGGGGTCGCGGAAGGCGAGTTCGGCGGTGGGATGGCCGCCCAGCGCGATGTCCAGCGGATAGCGGACCGCCTCGGCGATGCTGCCCGGCAGGAACCGGGGATCGGCGAAGGCGTGGGGAAGGGCGGAAGGGGAGCCGAAAACCTGGTTCAGGGCGGGAAAGATCGGGTTGCCCAGCGTGACCCAGAGAAACCCGCCCCAGATCCCGCCGGTGAGCAGCACGCCGGTCAATCCTCCCAGCGCCGTGCGCCAGGTGGCGCCCCAGGCGGCGTGGAGGCCGGGCCAGGGCAGGAGAATGGCCAGCGCCAGGCCGGGGGCGAAGACGAAGTTCGTCAGCTTCAGCCCCGCCGCCCCGCCCACCAGCAGGCCTGCCAGGGCGAAGAGACGGTGGTCGCCGCGTTCGCAGCCCCGCAGGAGGGCGAGGAGCCCGAGAAGGATGGGGGCGGCCATGAAGAGATCGGCGAAGGTCGTCCCGATCTCCGAGATCGCCATGGCGCTGGCCATCCCGGCCACCACGGCCAGGAGGCGGATGAGGGGACGGCGGGGCAGTTTCTCGTCCAGCAACGCGCCGGCGAGCATCCAGGCGGCGACGACAGTGAGGGCCTGCAGGGCGACGAGGCCGAGCGTGGCCGGGATGGGGGCCAGGCCGTGGCGCAGGAGATAGGGGATCACATAGGGGACAGGGTTGAAGTAGCCCTGGATGCCGGCCGGGCCGACATCCCCGTCATAGCGCCCCTGCAGCAGGGCATGCGCGCCGTAGTCGTGGTAGTTCTGCAGGTCCCAGTTGGAATCCTGCCCCATCCAGAGGGCGCGGGCGGCGAAGAGGGCGAAGCCGAGCGCCCAGACAAGCAAGGGGACGGGCCAGAAGGCGAGCAAGCGGTATCGCAGGTCTGGAGGCTCCATCGGTACGCTGCCGGTCAGCCGGCCGCGATTTCCTCATAGAGGGTGCGGGCCTCGGCTGGCGGGCCACGTCGCTCGGCGAGTGCCTGGACTCGCCAGACCTTCACCGTCCCGCGCTCCGGCCCTCCCATGGCGAGGGTGAGGATGTCACCCGGGCGTAGCCGTGCATGCGGCTTGTCCACGGGCTGGCGGTTCAGCCGGACCGCGCCGCGCTCCACCAGCGCGGCGCAGGCCGAACGGGTCTTGGACAGGCGCGCGCACCAGAGCCACTTGTCCAGGCGCTGCCAGTCCCGGTCCTCCGCCTCCGCCATGCGGTGGGGTCAGGACTTTCCGAGCTTCAGCCTCGCCAGCACGGCGAAGGGGCTGTCGGGGTCCGGGCCCTTGCCGCGCGGCGGCTCGAAGACAGGGCGGGGGGTGGCGGGGCCGTCATCGCGGCGGTCGCGGCGCGGCCCGTTGCCGTAACCACCGCCCCGCTGGCCGTCAGCGCGCGGGCCGTTGCGGGGGCCGCGATCGTCGCGGTTGCCCTGGCGCTCGCCGTTCCGTGGCTCTCCCTGGCGGTTGCCGCCCCGGTCACCACCACGTTCGCCCTGGCGGCCCTGCCGATCGTCGCGGCGGGGACCACGGGGGCCGCGGACCTCGCGATTCTCCGGCGCGGCCTCGGTCCGGGGAGCCCCCTCGGCGGGCGCGGCCTCGGCGCCCCCGGTGTGAGCAGCATCGGCGGGAGCACCATCGGCAGGCGCGGCATCGGCGGGGGCGCCATCGGCCGCCTTCCGTGCCGGGGCGCCGTCGCGGCGGGGGCGGTTGCGGTCACGCCGCTCCGGTCCGCCGCGGCCGCGATGGGCGTCCTCGCGCCGGGCGGCGACGAGCTGCGGGGCCGGCGGGCCGAAGGCGTCCTCGGCCAAGGGCTCGGGCGAGACCAGGCGGAAGCCGAGCGCATTCAGCACGGCCGGCAGCGTGTCGGCCTTGGCGCCGAGGCGGCTGGCGACATCCACCGGCAGGGCGGCGGGGGCGCGGCGGGTCAGGTGGCCCAGCTCGCCCGCGATGCGCTCGGCGACATCGAGGCGGACGAGTGCCGGCCCGGCCTGCACCCAACCCATGGTGGCACCGAAGCCGCGCGGCCAGTCCCGCGGCGGGATGATGGAGACGAGGCCGCCGCCGGGCAGGTCCGGCACCGCCGAATTCGCCTTCAGCGCCCAGAGCTGGGCGCGCAGCGCCATGGGGCGCGGCTTTAGCATCTCCGGGATATACAGGGCGAAGCGGCCGGCGCGGACGTCGATGGCCTTCAGCTTCGCGCGGATCTCGGGCGTCACCTCGCGCTCTGTCCCGCCGGGCAGCAGGCCCAGGAACTCGCGCAGGCGGAAGAGATGGCCGCGCAGCTCCGCATCCTCGGCCGCCTTGGCCTCGGCCTCGATCAGCGGCGCGAAGTCGCGGGCGACGAGGGCGTCGAACCAGGTGGCGAGCTTCGCGCGGATCCGCTCGCGGTCCGAGCCGTCGATGAACTCGGAATCGATGGGCTCGATCACCGGCTTCTCGGGCGTCGTGCCGGGCTTGATCTTGGCGACCTCATGCGCCTCGTCGTCGCCTTCCGCCTTCCAGGTGATGCGCTGGAACTTGGTGAGGGCGAAGGCCTCGTCCGGCGCGGCCTCGAAGGCGGCGACGCGGCGGGGGATCTCCTCGCGCAGCGCCCGGCGGGCGGCGCGCAGCATGACCCGGCGCTCCTCCTCGTCCTCGGCATCGGCAGCCGTCTCGAAGACGAAGCCCTTCACATGGCCGACGGGATGGCCCTCGACCACCACCTCGCCATTCCGCGCGACCGCCGAGAGGAGGTTCTCCTCCCCCTCGTCGAGCTTGCGGATCAGGTGGGCCGCGCGGCGGTCCACGAAGCGGGCGGTCAGGCGTTCGTGCAGCGCGTCGGAGACATGGTCCTCGGCGGCGCGGGCGGCCTCCTGCATGGCGGTAGCGTCCTTCAGCCAGTCGGAGCGGGCGGCGACATAGGTCCAGGTGCGGATGCCGGCAAGCCGGGCCATCAGCGTGTCGAGATCGCCCTCGGTGTTATCGAGGTAGCGGATCTGGGAGGCAGCCCAGTCCGTTGGCAGAGTGCCATCCTCGGCGAGATGCCGGAAGACACGCGCGCAGAAACGTGTGTGGCTCTCGTCGGCCAGCTTGCGGAAGTCCGGAATCTGGCAGGCGTCCCAGAGCAGGCGCAGCCGGGCGCGGCCCTGGGCGAGCTTGCGGATCTCCTGGTCCCGCGAGAGGTGTTCGAGCGTGATGTGGTCGGTGGCGTCGTTGCCGCGGGCCAGGCCCTGGAAGGGGGGCGGCTGGGCGAGGCTGTCCAGCAGCGCGTCGATGCCGGACATGTCGAGGGCGCTGTTCCGCCAGGCGAGCGTCGTCAGCGGCTCGAAATGGTGCCCCTCGATCTTGTGCACGAAATCGTCGGCCAGCGGCGGGCATTCGGCGGTCACGCCGAAGGTGCCGTCCCGCATGCCGCGGCCGGCGCGGCCGGCGATCTGGGCGGCTTCCTGCGGGGTGAGGAGGCGCGGGCGGTGGCCGTCGAATTTCTGCAGCCCGGCGAAGGCGACATGGTCCACATCCATGTTCAGCCCCATGCCGATGGCATCCGTCGCCACGAGGAAATCGACCTCGCGGTTCTGGTACAGCGCCACCTGGGCGTTGCGGGTGCGCGGGCTCAGCCGGCCCATCACCACGGCGCAGCCGCCGCGGCGGCGGCGGATGGCCTCGGCGATCGCATAGACCTCCCCGGCCGAGAAGGCGACCACGGCGCTGCGCGGCGGCAGGCGGGTGAGGCGGGCCGGGCCGGCATAGGTGAGCTGGGAGAGGCGGGGCCGGCTCTCGATCTCGGCCTGGGGCACCAGCCGCTGGAGCAGGGGGCGGATGGTCTCCGCGCCCAGGAACATGGTTTCCACCAGGCCGCGGGCGTTCAGCAGGCGGTCCGTGAAGACATGGCCGCGATCGGCGTCGGCGCAGAGCTGGATCTCGTCCACCGCCACGAACTCCGCCTGGCGGTCGAGCGGCATGGCCTCGACCGTGCAGGCGAACCACTTGGCGCCGGGGGGGATGATCTTCTCCTCCCCGGTGATGAGGGCGACGTTCCGCTCCCCCTTGGCGGCCACCATGCGGTCGTAGTTCTCGCGCGCCAGCAGGCGCAGCGGGAAGCCGATAATGCCGCTGGAATGGGCCAGCAGCCGCGTGATGGCCAGGTGGGTCTTGCCGGTGTTGGTGGGGCCGAGCACGGCCTTCACCCGCGAGGCGAACATCTGGCGTTCTGAGATGGGGCTCATCTGCGGCGACGTGTGGCCCCCCGGGACGGGCTTGGCAAGCGCGGAGGCTGGGGGGAGGTTGTCGGCACTCCATGACCACGTCCCCCTCCGTGCCTGAAACGGCCCCTCCGCTGGCCCGCTTCGCCCTGCTTCTCGCGGCCTGCTTCCTCGGGGTGGGCGTCTCCATGCCCTTCCTGCCGCCCTTCCTGGCCGGAAGGGGGCTCGGGGCGGAGGCCGTGGCCCAGATCCTCTTCGCCGGCTCGCTCATCCGCTTCTTCGTCAGCCCGGCCCTGGGGCGGCTGGCGGACCGGATCGGGGATGGGCGGGCGGTCCTGATCCCCTGCGCGGCGCTGGCCGCGCTGGCGGCGCCGCTCTTCCTGCCGGCCGAGGGGTTCTGGGCGGTGCTCGGCGTCCAGCTCCTCTTCGCGGCCGCCATGGCGCCGCTCAGCCCGGTGGGGGAGGCGATGGCCCTGGCCGCCACCCGCCGGGCCGGGGTGGATTACGGGCCGGTGCGGGCCGCGGGTTCGGCCGCCTTCATCCTGGGCGCCGCCGGGGCGGGGGGCATGGCGGCATGGGGCGGCTATGCCGCGGTTCCCTGGCTGCTGGCCGGTTCCTACGCGGCGGCCGCGCTGGCCGCCTGGCTGCTGCCGCGGCCCCCGGCGGGAGGGCAGGCGCTCCGCCGGGCGGGCGGCGGCGGGCTGCGCGGGGCCTTCGCCCTTCACCTCCTGCGGCGGCCCGGCTTCGGGCGGCTGGTCGCGATCAGCGCGCTGGTCCAGGGCTCCCATGCGGCCTGCTACGGCTTCTCCTCCATCCACTGGGCGCGGGCCGGGCATTCCGCGGAAACCATCGGGCTGCTCTGGGCCGAGGGGGTGATGGCCGAGGTCCTGCTCTTCCTCTGGGCGCGGCCCCTGCTGGGGCGGGTGAGCCCGCGCGGGTTGATGCTGCTGGCGGCTGGGGCGGGGATGCTGCGCTGGGTGGCGATGGGGATCACCACCGAGCTCTGGGCGCTCGTCCCGTTGCAGGCGCTGCACGCGCTGACCTTCGGCGCCCAGTACATGGGCGCGATGCGCTGGCTCTCGGCCAACCCGCCGCCCGGGGAGGCGCTGGCGGCGCAAAGCCTGCACGCGGCCCTGGGGACCACCGGGGCGCAGGCCGTGGCCATGCTGGCGACGGGCTGGCTTTATGCCCGGGTGGAGGGCGGGGCCTTCCTCGCCATGGCGCTGCTCTGCGCCCTGGCGGTGCCGGTCGCCTGGGGATGGCGGGCCGGGCGGTGACCGCGTGGTCCTAGGCGGCGGAACTTCCACCCCGCCCTGGAGAAGGCGCAGGGCTTCCAACAGCCGCAAAGGCGTCGATGGTGGCGAGGCAGCTTCTGACCAGCACGCCTTGCATCAGGGCCTTGCGGGTCTCATCCACATGCTCCCAGCCCATGCCGGGCATTTCGCCCGACGGCTTCACCCGGAAGAAGAGAACCTGGGCCAGCATCCCGAGCGCGATCGCGCGGCATTCCTCGTCCTCGGGCGGGCGGCCCAGGGCGCGGGCGGTCAGGCCGCCGAATGGCAACATGAGAATTCCCAAGGTCGAGCTGAAGGTCCAGGGATCACCTTCCGGCGGCTCGAACTCGGTGCGCGCGAGGAGAATGCTCCAGCTCGGCCGCCAGCCCTCTCCGTGAGCGCCGAGGAAGAAGCCTGAGAGGTTGCCGAGATAGGAGGCCAGCACCCGCCGGGCCTCCTGAGGGGACAGATCCTCCCGCTGCAGCGCGGCGCGCGCTTCCGCCGCGATGGGTTCGAGGAGCTGGTTCGTCCAGTCGACGATGTAGTCCACCGAGGCGCGATACAGCTTCGGCTTTCCGCCGAAATAGTAGTTCAGCGCGGCGATGTTGACGTCGGCGCGGGATGCGATGCCGCGCGTGCTCGCGCCCTTGTAGCCGTGATCGGCGAACTCCTCGATGCTTGCCGCGAGGATGCGCTGCCGCACCTCCTCTCCACGAGGAAACTGCGCCCTTTCTTCGTCGGCTGGCTTCGAACGCTTGCCCGGCGCCGGGGCGTCCGTGCGGAGAGGCGGCCTCATGGCGTCCTTCTACACGCATATCGGGAGCGGGACGACCTGCGGGTTTAATCAGTCGATTGACCTTGTCGGCCGCGCCCGTCTAACTGGGGCCAGCCGCCAAGGAGCCCGTCGTGATCTCGCCGCGCGCTTGCCAGCGAACCATCCAGGCGATGCTTCGCGAGATCGATACCTGCGATGCCTATCGGGGGCAGGGCACGCGCCGGAGCTTCGCCGCCGACACGCTCCGGCGGGACGGGTGCGAGATCTGCCTCGAGCGGCTCGTCGCCCTGGCCGAGCAGCTCCGGGCGGCGGCGCCACGGCTCCATGGCCGCCTCGAGCCCGTGCTCCTGCCACTAAGCGGGCTGGCCGGACGATCTCTCAACCGCATGGACAGCGATGTGCTGTGGAGCTTGGCCGACTATTGCCGCGAGGAACTGCGGCCCGCCCTCCGGCTCGTCGCCGCGCTGCTGCCGCGGAGCATCAAGTCCGGAGGGCAGCCGGGCTAAGGACCTTCCTCACGCGGCATCGGCTGGCCCAGCCGGTCAGCCCGCCAGTTGGGCTTCACCGGTTCCCATGATCCCGGCCACCGGGCGCCTGGAGGGTGCGCTCGGACGCCCGGTCGACAAGTTCCCGGCGGCGGTCTTTCTCCGGACATAGTTGAGGCCTAGCGGGGCGGTGGGCAGACCGTTCCGGTCTACCGAACATCCGACGAGCCGCGGGAGACAGGATCGGAGATGATCATTCCCGGGATGCATGATGCGACGCTGATCGTGCTCTCGATCCTCATCGCCATGGCTGCCTCCTACACCGCGCTCGACCTGGCCAGCCGGATGCGCGCCTCGGCCGGGCTGGCGCGGCACGCCTGGCTGGCCACTGCCGCGGTCGCCATGGGCGGCGGCATCTGGGCCATGCATTTCGTCGCCATGCTGGCCTTCAGCATGCCCGGGATGGAGGTGGGCTATGATCTCTGGCTCACCCTGCTGTCCCTCGCCGTGGCCATCCTGGCAACGGGGCTGAGCTTCCTGTTAGTCAGCCGGGCCCGGACGGGGGTGCCGGTGCTGCTCGCCAGCGGCCTGCTCATGGGGCTGGGCATCGTCGCCATGCACTACATGGGCATGGCCGCCATGAAGATGGCGGCGGATCTGAGCTACGGCCATGGCTGGGTCGCCGCCTCGGTCCTGATCGCGATCGGCGCGGCGACCGTGGCGCTCTGGCTTTCCACCCAGGCCAGCCGGATGGCCGTGCGGGCGGCCGCGGCGGTGGTGATGGGCGTCGCGATCGCCGGCATGCATTACGCTAGCATGCACGGCGCCGTCTTCACGGCCCATCCCGGCGTGGACATGGCGCATGGCTCCGCCAGCCTCAACCAGGTCACCCTCGCCCTCGCCGTCGCGGCCTCCACCTTCTTCATCCTCTTCCTCAGCCTGGCCGCCGCTATGTTCGACCGGCGCTTCGCCATGCTCTCGGAGCGGGAGGCACAGGCGCTGCGGCGGAGCGGGGAGCGCTTCCGCGCGCTCTACCAGCGCACCCCGCTGCCGCTGCATTCCCTCGACCGCGAGGGGCGGATCGAGGATGTGACGGAGGCCTGGCTCGCGCTGCTGGGCTACCGGCGGGAGGAGGTGGTCGGCCGGCCGCTGATCAATTTCCTCACCGAGGCCTCGGCCCGGCGCTTCGTGCAGACGGACTGGCCCGCCCTCACCGGCGGCGGGGCGCTGCGGGAGGTGGAGTACCGGGCGGTGACCCGGGCGGGCGACTTCCTCGACGTGCTGGTTTCCGCCCGGCTGGAGGAGGCCGAGCCCGGGGCGGCGCTGCGCGTGCTGGGCGGGCTGACCGATGTGACGGAGCGGCGGCGCGCGGAGGAGGCGCTGCGGCAGTCCCAGAAGATCGAGGCCATCGGCCAGCTCACCGGCGGCGTGGCGCATGACTTCAACAACTTGCTGGCCGTGGTGCTGGGCAATCTGGAGATGCTGCGCAAGCGCCTGCCGGATGACCCGAAGGCAGCGCGGCTGCTGGACAACGCCCTTCAGGGTGTGCGGCGTGGAACCGGGCTGACGCAGCGCCTGCTGGCCTTCGCCCGCAAGCAGGACCTGAAGCCGCGCGCGGTGGAGGTGCCGGAGCTGGTGCGGGGGATGGCGGAGCTGCTGGAACGCTCCATCGGGCCGATGGTGCGGATCGAGACCCGTTTCCCGACCGAACTGCCGCGCGCCCATGTGGATGCGAACCAGCTGGAACTGGCTCCGCTGAACCTGGCGGTGAATGCGCGGGACGCGATGCCGGAGGGCGGGGCGCTCAGCATCGCCGCGGCGGAGCGCATCGTGCTGCCGGGCGGGCCCGGATCCCTGGAGCCGGGGCGCTACCTCCTGCTCTCCGTCGCCGATACGGGCATGGGCATGGACGCCGCCACCCTGGCGCGGGCGACGGAGCCCTTTTTCACCACCAAGGGCGTGGGAAAAGGGACGGGGCTCGGCCTGCCCATGGCCCAGGGGCTGGCGGCGCAGTCCGGCGGCCGGCTGGTGCTGCGGAGCCAGCCCGGGCAGGGCACCACCGTGGAGATCTGGCTGCCGGCCGCGGAGGCGGAGGCCGCCCTTCCTCCCGCCGAGCCGCAGCCGGCGTCGGAGATCCGGACGGTCGAGTCGTTGCTGGTCCTGGCCGTGGATGACGATGCGCTGGTGCTGGCAAACACCGCGGCCATGCTGGAGGACCTGGGGCACCGCGTGTTGCAGGCCGCGTCCGGCGCGGAGGCGCTGGCCCTTCTGGAGGAGGGGCATCCGGTCGAGCTGGTGGTGACCGACCAGGCGATGCCGGGGATGACCGGCGTGCAACTGGCCGGTGCCCTGCATCTCGCCCGGCCCGGCCTGCCGGTGCTGCTGGTGAGCGGCTATGCGGACCTGCCGGCGGAGGTGGCGGGGCGGCTGACGAAGCTGAACAAGCCCTTCAGCCAGGCCGCGCTGGCGGCGGCGGTGGCCGCGCTGGCGGCCCCTGGCCGCGGCAACATCATCCCGCTGGAGGAAAGGCGGGCAGCCGGGCCGAAATCGGCCTGATCAGCGCCACTCCGTTCCGTCCCAGTGGTGGGAGGTCCAGCGGGCACGGCCGCCTTCCACGGTGACGCGGTTGTAGGCATTGGCCTCTCCCCGAAGACGGGTGGAGGTGGCGGAGCCGGCCTGGAGGACGGTCAGGCGGCTGCCCTCCTCCGCCCGGATGTCGTGCGTGTTGTGGTAGCCGACATGGAGATGTCCCGAGAGGACAAGGCGCACCCCGCCACGGGCGAGATCGCGCAGGGCACGTTCACCCCGCGCGACGACGGGCGTGCCTGGCTGCTCCGGCGGGGCGAGGAAGGGGTGGTGCGCGACCACGATCCGGAAGCGGCCCTCCTCCATGCGGCGCAGGCGGCGGAGCAGGCGCAGCAGCCCGGCCCGCGGCACCTTGCCGTTCTCCCATTGCAGATGCAGGCCGCCGCGCGAGACGGTGTTGAGTCCGAGGACCTGGATCTCCTCATCCTCGAAGACCGGCTCCATCTCGTCGGAGACGAGGCTCTGCCAGCGCCCAAAGGGGTCGAGGAAACGCTCCCAGGGATAATAGGCGGTGATGTCGTGATTACCGGGCACGGCGAGCCAGGGCGGGTTCAGCGCGTCGAGGAAGGCGCGGGCGGCCCGGTATTCGTGCCGGCGCGCGCGCATGGTCAGGTCCCCGGAGACGACGACGAGATGGGCGGGGTCCGCGTTCAGCCGGGCGAGCAGCGCGTCCGTCGCGGCCCGGTCCACCCGGCAGAAGTGCAGGTCCGAGATGTGGTCGATCACCCTCATTCCGGCGGAGGCACCGAAGAGGCCGTGGTGGGCGCGGCCCTATCCTCCGCCGGGGCCGCCTGCGGGGGCGCCAGCACGGCCAGGGCGCGGGGGTGCAGCGTGTAGTTCAGCGGGGTGCGGAGCACCGAGCCCTCGCCGTCATTCATCACGAGCAGGCGGCGCCGGCGGGCGTGGATGGTGAAGGATGGCCCGGTGAGGATGTGGATGCTGTCGGAGCGCTTCCACATGCCGAGCGCCATGGCAATCAGCATCTTCGCCGTCCAGCCGATCGAGAAGTTCCGGCTGACATAGAGGTTGAGCATCCCGCCATCGAGGCGGGAGCGGTGGAACATCAGCCCGGTCCCCTCGTCATAGGCGTTGTTCACCACCGACATCGCGCGGGTCCAGATGCGCCAGGGCTTCTGCCAGCCCGGCGCATTCACCATCAGCCGCATGGGGCGCTGGCGGAGCAGGGCGCGGGCGGCCGCCATGATGACGCGGAGCACGACATAGAGGCCGCCACGGCGCCGGAAGCGCTGGCGGGCGCGGCCGACTGTGTTGGGCAGGCCGATGACGGACTGGCAGGCGAAGATCTGCCCGTTGACCTCACCCAGATCGATCCGGCGGGGGACGGACCGGGCCAGCGCCTCTGCCGCCTCCAACGGGTCCAGCGGCATGCCGAGATCCCGCGCGAGCAGGTTCAGGGTGCCGAGCGGCAGGATGGCGAGCATGCGATCCGTGCCGGCCAGCCGGGCGGCAACGCTGCGCACGGTGCCATCGCCGCCGCCGACGATGATCAGGGGGGCGCCGGTGTCGAGCGCGGCCTGGATCTGGCCGCCGATATCGGGGGCCGCCTCCGCGCTAATCACCGTCAGGTCAAAGCCCGCCCTGCACAGCGCGGCCTCGATGAGGTCGGGCAGCTCCGGCCGGCCCGCCAGGGTGCCGGCGCGGCGGTTCATCACCAGGACGGCGCCTGTCATGGGCTGCCGATCATTTGAGCCAGAATCCCCCGCTTGCGGCGGGCGAACGCCGCGGCCCTTGCCGCGGTTGCGAGAAGGGGCGCGGACCTTGCGGCCCGCGCCCCCTCATTTACCCCATTCCGGCCCGGCGGGTCAGGCCGGGACCATCACCCCGGCCATGGAGCGCAGCACGTACTGCAGAATGCCGCCCTGCTTGTAGTACTCGACCTCGTCGGCCGTATCGACGCGGCACTGGACCTGGGTGCGGGTCTCAGTGCCGTCGGCGCGGTGGATGACGATGTCGAGCATCATGCGGGCGCGCAGCTCCTCAAGGCCGAGGATGTCCACGGTCTCGTCGCCCTTCAGGCCGAGGGTCTTGCGGTCCTCGCCCGGCTTGAAGACCAGCGGCAGCACGCCCATGCCCACCAGGTTCGAGCGATGGATGCGCTCGAAGCTCTCGGCGATCACGGCCTTCACGCCCAGCAGCATCGTGCCCTTCGCCGCCCAGTCGCGGGAGGAGCCGGTGCCGTATTCCTTGCCGCCGAAGATCACCAGCGGCACGCCCTCGGCCTTGTACTTCATGGCCGCGTCGTAGATCGGCATCACCTGCTCGGACGGGTAGTGCTTGGTGATGCCGCCCTCGATGCCCGGGACCAGCTCGTTCTTGATGCGGATGTTGGCGAAGGTGCCGCGCATCATGACCTCATGGTTCCCGCGGCGGGCGCCGTAGGAGTTGAAGTCGTTCTGCCGGACCTGGTGCTCCAGCAGGTACTCGCCGGCGGGCGAGGCCTTCTTGATGGAGCCGGCCGGGGAGATGTGGTCGGTGGTGATGCTGTCACCCAGCTCCGCCAGGATGCGCGCACCGGTGACCGAGGCGACGGGCTTCGGCTCGACGCCCATGTCCTCGAAATAGGGCGGGTTCTGGACGTAGGTGGAGCCGGAGTTCCAGCGGTAGGTGTCCGTGCCCGTCTCGACGTTGATTCCCTGCCAGTGCTCGTCGCCCTTGAAGACGTCGGCGTAGCGGGACTGGAACATTTCGCGCGTCAGGACCTCGTGGACGACGTCGTTGATCTCCTGCTGCGCCGGCCAGATGTCCTTGAGGTAGACGGGCTGGCCATCGCTGCCCGTGCCGAGCGGCTCGGTGGTGATGTCCTTCGTGATGGTGCCGGCGAGGGAGTAGGCGACCACCAGAGGCGGCGAGGCCAGGTAGTTTGCGCGCACATTCGGGTGCACGCGGCCCTCGAAGTTGCGGTTGCCCGAGAGCACCGAGGCGGCGACCAGCTTGTGATCCTCGATCGCGGAGACGATCGCGTCCTCCAGCGGGCCGGAATTGCCGATGCAGGTGGTGCAGCCATAGCCGACGGTCTGAAAGCCCAGCGCGTCGAGGTCGGCCTGCAGGCCGGAGGCGTTCAGGTAGTCGGTGACGACCTGGGACCCCGGGGCGAGGGAGGTCTTCACCCAGGGCTTCGGGGTCAGGCCCTTGGCGCGCGCCTTGCGCGCCACCAGGCCGGCGGCCACCAGCACATAGGGGTTGGAGGTGTTGGTGCAGGAGGTGATCGCCGCGATCACCACGTCGCCATGGCCGAGGTCGTAATTGGCGCCGCCCACCGGCACGCGCGCGCCCAGCGGCGGGGCGCCGGGAACGGAGAGGTTCGGCAGCTCCTTGGCGAACGAGCTGGCGATCTCGGTCAGCACCACCTTGTCCTGCGGGCGCTTCGGGCCGGCCATGGAGGGCAGCACGGTGGAGAGGTCGAGCTCCAGCGTGTCGGTGAAGACCGGGTCGGGCGTCGTGTCGTCGCGCCACATGCCCTGCGCCTTCGAGATCTCGCGCACGAGGTTGATGCGGTGCTCGTCGCGGCCGGAGAGGCGGAGATAGCCGAGCGTCGCCTCGTCCACCGGGAAGAAGCCGCAGGTTGCGCCGTATTCCGGGGCCATGTTGCCGATGGTCGCGCGGTCCGCCACGGGCAGGGAGGTGAGGCCCTGGCCGTAGAACTCGACGAACTTGCCGACCACGCCCTTCTTGCGGAGCATCTGGGTGACGGTCAGCACCAGGTCGGTGGCGGTGACGCCTTCCTTGAGCTTGCCCGTCAGCTTGAAGCCGATGACATCCGGGATGAGCATGGCGATGGGCTGGCCGAGCATGGCGGCCTCGGCCTCGATGCCACCCACGCCCCAGCCCAGCACGCCCAGGCCGTTCACCATGGTGGTGTGGCTGTCCGTGCCGTAGCAGCTATCCGGATAGGCATAGACGTCGCCGGCATCGGTGTCGGTCCAAATCACCTGGGCCAGGTATTCGAGGTTCACCTGGTGGCAGATGCCGGTCCCGGGGGGCACGACGCGGAAGTTGTTGAAGGCGGAGGAGCCCCAGCGGAGGAACTCGTAGCGCTCGTTGTTGCGCTGGTATTCCAGGTCCACGTTCTGGCGCAGGGCGTCGGGCGTGCCGGCCACGTCGACCATCACGGAGTGGTCGATGACGAGGTCCACGGGAACCAGCGGGTTCACCTTCTGCGGGTCGCCGCCGAGCTTCAGCATGCCGTCGCGCATCGCGGCCAGGTCCACCACGGCGGGGACGCCCGTGAAGTCCTGCATCAGGATGCGCGCGGGACGGAAGGGGACCTCCTTGTCGGACTGGCCCTTCTCCAGCCAGCCGACGATGGCCTTCGCGTCATCCACCTTGTAGGAGCGGCCGTTCTCGAAGCGCAGGATGTGCTCGAGGAGCACCTTTAGGCTGTTCGGCAGGCGGGAGACATCGACGCCCAGCGCCTTCGCCCCCTCGGGGATGGAGAAGTAGTGGTAGGTCTTCCCATCGACCGAGAGGCTGCGCTTCGCCTTGAGGCTATCCTGTCCGTACTTGCTCATGCGTCGCAATTCCCCACGCGTTCTTGAAATTCAGGCCAGCTTGAAGCATGGCGAGGGTTTCCGGTCCAGGGGCCGGGGGGCTTCCCGGAGGGTATGGCAGACGTGCTGGCGGCGGAGGATTTGGCCGCGCGGCGCGGCGGACGCGTGGTCTTCGCCGGGCTGTCGCTGCGGGCGGCGCCGGGGGAGGCGCTGCTGCTGCTCGGGCCGAACGGGGCGGGCAAGTCCACGCTGCTGCGGGTGCTGGCGGGGCTGCTGCGGCCCGCGGCGGGGAGCCTGGCCTGGTCGGGCGAGGAAGTGGCGCTGGACGCCGCCGCCCATGGCGCCCGCACGCGCTATCTCGGCCACCAGGACGCGATCAAGCCGTCGCTGACCCCGCGCGAGGATCTCGGCTTCTGGGCGCGGCTGCGCGGCGGCGACCCGGAGGCGGCGCTGGCCTCCATGGGACTTTCGGGCCTCGGCGGGTTGCCCTGCCGCACGCTCTCCGCCGGGCAACGCCGGCGGCTCGCGCTGGCGCGGCTGACACTGGGGGGCGCGCCGCTCTGGCTGCTGGACGAGCCCACGCTGGGGCTCGACACGGCCTCGGTGGTGCGACTCGGCGCTCTGCTGGCGGCGCATCGCGCCCGGGGCGGCATCGTGCTGGCCGCCACGCATCTCCCGCTGCCCCTGCCGGGCGCGCGGGAGGTGGCGATGGGGAGGGCGGCATGATCGCGGTTTTCCTCCGCGAGCTGCGGCTGGCCCTGCGGCACCCGGCCGAGGCGCTGGCGGCGGTGCTGTTCTTCGTCATCGTCTGCGCGCTGTTTCCCTTCGGGGTCGGCCCTTCGCCGGACGCGCTGGCCCGCCTCGCGCCGGGCGCGCTGGTGACGGCGGCCCTGCTGGCGGCTCTGCTGCCGCTGGACCGGCTCTTCGCCGCCGAGGCCGAGGACGGCTCGCTCGACCTGCTGCTCACCACCGGCCTGCCGCCGGCCGGGCTGGCTGCGGCGAAGGCGGCGGCGCATTGGGCGGTAACCGGCCTGCCCCTGCTGCTGGCCACCCCCGTGGCCGCCGCGCTGCTGGCCTTGCCGGTGGAGGGCTGGGGGGTAGCGGTTTTGACGCTGGCGCTGGCATCGGCCGTGCTCTCCCTCCTCGGCACGCTTGGCGCGGCGCTGACGCTCGGCGCGCGGCGGGGTGGCGTGCTGCTGCCCTTGCTGGTCCTGCCCCTGGCCGTGCCGGTGGTCATCTTCGCCGCCGGCGCGATCGAGGCGGCGGCGGGGGGCGGGGAGGCCCGGCCTTTCCTGCTGCTGCTGGGGGCCTTCCTGGCCGGGGCCCTGCCGCTGGCCCCGCTGGCGGCGGGCGCCGCGCTGCGGGAGGGTTGAATCAAATCCCGTTTTGCGGCGTTCAATAGATATGGCCTTCAAGGGAAAGCCGCCCGGCTCCGGCTCGGGCGAGATGTCGCGCCGGACCGTCGCGCTGCGCCCGGCCATCGATCTGCCGCCGCGCCAGCGGGACGAGGCGCGTCGGCTGCGCCGCACCGGCCTGGAGCCGGCGCAGATCGCCGAGGCGATCGGCGCGCCGCTGGAGGAGGTGGAGAAGGCTCTCGTCCAGATGCGGATGCCCCGGCCGGAGACGACGCGCGGCACGCTGAACGTGACGCTCGCCGCCCATGCGCTGGTGATGAAGGAGCGGCAGGGCAACGAGCCGCTCTGGCAGACCATGGACCGGCTGCTGGACGAGCTGCTGCGCCATCGCGCGGCCGAGGCGGCCCGGCTGCGGCGGCGCCATGCCGAGGGCGGGGAGCTGCCGCTGTTCCCGGAGACCTGACGCGCCCCGGCCTCCGGTGGCATGGTGTGGCCATGCGACTGCCCCAAGCCCGCCTCGCCGCGCTGCTGCTGCTTCCGCTCCTGACCGGCCCGGCCCTCGCGCAGTCCCAGCCACCATCGCCGCCCTCCCGGCCCGGCGCCGCGCGCCCGGCTCCGCGTGCCACCCTGCCCAGGCCTCCACGCCAGGCCGTGCCGCCTCCGTCCCGCCGCCCGTCTGCCGCCCCAGCCGCGCCGCGCGCCGTGGCCCCCGGGCGGGAGGCGCGAAGGCCCCAGCGCACTCCGCCTCCACCGGGCCGGCCGGCCGCGGAAACGCCCGCCCGCCCGCCCGCCGCGGCAGGCGCGGCGGCTGCGGCCACGCTGCTGGGCGCCCAGGCAGCCCTGCCGGAGGAGCGCCGGGAGCGGCGCCCGCTGGAGGGACCCTTCCTGCCAGCCCCGGCCGCCACGGGCGAGGCAGCGCCCTGCGAGGAGCGGCTGCCGCCCCTGCGAAACCTGGAGGGCTTCGGCTACTTCCTCGACCCCGCCTTCTCGCGCCCGGACCCGAAGCGCCTGGCGATGGACCAGGCGGCCGCGAAGCCGCTGCGGGACTGGCTGGCCCTGGTCCAGCGAGCCCTGGCCCGGCACAGGAAGGGGGAAGCGGGCGCCGCCGCCTGCGCGCTGGAGGCGATGGACCACTGGGCGCGCAACGGGGCGCTGCTGGGCGCCTTCAACCTGCAGGGCGACTATCACAGGGCCTGGGGCCTGGCCGGGGCCGGGCTGAGTTTCCTGGCGCTGCGCGAGGCCCCCGGGCTGGAAGCGCCGCGGCTGGACCGGGTGGCCCGCTGGCTCGCCGCCGTGGCCCGGCAGATCCGCCCGCGGCATGACCGTCCCTCCGAGGCGCTGATCAGCGACGTGCGGAACAACCAGGCCGCCTGGGCCGGGCTTGCCGTGGCCGCCGCCGGCGTGGCTGCCGGGGAGCGCGCGCTGCTGGACTGGGGGGTGGAGCGGCTCCGCAACCAGCTCCTGCAGGTGGACGAACGCGGCGCCCTGCCGCAGGAGCTGCGGCGCGGCGCGATGGCGCTGCACTACCATCTCTTCGCCTTCGATGCCCTGGCCGCGCTGGAGCGGCTGGCGGTGGCGAATGGCATCGCGCTGACCGAGGCGGAGGCGGCAGCCTACCGGCGCCTTCGTGATTTCACCCTGGCCGCCGCGCGAGAGCCGGCGCGGATCCAGGCGCTGGTGGGCGTCGCACAGACCAACCCTCTCCGGGCCCCGGTTGAGGCGCCACTGGCCCGCGCGCCGGGGCTGGAAATCGCATCCATGGTGATGCCCGATGCGGAATCCGAAGCCGCGCTGGCGCCCTTCCGCCCCTATGCCTCGGTGTGGCTGGGTGGGGAGGTCACGGGATGGTGGAAGCCCGGTCCGCGCGCCGGGAAGGAGGAGGCGGCGCCCTCCTCCGGGCCAGACTCCGATGTGTCCGCCAGCGCGCCTGCTATTCCGCCTTCCGCGGGCGCCCCAGAAGACGCTCCACCGCCTCCGGTACCGTCAGCTCCCCTTCCAGCACCGCGGTAACGGCGCCACAGACGGGCATGTCCACCCCCGCCCGGGCCGCACGGGCGAGCAGGGCAGGGGCGGTGGCGGCCCCTTCGGTGACGGAGGTTCGGGCGCCGAGGATCTCGGCGGCGGTCCTCCCCTGGCCCAGGGCGAGGCCGAGGGTGAAGTTGCGGCTCGCCCCGCCGGCGCAGGTGAGCATCAGGTCCCCCAGGCCGGAGAGGCCGGCCACCGTATCGGCCCGCCCGCCCAGGGCGACGGCGAGCCGCGCGATCTCGGCGAGGGCACGGGTGACGATGGCGGCGCGCGCGTTCTCGCCCAGCCCGGCGCCGATCGCCGCCCCGGCGGCGATGGCGGCCACGTTCTTCGCCGCACCGGCCACCTGAACCCCCAGCGGATCGGCGCCGCCGTAGAGGCGGAAGTTAGGGCTGGAAAGGCGGGTCGTCGCGGCCTCCCGCAGGGCCGGATCGGCGCTGGCGAGCACCGCGGCGGCCGGGAGGCCCTCGGCCACCTCATGGGCGAAGTTTGGGCCGGAGAGGATGGCGGAGGGCTGGCCCGGACGGGCCTCGGCCAGGATCTCGAGGGGAAAGCGGAGCGTCCCGGCCTCCACGCCCTTGGCCACCACGATCGAGGGCGGCAGCCGGGGCAGCTCGGCCAGCACGGCGCCGAGATGCTGGGTCGGGACGGCCAGGATGGCGAGGCCGGCCCCGGCGATGGCGGCGGCGGGATCGGCCGTGACCTGAAGCTCCGGGGGCAGGGGCGTGTCCGCGAGGTGGCGGGCGTTCACACGGAGGGCCTGCATTGCCAGCGCCCGCGCCGGGTCCCGGGCCCAGAGGGAGACCTCGCCGCCCGCCCTCAGCGCCTGGATGGCCAGTGCCGTGCCCCAGGCGCCGGCGCCGATGACGGCGACCTTGTCCGGGCTGCTCATTCCGGCACGACCTCCGTCACGGTCCAGCCGGCGCCGCGCTCGCCCTCGTCGAAGCGGGCATGCAGCGTGGCCAGGATGGCGCGGGCCGCCTCGGCGAAGCCGAAGGGCGGGTTCGCCACGGCCAGGCCGCAGCCATTCAGCCGCGTGGGGTCGGTCGGCTCGCGCAGCCAGAGCTCGCAGGCGATCACGTCGCGCTGGCCGGAGGCCGCGATGGCATCCTGGAAGGCGCGCACGGGCGCGCGGTGCTTCACGGGATACCAGGCAGCCTGGATGGCGGGGCGGAAGCGGCGGGCCAGGGCCGCCATCCCCGCCGCGAGGCGGGCGAACTCGCCCTCCTCCTCGAAGGGCGGGTCCATCAGCACGAGGCCGCGCCGCTCCGGGAAGGGCGTCAAGGCGGAGAGTGCCTCATAGGCGTCGCGCCGGTGGACGGAGACCTGGGCGTCACCCCTGAAGCGGGCCCGCAAGGTGGCCGCATCCTCCGGATGCAGCTCGCAGAGGGCGAGGTGGTCCTGCGGGCGGAGCATGGCGCGGATCAGGGCCGGGCTGCCGGGATAGCTGCCCCGGGGGAAGGACCGGACCAGCTCCAGCCAGGGCAGCAGCGGGCCGTCCTGCAGCGTTTCCAGCCGCCCGATCCCGTCCCGCCATTCGCCGGTGCGCCGCGCCTCCTCGGATTGCAGGTCGTACAGGCCGATGCCGGCATGGGTGTCCAGCACGCGGAAGGGGGTGGGCTTGCGCAGCAGGGCCGAGACGAGCGCATGGACGAGGGCGTGCTTCATGCAGTCCGCGAAGTTCGCGGCGTGGAAGGCGTGGCGGTAGTTCATGCGGCGGGTGTCAGCTCGTCCAACGGCCAGCGCGGGCGCGGGGCGTGGTTCCAGGGGTCAGTCAGCCCGGCGCGGAGGCGCTCGATTCCCGTCCAGGCGACCATGACCGCATTGTCGGTGCAGAGGCGGATGGGCGGCGCGATTAGGGGCAGGCCGGCGGCCTCGGCCACCCGGGCCAGGGCCTCGCGCACCGCCGTGTTGGCGGCGACGCCGCCGGAGACGACGAGCGCGGTTGCCCCGGGCTTCCTGTCGAAAGGCGCCATGGCGAGGGCGTGGCGCGCCCGGTCCGCGACCACCGCCGCCACCGAAGCCTGGAAGGCTGCGGCGATATCGGCATGGGCATGGCCCTTGGCCACGGCCTGCGCGACGGCGGTCTTGAGCCCGGAGAAGGAGAAGTCGCAACCCTCGCGGCCCAGCAGGGGGCGGGGAAGAGGCACCCGGGCGGCGTCGCCCTCCCGGGCCAAGCGCTCCAGATGCGGGCCGCCGGGCCAGGGCAGGCCGAGGAGCTTGGCGGATTTGTCGAAGGCCTCGCCCACCGCGTCGTCCAGCGTGGTGCCGAGCCGGCGGTAGCGCCCCAGCCCCTCCACGGCGACGCACTGGCAATGCCCGCCGGAGAGGAGGAGCAGGAGATAGGGGAACTCGGCGCCGCCCCCCGGCAGCCCGGGGAAGAGCCCGGGCAGGCGGGGCGTCAGCGCGTGCGCCTCCAGGTGGTTCACGGCCACGAAGGGAAGGCGGTGGGCCATGGCCATGCCCTTGCCGTAGCTGGCGCCGACGATGAGGCCGCCGATGAGCCCCGGGCCGGAGGTGGCGGCCACCCCACCCAGATCCCGCGGCGTCAGCCCCGCCCGCTGCAACACCCCGGCGACAAGGCCGGGCAGGTGGGCGAGATGGGCGCGCGCCGCGAGTTCGGGCACCACCCCGCCGAAGCGGGCATGGTCCTCGGTCTGGCTGAAGACGGATTCGGCCAGGATCGTGCCGTCGGGCGCCAGGATGGCGGCGGCCGTTTCGTCGCAACTGCTCTCGATTCCCAGGACCGGGCCGAGGGCAGGTCCGTGTACCGGACCGGGCGCGTCCATGATCTATCGCCTTTCACGATTCGCGGCGCGGTTCTAAGACGCCGCCATGCTGTCTGCCCACCCCGCCCATCCGGGCGCCGAGCCCCAGGCGGGAACCCCCAAGGTCCGGCCTCATATGCGTTCGCTCCCGCTCCGCGTCGGCACGCGGGGGTCACCGCTCGCCTTGTGGCAGACGCGGACCTTCCTTGATGTCGTCCTGCATTTCTGCCCGGTGCTGCGGAATGCCAAGGCCTTCGAGGAGCATGTGATCCAGACCTCGGGCGACAGGATCCAGGACCGCCGGCTGGCCGATGTGGGCGGCAAGGGGCTCTTCGCCAAGGAAATCCACGAGGCGCTGCTGGATCGCCGGATCGACTTCGCCGTCCACAGCCTGAAGGACCTGGAGACGGAGATGCCGCCGGGCGTGGTGCTGGCCTGCACCATGAAGCGCGAGGACAGCCGGGACGTGCTGATCCCCGGCCCCGGCATGGCGGCGCTCGACCCGTCGGACCCGATCGGCAGCATCCCGGCCGGGGTGCGGCTGGGCACGGCCAGCCTGCGGCGCCAGGCGCAGCTCCTGCATGCCAGGCCGGACCTGCAGGTGGGCATGATCCGCGGCAACGTGCAGACGCGCCTGCGCAAGCTGGCCGAGGGCGAGGCGGATGCCACCATGCTGGCTCTGGCCGGGCTGAAGCGCATGGAGCTCTCCCCCGAGGGCATGATGGTGCTGGACCCAGAGGCGATGGTGCCGGCGGCCGGGCAGGGGATCGTCGGCGTGACCGTGCGCGCCGAGGACGTGGAATTGCACGAGCTGCTGGCCGGGATCGAGGACCGGGAGGCGCGCGCCGTGTCCCGCGCGGAGCGGGCGCTGCTCGCCTCCCTCGATGGCTCCTGCCGCACCCCGATCGGCGGCCATGCCCGGCTGCTGCCCGATGGGCGGCTGCACCTGACCGGGCTGGTGGCCCGGCCGGACGGATCCTTCCTGCTGAAGCGCAGCCTGCATGGCGGCGTGTCCGATGCCGAGGCGCTGGGCCAGGAGCTGGGACTCAGCCTCCGCGCGGACAGCCCGGCGGATATTTTTGGCTGAGCGGGACGGGTCCCGCCCGGCCTGCCTGATCACCCGGCCGGAGCCAGGGGGCTCGGCCACGGCCGGACGCGTGGCGGCGCTCGGCTGGGAGCCGGTCCTGACGCCGGCCCTGGTGCTGAACCCCTTGCCGATGGAGCCGGTGCCGGAGGCGCGGGCGGTGCTGCTGCCGAGCGCCGCCGCCCTTCCCTCGCTGGCCGGGGTCCTGCCCCCCGGTCTTCCGCTGCTGGCGGTGGGGGAGGGGACGGCGGAGGCAGCGCGGGCCGCCGGGTTCCGCGACGTGGCGGCCGCTGCCGGCGATGCCGTTTCCCTGGCCGCCATGGCGAGCGCCCGGCTAGACCCGGCCGGCGGGCCCGTGCTCCTGGCTTCCGGCCGCGGCTATGGGGATGCGCTGGCGGCGGATCTGGCCGGGCGCGGCTTCTCCGTGATCCGGCGCGAGGTCTATGTGGCGGCGGAAACCACCGAGCTGTGGCCGGAGGCGCGGGAGGCGCTGGCGGCAGGGCAGGTGCGGGCTGCCCTTTTCCTTTCGCCCCGGAGTGCCCAATCCTTTGTAGCCCAGCTGCGGAAGGCCGGGCTGGGCGGGGCGGCAACCGCCATCCGCGCCGTGGCGTTGAGCGGCCGCGTGGCGGAGGCGCTGCTGCTAGCTTCGTCGGGGGCTTCGGGGGCGAATCCCGGGGCCTTCGCCTGGGGGGGGCTGGACGTGGCGCCGCGACCGGATCAGGACGCGCTGCTGGCGCTTCTCGGCCCTGCCCCTCCGCAATGGCCCTCGAGCACTGGCCCTTCCCGCCTGACCAGAAGGATGACGCCGTACCCATGAGCGACACGCCCCGTACGCCGCCTAACGCGCCACGCCCCAGGGGGAGTTCCTCCTCCGGCAACCAAGCCAAGGGCAGCAAGGCCGGGGCGGCTTCCGGCACGGCGGCGCCGATGGCGGCGCCCGAGGTGAAGGGGGCTGGAGAGACCAGCTCCCCGGCCTCCGTCGCTTCCGCGGCGGAGATGACCCAGGACACGCCCCCGCCCGCGACCGGGGGGGCTGCTTCCGGCACGCCGGCCGCCGCCTCCGCTGAGGCTGCTGCTCCTTCGGCGGGCGTCTCCTCCGGCGCCAGCACGCCCTCGGGCGGGGCACGCGTGTCGCAGCCCATGCCGGCGAGCCCGCCCGCTCCGCCGCCCCCCGCCCAGACGCGGGCGCGGCGCTTCGAGCCGGCCATCCTGCCGATCGCGGCCGGGCTGGTCGTGCTGGTGGGGGCCACGGCCTATCTTGTTTCGAGCCCGCGGGAGCGGCAGGCCCCGGCCGCCGTGCAGCAGGCCGAGGCCGCCCGCGACGCGGCGATCGACCGTCGCCTCGCCGCGCTGGAGGCCCGCCCGGCCGCCGAAGGGCTGGCGGACCGCGCCACTGCGGCCGAGCGCCGGCTGGATGCGGCCGAGACCACGGCGCGTGAGCTGGCAGCGCGGCCCATGGTGGATTCCGAGGCGCGGTCCGGCGTGACAGCCGCGACGGAGGCGCTGCGCCGCATCGAGGAGCGCGCCAATGCCCTGGAAAGCCGGATGCAGGAGGAAGCCCGCCGGGCCGAGGCGCGCATCGCCCAGGCCGAGGCGACCCTGGCCAACCGCATGACCGGCGCCGAGCAGGCCCTGGCGGCGCGGGTGACGGCGGCGGAGCAGGCCTTCGCCCCCCGGCTGGCCGCCCTGGACGCCGCGCTGAACCAGCGCGTGGAGGCGGCCGGCCAATCCATGACCCAGCGCATGGATGCGGCGGGCCGTTCGATGGATGAGCGCCTGTCCCGCGCCGAGGCCGAGATGAACCAGCGCGTGGCGCGGCAGGAGCAGCAGCTGGCCGAGCGCGTGCAGCAGTTCGAGCGCCGCCTGGCCCAGGCCGAGGCGGCGGAGCGCCGCCTGGGCGCCCTGGCCGCGCGCGGGGCGATCCAGACCGCGCTGGAGGCTGGCCGGCCGCTGGGCCAGGCCCTTTCCGGCCTTTCCGGCACGCCGCCGGTGGCGCTCGCCCGCTACCGCGAGGCCGCGCCGCCCACGGAGGCGGCGCTGCGCCTCTCCTTCGAGGATGCGGCCCGGACGGCGCGGCTGGCGGCCGAGCCCCAGGGCCAGTCGGTGACCGATTCGGCCCTTGCCCGCCTGCAGGGGCTGGTGACGGTGCGGCGTGGCGACCAGGTCGTGGTCGGCGACGCGGTTTCGGGTGAGCTGGAGCGCGCGCGCCGCTCGCTGGACGCCGGTGACCTGCCCGGCGCGGTGGAGCGGCTGGAGCGCCTGCCGGAGCCCTCTCGCAATGCCATGGCGGGCTGGATCGGCCAGGCGCGTGATCTGGTGGAGGCCCGCGCCGCGCTGCGCGACCTCGGCACCTCAGGTGCCGCCACCGGCAGCACCTCCGGCGCCGGGAGCAACTGATGCTCCGCGCAATCTGGCTGCTGATCCTTCTCGGCCTGGGCGTCTGGGCCGCTCTTTTCCTCCGCCAGATGGGCGGGATCGTGGAGATCACGGTCGGCAACACCTTCATCGGCGTGCCCGTCTGGCTGGGGCTGCTGGCGCTGGTGGTGGGCTTCGTGGTGCTGCACGGCATTCTCTCCGCCTGGAAGTCGCTTCGCGGCTGGCCGGCGCGGATGCGGGCACGGCGCGAGGCGCGGCACCGCCGGGACGGCGATGCGGCGGTGACGCGGGCGCTGGTGGCCCTGGCCGCCGGCACGCCGGACCAGGCGCGGCTGGAGATCCGGCGCGCCCGGAACCTGCTGGGCGATACGCCGCATACCCTGCTGCTGACCGCCGAGGCCGAGCGCATGGCGGGCCGCAACGACGCCGCGAATCAGGCCTTCCGCCTCCTCTCCCAGCGGGAGGACGGCAAGTTCCTCGGCCTGCGCGGGTTGCTGCGGGACGCGATGCAGCGCGAGGACTGGCCGGCCGCACAACGCCTGGCGCGGGAGGCCGAGGCCGCCCAGCCCGGCGCCGCCTGGGTGCGGGAGGAGCGCGCGGCGCTCGCCCTGCGCACGCGGGACTGGAAGGAGGCGCTCGCCCTCTCCCCCTCCGAGCAGCTGACCGGGCACCGCCGCGCGGCGCTGGCCCTGGCGGCGGCGATGCAGGACCCTGAGACCGCCTCGGCGCTGGAGAAGCAGGCGCTTTCGGCCGATCCGGGCTTTGCCCCGGCGGCGCTGGCCGTGGCGCGCCGGCAGGCGGCGGAGGGAAGCCCGCGCCGGGCCAAGTCCACGCTCCAGGCCGCGTGGAAGGTGGCGCCGCATCCGGACCTCGCCGAGGCCTATCTGGCGGATGAGTCGGATGCCCTGGCCCGGGTGAAGGGGGCCGAGGCGCTGACGCATGAGAACCGCACCCATCCCGAGAGCCGGCTGGTGCTCGGCCGAACGGCGCTGGCCGCAGGGCTGACGGGCCGGGCGCGGGCCGAGCTGGAGGCGCTGGTCTCATCCGGCAGTGCGGATCGCCGCGCCTATCTCGCCATGGTGGACATGGATGCGGTGGAGCTGGGCGACAGCGCGGCCGGCCGGGCCGCGGAGGCGAAGTGGCTGCGGGCCGCCGCCGCCGCGCCGGCCGAGCCGCGGTGGCAGTGCCTCTCCTGCGGTACCACCCATGCGAAGTGGGAGCCGGTCTGCGAAGAATGCGGCACGCCCGGGCGGATCGAGTGGACGGGTGGGGCGGCCGCGAAGGGCGGCTCCGTGGTGACGACCTGAGCGGTTCCATCACAGACGAGGTTGCCGGGCGGCGCATGTCCCGCTAGAAGGCGCCGCACCGCAGCGCGCCGGCCCCGGTCGGCGCGCCCTGCATGGGCCGGGTTAGCACAGCGGTAGTGCAATCGATTCGTAATCGATAGGTCGCGAGTTCGATTCTCGCACCCGGCACCATTCTCCCCGAGCGACAGTATTCGCCGACAGCCTGGCCTCCGCAGGTGGCGTTTTACTTGCAATTCTCCGAGCGTGTCGTCTGCCGAGGGCTGCTTCGCAGGGCAGGCCCGTGGCGGCCGTTAGTGGCTTTTTGTGCGGCCGATCCAAACCGCGGGTATTCGGCGCCGCCCGCTGTAACAAGGTCTCAGAAACGATCACGAAGCTGTCATGGGTTAACTGGTGTTACGAAGCAGCGACATAGAAGTTAAAGCGCCGTTGGAAGTCACAACGGAGGTAACGAATGCGACTGCTCCCCATCCTGGCCGTAGCGGCCGCGTCCCTGAGCCTGGCCGCCTGCACGGTCAACACCGCGCCCGCGAACCCGCAGCCGCCCGTCGCCGCGACGGTCGTGACGCCGGCGCCGATGATGACGGCTCCTGCCGCGGGCTCCACGGTCGTCGTTCGCCCGTAAGCTGCTGCTGGGGGGGAGTGCCGGACCCGTCCGGCACTCCCCTTCGGAAGGCGTGACTAACGAAGCGCGAGAATGTTCCGCCGGCCCATCTCGCCCGGGGCCGCGTGAATCATGAACTGGCCGGCGCCGCCACTCGCGGCAGGCACCAGGGCGTACCAGAGTGTTTCCTGCGCGCCGGTGCTGAAGCTGGCCTCCGCGCGGCAGAGGATCAGCCCCGCAACCGAGCCCTGCGGCGCCTTTTCGCGCAACGGCGGGCCCAAATCCGTCACGCGCAGGCCATTGCGGGCCATGGGGCCGGCCTCGAAGGCCTGACGAGCGGCCGAAGCGGCCTCGGCGCAGCGATCCGTGGGGTCGGCAAGGCGGCGGCTGCCCAGCATCTCGGTCGCGAGGAACCCTCCGGCGCCGATCAGCAGCGCCAGCAGCAGAAGGCCCGCCAGCCTCACGGATGCGGTCGCCGCGCGAGGATCGCCTCGATCAGCCGCTGGGCGGGGAGGGCGGTGCGGGCGGCATGCGGCGGCGCCCGCCCGGTTGCGATCGCATCGAGCATCGCCGCGATCATGGCACGGTGTGGGCCGTGGTCGAAGGCCATGGGATCGACGCCTCCGCCGCCCGAACCTTCCTCCCCGATGATCTCGGGCCCGCTGCCATCGGCCCGGTGCAGTTCCAGGCGGTGCGCCGAGAGAACCGCGCTGCCCCTGGTGCCCGCGATCTCGATCCGCTCCGGGAAGCCCGGGCGCGCCACCGTGGTCGCATCCAGCACGCCGATGGCGCCGTTCTCGAAGCGCAGCGCGGCGGCCACGACATCTTCCGTGTCGATCCGGCGCAGCGGGGAGGTGGTGGCGAAGCCCGTGACCTCCCGGACCGGGCCCATCAAGTGCAGCAGCAGGTCGATGCTGTGGATCGCCTGGGTGAGCAGCACGCCGCCGCCATCCCGTGCCTTCGTTCCACGGCCCGGCTGCGCGAAATAGGCCTCGTCGCGCCACCAGCGGATGCTGGCCGAGGCGGAAAGCGGGGTTCCCAGGGCGCCCGAATCGATGACGGATTTCAGGTGCTGCGCGGCCGGGCGGAAGCGGTGCTGCAGGCACACCGCCATCAGCCGGCCAGCTCTTTCCGCGGCCTCCGCAAGCGCCTCCGCGCGCGCCGCGGTGGCTTCCAGCGGCTTCTCGACAATCAGGTGCTTGCCCGCTTCCAACGCGGCGCCCGCCACCGGGAGATGCGTCCAGGGCGGCGTGAGGACGAGGACGAGATCCAGGCCGGGTGCCGCGAGAAGCTCGGCCTGATCTGCGAAGACCGGGACGGACCAGCGCCGGGCGAAGGCGTCGCGCCGTTCGGCGGAGGGGGCGTGGCCTCCGACGACCCGCAGCCTTCCCTGCGCCTCCAGGTCGCGCAGCGCCAGCATATGCGGCGTGGATGCCATGCCGAGGCCGATGACGCCCACGCCGGGCCGCATGGCGTCAGCCCTGCAGCTCGCGCCTCACGATCGCGGCGCCTTCCGCCATGGCCCGCAGCTTGGCGAAGGCGCGCGGGCGGGGGAGATACTTCATGCCGCAATCCGGCGCGACGACCAGGCGCTCGGGCGGGAGGTGCTTCAGCCCGGCACGGATGCGCTCCGCGACGATCTCCGGGGTCTCCACCTCATCCGTGCCGAGGTTGATGACGCCGAGCATGATCGTCTTGCCCGAGAGCTCGTCGAGCACGCCGAGGTCGAGCTTCGGCTGCGCGGCCTCGATGGAGATCTGCTGCGCGGTGCAATCGGCGAGCTGCGGGAGGAAGGAGTAGCCGGAGGGCTTGTCCTTCACCACGGCGGCGTAGCCGAAGCAGAGATGCACGACGGTGTCGCCTTCCAGCCCCTCGAGGGCGCGGTTCAGCGCCTTCACGCCGAAGCGGGCGGCGGCTTCCGGCCGGGCCTGCATCCAGGGCTCGTCGAACTGGATGACGTCGACACCTGCCTTGCGGAGGTCCTTCGCCTCTTCGTTCACGGCGGCGGCGTAATCCATCGCCATCGCCTCCTCGTCCTTGTAGTACTCGTCGGACGCCTGCTGGGAGAGCGTGAAGGGGCCGGGCAGGGTGATCTTCGTGCGGCGGTCGGTGTTGGCGACGAGGAACTCGACGTCGCGCACCTCCACCGGGCGGTTGCGGCGGATCCGGCCGATCACGCGCGGCACCATCGTCTCCTTGCCGGCGCGGCCCATGGTGCGGGCGGGGTTGTCCACATCCACGCCGTCCAGCGCCAGGGCGAAGCGGTTAGAGTAGCTCTCGCGGCGGATCTCGCCATCGGTGACGATGTCGATGCCGGCCCGCTCCATGTCGCGGATGGCGACCAGCGTCGCGTCGTCCTGCGCGCCTTCCAGCGCATCCTCGGCCACGCGCCACATCTGCCTCATCCGCACGCGCGGGACGAGGTTCTGGGCGAGCACGTTGCGGTCCACGAGCCAGTCCGGCTGCGGGTAGCTGCCGACGACGGTGGTGGGCAGAAGGGTGTTGGTCATGCTCAGGCCTTGGGAAGCGAGGTGGGCTGATAGGCGAGGAGGCGCCACGCGTCGCCCTCCTTCGTCCAGAGGGCGAGGGTGAGGGAGGCGATCTCCCGCTCCGCGCCGTAGCTGAAGACGTGGGCGCTCATGCGGCCCAGGGCGGCGGCGGCACCGGGGCCGGCTTCCAGCACCTGCTCGGTCGTGAAGTCGACGGAGAGGTAGCGCAGGCTGCCATCCCGCAGCGTGTCCAGGTAGCTCGTCTTGCTGTCGGTCGTGGCGTTGGAATGGGCATAGACCAGCCGCTCGGACAGGAGCGCCTCGAGGGCCCCGATATCGCCGGCTTCCATCGCGGCATAGCGGCGCGCCTCGAGCGCGCGGATCTCGTCCTGCATGGGGCGCCTCAGCGGGGATTGGGCGCGAGCAGGCGCTCGGGCCAGGTGGCGACACGGAAGAAGTCCAGCCCGCCCTCGCCGGTCGCCTGGCAGGCGGCGGCGAACTGTCGGGCCAGGGCGGAGAAGGGCATGGGCACGCCCTCCCGCTGGGCGATGGAGAGGGCGAGGTCCACGTCCTTCGCCACCAGGTCCACATCCGCCGCCGGGGTCCAGTCTCGCGCCTTCAGCATATCGGCCTTGTAGGCAAGAAGCGGCGAGGCGACGGTGCTGCGGTTCAGGGCATCGACCATGCCTTCCCAGTCCAGGCCGAGGCGGGAGCCGAAGGCCAGCGCCTCGCCGATGATGGCGGGGGTGAGGGCGACGACCATGTTGACCATCAGCTTCACCGCGCGCGCCTCCTCGGCGCTGCCGCAGCGCAGCGTTTCCTTCCCCAGCGTGGCGAGGAGGGGCTCGCAGCGGTCGAGGGCGGCGGCGGGGCCGGAGGCGAAAAGGGTCAGCGTGCCGGCGGCCGCCATGGTCGTGCTGCCGGAGACCGGGCAGCGCAGGTAATCCGCGCCGCGCTCGGCCATGGCTTCAGCCACCCGGGCCGAGGTGGCGGGAGAGACGGTGCTGAGGTCGATGAAGACCTGCCCGGGGCGGATAGTCTCGGCCACGCCTCCGGGCCCGATGGCGACGGCGAGCAGCGCGGCGTCGTTGGTCACCATGGAGAGGAGGATGTCCGCCTCCTCCGCCAGGGCGGCGGCGGTGGCATTGGGGCGAGCGCCCTCGGCGGCGAGATGGGCGGTGCGGGCTGGGTCGAGATCCGCCACCGAGAGGGTGGCGCCGGCATCCAGCAGGCGCCGGCACAGCGGCGTCCCCATGCGGCCCACGCCGATCCAGCCCAGCTTCCAGCCCTGCAGCGCACCCATTCTCACAGCCCCAGATAGAATTTGCGGACGAGATCACTGTCGCCCAGCGCTGCGGGGCTGTCGCCCTGGAACTCCACCCGGCCATGCACCAGCACATAGCCACGGTCCGCGATGCGGATCGCCTGGTGGAAGTTCTGCTCGGCCATCAGCACGGTGAGGCCCAGCTTCTCCTTCAGTTCGGCGATTTTCTCGATGGTGCGCGCCACCAGGATGGGGGCGAGGCCGACGGAGGGCTCGTCCACAAGCAGCAGCTTCGGCGCGCACATCACGGCGCGGCCGAGGGCAACCATCTGCTGCTCGCCGCCGCTCATGCTGCCGACGGGCTGGGAGCGGCGCTCCTTCAGGCGCGGGAAAGCCTCGTAGCAGAATTCGAGGTTCCGCGGGATGGCCGGACGGGCGGCGCGGCGATAGGCGCCGAGCAGCAGGTTCTCCTCCACCGAGAGGCGGGGGAACAGGCGCCGGCCCTCGGGCACGATGGCGATGCCGAGATCGACGATCTCCTCCGGCGAGCGGCCCACGAGCTCCGTGGTCCTGCCGTCGATCGTGACGGCGATGCGGCCACGGCTGGGCTTCAGCAGGCCCAGGATGCAGCGCATCAGCGTGGTCTTGCCATTGCCGTTGGTGCCCAGCAGGGCGACGGTTTCGCCCGTGGTGACGTGGAGGGAAACGCCGTCCAGCGCGCGGACGGCGCCATAGGCGGCATCCACATCCTCGATGAGAAGGCTAGCGGCCAAGATAGGCCTCCTCGACCTCGGGCATGGAGAGGACTTCGCGCGGGTCGCCATCCGCGACCTTGCGCCCGGCGACGAGGACGGCCAGGCGCTGCGAGAACTCCGTCACCGCGCGCATCACATGCTCGATCATGATGATGGTGGTGCCGCCGGCGTTGAGGCGGAACAGCAGGGCCAGGATCTGGTCCACCTCCGCATGGGAGAGGCCGGCCATCGCCTCGTCGGCGATCAACAGCTCCGGCTTCAGCGCCGTCGCGCGGGCCAGTTCCAGCCGGCGCAGCTCCACCTGGGTCAGCTCCTTGGGCATGCGATGCGCCTTGGCCGCCAGCTCGACGGATTCCAGGCATTCCATCGCCCGCTCCGCCGTGGCGTCGTCGCGGCCGCCATAGGCGAGGGGGACGCGGATGTTCTCCAGCACCGTCAGGCCGCGAAAGGGGCGCGGAAGCTGGAAGGTGCGCGCGAGCCCGCGCCGGGCACGCTCATGGGACTTCAGCCCGGCCAGCTTTTCGCCCTTGAAGGTGAAGCCGCCGTCATGGCTGGGGAAGGCACCCGCGAGGCAGTTGGTGAAGGTGCTCTTGCCCGAGCCATTGGGCCCGATGAGGCCGAGGCGCTCTCCGGCGCGCACCTCCAGCTCCACGCCGGAGAGGGCGGTGAAGCCGCCGAACCGCTTCCCCACGCCTTCGGCCCGCAGCACGATGTCGGGGCTCATTTCTGCCTCCGGAACAGGCCGATGATGCCGTGGGGTGCGGCGCAGACGAAGACGACCAGCACCACGCCCACGATCATGAGGTTAGCGGCGGAGGAGATGGTGACCGTCGCCGCCTGCTGGAGCGAGGCGAGCAGCACGGCACCGATGAGCGGCCCCGCCCAGCTGCCCGTGCCGCCGATGAGCGGCATGGCGATGGCGTTCACCGCGTAGGAGAGGCCGAAGGCGGAGTTCGGCTCCACATAGGAGCCGAGAAGGGGCAGCGGGGCCCCCGCCACGGCCATCATGGCGCCGGAAATGGTGGTGGCGATGAGCTTCAGGCGCAGGGTCGGCACGCCGGCGGCTTCCGCCGCCGCCTCGTCGTCCCGCAGCGCCGCCAGCCCCAGGCCGAGGCGGGATTTCTCGATGCTGCGGGCGATGGCGACGGCGGCGGCGGCCAGCACCACCATCACGGCGCAGAGATAGCCACTGTAGCTCTCGAAGGGCCAGGGAACCTCGCGCGGGCGGATGACATAGGCGCCGCGAGATCCGCCGACATAGTCCCAGTTCACCACGATGGTCTGCAGGACCACCGAGAGGCAAAGGGTGGCAATGGCGAAATAGGCGCCGCGCAGCCGCAGGGTGAGGATGCCGGTGCCGAGCCCGAGCACCCCGCCCACCAGCGCCGCGAATCCGATGCAGGGGAGGAGGGACAGCCCAAGCGCCTTGCCGATGGCGACGGTGGTATAGGCGCCGGCGGCGAAGAAGGCGGCGGCGCCGAAGTTCACATAGCCCGCATAGCCGCCGAGGATGTTCCAGGCGGTGGCGAGCACGACGTATTGCAGGATGAAGGTGGCCGCGAAGTAGGCGTATTCGCTGCCGATCCCCCGCAGCGCGAGGATGCTGACGAGCGCGACGGCGGCGCTGGCCAGCCAGAAGGCCGGATGGCCCGTGCGGCGCGGAGCGGGAAGGGTGGGCATGGCGGGGATGGTCGTGTCGCTCATGCCACGCGCCCGAAGAAGCCCTGGGGCCGGATGGCCAGCACCAGCAGCAGGCATCCGAAGGCGACGGCGGGCGACCAGGAGGGGCCGTAGAAGCTGGCGGTGACGTTCTCCACCACGCCGAAGGCGAGCGCCGCCAGCACGCAGCCGCCGAGGGAGGAGAGCCCGCCCATGATGACCACGGCGAAGACCCGGCCGATAAACACATGGCCGGACCAGGCATCCACCGGCTGCACCACCACCAGCGCGCCGCCGGCCAGGGCCGCCATGGCGATGGAGATGCCGAAGGCGAGGCGCTTGATCCTGACGGGGTCGATTGCCAGCAGGCGCAGCGCCTCCCGGTCCTGCGCCACGGCCGCGATGGCGCGGCCGGTGAAGCTGCGCCGGAGGAAGAGGGCGAGCCCGCCGATGGCGGCGAAGGCGACCAGGGCGGGCACCAGCATGCGGAGCGGCAGGTCGATCTCGCCCAGGCGCCAGGTGATGCCGGCATAGGCGGCGTCGGCGAAATGCTGCTCGGGCCCGATGGCCAGCACCAGCCCGACCTCGATGATGAACATCACGCCGAAGAAGAAGGCGAGGCCCTGGATGGCCTCGTCTCCCCGCCGTTCGAAGAAATGGTGGTAGACGACATAGATGGCGGCGCCGAGCGCCCAGAAGGCGGGTGTCAGCAGCACGGAGAGGATCAGCGGGTCGATCCCCGTCGCCCCCCAGAGGAGGGCGACGAGCAGCGCGCCCAGCACCATGAAGGCGGGGTGCGCGATGTTGACCACGTCCAGCATCCCGAAGGAGATGGAAAGGCCCGCCGCCGCGGCGGCGTAGAGACCGCCGAGCAGCAGGCCCGAGACGATCCCGTTCAGGAGGAGGGCGAGGTCGGGGTCCATCAGGCACCCGCCGTGTAGGGCTTGCGGAGATCGCCGGACTTGTAGCGCTGGGGGTAGAGGATGACCTGCGTGCCCGCCTTGCGGAACTGGTCGATCCCGTTGCCCTGCACGCCCTGATACTGGGTGTAGAGGTTCCGCTCCTCGGTCCATTCGCCCAGCGCGTCGAACTTCAGCGGGCCGATCACCGTCTCGAAGGTGCTGGCGTGCATGTCCGCCGCCAGCGCGGCCTGGTCGATCCGGCCGACGCGCTTCACCGCCTGCTCCAGCACCTGCATCTGGGCATAGGCCAGCGGCGGCACATAGTGGCCCAGTGCATCCGTTCCCTCCCGCGCGGCGACGGGCTGGTACTTCTCGATCAGCGCCTGGGTGCCCGGGAACTGCAGGGTCGGCTCGGGCGCATAGACGTCCCACACCACCAGGTTGTTCAGGATGGGGCCCAGCTGGAGCTTCTGCGCCGTGATATGCGGTCCGATCATCGGCCCGCCGAACATCTGGAAGTTCACCCGCAGCTCGCTGGCCGCGCGCAGCAGGCCGGCCGTGTCGGGCGGGTAGGAGCCGACGAAGACGACATCGGGCCGCGCGGCCTGGACCGCGCGGATGATGGGGGAGAAATCCACCGTGCTCGGCGGATAGGCGCGATCATAGACGATGCGGAGCCCGGCCTCGCGCGCGAGGTAGCGGGCGCTCTCGGCGGTGCGCTGGTGGAAGTCGCTGTCCAGGTTGACGAGGGCGATGCTGCGCGGCCGCGGCTCCATCGCCATGGCGAGGTCGATGAAGCCCTTGGCGAAGGTCTCCTTCACCTTGGAGCCCGCGGGGTTGATGCTGAAATAGCGGTCGTACTTGAAGTCGTTGTTCGCGCCCGTGCCGAACAGAGACACGAAGGTCATGTTCCGCTGCATCACGATCGGCATGGCCGGCGCGATGATGGCCGTGGCATAGCCGGAGATGACGAGATCGACCTTATCGACGTCGATGAGCTTGGTGTAGATGCCCGGCACCTGCGCACCCGTGCTCTGGTCGTCGTAATGCACCAGTTCGACCGGGCGGCCGAGCAGCCCGCCCTTGGCGTTCACGTCCTCCTGCCAGATGCGGTGGGCGATGAGCGCCGGGCGGCCGTTGCCGGCCAGCCCGCCCGAGAGCGACATGGAATAGCCGATGCGGATGGGCGGGCCGGACGGCGCGGTCTGCGCGCGCGCAGTGGCGGGAACGGTGGCGGGCACGGTGATGGCCGCCGCCAGGGCCGCGCGGCCGAGGCCGCGCCTGCTGAGACCTTCCATGAACCTTCTCCTCCTGCGGCCCGGTTTCTTCGCCCGTGGCCAATGCCTTGACGCGGTGGGCCGCGGCTATTCCGCGGCGATCTTGGACGGGTCGGCGCCGACGCGGCCCGATGTGTCGTGGGCGGCCTTCCGGGCGATCCGGAAATCGTAGCGCACGCTCGGCAGGGCAGGATCGGGCGCGCCTTCCAGCCCGGCACGGGGATGCACGACCAGCGATTCCGAGACGCCGAAGACGGTATCGGAATCGATGTGGTCGTCATCGCCGAGATAGAGGGCGGTTACGAGCTCGCGGTACCCCTCGGCGCCGATCAGCACATGGATATGGGCGGGGCGGAAGCCATGGCGGTTCTGCGCGCGCACCATGGCGCCCACAGGGCCGTCCATCGGGATGGAGTAGCCGAGCGGGATGAGGGTGCGGATGGCGTAGCGCCCCTCCGCATCGGTGCGGAACTGGCCGCGCATGTCCATGACCTCCGGGTTGTTCACCTGCAGGTCGTAGGCGCCGTCGGCATCCGTCTGCCAGATCTCCACCGTGGCATGGGGCACGCCCTCGCCGGCCTCGTTCACCACGCGGCCGAAGAGCATCATCTCCGGCCCCTTGGCGCGGGTCGCGATGCTTTCGCCATAGCCGAATTGCGGGGCGGCCTCGCGGTAGAAGGGGCCGAGAAGGCTGGTCTCGGTCGCCTCGCCCACGCGGTTGGCCTTGTCGTCCATCAGGTTGACCAGGCGCGAGAGGCCGAGGGTGTCCGAGAGGAGGATGAACTCCTGCCGGATGGGCGTGCAGGTCTGGCCGACGCGGGTGAGGAAGCCGATGGCGGCGAGCCATTCGGCCGGGGTGAGCTTCACCTCCCGCGCGAAGCCGTGCAGGTGTCGCACGAGGCTCGCCATCACCTCGCGCAGGCGCGGGTCGGGCGTGTCGGCCATCTGCGCGATCACGGCCTCGGTGACGGTGTTCTGGTCCAGGTCAGCCATTCTCGTCATCCTCCGTCCGGGGCGGGTCTCGGTCGCCCGCCCTCGGATGCATGCTGTCCGGGGTTCGGATCTAGTCGGGCTTGATGTTGGCAGCGGCCACGACGGCGCGCCACTTCGCAATTTCCTCGCGCGTCATCTCCGCCAGCTTCTCCGGCGACCCGCCCAGCGGCTCCACGCCCTGGGCGCGCAGATTGGCGAGGGAGGCGGGATCGGCCAGCAGGGCGTTCGTGGCCCGGTTCAGCCGCGCGACCACCTCGGGCGGCATGTTGGCGGGGCCGTAGAGCGACCAGCGGCCCTCCACCACGAAATCCTGGAGCCCGGCCTCCTGAATGGTGGGCACATCCGGCAGCATGGTGACGCGCGAGGCGGAGGTGACGGCCAGCGCCTTTAGCGTGCCGGCATCCAGATGCGGCTTGAGGCCGAGCGGGTGGTAGAACATCGCATCCACCCGGCCGGCGATGAGGTCCGTCACGCCCTGGCCGGCATTGCGGTAGGGAACATGCTCCGTGGTCAGCCCGCCGCGCAGGTTGAACAGCGCCTGGGAGAGATGCCCCGTGGTGCCGTTGCCGGCCGAGGCGAAGGTGACGGTGCGGCGCTTCGCCAGGGCCACCAGCTCCGCCACCGAGGAGACGCCGAGGGAGGGCGGCACGCCGAGGACGCTGGGGGTGGAGACATAGGGCGCGATGGGCGTGAAGTCGCGGATCGGGTCGAAGCCCTGGTCCGCATAGAGGCTCACATTGATGCCATGCGTGCCGTTCGTGCCCAGCAGCAGCGTGTAGCCATCCCCCGGGGAGCGGGCGACGGCCTGGGCGCCGACATTGCCGCCGGCGCCCGCGCGGTTGTCCACCACCACGGGCTGGCCTGCCTCCTTGGCCAACGCCTCGGCCAGGATGCGGCCGAGGATGTCGGTGGTGGTGCCGGCCGCGAAGGGCACGACCAGGCGAATCGGCCGGTTGGGCCAGGTGCCGGCGCCCTGTGCCATGGCCTGCGCGGCAGGAAGGGCTGCGAGGGCACCCAGCAGGGCGCGGCGCGGAAGATGGGTCATGCGGCGGCTCCGGTATGGGGGGTGGAGTAGCGTGTGATGGTGCCGTCATCCTCGCCCCGGCGCATCGGGACGCAGGAGGGCGGGAAGTCCTGTGCGAAGCGGGCGCCGGCATCGGCCAGGCGACCGAGGAAGCGGTCCAGCTGGCGCATGGCGCCATTGGGCAGGTCGTGCAGCACCAGCGTCACCGGGTCGGGGCCGCGGCACATGGCCAGGGCGCGTTCCGGCCAGTTCTCGGCGTCGCGGAAGTCGCCGGGAACGGCGTTCCAGAGCACGCAGGTGAAGCCCCCCTCCCGGAGGTGCTCCAGCGCGGCCCCGCTCAGCAGGTGCGGCCCCAGCGCGCCTCCGCCGCCCACCGGGCGGAAGAGGCGGTCCGGATGGGAGAGATCCCCGATCACGGCCTGGGTGCGTCCGATCTCCGCCTCCGCCGTCGCGGCGTCGTCCGGCATCTCGCCCAGGGGCCGGGTGTGGCTCCAGGTGTGATTGCCGATCCAGTGGCCCTCGGCATGCGCGCGCTCGGCCAGCGGCCGGTGCGCGGCCAGCTTCCGGCCGATGACGAAGAAGGTGGCCCGCAGGCCCCGGCGGCGGAGGACATCCAGCACGCCGGGCGTGACCTCGGGCTCCGGGCCGTTGTCGAAGCTGAGCGTGACAACCGGCCCGGCCATGCTCAGGCGGCCTCGTCCTCGACCGTGTTGACGAGCGTGCCGACGCCCTCGATTTCGACCTCGATCGTGTCGCCCGGCTTCATGAAGACGGGCGGCTTGCGGGGATAGCCGACGCCGCTCGGCGTGCCGGTGGCGATGATGTCGCCGGGCTCCAGCGTCATCACCTCCGACAGGATCGCGAGGATGCGGGGCACGGAGAAGATCATGTCCGAGGTATTGCTGTCCTGCATCGTCTGCCCGTTCACGCGGGAGGTGATGCGGAGCGCGTTCGGCCCCTGCGGGATCTCGTCGGGCGTCACGATCTCGGGGCCGAGGCCGCCGGTGCGGTCGAAGTTCTTGCCCACCGTCCACTGCGCGCCCTTGCGCTGGTAGTCGCGCAGCGAGCCCTCGTTCATGCAGGTGTAGCCGGCGACGCAGGACAGGGCGTTGGCTTCCGTCAGGTGCTTCGCACGCTGGCCGACCACGATGACCAGCTCCGCCTCGTAGTCGAACTTGTCGGACACCTTGGGGCGCAGCAGCGGCTCGCCATGGGCGGCGAGGGAGGTGTGGCCGCGGAAGAACACGGCGGGGTAGTCGGGGATGGGGTTGTTCCCCTCCTTCGCGTGCTCCACGTAGTTCAGGCCGATGCAGATGATCTTGCCCGGGCGCGGCACCACCGGGAGGAGCTTGAGGCCCTTGAAGGGGCGGCGCGGCGCCTTGGCGAGCTTCTCGGCGAGGGCGGGCGCGCCCTCGGGCAGGTTCAGCGAGGCGAAGGCCGCCAGCGGGTCGGCAGGCAGGCCGGGAATGGCATCGGCCAGGGCCACCACTTCCTCGCCCATGCGGGCGCCGAGGGCCGGACGGCCCTCATGCTCGAACGCGATCAGACGCACGCGGCGTTTCCTCCGGTTGGTCGGGAGAGATTTTGTCGAAATTCTGACTTCGTCAAGCAAAACGTCGCCAAGGCTTGCTCCTATTCTGAAATGGCGAATAATTGCCGGAATGTCCCAGGCCGCATCGAGTGAGGGGCGCGACCCCACCCTGGCCACCGCCGTCCACCGGCGGTTGCGGGAGGACATCCTCTCGGGCCGCTTGGCCCCTGGGCTGAAGCTGAAGCTGCGGGACCTGGCGGAGAGCTACGGCGCCGGGGCCTCCCCCATGCGGGAAGCGCTGTCCAAGCTGGCGGCCGAGGGGCTCGCGGAACGGCTGGAGCATCGCGGCTTCCGGGTGGCCGCCGCCGCGCCGTCCCAGCTGGAGGGGCTTATCCGCAGCCGGGTGCTGGCCGAATGCGCGGCGCTGCAGGAATCCATCCGCCTGGGCGACGCGGCCTGGGAGGATGCGCTGGTGCTCGCGGAGCACCGGCTGAACCGCCTGGCGCGCTCGCTGGACTCCCACCGCTTCGCGACCAACCCGGAATGGGAAGCCTGCCACCTGCGCTTCCACCAGGCCCTGCTGGAAGCCTGCGGTGCGCCGCAGCTGCTCGCCTTCTGCGACAGGCTGCGGGAGGAGGCGCGGCGATATCGTGCCCTGGCCAACACGGTGGCCTATCCAGACCGGGACGTGGCGGCCGAACACGCCGCCATCGCCCGCGCGGCGTTGGACCGCGATGCCGAGACCGCCGCCGCCCTGCTGGCGCAGCATTACGAGCGCACGGGAGCCTTCGTCGGGGCCGATCTCGGGCGCCGGGCCGGCTAGCCGCAACCGCGGGGGCAATCCCTTCGTTTGCAGGGCCAAGACACGGAGGCTCCGGCAAGGGAGGGCGGCGGGGCCACTCTCCGCGTGACCACTCCCCACCCGCGGCCTCCGGTGCCCACGCCGTTCAGCAGGACACCGCCATGGCTGACCTCGAACTTCCGCTCCGGCAAGGCTTCGCCCCGGATGCCGGGCCCGCACAGGGGCCGGGGCCGCTGCCCGACGAGATCCCGATCACCCTGACCATCAATGGCGAGCGCCGGGCGCTGCATGTGCGGCCCTGGACCACCCTTCTCGACCTCCTGCGGGAGGACCTCTCTCTCTACGGCACGAAGAAGGGCTGCGACCACGGCCAGTGCGGCGCCTGCACCGTGCTGCTGGATGGCGAGCGCATCAATTCCTGCCTCGCCCTGGCCGTGATGAAGGATGGCTGCGAGGTCACCACCATCGAGGGGCTGGCCGGGCCGGACGGCACGCTGCACCCGATGCAGGAGGCCTTCATCGAGCACGATGCCTTCCAGTGCGGATACTGCACGCCGGGGCAGATCTGCTCCGCCGTCGCGCTGGTGAAGGAAGGCCATGCGACGAGCCGGGCGGAAATCCGGGAGCATATGAGCGGCAATCTCTGCCGCTGCGGCGCCTATACCAACATCGTCGATGCGATCGAGGATGTGCTGGCGAAGGAGGCGGCGAAGTGAACCGCTTCTCCTATGCGCGCCCCGGCAGCGTCGAGGATGCGCTGCGCGAGGTATCCTCGAACCCCGCGGCGAAGTTCATCGCGGGCGGGACCAACCTCGTCGACCTGATGAAGTACAATGTGGAGCGGCCCACGCATCTCGTGGACGTCACTCGCCTGCCCGGGCTGAAGGAGATCGGCGAGGCCGGGGAAGGGGGGCTGCGCATCGGCGCGTTGGTGAGCAACACCGCCGCCGCCTATGACGAGCGGGTGAAGGAGCGTTATCCGCTGCTCTCCTCCGCCATCCTGGCCGGTGCTTCGGCCCAGCTGCGCAACTCGGCCACCATGGGCGGCAACCTGCTGCAGCGCACGCGCTGCTACTACTTCTATGACGACGCGACGCCCTGCAACAAGCGCGCGCCTGGCTCTGGCTGCCCGGCGAAGGAAGGCGTGAACCGCATCCACGCCATTCTCGGCACCAGCGAGCACTGCATCGCGACCCACCCTTCCGACATGGCCGTGGCCCTGGCCGCGTTGGAGGCGGTGGTGAAGGTGGCCGGCCCCAACGGGGAGCGCAGCATCCCGTTGGCCGATTTCCACCGCCTGCCCGGCAACATGCCGGAGAAGGACACGAACCTGCATGGCGACGAGATCATCCTCGCGATCGAGCTGCCCGAGCCGCGGTTCGCGAAGAACTACACCTATCTGAAGCTGCGCGACCGTCTCTCCTATGCCTTCGCCCTGGTCTCCGTCGCCGCCGCGATGGAAATGGATGGCGACAAGGTGGTGGAGGCGCGCATCGCGCTCGGCGGTGTCGCCCATAAGCCCTGGCGCCTGCCGGAAGCGGAGGAGCTGCTGCGCGGCAAGGTGCCGGAGCGCGCGTTGTTCGAGGCGGTGGCGGAACGTATCCTCGATGGCGCAAAGGGCTATGGGCACAACGACTTCAAGATCGACCTGGCCCGCCGCGCAGTGATCCGCGCCCTCTCCCAGGCCGCGGCGGGCACGCCGCAGTCGCAAGTCGACAAGCGCATCCAGTAGGGAAGGGGAGCCGGACCATGTACGAGACCCATGTCGGATCGCCCCGCAGCCGCGTGGACGGCAAGCTGAAGGTCACTGGCGCCGCGCGCTATGCTGCGGAATACACCGCGCCGGACCTGGCCCAGGGCTATGTGGTGAACAGCGCCATCGCCAAGGGGCGCATCACCAGCATCGACATTTCCGCCGCCATGGCGGTGCCGGGGGTGATCCAGGTCTTCACCCACCAGAACCGCCCGCGCACGGCCTGGCGCAGCAAGGCCTATCAGGACGAGGTCGCGCCGCCCGGCACGCCCTTCCGCCCGCTTTATGACGAGAAGATCCTCTATAGCGGCCAGCCCATCGCCCTGGTGGTGGCGGAGGATTTCGAGATCGCGCGCTACGCCGCCTCCCTGGTCCGCGTGACCTATGAGGCGGAGGGGCACCAGACGGATCTCGAGAAGGTTCGGATGCAGGCCTATAAGCCGCCCAAGACCCGCTCCGGCATGGCGCCGGCGCCGGATCGCGGCGATGCGGAGGCAGGCTTCGGCGCATCCCCGGTCCGGGTGAGCGCGGATTACCGGATCGCCATCGAGCACCACAACCCGATGGAGCCCCATGCCGCCACGGTGGTGTGGGACGGGGACGGCAAGATCACCGTCTATGACAAGATCCAGGGCGTGCAGAACACGCAGTCCTACATCACCCATGTCTTCGGCCTGTCGCAGGACGACGTGCATGTGCTCTCGCCCTTCGTGGGCGGCGCCTTCGGCTCGGGGCTGCGGCCGCAATACCAGCTTTTCCTGGCGGTGATGGCGGCGCTGGAGCTGAAGCGCTCGGTGCGCGTCACGCTCACGCGTGACCAGATGTTCACCTTCACCTATCGCCCGGACGGGCTGCAGGAGATGTCCATCGGCGCCAATCCCGACGGCATGCTGCAGGCCATCCGGCATGACGTGGTCAGCAATACCTCGACCTTCGAGGACTACCAGGAGATGATCGTCGGCTGGTCATCCATGATGTATCACTGCGAGAACGTCTCGACGACCTACAAGCTGGCGCAGATCGACACCTACACTCCCGGCGACATGCGCGCGCCGGGCGCCCCGACCGGCATGTTCGCGCTGGAATCGGCGATGGACGAGCTCTCCTACAAGCTCGGCATGGACCCGCTGCAGCTGCGGCTGAGGAACTACGCCGAGATCGACGAGGCCACCGGCAAGCCCTTCAGCAGCAAGGAGCTGCGCGCCGCCTACCAGTTGGGCGCGGAGCGCTTCGGTTGGTCGAAGCGCAGTCCGGAGCCCCGCTCCATGAAGGAGGGGCGGGAGCTGGTCGGCTGGGGCATGGCCAGCGGCATGTGGGAGGCGCAGATGCAGAAGACCTCCGCCCGCGCCGTGCTGACGATCGACGGCAAGCTGGAGGTCGGGACCGCGACGGCCGATATCGGCACCGGCACCTACACCATCCTGACGCAGATCGCGGCCGATGCGCTGGGGCTGCCGATGGAGAAGGTGACGGCGAAGGTCGGTGATTCCAAGCTGCCCTTCTCCCCGGTGGAGGGCGGCTCCTGGGCCGCGGCCTCAGCCGGCACCGCGGTGACGCTGGCCTGCAACACGGTGCGGGAGACGCTGTTCGGCTATGCCCGCGGCATGGAAGGCTCGCCACTGGCGAATGCCGAGATCGGCCGCGTCGCCTTCCGCGACGGGCGCATCGAGCTGGTCTCCGACCCTACCCGCTTCGTGACGATCCAGGATGCCATGGTGGCGGGCAAGGTGCACCGGATCGAGGCGGAGGAAACCGGCAGCCCGAGCCGCATCAACCAGGCCCGCTATTCCGGCTTCACCCATTCCGCGATTTTTGCGGAGGTGCGCGTGGATGAGGAACTGGGTCGCGTGCGCGTGACGCGCGTCGTGGATGCTGTGGCGGCCGGCAAGATCCTGAACCCCAAGACGGCGCGGTCGCAGATCCTGGGCGGCGTGGTCTTCGGCATCGGCATGGCGCTGCACGAGGAGTCCATGATGGACCACCATCTCGGCCGCTTCATGAACCACAACATCGCCGAGTACCACATCCCCGCGAATGCGGATGTGGAGGGGATCGAGGTGATCTTCGTCGAGGAACACGAGGACAAGCTCAACCCCATCGGCGTGAAGGGGCTGGGCGAGATCGGCATCGTGGGCACGGCGGCCGCCATCGCCAATGCCGTGTACCACGCCACCGGCAAGCGAATCCGCCACCTGCCGATCACGGTGGACCGGCTGCTGAAGGTGCGGGACGCGGCCTGATCGCGGCTGGGTTTTGTTCTGCGCTGACGGTTTGTCCCGG
>NZ_FQZF01000026.1:0-10436 GCF_900141905.1 Muricoccus roseus | reverse complement strand
GATCTTCGTCATGCGCTGGGTTTCCCGCCTGCGGTCAGGCCCGTTTTGGGGCGGATCGGGGGCGGGGGGAAGTGGGGGCGGCGTTCGGGGCTGACGGTCTGTCCCGGGGAGAGGAAGAAGGAATTCTTCCTCTCCCCGGACCCCTCACCATCATCTTTTTCTATCAGTTTGGAAGCACGGGGCTGACGGTGCGCCTCGGGTCATAGACCCGAGGCGACTGCAAAGGCAGGATCAGCACCCTGCAACCAGGGACCCCTTCGATCAGGGTATCCACGGCAGTCAGACGGGGTTCCAAGGGCCTCAGGCCCTTGGGGGGTGGAGGGGGGGGCCCTCCCGGAACGGGATCAGGCCACGTCGAGCCAGAAGGGCTGGGCCTTGTAGTAGTCGTAGACGCGGCGGCCGTGGGTGTCGGAGAGGTCCACGTTGTCGGCGGCGGCGTAGCTGGGCGCGCCTTCGAGCTGTTCGCGCGTGAGGTCCACGACATAGCCGCCCTTCGTCGTGTCGTAGTCGAGGACGGACCAGGGGAGCGGGTGGTGGTTCTCGCCGAGGCCGAGGAAGCCGCCGAAGGACATGACGGCGAAGGCGACGCGGCCGGAGACCTTGTCGATCATGATGCTTTCGATGGTGCCGAGGCGGTCGCCGGCGCGGTTGTAGACGGCGGTGCCCTCGACCTTGTCGGCGGAGATGAGGCGGCGGCCGCTCTCGGGGCGGGCGGCGCTGCTGGTGCCCGTGGGGCTGATATCGGACATGGTGGGTTCTCCCTGTTTCGTGGCGTGCGGCTTCGTGGTGGGGGAACGCCGGGCCTGGCCTGAGGGTTTGGAGCGCGTTCCCGCGGAGGAGATTGGGCGTGCGGCGGGGGCGCCGGAAGGGGGCTGCGCGGCGTGCTTTGTCGCGGCATGGTCATGCGGCGTTCACGGCGCTGTCCCGGCGGCGGGGCTATTGCGCCGGCCATGCGGATGGACGGGGCCGGCATGGACCACTCCAGTGACGACGGGGCCGGGTATGGCGGCGCCGCGCAGGATGAGGCCGGGGCGCGGCGCCGGTATCGCAGCGTCTTCCTCTCCGACGTGCATCTGGGGACTCGGGGATGCCGGGCGGATTTCCTGGCGGATTTCCTGCGGCAGGTGGAATGCGAGCGGCTCTATCTCGTCGGCGACATCGTGGACGGGTGGCGGCTTCGCAAGTCCTGGTACTGGGACGCGCATCATGACGAGGTGATCCGGCTGGTGCTGCGCATGGCGCGGCACGGGACGGAGGTGGTCTATATCCCCGGCAACCATGACGAGATGTTCCGCGACTGGCTGGGGCTGGAGGTGGCGGGCGTGCGGCTGGCGGGCGAGGCGGAGCACCTGACGGCGGATGGGCGGCGGCTGCTGGTGATGCATGGCGACGCCTTCGACAGCGTGGTGCGCTACGCCAAGTTCATCGCGCTGCTGGGCGACTGGGCCTATGACACGGCGCTGGAGCTGAACCGGCTGTTCAACCTGGCGCGGCGGCGCTTCGGCTATCCCTACTGGTCGCTCAGCCAGTGGCTGAAGCGGCAGGTGAAGGGGGCGGTGAAGGCGATCGACCGCTTCGAGGGCGCGGTGGCGCTGGAGGCGCGCAAGCGCGGCTTCGACGGGGTGGTGTGCGGGCATATCCACCATGCCGAGATGCGCGTGATCGACGGCGTGCTCTACATGAATGACGGCGACTGGGTGGAGAGCTGCACCGCGCTGGTGGAGCATGCGGACGGGCGCTTCGCGCTGGTGGATTGGGCGGCGGAGCGGCGGCTTTCCTTCTTCCGGCCGCGTGCGCGGCGGGAGGAGGGGCGGCGCCCGGATGCGCGGCCCGCGGCCGAGCCGGCCTGAGAGCAGGGGACGCGACGCTGCGAATCCTGGTGGTTTCCGACGCCTGGCATCCGCAGGTGAACGGCGTGGTGCGCACCATGGAACAGGTGGTGCGGCACCTGAGCGCGGCCGGCGACGAGGTGCGGGTGATCGGGCCGGCGGATTTCCGTTCGGTGCCGACGCCGGGTTATCGCGAGATCCGGCTGGCGGTGCTGCCCGGGCGGCGGCTGCGCGCGCTGGTGGACGGCTTCGTGCCGGAGGCCGTGCATATCGCGACCGAGGGGCCGCTGGGCTGGGCGATGCGGCGGCTTTGCCGGCAGCGCGGCTGGGGCTTCACCTCCTCCTTCCACACGCGCTTTCCCGATTACATGCACGCCCGGACGCGTGCGCCGCTTGCCTGGAGCTGGGCGGTGATGCGGCGGTTCCACGCGGCCTCGGGCGCGGTGCTGGCGGCCACCGGATCGCTGGAGCGGGAGCTGGAGGGGCGCGGTTTCCGGCGGGTGCGGCGGTGGTCGCGCGGGGTGGAGCTGGAGCGGTTCCGCCCGGGCGCGGCGGAGGGGATGGACGACCCCTTCGCGGGGCTGGCGCGGCCGGTCTTCCTCTGCGCCGGGCGGGTGGCGGTGGAGAAGAATATCGGCGCCTTCCTCTCGCTCGACCTGCCCGGGACGAAGGTGGGGGTGGGCGACGGGCCGCAGCTTCCGGCGCTGCGGCGGCGGCACCCCGATGCGGTGTTCCTGGGCTTCCGCGAGAACGGCGCGCTGGCGGCCTGCTATGCCGCGGCGGATGTGTTCGTCTTCCCCTCGCGCACCGACACCTTCGGGCTGGTGCTGCTGGAGGCGCTGGCGAGCGGGACGCCGGTGGCCGCCTTTCCCGTGAGCGGGCCGCTGGACGTGATCGGGGATGCGCCAGTGGGCGCGCTGGACGAGGACCTGCGGGCGGCCTGCCTGGCGGCGCTTTCGGCCGATGCGGCGGCGTGCCGGCGGCATGCGGAGGGTTTTTCCTGGGCGGCCTGCGCGGCGCGCTTCCGGGAGGCGCTGGTGCCGCTGATGGCGGCGGAAAGGATCTCGTGATGGATGGGATGATGCGCGCGGCCGCGCCGGTGCGGCAGGGCGGCGGGTTCGGGCTGTTCCTGAAGCGCTGGGCGCGGAACCCGCTGCAGATGGGAAGCGTGGTGCCCTCCTCGCCCGCGCTGGGGCGGCGGATCGCGCGGCTTTCGCGCTGGGACGAGGGGCGCTGCGTGGTGGAGCTGGGCGCGGGCACCGGGGCCGTCTCCCGCGCGCTGCTGGCTGCCGGGCTGCCGCCGGAGCGGCTGGTGGTGGTGGAGATCGTGCCGGAGATGGCCGAGCACCTGCGCGAAAGCCTGCCGGGGGTGCGGGTGATCACGGGCGATGCCTTCGCGCTGCCGGAGTTGCTGCCGCCGGGCATGCGGGTGGGCACGGTGATCTGCGGGATTCCGCTGGTGCTGCTGCCGCTGGAACGGCAGCGCGCCTTCACCCGGGCGGTGGAGGCGGTGGCGCCTGGGCTGGGCTTCCTCCTCTACACCTACTGCATCACCTCCCCCCTGCCCTGGCGCGCGCTGGGGCTGGAGGCGAAGCGGGAGGCCTGGACGCCGCTGAACCTGCCGCCGGCCAGTGTGTGGCGGTACCGGCCGGGGTGATTCCGGTTCCTGCGGGTTCAGGCGAGGGCTCCGCCCTCGACCCGCCAAGGGCCTGAGGCCCTTGGAACCCCATCGGACTGCCGTGGATGCCCCGGATCAAAGGGGTCTCTGGTTCGATGGGATTGATCCTGCGCTGACAGTCGCCTGAGGTCTGAGACCTCAGGCGCACCGTCCGCCGAGTGATTCCAAACTTCTAAAAGAAGATGATGGGTCGAAGGCACTGCCTTCGACGGGTCCGGGGAGAGGAAGAATTCCTTCTTCCTCTCCCCGGGACAGACCGACAGCCGAGAATGGGAACCGCCTGCATTTCCTTATCCCCGGCGGCTCATGTAGAGGAGCGGATCGGGACGGGAGAGGCTCGGCGGGGTGAGAGCGGAGTTGGAGCGGATCAGGACCGGGATTCCTGGCCTGGATACCGTGCTGGGCGGGGGCCTGTTGCGGGGCCGTTCCTATATCGTTCAGGGGAATCCGGGCGCCGGGAAGACCATCCTGGCGAACCAGGCCTGTTTCCACCGGGCCGCGCAGGGCGGGCAGGCATTGTTCGTCACCCTGCTCTCCGAATCCCACGACCTGCTGCTGCAGCATCTCTCCACGCTCGACTTCTTCGACGAAAGCCGCGTTCCGGAGAGCGTCTACTACATCAGCGCGCTGGGCACGTTGCAGCGCGAGGGGCTGGACGGGGTGGCGCGGCTGCTGCGCGAGGAGACGGCGAGCCGGAAGGCTTCGCTGCTGGTCTTCGACGGGCTGCTGAACGTGCGCGATGCCACCGGCTCGGCGCCCGACCTCAAGCAGTTCCTGCAGACGGTGCAGACCCAGGTGGCCTTTGCCGGCTGCACCATCCTGATGCTCACCAGCGCGCGGCTGGAGGATGAGAGCCCCGAGCACACGGTGGTGGACGGGGTGATCGAGCTGGGGAACGCGATGGCGGGCGTGCGCACGGTGCGGCGCCTGCAGGTGCGGAAGTTCCGCGGCGGGGCGAGCCTGGGCGGGCTGCACCAGTTCCAGATCGATTCCCGGGGGATGACGGTCTTTCCGCGGCTGGAGGCGCAGTATGCCTGCCCCTCGGCCGAGGACGAGATGCCGTTCCACGAGGGACGCGCGGGGACCGGGGTGGCGGCGCTGGACGCCATGATGGACGGCGGCCTTCCCCGTGGTTCGATGACCCTGGCCTTCGGCCCCTCGGGGATCGGCAAGACCACCCTCGGCCTGCATTTCCTGGCCGCGGCGCCGCCCGACGAGCCGGCGCTGCATTTCGGCTTCTACGAGAGCCCGCCGCGGCTGCTGGCCAAGGCGGCGGCGCTGGGGCTGGACCTGCGCCCGGGGCTGGAGAGCGGGCAGCTGGAGATTCTGTGGCAGCCGCCGACCGAGCGGCTGCTGGATCCGCTGGGCCACAGCCTGCTGGATGCGGTGGCGCGGCGCGGGGTGAAGCGCCTGTTCATCGATGGGCTGGGCGCCTTCGAGCGGGCGGCCATCCACCCTCCCCGGCTGGTCGAGTATTTCACCGCGCTGACGAATGAGCTGCGCGTGCGGGGCGTGACCGCGCTGGGCAGCTGGGAGGTGCCGAACATCGCGGGCGGGGTGGTCGAGGCGCCCTCGCCGGAGCTGTCCAGCGTGGTCGAGAACCTCGTCTACATGCGCTTCGTGGAGCAGAAGGGGCGGGTGAACCGGGTGATGGCCGTCCTCAAGCTGCGGGACAGTGCCTTCGACCCCAACCTGCAGCAGTTCAGCATCACGGATCGGGGCCTGGACCTGACGCGTGCCGAACGGGGTTCCGAGGCGATGCTCTCCGGGCTTGCCCATCAGGTCGGGACCGAGCCGGCGCAGCGGGTTCCGCCTGCGTGACGGGCCGGCTCATACTCGTCGTCGATGACGAGGTCCTGATCGCCCTGCTGGCGAGCGAGGTGCTGACGGATGCGGGGTATCGCGTCGTCGTCGCGCATGATGGGCGCGCGGCGCTGGAGATTCTCCGGCGGGAGCCGCCGGACGCGGTGGTGACGGACTACATGATGCCGCGGCTGGACGGGCTGGGGCTGGCGCTCGCCATGAGAGACGACCCGGCCTTGCGGCATGTGCCGGTCGTGCTCACGAGCGCGGTGGCGGGGGATGTGCTGGAGCGGCATCCCGGGCTGTTCTTCTCCTTCCTGCAGAAGCCCTATGACCTGGCGCGGCTGCTTGGCGCCGTGCGGGATGCGGTGGGGGCGCCGGGCGCGCCCGGATAGGGGGCGCGGCCCGGCGCCATTCGTCACGCCCGCTGCGGCTCCGGCGCCGGTATCTCGCGCGGGGCGACGCGGAGCACCGCCCAGCCGAGGATGCCGGCGAGGATGGAGCCGCCGAGGATGCCGATCTTCACCTCGTCCTGCAGCAGCGGGTCGGAGGCGAAGGCGAGCATTCCGATGAAGAGGCTCATCGTGAAGCCGATGCCGCAGAGGAGCGACACGCCGAGGAGCTGGGCGGTGGTGGCGCCCATGGGCAGGTCCGCGAGGCCGAGGCGGATGGTGAGCCAGGCGCTGCCGAAGACGCCGACGAGCTTGCCGAGCAGCAGGCCGAGGGCGACGCCGAGGGTGAGGTGGTCCAGCAGCGCCTCCTCCGTGATGCCGGAGAAGGAGACGCCGGCATTGGCGAAGCCGAAGATCGGGATGATCAGGAAGGCCACCCAGCCGTGCAGCCCGTGTTCCAGCCTGTGGAGCGGGGAGCCCTGCATGTCGTCCGGCCGCGCCGGGGCGGGGCGCAGCGGGATGGTGAAGGCGAGCAGCACGCCCGCGATGGTGGCGTGCACGCCCGAGCGCAGGACGAAGAACCAGAGCAGGACGCCGAGCAGCAGGTAGGGCAGGAGGCGCGTGGCGCCCATGCGGTTCATCGCGACGAGGGCGGCGAGGACGGCGGCGGCGAGGGCGAGGTCGGTCGTCGAGAGGTCGCCGGTGTAGAAGAGGGCGATGATGACCACGGCGCCGAGGTCGTCGATGATGGCCAGCGCGGTGAGGAAGACCTTCAGCGAGGTGGGCACGCGCGGGCCGAGCAGCGCGAGGACGCCGAGGGCGAAGGCGATGTCGGTGGCGGCCGGGATGGCCCAGCCGCGCAGCGTGTTCGGGTCGTTCCAGTTGAAGGCCGCGAAGATGAGGGCGGGCACGGCCATGCCGCCGGCTGCGGCGATGCCGGGCAGGATGCGGCGGCTCCAGCTGGAGAGCTGGCCGTCCAGCACCTCGCGTTTGATCTCGAGGCCGACGAGCAGGAAGAAGACCGCCATCAGCGCGTCGTTGATCCAGTGGAGGAGGCTGAGCGGGCCGATATAGGCGGCCAGGGCCGCGCTGTAGGTGGGGCCGAGCGGGGAGTTCGCGACGATGAGGGCGAGGGCGGCGGCGGCCATGAGGACGAGGCCGCCGGACGCGGAGTTGTCCAGGAAGGCCCGGAGCATCGAGACGGGGCGAGCGGTGTCGCGGCCCGCGGGGGCGGCCATGGGGTGGTCTCCTGGCGTGGGGTTGAGGGCCCCGTTCCCGGGGCGATGCGGCGGAGTAACAATCCTCGGGCGGGGAAGGATGCGGGCTGCTGCGGGGCGCCCGGGGATGCGGTCAGCCGTCGCGACGGGCCTGGGCCGATTTCACGAATGGGTTGACGCGGCTCTCCTTTGCCAAGGCCTGCGCCATGTCGTGTCTCGTTCTTCCGGAAGTGGGGGTCAGGCGGGCTGGAGGCGGTCCGGCTGGCTCGCGGCGGGGCTGCCCGGGGCCTGGAGGCCCAGCAGATCCCGCGCGCGGGTGAGGGCGGCGTCGAAGTCGTGGGCCTCCACCGCGGCCAGGCCGCGCAGGCGGGCACAGGCGGCCTCGATCGCCTCGCGCTGGGCGAGGACGGCGCGGGCGATCAGGGGCCAGGTGGCGCGGCGGGCGCGGCGGCGGGCGGCGAGGTTGCGGGCGGCGCGCTCGGGCGGGGTGGCGGAGCCGGTAGGCGATGGGCCGCTCGCGGCCCGCACGGTGGATGGGCTGGACCTGGCCCGCGCCGGGCCAGCCATAGGCCGAGAGGATGCGGCGGGCGAGCTCGGTCTTGCCCGAACCGCCGGTGCCGCGGGGGTTGATGATGAGTCCCAAGATGCGCCCCTGATCGAGGAATCGTTCGTTCGTCAGGGGGGAGGGACCATCGATCCCGGGCTGATTGAAGCAAAAGATCCGGGAGGAGCCCTGCTCTTGGCAGGGGGGTTGCTCCAGGGCAGGGCTCCGCCCTGCACCCGCCAGGAGCCTGAGGCTCCTGGACCTGCATCGGACTGCCGTGGATGCCCCGGATCAGTGGGGTCTCTCGTTAGGGGTGCGGGTTCTGCCTTCGCAGTCGCCTGAGGTCCTAGACCTCAGGCGCACCGTCCGCCGAGTGATTCCAAACTTCTAAAAGAAGACGATGGGTCGAAGGCACTGCCTTCGACGGGTCTGGGGAGAGGAAGAATTCCTTCTTCCTCTCCCCAGGGACAGACCGACGGCTCAGGCCGCGAGGGCGGGGTAGTCCGTGTAGCCGTGCTCGTCGCCGCCATAGAGGGTTTCGCGGTTCAGTTCGGCCAGGGGGGCGCCGGACTTGAGGCGTTCCACCAGGTCGGGGTTGGCGATGTAGGGGCGGCCGAAGGCGATGAGGTCGGCGCGGCCTTCGCGCAGGGCGGCGTCGGCCATGGCGAAGTCGTAGCCGTTGTTGGCGATGTAGGGGCCGCGGAAGGCGCGGCGCAGGGCCTGGAAGTCGAAGTCCGGCACGATGTCGCGCGGGCCGCCGGTCGCGCCCTCGACCATGTGGAGATAGGCGAGGTTGTGGCGGTTCAGGCCTTCGATGGCGTGGCTGAACAGCGGGAAGGGGTTGCTGTCGCTCGCGTCGTTGGCGGGGGTGACGGGGGAGAGGCGCAGGCCGGTGCGGTCGGCGCCGATGGCCTGGGTGACGGCCTCCACCACCTCGAAGAGGAAGCGGGTGCGGTTCTCGACCGAGCCGCCGTAGAGGTCGGTGCGCTTGTTGCTGCCGTCGCGCAGGAACTGATCGATCAGGTAGCCGTTGGCGCCGTGGATCTCCACGCCGTCGAAGCCGGCCTTGCGGGCCATGGTGGCGGCATGGGCGAAGTCCGCCACGATCTGGCGGATTTCCTCCACCTCCAGCGCGCGGGGCTGGGGATGGGGCTGGAAGCCGGTTTCGGTGAAGGCCTGGCCCTTGGGGGTGACGGCGGAGGGGGCCACCGGCTGGGCGTTACCGGGCTGCAGCGAGGGGTGGGAGATGCGGCCCACATGCCAGAGCTGGACGACGATCTTGCCGCCCTTGGCGTGCACCGCCTCGGTCACGGCGCGCCAGCCGGCGACCTGCGCCTCGGTGTAGACGCCGGGGGTCCAGGCATAGCCCTTGGCGGTGTCGCTGACCTGGGTGGCTTCGGTGATCAGCAGGCCGGCGCTGGCGCGCTGGGCGTAGTAGGTGGCGGCGGAGGGGCGGGGGACGTCGCCGGCCAGGGCGCGGCTGCGGGTGAGCGGGGCCATGACCACGCGGTTGGCGAGTTCGATGGCGCCGACCTTGGTGGGTTGGAAGAGCGGGCTGGAGGCGTTGTCGGGCAAGGGTGGATCCTCGGCTGCTGGGCCGGCGCGGGGCCGGCGGTTGCCGGGTATCTGGGGCCGGGGGCGGAGGATGGACGGGTGCGGTGCAGCATGGCTGCCATGTGCGGCAACCGGCTTGCCCCGAGTGCCGTTCTGCGGTGGCCGATTCCAGGAACAAGCGCCCCCATGCCCTTCGTCACCACGCGCGACGGCGTCGCGATCCACTACACCGATTGGGGCAGCGGGAAGCCGGTGGTGCTGCTGCATGGCTGGCCGCTGAGCGGGGCGATGTGGGAGTACCAGGCGGTGTTCCTGGCTTCCCAGGGGTTCCGGGTGATCGCGCCGGACCGGCGGGGCTTCGGGCGGAGCGAGCAGCCTGGCTCCGGCTATGACTACGACACGCTGGCGGATGACCTGGCGGCGCTGATGGAGGCGCTGGACCTGCAGGGGGCGACGCTGGTCGGCTTCTCCATGGCCGGGGGGGAGGTGGCGCGCTACCTCAAGCGCCACGGCGCGGGGCGGGTGGCGAAGGCGGTGCTGGTGAGCGCGGTGACGCCCTTCCTGCTGAAGACGCCGGACCATGAGGAGGGCGTGCCGCGCGAGACCTTCGACGAGATGGTGCGCGGGCTGAGCGACGACCGGCCCTATTTCCTGACGAGCTTCGGGCGGCAGTTTTTCGGCGCGGGGATGCTGAACTTCGGGGTGACGAACGAGATCCTGCAATGGGCGCATGGGCTGGCGATGCAGGCCTCCCCCAAAGCCACGCTGGATTGCGTGCGCGCCTTCTCGGAAACCGACTTCCGCAGCGACATGGCTGCCTTCGCGGTGCCGACGCTGGTGATCCATGGGGATTCGGACGCGACCGTGCCGATCGACGTGACGGGGCGGGCGGCGGCGCGGATGATCCTGGGGGCGCGGATGATCGTCTATCCCGGGGCGCCGCATGGGCTGTTCTTCACGGAGAAGCTGCGGCTGAACGCGGATCTGGCGGAGTTTCTGCGGAGTTAGCGGGGGTTTTGAGTTGCGGGTTTGTGGGCGGGGGAGGAAGAAGGAATTCTGCGTCGCTCCAGCGCCGCCGCTGTTCCACCTTAGCAGGTTGCTGAAGAAGTCGGCCCTCGACGCGATTTGAGGAACATGATTCACCTCCGCAGGGCAACCGCGGGGTTGATGATGCGGGGGACGGACGAGACGAGCGGGTCGCTGTTCAGCTACGTCGATCTTGAGGCGCGCATCCCGGCGCGGCATCCCCTGCGCAAGATCCGGCAGGTGGTGAACGAGGCGCTGGCCAGCCTGGATGCCGATTTCGAGGTGCTTTACACCGACTTCGGCCGCCCCTCGATTGCGCCCGAGCGGCTGATCCGAGCGAGCCTGATCCAGATCCTGTTCTCGGTCCGCTCCGAGCGGCAGCTGATGGAGCAG
>NZ_FQZF01000032.1 GCF_900141905.1 Muricoccus roseus | reverse complement strand
CGAGCTCGGCTACCTGCCGTTCAGCGCCTCGGGCGGCGCCTTGCTGTTCCACCTGCTCAGCAAGCTCTACGAGCGCACCAGCGTGGTCATCACCACCAACCTGAGTTTCAGCGAGTGGGGCGGCGTGTTCGGCGACGCTAAGATGACCACGGCCCTGCTCGACCGGCTCACGCACCACTGCCACATCCTGGAGACCGGCAACGACAGTTTCCGGTTCAGGAGCAGCTCGGCCGAACCCAGGAACAGGAGGGCCAAAGCACCCGCTTGACCCGCGGCCACAGCCCGCGGGACATATCCCTGCACGGGTCAGTTCTCGATGAAAACCCCGGGTCAGTTCTCAGCGAAACTCAACAGCGAAGCGGTGCCGGGGCACGACCGGGTGCGACCGCTTCCCTCCCCCCTCGTCTCCTCCTTCAAACCTTCATGCTGCGTTGCACAAATTAACTTGCCCGTCAGCCTCCTATGCCTATCTTGTGCAGTGCAGCAACCGGCTTGGCCGATGCTGCTTTCTTGGACGTTTCCTCCCTAAACTCGGGCGGCACCCACGGGCGCCGCCCTTTTTTTGCCTGCGTTAGGCCGCAGCGGAGAGCGCCTCCTCTCTGCCGGTCTGCGCCAGAGAGGCCTCCAGTTCGGCCATCTCGGCACGCTTGGCATCGAGATCGGCCTGAAACTCGAAGCCCTCGCCAAGCCGCGCCTCATAGGCCGGCAGCTGTCGCTGGGCCTCTAACAGCCCCCGGCGGTACTCAGCCAACTCCGCCTCGAAGCGGCCGAGGTCGTATTCCAGCCGCGACACCAGCCCCATGGCGGTGAGGTCGTCCTCCACCCGCACCTCGTGCTCGCCGCCAGTGCGCGTGAGCAGCAGGTGGATCTCCAGGTCCGCGCCCTGGCGGTAGCGGCGGGCTTCCAGCTTCAGCGGAAAGCCGCCGATCTGCCCGAGGTCCCAGTCGCCCTTGCGGCCCTCCAACTGCACGGTGCGGATGAACTTCAGCAGGGCGGCGCCCGCCGGCTTGCGCTCGGCGAAAGTCCTGCCATCCACCTCCATGCGGAAGTCGTCGCCCCGGGTGGAGACGCGTCGCCCCAGATCCGCCTCGGTGTCGGCGATGGCCTGGGTCGCCCGTCCAATGGTCGAGCGGGCCTCGGCGACCCGACGCCGCACGGCGTGCTGGTCGTCGAAGTGGGCGGCACGCAGGCGATCGAGGCGGGCCAACTCGGCCTCCAGCCCCGCCTTCTGCATCAGGCGGGGGTCGCCGGAGGCAATGGCCTTGGCCATTGCGAACTGATTGGCTTGGCTGCCGACGTCCTCCAGGCGGCGGATCGAGCGGTCGCCCCCCAGCGCCGCGGCGATGAAGCGGGCCTTGCGCTCGTTGTTCTGCCACATCTGGGCGTCCATCGAGCCGAGCGTGGCGTAGGCGTAGAGGCCGATTTCCTCGTTCTGGTTTCCCTGGCGCTCGATGCGCCCCTCGCGCTGCTCGATCTCGGAGGGCAGCCAGGGCACGTCGAGGTGGTGCAGGGCGGCCAGCCGGCGCTGGGCGTTCACGCCCGTCCCCATGGTGGCCGAGGAGCCCAGCAGGAAGTCCATCTGGCCATTGTTCATGGCATTGAACAACGACTGCTTGGCCTCGGACTTCTTGTAGTCCTGCATGAAGGCGATGCGCTCGGGCGGCACGCCGCGCGCGATCAGCCCTTCGCGGATCCAGCGGTAGGCCGAGAAGCCGCGCGTGGCGAGTGCTCCCTCGGTTCCCAGGTCCGAGAAGATCATCTGGGTGGCGCCGGGCACCGGGTGTGGCGAGCCGTCCGGCTTGCGGAAACGCCGGTCGCGGGTCTCGGACCAGATGCGGAAGGCGTTGTCGATGAGCAGGTTGAGCTTGTTCTCGGGCTCGTTGTCCTGCTCGGGCACCACGAAGCGCAGGTCGATGGCAGCGTGCCGGCCGTCGGTGATGACGGAGAGCAGGATGTCCTGGCCCTTCTCGGGCTTGCCCTTGCCCGCCTCAATCGCCGCGATCCGCGCCGCCAGGGTGCGCTGGTAGTCCCGGAAGGCCGGGCTCGCCGGGGCAGTGATGATCTGGCGCTTGCCACCGATGATCGAAGGCAGCTTCAGGTACTGCCGCAGGTCGTCCTTCGACACCACGTCCGCGACGGTGCGGAACATGGCGATCAGGTCGGCGACGTTGACGAACTCCGAGAAGCGGGTGACCGGCTTGTAGTTGCCGGAGGGCTGCAACTCCAGCTCGGTGCGGGTGTCGCCGAAGTTGGAGGCCCAGGCGTCGAACTCCTGGATGCCGCGCTCCTCCAGCATCTCGGGCTGCATGAAGCGCTGCAGCGTGAACATCTCGCCTAGCGTGTTGGTGATCGGCGTGCCGGAGGCGAGCACGAGTGCGCGGCCAGGATTGATGGTACCGATGAAGCGCGACTTCACGAACAGGTCCCAGGCCCGCTGCGAGCCGTCCGGAGCGATGCCCTTCAGGCCGCCCATGTTGGTGGCGAAGGACAGCTTGCGGAACTCTTGCGCCTCGTCGGCGATCACCTGATCGACGCCGATCTCGGCGATGGTCAGCATGTCGTCCTTCGCCGTCGAAAGGCCGTCCAGCTTCTCCTGCATGCCCTCCTTCATGCGCTCGATGCGCTTGCGCGCGATGCGGTCGTCGCCGTCGAGCCGCTCCAGCAGGGCGGAGTATGCGTCGAGCTGCTCTTGCACGAGGCCGCGCTCGAACTCCGCGGGTGTTGCGATGAACTTGAAGGCCGAGTGGGTGATGATGATGCAGTCCCAGTTGGCCGTCGCCGCGCGGGCCAAGAAGCGTCCGCGCTTGTCCTTGGTGAAATTGGTCTCGTCGGCCACCAGGATGCGGGCGCCCGGGTAAAGCTGCAGGAACTCGCGCGAGGCCTGGGCAAGGCAGTGCCCTGGCACGGTCAGCATGGCCTTTCCGATCAAGCCGAGGCGCTTCTGCTCCATGATGGCGGCCGCGATGGTGAAGGTCTTCCCCGCCCCGACCGCGTGGGCAATGTAGGTCTGGCCGGAGGCGACGATGCGCCAGATGACGCGCTTCTGGTGGGCGCGCAGCTGGATGACCGAGGAGGCGCCAGGCAGCTGCAGGTGCTCGCCCGAGAAGTGCCGCGGCACGAGGCTGTTGAAGGCGTCGTTGTACAGGCGGACCAGCCGCTCGGCGCGGTCGCTGTCAGTCCATACCCAACGCTCGAAGGCGCCCTTGATCTTGGCCAGCTTGTCCTTGGCCGCCTCGGTCTCCTGGGCGTTGATCTGCCGGTGCTCGCCCTGCTCGTCGCGCCAGACGTCCCAGATCTGTGGGATGGAAGCGTTCAGCGCGTCATCCAGCAGTTCGCCGGCGTGCCGGCGGTGCGTGCCCCACTCCGAGGTGGCCGAGGCCTCACCGGCGAAGCGGTAGATCTCGATGCTCCAGTGCGCCACCTCCACGGTATGCCGCACCATCGTGGTGACTCCCATCACCTCGCGGATGAAGTCGGCGACGTCGGTGGCCGGCAGCCACGGCGCGCCGAGGCGGGCGGTGATGTCGGAGGGCCGCAGGTCCTCTGGCTGCACCCGCTCCAGAGCGGCCACGTTGCGGGCGTAGCGCTCGTCCAGCACAGAGGCGGCGCGGGCGGCGGCCAGCTTGCGACGGACATGGCCGGACAGGTACTCGTCGGCCGTCTGCCAGGCTTCGAAGCCCTCCGTGGTCAGCCCAGGGTCGAGGAACACCGTTTCGCCGAGTTCGGCCAGCACCGTGGCGCGGTCGCGGCCGATCAGCTCGCCGATGCGGTCGAGGTCCACCACGGCCCGCTCGGCCAGCGTCACCGCCAGGGCATCGGCGGCCGAGACGATGACCGGCTCGGCCCGCGCGTGGATCACCCGGTCGGTGAAGATCGGGCCCTTGGTCGCCTCGCCGCTCTCGAGGTCGTACTCCTCGATCGACGACACCAGCCAGCTATCGGGATCGTCCAGGAAGGGCTGCAGGTTCGGGCGACGCACGCTCTCGCGCACCTCGCCCGTGGCCTCGTCGGTAGAGGTCGAGACGCTGGTCAGGTTGATGGGGCCGAAGCTGCGCAGGAAGGCGCCGTAGGCGGCGCGCAGCCGCACCTGGGCGGCGCCGAAGGGCTCGTCGCGCTCCTGGGCGCGGATGACCTCGCGCACGGCGTCGCGGACCGGGATAAGGCCGCGGATGATACGCGCGTGCTTGGCGAACAGGCCGACGGTGCCCTTGCCCGACTTCACCGCCACCTCCTCGGCGCGGCCGTCCACCACCTGCAGCAGGGTGCCGTTGGCGCCCAGCAGGTAGGAGCCCTCCTTGACCGTGGCCCCCTCGGCGGCGGTGCCGACCTGCAGGGTGGGCTTCGCCACCCGGACCGGCGCCGTGGCGGCGTGCGGGGGCTGGTGAATCCCCTCGGGCAGCCGGGCGGCGGCCTCGGCGAGCGCCCCGTCCAGGTCGCGGCCGTCGCGGGCGCAGTCGTAGGTCAGGCCGAACGGGCTGCTGGTCCAGTCATGTCGCCCGAGCACCATCTCCGGGTGCGCCGCGAAGTAGGCGTTGACGTAGATCGCCGCGTCGCCGTCCTCGGCCGGGACCACCTCCTCCAGATGGGCCCACTCCACCCCGTTCGAGGCGGCCCCGCGCTCGCGGCGCTGCAGGAACAGCACGTCCACCACAACGTCGGTACCGGCGGCGGCGGCGAAGGCGCCGGCCGGCAGGCGGATGGCGCCCACCAGGTCGGCCATGCCCGCGATGTGCTCGCGCGCCTTGGGGTCCACCTTGTCCATCGTGCCGTGCGAGGTGACGAAGGCGGCGAGGCCGCCGGGCTTCAGGCGCTCCACGGCACGGGCGATGAAGTAGTCGTGCAGCTTGAGGCCGAGCTTGCCGGCCACGTCCTCGGCACGCACCGTGCGGTCCGAGAAGGGCGGGTTGCCGACCGCGAGGTCAAAGCTCTCGGCCAGCTTGGCGCGGGTGAAGTCCTCGTTGCGGATCCACGCCTTGGGGTAGAGCAGCGCCGCGATGCGGGCGGTGATCGGGTCCATCTCGATGCCGGTGACGGCGGAGCAGTCCTCGATCCCCTCGGGGCGCAGGGCCAGGAACTGGCCGGTGCCGCAGCCCGGCTCCAAGATCGAGCCGTACTGAAAGCCCATGCGGGTCAGCCCCGCCCACACAGCGCGCACCACGTACTCGGGCGTGAAGTGGGCGTACTGGGTGCAGCGACTCAACGACGCCAGTTCCGCGGCCGACACGGCCTGCTCCAGCCCGTCGCCCTGCTCGGCCCAGCCCTCGCGCCACGCTTCGCCAGGGCGGCGGAACAGGGTGTTGGCGAGGTCGCCGGCCCCGTAGCCGACGAAGCGGGCCAGCACCACCTGCTCGTCGGCCGTGGCCGGCCGGGTCTCGCCCTCGATCCGCTGCAGCAGGCGGATGGCCGCCAGGTTGTCGGCCGCGCGAGCCTTCCAGCCGGCAGCGAGGCCGCGATCGCCGGCGAGGCGGAAGTCGCGGGCCACCACGCGCGGGATCGCCGGGGCAATCGGCGCCTCGGCCGCATCGTCCTCGTCATCGTCCCCGTCCAGGGCGGGCAGCAGGCCGCCGCTCCCCTCTCCGAACAGCCCGAAGGGCGAGGTCAGCGCGGTGGTGTCGAACAGGCTCAGCTGGGTGGAGGCGGGGGCGGTCTTGGCCATGGCGCGGGGTTCCCGTGCGCGCACGCGCGAGCGCCCGGCGGCCCATGGGGGCGGCCGGGTGCGCGTGACGCGATGCTGGTGGTGAGTGGACTCTTGCGGGGGCGACGCCCTGGGGGACGCCGGTCGAGGTCAGGCCGGGTCGGGGATCATCCCCTCTCCCGTTTCATCTTCTTCCTCGTGACCACTCCACGCCGGCCGCCCGGTTCGGGGCGGGGCAAGGGCGCCGCGCAGCGGCGGGAGCGGAGCGACTTCACCCTTGCCGCGCGCCGGGCCGCGGTGGCAGCGAGTTCTCCCTCATCTCATCCGTTCTCAAAGTTCTCTCTTTCCCTTTTTCAAGTTTTCGGGATTTCGGGAAGAACGGCAAACAAGTCGATTGGGACTGCGGGCGCCCCTCGCGCATCGCCGTAAGCATTAGGCGGTATGCGTCGGTGGCTTCGGACTGCCGCCGCCGTTTAAGCCCGGCCTTGCTGTCGTTGCCGTCCCAAACGGCGCGCCATTCGGTGACGCCGTCGCTGGCCTCCCCGATCAGGACAAAGCGCGCCCGACTCTTCACCGGCATATCCACCTGGATGTGGCCGCGCGCGTGGGCGGGATCGCCCAACCGGGTGATCCTGGCCTTGAGGCCCCGCCCGGTCAGGGCGGCGAGCATGTTCGGGATCGAGTGCGGGTCGGCCCGCACCGCAGGCGGCGGCGGCACACGGCGCCGCCGCTTCGCCGGGTCGGGATCGAAGTCCTGCGGGCGGGGCCGCGCGAAGCAGGACGGGTTGGCAACCGGATCCACCCAGAGGTCGGCCATCGTGGGCGGGGCGTTGGAGCATCGCGCCCATTTCGCTTCGGCCAGCAAGGGCGCGCGCAGCGCGGGAGGCGAAGCCGACGCACCCTTGCGGCGCCTGGTCGGCGTGCGGCAGCTCCTCCTTCGTCTCGTCGTCCCTTTTCAGGTCGCACCGGCGGCCTCGCCGAAAGCGCCCGCCGGGAGAGTCCACGCCGAGGGCAGGCCGAGGATTGGCAACCCCCAGCTCTCGCCGAGGGCGAGGGCCACGAGGTCGGGACGGGACAGGGCGGCCGGGTAGGGTCGGCCGAGGTCGGCCAAGGTGCGGATTGAGCGGGCGCGCTGGATGGTGCGGCCGAACTGATCTTCGTAGGCCGCGATGCGCTCGAACAGCGCCGGCGCGATCAGGCGGATGGTGGCCCACTGCGCGGCCGAGCCGAAATTGCAGGCCATGCAGGACAGGCGCGACCAGCCGAGCTCATAGGCCGGGTGCGGCCGCATGCCGTGCCGTTGCAGGGCGTCCCACACCCGGCCCTCGTCCCAGCCGTGGACCGGGCGCCAGTGGTCGACGTGGCGCGGCCGACGGGAGCCGTCGCGCGTGTCAGTGCGGTGCGGCTCAAAGGTAGAGTAGCGCGCCCGCGCAGCGCTCTCCTGCGCCCGTTCGCCGGTCACCACCAGGGTGCGGCGGCCGAGGAAGCGGTCCTGCCCAGCGATGGAGGCCGCGCCGACGCCGATCTTGAGGGCGGCCGAGCACCAGCGGACGGAGAGGTCAGCGGAGGTTTGCGGAAACAGCAGCCGGGTGTTCCGCGGACCGCCACCTCCTGCCCTCATGAGGCCATGAGGTGTCTCGAACTGGATCGGCGCCGTCGCTGCGTTCTGGCGCAGCATCTCCCGCTCGAACCCGCCCTCGCGCCAGGAACGGAACAGCGGCACGCCAAAGGCCACTGCCTGGGCGGCGACGTAGGCGCCGGTTACCGGCCAGTCCATGAAGGCCGGTCCTCGGCCGTCCACCTCGTGGTGGTGCAGCTCGATGCGCGCCGGATTCACGCCGCGATCTAGCAGATCGAACATGCACGCCGTGGCGTCTTTGCCGCCGGAGGTGAACAGCACGACGTGGTCGTAGGACTGCAGGTCGGGCGTGTTCCCGACCCTATGCGTCTGCACGGCGGCCCTCATGCCTCCTCGGCGGCCTCGTCGCGCCGCGCCTCCTCAGCCGCGATGCGGGCGTGCTCGGGATGGAAGGCCAGCAGGTAGTCGGCCATGCGCTGCGCCTCAGCCGCCGCCCGGAAGATCTCGCGCTTGTCCTGCTTGAGGGTGCGGAGCCAGGACGCGACGTAGCTGGCGTGGTTGGGGATGTCGCAGGGCAGACCCAGATCGGCACCGACAAAGCAGGATGTGAGTTCGGCCCGCAGTTCCTCCTGCGCGTAAGCATGGCTTCCGAAGCGGCCGGTCAGGTCGCGGTCCAGGCGGTGCTTGGCGCCCGAGGCGTGCGCCAGCTCGTGCAGGCCGGTCGTACAGTAGCCCTCGGGCGTGGCGAAGGCTGCGCGCGGCGGCATCTGGATGTGGTCGGTGGACGGGCAGTAGTAGGCGCGGTCGCCGCCCTCGCGGAACAGCACGCCGCTGTTGCGCATGATAGTCTCGGCCGCTTCGGGCGTGCGCCAGGACGCTTCCTCAACAGAGGGCGCCTCGAAGGCGGGGATGCCGTCCACCTGGCTGGCGTGGAACACGGTGTAGGCACGCAGCACCGGCACGGTGCGGGTGCCGCCCTCCACCTCCCCTCCGGCATCGGGCGCGGCGTCGCCGTCGCGGAGGGTCAGCTTGCGGAAGAAGAACACACGCGAGCCGCGCTCGCCGCGGCGGACCTGCCAGCCCTTGCTCTCGGCCTGCTTGTAAGTGAGCCAGCGGGGATCGGTGCCAGCGAAGGCCATGCCGGTTATGCCGAGCAACAGGACGTTGATCCCGTGATAGCGCCGGCCCGTGACGGCGTTGCGCGGCGACAGGGGCCCGGCGCCGGCCTTGTCCTGGTCCCAGGGGCGGCGCCACGGCACCGTGCCGGCCTCGAGTGCCGCGACCACTTGGTCGGTGATCTCGGCGTAGTGGTCGCGGGGAGCCGGGCGCTCGGACGACTGGCGGCGGGACTGGGCCATCGGTGTTCCCTTTCATTCTCTCGGAACACCTCCCCGCCCCCGCGTCCGGGGTGGTCGGGGCAAGGGCGCGCGGAGCGCGGGAGCGCAGCGACGAACCCTTGCGGCGACCATCCCGGTGCGGGACGGCCTTTCCTCCCTCCCCTCATCCTGGCTCCGTCAGTTCCTCCTCCTCCCTAGCCCTCTCGGTCGTGGCTTCCTCGGCCTCCCAGTCGAACACCGGGAAGCCTTCGAGGCTCGCAGCGTCGCGGTCGAACAGGAGGTACTCGCAGCCGTGCTGGCGGGCTTCCTCGAACAGCGCCCACAGCGTGTCGGAGATCTGCGGCCGCTCCTCGCAGGCGAAGACGAACCAGCCATAGGGTGTGCTGGAGCAGAGCAGCTCGCCGGTGTCGTGACCGGCGCAGGCATCGAGAAGCGACCTGTCCTCGTTCGTGAGGTGGGCGTTGGACAGGTCGAGAAAGCGGCGGACGACGCTCATCGGAGTGTTCCTCACCGGCTCGCGTGGACGGGAACGGCGGTGGGGCAGGACGCCGCGGGGAGCCTCACGGGCAGCGCGTGCAGCCGGTCCCAGGTCAGCGCCTCGCAAGCGCCCATGCGGCCGGTGCGCAGTGCGATGTGAGCGCGCGTGTAGTGCGAGCGATGGAGACCGCCCTGCGCCGGAAGGCGGCAGCGCTCCCCCTCCGGAGCGCCGCAGGTGGGGCAGCCGACGGCGATGGTGGGATCGGCATCGAAGGTCGAGCTGCAGCGGGTGCAGGCGATCGGTTCGCCCGCGTCGGCGGCGGGGATGCGGGTGAACAGGTCCGGCCCAGGACGGGCGGCGAGGCGGCGGATTTCCATGGTGGTGTTCCTTTCCGAACACCCCCCAGGCGGCCGTCGCCCCGCGCCGCCGGGGCAAGGGCGCCGCGCAGTGGCGGGCCGTCAGGCCCTCGCCCTTGCGGCGGGGGACGGGGTGCGGCACCCCTCCCCGCTCACACCTCTCCCTTCGCTGCCTTCTCAGGCCGCGACCGCTGCAGGCGCGCCGGCACCCGCGGCCGACGGACCGACCAGCTTGCGGTGGGTTGCGTCCTCGCCGGCGTCCTCGCGCAGGAAAGCCTTGTGGCCGAAGGTCCCGGCCTTCTCGGCATCGTCGAAACCACGCGGCTTGCGCTGGCCCTTGGCCATGGTGACCGAGATGTCGAAGCTGGCGCCAGGGTTGGCGGCCAGCACGTCGCGGCCGAACTCGGCCACGGCGCGGGTGATGCCGGTCAGGCCCTCGACAGCGAGACGGCGCTGGGGCGTGCCGCCGCCGATGCACAGCCCGATCTCCGTCGAGATGTAGCCGTGCTCACGCACGCGACGGCCAAGGTAGGCGGATAGGATAATGCTGGTGGTAGCCACGGGCTGATCCCTTTCAGGGTAGGTTTGCCTGCCGAGAACGGATCATTCCGCCTCGGCCCCTCCGCCGCGGCCGGACGCGGGACGGTGGGGCAAGGGCGCGGCGCAGCCGCGGGCCGTCAGGCCTCCCCTTGCGGCGCCGGGCCGCCGTGCGGCACGGCTCTCTCACCGCTTTCCTCGCTCTCTTTGATCGGGCTCGTCTCCTGCATCTCCCTGGCATGGTCGGCCTCAGCCTCCAGGCGGCGCATGATCGTGTGGCGCAGGGCGGCATCGGCCTCGTCGCGCAGAACGCGCTCGAGCAGCGCGGCCGTAGCGCGGCAGGACAGCTCCAGCCCGTCGTCGGGGCCGAAGCGCTCGGCCATTTGGAAGCTCAGGGCGCCCAGGGCCTCGATGGCGCGGGCGACGTCGAGCAGGTCCTCCGGGTTCCACGGGATTGGCGGCCGGTTCACGCGGCGGCATCCAGGGTCAGGGGCATGATCGCCGGCAGCACGGCCGGCTGGGGAACAGGATGGCGAGGCTTCAACGCCCGGCTCCAGCGATGCTTGTCGATCAGCGGGGCACGGTCGGTGCGTGGCCGCGTCGGGCTGCTCCATGACCGACCGCGAACCTGGGCATCCCTGTTCCATCCTGCAGCGCGGAGGCTGCCGCCCTCCTCATCAGCCCGCGTGTAGGTAACGATGCGCTCGAAGCCGCGCACCTCGGCCTCCCTGGCCGCCCAGCCATAAAGCTGCGAGCAGGCGTTCCAGGCCAGGGTGCGGGGGACATCTCTGCGGATGCAGAGGCGATTCACCTCGAGAGTGCCTCGGCCCATCAAGCCGCGGGCGACCGGGTTGCCGATCATCACTACGCCCAGCAGGGTGGACCCGTTGACGATCGCGGCGCCGTAGCGCCAGGCGGTTGGGGCGGCGTTGTGGGTGTGGTGACGCCGCACGAAGTCGGCAGCGCGTGCGAAGCTCACTGGCCGGACCTCCAGCTTCCAGTCCAGCAGCAGCTGGCCGCAGCCGGTGTCGGCCACTCGGCGCAGGCCGTGTCCCAGCAGGACCTCGGCCCCGAGATGGCGCAGCAGGTCGCGCGCCCAGGCAGGGTCCTCGGCCATGCCGGCGCAGACGTCCTCGTGGGCGGCCGGGCAGCAGGTCTTGAACTGGAAAGCGTGGTCGGACCACGCCTCCGCAAGCTCCAGCACGGCAATCTCGCCGCACCAGGAGCAGATCGCGGCCGCCCTCTCGGGAGCCTCGCAGGCGAGGACCATGGCTCAGGCCGCCCGACGGCCGAGCCGCTCGGCGCAGCGAAGGTACAGTTCCCGCGCGACCACCCCGAGATCACGGATCATCTCGCCGAGGTTCGGAGCGTCTGCCGTCAGACGGACGCGGTGGTTCTCCTCGAAGAAGCTGCCGTGCTCGCGGACATCCAGCAGCACCGTGCCATCGACCCGCAGCACGCGGGCGAGCCGGGCGAAGATCTGCCCGAGATCCTCGGTGCGCCCCTCCTGCTCGACCAGCCGCGCCATGGCGCGCTGCAGGGCGGCGAGCGGCTTGCCGAAGCGGGCGAGATCGCTCGTGGTGAACACCTCGCCGTTCTCCGGCATGTACCCGTAGCGCAGTGCGTAAGGCGTGGCCTGCCGGTCATCGACCTGGCAGGTGAAGCGGAAGTTCTCGTGCAGGATGGGGCGTGCGCCGTCCTCGTGCCACATCAGTGGGCGCAGCTCGCCGTAGCGGCACGGCATCGTGCCGTCGCGTGTGTACATCACCAGGGCGTCGACGTGCGCGTAGGCGCCGTCACGGGTCGCCTGCCCGAGGTAGGGACGCAGGACAAGCAGCCGGGGCAACCGTGCCGGAGTGGACATGGCAGTTCCTTTCGGATCGGATTGATGGGGGCAATCGGAAGGGCGTGGGGCGCCCGTCAGGATTCCGGGTCGATCACCAGGAGAAGAGGCGGCAGCGGCTGCGTCAGCAGCTTACGGACCCGGCCGCGCCAGCCAGCGAACCATTCCACCAGGTCAGCACCCGACACCGACTCGTCGTCGTCAAAGGCCTCGGCCTCGAAGGCCAGGGCCTCTTCGAGCAGGCGCTTCATGCCGGGAGCGCGGGCGAGCAGCGCGACGTAGGCCTCGGTCTCGCCGATGCCGCGGTCGGCGCCGTCGTGGACGATGGCGACCTCGACAACAGGGAAGCAGTCGGCGCGGGACAGAGCAAAACCGTCCGCCACTTCACCCTTCAGCGCCCGAACGGTGAGATGGCCCTGGATCTCGGGCAGGATGATGGGGCTCACCGGCGGGCCTCCCGATGGGCCGGCACCGGGACGGTGGAGGCGTGCTGTGCCAGGAAGCCCGGCAGCACGGCGCCGCCAAGGAGGACGACAACGATGACGATCAGACCGACGGCTGCCTCGATGTCCTGTCTGCGGCCCTGACGCTTGGAGAGGCGTGTGGCGAGATCCATGGATCCCATTCCTTCTGCTGAATCTTCTTCTCGAAGACCCAGCCCGCCGGCCGCCCCGACCGGGGCGAGGCAAGGGAGCCGCTTGCGGCGGGAGCGCAGCGACGAACCCTTGCCGCGCTCCGGGAGAGGGTGGCAGGGCTTTCCCTACTCCCTCTCCTCCTCCCTGCTCTCCCGCCTGCTTTACCCCGCCCGCCGCTGCCGCAGGCTGGCGAGCATCTCGTTGAGCGCGTCCATGCCGGACTGCCGGGGTGATGGACGCGGTGCCCGGCGCTCCTCCGGGCGGAGCCACCCCTCGTGGCGGTTGTCGGCCGGGATGTCGTCGAGAAAGGGCGAGGGATCGACGTAGCCGCGCCGGAACTCGGCGTAGCTGACCGCCACCCGCTCCTTGCCGCGGGTCAGTGCCACATAGGCCAGTCGCCGCTCCTCCGAGGCCTCGCCGTACTGGCTCGGGAATACGGTCGTGTTCCATGCCGGCAGGAAGACCTGGGCGAACTCCAGTCCCTTGGCCCGGTGCAGGGTGAGCAGCTGCACCCGTCCCTCGGTGTCCTCCCCCGGGGCGGCGCTGGCCAGGGCGGCATGTTCCAGCAACTCCGCCGCTGAGTGAAAGCTCCCGGCGAGCAGCACCAGTTCGGCCAAGTTCTCCAGCCGACCCTCCACCGTCTCAGCCCGCCTATCGCGCAGCCACTGCCGGTAGCCGGTGCGGTCGAGCAGCATGGACAAGCGGTCGGCGACTGTGGCCTCCGCGTCGGCCGCGACCGAGCGCACGGCGTCGGCGAAGGCCCCGGCCGCCCCTCTCACCTTGGGCGGTAGCTCGGCGGTGTGGCAGGCGGCCAGCAGCGAGGAACCACGCCACTCGGCGTTGCGCTCCAGCAGGTCGAGCGCCTTCGGGCCGATGCCGCGCGGCGGGCTGTTGCAGGCGCGGCGGAACGCCTCGTCGGACTGGCAGTCATCCGGGCAGGTCGCGAGGCGTAGCAGCGCCAGGGCGTCCTTCACCTCGGCGCGCTGGTAGAAGCCGACATCGCCGACGAGCACGTAGGGCACCTTGGCTCGCAGCAACTCCTCCTCGATGCCGCGCGACAGGTGGTTGGCCCGGTACAGGATGGCCATGTCCTGCCAGCGGACGCCCTCGGCGCCGCGCTTGCGGATCTCGGCGGCGATGCCGATCGCTTCCGCCTCGTCGTTGCGGAACCTGACCACCTCGATCGGCTGGCCCTGCTCCCGGGTGGTGCGCAACGTCTTTCCTAACCGGGTGTCGTCACGGGCGATCACCGCGTTGGCCGCGGCCAGGATGTGGCCAGTGGAGCGGAAATTCTCCTCCAGCTTGACCACGGCCGCGCCGCGGAAGTCGCGCGTGAAGCGGCGGATATACTCGATGTCCGCGCCGCGCCAGCCGAACACCGCCTGGTCATCGTCACCCACGGCGAAGATCTCGCCGTGGTCCTTGGCCATCAGCCGGATCCAGCGGTACTGGACGGCGTTCACGTCCTGGTACTCGTCTGCCAGCAAGCAGGAGAAGCGGCCGGCGAAACGCAGTCGGCGCTCCTCGTCGCGTCCCATGGCCACGGTCGGCCAGAGCAGCAGGTCGCCGAAGTCGGCGGCGTTGGCCTCCACCAGACGGCGCTGATATTCCGGGTAGATGCGTGCCGCGGCGCGCAGACCGGAGGCGTCGGCCATTGGACTCGAGGCAATCATCGCCTCAGCCCGAATGACCGCCTCGCTCGGGGTGATGAGGTTGTCTTTGAAGCGGCCAATGTGGCCGGCCATGGCCTTCACCGGGTCTTTGCCCATGCCCTCGTCATCGCCGGCCTCGGCGCCCATGGCTTTCATGGTGCGCTTGAGCAGGCGCTTGGCATCGTCGGCATCGAGCACGTCGAAGTTCTCGCGCAGCCCCGCCATCTCCGGCTCCTGTCGCAACTGGCGGGCTCCGAGGCCGTGAAAGGTGCCGATCCAGGACGGCGCCGCCTGCCCGCCGAGCAGGGCGACGATGCGCTCGCGCATCTCGTCCGCCGCCTTGTTGGTGAAGGTCACGGCCAGGATGCGCTGGGCCGGTATGCCGCGCTCGGCGATGCGCAGGGCGACGCCGGCGGTCAGGGTCTTGGTCTTGCCGGTTCCAGCTCCTGCCAGCACCAGCACCGCCCCGTGCATCCCGGCGGCTTCGCCCTGGGGGCGGGTCAGCCCAGCTACCAGCCGGGCACGGTCGGAGGAGATGGCTTCAGATGCGGTCGGCATGGCAGTTCCATCCGTGGCAGATCACCAGAGCGGCGTCGGGACCCTCGTCGTGGTCGAGGCTGAGCAGAGTGAAGGCGTCGTCCAGCAGCCAGTGGCCGTCCTGGTCGCGCTCGCCCGCGACCACCACGCCGCGGTAGTGGTCGGAGCCGTTGTCGGCTGCGACCAGCACCGGGCGGTCGATCGCGGCATCGCCGGTTGGCGGCACCTTGCAGCGGGCCTGCAGCTTCGGGGGCAGCCGGAAGAAGGCGGCGTGCAGCGCGCGCACCAGATCGTCCGCCTCCGGACTGGGGGCCGTGGCAGTGCTTTCCGTGATGAGGCTCATGCCCCCCTCCCCCGTGTCAGGACGTCGTTCCAGTCGTTCAGCCCGCGCGGTGGCAGCAAGCGCTCGCAGCGCACGCCCGCCGCGGCGGCGCGCTCGGCCAGGAAGGCGGCGTAGCGCTCCCCCGGCGGGTCGTTGTCGGTCGCGGTGGCCAGAAGGGCGTCCGGCAGGGCGGCCATCCCGGCGAGCAGCAAATCCAATGCTTGCACCGACCCCGGCCCCATGCCGCCGGAAGTGGCGACGTACAGGGTGTCGCCCTGCAGCCGCCCGACGGCCGCAAGGCTGAGGGCGTCGATCGGCGCCTCGGTCACGGCCATCCGGCGTGGCCGTACCTCACGCGAGCCGATCCAGCCGGGCAGCCGGAACAGGGTCTTGTCCCCGCCCTTGGCGAAGCCACGGAACTCCGGCCCACGCATGTCGAAGCCGGTCAGCGCATCTGTCTCGTCGCGGTGAGCAAACCAGGCTGTGCCGTAGGCACCTTCCCGGATCGCGTCGACCGCCACGGCAGCGTCCAGGATTGGGCTGGGCAGGCGCCGAACATCGGCGAGGTAACGCCAGGCCCGTGATCCCGGCCGGAGCGGCTTTGCTGCCGTCCAGCGTTCGGCCGCGGTGGTACTCCCCTCCCCGCGCGAGCGCACCCGCTCGTGCTCGGGAAAGCTGGGCTGCAGCCCAACCATCTCGCGCAGCAGCTTGCGGGCGTGGCCGAAGTTCATGTCCGGGCGCAGGTGCTGCACGAGCCCGAACACGTCGCCCTTGGCTGTCCCGCCAGCATCCCACCAGCCCCGGCCGGCGTGGTTGACGATGATGATCTCGCCCTGGCCGCGCCGGTACTTCAGGCAGTCCCGGGTGCTCTCCGCCTTGTCCAGCCTCCACGGCGGCGGCATCCGTTCCAACAGCGCGGCGCAGTTCACGCCCTCCCGAAGCCGCTGCAGCTCCTCATCCTTACCGATCATCCCTCGGAATCCTTCTCCTGGATTCCACCCGCCGACCGCGAGGCGGGCGCGGGACAAGGGCACTGCCGGGGCCCCGCCCCGGTGCGGGAGCGCAGCGACGCACCCTTGTCGCGGGTCCGCCGCTAGCGGTAGCGGCCTCTCCCCTCCCCTCCCGTCTTCCATGCATCGTGGCTCCCTGAACCGGTTCGGCCCATAGGATCGCGATCAGCGGTGCGAACAGGAAAAGCGGAGTTCAATCGTGGCGAGCACGCCGTTCGCTCTGCCCGCGGTCATTCTCGGTACGGCCGAAAGGAACGCGAGGACACCAGTATGTTGATGGCAGGTAGACGAGGAGGAATCCCGCAAGTCGCGTCGTTAGCTGCAGCCCGACCATCTCACGCAGCAGCTTGTGAGCGTAGCCAGGTCCCTAACGCCCGGCCTGCAACCCCGAAACCAGCCAGTCCGTGGAGCCATTCTAGGGATTTCGGTCTTTCGGGAAAGCCGGAACTCCCGATTTCTTACAACGCGAGAAGACTATCTGGTCCGCGGACGTTTACGTTCGTCCTGCAGATCATCCTCTCTGATTTCAATCCCATCCTTTCGCAACGCGAGCAGAAGCTGATTGCGAATAGTCACTCCAGTCTCGGCGTAACGTCGCCGAAGCTGCTGCAGAACGTACTCGGGTGCCTTGGTAGAGAGTGAGATTTCCGGGGAGCGGCGAGAGGGTGGAGCACCGGGCTCAGTTCGTGATTGGGGAGGCGCGGTTTCCGGATTAACCACGCGCACGTTACCGCTCCTCAAGCCACGCTCAAGAGCCTCTGTGGTCTCCAAAGCCTCCGCTGCACTGAAGCGCGGGTCATTAGCCGAGGTTGGTAAGGGCGCCGGCCGCGGTCCGAAATCAGGCGCTTGAAGTACCGGGCGCTGAGGCTTTGCGGACATTGCTCGATTCCTCAGGCTGCACTGGCCAAGGGAGAAGCGTCCTCCGAGATCAAGGCCATCATCTCGTCGAAAACGGCGACGAAGTTCGCTGCAGCATTACTACTCCTGTCATGAAGATGAGGGATGTGAGCGGTGTAGGTCATCTCCTTCCACGCAGCCCGGTCGCCGAAGGCGGCCCTGAGAACATGCGCGCCTATCCGCTGGTACTGTTCTCTAAGAAAAGCTTCGACCCTCGGTCGGGCTGCGCCGGCTGCCGTGCGTGTCAGAAGGACGCCGCGGGCAATACGGCGACCGCTAATGTCCTGGGCCTCCTCAGCTTGCCGCCACGTCTCGACCCCGCATCGGAGGTCAGTCTCGCTCATCTGAGATGGGACAATCACCAAATCGGCCAGCGCCATTGCTACCTGCGTGTCGTTCGTGGCAGCCCCCATAAGGTCGATCACGACGTGATCATGCTTCGACGCTAGATCCCTCACCAGAGCACTGACCCGACGCTCGCCGTCCGGAACAGCTACGCCTACGTGCTGCAGTTCCGGCACCTTCCCGAAGAAGGCGTTCAGAGGACGATTCGGGTCGAGGTCGAGGGCAGCAACTGTCGCGCCTCGGGCAACGAGTTCGGCAACTGTGCACATCGCAGCGGTAGTCTTTCCTGAACCACCCTTGACCTGAGCGAACGTGACAATGGCCATCATGACCCCCCCGAAACAACGATTTCCCGAAACCACGCTTTCCAGCAACGGCCGCGCTGCCCTGACCTTGCGGCGTCACCAAGCGTTACTCGGTTTCAGGTTAGCACGAAAGCCCTAAACGGGGATTTCGTCGTTTCGGGGAAGCCCGAAATCGGGTGAAGGTGGGTGACTACGGGGCTGTCGCACCTCGGGCACCGAGTTCGGCAACTGTGCACATCGCAGCGGTAGTCTTTCCTGAACCACCCTTGACCTGAGCGAACGTGACAATGGCCATCATGCCCCCCCCCGAAACACCGATCTCCCGAAACCACGCTTTCCAGCAACGGTCGCGCTGCCCTGACCTCGCGGCATCACGAAGCGTTACTTGGTTTCCGGCTGCCACGAAAGCACTAAACGAGGATTTCCTCGTTTCGGGAAAGCCCGGAATCGGGCGAAGGTGGGTGACTACGGGGCTAATAGAGTGCCCTTTCAGCCTGATTTCCCGCACAAATTGCTAGAGGACCACACACCCCAGGTGTGCCAACACTCTGCGTTTCAGGAGAGGAGGTGCCGCCCCAATTTGGTGACTGAACGCCTCAAAGTTCCCAGCCTAACCCGATTTCCTACTTTCGGGGCTTCGGCGTTTCGGGAAAGCAGGATTAACGGAAATCTCTGCTTTGGGGCATGTGGGGGTTGGGTCGCACTGACCCTGGATCCGGGCGCCTGACCTCGTCGGCGCGTCCAATCGCGCGCTCAGTCCATCCTTCATGCAGCGAGCCTTGCATCAGGCTACGAAGTAGATCGGAGCGATCCTCCAGCTTGCGGCAGATCAGGTGGGTGATCGGCACCTCGGCCCGTTCGGTCTCACGCTCTACCCGAGCCTCGACCACCATAAGCCGGGCCCCGATGAGCGCGGCCCGGTCGCGCGTACCGACATCGGTGTACACGACGAGGTTCGCTGTCCCGTGCTCGTCCTCGACCGTGATGAAGACGATACCCTTGGCCGTGCCCGGCCGCTGCCGCATCAGCACCATGCCAGCCAGCCTGATCCGCTGCCCCGCGCGCATACCCTCCAGGTCGCGGGTATCGCTGCAACCGAGTGCCCGCAGTTGCGGTCGCAATAGGGCGAGGGGGTGCTGACGTAGGGTTAGCCCAGTAGCAGTGTAGTCCAGCACCACCGACTGCCCATCGGCCTCGGCCGGCAGGGCAGGGGAGGGCTCGACAAGGAGGGGCGGCTCACCGGCCGCCGCGGCCTGGGCAGCCAGCCGCAGTAGGGGAGGGGTGTCGCTCTCGACTCCCTTAGCGTCCCACATCGCCGCCCGGCGATCGAGACCCATGCCAGCAAAGCCGTCCGCCTCGGCCAAGGCCTCAATAGCCTTACGGCCTACCCCGGCCCGGCGCACCACCTCGTCCACCGAGCCATATGGCGAGCCGTTGCCCGCCCGCCGGGCCTCGGCCACTTGCTTCCCGTCCTCGGCCGACAGGCCAGCGGCCATGCGCAGCCCTAGCCGCAGGGCGAGGCCCTCGGCGCTGCGTGCCTCCGGCTCCAGGGTGCAGTCCCAACGGCTCTCGTTCACGTCCAGCCGACGCACCACCACCCGGTGCTGCTGGGCGTCGCGCACGATCTGCGCTGGGGCGTAGAACCCCATTGGCTGGCTGTTCAGCAGCGCGGCCGCGAACACCGCGGGGTGGTGGCACTTCACCCAGGCCGAGGCGTAAGCTAGGTGTGCGAAGCTGGCGGCATGGCTCTCCGGAAATCCGTAAGAGCCGAAGCCCTCGATCTGCTTGAACACGCTCTCGGCGAGGTCGGGGTCGTAGCCGCGGCGGATCATGCCGCCGACCAGCTTGTCCCGGTACACCGCCACACCCTGCGTGTACTTGAAGGTGGCCATGGCGCGGCGCAGTTGGTCGGCCTCGCCGGGCGAGAAGCCGGCGGCGACGATGGCCACCCGCATGGCCTGCTCCTGAAAGAGTGGCACGCCCAGGGTGCGGCCGAGCACCTGCTTTAGCTCGTCCTCCGGACCGTGTTCCTTGCTGGGGGAGGGGTAGACCGGCGCCTCGTCGCCCCAGCGCCGGCGCAGGTAGGGATGTACCATGTCGCCCTGAATCGGCCCGGGCCGGACGAGGGCCACCTGCACCACCAGGTCGTAGAACTTCGATGGCCGCAGACGCGGCAGCATGTTCATCTGCGCGCGGCTTTCGACCTGGAACACGCCCAGAGAGTCGGCCCGGCGCAGCATAGCGTAGGTCTCGGCGCAGTCGCGGGGCACGTCGGCGAGATCGAGGTCGGCAATGCGGTGCCGGCGCAGGAGGTCGAAGCCGCGCCGCAGGCAGCTCAGCATCCCCAGCGCCAGGATGTCCACCTTCAGCAGGCCGAGCGCCTCGACGTCATTCTTGTCCCACTCCAGCACCGTGCGCCCGTCCATGGCGGCGTTGCCGACCACCGCCATCTCGATCAGGGGCCCGCGCGACATGACAAAGCCGCCGACATGGGTGGCGAGGTGGCGGGGGAAGTCCTGGATCTCCTCGGCCAGCTCCAGCGCAAGGCCGAGGCGGCGGTCGGACAGGTCGAGGCCCTCGGCCGCCGCGATTTCGGCCAGGCTGTCGTCCCGTCCTGGGCCCCAGCTGGCCTTGGCCAGCCGCCCGGTGACGTCCTCCGACAGTCCGAGCGCCTTGCCGACCTCGCGCACTGCCGATCGGCCGCGAAAGCGGATTACAGTGCCCACGATGGCCGCGCGATCGCGGCCGTAGCGGCGGTAGATGAACTGGATCACCTCCTCGCGGCGCTCGTGCTCGAAGTCGACGTCGATGTCGGGCGGCTCAGCCCGCTCCACCGAAAGGAAGCGTTCAAACAGGAGGTCGTGCTTGGAGGGATCCACCGCGGTGATGCCGAGCACGTAGCAGACGGAGGAGTTAGCGGCGGAGCCGCGTCCCTGACAGAGGATGTCCTGGTCTCGGGCAAAGCGCACCACCTCGTCCACCGTCAGGAAGTAGGGCGCGTAGTCCAGCCGCTCGATTAGCCGCAGCTCGTGCTCAATGCGGCCCTGGATGTCGTCGGGCACGCCGCGCGGGAAACGGCGGGCGCATGCTTCGGCGACGCGGCCCTCCAGCGTCTGTTGCGGCGTGCGGCCGGGCTCCATGATCTCGTCCGGGTACTCGTGGCGCAGCTGGGACAGCGAGAAGCCCCTGCAGGCCTCGAGGACACGGAGGGTGTTGATCAGGGCGGCCGGGGCGCGGCGGAACAGCCGGGCCATCTCGGCTGGGTCTTTGAAGTGCCGCTCAGCATTGGGCTCGGCATCGCGGCCCAGCCGGTCCACCGGCCGGCCGAGGCGGATCGCCGTTAGCACGTCGGCCAGGCGACGACGGGAGGCGACGTGGTAGCGCACGTCATTGGTCGCCAGCAGATCAACACGGGCGAGGGCGGTCATCCCGGCCAGGGCTTCCAGCCGTTCCTCGTCGATGTCGTCGAAACGGATCGTCGCCGTGCAGAGCAGCGGCAGCGCCAACCGAGAGCGCAGCGCCGTGGCGTCGGCCCGTAGGCGATCGCCAAAGGCGGCGTCCGGGCGCACGGGGGATACGGCCGCCATGCACCAGCCCTCCGCATGTCCGATCATCTCGTCATGAGTGAGGCTGCACTCGCCCTTGGGCGAGCGCATGCGGCCCAGCGAAAGCAGTCGGGTCAGGCGGCCGAAGGACGCCCGGTCGGTCGGCCACACCAGGTACTCGGCACTGTCCTGCAGCTGCAGGCGGCAGCCCACAACGTAGGGGATGCCGGCCTCCTTGGCAGCAACGTGGCCGCGCACAGCACCGGCAAGGCTGTTGGTATCGCAGATGCCCACCCCGGCATGGCCGAGCGCTGCAGCGGCCACCACCAGCTCGCCGGGATGCGAAGCGCCGTCCAGCAAGGTGAAGTTCGAGCGGCAGCCGAGTTCTGCGTAGGCAAGGGACACAGGGCGATCAGCCCATGACGCCGTGCAGGAACCAGCGTGCCGGGGCGTTGGGACGGTCGATCCCGAGTCGGCACACCCACAGCCGACCGCCCTCCTCGGTCTGCACCCGAAAGTAATCCCGGCGCGGACGGTCGTGCTTGTCGCCCCACCATTCCGGTTCCAGCCGCTCGGGGCCGGCGGCGTGCAACACCCGCAGCACGCGACCGTCCAAACGCAGCCGGGCAGGGGGGCCCTCCGGCACCTCGGCCACCACGCCGAGTTCCTTCGGTTGACGCAGGAGGCGCACCGGCCGCCGCCGCTCCTCCCAGGCGTCCGGCACCTCGGGATTTGTGTAGGGATCGACCATGGCCACGCTATCCTCGGGCCAATGGCTTCCGGTCGGCGCCACACGCCACATCACGGCGTGCTGGCCGAGACGGTCGATCAGCTTCGACAGCATCCGCTCTTGCTCGCCGGCCAGGGCGTCCCCGCCCAGGCCGCTCAGTTGGCGGGCCTGAAGTGCGTTGGTCTCGGTCGCGCGCAGGATTATGCGCTCGAAGCCGAGGTCGGGCTCCAAGGTGCCAAGCCGCTCGGCGAAGAGCCGGCGCAGGTGAGCGGCGTCACGCGAGGGACTGCCGACACCGATGACCACCTCCTGCACCTCGCCGTCCACGCGGAAGGCGAGCAGGCTGAGGCGTCGGGCACCGCTGCCCGACTCACCGAGCGTAGCGCACAGCTCCTCCAGCAGGGCGTCCACGGCACGGTCGATGGCCGGGCGCGTCACGATCGGCTCGAGGAAAGAGCGGATCGCCAGCAGGGCAGGGGGTGGCTGGACCAGCTTCAGTGGCCGCGCCCTCGCGCCTGAGGCGAAATCCAGCGCATCGAGTAGTGGGCGACCGAAGCGGCGTGCCAGGGGCGCCCGCGGCTGGCGCAGCACATCGCCCAGCGTTAGCAGGCCGAGCCTGGCGAGACCGGTTGCGATCTCGCCAGGAAGCCGCAGCGAAGCAAGCGGCAGTGCGCCGATTGCCTCTAGGTCGCCGCCGACGGGAACAACAACGCCGTTGTGCCCGCTCCGGACCATGGCTGCTGCAGCATCGGCGCTGCCCGCCATCCCGACTCGCGCCCGATAGGCGGCCCGGCGGAAACAGCGCTCCACCTCCGCGAGCATGGCCATCTCACCGCCGAACAAGTCGGTGCAGCCGGACACGTCGAGGACCAGCCCATCTGGGGCATCCAGGGCCACAAGCGGTGTGAAACGCAGGGCCCAGTGCCCGAGCCGCTGCAGCAGCTCGGCCTCACTGCCTGGGTCAGCGGGCCGCAACACGAGATTCGGCAGCATGGCCTGAGCGTCGGCCATGGCCTGCCCTGCGTGCAGATGCGGGGCGTCGACGCAAACTAGCGCGCGGCGGTTACCCACACTCTGCCACGTCGCCACTGCCTCGCTTGCGAGGTCGGGCTCGCGCCGTCGGAGCGCGTCCACCGCCAGCCACGGAAGATGCACGGAAATGAAGCGCCGGGCGTTACCCGAGTCACCCCGCACTGTGTGGACGCCCCGGACGCTTGCGCATCAACACGAAGCCGGCCCGCTCGAGATGCTGAGCCAGGTGCTGCGCCGCCAAGCCCGCGACCATCTCCCCACCGTGCGGCCGTGGACGCCCGCGCTCGTCGTAGCGCAGCGCGTAGGACAGTGCGTCGGCCACCTCCTCTGGGCGGGCTGGGCTTAGCGAGTTCTCGTTGGATTCGTTCGCAAAATGGTCGGCCATGCCGCCACCCTATCGGGCGAATCGCGAACAAAACAAGAACTGATTCCCAGCTCACGCGACCGCGAACCTGCGGGAGGAGGCTCCATGACTCGCGGAATGCCCTACCCACAAGGCTTTGCATGACCGGGTGAATCTTGCGTGGCAGCGAAGAAATCAGCCCAGCAGCCAGCCGAAGCTTCCCTGCGGCACTTGGCTTCTGCGAGTCGCCTTGCCCGGCCGGCCAGCCATGTCGGCGAGGCCGTCCGGGTCTTGTCGAGCCGTAGTTCGCCCTTGAGGCGCTGCTCCACCGTCTTTTGAAGGTAGCCGGTCGGACTACGAGGATGCGATCGCAGCTTCCATGGCGGCGCGACGTGGCCTGGGCACTCAGCGGGCCTGGGAGCGCATGAAGGGCGAGGTGCCCCATGCGGGCCTGATTGAGCGACTCGCGGACCACGACCTGCTAGCTACAGGCGACAGTCTCAACGACGTCGATGCCGGGTCCGACACACACCACACAGTCACTTTTAGGGGCCGCCGTTACGTCCCGGACCCCCGCGTGTGAGCGGAGGTCCTGCTGCGCGCCGGAGGGTTCTGCGAACGCTGCGGCGCCGAGGGTTCGTGACCGAGGCCAGGACGCTACCTCGGGGCCCACCACATTTTGGCGTTCTCTCATGACGGTCAGAACCGGCGGACCAATGTCATGGCATTGTGCGCGGACCTAAGGCTCTGAACATCGCGATGGCGGCCAAAGTGGCCGCCCTGGAAGGGGCGAGGCAGTCGTAATTGCGGGGGCACTTTAGAGCCCGATCCCCTCCTCTGCTTCTTCCCTGCACCCTTGATTGGTCCGAGTCGGTGCCAGGACCGTCCTTTCAGCAGCCCTTTCTCCCGATGCCGTTCCTGCCTCATGAACTGGACGTCCGTTCCAGGACCAGCATGGGGAACCAGCCCGCGTTAGGGTTGTCCCCAGCGGAAGGTCTAAGATTCGTCTAATAATATGAGTCTAAAGGGAAATTCCGCGTTTCGATTCAGTGGCCTAGGTGGGGGTTCTGCTCCCGCTTCTACGCGTAATGCCCCTGCCTCTACGGAAAGTGCCCCTGGGATTCACTTAGAGCCTCCTGTTGTCCCCAGAGCTGGGGATAACTTCTCCGGGTGACGGGAATCACGGGAGCATTTTTTGGGCTCTCAGGCCCATTCTTCGTGTCTATGCTCCTCTTCCACGGGAATCGCGGGAGCATTCCAGCGGCGAGCGGAATCGCAGGGGCATTTTGGGGCAATGAGCGAGAGCGGGCCGAAATTCCTGTCCGAGGTGGAGCGAAAGCGCCTTGCCCGGCTTGAGCGGACGAAGCAGAACGCCAGGGGGCGTCGTGCCCCCGCCGTGATGCCCTCCCGGCTGGCTCGGACGAGTGCATTCGCCGCCCGTGTCCATGGTTTGGACACCGACAGCAACTTCCGTCGGACCTACATCGTCCCCCCGCACAGCGTGGTCGAAGTGGCCGGGCGCGAGCTGGGAACCCGGCATCGGGATGCGCTCGTTGCGCTTTTCCGGCTGCGCGCGAAGCGCGTCGAGGCCCGCACCGAGACTGGGCAGAAGATCGTCGTCTGCCAGACCGAGACGACGTGGCGGGAGCTGCTGGCTGCCAGTGGCCTGACCATCCACGTGACAAACCTCCTGACCGCCCTTCGCGTGCTCCAGGAGCTACAGCGCGTAACGATCAGGGTCTTCCGTGGATCGCATGAAGAATATCTGCGTGCCGAGGCCCGTGGGATGCTCGCCGGAGCCGGTTGGTCGGATGCCCTAATAGGTCGAATCGAGTGGGATGGTGCCCAGCTCGATAGCAAGTTGACGGTGTCGTATGGAGAATGGGTCCGTCGGACACTTGAGGAACGGCATCTCGTCGCAGTAGATGCTGACGTTTACTTCAAATTGAAGTCCGATTACGCGCGATGCTGGTGGCCCTACATTGACAGCCAGCCTGCCCATAGCTGGATCAACGTGGAACTGCTGGCCTCGCTGGCCGGGCGTGACTACCGCGCCGAGGAGACAAAGAAACGGGTCAAGTTGCGAGAGGAGGTCCGGCAGGCGCTTGCCGACATGCAGCAGGCAGGCGGGCTGACGTCGTGGGTGGAGGAGGTCGTAGGGTCCGGCCGGGCGAAGACATACAGATACCGATACGTTCGGGCCGGCAGTCCCCAGGCCGAGCTGCCGATCTGAGCCTCGCCGTCAGGCAGTGTTGACCGTGTCCACCAGGTTGATCTCGGCTCCGGTCCGCTTCAGGTTCGCCTCGGCTGACCGGACCCGTCCCAGAATCAAGGATGATCGGCCCGGAATCCAGAAGGGCAATCAGGGACTATCGCGATCTCGGCCGAGCAACAACCAACAGCATGCACGCGACCCATTACCCGCGATAACCATCCTTATCACGAGTAACATATTTAAGGTTGGCGTTTGGGGGTCACTCAGCGCAGATTTGGGCCTCCAGAGATAGGAGGTAGGGGCGGTATGGGCAGCGAGGTCGCGCCACGCGACGCGGCGGAAAACCTGCCGCAGCAACGGCTTAAGCCCACCGCCAAGGGCATCGCGGCGCAGGATAGGGCTCGCGAGTACGCCCGCCGCTCGATGGCGCCGGCGACCCTGCGGGCCTACCGCTCGGACTGGCAGCACTTCTCCAACTGGTGCGCCGAGGCCGGCCTGGAGCCGATCCCGGCCGAGCCGTCCACCGTCGGCGCCTATCTTGGCAGCCTCGGCCCTACCCACGCGCCGACCACCATCCGCCGCCGCCTCGCCGCTATTGGCCAGATGCATCGCTACAACGGCTTCCCCTGGGAGACCGGCGGCCTCGAGATCCGCGCCACGCTGAAGGGCGTGTTCGCCGAGCACGGCGAGCCCGTGCGGCAGGCCGCCGCCATCCGCCTCGCTGACTTGCGCAAGCTCGTCGACACCTGCGACGACGGCCCCGTGGGCCGCCGCGACCGCGCCCTGCTGCTGCTGGGCTTCGCCGGCGCCTTCCGTCGCTCCGAGCTCGTGGCGCTCGAGGTGACCGACGTCCTACCCACCCCGTTCGGCTTGCGCGTGCGGATCCGCCGCTCCAAGACCGACCAGGAGCGCCAGGGCGCCGAGATCGGCATCCCGCGCGGCCAGAACCCGGCGACCTGCCCGGTGCGCGCCGTGGAGGCTTGGCGCGCGACGCTGAAGCACCGCGCCGGGCCGCTATTCCGCCGCATCAGCAAGGCCGGCAGCATCGGCCGCGACGCGCTGGTTCCGGATTCTGTGCGCTTCCTGCTACTCGGCCGTGCGCATCTGGCCGGCATCACCGTCCCGGCAGGCGACCGGCTCACCGCCCACGGGCTGCGCGCCGGCTTCATCACGGAAGCCTACGACAAGGGCGTGCGCGACCAGGACATCATGGATCACACCCGTCACCGCGACCACAAGACGATGCGGGGCTACGTGCGGCGGGCCAAACTTCTCTCCGAGAGCCCGGCGGGCAAAGTCGGCCTGTGAGCGGGATCTGCTTCCCCTGGGACGAGGCACCACCCGGGCCGCGGCTCCGCCGGGCGAAGCCGCATACTGCAAAGCGACCACGCGGGCGCCCGAAGGCAGTCCGTTCCACCGATCAGGACAGCGCGGCCACCTCGAGCCAGGCGGAACTGCCCGATGCCGAGCACTCGGGTGGGGAAGAAGCGGTCGATCACACCGAGTGGCTGCCGTTCCGGCTGACAGTCGGCGGGCCGGCCGCGACCGTGGCGGCCTTCGCTGCCGCCGCGGCAGGACCGGGCGTCACGCCCTGGCAGATCGACTTCGCCGCTATGGAGGAGGACGTGTTCCACCGTCTGGCCTCCCGCTATCCCCGCGCCGGGCGGCTGTCGCTGGAGGGCTGCCGGGTCTTCGCGGCGCAACTGCGAGAACGCGCCGAGGACCGGCACCGGCAGGTCCTGGTGACGGCCGAGGGAAGCCGAGCCGGGCCTCTCGACCTGCACGCCCTGCTGCCCGTGCCGGCGGCAGTCCTGGCGCTCGGTCCTGACCACCCCGAAGCCCGGCACTGGCTTCGCATCCACTGGGGCACCGAGGAACTGCGTCGGGTGGAGCGGCTCGCCGCTACGGCGAGCCGCCGGCCCAAAGGCCAGGTGGGACTGCGGTTCGGCTTCTTCGCGGCCAACGCTGCCCCGACTGCGGCAGTGCGGCGCTTGGCCAAAGCTTGGCCCGGCCTGCGGCTGGACCTGCGGCCCGCAGCCGGCAACGCCGGATGATGGCGGCCGGGCGGGATGACCCCGCCTCCGCCCCGGTCGTGCGGCTCGACGGCTACGAGGGGCCGATCGACTTCCTGCTGGAACTGGCCCGCGCGCAGAAGGTGGACCTCGGCCGCCTGTCGATCGTGGCGCTGGTGGACCAGTACGTCGCCGCGGTGGAGGCGCCGGGCGCGGCAGCCACCCTAGCGGAGCGGGGTGATTGGCTGATCGCCGCGAGCTGGCTGGTGCTGCTGAAGTCGAAGCTGCTTGGCCAAGCCGAAGACGAGGCGGAGGTGCCGGAAGCCGAGCGCCTGCGCGAGGGCCTGATCCGTGCCGAGCAGCGTCGGCAGGCACGGGTACTGGCAGGGTGGCTGGATCGGCGGACGCAGCTGGGAAGGGAGGTCTTCGCCCGCGGGGTTACCGAAGTGCCTCCTCGTGCTGACCATGCTGAGGGAGGCGATCTGCTGGACCTCTTGCTGGCGTGCTTCGACCTGCTGGATGTGCCGAAGATGGCGGTACGCGAAGCAGTCCGACCCTATGCGCCGCCTCCGCTCGATGTCTGGCCTCTCGCAGAAGCCCTCGTCCACCTGCGGACTTGGCTCCGTGACCACCCCAGCGGTGGCGAGCTGGGTGAGATGATACCCGGATCGTCAGGATCCATATCCGCCTCCCCGCTGCGGCGTCGTTCCAACCTCGCAAGTGGCTTCCTGGCCGGCCTGGAACTCGCCAAGCAGGGTGAGATCCTCGTGCACCAGGATAGGACTTTCGGTCCCCTGCAGGTCAGGCTGTCAGCTTGAACTTTCTCCCTGATCGCTCGCGACGACCGTTGATCCACAGATGCGGGGGATAAGTCTGTGTGTACGCCCGTATGCCGGACCTCTGACGAGACGGCCGTTGAAGACGCTCCCTGACCGAACCAAAAGCACAGCATGGCCCAGAGCAAGACACTGAACGCTGCGAATCTTGAGGCGCTCGGCGCGGCCAAACTCGCGGAGCTGCTCATGGCGGTCAGCAAGGGATATGCCGCCGCCCAGCGCCAGCTGCGCTTCCAGATGGCCGTGGGCGCGGCTTGCACGTCGCTCGTGGGCCTTGGGGGAAATCTAGCCCTGGCCGCGGCCGTGGTCCTGACCGCGGCAGGCTTGGTGGCACAGGTCTCGTTCTGGACGGCCCTGCAGGCCCGCCGTCGATCTCTACAGAGCTCCTGATTGCTGTGCTGCCGCATGGGCGCTGCGGTGCCCATGCGGCAGCAATCTTCCGGCAGCGTCACCCAGTCCGGCGTCCCTACCCGCAGCGTCTTCATCACCCCGGCAGAATGGCCCAGGCTGCTTGCCAACGGCCAGGGGCAGCGCAGGCCAGACGTTGACATCTCAACGATTGATCGCGCATAGAACGGGTGCCCTGTCGCAGTACGCCCATCCGAGATGTCGGCGCTTGGGGCCCTTCGCAGTCGATGGAAGCCCTCGATGAGAGCTCGGAGTTCATCCCTCTACATTTTCACCAACGCCATCCAGCCAGCCCGACGTGCGTGGCACCAGGCAGCCAGCGCGGCCATTGAAGGCACGGGCCTGTCAATCTCGCTGGCCTCGGTGCTGCTGTTCGCCTCACGTCTCGGTCCAGGGGTGCAGCAGAAGACGCTGGCGACGGAGGTCGGGATCGACCCCGCCGCGATGGTCCGCCTGCTCGATCAGGGCGAGGCGGCCGCCCTGCTCGTCCGCCGCGACGTCCCGGGTGACCGACGGAGCAAGGTCATCCATCTCCTGCCGAAAGGGCAGCGTCTGGCCGACCGGCTGGAGGAGACTCTCGCGCGCCTGCGGGAGAAGCTGCTGAAGGGCATCCCGGCCGAGGAGCTGGACACGGCCACGCGCGTGCTTCGCCTGTTCGAGGAGCGGATCAAGGCCCTCCTCGAGAGCGACCGGGCGGCATCATGAGCGGCGCCGTGACCGGCCTGGCGGCCCCGGCGTCACCCGCCCAACGCCTCTGGCGTGCCCGGCCCCGCCTCCCGCCGGGCTGGAAGCATGTGCTCCGCACCCTCACGGCCTTCAGCCTTGCGCTCTACACGGCCTATGCGCTGGAGCTCGAGAGCCCGTCCTCCGCCGGGCTGACAGTGCTGATCATCGCCGCCTCATCCCGCGGCGCGATCCTCTCCAAGAGCATCTACCGGCTGCTGGGCAGCGCGGTGGGCGGGGTCGTCGCCATCCTGCTCGTCTCGCTCTTCGCCCAGGCGCCGTGGCTCTTCATCGCCGCCTTCTCCCTCTGGCTCGGCCTCTGCACCTTCCTCGCCTCGCTGCTGCGCTACTTCCGCTCCTACGGCGCCGTGTTGGCCGGCTACACCATCGCCATCGTCGGCATCCCCGCCCTCGCTAATCCGGACAACGTGCTGATCCTCGCCTGCGGCCGCGTGGCCGTCGTCAGCATCGGGGTGCTCTCCACCGCCTTCGTCTTCCTTGTCACCGACATGGGCCGGGACCGGTCGGAGCTGATCGGCAGCGTCGGACGCCTCACCGCGGCGACGGCGCGCTTCATCCGGGACATCCTGGCGGGAGCGGTCTCGGCGGAGACGCTCGCCCAGGGCATCCAGGTCGTCCGGGCCGTGGAGGCGCTCGACCAGACCGTGGAGTTCTCCGCCCTCGAGGATACCGGCATCGGCCGGCACGCCCCCGATATCCGCCTCGCGGGGGCCGCCCTTCTTGCCCTCCTCGTCAGCGGCCGCCGAACCGCGGCCCTGCTGCAGAGGCCGGAACTGTCCGCGCGCGCCGATGTCACCGCGGCCAGTGAGCGGGTGGAGGACCTTGTCGGCCGGATTGCCACCCTGCTCCCGGACAGGGACAAGGTCGAGCCGCTGCGGGACGACATTCGTGTGGCCCGCGCGGATCTCCGCGGCCTTGCCGAGGCCTGCCGCGACATCGATGCGCTGGCAGCTCTTCTGAGGGCCGAGGCGCTGCTCCGCCAGTTCGCGGCGGCGCTCGCAACCCTGGTGGCGTTGCACGACGACGTGCCCCGCGCCCAGAGCCTTCGGCTGAAGGCCTATGTGAACCCGGTGACGGCGCTGCGCAACGGAACCCGCGCGGCCCTCGCGGTCTTTCTCGGCGGTGCCTTCTGGATTGTCAGCGGCTGGTCCTCGGGGGGTGCGATGCTGGCGCTGCTCGGCCCGATCTGCGCCCTCATGGGCACGCTCGACAGCGCGGCGGCGGCCAGCATCGGCTTCTTCAAGGGCATGCTGGTGGCGACGGCGGTGGGGCTTGCGGTGACTTATGGCGTGCTGCCGCTCATGACGGGCTTCCCGCTGCTGCTGCTCACCATGTTGCCGGTGATCGCCGCGGGGCTCCTCGTCATGCAGCGCCCCGGAATGATCGGTCCGGCGACCTCCTTCGTCATGTTCTTTGTCGTCACCGTCAGCCCGACGAACCCGATGAACTACAATCTGGCGGGCGGGCTCGACGGCGCCGTCGCCTACCTCCTGGGCGGGGCCTGCAGCGTGCTCTCCTTCTTCGTGCTGCTGCCGGCCAACCCACCGGCCGAAGCGCGGGTGCTGCAACGCTCCCTGCGGCGGAGCGTGCGCGACCTCAGCCGCGGCCGGCTGCCGGGCTGGCTCCGCTGGGAGCACCTGCAGTACCAGAAGCTGGTCCGCCTGTCGCAGCGCCTGGCCGCCATCGCCCCGGCCCGCAGCGCCGCCGCCCTCGTGGATGGCGGCGATGTCATCCTGCTGGGGCGCACCATGATCCGCGTCCGCCGATTGCTGGACGGCCCGGCCCTGCCGGCCGAGGCCCGGCCCGTGGTGCAGCAGGCCATTAGCGCCTTCCGGCAGGTCATCGTGGCTCCCCATGCGGCGGCCGGCGCCGCCAGGGCCGCGGCGCACCGCCTCGCCGGGCCGGCCGATGCCTCTTACGCCACCCTGGAGGCCGCGGCCCTGCTGAACGAGATGGCCGCCCTGACCGACAGCCACGCCGATTTCCTCGCGCGTGGCGAATTCTGGGCCGCCTCTCGGCCCGAGGCCGCGTGATGCTCCATGAACTAAATCTCGGCGACGTCTACCTGCCGCCGATCGTGCTCGACGGCCTGCTGGCCGGGGCCCTCTTCCTGATCTGCCGCCTCCTCCTCGGCCGCGCCGGCCTGCTGCACCGGCTGTGGCATCCCGCGCTGTTCGAGGTGGCCCTCTTCGTCTCCATCGTCTCCCTGCTCGTGCTGCTGCGATAGGACTGCCATGCGTTTCGTCGGTTCCACCCTCCGTGTGCTCGTCACCCTCGCCATGGTGGCCCTGGCCGTCGTCGCCGCGACGGCGCTGTGGCGCACCTACATGCTGTCGCCCTGGACACGGGACGGCCGCGTGCAGGCGCAGGTCGTCAACGTCGCGTCCGAGGTCGCCGGCACGGTGCTGGACGTGCAGGTGACCGACAACCAGCCGGTCCGGAAGGGCGATGTCCTGTTCCAGGTCGACCCGTCCCGTTTCGCTTTAGCCCTGCAGCAGGCCCGGGCGGCACTCGATGGCGCACAGAGCCAGATGGAGCTGGCCCGCTCCGAGGCTCGTCGGCAGCAACAGCTACGCAGCTACGCCTCCGAAGAGGCGCGCGAGCGGGCCAGCACCACCCTCAACGTCGCGGAAGCGACGCTGGCGAGTGCCCGAGTTTCATTCAGCGTCGCGCAACTGAACCTCACGCGCTCCACAGTCACCTCGCCCGTCAACGGCTTCGTCACCCATCTGCGGCTGCGTCCCGGCAGCTACGTCAATGCCGGCGCGGCGCAGGTCGCCATCGTCGACGCCGATTCCTTCTGGGTGGACGGGTACTTCGAGGAAACGAAGATCTCCGGCATTCATCCCGGAGATCAGGCGCGCATACGCCTGATGAGCCACGAGGCGGTCCTTTCGGGAGAGGTGGAGAGCATCGGACGCGGCATCAGCGACAGCAACGACGCGGTCAACAGCCGCGGCCTGCCGACGGTGAACCCGATCTTCACCTGGGTCCGGTTGGCCCAGCGTATCCCCGTGCGCATCCGGATCGGCGCATTGCCGTCGGGGCTGACGCTGGTCGCCGGCATGACCGCTTCCGTCGCCGTCGGCGAAGAGGCGGCCAGCCCGACGGACTGGAGTGGCCGCGTCATGGCCTGGATCCGTGATCACCTCTGACGGCGCCCACTCAGCGAGGTCATGTTGGGGAGAGGCCATCCTGTGCGGTGGCCCGACAACCCAGGACGGCCACCAGCGAGGCCCTCTCCGCTCCTTGCAGCTGCTACCGCCGCTCGGCCTGCAGTCCGGACCCGCCACTAGCCCACTGTGCCTTCGCACCTATTCCGTGCAACGCAGTTGCTCACAATGGCTTTCTGCCGCCACCGGCGCTCGCCGGCCAGTCCTGCCGGACGCTCGACCGGAAACCCCGGGCCCGGCCCCGGCTTGATGGGGGACTTTATGACGAGAGTGAGGGACATGGCGGAACAGGGCGTGGAACAACCGGCCCCGGCCCGGATTGAAGAAACGAGGTCATTCCCCGGGCCGGCGGGGCGAAGCGCAGCCCGGTCTGCGGCGATCGGGGTTTTCGCCCTGCTCGCTCTCCTGGTCGTCTGGTACGCTGCTTCCGACCGCTGGACACCCTATTCCGGCACGGGCGCGGTCGCCGGCTACGTCGCCCAGGTGGCACCCCGCGTTTCCGGTCCAGTGACCGAGGTTCTGGTGGAAGACAACAGCCGGGTCGAGGCGGGCGCGCCCCTGTTCCGCCTCGATCCCACCCTGTTCGAGCTCGCTGTACGCCAAGCCGAGGCGGAGCTGGCCCAGACGCTGCAATCCACCAGCGCCGGCACCGCCGGCATCGCGGCGGCCGAGGCGGGGGTGGCCCAGGCTCAGGCCAACCTGCAGAACGTCCGCGCCACCGCCTCCCGCACGCTCCAGCTGGTGGAACGCGGTGTCTATGCCCGTGCGCGCGGTGACGATGCGCAGGGCGCCCTGCGCACCGCCGAGGCCCAGTTGCGGGCGGCCGAGGCGCAGCGCGACCAAGCGGCACGGCAGCTGGGATCAGCCAGTGCCGACAACCCGCAGGTCGTCGCCGCGACCGCGCGGCTGCAGCGCGCCCGTACCGACCTGATCAACACCACGGTGACTGCTGCAACGGACGGGGTGGTGACCAACCTTGCCCTCACCACCGGCCAGTACGCCACGGCGGGCCAGCCCGCCCTGACGATGATTGACTCCCGCGGCGGCTGGATCGTCGCCGATTTCCGCGAGAACCAGTTGCGCAACATCGATCCCGGCGATCCCGTGGAGATCGCCTTCGACGTGGCACCGGGCCGCATCTACGTGGGACGGGTGGGCAGCATTGCCTGGGGTATCGATGCCGGGCGGCGCAGTGCCGGGGGTCTGGCCCAGCCCGACACCAGCACCCGTTGGTTCGAGCCGGCAAGGCGAATCCCCGTCAGGATCGAGCTACCCCCGAGCGAGGAGCCGCCGCCCAAGGTGCGGATCGGCGCCAAGGTTTCCGTGGTGGTGGACGCGGCGGGAGAGAACTCCGGCGTGCTCTGGCTCATTGCTCGGGGCCTGATGCGCGGCAGCACCGCCCTATCCTATCTCTACTGAGGGCGAGAGATGGCAGCGCTCCCGCGCCCGTCGCGCAGCGACGATCCGTTTTTCAGCCTGCGCTGCGCGATCGGCGTCACGGCGGGTCTCGCGCTGATCGAGCCGCTTGCCCTCAACCCCGGCATGATCCTGCCCTCCATGCTGGTCAGCCTCTTTTGCGGCCAGCGCGGCCCCTATCGCCCGGTTTCCAGCATCATGACCGCCGCGATCCTCGCCGTGCTGATCTGGACGATCTTTGGCCTATGCGTGCTCACTCAGGGCATGCCCGCCGTGCAGTTCGTCGCCTTGCTGGCCGTATGCTACGGCGCCCTCTACCTACTGCTGCGGACCGGCAACCAGCTCGGCGTCATGGTCCTCGTCTTCACCAGCATGATTGGCGTGCTGTTCGGCAACTCCCGTGCAGGGGCGGAGGCGATGCGGGATGCCTTCACCGTTACGGCGGTCGTCTCGGCGCTTCTGATCCCGCTGCTCAACCTGCTCCTACCTCCGCGGCGCGATGCGGCGCCCATCCCGCCTCCACCGCCACCCGCGCTGGAACGGCCCGGCCTGCATGCCCTGTTGCGCCTCGCGGTGCTGGCCCCGGTGCTGCTCGCCTTCCTGGCGGGGGCGCCCGTGTCCGGGCTGATCTTCATGATCATCGTCGCCCTCGTGCTCGGCTATCCCACGCGGGACGCGCAGCGGACGCAAGGGCGGGAGCGCATCCTCTCTACCGTGCAGGGCGGCTTGGTGGGCATCGTGGTCCTTGTGCTCTTCACCCTGCAGGCCCAGTTCCCGGTTCTGCTGCTGCTCGTGCTACTGGCGGCTCTGTGGTTCACCGAGCGGATGGTGGCCGGCCCCCGCTCAGCCAACACCTACCAGCTCGGCCTCTCGGTCCTGGCGGTGATCGTCTCGGGCGCGACGCTGGGCACGCATCCGTTGGAGACGGCGACAACCCGCCTCCTCCTCACCATCGGCGGCGCCGCCTTCGGACTCGCCGCACTCTCGCTGCTGGAATGGGCCTTTGCGCCGGCCGGCAGGGCTTGCTCCGGGACAGGGCAGGATACTCCGACGCCGCAGCCATCGGCATCGGCATCGGCATCCGCGATGCCACGTCCATCAGGCTGACAGCGATACTGTAGGTTCGCGTGCTCGTCGCAGCACCGGGACTGATGAGGGCATCGTCAACGGCACTGATGCTCCTATAGAGGTCAAGCGAGAACTTGGTCTGGGTTGGCGGCTTTGGGCGTACGGCAGAGATAGCCGAAGATCTCACGTGCGACGAAGCGCTTGAGGCAGCGGATGATCTCTCGCTTGCTCTTTCCTTCGGCGGTGCGGCGCTGGAAATAGCCGAGAGTGGGTTGGTGGGTGCGCATACACACGACCACGACACGGTGGAGGGCGGCATCGGCCTGGCGGTGCCCGCCGCGGTTGAGGCGATGCCGGCTGGTCTTGCCGCTTGAGGCCGGGATCGGGCAGGCGCCGCAGAGCTTGGCGAAGGCGGCCTCGGAGCGGATCCGCTCCGGGTTGTCGCTAACTAGGACGAGCATCTCCGCTGCGGTCACAGCGCCCATACCGTGCGCTGCGACCATCTCTGGTGCGCACCCCTCCGCGAGGCGGTGAAGATGGGTGTCGTGCGACCGGAGTTCGGCATCGAGGTCGAGCCAACGTCGGGCATTGGCGCGTAGTCCGACCTTTGCCGAGGCAGTGGTCGTGGTAAATGGCCCTGGGCGTAGGGAGGCCAGATGCCGGACCAGCGCCATTGTGCCACGGACCTTGTCGAGCTGCTCACTTCACCACACTGCTGAAGGGTGAGACCACCTTCGCCCGCGAGCACGGCCAGATCTTCGCCGTGACGGCGGGCCTGGGGTACCGCTTTTAACGCAGGGTGTTGGCGCGAGGCGCCGGGGGATCCTACGTCCCCGGCGCCTCTTTCGTGCCGCCCACACCGGCAGGGGCGGGCACTCTGCGCAGACGCTCCCCGATTGCTAGGATATGGGCCCGCGCCACCTCGGCGGCGCGCATTGGAAGGCGGTCGGCGATGGCCGCGATCAGGGCCTCGTGCTCGTCATGTGCCGTCTTCAGCCGGGTAGCGAAGATGAAGCGGCCGGATTGGGCAACGAAGAAGTCGCTCCGGTCCCCCATGCCCTCCACGATTTCCGCGGCGACGGGCGACTTCGAGGCGTGGCGGATGCTGCGGTGGAACCGGCGGTTCAGGTCGCGGTAGAGGCGGCCGCGCTCCGCATCGCCCAGGCGGGCCTTCCGCAACGCGCCGATCTCCTGCGAGATAAGCCGCAACTCGATCAGGTCCCTGGCGTCGGCGCGCTGCGCCGCGATCTGCGCCACCTGCGCCTCGCCTTCCGCGAAGAGAACGAAGAAATCCTGGACGTCCTCGGCCGCGTAGGGCCGCGGGCGGCAACCGACCTGGGGCACGATCGAGACGAAGCCCTCAAGCGAGAGCCGCCGCATCGTGTCCATCACGGGCTGGCGGCTGACCGCCAGTTCCGAGACCAGGATGTCGATGGGAATCCACGTCTCCGTCCCGAACCGCCCATCCAGGATCATCTCCTTGACGCGCTCGTAGACACTGTCGGCGAGCCTCAGTCTGCTCCGGTCCATCCAACCCCAAATCCTGACCATCGAACCGCCAGGGTAGCATGCTTCGCCACGGGCCCGGCGAGGGGGAGTGGCGCGTCAGCGCTCGAGGTCGAGGGTCCGCAGCAGAGCGGCCTTGGACGCCACGTCGCGAGCGATCCGGGCGCCGAACGCCGCCGACCCCGCGTAATAGCCGGGGGGCTGGTAGGCCGAGAGCGCGACGTTGCGGTAGGTCTCGTCCCGTGCCGCGGCCTCGCAGGCGCCCTCCAGGGCCACCAGCCGGGCCGGGGGCGTGCCCGCCGGGGCGAAGAGGCCGCCGAAACTCGTGGGCGCCACGTCGAAGCCCTGCTCCCGCGCGGTGGGCACGTCCGGCATCGACGGGTGGCGGGCCTCCGCAAACACCGCCAGGACCCGGAGGTCGCGGCCGGCGACGGAGCCGAGGACGAGGGTTGCGAAGTCCAGCCGCCCGCCCGACAGCTCGGTCAGCACCGCCGCATCGCCCCGGAACGGCACATGCACCATGTCGAGGCCGGCCGCCTGCGACAGCTCGACGGCCGCCAGGTGGGGGATGGAGGCGACGCCGAGCGTGCCGAAGTTGAGGCCGCCCGGGCGGGCGCGGGCCGCCGCGACGAGATCGGCGAGGGAGCGTAGCGGGGAGTCCGGCCGCACCGCGATCACCATGACATTGTCGAAGGTCTGGCACACCGGGACGAGGGAGTCCGGCCGGTACTCGACGCCGCGCTGCGCCTGGGGGAGGACGGACAGGACGAGCGCGGGGGCGAAGAGCAGACCGTGGCCGTCCGCTGCCGCACGCGAGACGGCGGCGGTGCCGATCGCACCCGCCGCGCCGTCCCGGTTGGTGACGACGACGGGTTGCCCGAGCCGTGCCGAAAGGCCAGGCGCGAGGGCGCGCGCGAGCACATCCGTGGCTCCGCCCGGCGTATAGGGGTTGAGGATCTGGATTGGGCGCGACGGGAAGGTGTCCTGCGCCATGGCCAGCCTGGTGCCGGCGAGCAGGGTGGCGGCGAGGAGGAGGGGGAGGCGCATGCCGGGCGGTTCCTGGTGCTGGGCCACCCTTGGCGGGCGGCGATGCCGGTAGCCCGGACGCGAACGCCGCGGGGCCCTCTGTTTGGCTTGACGGGGCGGAAACTAACATTTTAGAATTCCAACTCGTTGTCAACGGAGGAGCATGCCTCCGGCACGAGAGGAACACGTCGATGACCCCTATCCCCCGTCTGCCGGCGACGGGCCGCCGTACGGCCTTGCTGGGCACCCTCGGCGGCGTCGCAGGCTTCGGCCTTGCAAGGCCTGCCCTGGCCCAGTCCGGCCAGCCCATCCGCATCGGCATGTCCATGCCGCTCCAGGTGCAACTCGGGCGCGACGCGCGGGCGGCCCTCGGCTTCGCGGTCGAGGAGGTGAACGCGCGGGGCGGACTGCTGGGCCGGAAGGTCGAGGTCGCCTTCGCCGACGAGACGGACAACACCGAGGCCGGTGTCAACGGCGTCCGCAAGCTGCTCAATGACGATAAGGTCGATGCGCTGGTCGGCCACTACACCTCCGGCACCTTCCTCGCGGCCATGCCGCATATCGCCCGTGCCAAGCGCGTGACCGTCATCGTCGGTGCCTCCTCGCCCGCGATCGCGGACCGGGTGAAGCAAGACTACGCGCGCTACAAGTATATCTTTCGCACCACGATGAACGCCTCGAACCAGTCGGCCGACGTGCTCGACTTCGTGTCGGGCATGCTGGTGGGCGAGCTGGGATTGAAGCGGATCGGCATCGTGGCGGAGAACGCGCGGTGGGCGCAGGACATCGCTACCCTCCTGGTGGAAGGCGCGGCCAAGGTCGGCGCCCAGGTCACCGTGAACGAGACGGTGGACAACAGCACCACGGACTTCTCGCCCATCCTGTCGCGCGTGCGCAGCAGCGGGGCGCAATTCATGATGACCCTGCTCGCCCATTCGAAGGGCGATCTGCTGACGAAGCAGTGGCACGACACGCGCGTCCCAGTGCTGTGGGGCGGAATCGATGGGCGGGCGATGGACGCCGACTACTTCAATCTGGTGGACGGCAAGTGCCTGTCGATGATCGCCGCCAACTTCGCCGTGCGCGCGCCCATCACACCGCGCACCATCCCCTTCTTCGACAGCTTCAAGGAGAGGACCGGCCATTTCCCCTCCTACACGGCCTGGACCTCCGCCAACGGCTTTCACGTCTACGCGCAGGCGGTGGAGCGGGCGAAGACGTTGGACGCGGATGCTGTCGTTGCCGAGATGGAGAGGACGAACTACGAGGGCGTCGAGGGACGCATCGAGTTCGACGACCGCCATGACGCCCGCTCGGGCCCCGGGCTGCTCAACTACGTCTTTGCGCAGTGGCAGCCGAACGGCGAGCGCGTGGTGCTCTGGCCGAAGGCCATCCGCTCCGGTGCCATGATCGTGCCGCCCTGGCTGTCGGACGCGCGCACGCCGGGCTGACCTGCCGTATCGGGCCATGCGGCGCAGAAAGGAGTTACGGGATGGAAGTGATCGTCCTGGGAGCGGTAACGAGTTCGGTCTATGCGCTGCTGGCGGTGGGCTTCACGCTGATCTTCGGCGTGGCCCGGATCATCAACCTCGCGCACGGCGCCTTCTATGCCGTCGCGGGTTATGCGGCCTACATCCTGATCAACCTCGGCGGATGGCCGGTGCTTCCGGCGATGCTGGCCGCGGTGCTGATCACGGCCCTCTTCGGCGTCGCCGTCGACCGCGTTTTCGTGCGGCCGCTGCGGCACTCGCACATGGCTGTGCTGATGATCACCCTCGCCATCTCCATGGCTGTCGAGCAAGGGCTGACCGTCGCCTTCCTGGGAGAGGCGCGTAGCCTGCCGCCGCTGATCGATGGCAAGGTGAGCGTGCTGGGCGTGGACGTCGCGGCGCAGCGGTTGCTGACGCTCCTCGTGTCCGTGGTGCTCATCGGCGCGCTGTGGCTGTTCATCCAGCGCAGCCGCCTTGGCGCCGCGATCCTGGCGATCTCGCAGGATCCGGAAGCGGCAGAGTATGTCGGCATCCCGGCCGAGCGGATTTTCGCCCTCGTGATGGGCCTCTCCGCCGCGCTGGCCGCCAGTGCCTCGGTGCTGGCCAGCCCCTTTCTCTCGGTGCAGCCGAGCATGGGGCTGCTGCCGATGGTGAAGGCATTCTGCATCGTCATCATCGGTGGGCTGGGATCGATCCCCGGCTCTATTCTGGCCGCCTGCCTGCTCGGCTTCACGGAAACCTTCGTGGCCTTCCACATCTCCTCCACTTGGTCGGAGGTCATTTCCGTGGCCGCCGTCTTCGCCATGCTGGCGCTGCGTCCCGCCGGCCTGCTCGGCAAGCGTGAAGCCTTCTAGGGAGCGGCCCATGCGATCGATCGATTTCGGCGGCGCCTGCCTCGCCGTCGCCGCGCTGGCGGCCCTGCCGCTGCTGAACCCCGGCGAGTACCTTCTGGGCGTGCTCACCCTCGGGCTCATCTACGGCATCTGGGCCGCGGGGTGGGACTTCATGTCCGGGCTCACCGGGCGGGCCAATTTTGGCTACGGGCTGTTCATCGGCCTCGGTGCCTATTTCGGCGGCTTCGCCAACACGCTGTGGCGAACCGATCCCTGGATGGGGCTGCCCATCGGCGTGGGGGTCGGCGTCATCGCGGCGCTGCTGGTGGGCCTGCCGACGCTACGTCTGCGCGGCCCCTACTTCGCCCTCGCGATGCTCGCCGCCTCCGTCGTGATGGAGCGGCTCGTGCTGATCCTCTGGCGCTACACCGGCGGCGACGAGGGGCTGAACGACCTCGACCCACTCGTCGAATCCCACGTTGCCTTCTACTATGTCGCCCTCGCCTTCCTCGTCGGCAGCGCGGCGATCCTGCTGCGGCTGTCCCACTCGCGTCTTGGCCTGGTGCTGCGCGCCATCCGCGGCGACGAGGCCGCCTGCCAGGCGGCCGGGCTGGACGTGACCTTCTACAAGATCGGCTCGCTGATGATCAGCGCTGCCTTCGGCGGGCTGGGCGGCGTGCTCTACGCGCACTTCCAGCTCCAGGTCAGCCCGCAGCTCTTCTCGATGCAGATGGCGATGGCGATCATCACCATGGCCTATGTGGGCGGGCTGGGCAGCATCTACGGCCCGGTCGTCGCCGCCATCGTGCTGACACTGGCCACGGAGCTCCTGCGGCCTTTCGGCGCCTGGCGCCTGCTTGTTTACAGCATCCTTCTGATCATCGCCCTGTTCCTCGCGCGGGACGGGCTGGTGGCACCGGCCTGGCAGGCGCTGCGACGCGCCCTGTCGCGCGGTCGCGATGCGGCGCCGGAGCCACTGCGGCAGGCCCGCAGCCCGGGAACCTCGGCATGAGCACGATCCTGCGGGCCGAGGGGATCACGCGGCGCTTCGGCGGGCACCTCGCCCTCTCCGATGTCCGCTTCGCCCTGGAGGAGGGCACCGTGACCGGGGTGCTTGGGCCCAACGGCGCCGGCAAGACCACGCTGTTCAACGTGCTCTCCGGCTTCATCCCGGCCACCGCAGGAACGGTGGTGTTCGACGGGCAGGTGGTCACGGGGATGCGGTCGGACCGTATCGTCAATCTCGGCCTGGCGCGGACCTTCCAGCTGCCGCGCCCCTTCATCGGCATGACGGCGCTCGAAAACATCGAAGTCGGCTGTCTCGGACCCCGCGCGCGGGCGCGGGCGCGCCAGGCCCCGGCGGTGCAGGCGGCGGCGCTTGCGGAGCGCGTCGGCCTCGCCGCCAAGTCCGGCATCACGGTCGCGAACCTGTCCTACGGCGACCTGCGGCGTCTCGACATCGCGCGCGCCCTCGCAAGCCACCCGCGCCTCCTGCTCCTCGACGAGCCCCTGGCGGGACTGGGACCGAGCGAGACGGAGCCGTTGCTCACCTTGTTGCGGCAACTCAATGCCGAGGAGGGGCTGGCGATCCTCATCATCGAGCACAAGCTGAGCGAGTTCATGCGACTGGTGGACCGGGTGGTGGCGCTCGATTACGGCAAGGTCATCGCGGATGGCACGCCGGCCGAGATCGTGCGCGACGCCCGGGTGATCGAATCCTATCTCGGTGGTGCCGAGGAGATGGAGGCCGAGGATGCTTGATCTGCACGGCGTCAGCGCCGCCTACGGCAAGGCGGAGGTGGTTCACGGCGTGGACCTGCACGTGGGCCCGGGCGAGGTCGTGAGCCTGCTCGGCCCGAACGGAGCGGGCAAGACCACGCTGCTGAAGGCGATCGCCGGGACGGTGACCGCGCGCGGTAGCATCCGGCTGGACGGGCAGGAGATGTGCGGCCAGCCCGCGCATTTCCGTCCGCGCTTCGGCGTGGGCCATTGCCCGGAAGGACGGCGCCTCTTCGCCGAGCTTTCCGTGCTGAACAACCTGCGTCTGGGCGCCTTCTCCCGCCGTGACGCGGCAGGGGTGGAGGAGGACCTGGAGCGCGTCTTCGGCCTCTTTCCGCGCCTGCGCGAGCGGGCGGGACAGCGCGTCTCCACCCTGTCCGGCGGCGAGCAGCAGATGGCGGCCGTGGGGCGCGCGATGATGAGCCGGCCGAAGCTGCTGGTGCTGGACGAGCCCTCCGTCGGCATCGCGCAGCGGCTGAAGAACCTGCTGTTCCAGGCCGTGCGCGAGATCTGCCGGCAGGGTGTGTCGATCCTGCTCGTGGAGCAGGACGTACGGGCGGCGCTCGCCGTATCGGACCGGGTCTACCTCATGGAATCCGGTCGGATCGCCCGCGAGGGCACCCGCGAGGCGCTGTCCGCCGATGACGGCATCCGGCGCGCCTATTTCGGCATGTAGTCAGGCTGGCGGGACGCGGGCGTGATCGAAGAAGGCCTTCTTCCAGCGCAGGACCTTCACCTCCGCGAAGAGACCTGCCTTGGCGAGGGGATCGCCGGCGGCGAAGCTCTCCGCCTCGGCCAAGGTCTCCACCTCCACCAGCGTGGCGCCGCCGATGAAGCCTCCTTCCTCGTCCTGTAGGCCACCGCCCGCGAGGATCCGGGCCTGGTGCTCGATCAGATAGGCGTAATGGTCAGCACGGTGCGCGTCCCGCACCGCACGGTGTCCGGGCTTGTCGAGCGTCAGTACGAGGTAGGTCATCTGGTTGTCTCCTGATCAGGGAAAGGCCGGTGAGGAAACCTGCTCGGTTCCTGCTGCGCCCGACGCCACCATGCCGCGGCAGCCTTGCAAGAAAAGATGAGAGGGCCGGGGAGAATGCCTTCTCCCTGGCCCTCTCTTTCATCGCTCAGGCCGCGTCGGCCGCCACGTCCGCGCGGGCATCCGCCGCGATCTGGCGCCCCGCGACGTAACCGAAGGTCAACGCCGGGCCGAGGGTGATGCCGGCGGCGGGGTAAAGGCCGGCCATGATGGAGTTCATATCGTTGCCGCAGGCGTAGAGGCCGGGGATCGGCCGTTCCTGGGCGTCGGTGACGCGCGCCTGCGGGTCCGTGCGCAGTCCCGTGGCGGAGCCGATGTCGCCCGGCCAGACGGCGACGGCATAGAAGGGTGCGCGGGCGATCGGGCCAAGGCACGGGTTTGGCTTGTGGGACGCGTCCCCGAGGTAGCGGTTATAGGCGGTGGAGCCCTTGCCGAAATCAAGGTCGATGCCGGTCTGCGCGAAGCCGTTGTGGCGCGCCACCGTCTCCTCCAGCGCGGCCGCGGGGACGTCGATGGCGCCGGCGAGTTCTGCGACCGTCCGGCCGCGCTTGAGGTATCCGGCGCGCACCAGCCCGCCATAGCTGCGCGGCCCCGGGCGGGCCATGCCCAGCCCGTATTTGCGCAGGAAACCGGCATCGCAGACGAGCCAGCTTGGCAGGCTCGGTGCGGTCTCGTGGGCGCGGTGCATGGCGGCGACGAAGTCGTGGTAGGAGAGTGCCTCGTTGGTGAAGCGCCGCCCGGTGCTGTTCACGGCGATCACGCCGGGGCGGGAACGGTCCATGATGAGGTGCGGAAAGCGCGCCTCGCTGCCGTCCGCGCGGCGCATCACGGAGACTGGCGCCCAGAAGGCGTTGTTGGCGTTGTGCTGCTCGACCGCGCCGCCGGCGGAGACGCCGAGGGCAATGCCGTCGCCGGTGTTGCCCTCCGGCGACATGCTGCGGTGCAGCTCGGGATGCGGGATGAGGCGGGCCCGGTCCTCGGCATTCGCGGCGAAGCCGCCCGTCGCCAGGACCACGGCGTGCCGCGCCGCCACGCGCAGGAGCTGTCCGTTCCGGCGGGCCAGCAGGCCGGTGACGCGACCGTTCTGCCGGACCAGCTCCGTCACCGCGCTGCCGTTCCAGAGCGTCACGCCCGCATCCGCCGCCGATCGCAGCAGACGGGCCGCCAGGGCGTTGCCGATCAGCAGGCGCGTGCCGCGCGGGTGGCGCAGGCGGTCTATCGCGTAACGGCCGAGCAGGCCCATGCTGTGACGAAAGGATTCCGGAGAGCGCAGGGTGCCGAGAAGGTGCTCGACATCCTTGCGGCCCACCATCATGCCGCCGAAGGCCATGAATTCCGCAAAGGGCGGCCGCAGCAGTGGGAAGAGGTCGCCCAGCTCGTGGGCATCATAGGGAACCGGGTCGAGCGCGCGGCCGCCGCTCGCAGCGCCGCCGGCCTCGGAATCGTAGTCCGGCGTCACCGCGCGGGCTGCGAAGCGCACGGCGGTGTGGGCGTGCATGTAGTCCAGCATGCGCGGCCCGTTGTCGAGGAAGGCTGCGATCATGTCCTCGCGCAGGTGGTTTCCGAGCGTATTGCGGAGATAGCGCATCACCTGCTCGCGGCTGTCCGTCACGCCGACGCCGGCCATCAGCGCGTTCTCGGGGATCCAGACGGCACCGCCCGAGACGGCGGTACTCCCGCCGAAGAAGGCGGTCTTTTCCAGAACGAGCACCTTCAGGCCTGACTGCGCCGCCACGATCGCTGCCGCCAGCCCGCCCGCGCCCGAGCCGACGACGACCACGTCGGCTTCCGCCGTTGTTTCAGGGTTGGCCATAAATTCCTCCCGACGCCGTAGCGCCCGCCGCTTGTCTTGCTAGCTGAAATTCTAGTATTCAAACCCCTAAATAACAACCTGGAGGGAACGGCGATGACGGACACAAAGCAGGTCGTGCTGGTGACGGGTGCCGCGCGCGGCATCGGGCGGGCGATCGCGGAGCGTTTCCTGCGCGCGGGCGCCTCGGTGGTCGCGACGGACGTGCTGTCGGAGGGGCTGACGGAGCTGGAGGCCGTGGCGCCCGGCCGTGTCGCGACGCTGGTGCAGGACGTGACGGCGAGCCCCGCGCCGGAAGAGGCTGTGGCACTGGCCATGGCGCGGTATGGCCGGCTGGACGTGCTGGTGAACAACGCCGGCATCGGGCGCGCGCACGCAGCGGGGGAGACCGACGACGAGGAACTGGACCGCTTCCTCGACGTCAACATCCGCAGCGTGTTCCGCTATACGCGGGAGGCGCTGCGCGTGATGGAGCCCGGTGCCTCCATCATCCAGTTGGCCTCGGTGTTCGGGTATCGCGGCAACGCCGAGAGCAGTGCCTATTGCATGTCCAAGGCGGCGCTGATCGGGCTGACGCACCAGATGGCGGCCGATTACGGGCCGCGCGGGATCCGGGTAAATGCCGTCGCGCCCGGCCTGATCGTGACGGCGCTCACCCAGGAGCGCATCGAGAACAGCCCGCGCTTTCGCCAGCTCATGGTCGCTTCCACGCCCTTCACGCGGCTTGGACAGCCGGAGGATGTCGCGAACGCCGCGTACTTCCTCGCCTCCGAGGAGGCGTCCTTCATCAGTGGCCATGTGCTGGTCGTCGACGGCGGCTGGCTCGCGGCGAACCAGCGCGCCGTCGAGGCCTGAGCGGGATTGACGACATAGAAATACTAAAATATTACCGTGCTCGCGACGAAGATCGCGCTGCGGGGGAAACATGGACGACACGCCGGCTGATCCGATCTGGGAGCTGCGCCTGTACCGCGTGGCGCCGGGCCGCGTGGCAGACATGGAGGCACGGGTGCAGAAGGACCTTCGCACCGTCTTCCCGCGCAACGGCGTCCATCCCGTGGGTGGTTGGACGGCCACCTCGGGCTCGGCCATGCCGGCTTATGTCTACCTGACGCCGTGGCGCAACATGATCGAGCGCAGCCGCTGCTGGGCCGGCTTCTACGGCGATCCCGCATGGGCCGAGGTCCGCACCCGCACCAACGGGCCGAGCGAGCTTGTCGAGGGCTACGAGATCCTTTTTCTCCGGGCGGCGCGCGACTGGACGCCGGTGTCCTCCGAGGACGGACGCCTGCATGAGATGATCATTCAGGAAACGGCGACGGGCCGCGGCGCGGCCGTGCGGGCGGCGCTGCTGGATGCGGAGCTGCCCGCCTTCGAGCGGGCCGGCGCCACGGTGCTGGGCAGCTTCGACATGCTCAGCGGGCGTCTCCTGCCGGCGGTCGTCACCTTCCTCTCCTGGGAGAGTTTTGCAGCGCGGCAGGAGGGGGTGCGCCGTCTGGCGGCTGACACGGCCTTGCAGGCCTCGCGCGCCGCGGAGATCCGCGATGTCGGGCGCTGCCTGCTGGGGCGGCACGACAGCCAGCTGATGCAGTGGGTTCCGGTGGACTGGGAGGTTCAGGCATGAGCGCGCAGCAGGCGAATGGTCCGGCCGGATCACGGCTCTCGGGGCGCCGCATCCTCGTCACGGGTGGGGCCTCCGGGATCGGGGGCGAGGTGGTCCGACTTTTCGCGTCGGAGGGTGCACGGGTCGCCGTGCTGGATGTCGCGGGCGACGCTGCCGGGGTTATGGCCGCATCGGTCGGTGGCGTGGCGGTGCAGGTCGATGTCCGCGACGATGCCTCGGTGCAGGGTGCGGTGGCACGGGCCGGAGCGCTGCTCGGTGGGCTGGACGGTGTGGTGAACGCCGCTGGCGTGCACAGCAACGCGATGGTGGACGACACGGACTTTGCCCTGTGGTCCCGCATGATCGCGGTGAACTTGACGGGCACCTACCTCGTCTGCCGCCACGCCCTGCCGCTGCTGCGGGCGTCGGAGGACCCGGCGATCGTGAATATCGCCTCCAGCGTGGCCCTGTCGCCGCCTGGGCCGGGCGGAGCCGCCTATGCGGCCGCGAAAGGCGGCGTGCTGTCGATGTCGCGCACCCTGGCGGCAGAGTTCGCGCCGAAGATCCGCGTCAACACGGTCTGTCCGGGCATGGTCGATACACCCATGACCCATGACCTCATCCGCGAGGCGGACGGCAGCATCCGCGCGGAGATCCGGCGTCGCTACGCCCTGCAGCGAGTGGCCCAGCCCTCCGAGATCGCCTCGGTGATCCTCTTCCTCGCCAGCCGGGAGGCCTCCTTCGTGACGGGCGTGGCCGTACCGGTCGATGGCGGGCGCACGTATCACTGATCCTTGAGCTGGCGGGAACGCCGCGGGAGACGCAGATGAGGCAAGTTCCGGTCCTGGTCGTGGGTGGTGGCCCGGTGGGCATGACGCTCGCCCTCGAACTGGCCGGGCGCGGCGTTGCCTGCACGCTCGCGGAGCGCAACCCGACGACGACCCGCCACCCCAAGATGGACATCACCAACGCCCGCAGCATGGAGCTGTTCCGGCGGCTCGGCCTTGTGCCGGCGCTGCGCGCGGCGGCGGTGCCGGAGGCACATCCTTTCGATGTCTCCTGGGTGACGTCGATGGTGGGGCACGAGCTGCACCGCTTCCGCTACGCCAGCGTCGACGCGGCCTGGGACCGGATCCGTGCGCGCAACGACGGCTCGCAGCCCGGCGAAGCGCCGATGCGCGTCTCGCAGGTGGAGATCGAGCCGGTGCTCAAGCGCGCCGTCGATGCTTCGCCGCTGGTCGATGTCCGTTTCGGCGTTGCTTTCGAGGAGCTTTCGCAGGACTCCGAAGGCGTGACCGCCACGCTGCGCAGCGCCGACGGAACCGTGGAGACACTGCGCTGCGCCTATCTCGTCGGCTGCGATGGCGGCACGAGCCGCGTGCGCGCCTGCCTGGATATCGCGCTCTCCGGCGAGGCACGGATCATGCAGCGCTTCATGACGCACTTCCATTCGGATGCGCGCGACGTGCTGCAGCGCTGGGGCGTCGCCTGGCACTACCAGTCGCCCCGCGGTACGCTGATCGCCCAGAACGACCGCGACGTCTGGACGCTGCACAGCCGCCTGCCGGACGGCACCGACCTCGCGGCGGTGGACCCTTCGGCCCTGCTGCGCGGCTTTCTCGGCCGCGACATCCCGCACCGCGTGGTGGTCGCCAATCCCTGGACGCCGCACTTGCTGGTCGCGGACTCCTACGGAACGGGGCGGGTGCTGCTCGCAGGGGACGCCGCACACCAGTATATCCCAACCGGCGGATACGGGATGAACACCGGCATCGGCGATGCCTGCGACCTCGGATGGAAACTCGCGGCCGTTCTACAAGGCTTCGGCGGCCCCACGCTGCTGGACGCCTATGAGGCGGAGCGGCGACCGGTCGGCCTGCGCAACCGTGAGGGATCGCGCAGCCATAACGGGACCCGCGGCGCCATCGCCGCGCTCTATGGACCGGCGCTGGAAGCGGAAGGGCCGGAGGGCGACGCCGCACGGGCGGAGGCCGGCGCGCGCATCGCCGCGATCGGCAATGCGGAGAACGAGAGCTTCGGGATCGAGTTCGGCTATGCCTATCCGGATTCCTTCATCGTCTGCACCGATCCCGCCGAGCGTCCGCCGGACGATCCGCGCCGCTACGAGCCCAGTACCGTGCCGGGGGTACGCTTGCCCAGCGTGCTGCTCCAGGATGGCACGCCGATCTTCGATCGCCTGGGACCCTGGTTCACGCTCGTCACGACGGGCTCCCAGGATGTCCAGGCTCTCACCGCCGCCGCCTCACGTCACGGCATGCCGCTGCAGGTGCTGCGGCTGGAGGAGCCCCACCTGGCGGACCTCTATGGCGAGCAGGCCCTGCTGGTCCGCCCGGACCAGCACATCGCCTGGCGCGGCCCGGAGCCGGACGCGGAGCGGGCGGAGAGCATCGTGCTCCGGGTGCTGGGCCACCAGGCCGGAGCCGCCGGGGCAAGGGCGCTCATGGCGGCAGCTTCGAAATAGGATGATGCTGGGCCCGGGGGGCGTGAAGCCCTTGTTCCGGCCAGTTCCGCAACGAGAGGACGACGAATGAAACTGCTTTCCTTCCTGCTGGATGGCCAGCCCTCCTATGGCGCCCTGCGCGGCGATGGCGTGGTGAACCTCGGGCGCCGCCTCGGGGCGCGCGCGCCGACGCTGCGCGCCCTGCTGGCGGCGGATGGTCTCGCCGAGGCGGCGCGAATCGCCGCCGGGTCCGAGCCGGACCATGCGCTCGACGGCCTGCACCTTCTCCCGGTCGTCCCTGATCCGGACAAGATCATCTGCGTCGGCCTGAACTACCGCGACCACGTGGCCGAGACCGGGCGCACCCTGACCGAGAAGCCGGCCCTCTTCGCGCGCTTTGCCGGCAGCCAGGTGGGCCACGGCCAGCCGCTGGTTCGCCCCCGTGCCTCGACCGATTTCGATTACGAGGGCGAACTGGCCGTGATTATCGGCACTGGCGGACGCCATGTGTCGGAGGCCGATGCCCTGAAGCATGTTGCGGGGTATTCCTGCTACAACGAGGGCAGCGTGCGCGACTGGCAGCGGCACACGAGTCAGTTCCTGGCGGGCAAGACCTTCGCCGGCACCGGCGGTTTCGGTCCCTGGATGGTCACCGCCGACGAGATCCCCGATCCCGCCGCACTGACGCTGGAGACGCGGCTCAACGGGCAGGTGGTGCAGCACACCTCCACCGGGCTGATGATCACGGCGGTTCCGGCGCTGATCGCCTATATCTCGACCATCCTGCCGCTCCTGCCGGGCGACGTGATCGTCTCCGGCACGCCGGGCGGCGTGGGGATGAAGCGCACCCCGCCGCTGTGGATGAAGCCCGGCGACGTGGCCGAGGTGGAGATCTCCGGCATCGGCATCCTGCGCAACACCGTGATCGACGAATAGGCCGCAGCCCGGCCTCCCCCCAAGGGCTCCAAGGAAGATCCGCCATGGCGATCCAATCCCTCGGCTACATCGGCATCAACTCCACGAAGTCGGAGGATTGGGGCCGCTTCGCCACCGGTCTGCTCGGCATGCAGCCGGTGGACCGCTCCCGGGCCCGGCAGGCCTTCCGCATGGACGACCGCAAGCAGCGGCTCCTCGTCCAGGCGGAGGGGGGCGACGGACTCGGCTTCCTCGGCTGGGAGATGGAGAGCCGGGCGGATCTCGACGCGCTGGGCGCGCGGCTGGAGGCGCACGGCGTCACCGTCGCCCGCGGCACGCGCGCCCTGGCTGACGAGCGACAGGTCGGCGACCTCATCCGCTTCTCGGATCCGGGTGGGAACGCGCTGGAGGCCTTCTGCGACCCGATGATCGCCACGGACGCCTTCGTGCCGGGAAGGCCCATCTCCGGCTTCCTCACGGGGCCGCTGGGCATGGGGCATATCGTGCTGAACGTGGCGGAGATCGACACGCTGATGCCCTTCTACCGGGACGTGCTCGGCTTCCACGTCAGCGACTACGGGCTGGAGCCGTACAAGCTCTACTTCTTCCACGTGAACGGTCGCCACCACAGCTTCGCCATGGTCGGCTCCGGCCGGCGCGGCGTCCACCACTTCATGGTGGAGCTCGGCAGCCTGGACGATGTGGGCCAGGGCTATGACCTGGCGCAGGGGGAGGAGGGGCGCGTCGCCTACACCCTCGGCCGCCACGCCAATGACCATATCACCTCCTTCTACGCCCATACCCCGTCAGGCTTTTTCGTGGAGTATGGCTGGGGTGGGCGGATCATCGATCCCGCGACGTGGCAGCCGCACGAGACGACGGACGGCCCGAGCCTCTGGGGCCATGACCGGCTCTACGACATGCCGGAGGCGCAGCGTGCCAAACTGCGGGAGATGCGCCTGTCCGCCGCCGCCCGCGGCGTGCGCGTGCCGATGCCGGCGCCGAACTGCGCCTGGCTGGACGCCGTCGTCGCCCAGGAGTAGGCGGGCACGCGACCGCGGCGGACCGGTCGCGGCGAAGGCTCCTGCAGAAGGTCCATCAGGAGCAGAAGGGGAGCCGGAGGGACACGTCCCCCCGGCCTCGCCTGCCCTGACCAACACTCCGGGCGGTCCGATCAATAAGTGGCGCGGCCGCCCGAGATGTCGAAGGTGAAGCCGGTGGTGAAGCTGCAATCCGGACCTGCGATCCAGGCGATCATTGCGGCGATCTCGGCGATCCCCGCGAAGCGCCCCATCGGGATGCGGCCCTTTGCCGCGGCGATGAAGTCCGGTGTCAGCGCCTGCAGCAGCTCGGTTTCTGCCATGGCGGGCGCCACGCTGTTCACCAGCACGCCGCTCCCCGCCAGTTCCCGCGCCATGGACTTGGTGAGCCCGATGACGCCGGCCTTCGCCGCCGCATAGGCGCCGATCTCCGGCGTGCCCTCCTTCCCGGAGAGGGAGGAGACGCTGATGATGCGCCCGTGCCGCCTTTCGCGCATGCCCGGCAGCACGGCGCGGCAGCAGTGGAAGACGCCGGTCAGGTTCACCGCCAGCACCTGATGCCAGGCCTCCGGCGGATACTCCCAGAGCGGGTGGACAGGGCCGGTGATGCCGGCGTTGTTCACCAGGATATCCACCCGGCCCAGCGCCGCTTCCGTCTCCGCCACGACGGCCTGGACGGAGGCGAGGTCCGTCACGTCCACCCGGGCCAGCAGCGCCGGCCGGAAGGCCGCGCTGTCGAGCAGCCCCGGGTCGCGGTCCCAGATCGCAACCCTTGCCCCATCCCGCGCGAGGCGCTGCGCGGTGGCGAGGCCGATGCCGCGCGCCCCGCCCGTCACCACCGCGACCTGGCCTTCCAGCGGCTTGCTCATGAGCGGCTCCCTGTCGCCGGACACGTTTATTCCTCCGCCTGGAAGCCGGACGCTGCGACCACCGGGCCCCAGTGGTCGCGCTCCGCGCGGACGCGGGCGGCGAATTCGGCCGGCGGGCTGGTGGTGACCCGATACTCCATGCGCTCCAGCGCCGCGCGCAGCTCCGGCTTGGCCGCGGCGGTCAGGACGGCCTGGTAGGCCGCTTCCACGACCGGGCCGGGGGTGCGGGCAGGCAGAAAAAGGCCGAACCACTCCTCGCTGGTCAGCTCGGGGTAGCCCTGCTCGGCATAGGTCATGATCTCCGGCAGGCGTGGGGCTCGTTCGGGCGCGGAGATGCCGAGGATCCGCAGCGCGCCCGCGCGGTAGAGCTCGGTGGCATCGCCCGCCGTGCAGCTGACCGCGTGGATCTGCCCGCCCAGCAGGTCCTGCAGGGCCGGCGCCGTGCCACGATAGGGCACGTGCGTCATGCCAAGGCCCAGCGCCCGCGCGATCTGCATCGTCATGAAGTGGGTCCAGGTGCCGGCGCCCGGCGTTCCGTAGCTGATCTCGCCGTTCCGGCGCTTTGCCCATTCCGTGAACTCGGCGAGGTTGCGGGCGGGGTGATCGGCCTTCACCACGAGGGACTGCGGATAGCTGACGACCGGGCTAACCGGGATGAAGTCGCTCAGGTCGTAGGCGAGGCGGCGGTAAATATGCGGATAGATGGTGAACTGCCCCGCTGCCATATGCACCAGAGTGGTTCCATCCGGCGTGGCGCCCTTCGCGGCCTCGAGCGCCAGCCGCCCGCCCGCGCCCGAGCGGGCTTCAACGATGACCTGCGGCGCGTAGACGCCCCGCATATGCTCCGCGTACAGGCGCGCCACGTTGTCGCTGGCACCGCCCGGCGGGAAGCCGTTGATGATGCGCGCCACGCGGTTCAGCGACTGGGCGCGCGAGGGCTTCGCCGCGCCGGCGGCGAGGGCACCGGTGATGGAGAGGCCGAGCGCGGCCCGGCGGCTCAACGGGTGATTCATGAAGTCCTCCCTTGGCCTGCATTTTTGCAGGTCCTGTTATTGGACGGCCCGCCGGCGCCAGGAGCTGCCGTGCGGGGACAGTGGCGACCGGTGCGTTGCGGTCGCGAACCTCTCCTTCAGGCGGCTGCCGACACCGTCAGAGACCCTCCAGCATCGGCAGCCCCGCCGCGGCCGCGGCCTCGGCCAGTCCTTTCCAGGTTCCGGCCGGCAGCGGAATGCCCCTCTCCAGGCGCTCCACGCGCACGGCATCGCCGCGCTCGCCGGGCAGCAGGAGACGATCGGTCCCCGGCGCCGGCGGCTGCGACGCCACGGCCTCCGCCAGCGCGGCCACCTCCGCCTCGAAGGCACCCGGCTCTCCGAAGGCGGCGATGTCGAGCGCGATGGCGGTGCCGTTCATGCGCGTGCCCTTGGCGCCCGCCAGGGCCGGCGCCAGCACGGGATTGCCCGCCGCGAGGCTCGCGAGGCACTCGATCATCAGCGACAGGCCGGAGCCCTTCGCGCCCGCCATGGGCGTCAGCGTCGCCACCGCCGCCGCGTCGGTCGTCGGCTGGCCGGCGGCATCCAGGCCCCAGCCCTCCGGGATGGGCCGGCCCGCGTTGCGCGCGTTCTGGATCTTGCCGAGCGCCACCGTGGCCGTTGCCATGTCCAGCACCAGGGGCGGCCGGTTGGCGGCGGGGATGCCGATGGCGAGGGGGTTGGTGGAGACCACCGATCCCCGGCTGCCGTGATAGGCCATCAGCGGCAGCGAGGCTGTCATCACCATGCCGACCATGCCGGCCTCGGCGGCCTGGAGAACATACTGGCCCACGGCGCCTGCATGGGTGATGTCACGCGCCACGCACCAGCCGACATGCACGGCGCGCGCGCGCGATATCGCCACCTCCATCGCGCGCGCCATGCCGATCGGTCCCGGGGCGCGGTCGGCATCCAGCAGCGCGATGGCGCCGTCCTCCCGCAGCAGCCGCATGGTCGGGCGGGCCTTGATCTCGCCGCTGCGGAGCAGTTCGAGGTAGCGCGGGACCCGCAGCACACCGTGGCTGTCCACGCCCCGCAGGTTCGCCCCGACGAGGCTGCGGGCCCAGAAGACGGCGTCCTCCTCGCCGACGCCGGCATGGGTGAAGAGCCCCGCCACGAAGCCCTCCAACGACGCGGCGGAGACGCGCGGCGAGCCCTGCGCCCCACTCATGCCGGCACGGCCGTGCGGGCCGGGAAGTGCTTGTCCAGCCAGCCCTTCACAAGATCCTTCGTGCGCTGGTTGTTGCCGGCCAGCGGGAAATGATCCGTGCCGGTGATCAGCACGAGGTCCTTCGGCTGTCCGGCCTTCTCCCACATGCGAATCGACTGCTCGGTGGGCGTCACGGTGTCGTCGGCACCGTGCAGGAACAGCACGGGCCGCGGGCTGATCCAGTGGATCACCTCCTCCGCCTTGAAGTCGTACATGCTCTGCGCGGTATCGGCCGAGACCTCGATCTGCGCCTTGGGCGACAGGTGCTTGCGCAGGTGCTCGGCCATCGGCACCACGTCGAAGCGCGGCACGATCGGCGCCTTGCCCGTGCGCTCCTTCTCGGCGCGGGCGCGCTCCAGCATGCCCGTGAACGTCTCCCACATCGGGCCGGGATGCTGGCCCCGGAACTTGCGCTCCCCGTGGCCCCAGCCGCAGGAGGAGATGACGGCGGCGAAGCGCTGCTCGATGGCGCCGGCATAGCAGGCGACGGCGGCGCCGAAGCTGTGGCCGATCAGGCCGACCCGTGCGGTGTCGATCTCCGGGCGCTGCACGAGCCAGTTGAGCGCGTTCTTCGCGTCCGCCACCTGGTCGTGGCACAGCACGTAGCCGCGCTCGCCCTCGCTCATCCCGCAGCCCCGGAAGTCGAAGCGCAGGGCGGCGTAGCCCCAGCCCGCCAGCATCTCGGCCATCAGCTGGGCGTGGCTGTCGTCCTTCGAGCCGATGAAGCCATGCAGCACGATGAAGGCCGGGACGCGGTCGCCTTCCCGGTAGCCCGCGGGCAGGTGCAGGTTGCCGGCCAGGCGCAGACCGTCCGACGGAAAGCTGACTTGGGTGTTCATTCTCGTCTCCTCAACGTGTCGTGGGTGGCGTGACGCGGCGTCTAGTCCGGCGCGATCCCGCGTTCCTGAATCAGGGACCGCCAGCGGGCGATCTCGTTCACCATCAGCGCCCGCAGGGCCTCCGGAGTACCGCCGACCACGTCGCCATCCACCAGCTCCGCCAACCGGGCCTGCAGGGTGGGATCGCGCAGCGCCTGGTTGGTGGCGGCGTTCAACCGTGCCACCACCGCGGGCGGGGTGCCGCGCGGGGCCAGCAGCCCGGCCCAGGTGGAGGCATCGTAGCCGGGCAGGGCGGCCTCGGCGACGGTGGGCACCTGCGGCAGCCGCGCGGAGCGCTGCAGGCCGGTCACGGCCAGCAGGCGGAGCTGGCCGGATTGCTGCAGCGGCAGCGCGACGTTGGTGGCGGTGATGGCGAGCGGGATCTCGCCGCCCAGCACGGCCGTGATGCTGGCCGCATCGCCGCGATAGGGGACATGAGTGATGCGCACGTTCCCCATGGCGTTCAGCAATTCGCCCGCCAGTTGCTGCGTGGTGCCGCTGCCGGCTGAGCCGAACTGCCAGGCGCCGGATGCCTCCCCTGCCGCGCGCAGCATGCCCTTCACGTCGCCCACCGGATTGTCCGCCCGTACCGCGAGGACGAAGGCGTAGCGCACGACCTGCGCGATCGGCTCGAAGCCCTCCACCGGCTCGTAGTTCCCGCTGCGGCCGAAGGCGGCCGTCACGGCGTGTCCGCCGGTGACGAGGCCGAGGATCGATCCGTCCGGCACCGCGCGGGACAGGGCGGCGGCGGCGATGTTGCCGCCCGCGCCCGGCCGCGGGTCCACGACCACCGGCTGGCCCAGTGCCGCGCCCATGGGACCGGCCAGCAGGCGGGCAACGCCGTCCGCGGGGCCGCCCGGCCCGAAGCCGTGCACCATCGTGACCGGCCGCCCCGGCTCCTGCGCCTCCGCCGTCCCCAGCGCGCAGGCCGCCAGCCCGGCCGCGAACACGTCTCGCCTCCGCATGATCCGCTCCTCTCCTCCCCTCATCGCCCGGGCTCTTCGGCCCGTGTCCGCCGCTACTCGCTGGCGGCGTCGCGGAATTCCTGTGGCCCCTGGGGTCCCCACTGCGAGCGCAGCCCCTGGCTGCGCGGCAGCAGCCGGTAGGGATGCGTGCTGTTCAGCAGGTCGGAATCCGTCCAGTGCTCGTGCAGCCGTCCCCAGGGGTCGTTCCAGTAGTCGAAGATCTGGCTGCCCAGCGTGTGCCGCCCGATCCCCCAGCAGTGCTGGTATCCCTGGCCCTTCAGCCACTCATGGCCGGCCCAGACGTCGTCCACGTCATGCACCTCGAAGGAGACGTGGTTGAGCCCGACGCGCGGGTAGCGGCCGAACATCATGATGTGGTGGTCCACGTACTCCTCGCCCCGGTCGGCACGGTTGAAGCTGGCGAGCAGCTCGTCCGGGTCGTCCTCGACATGCACCTCCTCGGAGGCGACGAAGCCGAGATGGCGCTGCGCCCACGCCACCGAGCCCTTCACGTCCGGCGTGCTGAAAACGACGTGGCCGATGCGCTTCACCCGGGACGGCGCGGTGGAGACGCGGGTGAACTCCCCCTTGCGGTCGCGACGGAGGCCGGTGTTCCAGGCCGCCCGCTGCACCGGGATCGCTGCTGCGGAGGCAATGCCGTGCACCACCTCGACCGTGTAGCCGTTGTGGTCGGTCAGCCGCACGCGGAGCCCGCCGCCCGGCTCGTCGATCGGCTCCACGGCCGAGGCGCCCTCGGCCTCGGCGGCCAGCTTGTGCAGGTCCGCCTCGCTATCGGCGAGGAAGGCGGAGGAGAGCACCTTGGCCGGCCCGCGCTCGGTGATGTGGATGTGGTGCGCGGCATCGGTGCCGCGCATGTACAGCCGCTCCTCCGTCCGCTCGACGCGGACGAGGCCGAAGTCGCTTAGGAACTTCTCCGCCTCGTCCAGGTCCGGCGAGCGCAGCCGGACCCAGGCGATATCCTTCACCTTGATGATCGGTTCGATCATGACGTTCCTCGTTCTTCTCTCTGCTTGTCCCGGTGCGTCGGCCCGGGGTCAGTCGGAGCCGGGCTCTCCGGGCTCGGGCATGAACTGCGGCGCGTAACGCAGCACCGTGTCGGTCGTCTCGGCTAGGTGACGGCGCAGCAGGGTGCCCACCTCCTCGGCCTGCCGGCCGAGGGCCGCGTCGCGGAGCAGCTCGTGCTCGCGGCGCTTGTGGATGCTGAGCGGCCGGTGCTTCTGCGAGATCAGCCGGTAGCGCTCCATGTGGTCGTAAAGCCCGGCCCGGACGCGCAGCACCCAGCGGGAGCGGCAGGCGGCGACGAGGGCAAGGTGGAAGGCACGGTGGCAGGCCAACCACTCGCTGCTGCGCCGGATCCGTTCCTCCCGCGGCAGCGCCTCGATGCGCGAGAGGCGGTGGAAGCTGGCGACGATCTCCGTCTCCCATTCCGCGTCGCCGTGGCGGACGGAATCGACCACCGCGCGCTCCTCAAGCTCGATGTAGAGGGCGGAGACGTCGAGCAGGTCCGCCCGCGAGACCGGCGCGACGCGGTAGCCGCGCCCCGCCGACATCTCCACCAGCCCCTCGGAGAGAAGGTGCGACAGGGCCTCGCGCAGCGTGCCGACGCTCGAATCGTAGCGCTCCTGCAGCATGGCAGTGCCGAGTTTGGATCCCGGTGTGAACTGGCCATCCAGGATGTCGCTCTTCAGGCGCGATTGGACGGCCTGACTGATCAGGGTCGTATCGGCCAGGCGCTTGGTCGCACCCACTCCGTTCATGCCATCCCTCCGGAAACGCAATCCAGGTTGGCCCCTCAACTTTCGAAAGTCAAAGAAGATTCGAAAGGCATTGCGTGTGGCGGCGTCCTGTGCCCTAGTTCCCGTGCGGGCGACCAGCCGAGCGTGGCCGCCCCGCCAACCGCGCGAAGCGCGGAGGGAGGTTTCATGTCCGGTTCACCCCAATTCCGCCTCGCGCGCCGCGCCGCGCTTCTTGCCGCCGGCGGCGCCCTGTCCGCCATGCGCCCGGCCCGCGCGCAGCTCGTGTCGCGCAATGTGCGCATTCTCGTGGGTTTCGCGCCCGGCGGACAGATCGACGCCGCCGCGCGCCTTCTGGCGGAGGCGCTGCGCGGCACCTACGCGCCGAGCGTGGTGGTGGAAAACCGCCCGGGCGCAAGCGGCCGGCTGGCGCTGGAGGTCGCTCGGACCGCGGAGCCCGACGGCACGACGCTCGTCCTGACGCCGTCCGACCAGCTCGTGTTCTTCGGGCAGCTCTATGGCAACCGCCTGCGCTACGACCCACTCGGAGACTTCACTCCCGTGGCCAAGCTCAGCGAGTACTACATGGGTTTTGCGGCCGGCCCCGCGACGCCGGCCAAAACCCTGGGGGAGTTCGTCGCGTGGGCGAAGGACCGGCCCTCCGTTCCCTTCGGCATCCCGGGGCCGGGAACCCTGCCGCATTTTCTCGGCATCCAGCTCGGTAAGATTGCCGGCCTGCCCTTGCAGGCGGTGGCCTATCGCGGCGACGGGCCCGCCGTGCAGGACGTCATTGCCGGTCAGATTCCGATGAGCGTCAGCGCCTTCGCCAGCCTGATGCCGCTGGTCGGCAGCACGCCGCTCCGCGTGATGGCGGTCGGCATGTCGCAACGCCTGCCCGGCCTGCCCGACGTTCCGACCGTGGTGGAGGCCGGGATGCCTGACCTCGCCCTTGGTGGCTGGCAGGCGCTGCTGGTGCCGTCGCGCACCCCGGCGTCACTGGTCGCGGCCCTCGACGCGGCGGTAGCGCAGGCGGTCACGCAGCCGGCGATGCGGGAGGGCATCCTGCGGCTCGGCCTTGTCCCGGGACACGAAGGCGCGGCGGCGCTCCCGGCCCGGCTCCGGCGGGAGCAGGAACAGTGGCGGCCGATCGTGGAAGCCTCCGGCTTCCGCCCCGAGGACTAAGGGGCTCAGCGTCGAGCCCGGGCTGGCTCTGTCCTGGCGGGTCGGCGGAAGCCCTGCGCTCCCGGGTCTCCTGCCGAGCTTCTCCAGTCAGATTGTTTCCTGCACCGGGGAGTATCGGCCATCGCACGAAGGTCGCCTCCCGACACAACGCATCGTCAGGCTGCGGCGCCGTCGTCGTTCCAGGATATTCCCGGCAGCCCGAGAGGGAAGGAGGAGGCCGGGGAAATTTCTCTCCCCGGCCCCTGGAGTTGACACGCATCAAGGCGAGAACCGCCCGCCCTCAGTCGATCCGGATGCCGCTGGCGGCGATGACCGCGCGCCACTTCACCACCTCCTCGCGCGTCATCGCCGCGAGGAGGGGCGGCGTGCCGCCGATCGGATCGACGCCCTGCTGCTGCAGGCTCGCCAGGGTCGCGGGGTCGGCGAGGAAGGCGTTCGTCGCCTCGGCGACGCGCCCCACCGGCCCCTCGGGCGTGCCGGCGGGGGCGTAGAGGCCCCACCAGCCATCCACGACGAAGTCGTCCAGCCCGGCCTCGGCCATGGTCGGGACCTCCGGCAGGGTTGGCGTCCGCCGCGCGGAGGTGACGGCGATGGGCCGCAGCGTGCCCTCCCGGAAGTACGGGACGAGGGCGAGGTAGTGGTAGAACATCGCATCCACCCGGCCCGAGAGCACGTCGCCGATCGCCTGGGCCCCACTGCGATAGGGGATGTGCACGGTGTTGATCCCCGCGCGCTGGTTCAGCAGCGCCTGGGACAGGTGTCCCGTGGTGCCGTTGCCGGCCGAGGCGAAGGTCAGCGGCGCCCCACCCGACTTCGCGAGCGCGACGAGGCCGCGCAGGTCGTGCGCCGCCAGGCCGGCGCGCACCGCCAGCACCGCCGTGGTGCGCGCGAAGGGCACGACCGGCGCGAAGTCCCGGACCGGGTCGAAGCCGGGATCGGCGTAGAGGCTGGCGTTGACGCCGTGGGTGCCGCTGGTGCCGAGCAGGAGGGTGTAACCATCGGGCGGCGCCTTCGCCACGATGGCCGAGCCGAGGTTGCCGCCCGCGCCGCTGCGGTTGTCCACCACGACCGGCTGGTCGAGCGCGCGGCCGAGCCAGGGCGAGAGGAGGCGGGAGAGGATGTCGGTGGTCGTGCCGGCCGCGAAGGGCACCACCAGCCGGATGGGCCGCGCGGGCCAGCCGCCCTGCGCGCGGGCGCGGGACGCGGCCAGGGCACCGAGCGCGGCGGCGCCGAGCAGGCCGCGCCGTGGAATCGGGGTCATGACAGGATCTCCTCCCGCGGCGCCGCGGTGGGGCGTGCCGGCCACTGGCCCGGTGCCTCGGCCAGGGCTCGGCGGATGGCGGCGCCGTGCTCGTCCACCCGCGGCGCGGCGCGCACCGAGGGGGCGCGCGCGCCGTCGAAGGTGAAGGCCGGGCGGATCGCGCGCTCCGCGCCCTCGTGCCGCTCCGCCACGGGGACGACGAGGCCGAGATGCCGCGACTGCGCGTCGTCCTCCGCCTCCGCCACCGAATTCAGCGGCGCATGCGGCAGGTCGAAGGTCGCGAGGTGCGCCAGCCATTCCGGCCGCGTGCGCGCGGCGAAGCGCGCGTCCAGCGCCTCGACCAGCGCCTCGTAGTTGCGGATGCGGTCGGGCCGCGTGGCGAAGCGCGGATCGGCCGAGAGCGGCTCCCCGCCCAACGCCTCCACCAGCGCCCGCCAGAACTTGTCGAGCGAGGAGAGGTGCAGGCCGATGTGCCGCCCGTCGGCGCAGGCGACGATGCAGGCATGGGCGAGGCGCGGGCGGGCGAGCGCGTCCGGCGCCTCGCCGAGCGCGAAGAAGGTGGTGAAAGGCTCGATCGCGAAGTGCGTCATCGCCTCCAGCATGGAAACCTCCACCAGGCGCCCGCGCCCGCTGCGGCCGCGTTCCACCAGGGCGCCCAGCACGCCGAGGGCGGCGTAGAGGCCGGTGATGGCGTCCGCCAGCGCGGGGCCGAGCAGACGCGGCCTCGCGGGGTCGGTCGCCACGCTGAGGAAGCCGCTCAGCGCCTGGGTGACGGAATCGTAGCTGGGGCGGTCGCGATAGGGCCCGTCCGGCCCGAAGCCGCTGATGGAGCAGTAGACGAGGCCGGGGTTCAGCGCGGAGAGGCGGGCGTGGTCCGCGCCCATGCGGGCCGCGGCGCCCGGGCGGAAGTTCTGGATGAACACGTCCGCGCCGCCGGCCAGCTCGCGGAACACCGCCTCGTCCGCGGGCTCGCGCAGGTTGAGGGAGATGGCGCGCTTGTTGCGGTTGTAGGCCTGGAAATGCGGGCTGTAGAGGCCTTCACCGAAGGCGCGGTAGGGGTCGCCGTCACCGGCCGCCTCCACCTTGATGACGTCGGCGCCGAGGTCGGCGAGCGCCATGGCGGCGCAGGGGCCAGTGATGAAGGTGCCCTGCTCGACGACGCGAATCCCTTTGAGGATCTCGTGCATCACAGCTCCTCCGCCACGAAGCCATCCGGCGCCTTGCCCTCGTAGCGGATCGCCTTCGTGGCCGCGTGATACAGGGTGAAGCCGATCGGCTGCTCCTGCTCCTCCAGCAGGTGCGCCACCAGGCTCGCGGTGCGCGCCAGGATCGGCACGCCGCGCAGTGCCAGCAGCGGGTAGCCGGCATCCAGCAGGGTCGCCGGGATGGCGGCGGAGACGTTCATCGTCAGCGCCTTGCCGACGACCTCCGGCAATACCCGCTCCACCGCCTCGGCCGCCTCGACATGGGGGCCGGCGACGCCCAGCTCCGTCGCGAGGGAGAGCAGGCGCTCGGCGCGGGCGTCGCGCTGCTTGTGCAGGGGATGGCCGTAGCCGGGAATGGCGCGACGTGCGGCGCGGTAGCCGCCGGCCACGGTCCGCGCGGCCGCCTCCAGGTCCCCTCCATGCCCCCCCCGCGCGGCGAGCACCTCGTCGAACAGGCGCCCGGCCGCGTCGGCGGCACCGAGGATCACCGAGCCGCAGCCGAGCACGCCCGCCGCCACCGCGGCCTGCAACGCCTCCGGCGCGGCGGCGAGCGTCATACGCGCGGCCTGCACGCTCGGCGCCAGACCGTGCTCGGCGATGGCGACGAGGGTGGCGTCGAGCATCCCGCGCTGAGACGGCGTCGGAAGGCGCCCGACGACGAGAAGCCAGATGTGGTCGGTGAAGGAGACGGTGCCGATCAGCTCCCGCGACAGGTCATGGCCGCGCACCACGATCGCCTCGGCGTTCGAGGCGGAGATGCGCGTGATCGGCAGGGTATCGGGACCGATCTTCATGGCTGCACTTCCTCCATTTCTCGCATAGCGAAGATTTTTCGTTCTTTCCCGATGATCGTCGCCGCCGTGGCCGTGTCAAGAAGGGACCCCGCCCGCTTGTTGCCGAGCCAGACGATCTGATCTCCCTCCTCCAGTTCCAGCTCGTAGGCCCTCTCGGGGATGCTGGCCTCGAAGGCATCCGCCAGGGCACCGGCTAGGCGCGGGCTATCGATCACGAAGCCCAGCGCCGTGTTCAGCTCGGCCGAGCGCGGATCGAAGTTGAACGAGCCCACGAAGATCCGCTCTCGGTCCACGACGAAGGTCTTGGCATGCAGGCTGGCGGTGGCACTGCCGAACAGACCGGCGCGGCCGCCGCCGGCGTCACCGTTTTCGGGCAGACGGCGTAGCTCGAACAGTTTGACACCTGAGGCCAGTAGTGCGTATTCTAGTGATCGTGGGCAGCAGTTCCAGGCGATCGTGGGCACGAATTCCACGGCATCGTGGGCAGGCTTCATGCCGATTGGCTAATCGTTCAGGAAGGCTCTCTGGCGTCAAGCGTTTCGGTGGTCGTGGCGCGTCTGGCGGTGATGCGTCGCATGCTTTCGCCGCTGAGTTCGATGCGGTGGGCGTTGTGGACGAGGCGGTCCAGGATGGCGTCGGCCAGGGTTGGGCTGCCGATCACTGCGTGCCACTCCTCGACCGGCACCTGACTGGTGACGATGGTGGAGCTGCGCCCGTGGCGGTCTTCCAGGATCTCCAGCAGGGTTTCGCGTTCGGGTTGGGTCA
>NZ_FQZF01000043.1 GCF_900141905.1 Muricoccus roseus | reverse complement strand
GCTTGACCCGCGGCCACAGCCCGCGGGACATATCCCCGCACGGGTCAGTTCTCGATGAAAACCCCGGGTCAGTTCTCAGCGAAACTCAACAGCAGGGGCTCCTGGCGCGACAACGTCTTCGTCGAGCGGCTCTGGCGCTCGATCAAGTATGAGGAGGTCTACCTGAAGGCCTACGAGACCGTCAGCGAGGCCCGCGCCTCGATCGGCCGCTATCTGACCTTCTACAATGGCCGCAGGCCCCATTCGAGCCTCGACCGGCAGACGCCGGACCACGCATACTTCACCAGGCTCCCGCAGATCGCGGCAGCCTGAACCTGGCAGGGCTCCACTTATCCCAGCACCAGCTACTGTTCAGACAAACTGAGCCACCTCTGTACGCGGCAACGGCCTCTCCGAGGCGAGCATGATGGTGGGACGGCGTGTGCTGACCCTGCCAGGCTTTTTCAGGCCGACGAAGCTCTGGGATCTGCTTATCATCAACCAGGGCCGGCTAGTCGCTGCCATCGAACTGAAATCTCAGGTCGGGCCTTCCTTCGGCAACAACTTCAATAATCGAATCGAGGAAGCGCTCGGGACGAGCCGTGGACTTATGGACGGCCTACCGGGAAGGTGCCTTCGGGCAGGAGGCACCCCGTCCATTCCTCGGCTGGCTAATGCTGGTGGAGGACGCACCGGGTTCACGCTCTCCAGTGCGCGACGCCTCTCCGCACTTCCCACTTTCCCCCGATTTCCAAGGGGCAGGCTATCTCGAGCGCTACAACATTCTCTGCCGTAAGCTTGTCCAGGAACGCCTCTACACCTCGGCCACGCTGCTCGCCTCACCTCGCTCTGCAGCCGAAACGGGCGATTACGTGGAACTTGCGGACCTGACCGGCCTTCGAACCTTCGTCAGCACCTTTGCCGGCCACATAGCGACCGAGGCAGCGCGGGGCTGATGCGTATGCATGCAAGAGCCCAGGCTCATCATACGCGGATGCGCTCAACCTCATCCAGGTTGATGTCCTCGCTGCGGCGATCGTAGAGCTGGGTTGTACGTGTGCTGGAATGGTTCGCCATAGCGCGGGCCCTCTCCAGTGTGCCGCCGTTCTTCAGGTAGGTGGTGGTGCCAGTTTCGCGGAAGGTGTGCTTACCGATCCGGGTCGCAATGCCGGCCGCCCCCGCACGCCGCCTGATCATTGTGTAAGCGTCGCCCTGTCGCATAGCCGCGTGTGTGAGCTGCCCTGTGCCGCGCCCTGAGCCGCTGTCGCGTGCGATCGTTTGGAACAGCGGCCCTTGGGATCATGTGCGAGGCCGCAGCCATCGATGTAGGCGTACAGATACTCTTCAAGAGTGTGGTGGCAGGGCATCGCGTGCTCCTTGACGCCCTTCTCGTGCAGGCGGACCCAGAACCGACGCTTCTCGATGTAGGCGTCCTCTACCTTCATCGCGAGCGCCGCGCCGATGCGCGCCAGACTGTAGATCATTAGTGCAATGAGGGCCCGATCGCGCAGACCGCCCGGCGTGCTGATGTCGATACTGTCGAGGATGGCGCGCCTCCTCAGCATCGAGCACGGGTGTCTTCCCTGCCTTCGTCATGTAGGCCGGGCCGCGCAAGAAAGCGGCCGGGTTTACCGGCACACTTGGTCCACCACGAGCCAGTCGGAGAGGTGCCGCACGGCAGCAAGGGACTGCTTCGCGGTCGGCGCGGAGCGCTCACGGGTCTGGATCTCGATCCAGGTAGCGACGTGCAGGGGCTGCACGGCGGCGATAGACGGCACGCCGCCGGGCCGCAAACGGGCCTTTCTAAGCCTCTGAGCCCGAAAAACCGTCATTTTTGTCAATATAGAAACAGAAATACTAGGCCCTACGAATTTTTTCGGCCAAAACCCCCGCCATGGATCACCCGATCACCTTCGACACAGCCGAAGCCTCGCCCCCCCGCATTGCGGACGGGCGGGTGAGGGCTCGGTTCGGCGAGGTGGTGGACCCGGGCTTCCAGGCGGTTCCTGACGTGCTGCTGTTCCACCAAGCGGACCTGGGCCTCACGAGTGAGGAGCTGAATGTGCTGCTGAACGTGACGGCTCATTGGTACGATCCCGAGCGGATGCCCTTTCCGCGTGCCAGCTCAATCGCGCGCCGCATGGGCAGCAGCGAGCGCACGGTGCATCGGCACCTTCAGAGCCTCATCAACAAAGGATTTATCGCGAAGGTTAAGGGGCAAAGCTCGACGGGGACCCCGTCCTATGACCTTGGTCCGCTGCTCTCGAAGCTGCGGCCCTTCGCACAAAAAAGGCTTGCAGCCCGATCAGGACCGCAAGCCTCTGTCGCGGCGTAGCTCAACTGGATAGAGCGTCCGCCATCTGCGTAGTTGAAAGTGTGCGTGCTGCGCACCCGATCCTACGCGGCGGAGAGATGCGGGTTCAAGTCCCGCCGCCGTGCCCACCCTTTGATGCACACCAACGGTGCGCTTCTCGGGCTAAAGCCCATTGAGCTATCGTGGCGGGATGACGGCTCCCAAAGACCAGCCACCCCCGTTCCAGGCCCTCAGCTTAGAGCATCTAAGCAAGCTCAAGCCTCGACCGGGACGCGGCGTAAACCGCATTGAAATCAACAGCGATCCCGTCCGAGTGCGCGGCGAAGAGCTGCACGAGGTTTGGTGGCGCGGGAAGCAGTGGGCGGTCACGGCTTTCGGCATCGAATGCCTGGACGGGACCTACTTCGCTCCGGCAGCCGACTTGGCCAAGGAGTTGCAGCCCTGGCCTCTGCATATGGCGTCGAAAACCTGGGTGGACATAGACGAGTTCACGACTGCCTGGATGGTAGCGTTGCTACTGCACGGTCAAGCCAGCCAGGTTGATCCTGCCGCCGTCCGCGAGATGTTTGGCAAGCTGCGTCCCCGGAACCATGAGGAAGCTGATGACTGACGAATTCGACTGGAATCAGCTCGAACCAGGCGCAAAGGTCGTCAATGAAGCTCGGGAGACGGTCGCTTACCTCAACACGGGCGGCGTCAGCGCGCCAACTGGCCTGACGAGAAGGAGGACCCTTTCCTCGTCATCCCCCTCTACCGCGTGCGCGCCCTCATCGACCGGCTCGATGCACTGATGCTCGAAGCCCATGCGGAGCCTGGCCCCAAAGGGTAGGCAGCCGCGTCATCCGGGAACACGTGGGACTGGCGGAACCGACCGAAAGAATCATGCCGATGCCGTACCGCGACCATTGAAGTTTCGTGAAGGCTCATCCATCATAGAAGCATCCGGGCAACCGGAGTGCTTCGTTATGGAACCCAAGGCAACCCGAAATCTCGATCAGCAGCGTCAGCATCATCGCTCCCTCTGATTGGCACGACGGCCCGATCCCCAGGATCGCGGAAACCGCCACGGCGACATACCGTACAACGTACAAATGCACAGTCAGATGGATGGCGTAAGCCGGAAGTCGTTAACAGCAGTGAGGACGGAGGAACCGGATGTGCCCGGAATGCCTCCGTCCTCTCTCGTTTCTGGGGGGCGTATGGACTGGAAGCTGAATTCCAGCGATCTAAAGCGCTACCCCCATTTTGATAAATATCTTCCCCCAGAAGAAATAGAGCGCATTGTCACAGACCCAAACCGGGTTCGGACAAATGCGTTTTTTCCATTCATAAGATACGAAAAATCTTACCAGCCTTTCCGTCAAAAGGGTGATGCCGAGGAAAAGCCGGAGAAAAAGACCAGGGAGATACGATATGCGTCCAGGAGGGATGCATATATTTTTGCCTACTACAGATTTTTGTTATCCCAGAAATACAACGCAGAGCTAGATAGGCTCGGCATTAGCGACAATGTAATTGCGTATCGGAAAATTTTAGTTAAGGGTTCCCCCGATAAGGGGAAATGCAACATAGATTTCGCCAAGGATGCATTTGACAAAATCCTGGCGCTTGGTGAATGCAGTGCCGTCGTTCTCGATATTAGTAAATATTTTGAAAGCCTGGATCATGAACAGATTCGGGGCCTTTGGTGCCGACTTTTTGGATATGATGATCTGCCGCCGGATCATCACGCCGTTTTCAAAAATATAACCCAATACCGCTTTGTTGAGCGCGACAAAGCTTACGAGCGTCTGGGCTTCATTGGACAAATAAATGATGGAGAGAAAACCACCCGGGGATATTTAAAAGGGTTCAAGGAAATGCCCAATCAGCTTTGCAGCATGGCTGATTTCAGGGCAAAAATAGCCGGGGGTTCCCCGGAATATCATTCTATTATCGAAAAGAACGTAAACGCTTACGGAATACCCCAGGGCGCGCCGATATCGGATATTTTGGCCAATCTTTACTTAATTGACTTCGATGTTCTTATAAAGAATTATGTAGATAGCCGTGGCGGCCTCTACTTGCGTTATTCTGATGATATTATTGTTATACTTCCTGGCGATGAAGGCCCTGGCATAGAAGCACGCGAATTCGTTCGGGAAAAAATCAAAGACTTCGGCGCCCAGCTACAAATCAAGCTTTCTAAATGTGCTTTGGTAAAATTTCAACGCCGTGAGGATGGAAGGTTGTTTTTCACGCACGTTGAAGGCGCGAAAGGCCACAACGGCTTGGAATATTTAGGTTTTAGATTTGATGGCGAGCATGTTTTCCTCAAAGATAGTACAATCTCCGGCCTGTACCGGAAAATAACCAGGTCGCTCCGCAAGGAGGCAATGACTTTCATTAGGAGGTATCCTGGAAAAGACGTCGAATTTATGGTGAAAAACTTCAACGTCGACCAGTTTGTTAAAAGATTCGGTCGTGTTGAAGATTTCGATCACTCATCGGAGTGCGAAGATTGGACATTCTGGACCTATGCCCGCCGTGCGCAAAAAGCGTTTGGAACACGTGGCATCAAGATAATGCATCAACTAAAGCGGCATCGTTCGCTCGTTAAAGAGAGAGCGGTTGAAGAATTCAGAGCCAAGCTCGCGTCATAATGGGACCCGATTGCCAGGCAAAGAGCGCCTGATCTACGGTCCGGCTGCTCAGGAGAGAAATTCGTGGCGGGAGATGTTCGCAAAGAAATTCCTGGGAGTTGGCCGCTACGCAGCTTCCAGACCTGCTCCCGGCGGGCATAGGTAGCGATATCGCGCCCATGCCGGGCGTTGATGGCGTCTATCGCCCGGATCGTGCCCCACGGCGTGGTGTAGGTGCCAGCGGCCTTCTCTATCTTCGCGCGGCCTTCCACCGGCCGCCCAAAGGAGCTCGGCAGTAGCTGCAATCCGTTTTTCACAATCTCTCAAACGGTCCTTTCAGATTGTGAAATCCGGGAGCCCAGGGCAGGATTGGGGCGCATGACCGACCGACCCGCCCTCCAGGGGCCGCGCTTTGTGGCCTACTATCGCGTCTCTACCGACAAGCAGGGGCGCTCTGGCCTTGGGCTGGAGGCCCAGCGCGAGGCCGTCGCCCGGCACGCAGCTGGCTGCGGCGGATCCGTGGTTGCGGCCTTCGAGGAGGTCGAGAGCGGCCGTAAGGGTGACCGCCCCCAGCTCGCCCTCGCCATGGCCGAGTGCCGCCTCCGCCGCTGCACCCTCCTCATCGCCAAGCTCGACCGCTTGGCACGTGACGCCCATTTCCTGCTCGGCTTGGAGAAGGCCGGCGTCGAGTTCATCGCCGCCGACATGCCCTACGCCAACCGCCTCACCATCGGCGTCATGGCCCTCGTCGCCGAGGAAGAAGCTCGCGCCACCTCGGTCCGCACTAAGGCTGCTCTCGCCGCTGCTAAGGCCCGGGGCGTACGGCTCGGCAATCCGCAGCTCCGGCCGGGGAACAGTGCGACGGCGGCCGACGCGCGCGCGGCCTGGTCGGGACAGGCCAATTGGCGAGCGGCGGAGGTGCTGCCCTACGTCGAGGCCGCGAGGAAAGCAGGGGCGACCACCCTCCAGCAACTCGCGGACGCGCTCACCGCCCGCGGCGTGCGCACGCCACGGGGAGGGGAGAGATGGCGGCCTTGGCAGGTAAGGCGGGTGCTGGGCCGGATAGCCAAGTGATCTCGCGCCGCTACGAAAAGGGCGCGATCATCCTCACCTCGAACCTGACCTTCGGCGCCTGGGACCAAGCCTTCGCCGGTGACGCTGTTCTCACGGCCGCCATGCTCGACCGCCTCATGCACCGCGCCACCGTCGTCCAGATCAGCGGCGACAGCGATCAGCGCCGCTCTCACCACAGCAATCCGGTCCGGCGCAGCGTGCGGGCGTGAGACGGGTCAAAATGAGTCCGCGCGTGCTGCAGCGTCCGGTTGTTCCAGAGCACGAGATCGCCCGGCTGCCAGCGGTGGCGATAGACCGCATCCGTGGTCTCGATGCGGCGGCGTACCTCGGCGATGAGTGCGCGCCCTTCCTCCTCCGGCACACCGAGGATGCCGCCCTTCATCTGCGAGCCGGTCACCCAGAGGCAGGTACGGCCGGTCTCCTCATCCTTCATCACCAGAGGATGCACGGCGGACACGCGCGTCTCCTCCGCCATGCTCACATTGTAGCGCTCGGCCGTCTCGGAGTCGTAGTCGCGCCGGTAGTGGCAGGTGATGCGCCCGAGCTTCTCCTTGAGCGCAGTGGGCATCTCGTCATGCACTGCGCTGGTATCGCAGAAGCAGGTGTCGCCGCCCTCCGGCGGAATCTGGATGCCGTAGAGAATGAGGGCATTCAGCGGCTCCTGATAGAAGATCTGGTCCATGTGGAAGCTCATTTCGCCACGGCCGAACACGCCGTCCTCGCGGACGTTGGAGACCGTCTGCTCGTAGATGCTGGCAGGCTTGACCTTGTTGTGCTCGCGCAACTCGATCCTGCCGAAGACCTCACCGAAACGCCCCTGCTCCTCAGGCGTGAGAGCCTGGTTGCGGAACAGCAGAAGCTGGTACTCTCGGAACAGCGCCTGCAGCTGCTGTGCCTCCCGCTCCTGGACCGGCCGGGACAGGTCGATGCCGCGGATCTCCGCGCCGAATGTCGGTGTCAGCGGTCGGACCGAGAGATCCTCGATCAGGTCAATGGCGGTCATCATGATCCTCTCCACGGCGCCAGCGGTTTGCGTCGCCCTCGGCGCTGCCGGCTAAGCTCCTCCACAGGCGCCTTTGCTCGGCGGAGCCTATCCTGTGGCCGCGCTGTGCTAGCCCGGCGCCGGAAGGTTCCGCCGTGGGGCCGGGGCGGGTCCAATAGGATCGGGCCGCGAAGCCATAAGTTCTCCACGCCTACGCATTGCCCCGGCCGGCCGCGTGATGGCATGTCTGTTGCCTGCTCCCGCGGGCATGCCGTGCAGCCAGCAGGGCTCCCCTGGCAAGGGACGCCAGCCCGGATCCTCCCGCGCCGTACGTCGTGCGGACCCATCCTCGGGTCGGGGCAGCAGGCCTCCCGGCCTGCCGGGAGGAGCAGGACGACACCCGATGAGGACGGCCGATACCGAGGAGGCTGCCGTCGAATCCGGCCGCACGCGCCTCGAACTGCGTTACTGGTGGAGTTTCTGCGCGCTGGTCGAGCAACGCTCGCTAGCGGGCGCGGCTCGGCGCACCGGTTTGAGCGAGGCGCAGTTGCTGGGCCATCTCCGCATGATCGAGCGGGAGATCGGCCAGCCGCTCTTTCACCGACGGCCGGGTTTCGCGGCCTCTCCCGCCGCCCTGCATGCGCATGCGCGGCTCCGCCCCTTGCTGGACCGCGCGGCTTTCCTTCTCCGCTTCCTGCGGGTCAGCCCGCCGGCCGCGCCGGATTTCCTGCCGGTGGGCCTGCCGCCCGGCGCCTTTGGCGGTCTGCTGGGGCAGGGCTTTCACCGCTTCGCCGTCGAATGGGCGGAGCGTCATCCGCATCTCTGCCTGCTGCCCGTGGAAGGCGCCGGCGCCGGGCGAGGCTCCAGCTTGCGCTACCTAGCCGGGCCGCCACGGCCCGGGCTGCTGCGCGACCGCTGGGTGCTGCTGCGGCCCGCGGGCACGGCCGATGAGCCCGCGGGCTCGGCTTGGGCTCAAGCACCGGTGATGCTGCCACTGCTGCCCGAGCCCTTGCCGGAACTGGTCGCGGCCCTGGTGGCCCACGAGGGCGGGCGGGTGGTGCGGGTGGACCAGGATATTGGCAGCCTGCTGGCGGAGGCGGCGGAATATCCGGATTTCCGGGTCCTGGTGCCGGCGGGGCTGGTCGATCCCGAATGCCCCGTCGGCGAGCTGGAGCTTCTGCCCTTGCCCCCCGGCCCTGCCGATCCGCTCCTGGCCCTGGACGACGGTGAAGACCCACAACTCGCCGCGTTGCTCCGGGCCCATCTGGCGGCAGCGCTCTCCAGGGCGGAACCCGCCGCGCTGCCGGGCCTGCCGGAGACGCTGTCGCTGAAGCACAGCCGTTCCTTCCTGGCGCTGCATGCGGAGCGCAACATGAGCCGCGCTGCGGCCCGCCTCCACATCGTCCAGCCGGCCCTTACGCTGCAACTGCGCCAGATCGAAGCCCAGGCTGGGCAGCAATTATTCCGGCGCACCTCGCGCGGACTGGAACCAACACCGGAGGGCCACCGGCTGCACGGGCTGCTGCAGCCGCTGGTCGCGGAGCTGCAGGCCGTAGTGGAGGGCATCGGTGCTGAGGCCGGGCCATCCGCCCAGACCCTGCGCATTGGGCTGCTGACCACGCTCGACGACCAGAGCATGGTGACGGAGCGCTTCGCCCTGGCGCTGCAGGCGTGGAGAAGGCGGCACGGACGCATGCATGTGCAGGTTCTGGAGTCCTTTTCAGCCGAACTCATCCGATGGCTGCATCACGGTCGGATCGACATGGCGCTGGTGAACCGCCGCATCGCTGATCCCCTGCTGGAGACGGAGGTGATCGCGGAGGACTGCATGGTTGCCGTGGCCGATGCACGGCGCGGCGTGCTGCCCCCCGGCCCGGTGACGCTGCAGCAGCTCTCGGCCCTGCCGCTCGTCCTCCCCTCCGGCCGACACGCGTTGCGAGCCCTAATCACGCCGCACCTCGCCGCGCGCGGCATCACGGCAGAACCTCGGCTGGAAGTGGATTCCATGTCGATCCTGCTTCGGCTGGTGGCCACCGGCGGCTATGTAACCGTGCTGCCGCTCGGCGCGATCGAGCACGGCAGCGCGCGGCGAGGCCTGTCCCTGCATGAGTTGGTCGAGCCGCGCATAAGCCGGCAGATTTGTCTCGTCCGCCAACGCGGCGCGTCAGTTGCCGCAGCGTCGCGTGACTTGGTCGCCGCCCTCCGCGTGGCCTTCGGCAAGGCGGGCTGAACGGTGTGGCGCAACGTTTTTCGGCAACCAGCCTGCATTTCGAGCACATCGGGCGAGCGGGACGGGAATCTTATGACGTGTCGCCGCGATCTTATTGGCGCCCGCTTCACGGCGCCGCCGAAGCTGCGGCCGCGTTTGCCACCCGCCGCGCGCCTTGATGGCTCCTCCTGCAGGAAAGGAATCGCCGATGCTGGGTCGTCGTCACATTCTCGGAGCCGCCGCGGCGGGCTTGGCGCTGCCCGCCGCGGTGCGCGCGGCCCCCGCCTCCACCCTGCGCTTCACGCCCTCGGTCGATCTCGCCTTCACCGATCCGATCTATGCTACCGCCTATGTCACCCGCAACCACGCACTGATGGTCTATGATACGCTCTATGGCGTGAATAACCGGCTTGAGGCCTCGCCGCAGATGGTGGAAGGCCATCGCATCGAGCAGGATGGCCTCCGCTGGGAGATGAAGCTCCGCAACGGGCTGACATGGCATGACGGCGAGCGCGTGCTGGCGCGCGACTGCGTGGCCAGCATCCGGCGCTGGGCCACGCGTGACGCCATGGGCGATGCGCTGATGCAGGCCAGCGACGAAATCTCTGCCGCCGACGACCGCACCATCGTCTTGCGGCTGAAGCGGCCCTGTCCCTGGATCCCTTATGCACTCGGCAAGGTCGCCACCTCCGTCTGTGCCATGATGCCGGAGCGGCTGGTAACGGACGTCAGTGGATTCAAGCCCGTAACGGAGGTGGTGGGCAGCGGCCCGTTCCGCTTCCTTCAGGATGAGCGTGTCCCCGGGGCACACAACGCCTATGGGCGCTTTGAGCGCTACATGCCCCGCCAGGACGGCGTCGCCGACTGGACCTCCGGTCCCAAGATCGTCCACTATGACCGTGTAATCTGGACCACCATGCCGGATGCCGGGACGGGCGTCGCTGCGCTGCAGGCCGGCGAGCAGGACTGGATAGACACGGCGCCGCATGATTTGCTGCCGGTGTTGAAGCGTCATTCCGGCGTCCGTGTGATGGTGGTGGAACCGCTGGGGTTCACCTGCCTGATGCAGGTGAATCACCTGCACCGTCCGTTCAACAGTCAGGCTATTCGCCGTGCGCTAATGGGAGGCATCGACCAGAAAGCTTCTATGCAGGCTGTGGTGGGCGACAACCCGGAGTACATGTCCACGCCGCTTGGCTTCTTCACCCCGGGTTCGCCTATGGCCAATGATGCAGGTATGGGACGCTTGTCGGACAAGCCCGACATGACGAAGGTGAAGCGCGCGTTGGCGGAAGCGGGCTATGCCGGGGAGAAGGTCGTCTTTCTCGTGCCAGCCGATTCAGCCGCGATCAAGGCGCTTTGCGATGTCGCGGCGGATATGATGCAGCAGATTGGCATCAACCTGGAATATGCCGCCACCGACTTCGGTTCGGTCGTTGCGCGACGCAATAACCGTAAGACGGTCGCTGAGGGCGGATGGAGCGCCCTGGCCGGCAACTGGCACGGAATGGACTGGCTCAACCCCGCCAGCCACAACGCGATCCGCGGCAATCCCGAGAAGGGTTTCTTCGGCTGGCCGACGAGCGAGCGTCGGGAGGCGCTGCGCGCGGAATGGATGGTCACCCATGATCAGGCTGAGCAGAAGCGCATCTGCCGCGACCTGCAGCAGGCCTGCTTCGACGAGGTAGCGTATTTCCCGCTCGGCCAGTACCTACAGCCCTCGGCCATGCGTGCGAGTCTGCAGGGGGTGATGACCGGCACGCCGGTCTTCTGGAACGTGCGACCTGCCTGACCGGGCGCGGCCCCAGCGGAGGAGGAGACACCCTTGGCCCAGGTTATCCATGGCACCACCATCATCACCGCCGATGATGAGAGCCGCGTGCTGTTCGATGCGGCCATCGCCATCGACGGTGGCCGCATCGCCGCCATCGGTCCAGATGCGGAGATCCTGCCCCGCTTCCCACAGGCGGAGCGGATCGACGGCCGCTGGCGCGCCGTCATGCCGGGCTTTGCCAACACCCATACGCATCTGAGCCTGACGATCGCGCGCGGGATTTTCGAGGATCTCTCCCCGCCGCACCGGCCACCCTTCTGCGCCGGCATCTCGCCCATCCCGACGCCGGAGCTGTCGCGCGAGGAAATGGCAGTGATGGTTCAGCTCGGCGCGCTGGAGGCGATCCGCAGCGGCACCACGGCACTGTTGGAGGACGGCAAGGACATCGCGGACTATGCGCCGTGGCTTGCCGCCACCGGGATTCGCCTGCTACTGGCCGAACGCGCCTGGGATCGCGCTGATAGCAATGTCGGCGACCCCGGGCCTTTCCGACCCTCGGAGGCCATTGCCGAGGACAGCCTGGAGCGCATCGAGCGGCTGCACACCGCATGGAACGGGCAGCACGATGGGCGCATCCGCACCGGCATGGCTCCCTGGGCGCCCGACATGTGCACGCCCGGCCTACTGCACCGGCTCCAGGACCAGCGGCAGCGCCTTTCCATCCCCTGCACCATCCACCTCAACCAGGTCTGGGGCGAGATAGCCGCCGTGCAGGCGCATCGTGGCATGCGGCCCACGGAATATCTTGCGGCGGAAGGCTTCCTGCATCCTGGCATGATCGCGGCGCATTGCCGCTGCATGGTGCATGAGGAAGAGCGGCTGCTGGGCCGCGCGCGGGTGAACGTGGCCTTCAATGCCGCCATCGCCGCCCGGCGTGGGTTGAGCCCGCGGATCTCGGTGCTGGAGGCAGAGGGCTGCAACATCGCCATGGGAACCGACAACATGGCGGAGGACATGGTGGAGGTGATGCGCACCGGCCTGTTCATGGAGCGCATCCGCCGCGAGGATGGAAGGACGCCCATGCCGGAGGAGGCGCTGCGCTGGGCGACGCGCAACGGGTATGCGGCCATGGGAGTGCCCGATGGCGGTTGGCTAGCGCTAGGTAACCGTGCAGATCTGGTGCTGATCAGGACCGACCGCGCGCATCTGGTGCCAATGACCCGCCCTCTCTCCAGCTTCGTCCATCAGGGGCAGGCGTCCGACGTGGATTCGGTCATGGTGGACGGCCATTGGATCATGCGGGACGGCGTGGTGAGGACGATGGATGAGCCGACCATTATCCGGGAAGCTGACAGGATCGCGCGGCGCGCCTGGAACCGCCTCTTCACCGAGCGGCCAGAGACGCGGCTGCTGGGGGGCGTCGCCCCGCCGGCCTGAGCCGCAGGTTGCTCCCGACGGAGCGCTGTGCATCGTCACCGTCGTCATGCCAAGGCCGAGGAGTTCACGATGCTACGCTTCGACACTACCAAGCATCGGCGGCCACATAGAAGTGCCAGGATCGCTATCTGCCCGCCTTCCAGCGGGCGAGGCTGGGATTCAAATCGGCGTTGAAGGACCAGCATCTCGGCCGCGGTGCCCGCGCCCATGCCGTGGATCTGCACCAGGTCGGGTGTGAGCTGCTCGAGATCGACGTCGTGGTCCTTAACCTTCACGTTGAGAGGCAGCCCTACATAGGCGAGGAAGGCTTCACCGGTCATGGGCCCGTCGAGCACGGGCATCCAGATCGGTGAGCAATATCTGCCTGTCCGGCGCAGCCACGACCGCGGCTTCCATCTCGTGCAGGTGCCGCATCTGCGCCCAGAGCTTGCCGCTGGGATTGGCCTGGAGCGACCCCATCGCCCAGGAGACCTGGACCAGTCCCCACCAATGACCTCAGGCCGCTGATCCACCTCCCCGATGTTTCCACACAGCCTCGGTGGAAAGCCGACATATGGCGTACGGCCTCCCGTTCCAGGCAACCAATTGCGGGACGGGCTCATTGTCATCCAAAGCCCGCGGGTTTAGTTTTAGGGTTGTCTCGAGAGTAATCTTGAGGAATGCGTTCTCAGGGCAGGGTGAAAATCCCCACCGGTGGTATTTGCGAGCAATCGCATGAGCCCGCGAGCGCTCGCTCTCCTTATGAGAGCGAGGTCAGCAGATCCGGTGTGAATCCGGAGCCGACGGTCACAGTCCGGATGGAAGAGAGCGCGACGGTCATGGCCATTTCGCCGTGTTCAAGCACGTGCGGTCGTGATCTCGTGCGCCCTGATTCTGGAAATCCCTCAACGAGGAAGCCATGGATCAGTCTGACAAGCAGTCTCAGCGTTTCGCCTTTATCCGTTCCTCCTGGCATGCCGACATCGTCAACCGCGCCTACCAGGGCTTCCTCGAGGAGATGGCCAGGCATGAGGTGCCAAAAGAAGCTATCGACTCATTCGAGGTGCCCGGCGCCTTCGAGATCCCTCTCCAGGCGAAGCTCCTGGCGCGGACAAAGCGCTATGCGGCGATTGTGGCGAGCGGGCTGGTTGTGGACGGAGGCATCTACCGGCACGAGTTCGTCGCTAGCACGGTGATCGATGCCCTGATGTCCGTGCAGCTTGAAACCGAGGTGCCGGTCATCTCAGCCGTGCTGACGCCGCACCATTTCCACGAGCATGCGCAGCATCAGCAATTCTTCGGCGACCACTTCTTGGTCAAGGGTGCCGAAGCTGCCATTGCATGTGTCAGGATGGCCAAGAACCTCGCGCAGGCTCGCGAGCTGCAGGTCATTCCGTAATCATCCGCCTAGCGCTGCCGTAAGCCGGGTCCGGCAGCGCTAAGCCGCCCCAAGCGGCTCTTCCTGCCTGGCTCTTCGTAGTCCCTCTACTGATCTCAAGCCCTCCGTCTGCGGGAGGGAGGTGAGCTCCAGGCGAGAGATGGGGTTCAGTGTCCGCGAACCGGTCTCTCCACGGCGAGGACTGCTTCGGGTCAAACCCGGCACTTCGTTCAGGCCTGATTTCTACATACCTATTCCATACCCGCGCCTGATTCCAAGGCGTTGCTGCTCTGCATCGTGCTGCCGGGCCTGGGCGCGCTCCTGCGCGTTCTTCGCTAGTGACCCGTTACACGACACCGACACCACCCGCCCCACCTCGGCCAGTCTATCACGCCGGCCGGGGCCATCGGTGGCCAATGCGGTGCCTGCGCTGCGTCCCGCGTCCTGCATGCCCTCCTGGCCCAGGCGCCGCTCCGCCGCTTCGGATACCGCCCGCAGCTCGCGCGCTACCTTCGGCTGCTCCAGCACCTCCCGCCGCCATGCCTCGGCGACCGCCGCACTCCCGGCACCCGCCCCCGACACCCCGGCCCAGTAGTCCCGCGCGCTGCCCTGGCCCTCTCCGTCCCGCGCCGGCTGGCCCCCCCGCGCCCGCTCCACGGCCTCCACCGCCGCCCACGCCGCCCGGCTCAGCCCCGGCACCTCCACCGCATCCCGGCCGCGCTGCGCCTCCACAGCCGCCACATAAACGCCGCCGGCCCGCTCCCGTGCCCTCGCCTCCCGGGCGAGGCTGCCAGGGACCGCCCGCGCCGCCTCCAGCGCCGCCACCCGCTCCTGCTTGGTTGTCGAACCGGCGAACAGCCCGTCCCGCCCACGCAACGGCCCCAGCGCCTCCGGCCCGGCCTCCTGCAGCCGCTGCGATGCCACGCGCAGATCACCGCCCTCCTCCCGCACAAGCGCCACCAGCCCTGCCTCCGCCGCGCCCGGGTCGCGGTATGCCAGCGCCAGCCATTGGCCCCGGTCCCGCACCTCCTGCAGCACCGCAGGATCTCGCCCAGCGGCCGCGGCCACCTCCGCTGGAGTGGTGCCCCGCCCGAGACTGTCCCGGCCGTCCAAGCTGTGGTGGGCTGCCAGCAACGGCCGGGGATGCTCTTCCCCCCTGTCCGGTGCACTTCCCCCCTGTCGGACCATCTCCGGCCGCGCCACCACGATCCCGCTCGCGGGGCCCAGCGGGTGCAGCCCGCGCCGCTCCGCGTACCCCACTGCCGCCCTCGCCTGCGCCTGCTCCAGGGTGGGACGGAGGGCGCGCCGCTCTTCGGCCATCCCGTAGTCCAACGAGGTGTCCTTCGCCCGCTCCCGCGACAGGGCGCGGACCAGATGCTCCCGTCCGCCGTGCTCCTCCCGGCTCCAGTGCAGCACCACCCCGTCCCGGTGCCGGGTCAGCGCCACGTAGGCCATGTGCCGGTCCATCCCCGGAGTTGCCAGCACGTGCGCCCGGTCCACCGTCACGCCCTGCGCCTTGTGCACCGTCGTCGCATAGCCGGGTGCCAGCTCTCCGTAGTCCCGCAGTTGGAAGGCCACTTCCCGGCCCGATCCGACCCCTTCCCTCCCGTCGAGCCGCACCGCCAGCCGCACGTCGCTCCCGTCCGCTGCCACGCCCTCGACCCGCACCAGCGTCCCCAGCGTGCCGTTCTTCACGCCCAGGGACCGCTCGTTCCGCAGGAACATGACCCGCTCGCCGATCGCGAAGTCCTGCGGCCCGCGCGCCGTCTCCAGCCGGTGGTCCTCTCCCGCAAGAGTCCCCGCCTCCCGCAGAGCAGCGCGGGCCCGCGCGTTGAGGTCCGCCACGTCCGCCCGAGTATGCGCCAGCATCACCTGGCTCGGCGTGGTGGAGGCAGGGTCGCCAGAGTCCCCACGGCCCGGCTCCGTCCCCCTCCCCTGCCGCGCCGCCATCCACCCCGCGACCAGCGCCGCCCGGGCCTCCTCGGCCGTGCCGTGCTCCCGCACCATCCCGGCCGCCTCGTACCGCTCAAGGGCTGCCGTCGTCCGCCCTGTCGCCAGTTTCCCCGTCGCCTCGCGCTGCCAGCCCTCCCGCTGCCGCCGCACCGCCGTCACCTCGGCCGCGCCGACACGCTCCACCACAGCCCGGAACGCTGCCCCCGCCTCGATCGCCTGCAGTTGCTTCGCGTCCCCCACCAGCACCACCTTGGCACCGGCCTCCCGGGCGTGGGCCAGCACCCGCCCGAGCTGCCTCGACCCCACCAGCCCCGCCTCGTCCACCACCAGCACGTCCCGCGGCCCGAGCGCGTCCCGCCCCCGCTCCCACGCGTGCTCCAGGCTCGTGATCGTCCGGCTCGGGATGGAGGACCCCGTCTCCAGGTTCTCCGCCGCGATGCCCGACAGCGCTGCCCCCCGCACCGTCAGCCCTTCCCGCTCCCAGGCCGCCCGTGCCGAGGCTAGCAGCGTGCTCTTGCCCGCGCCGGCGGTGCCGACCACCGCCACTAGGTCCCGCGCCTCCAGCACCCGGCCCAGCGCCGCCTCCTGCTCGCCCGAGAGGGTGATCCCGGCCCCCTTCGCCTCCAGGGTCGCGGTTCGCTTCCCCGATGCTCCCACCCGGTGCCTCGCCGTGCCCGCCAGGGCCAGCGCGTCCCGCTCCAGCCGACGCTCCGTCTCCAGCATCGCCCGTGTGGTCAGACGCTCCTGCCCCCGCCCGTCCCGCCCCAGCCGCACCAGCTCCGGCGACGCCTCCACCCTCGCCAGCACCTGGCCGAACTGCTCCGCCCCGTCCGTGTGCCGCGCCACCAGCCGCGCCAGGTCATGCTGCGTGAAGGTGCTCTGCTGATGGGTGAGGATCTCCAGTGCCCGCTCCGGCTCAGCCAGGAGACGCTCGCCGTTCCGCCGCGCGATCGCGTCGTGCTCCGCCCGCCGCTCCGCCTCCTCGCCCCGCGCCACCCGGCGCATCCCCGCCGGTCCTACCTTGTGCTGCGGCTCCAGCCCGATGCCCTGGGCCGCGAGGCTCCGATGGTCGATCCGCGCATCGTACCCGAGCTCGGCCAGCCGCGCGTTCGCCAGCTCCGCCCAGCCCTTCCGCCACTCCCGCAGCAAGGCCGTCTCGTTCCAGCCACGCTCCTTGGGTCCGAACCCCTCCGGCCCTGCCCGCCGCAGCGTCAGCAGCACGTGCGCGTGCGGCTTCGCCTCCCCGTCCTCGCCCATCGGCGCGTGCACGCAGAGGTCCGCTACCATCCCGCGCGACACGAAGTGCTGCCGTACGAAGTCCTGGGCGAGGGCCACGCCCTCGGCTTGGCTCAGCTCCCGCGGCAGGGCGAACTCCACCTCGCGGGCGAGCTGCGCATCCTTCCGGCGCTCGCCCGCCTCCACCGCGTTCCACAGCGTGCCGCGATCCGACCAGGATGAGGGTGCCCCTTCGGGCAGCAGCACCTCCGCGTGCACCACCCCGGCCTTGGCCGTGAAGTCGTGCGACACCCCCGTCCGCTCGTCCGGAAGCCGCGACGCTGAACGGTACGCCGCGGCCGCTACCACCGAGCGCCCTGCGCCACGTGAGATTACCTTCGCCGAGAGATGGTAGATCGCCACCCGTCAGCCGGTCCGCTGAATCAGCTGCTCGCCGTAGCGCGTCAGCAGCCGCTTGCCCGCCCTGCCCTTCCACGCCAGCCGCAGCGCGGGGCACAGCGTTGCCGCGTCCACCTCGGCCAAGCACACCTGCGTGCTGCCGGTCTCGCCCCATCGCCCGACCGAGCGACGGAAGGCAGCCGGTGCGTCCCGCAGCAGCACTGCCTGCTCCTCCGGCCGCAGGCTCACCATACCCCATCCCTCGTCGGGCCAGCCCAGCGCCGCAAAGATGCGCCCGCCCACCCGGAAATCCGGTTTGCCGTGGTGTTCCCACTCCACCACCTCGGGCAGTTCCAGCGCCAGCTGGCGAAAAGTCTCCGGCGTCATGCGGTTCCCCTTCCCGAATGGCCGCGGGCAGTTTGCCTCTCGTCGATTCTGGCTGGAACCCTTCTGCACCCATCGTTCCGCCCTCTTCCGCTTCACGGGAGTGCGACGTTGTCATCGGCAACGTATAAGCGCGCATTTCGCTCCATCGCCCTGCTCAGGTGGCGAACTGACGGGCGGCTCAGGAGTAGGGCGAAGGTTGATCGCTGACGGACCCTTGGCTGAGATAGCAGGGAGAGGCTCAGCCTCCCTGTCTGGAGTTAGAATGGCTGATCACGCGTCACCGAACCTGCCGTCCCGCCACTTCGAAGCGACAGCGCAGTTCTATGCGGCCTTGGGCTTCGTGGAGGTGTGGCGCGATGCGGGATGGATGATTCTCGCACGCGGCAGCCTGCGCCTGGAGTTCTTCCCGCACCCCGAACTCGATCCGTTCAGCAGCTGGTTCAGCTGCTGCCTGCGTCTCGATGATCTCGACGCGTTCTACGCCGCTTGCAGGTCGGCAGGACTGGTCGAGGCACAATCCGGGCAGCCCCGCTTGCACGCGCCTAAGATCGAGCCATGGGGTGGCAGAGCCGCCGCCCTCATCGACCCCGACGGCACGCTACTGCGGCTGATCCAGAACTGAGGTCTTTCGGCTTCATCATGCATTTCCCTCGCTTGACGCGTCCATGGCAGGGCGCGGGTGGGACCCTTGCAGCGCTTCAGCTACCGCAGCAACCGTGTCATGCGCAGGCAAGTGACGTGCTTCTGACTGGAGAACCGCTGTCATCCGCGTCCTACTTCGCCAAGGGAGAACGATCATGGCCAGCGACCCCGACGACCTTGGCGACGCCCGCAGTCGCGAGGAGAACCGGAAGTACCGGGGGATGGCCGAACGCACGAAGTCGGCGCACCCCCTCTATGCCTATGCGCCCCGCTGGGTACCCACAGGCAACTGGCGCATGACCGGCTTCGACCTCCTGGTCGTCGTCTGCGGTATCGCGCTCATCCTGATGGTCCTCGGCATGCGCCTCTTCGGCGTCATCGGGTAACGGTGCCGTCCCATGCCGCCTTCGCCGAACTTCATCCTTAACGGCCTCGCCTGGATCGGCATCTTCCTCCTGATCGCCCTCGCCTTCGTCCTCGTGCAGATCCTCGGCTTTCCTGGTGTCCTTATCCTCGGCCTGCTCACCACCCTGATCTGCCTGCGTGCCGAAATCTCCGAGGACGTGCCGACATGGAGCCAGGCCCTCTTCGCATCCCGAGCATCCCGCTCCGCATCGGCCGAGGAGCGGGCCGCCACTGCCGAGGCCCGCGCCCGCGCCATCTCCCCCCTTCGCTACGTTCAGGGCTGTGGTTTCGTCCTCATCGCGGCAGGCTTGGCCGGAACCGTCTGGCAGCTCTACCGGTAATCGACGGATCAACGGAGGCCGGCGGCTTACCGACGAAGATGCCCATCGTTCCTGACCCGGAGTATGCACCGCCTCACGTCTGTGGAACCCTGCATCAGGAACAGGCCGCGGACCGAGAGGGCGGCGACGTGTTGATGTGATCGACTGAAGGGGATTGACCCATGGCGCCACGCCGCCCGCGCGACATTGAGGCCGAGCTCAAGGCTCTCCACGACAAGGCCCGCCAGCTCCGCACCAAGCAGAAGTCCCAGCTCGGCGAACTGCTGCTGGCCACTGGCGCCGCTGACGCCCTCGATCCCGACGCCCTGGCCGGCCTCCTCCTCGACGGCATCGAGCGCAGCAAGACGGACCCCAATACCCTGGAGGGCTGGCGCCGCCGCGGCGACGCCTTCTTTCGCCGTGAGCGCGCAGCAAGCGCCGCTGCTGGCAGCACCGCCCGCCAGCCCCGTGCAGCCGCGACGCCTGCCGCTTCCGCTGACGCTCCGCGACCGGCTGCAGGCGAGCCTCCGCGCCAGGCGGCGGAGTAGCCAGGCCATCGCCAGGGCCGAGGCCTCCCTGGCCCGCTCCGATACCCGCGACTGGGCCCAGGCCCGCCGCGAGCGCACCCGTCACCTCATCGAGCTCGGCGGCCTGCTAACCAAGGCGGGAGTCGTGGAACTGGTGGAGGACGACCGCGCCACCCTCCTCGGCGCCCTCCTCGAACTCGCCCATCGGCTTCGCGAGGGCGATGACGAGGCGACGCCCGCCCAACTCCGTGCCCGCTGGCGCCACGCCGGCCTCCGCGCCTTTCACCTGGAGCGCGAGGCCGAGGCTGCGGTGGCCGTTCAGGCCAAGCGGGAGGGGAGTCGCCAAGGAGCGGGAAGCAGCAGTCCCCGTCCCGCTCCGGACGCGCCTGCGTGACCGCCTTCCTCTCCGCCGCCAGCCGTGCTCTGACCTTCGCCGTCTTCCTGCCTGCCGCCCTCGCCTTGGCCCTGCTCCGTGCTGCCAAGTACGCGGGCGCCGGCTTCCTCCTCGGCCTCCTCGCCGCAGGCCTCTGGCATGTCTTTTCCTCCGTCATCATCGACCATGGCGTCTTCCGCTGGGGTGCCGGTATCGGCACCGCGTTGGGCGCCCTCTTCGGTCTCACGGCCTCGTTGCTCGAGAGCTTCCGCCCGCCCCCTGCCCTCACCGCCTACGGCTCCGCCCGCTGGGCCACCTCGCAAGAGCGCGCCGCCCTCGCCCTGGCGCGCGGTACCCAGCCCGACGGCCTCCTCGTCGGCCGTGAACCCTCCGGCAAGCGCCGTCTCCTCGCCTATGACGGCCACGCCCACCTCCTCACCATCGCACCCACACGCTCCGGCAAGGGGGTGGGCACCGTCCTCCCCAACCTGCTGCTGGCCCGCCGCTCCGTCCTCTGCATCGACCCCAAGGGCGAGAACGCCCGCATCAGCGCCCGTGCCCGGCGGCGCTTCGGGCCGGTACACGTGCTGGACCCCTTCGGCGTCTCCGGGCAGCCCAGCGCCCGCTACGATCCGCTCGCCGTCCTCGACCCAGCCTCACTCGACCTGGCTGAGGATGCGGCCACCCTGGCCGACGCCCTTGTGCACGATGCGCCTGGGCAAGCCGGCGACGCCCACTGGAACGAGGAGGCCAAGGCCCTTATCGCCGGCCTCCTCCTGCACACCCTCACCACCCAACCACCTGAGCGCCGTCGCCTCGCAGCGCTGCGCGACGCCCTCACCCTGCCGCCTGCCCGGTTCCAGGCGCTGCTCGCCGACATGGCGGCTTCTACGGCGGCCGGCGGCCTCGTGGCGCGCGCCGCCAACCGTCAGCTCGGCAAGTCCGACCGCGAGGCCGCCGGCGTCCTCTCGTCGGCCCAGCGCCACACCCACTTCCTCGACGGGCCCCGCATCACCGCCGCCATGGACGGCGCCGACTTCCGCCTCGAGGATCTCCGGAGGGGAGTCGCCAGCGTCTTCCTCGTCCTGCCCCCTGACCGCCTCGACACCTACGCCCGCTGGCTCCGTCTCCTCGTCGCCCAGGCCATCCAACACCTTGCCCGCGCCGCACAGGCGCTCGCGCCGCAAGCGAATCCCCTTCCCTCCGGCGCGGCCGGCACTGCCCCGGGCCCCGGCTCACGTTCGCCCGTGCTCTTCCTGCTCGACGAGTTCGCCGCCCTCGGCCGCCTCGACCCCGTCGAGCGCGCCATGGGCCTCATGGCCGGCCTCGGTATCCAGCTCTGGCCCATCCTGCAGGACCTCCACCAACTCCGCGCCACCTACGGACAGCGCGCCGGCACCTTCCTCTCCAACGCCGGCCTCGTGCAGCTCGCATCCCCCGCTGACCTCGAGACCGCCTCTTGGCTCTCCCACACCCTCGGCAGCGGGACCGTGGCCTACGAGACGGCCTCCTCCTCCACCAGCAGCTCGGCCTTCCTCTCTGGCGGCCAGGTCAGCGAGACCGAGGGCACCAGCACCCACCTGGCTGCCCGCCCTCTCCTCACGCCCGATGAGGCCATGCGCCTTCGGCCTGACCTCCAGGTCCTCCTCCGGCCCGGGCACCGACCCATCCTCGCCACCAAGCTCCGGCACTACGAGGACAAGGAATTCAGCGGGCTCTTCGACACGTAGGATGCTCCCCCATATCTCTGCCGGCATTCACCGGCCCTCGACGAGGCGTGGTAAGGTGCCAGCCCTGGAGGACCCATGAACAGGATCGCCCTCGATGCCCAGGCCGGGCAGGTCTCGGCCGAACTGGCCCGCCGCGGTATCGCGGCCAAGACCCGCGTGCACGTGCTGGTCGAGGTGGTGGAAGGCGAGGAGGACACCCTGCCGATGGCCGCCATGGCCGAGGCGGGCGGGGCCTTTGCATGGCTCGCCGAGGAACCCGACCTCTACAGCGACACAGACCTCGTCGAGACGCCGCCGCGGCAAGCCGGTTAGTGTTCTCCTTCGGCAGCATCGTCCTCACGCGCTTTCCCTTCACCGACCTCTCGGGCGACAAGCGCCGCCCTGCTCTCGTGGTGTCGCGCGACAATGGGCGCAGGACGGATTTGGTAGTGTGCTTCATCACCTCCGTGCCCCGCAGCGAACCCGATATGGCTCCGATTAAGCCGACGCCCGGCACGGGTCTAAAGGTTCCCTCCGTCGTGCGCTTCGACAAGCTCGCAACCCTGGATCTCGGCGTCATCGCCGGGAAACTCGGAGAGGCACCGCCTGATTGGCTCGCTTCTCAGCGCGATATCTTTTTCGGGGTCTTCGGCTTTTAGACGCCACGATCCGATACGCACTGCGCCGAATTACAAAGGCGGAAAGGTATTGGCCTTAGCACTATCGTTAAGATGGCGAGGAATACATAATGTGATCAGGGGTAAATTAACCTCCTGATTTCATGGGCAGTGCAAAATGGCCAAGAGCGACATCAACCTCAACAATCTGAGTGTCCCTGAGCTGAACCAACTGATCGAGGACGCCAAGGCGGCGCTCGACGGCAAGAAGCAGGGCGCTAAGGCCCAGCTCATTGAGGAGATGCGCGAGAAGGCCGCCAAGCTCGGCCTGGAGCTGGGTGATCTCCTGGACAAGCCCGGCCCGCGCACGAACGTTCGTAAGCCCCGCAGCGACGCCGGCAAGGCTGTGGCCGCCAAGTACCGCGGCCCTGAAGGCGAGACCTGGACCGGTCGCGGCCGCATGCCGCGCTGGCTGACCGAGGCCTTGCACCATGGCAAGGCCAAGGAAGACTTCGCAGTCTGACGTAGACGGTGCGCCCCAGCGGGCGCACCCCCTCCCCTTTCGGAAGGCAACTGCCGCCGCGGTGTCGAAGAGCTGGCCTAGCAGCCCGCGCAAGGCGTTAGTTCAGCCGATGGCACTGCGACGTCGTCTCGGCCGTGCCGCGCATGCCTCCGACGGGGCGCACCCCGCAGGCCACGTACTTGCCGTTCCGCTCGAGCGTGAAGCTCGGGCCCATGGCCGAGACGATGCGGTGCCCGCCGTTCAGCAGCGCGCTCATCGGCCGTTCCACCGCCTCCCAGGTCGTCACCGGGCGCGGCGGTGCGCCCGGGGCCGGCGTCTGCGCCTTTAGGGCGCGGTCGTGACGGAGAGCAGGAAGGTGGAGAGAAGGAGGTGCTTCATGCCCGCTGTCCTAGGGCCTGTCCTCAGATGGGGTTCCCGCAAAGGCGCTGGAGTGATTCATAGGGTGCCGGCAAGTTATGGAGCAGCCGGCGAATGCGGCGATACGCGTTGCGTGACGATCAGTGGACCCGGATCGAGGGCCTGCTGCCCGGCCGATCTGGGCATGTCGGGATGACGGCGCGGGACAACCGCCTGTTCGTCGAGGCGGTGCTCTATCGCTACCGCGCCGGTATTCCCTGGCGTGACCTGCCGGAACGGTTCGGCTCGTGGAAGGCGGTGCATACGCGGTACAGCCGTTGGGCCAAGGGCGGCGTGTGGGAGCGCCTGCTCCGGCACTTCGCGGCGGAGGCGGACACGGAATACGCCATGCTCGACAGCACGGTGGTGCGCGCTCACCAGCACAGCTCAGGGGCGCCCAAAAAGGGGGTGGTGAGCAGGCCATCGGGCGCAGCAAGGGTGGCCTGAGCACCAAGATCCACGCCCTCGTGGATGCACTCGGCAATCCGGTCGGCTTTGCTCTGACCGGCGGCCAGGCCCATGATCTTGCCGGTGCTGACGCGCTGCTGCCCGATATGGCGGCCGATGCGCTGATCGCCGATCGGGCCTTCGATGCCGACGCACGCGTGCTGGAGCCCCTGGCCGCCGCAGGCAAGGCGGCCATCATTCCACCAAAGCAGAATCGGAAGCAGAAGCGGGACTACGACCGGCATCTCTACAAGGCGCGACACCTGATCGAGAACTTCTTTGCCAAGCTCAAGCAGTTCCGCGCCATCGCCACCCGCTACGACAAGACCGCACGCAACTTCCTCGGCGCCATCCACCTTGCCGCAGCCTATGTCTGGCTCATCTGAGGACAGGCCCTAGACGAAGCGGCGCGTTCGGAGCACCGGCTGGATCATCACGACGCCTTGGCGAGTCGGGGATCGTAGGTCCACAGGCGCAGCTTGCATGCCCTAATGTCCACGCTCGCCGGGCGCAGCGGGTTGATGATCACGTTCCGCTCCTCCAGCACGATCACAGAGGGCACAACGAGCACCCTCGTACGCTGGCTCCGCATCCGGGCCGTACCCAGCCGATGCTCGTGCGGCTCGACGGCCGGGCGTCCCACCCCACCAGCAGCGAGGCCGCCTCGTGCTCCTTCCACGCCTCCCAGACCTCGTCGGCAATGGCGATCTCGACGAGGTAACGGTTCAGCGGCAGCCCGCACGCGTTAAGGTGCGCCATCGTCTCCAGGCAGGCCAGCGGTCCTCTGGTCTGGCCTGCTGGCTAGTCCCCCCTGTTTCCACAAGCCGTCATGTTCACACGTTCCTATGTTCATCTGACATCATGTTGCCGTGTTATCATGTGGGATTGACATGCTGCCGGCGATCGTGTAGTGGTCGGGACCAAGCTCCAGCTTGCGTCGCGCGAGGATGAGCATATTCACCTCCTCGGAGCCAAAAGAGAGTTTAATATCGGTCTGACGATGCGTGACGGATGAGATACGACAACCTAACATTCGAATACCCCCGCTTGTCATAGCGTCAGACACTTGCGATATTCATAAGCGGTAATGTTCACATGCTCACATTCGAACCTGCTTTCTTGTTCGATCCCGCTGGAGACGATGAACGGCGTTCTTGCCCCGAGCAAGGTTCCTCATCCGAAAAGCGCAGCGGAAGGCGAGGGCGGCGAAGCCGGAACCGGACTCATGCGCAGGCGCGAAGCAGCAAGCATGGTGAGGACCTACTGGTATGACGCTATGTGAGAGAGATGAGTGCCGATAGCGCAGGGCTTTCCCGACTCATGCAGTCCTCGGTCGGATAGGGACAGCAGTTCAACTCGCGCTCTCTCAATGCGGCTTTTCACCAGTACTCTCCGGTGCGCCATGAGTCGGTTAGCTCTTTTCCACAGCCTCCTCCATTCAAGTAAGTTCTTAGATTCAAGAATTCGAAGATTCATCCGCTAATCCATTCGCGGGAACAAAGGCTTGCCGGGCCAACTATGAGGTTGTCGGGGCCTCTTGTGAGGAATCCGGGCAGGGGAGACGGTTGCTGTGAGGAAACCGGGGAAAGCTATGAGCGATCCGGGGCGTTACTGTGAGGTCTTCGGGCAAGGCGGCGTGATTTATCCACAAAGCCATCGTCAAGAATGAGAAGTTCGGGGTGGCAAGTATGAGGTTATCGGGGGGTTGTTTTCATACTTAGCGGCGGTCGGTATCATCGGGCCATGTCCGAAGCGCCGATTCTCACCTTGGCCCTGACGCCGCGCGGTCAGGAAGCAGTCAAGCCTGCCGAGCTGATTCAGGTGACGGGCCACCATGAGCTTACCCTGAACGCCCGCCGCGCGATCACGGTCCTTTGGCATCACGCGCACATGCAGGGCGTGGCGGAGGGCAAGCGGTACACCGTTGAGATTGATGAGCTGAAGCCCGCCGGTCACAAGGGCTATGAGATGGTCGAGGAGGCTATCGAGGCGTTGATGCGGACGCTGCTGGTGGTCAAGCTGCCCAACGGGAAAACGCGGCGTGTCCAGTTCCTCGGCGGCAATGATCTGGACAGTCCCGACCGCCCGGCGGGCGTACTGACGTACAGTTTCGATGCCATGCTGATCGAAATCCTGCAAAAGTCGACAATCTGGGGCAAGATCGCGCTGCCGATCATCATGTCGTTCAGCTCAAAATATTCTGTGTCGCTCTATGAAAACGTGGCACAGGTCGCTAACCTGTCCTTCAAGACCCAGATCGAATATAGCCTCGATGATTTCCGGGCCATGCTGGGGGTGCCGCCGGGTAAGTATAAGACCTTCGGTGAGCTGAACATGCACGTCCTCAAGCCCGCCGTGGCGGAGGTCAATGCGCTGGCCCCGTTCGGCCTGGCTGTCCTGCCAGTGAAGCAGGGCAAGAAGGTCGTGAAGGTGAACGTCGGTTGGTGGCGCAAGTCCGACGAAGAGCTGCAGTCGGCCTATCGGGAAGGACAGGCGTCCAAGGTCGGACGGAAGGCGCGGATCTCCGGCAAGGCGGAGCATGTGCTTTCCCCAATGCCCTCACAGGAGCGCCTCCGGCGCCGTTCCCCGAAAACCTCACTCTTGCCCGCGAAGTAGGGCAGGGAGGACGGTCCCCGAATATCTCATACTTAGGCCCGCGCGATCGGGCTTTCCCCGTGATGCTCGAACAGCATGTTCAATGCCTCGGCCAAAAGGGCTGCCTGGGACTTGTCCTGACGGGCCGCCATGATGGCGAGCTGCTTCCGTACCTCTGGATCGAAGTAGGCGCTGATAGCGACCTTGCCGGCGCGGGAAGGCGGCTGGACGGCCTGTGGCGCGGCCTGAACCGGGGCAGGGGGCGCGGGCAGCGTCTCCGGGCGCAGCGCCTTCAGTCCGGCGGCGAAGTTCGGCTTCGTACTCATGCAGGCACCCTCTCAAGCTGCTTGGCGGTCCACTTGTGGAGCTTCTTAATCTCGGCCGCCGCCTTGCCGTCCGGCTCAATCTCCTGTGCCGCTTGCCCGGTGATGAAGCAGCGGTTGTAGGCGACACGCTCTCCGATCTTCACCGGGGCGACGGGAAGCCCAAGGTGGTCCCGGATCGTCTTCTCGGCCTCGACGGCGGCCATGGTCGAATGGTGCTGCACCCCATTGAGGACCGCGAAGGCGTGGACTTGGGTGAGCTTCACCAAGTTGATCGTCTTGCTCATGGCCCGGAGGTCCATGATCGACGGTTGGCAGGGGATCAAGACCAGATCCGCAAGGCGGATGGCGTCCATGACCGTGCCTTCCGAATGCGGCGCCGTGTCGAGGATCAAGATGTCCGCCCCGATCTCCTTCATCTGCTGGGCGGTCTTAGCCAAGCGAGAAGGCTGGATGCTCTGGACGTGCGGGAACTCGGCCTCGCGGGCGTCACCCCACTCCGCGGCGGAGGCCTGTGGGTCGAGGTCGAGGAGGACAACGTTCTGCCCGGCCTGCGTGAAGGCCACGGCCAGATGACAGGCGAGGGTCGTCTTGCCGACACCGCCCTTCTGGTTCGTTAGTGCGATAGTGCGCATGTGAACATGTCCTCGTGTGACCCTGTTATGAAGCTCTCATGGGTCCGGCGTCAATCGCCGGATGCGGGTTCCAGCGTCAGCCCTTGTAGGCAGTCCGACACTCCAGGCTTGCTTCGGAGAACAGGCCCTTCATGCGCTTGCCGTCGGCGAACCACACACATTCAACCATAATGTCCCTGCCCATAAAGGGCCGGAGCCGCGTGAGTCCGGCCTGGGGTCCACACCCCAGCTGCGTCAGCCTTCGCAGAAAGCCCTTCGGAAGCCGGCCCGCGGCTTACCCACAGCTGCCGGGGACAAGCCTGTGGGCGGCCCTGGGAACCGATTCTCTTCGGCGCTTCGGGGGCAGCCGACTGGCTACGCGCCCTCCAGCAAGCCCGGCTCCTGAGAAACCCCCTTCGGGCCCGCCCGCTTGCGCGGTTGGGCCGGCCGGACGGCCGCCTTCCCGCCGGCGCTGAGAGGCAGCTGCAAAAAGCCGCCGCTGTTCCGGGGCCCCTCCGAGCCGTCCTCCAGAGGCACGGGCCAGAAGCACTCCGTTCGCCCGGCCTCGCCGCGCAACGCCAGGAAGACGATGCGCTTCACCGCCCCGTCCGGCTCCGTCTCCACCGCGAAGCGGAACATCAGCCCCTCAGTGCCGTCGCTCCCCAGGGCCAGGGCAAGCTGCTCGGCCTCGTTCTCCTGCTGGCGCAGGGTGCGCCTGGAAGGATCCTCCGCTTCGCCCCGGTAGAAGCGGACCGGCACACCCTCAATCAGGAAGACGAAGTGGTGGGTCTCGTCGAGCACCCCGAGCCAGAAATAACGGCCGCCCTCCGCGGCGCGTGCGAGTTGGTGTTTGGAGAAGGCATAGGCCCGACAGCCGATTGACCAAGCGTCATCACCGGCCCAGGGGTCCGCGAAGGCGATCGCGTCCGCCCGGCCACGGGCCAGGAGGCGGGCCGCGGCCGTGAGCCGCTCCTCGGTCAGGGAGGGGTGCAGCTCCCAGGGCAGGGGGCGTGGGGCAGGGGCCTCGCCCGGGGGAGGGCTCTCATCGGTCATGACCAGAGCATACATCTCGCCATCGAAGATCACTCCCGGCCGTCCAGCAGAGCCCAGAACCCAGCCTTACGTCCGTGCTCGCGCCTGAGGCGCGCCAAGAACACGGCGTGGTTCTCGAGGCCGGGTTCCGCCGGTAGCAGTGGCGCGAGGCTGGCACAGGCCCGGACGTCGCGCACCGCGTACCCGTACTGCCGCGAGGAGGCCCGCCGCAGCACGTCCTCGGCCAGGGTCCGGTGCAGCAGCGTGGCGGCAGCCGGGTATCGTTCGGCCAGCGCCTCGGCCGCAGCGCGAAGCCGACCGTAGTCGCGCCCGTCCATCTCGCCATGATGCGCCCGCACCAGCCGGTTCGCCGCTTCGAGGTTGGGCCAGCTGACCAGGAAGCTGAGTGCCAGGTTGCGGTCGGGATGCGCCAGCGCGTGGGCCATCGCCCGGTCTTCCGCTTCCACGTCGTCGAAATCCGGCAGGCCGCGAAGATAGGGGCGCAGGTGCTGCGGCGTCAGCCAGCGGCGGAAGGCCCCCCAGCGCAGTGCCTGTGCCTCCTCGCGCCGCCCGAGCGCGTCCAGCGCCGCAATGCGCAGGTCCGTATGCCGGACCTCCTCGCCCTCGTGGCGGTCGGGCGCCCGGTCCAGCCAGGCGAGCGCCTCGGCGGGACGGCCATGTGCAATCAGGCGCTCGGCAATGTCGCCGGCAGAGTTCTCCACCCGGCCGCCTGCTTCGGTGGCGGCAATATAGGCGTCAACGTCACCCTCGAGGTCCGCCAGGTCGCGCAGGCGGAAGGCGAGCTGGCCCCGCCCGTGCCAGCTCTCGAACGCGTCGGGCTTGCGGGAACGCGGCAGCGCGGCGAGGCGCGCCTCCAGCAGCCGGCGCAGTTCCGCCCGGCCCTCGGGACCGAGCGCCGGGCCGGCCGCTTCCAGCAGCCGGTCGGTCTCGCCATATCCGTCAGCATCCCAGAGCGCCAGAACCTCGCCGGCCAGCGCCACCGGGTCGCGGCCCGGCAGCAGGGCCCAGAGCCGTCCGAGTTCGGCCCCGGCCTGCCGGAACACCTCGCCCAGCGTGCCGCTGCCATCGTCGCTGCGCTCGAACACGTTATCGGCGAGGCCAAGCAGCAGCCGCATCTGCGCCACGGCGGCGCGCGGGTCCGTCGCGGCCAACGCCCCGGTGATCGTCTCGCGCAGGCTGTCGAGCTCGCGGGCGAGGGGGCGCACCTTGTCCCACTCGATAAACCCCCGTGATCGCCCGATGGTGCGCAGCCGCTTCTCCACCTCGGTGACAAGTCGGCCGCCGCCATCCGTCCCGGCGAGCGCGAGGCGCAGCGTGCGGGCCAGCGCGGCATCACCTTTGGCCTGCGCCATCAGAAGCTCGGCCAGCCGCCGCGCACCCAGCTGCTCCAGTGCCTCGGCGCTGAGTGCACGCGAACGCGGCGGCGCCTTCTTTGGTTTGGGGCGGTGTTGATTTGCACTGAGAGCTGACCCTGTAGGAGCCGAAGTTTTCGCCGAGAAATGACCCGTGTCTGTTCACCTCCCCGGCCGGATGGTCGGG
>NZ_FQZF01000024.1 GCF_900141905.1 Muricoccus roseus | reverse complement strand
GAATCATGTTCCTCAAATCGCGTCGAGGGCCGACTTCTTCAGCAACCTGTTAGGGATTGCACGATCAGATTGGCCGATATGAATCGTCAGCACGCGACACCCTTCCTTATCCCCGTTGACACGAGCACAGCGGTTCCGCTCGCTCAGCGGAGCAGCGGCAATGGTGTTACGGAAGCAACCATTCAGCAGCTCGTACACGCTCATCCCATGTGCTTGCCGATCAGTGAGATCGACCCAATGTTCGAAGGGCCGGTCTCGATCTGCACAGAGCTGAACACGCCAGCCGGGCCTATAGACGTCTTTTTGATCACACCCTCGGGCCTGCCGGTCATCGCCGAATGCAAGCTTTGGCGCAACCCCGAGAGCCGGAGAGAGGTGGTTGGGCAAATCCTCGACTATGCGAAGGAACTGAGCCGCTGGTCGTCGTCAGACCTCCAGCGCGAAGTAAGCCGTCGTGTTGGCCGCCAAGGCAACCCACTCTTGGCAAAGGTAAGGGAAGCGGCACCGGACACCGATGAGGTCAGGTTCAACGACGCCGTCACTCAGAATCTCCGGCGAGGCCGCTTTCTGCTGCTGATCGTCGGAGATGGAATCAGAGAGGGTGTCGAGGCGATTACTGAATACCTTCAGGCCCACGCCGGTCTGCACTTCTCGCTTGGTTCGGTGGAGATACCCATTTATGCCCTTCCCGATGGCAGCCGTCTTGTGGCTCCGCGCGTCTTGGCCCGCACCCAGGTCGTAAGCCGAACAGTCGTAGCCTTACCCGAGGGCTATGCGCTTCAGGAGAAGCAGGCCTCAGTCCCTACGGACGCCGATCCTGAAGCCGATGCGCTGGCGAACGAACGACTGAAGTTCTGGACTGAGTTTCTGACCTTTCTGAAGCTCGATGATCCAGAGCAGGCGCCGCCGCGTCCGTCACGACAAGGCTATATCACGCTCTCACTTCCCGGCCCGGCCGGGACAAGCTGGCTGACGGTGTACCGCGACCTGCATCGCAACGAGGTGGGTGTTTTTCTTTCCTCATCCCGGAGCAGCGCCGGTGAGTACGCAATGCAGATAATCGCGGAGGACTGGCCGACGGTTAAGCATGAGCTCGGCGGCACAGCGAAGCTTGCCGAGAAGGACGGCAGGCCAAGGATTGCAGACGCCCTCGTCGCTGCGCCTCTCACGGACCCCGAAAAGCGCCGTGCCGCCTTCTCATGGCTTGCCCAACGCGTGAACGACTTCGTCAACGTCATGCGCCCCCGCGTGCGGTCCGCGGTAGTGAACTACCAAGCTCCGGGAGGTGAATCGGCGCACTAAGCGGTCGCCAACGCAGGGATCCGGGCGACGGTGGTCTGTGTCCAGACACCAGCGCCTGAGGGCGTGGGCACGCCACCTTCGTTCAGCGTCCGCGCCAGCATAGCTCTGCTGGTGACACCCTCCGCCTGTCGCGCCTCCACCTCTAACGCGAGCCGATGGGCGGTGCGGGTGGCCTGCTCAGCCCGGGAACGGGCCGCAGCAGCTGCACATGGCGGGGAGGGTGGCCGCCATCCCCTGTCCCCACCCAGCACGCGCCCCGCGTGCCCGAGCCGCGGCCAGCGCCGCCCGGGTCCGCTCCGAGATCAGCTCCCGCTCCTTCTGCCATCGCCGCATAGATCCGCATCGTCAAGTCGCCGGCGCCGGGCATGTCGACCGCCCGAATCGAGATGTCCTCCTCCAGCAGCCCGGAGAGGGTGTGGGCACGGCGGGTGATCCGGTCGAGGCGTGCGGCCACCAGCACGGCCCCGAGTTGGCGACAGCGGGTCGGGGCGACCTGGAACCCCGGCCGGCTGTCGGTCCAATTATCCGCGGATCAATCAACACCGGACTGGGGCAGCGGCCCTGATCGCGCCCAGGGCCGCTGCCGCTTTCCTCATTCGGCCGGGAGCGCCTTAGCAGAGCCCTTCGTTCCTCGGCACTCCACATCGTGGAGGAGACCACCACGCCGCGTGTAGAACCACCAAGTCATGGCAATGCAGCTCATATAGAAGCCGAGGAAGCCGTATAGGGCCATCTCGGCGCCGCCGGTCGCGGCGATCGAGGTGCCGAAGGATTTTGGGATGAAGAAAGCCCCGTAAGCTGCGACGGCGGAGGTGAAGCCGATGATCGCGGCGGATTCCTTGTCGGACTGCTTCACCAAGTCGCCTGCGGAGAGAGCCGGATGGAGGCGCGCCACCTCCTTCCGCATGATCGCGGGAATCATCTGGAAGGTGGAGGCGTTCCCGACACCGCTGGCCGCGAACAGGAATAGGAAACTTGCGAAGAACACGGGGAAGGCCGTTGGGCTGCCCTTCATGCCGATGGCGTAGAGGATGCCTAGCGTGCCGAGGCTCATGGCAACGAACACCCAGAGAGTGAGGCGGCCACCGCCGAAGCGATCGCTGGGCTTGCCTGCCACCGCCCGTGCCAGCGCGCCCACCAGCGGGCCGAGGAAAGCGTAGGAGAGGGCGTTCACCTCGGGGAACAGGATCTTCGTGAGCAGCGGAAAGGCCGCGGAGAAGCCGATGAAGGAGCCGAAGGTTCCGGTGTAGAGCCAGCACATGATCCAGTTGTGAGAGCGGCGGAAGATCACGGACTGGTCGGCGAAGGACGCCTTCATCGTTGCGATGTCATCCATGCCGAACCACGCCGCGATGGCGCTCGCGACGATGAACGGCACGAAGACGAAGCCCGCATTCTGCAGCCAGAGAAGGGCGGAGGCACCGCCTTGACCCGCCACCTGCGGGTCGCCCCCCAGCCAGCCAAAGACGCCGGCCGTGATCACCAGCGGCACCACGAACTGCACCACGCTGACGCCCAGATTGCCGAGGCCCGCATTGATGGCCAGGGCGCCACCCTTCTCCGCCTTCGGGAAGAAGTAGGAGATGTTGGCCATGGACGACGCGAAGTTGCCTCCTCCCAGCCCGCACAGCATCGCGAGCGCGAGGAAGATCCAATAGGGGGTGCCGGCCTCCTGCACGGCGAAGCCGATGCCGAGGGCGGGAATGAGGAGCGACCAGGTGGTCAGGGTCGTCCAGAGCCGCCCGCCGAACATCGCGGGCATGAAGGAGTAGAAGACCCGGAGCGTGGCTCCCGAAAGGCCCGGGAGGGCGGCGAGCCAGAACAGCTGTTCGTTGCTAAACCGGAACCCGGCCGCTGGCAGCTTGGCCACCACGACGGACCAGACCATCCAGATGGCGAAGGAGAGCAGCAGGCAGGGCACCGAGATCCACAGGTTGCGCCGGGCGATCCGGCGGCCCGTGCTGGCCCAGAAGTCAGGGGCCTCCGGCCGCCAGTCCTCGATCGCGCCCGAGGCGGCCAGGGCCTTCTGCTGGGCAGGACCGTGGATCGGCTGCATCTCCGGCAGTTCCGGCAGGGTGTGTGCCGGGATGCCGGCTGCCGCCGCATTCCGCTCCATGTTGCGGACCGCGAAGTGCATCCACAGCACGGCGGCGCCGACAACCAGGAAGAGCAGCCAGAAGCAGCTCTGCCACACGCCGGTCAGGTCATTCAGTGCGCCGAAGGCGATGGGCAGGAGGAAGCCACCCAGGCCGCCGACAAGGCCCACCATCCCGCCCACGGCGCCAACCCGGTCGGGGTAGTAGACAGGAATGTGCTTGTACACGGCGGCCTTGCCCAGGCTCATGAAGAAGCCGAGCACGAAGGCTACGACCATGAAGCCGGCGATGCTGAGGCCGGCCGAAAACTCCACCGGGCCGCGGATGCCCTGCATCGTGTAGTGGGTAGGCGGGTAGGAGAGGATGAAGGTGCAGGCCACCCCGACCAGGAGGGACCAGTACATCACCCGCCGGGCGCCGTAGCGGTCTGACAGATGGCCGCCATAGGCGCGGAAGACCGAAGCCGGAATCGAGTAGAAGGCCCCGATCATGCCCGCTGTCTTGATGTCCAGGCCATAGACACCGATGAGGTAGCGCGGCAGCCAGAGGGCGAGCGCGACGAAGCCGCCGAAGACGAAGAAGTAGTAGAGCGAGAAGCGCCACACCTGCAGGTTGGCGAGCGGCGCCAGCATGGCCCCGAGGGACTCCGGCCGCGTGCCGGCCGCGCGACGGCGCGCCAGGTCGGGGTCATCCTTCGTGAACAGAAAGAAGAGCACGGCCGTGATGGCCAGGGCGGCCGCCCAGACGAGCGCCACCATCTGCCAGCCATAGGCGACCATGATGGTGGGCGCGGCGAATTTCGTGACCGCTGCGCCGACATTGCCGGCCCCGAAGATGCCGAGCGCCGTGCCCTGCTTCTCCTTGGGGAACCATTTGGCCACATAGGCCACGCCGACCGAGAAGCTGCCGCCCGAGAGGCCGACCCCGAGGGCGGCGAGCAGGAAGGTCGGATAGTCATGGGCGAAGGTGAGCAGCGCCGTCATCGCAGCCGCGGCGAGCATGGTGATGACCAGGACCACGCGCCCGCCATACTGGTCCGCCCAGACGCCCAGGATGAGGCGGATCAGGGAGCCGACCAGGATCGGCGTGCCGACCAGCAGGCCGAACTGCGTATCAGTCAGGCCGAGATCCTTCTGGATCTGGATTCCGATGATCGCGAAGATCGTCCAAACGGCGAAGCATATCGTGAAGGCAAAGGTGGACAGCCACAGGGCACGGCCCTGGTCTGCCGCTACGACCGGAGCGGTCGTCATCGTCAGGTTCCTTTCGCTTGCAACGGGTGGAATTCTTCCGCCCCGTCGATCAGCGGATCGAGAGCGAAGCGGGTGCGGGCGGTGGTCGGATGCTCGAGGGTGACGAGGTCGCCCTCGATCCGGATTCCATGTCTCGCCATGCCGTTCAGCGAGCGCGAGAAGGTCTCGCGGGTCATGCCGAGTTCGGAGGCGATGAGGCGCTTCTCCATGGGGAGGCGCACGGGCTGTCCGGGCGGCACGTCTTCGGCGAGCCGAACGAGGTAGCACCCCACACGCTCCTCGGCCGAACGCAGGCCGAGATTCTTCACCTGCTTCACCCGCCGGCGGAATTGCGCGGCCTGGCAGCTCAGGACGGCCAGGCAGAAGGCGTGGTCCGTTGTGACCGCCTCACGGAAGGTATCGGCCTGCACGAGGAGAAGGGTTGCATCGCTCAGCACCCGCGCCCGCAGCAGATAGGGCTGGCAGTTCAGCACGGCGGCCGGCAGCAACAGGTCGAAGGGGCGGATCAGCTCGACAAAGGCCTCGTTGCGCCCGCGCACGGCCAGGAGTTCCACGCTTCCGCCAATGAGGAACTGCGCGAAGGCGGGAGTCTCGGCCTGCTCGAAGACAATGCTTCCGGCCGGAAGGCGGTGCAGCACGGCATGGGCGGCCAGCCCGTCGAGGACTGGCCCTGGAACCGCCCGCAGCCAGGGCGTCGCGGTCAGGGCGTCCCGCGGGGTTTCCGGTGGATCCTCCTCCGCCGCCGGGGCCCGGCGCCAGGAGATCGATGACGTTCCGCTATCCACCGCATGTCCTTTCCGCCCTGCCGTCGTGGCCTGGAGCCCGAATCAGCGGGTGATCTCAATTCGGGCATTGGGGCAGCCACGTCGCATCGGGGCATTGATCTGAATCAACGCCACAGGCGGTCTGGATCACGCAACATGCAGTCATGCTTCGCGGCCACCCCCTTGCCGGGTGACCGCCAACCGCGGGATTCCAGGGATGAGCCACTTCCTCGACCGGCTGACCTTCTTCAAAAAGCAGGTCGATACCTTTGCCGACGGGCATGGGATCGTGACCAATGAGCCGCGTGCCTGGGAGGACGGGTACCGGAAGCGTTGGCAGCACGATAAAATCGTGCGCTCCACCCATGGCGTAAACTGCACGGGCTCCTGCTCGTGGAAGATCTACGTCAAGGGCGGGATCGTCACCTGGGAGACGCAGCAAACCGACTATCCCCGCACGCGGCCGGACCTCCCGAACCACGAACCCCGGGGTTGCGCGCGCGGCGCCAGCTACTCCTGGTACCTCTACTCCGCGAACCGCGTGAAGCACCCGATGGTGCGCGGGCGCCTGATGAAGCTGTGGCGCGAGGCGCGCGCCATCCGTACGCCTGTCGCCGCCTGGGCCTTGATCGTCGAGGATCCGGAGAAGCGCGCGAGCTACACCGGCAAGCGCGGCCTTGGCGGCTTCGTGCGCGCCAGCTGGGACGAGGTGAACGAGATCATCGCGGCCGCCAACGCCTACACCGCCAAGACCTTCGGTCCGGACCGCGTGATCGGCTTCTCGCCGATCCCGGCGATGTCCATGGTCTCCTACGCGGCGGGTTCGCGCTACCTGTCGCTGCTCGGCGGCGTCTGCATGAGCTTCTACGACTGGTACTGCGACCTTCCGCCCGCCAGCCCGATGACCTGGGGCGAGCAGACTGATGTGCCGGAGAGCGCGGACTGGTACAATGCCGGCTATCTCATGCTCTGGGGCTCGAACGTCCCTCAGACGCGCACGCCCGACGCGCATTTCTACACCGAGGTCCGCTACAAGGGTACGAAGAGCGTCGTCGTCTCGCCCGACTACGCCGAGGCCACGAAGTTCGCCGATCTCTGGCTGCACCCGAAGCAGGGAACCGACGCGGCGCTGGCCCTGGCCATGGGCCATGTGATGCTGCGCGAGTTCTATCTCGACCGCACCGTGCCCTATTTCGACGACTATGCCCGCCGCTACACTGACATGCCGATGCTGGTCCGGCTGGTGCGGCAGGGCGACCGCTACGTGGCCGAGCGATTGCTGCGCGCCGACGACTTTGTCGAAGGATTAGGCGAGGACAACAACCCGGCCTGGAAGACGGTGGCGCTGGACGCTTCTGGCCAACCGGTCGTGCCGCGCGGCTCCATCGGCTTCCGCTGGGGCGAGCAGGGCAAGTGGAACCTGGAGGAGAAGGAGAGCGGTGGGGCCGATGTCTCGCTCGCGCTCACTCTCGCCGGCGACGCCCCCACCGCCCGGGTCGCCTTCCCCTATTTTGGCGGGAGCGCGACCAATGGCTTCGCCTCGACCGAGCATCCCGAGGTGCTCGTGCGCAACATTCCCGTCCGCAACCTGCGGCTGAAGGATGGGGAGGCGCTGGTCGCCACGGTATTCGACCTGCTCTGCGGCAATTACGGCCTCGACCGCGGCTTCGGCGGTGGGCATGTGGCCCGCTCCTATGACGCGGACGAGCCCTTCACCCCGGCCTGGGCGGAGCGCATCACCGGCGTGCCGAGCCACCAGATTATCCACGTGGCCCGCGAGTTCGCCTCCAACGCCGAGAAGACCAATGGGCGTTCCATGGTCATCCTCGGCGCTGGGCTGAACCATTGGTACCATATGGACATGGCCTACCGGGGGATCATCAACCTCCTGGTCTTCTGCGGCTGCATCGGGCAATCGGGCGGCGGCTGGTCCCACTATGTCGGGCAGGAAAAGCTGCGGCCGCAGACGGGTTGGGCGCCGATCGCCTTCGCGCTCGACTGGAGCCGCCCGCCGCGCCAGCAGAACTCCACCTCCTTCTTCTACGCGCATACGGACCAGTGGCGCTACGAGACGCTGGGCGTGTCGGAAATCCTCTCTCCCACGGCGCCCGAGGGTGACTGGAGCGGCTCCCTCATCGACTACAACGTGCGCGCCGAGCGCATGGGCTGGCTGCCCTCCGCCCCGCAGCTGAAGCAGAACCCGCTCACCATTGCCGCCCACGCCCGCGCCGCGGGGCTGGAGCCGAAGGATTACGTCGCCCAGGCCGTGAAGTCCGGTGAGCTTGAGTTGTCCTGCCAGGACCCGGACAATCCCGCGAACTGGCCGCGCAACATGTTCGTCTGGCGCTCGAACCTCCTGGGCTCCTCGGGCAAGGGGCACGAGTACTTCCTCAAGCACCTGCTCGGCACCAGCAACGGCGTGCTCGGCAAGGACCTCGGCGAGGAAGGGCAGGAGAAGCCGCAGGAGGTCACCTGGCGCGACAAGGCGCCGGAGGGCAAGCTTGACCTGCTGGTGACGCTGGACTTCCGCATGTCCACCACCTGCGTCTACTCCGACATCGTCCTTCCGACGGCGACCTGGTACGAGAAGAACGACCTCAACACCTCCGACATGCACCCCTTCATCCACCCGCTCTCCGCCGCGGTGGACCCGGCCTGGGAGGCGCGCTCGGACTGGGACATCTACAAGGGCATCGCGAAGACCTTCTCCGAGATCGCGCCCGAGGTGCTGGGCAAGGAGACGGATGTTGTCCTCACGCCCATCCTGCACGACACGGCTGGCGAGCTGGCCCAGCCCTATGACGTGCAGGACTGGAAGCGCGGCGACGTCGCGCCGATCCCCGGCCGCACCATGCCGGCCGTCAGTGTGGTGGAGCGGGACTATCCCGGCCTCTACGAGCGCTTCACCTCTGTCGGGCCGCTGCTGGAGAAGCTCGGCAACGGCGGCAAGGGCATCGGCTGGAACACGCAGCACGAGGTGGAGTTCCTGCGCGCCCTGAACGGCACGGCGAAGAACGGCCAGCCGAAGCTGGATGCCGACCTGGACGCCATCGAGGCGATCCTCAGCCTCGCGCCCGAGACGAACGGCGAGGTGGCGGTGAAGGCTTGGGAGGCGCTCGGCAAGTTCACCGGCCGCGAGCACGCCCACCTGGCCATCACCAAGGAGGACGAGAAGATCCGCTACCGGGACGTGCAGGCCCAGCCGCGCAAGATCATTTCCTCGCCCACCTGGTCGGGGATCGAGAGCGAGAAGGTCTGCTACAACGCCGGCTACACCAACGTCCACGAGCTGATCCCCTGGCGCACGCTGACCGGCCGCCAGCAGCTTTACCAGGACCACCTCTGGATGCGCGGCTTCGGCGAGAGCTTCGTCACCTGGCGCCCGCCGGTGGACACGAAAGCGATCGCTCCGGTGCAGGGTCGGCATGGCAACGGCAACCCGGAGATCGTGCTGAACTTCGTCACGCCGCACCAGAAGTGGGGCATCCACAGTACCTACTCTGACAATCTGCTGATGCTGACGCTCAACCGTGGCGGTCCCGTCATCTGGATGAGCGAGGACGACGCGAAGCGGGCCGGCATCGCCGACAACGACTGGGTGGAGGCCTACAACGCCAATGGCGCGCTGGTGGCCCGGGCCGTCGTCTCCCAGCGCGTGAATCCCGGGATGGTCATGATGTACCACGCCCAGGAGAAGATCGTGAACGTGCCGGGGAGCGAGATCACGGGCAAGCGGGGCGGCATCCACAACTCCGTCACGCGGGCGGTGCTCAAGCCCACGCATATGATCGGCGGCTACGCCCAGCAATCCTATGGCTTCAACTACTACGGCACGGTCGGGTCTAACCGCGACGAGTTCATCGTCATCCGGCGGATGAACAAGATCGACTGGCTCGAGGAAACCGTCGCGAAGGAGACCGTGTGATGAAGGTTCGCGCGCAGATCGCGATGGTGCTGAACCTCGACAAGTGCATCGGCTGTCATACCTGCTCGGTGACGTGCAAGAACGTGTGGACCAGCCGAGAGGGCGTGGAATATGCCTGGTTCAACAACGTCGAGACGAAGCCCGGTATCGGCTACCCGAAGGACTGGGAGAACCAGAAGCGTTGGAAGGGCGGCTGGGTCCGCCGCGAGGACGGCAAGATCGAGCCGCGCATCGGCGCCAAGTGGCGCGTGCTGAGCAAGATCTTCGCCAACCCCGACCTGCCGGAGATCGACGACTACTACGAGCCCTTCACCTTCGACTACGAGCACCTGCAGAAGGCGCCCGAGGTGAAGGCCATGCCGACGGCCCGCCCGCGCTCGCTCATCACCGGCGAGCGGATGGAGAAGATCGAGCGGGGCCCGAACTGGGAGGAGATCCTGGGCGGCGAGTTCAGCAAGCGCTCGCGCGACCATAACTTCGAGGGCGTGCAGAAGGACATCTACGGCGCCTTCGAGAACACCTTCATGATGTACCTGCCGCGGCTGTGCGAGCACTGCCTCAACCCGGCCTGCGCCGCGGCTTGCCCCTCGGGCGCCATCTACAAGCGCGAGGAGGACGGCATCGTCCTCATCGACCAGGACAAGTGCCGGGGCTGGCGCATGTGCGTCTCGGGCTGTCCTTACAAGAAGGTTTACTACAACTGGTCTTCGGGCAAGTCGGAGAAGTGCACCTTCTGCTTCCCGCGCATCGAGGCCGGCCTGCCGACCGTGTGCTCGGAGACCTGCGTTGGCCGCATCCGCTACCTCGGCGTGGTGCTCTACGACGCCGACCGCATCGCGGAAGCGGCCTCGGTGCCGGATGAGGGCGACCTCTACGAGGCGCAGCTGAAGGTCTTCCTCGATCCCTTCGACCCCCGCGTGCAGGCGCAGGCGCGGGCCGATGGGATCTCCGATGCCTGGCTGGAGGCCGCGAAGCGATCCCCCGTCTGGCGCATGGCGATGGACTGGAAGATCGCCTTTCCGTTGCACCCGGAATACCGGACGCTGCCGATGGTCTGGTACGTGCCGCCGCTGAGCCCGATCCAGTCCGCCTCGGCCAAGGGCGACCTGGGCGAGGTGGGCGGCATCCCCGACGTGAAGTCGCTCCGCATCCCCGTGGAGTACCTGGCGAACCTTCTCACGGCGGGGCGCACGCAGCCCGTGGAACTGGCTCTGGAGCGAATGCTGGCGATGCGCGCCTACATGCGTGCCAAGACCGTCGATGGCGTGCTGGACGATGGGCTGGCGGAGCGCGTCGGCCTCTCCGGCAATGACATCGAGGAGATGTACCGGCTGATGGCGATCGCGAATTACGAGGACCGCTTCGTGATCCCGACGGCCCATCGTGAGACAGGCGAGGACGCCTACCAGCTCAAGGGGTCCTGCGGCTTCTCCTTCGGGGACGGCTGCTCGGGCAAGACCGGCTTCAACCTGTTCGGCGCGAAATCCGGCGGCAAGACCCCGATGGAGGTCGAGTGATGTCGCGCACGTATCGGGCGCTCGCCGCCCTGCTCTCCTATCCGACCGAGCCCTTGCAGGCGGAAGCGTCCGAGATTGCTGCCGTGCTGGACGCCGAGGCGCTGCTGTCGCCGGCGGGCCGGGAGGCGCTGTCCGGCTTGCTCGATGATCTCGCACGGGGCGACCTCTACGAGATGCAGGAGCGCTATGTCGGGCTGTTCGACCGCGGACGCTCCGTGTCGCTGCATCTCTTCGAGCATGTGCATGGCGAGAGCCGGGACCGGGGTCAGGCCATGGCGGATCTGATCACCCTATACCAGGAGCACGGGTTGGAGATGTCGCCGGGCGAGTTGCCGGACTTTCTGCCACTCTTCCTGGAATTCACTTCCCTGTTGCCGCCTGCGGAGGCGCGGGAGCTGCTGGCCGAGCCTGCGCCCATTCTTCGCGCCCTGGCCGACCGGCTCGCCTCGCGTGATGCCGGGTATGCAGCGGTGATGCGGGCCGTAGCGGAGCTGGCCATGGCGCCGGCCGCCGGAGCCTCGGCCGTTCCGGACGAGGATCCGGACGATCTCGCCGCGCTCGACGCGGCCTGGGAGGAAGCGGCCGTCCGCTTCGGCCCTGGCGAGGCGATGGACGGCTGTGGAACGGACCGGCTGCGCACCCGCCTGCGGGCGGCGACGCGCGATGCCGCAGCGGCGGCCTGAGGAGGCAAGCACCATGGGACACTGGTTCAACAACGCCGTCTTTGGCTGGTACCCTTACCTGGCGCTGACGGTTTTCCTGCTGGGCAGCCTGCTGCGCTTTGACCATTCGCAGTACACCTGGCGTGCGGGGTCCAGCCAGCTTCTGCGGCGCTGCCAGCTACGCTGGGGGTCCAACCTCTTCCATGTTGGCATTCTCATTATCTTCGGCGGGCATCTTGTCGGCCTGCTGACGCCGGTCGCGGTGTTCGATGCGCTCGGCATCGGTCATGGCTTCAAGCAGGGCATGGCGATGCTGGTGGGTGGGGTGGCCGGCGTGGCGTGCTGGATCGGCATCGCCCTGCTGGCGCACCGGCGGTTGCTCGACCCACGGATCCGCAAGACGTCCAGCTTCAGCGATACGGCCATTCTGCTCGTGCTGTGGGTACAGCTCACCCTGGGGCTGCTCACCATTCCCGTCTCCGCGCAGCACATGGATGGGCATGAGATGGTGAAGTTCATGACCTGGGCGCAGGGCATCGTCACGCTCCAGCCTGGAGTGGCGGCGGAGATCGCGGATGTCAGCATCATCTTCAAGCTGCATCTCGCCCTCGGCATGACGCTGTTCGTGCTCTTTCCATTCACCCGCCTGGTGCATGTCTGGAGCGCCCCCGTCTGGTACCTGGGGCGCACGGGCTACCAGGTCGTGCGCACCCTGCGTCCCGTGGCGCGCACCCGGCCCGAGATCGAGCCGCGGCCGGCGGTGACGGGCGAGGGGGCCCGGCCGGCGGCAGGGGCACCGGCGCCGCAGCTCGCCATGGGGGGAGATTGAGCCATGCGGCTGGTGACTCTCCGGAACGCGACGGCCCCGGTCGTTGCCGTGAATGACGTGGTGATCGGCAACGCGGCCATTGCGCGGGAGGTTCAGAACCATGCCGGCGCGGATGCCCGGCAGGGCTGGCATGAGGCGACGCGGGCGCTGGTCGTGCGCGAGCTGTTGGCGCAGCGCGCACGCGCGCTCGGGCTGACGGCCGTGCCGCAATCGGTGGACGGATGTCGCGAAACTGAGGAGGAGGCGCTCATTCGCGCGCTTCTCGAGGCCGAGGTGAGGACGCCTCGGGCCGATGAGGAGGTGTGCCGGCGCTACTACCTCACCAACCCCGCGCGTTTCCGCAGCCCCGACCTGTTCGAGCCGGTCCACATCCTGTTCCAGGCGGCCCGGGAGGACGAGGCGGCCTTCGCCCGTGCGCTGGAACGGGCGCGGGCGGTTCTGGACGAGGTGCTGGCGGATCCGGGACGCTTCGGCGCCTTGGCCAGGGCATTGTCGGACTGCCCTTCGGCGAGCGAGGGCGGCCGCCTGGGGCAGGTCACGCGCGGCGAGACGACACCCGAATTCGAGGCGGCGCTTGTGTCTCTGGATGAGAACGAGACCTGGCCCGAGCCGGTCCGCACCCGGTACGGCGTGCATGTGCTGCGGCTGGAACGGAAGGTGGCGGGGCATGTGCTGCCCTTCGAGCAGGTGCGGGGGCGCATCGCGCGCTATCTGGAGGAGAGCTCCTGGCGGCGCGCCGTCGCGCAGTATGTCGCGTTGCTGGCCGGGCAGGCGAAGATCGACGGCTTCGACCTGCCCGGCGCCACGACGCCTTTGGTTCAGTAGGGAGGCGGCGATGCTGGGTGAGATCCTGGGCGGCTTGACTGATCCCTTGCGCGCGGAGGCGGTGCTCACCCTCGTCGGACGGCCGGAGATGCGCGAGCGCATCCTCGGCGTGGCGGCGGAAGATGGGGTGGCCGCGGGTGAGCTGGTCGCCTCGCGCGTCCGTCACCTCGTCGAGCACGGCGACGAGGAGATCTGGCTGGATCTGGTGGGTGCCATGGCCGCCTCACCCCATCCTGCCGCCGCGGCGGTGGAGCGCGTGCTGGCGCGCGCCTTCCCCGACCCGGTGCGCGTGCGCTTCACGCGGCGGGCGTCATGAACGCGATCAGCCCGGGTCTCGCCGGCAGCGGCGCGGGCATAGCCTTCGAGGAAGCGCGGGCGCGGGTGCTGGCCCTCGTGGAGCGGCCCCTGCCGGCGGAGGAGGTGCCGATCGATTCCTGCACCGGTCGCGTGGCGGCCGCCCCCGTGCGGGCCCGTCTTTCCCTGCCGGGCTTCGACCAGGCGGCCATGGATGGTTATGCGGTCTGCACCTCCGGGCTACGGCCGGATGCCTGGCTGCCCGTGGCGGGCCGGACAACCGCAGGCGAGGCGCAGGGCTGGCTACTGCCCGGCAGTGCGCATCGCATCCTCACCGGCGCGCCGGTGCCCGTGGGCGCCGATTCGGTGATCGCTCAGGAGGATGTCCTGCAGGTGGGCGTGATGGTCCGCATCGGCATGGCGCCCGATGCCGGCGCCCATCTGCGCCGCCGGGGCGAGGACATCCACGCGGGAGACCTGCTGGTGCGGGAGGGCACGCTGCTGGATTGGCGGCACGTGACCGTGCTGGCCGCACAGGGGATAGAGGCTGTTGGGGTGCGACGGCGCCCCAGGGTGGTCGTGATCTCGAGCGGGCGGGAGCTGCGCCGAGGCGGGGAGACGCTGCGGCCGGGGCAGATCCACGATTCCAACCAGCCCATGCTGCGCAGTCTGCTGCAGGCCTGGGGTGCGGAAGTGCGGGCGCGGCCGGTGGTGGCGGATGACGCGGCTTCGATGCGTGATGCCCTGTGTTCCGCATCCTGGGCTGATCTGATCCTGACCAGCGCAGGCATTTCGGTCGGGGAGGAGGACCATGTGCGCGATGCGCTCCTGGCGCTCGGCGGTTCGCTCGCGGTGCTGAAGGTGGCGATGAAGCCGGGGAAGCCGCTCGGGGCCGGGCGGATCGGCGATGCGGTGTTCGTCGGCCTGCCAGGCAATCCGCAGGCGGCCCTGGCGGGAGCGGTGACCTTCGTCCGGCCGCTGCTGGCCCGCATGGCGGGCACGGAGGAACCGGGGACGCTCGCCGCCAGGGCGGGGTTCGGGATGCGGAGGAAGACGGGCCGGGCGGAGTTCGTCCCTGTCGGCCTGTCCCTGCGGGGCACCGACCTCTGGGCGGAGCGGACCGGACCGGACGGGTCCGGCCGGCTGGCGCCGCTCCTGCATGCCGATGGGCTTGGCTTCCTGCCGGCCGGGCAGGACGCCATCGAGCCGGGCGACCCCCTGGAGGTCCTGCCCTTCGGTGCCGGTGCAGCCTGGGTGGGGGAGGCGGCTGGTGCCTGACGCGCAGGAGGCCGCGACGCGGCGGGCCGAGGCGAGCCGCGCCGCCCAGGCCTCGACCGGGCTGGACGAGGCGGTGATCGAGCGCCTGGTTCGCGCCTTCTACGGCCGGGCGCGGCGCGACCCGATGATCGGCCCGCTTTTCGCCGGGGTGGAGGATTGGGAGACGCATATCGCCCGTCTCTGCGCCTTCTGGTCCTCCGTGGCGCTGATGACCGGGCGCTATCACGGCCAGCCGATGGCCGCCCATGCGAGGCTCGATCTGCGGCCGGCGCATTTCGCGCGCTGGCTGATGCTCTTCGAGGAAACCGTGCGCGCGGCGTGCCCCCCGGCCGGTGCGGAGCATCTGCTCGAGCGTGCCCGACGGATCGCCAGCAGCCTGGAGCACGGCATGGCCTTCCATCGGGGCGAACTGCCCGTGCCGGCCTCGAGCGGCGGGGCGCAAGCGGGGAGGACATCATCATGAGAGTGTTCGGCGTCGTCGGCGGCTGTGCCGCCAAGTCCGGCATCGTGCGGAACCTGGTGGGGGAGCTGACGAGGCGTGGGCTGCGCGTTTCCACCATCAAGCACGTGCCGGACGACCTGGATCTCGACCGTCCGGGCACCGGGAGCTGGGCGCAGCGCGAGGCGGGGGCGGAGGAGATCATCCTGGCCAGCGGCACACGGCATGTCCTGATGCGGGAGCTGCGGCGGATGGAGGACGAGCCGGATGTGGACGCGCTGCTCTCACGCCTCTCGCCGGTCGATCTCGTGCTCCTCGAGGGCTTCCGCCTTTCGCCCTACCCGAAGCTGGAGGCGGCGAGGGCGGGGCAGGGCCGGCGCCTGCTGGCGCTGGACGACCCCTCCGTCCTGGCGGTGACGGCCGACCTGCCCATGCCGGCCCCGGTGCCTTTCCTTCCCCTGGGGGACGTGCCGCGCATGGCGAACTTCGTGCTCTCCCGTGCGGCGGCACCGGTGGCGCAAGGGTTAGGCCTGCCCATGCTTGCCTGCGGCGCGATGGCCTGAGGGGGGATTGCCATGGCGCGGATTCAATCCTGGAAGCGCGGGTGTTGCGCCGGGCCGGCAGGCCTGGCTTCTGGCATGGAGCCGGGGCGGGATGCGGTGGCGGAATGCGATGCCCCGCCCGCGGAGGGCGCGGCGCTGCGTCGCCTGGTGAACGGCTTCGGCCAGTTCCGCCACCAGCATTTCGAGGTGGACGAGGAGCTGTTCAGCCGCCTGCTGGAGGGTCAGCATCCGGAGGTGATGGTGATCGCCTGCTCGGACAGTCGCACCGACCCCGCGATCATCTGCGGCGCCAGGCCGGGCGATCTGTTCGTCGTGCGGAACGTGGCGGCGCTGGTGCCGCCGCCGGCGGCGGATGGCCGGCCGCATGGAACCGCCTCCGCGATTGAATTCGGCGTGAAGGCGCTGGGCGTGCGCCATATCGTCGTGCTGGGCCATTCCTTCTGCGCGGGCGTGCGATGCCTGCTGGAGCACGACCACGGCACCCGGCCGTTCGACTATGTCTCCGACTGGGTCGAGGTGGCGCGTGAGGTGCGCGAGGAGATGAACGGTCTCGTCACCGATGCGGAGCGCGTGCTGGTGGCCCGGCGGGCGGAACAGGCGGCGCTGCTGACGAGCCTGCGGCATCTTGCCGCCTATCCCTTCATCGCGGAGCGCGTGGCTGCGGGCCGGCTCTCGCTGCATGGCTGGTACTTCCACTTCGGCTGGGGGGTGCTGCAGGCAGCCCTGGGGCCACGCGGGCCCTTCCGGCAACTGGACCCCGACGGCCCGCTGCATCCCGCCATCGGCAGCGCAGAGGCGCTGGGTCGCGCGGCATGAGCGCCGACAGCGTCAGCTCTGACCAAGTGGCGGCCCGCACGGGCTGGGCGGTGTTCGGCCACGGGTTCCGGCCCTTCTTCCTCATCGCCGGCTCCTGGGCCTTCATCGCCATCCCGCTCTGGGTCGCCTTCCTGCATGGCGCGACCCTTCCCGATGGCCCGCTCCCGCCTCTGCGTTGGCACGTGCATGAGATGCTGGCCGGCTTCATCGGGGCGGCCCTCATGGGTTTCCTGCTGACCGCGGTGCCAAACTGGACGGGCCGGCGCGGCTATGCCGGCCTGCCGCTGATCGTGCTGAGCGGCCTCTTCCTCGCGGCCAGGTTGGTGCTCCTGCCCGGCTCCCCGGTGCCTCTCGGGCTTGCCGCGGCGGTCGCGCTCCTTCCGCTGCCGGCGTTGCTGCTGACGGTGCTCCCAGCGCTGGTCAAGGCGAGGACGGCAAGGCTGTATGGCCCGCCGGCGCTGGTGCTGGCCTTCTGGGCGGGCGACCTCCTCATGCTCGCGGATGTGGCCGGTTGGTGGGCGGGCGGCTTCCGGCAGGGGCAGATGCTGGCCCTGGATGTCGCGCTGCTGCTGGTGGGCCTCATCGGCGGGCGCATCGTGCCGAGCTTCACGCTGAACGCGCTGCGGAAAGCGGGAAAGCCGGCAGTCCTGCACCCCCTGCCGGGGGTGGACCGGGCGGCGGTGCTGTCGCTTCTCGCTGTGGCGCTGACGGATCTCGTCGCCCCGGACGGCGTGGCGGCCGGGCTGGCGGCTGGGGCCGCGGCCGTGCTCACCTTGCTGCGCCTGTCGCGCTGGCATGGGCTGAGCACGCTGGGGCAGCCGATCCTCTGGGTGCTGCACCTGGCCTATTTTCTGGTGCCGGCGTCCCTCGCCGCGAAATCCGTCTTTCTGCTCACCGGGCTCGGCTGGGCGGGCGGCTGGCTGCACCTGCAATCCGTCGGCGCCATCGCCCTGATGATCCTGGCGGTGATGACGCGCGCGACGCTGGGCCATACGGGGCGCGACCTGCTGGCGGCGCCGCCGGTGGTGCTGGCTTACCTCCTCCTGCTCGGCGCGGCCCTGACCCGCGCCTTCGCGCCGTTTCTCTGGCCGGGGCTGGGCGCCTATGGCGTGGCGGGTGCCCTCTGGGCGGCCTCCTTCGCGCTGTTCCTGGCGGTGTTCGCTCCGATGCTGCTGCGGTCGCGCCCGGACGGGAAGCCGGGCTGACGCCGAAGGGCGGAAAGCCGGCTTCCCAGGGCGCGGCGGACGCTCAGCCGCCGCCCGGTCGGAAGGCGCGGCAGGCCTTCGGGTCCGTCTCGAGCCGCGGGCCGCCGATCAGGTCGATGCAGTAGGGGACGGCCGGGAAGACCGCGTCCAGGCACTCGTCAATGGCGGAGGGCTTGCCGGGCAGGTTCACGATGAGGCTCCGTCCCCGCGTGCCCGCCATCTGGCGCGACAGGATGGCGGTGGGCACGGCGCGCAGCGAGACAGCGCGCATCAGCTCCCCGAAGCCGGGGAGGATGCGTTCGCACACCGCTTCGGTGGCTTCCGGCGTGACGTCCCGCGGCGCGGGGCCCGTGCCGCCGGTGGTGACGATGAGCGCGCAGGCTTCGGCATCCGCCAGCTCCCGCAACGCGGCCTCGACCAATGGCTGCTCGTCCGGGATCAGGCGGCGGATCGGTCGCCACGGCGAGGCCAGGATGCGGGCGAGCGCGGCTTCGATGGCCGGCCCGCCCTTGTCCTCGTACTCGCCGCGGCTGGCGCGGTCAGAGACTGTGACGATGCCGATGGAAGCCGTCACCGCCGGGCCTCGAAGCGTGGGAAGAGGATGTTGTTCTCCAGGTGAATGTGCTCCATCAGGTCGTCCGCCAGCTTGCGGGTGCCGGCATAGAGGGCGCGCCAGGTGTTGCAGGCGCCGGGCGGCGCCTCGCCATGGTTGGTCAGGGCCTCCAGCATGCGCAGGTGCTCGCCATGGTCGTCATGCTCGTGGCGCATCATCGCGATGGGATGGCCGATCATCGGATGGCCGCCGTCGCGCATCAGCGGGAAGAGGATCTGCTCCTCCTTCTGCATGTGCGATTCCAGCTCGGCGCCCATATCCTCCAGCAGGTCGGCCAGGCCGCGCGGAGCCTCAAGCTTCTCCCCGTGCACGGCTTCCACGCGCCGTGCGAGGCGGATCAGCTCGGGCAGCTCCCGGCGATGGGTGGCGTGGTACCGCGTCTCGATTAGCGAGATGAGCGCGTCGGTATCCTCCGGCCTTGTCTCGGCCTGGTGGGGGAGGAGGGCCGCCAGCTCCGCCTCCACGGCGGAGAGGCTAGCTCCACGTTTCGCCGCGGCTTCCGCGAGCGGGACATCGCCGCCGCAGCAGAAGTCCAGCTTGTGCTTGCGGAAGACGGCGGTGGAACCGGGCAGGGCGGTGGCGATCTCCGCGATCCGGCGTGTGGCGAAGCCGGGTTCGGTGGTGACGCTCATGGTCGGTCTCCGTTCGGACCGGCAATCTTGCCTTTCCGATACCAGTTACCTTCCTCTCCGAATGTGGTATCGTCAATACCAGTTTCGGGATTGATGCCTTGCGTCTTCGTTCCTCCACCGATTTCGCCCTGCGGCTGCTGATGCGCCTGGGCGCGGACGCTGAGCACCACCAGAGCACCGAGGTGCTGGCGCGTGAGATCGGCGTGCCGCGGAACCACCTCCACAAGATCGTGCAGGACCTGACGGAAGCGGGGCTGGTCCGCACGCTGCGGGGCGCCCGCGGCGGCGTGATGCTGGCCAGGCCGACCAGCGGGATCACCATCGGCGAGGTCGTGCGACACCTGGAGCGCGGCCAGGCGCTGGTCGAGTGCTTCCTTCCTGAGGGAGGCGCCTGTTGCTTCCTGCCCGGATGTCTCCTGCGACGCAGCTTGCAGCGGGCCCGGGAGGCGTTTCTGGCGGAACTGGACCGGACGAGCCTGGAGGAATGCGTCGTGCCAGGAGGGCTCGGGGCTGCCTCATCGGAGGTGGTGTAAACGGGCGGATGACACTGGCGGTGCATCCTCGATGGGCGCTGGGAAGCAGCCGCGCCTGGGCGAAAGGAGAATCGGGTGCGGCAAGGAGGAGCGGCAACTGGATCGGTTTTTGTTCACCGTTCAGGCTCAGCAAACGGCATCGCGCCGGGAGTCGCCTCTCCAGAGAATGTTTGCGCCCAGCTCGTACCGCTGCTCCAATTTCTCTCAGAATGACTTGTCTCTGGTGGGGTTGGGATCGCGCCTTTCCATGTGTTCTCCCTGTATTTTGCGGCGTGCACCTTGATACTTCTCACCCGGCCGGAAGTGATTGCACCAACAGTGGGTCATGGATCTGCTGAGATTGCCGCCCTTCCAACTGGTGCCTGCGGCATCAGCTGTGGCAGGCACCTCATGTGTCCTCGGTCCAGACGCTCAACCTCGGCAACCTTCGTGATAGATGCGTACCGTCCCGTCCAGCAGCCTTCGATACCGGAACGCTCGAGCCAGAGCCTTCACGAGGGGCGGTTCGCCACGCGCCTGAGCGGCTAACCTGGGTGTTGCCGGCGAGGCTAGTCCCTCGGGCATGACCACCCTCTTCCGCCTCGGGCGGTCCAGGATGAGGCGGGACACCTTGACGAAGGGGTTGGTGGGGTGGCGTCCTTCCCTCCACGTCGCGGAGACGGCGCAAGGGGGAGATGCTGCCATGCCGACCAGGCGTCAGGCTCTGACCGCGACAGCCGCGGCAGGATTGATCGGCGCCCTGCCACATCCGGCCGGTGCCCAATCCTGGCCGACGCGCCCGATCCGCATGATCGTGGCTTTCGCCCCGGGCGGCTTTACCGACATCGCCGCCCGGCTGCTGGCAGAGCGCCTCTCCGCCGGCCTGGGGCAGCCGGTCACTGTCGACAACCGAGCCGGTGCGGCCGGGATCATCGGGACGGAGGCCGCCGCCCGGAGTGCCCCCGACGGCTACACGGTCCTGATGGGTACGATCAGCACCCACGCCATGAATGTCGGGCTGTATCGAACCCTCACCTACGACCCCGTGGCCGACTTCGCCCCGGTTTCGGGCGTCGCGACCAGTCCCAACCTTCTCGTGGCACATCCGTCCAAAGGCATCCGGGACGTGGCTGGCCTTATCTCCCGCGCCCGGGCGGAACCTGGCGTCCTGACCTATGGCTCAGGCGGCAATGGCACGTCGAGCCACCTTGCGGGCGAGCTTTTCAAGTCGCTCGCCGGCGTTGATCTTCTGCACGTCCCGTTCCGCAGCACCGCGCCCGCGGCGGCGGCTGTCCTGGCAGGGCAGGTCGACCTCATGTTCGACACCCTGCCCTCTGCCCTGCCGCATGCGCGGGAGGGGCGTCTTGTGCCCCTGGGCGTGACGTCGTCCCGACGCCTTGCGGAGTTGCCGAACATCCCGGTCGTGGCTGAGACGGTGCCCGGCTTCGAGATGGGGGTCTGGACGGCGCTGTTCGTACCCGCCGCCACGCCTCGCCCGATCATCGACCGGCTGGAGGCCGCCACGCGAGAGGCGCTTCCCCAGATCAGCGCCCGGTTCACCGAGTTGGGTCTGGAGCCCCTTTCTTCGGGGCCACGGGAGATGTCGACCTATCTGCAGGCCGAGATCGTGAAATGGACCCAGGTGATCCGGAAAGCCGGAATCACCGCCGACTGAGCGGGCCGAAGAATCCAGGCCTGATCAGCCCCGGTTGATTCTGGCGTAAAGGCAGCAGCGACACAGCGCGTTCGAGGGAGAGGGAGCCATGATGCACGAGGCCCAAGAGGCAAGACGGCAGGTCGGAGTGTCGGAGCATGCGCTCGCACGCCGGAGCCTCCTTGCCCTCGCTTCTGGCGCGCCGCTGCTTCTTGCTGGGCGAGAGGGCCGTGCTGCCCTGCCCGGACGCATTGAGGAGCAGCGGTTCGCACCCAGCGGTGTGCTCGGCAAGGAGGTCCGTTATAGCGTCTATCTCCCGCCGGACTATGATAGCGCGAAACGCGCCTATCCGATCATCTACATGCTGCATGGCGGCGAGGCCGGAACAGACACGGATTGGTTCCGCTTCGGGCGGCTCAACGTCCTGCTCGACCGCCTGATCGGCGAGGGTCGCATCCCGGCCGCGATCGTCGTGAGCCCGAACGGACAGCGAGACGAGGCCAACCGGAACAACACCTACTACATGAACGACGCCGACGGCGCCTTCCGCTGGGAGGACATGTTCTTCGAGGACTTCATGCCCTTCATCGAGCGTACCTACCGCGTGATCAGCGGGCGGGAGGGGCGCGGCATCGGCGGCCTGTCGATGGGCGGCTACGGGGCCCTTGCCTATTCCATGCGCCATCCCGGCACCTTCATCGGCGCGGCCGCGTTGAGCGCCGCTTTCCGGACCGACGAGCAGATCCTCACCATGGACCAGCCTGGCTACGACCGGCGCTACGGCAAGGCATGGGGGATGGGCCTGCAGGGCGAGGCCCGGCTCAATGAGCGGTATCGCGACTATAGCGTGCTCGACATGGTGGATCGGCTGCCCCCGGCCAACATTCGTTCCACCCGCTTCCACCTGGACTGCGGCGCGGAGGACCGCTTCTTCGACGGCAACGCCATCCTGCACCAGAAGCTCCGCGACAAGAACGTGCCGCACAGCTTCATGATCCGCCCGGGCCTCCATAACTGGGACTACTGGCGCTCGGGCTCAGAAGGCGCGTTGCTGTTCCTGGGCAAGCTGTTCCAGCAGTAGGCGCTCCTTCGATGTCCTGGCGCATCGCCGATGGCGTCTGCAGAAGATCGGCCGGAGCCTCGCTTTTGCCTCCTGGCAGAAGCGGCAGATGCGCCAGCGCCTCGCGGCCGACGGGCTGCCCCTTGTCGAGGTTGCAGATCCTCGGTGCGACAGGTTCCCCATGCAGAGTGTGCAGCGCATATAGCGCCATGCTGGCACGATCCGGCCGCCGACCGTCACGCCCTGGCAGAGCGGCCCCACGACGATGGCGCCTCCCTCCGCTGGAACGGGTGGAAGGTGGAGCACCCCGAGCGGCACGCAGAGGAGCTGCCGCTGGAACCGACCCCCAACCTTGCCTCGGCCCAGAACGCCTCGGAGGGCAGCCGCCCCGACGCGTTTCGGTGCTTTCCTTGCCGGACCCAACAACGTGGAGGACTATCTCGTCATAGCCGACCATGCCCCCGTTCAGGCGCATGGGGCCGAGCTTGCGGGCGAGAACTCGGAGTTCCGGACCTCTCCGAACCCACTCGGTCATTAACCGGCTGATGCTGGAGCTCGCGGCCGAGCGGTACCGCCAGCTGACGTGCGGTTGCCGGACCTTCCGGCACTCTTCGGGGCAGCCCGCGCCCGCGGACCCGCATCGGTCGGGACGCGCCGGGTCTCGCCGCGGAACCGCGCGAGGGCACCCGTCTCGATGACGTGCCGGACACAGCTACCAAGATGCTCGGCCAATGCCCGGTGACCAGCGGCGCTGTCGCGGGCGAGCGCGCTGTCCAGCAGACGCCAGTGCTCCGCCGCCGCGGCCTCGCCGCGGAACACGACGGCAACCATCTGGATCAGCTTCGCCGACGTGACGCTCACCGTACGGTCGGATGCACTGGTCGACTTCCTGTTCCACGACGGGACGTATCGGGACATGGCGCTCGCGGATGCGAATGTGCGCGCGCATTACGACGCGCATGGCTGGAAGGACGGGACCCCGAACGCGTTCTCCTCCACGCGAGGATACCTTGGCGCCTATGGCGATGTTCGGGCGGCGGGGATCAACCCGTTGAACCATTATGATGCGGACGGCTGGCGAGAGGGGCGCGACCCATCGGCGGCATTCGACACCTCTCTGTATCTACGCTTCAACCCTGATGTCGCCGCCGCGGGGATGGATCCGCTGCGGCACTGCCTGCTGAGCGGCGCGGCGGAGGGGCGGCGGGCCTTTCCGGCCATCAACAGCGCCACGGTGCAGGATGGGTTTGACCCGTTGTACTACAAGCTGGCCAACCCCGATGTCGGCGCTTCCGGCCTGGACGCCCGCGCGCATTTCGACGCCTTCGGTTCGCGCGAGGGGCGCAATCCAGACGCCTTCTTCGATATGAATTACTACCCTGCCAACAGCCCGGATGTGGCGGCTGCCGGGTTCGATCCGCTGGCCCACTACAACGCATTCGGCTGGCGGGAAGGGCGCGACACGTCGAGCCATTTCGACACGAGCGCCTACCTCGCGGCCTATGCGGATGTCGCGGCGGCGGGGACCAACCCTTTGCAGCACGTCCTGCAATTCGGGGTCGCCGAAGGCCGCTCCGCTTTCGGCGACCTGTTCTGACCATGCTTCCGACGTTGAGGGTGAGCGTGCCACCATAGCGGAGGCCGGCATGGTCTCTCGGCCGGGCTGCGTCACGTCGCGAAGCCTTTCTGGCTGATGCTGGGCTCCGCTCCCAAGATCGAGCGCAGTGACCGTTCCTCGCGTTGCAGGAGCAAGACGACCTTCTCAATGCGGCGGACGTCCAAACGATCCTCCGTTGCGATCACGGATAGCGCGACCGGAATGCCGCCGACGCCGTTCCCGATCGCCACGGCGACGCCGCGGAAGCGAGCGACAACGCGCCCGGAGGTCACTGCGAAGCCGCGGGCGCGGGTTGCTTCCACCGACGCGCGCACGCGCTCCGGCGTCATCCCATAACGGCGGTACCGGCCTGCATTGTGGGCCAGCACGGCGTCGACCTCTTCCGAAGGAAGGCTGGCGAGAACGGCGAGCGCCCCAGACCCCATGCCGAGAGGGCGGCGGTTGCCCACTTCCACTGGCATGGGACGAACATCGGCGCCACCTTCCCGCCGGTCCAGGCAGAGTGCATCGGCGCCGCTACGACAATTCAGGTAGGCCGTGTCCCCGATCGAGGCCGCCAGACGGTCGAGCGAAGGTGCACAGAAGCGACGGATGTCAACGCGGGGCGTTGCCGCAAGACCGAACTCGTAAAGCAAGGGACCGAGCCGGAAGGCGCGCGTCGCCTCGTCCCGTTCGAGCAATCCTTCCCGCAGCATGACCGAGAGCAGGCGATGAGCGGTCGGCTGCGGAAGCCCCGCCGCCTCCGCAAGCGCCGTCAGCTTTGCCCCTTGCCCCCGGGAAGCAGAAACCTCCCTCAGGAGCGCCACTGCGCGCCGAATGACACGCGCTCCATCGCGGCTCGGCTCGTGGGGATCTGATGCGGCCTCTTCCACGATACAAAACCCTTTTCGCCCCGAACCTATTCGCCGTGCGCCATGCGAGCAACGAGAATACACATGAAGTTCCACACTGTGGAAGTTACCTCGGATTGTGCTTTCGGTCTTGAGGAGTTCGCCGGAAGATGTCCGCAAGTTGCAACATGCGGCGCTGAGCCGACCCGGGCGCACCGCACCCGACGGCGCAGGGCAGACGTCATCAAGGATTTGGCACGAGCCCACGATCTAACGGCGGGGATCTCGCAGAGGAGTCGTCGAGGTTGGCACCGGGTCGCACGAGCATGCGAAATCCGGTCGCTGACCTGGAGATCGCGGTCGTCGCTGACGTGATGGATAAGGCTCGGCCGAATATCTATCCGGCAGAGTTAAGCCAGAAAGTGGAAGGTGATTATAACGCCGGTCGCACAAAACTGATTTCCTCTCAGTCAATGGAGTAGAACGCCCATGTGCAGCGACGTACAACTCTCGTCCGGTCAAGACGGGAACGCGGAGGGTGCCGCCGCCACCGTATCGGCCAATCAGGCAACACTCGGCCGTCGCGGTGCCATGAAGAGCCTCTTGTTTGCCGGAGGCATCATGTCTGCGCCTGCCCCGCGTGCCGCCCGCGCGGCTGCGTGGCCGCCGCAGGCGATCCGCATCATTGTGCCGTTTCCCGCAGGACGTGTGACCGATGTTGTCGCGCGTGTGATTGCGGACAGCATGCGCGCGGCGCACGGCACCACGGTCATCGTTGATAATCGCCCAGGCGGGAACGCCACCATCGGTATGGAGGCGCTGAAGCGCTCCGCGCCGGACGGGGCCACGCTGCTGGTCGGAGGGCTGGGCAGCCACGGCCTGCCGCCCGCAGTCATTCCGAACTACCCCTATGACGTGAACACGGATTTTGCGGCACTCGCCATTATGGCGGAGTTTGTGAATGTCATGGTCGTTGGCCAGCAGGTGCCCGCGAGGTCCGTACGGGAGTTCATCGAGTATTCGAAGTCCAGGCGTGGCGAACTGAACTACGTCTACACGAGCAACGGAGCTTCCAACCAGATGACGGCGGAGCTGTTCAAGCTTCAGACCGACCTGGACATTGTCGGTGTGCCGCTCGGCCAGGCCGGCAATTCGTTGATCATGCTTCAGCGCGGCGACGTTCAGGTTGCCTTTGAGAATCTGCCCACGGTGAAGGGGGCGATCGTCGGCGGCTCCCTGCGCCCGCTCGCGGTCACCAGCCCATACCGTACGCCACAGCTGCCCGACGTACCCACCATCATGGAGGCAGGCGTGCCAGACTTCTCGGTCACCAGCTGGATCGGCATTTACGGCCCGCCTGGGATGGACGCCGCACTGATGGCGCTGGTGGAGGCGGAGCTGCGACGGATCGCTGGTACGGAAGAAGCGAAGCAGATGCTCCAGACGGCGGGATTCGAACCAGCCTTCAAACCTCGTGCGGAATTCGTGCCCTTCCAGCGTGGCGAGGTGGAGCGTTGGACCCGCGTGGCGCGCGACGCGAAAATTCAGGCCTGATTTGACGGGCTGTCGGAGGGGGAAACATGAGAGATGCCATGCGGACGGTGAAGGTGGAGAAGGCCGATGGCATCGCCTGGACTTTCCTGAATCGGCCCGAGAAGCGCAACGCGATGAGTCCGACGCTGCATTTCGAGATGGATGCTGTGCTTGCGGAGCTGGAGACCGACCCGGAGGTACGCTGCGTCGTGATCACCGGGGCGGGGCAGGCTTTCTCCGCTGGGCAGGATCTCAAGGAGTTCTTCCGGGAGCTGGACGGCAAACCGGCCGAGACCAAGCGTGCGACGGAGGCCGCTAACCGTTGGCGCTGGGACCGGCTCTACAACTATGACAAGCCGACCATTGCCATGGTGAACGGATTCTGTGTGGGCGGCGCCTTCATGCAGCTGATGGCCTGCGACTTCGCGGTCGCCGCGGAGGATGCAACCTTCAGCCTCTCCGAGATCAACTGGGGTATCATTCCCGGTGGCCTGGTCGCTCGCGTGATGACGGAGGCCCTGGGCTATCGTGACGCGCTCGACCTCTGTCTCACAGGGCGCTCCTTTGACGGAAAGGAGGCGGCGCGGCTGCGTCTGGTGAATGAGGCGGTGCCGCCGGACGCCCTGCGGGACCGCACCACAGCGCTGGCGCGCCTACTCATGTCCAAGGACCCGGAGGCGTATCGCGCTACCAAGATCGCGGTGCGGCGCGTGCGGTCCATGAGCTTCGAGCAGGCCTATGACTATCTGGGCGCCAAGATGGAGGAGCTGCGGCAGCGCACCGGCGGGCGTGCGCAACGCGACGGCATCGCTCAGTTCGTGGATGAGAAGGCTTACAAGCCCGTCCAGGGCAGTTTCACGCACGGCCAGTAAGGGCCGGCAAGCCGCAGGAATCGGATCTGAAGAATGGATTTTGAGCTTCCCGAGGATCTCCGGATGATGCGCGAGCAGATCCGGCGCTTCGTCGACAAGGAGATCATCCCGACGGAGCGCGAGGCCTATGATGGCCCGGAGATGCGCCCCGAGGTGCGTGCCCGCCTCGAGGCACGGATGAAGGAGATGGGCTATTGGCTGATCACCACGCCCGTCGAGTATGGCGGGCTAGGGCTCGGCCTGTTGGCTCGCGTTCTCCTGTGGGAGGAGATGGGGCGCACCATCGCTTTGCCGTCCCGCAAAACGCAGATCTTCGGCCCAGAGCCGAGCCCAATCCTCTTCCAGCTCAATGAGGAGCAGAAGAAGGACTACCTGCTTCCGGTTATCGCCGGTGAGAAGGACTGCTGCTTTGCATTGACGGAGCCGGATGCGGGGAGTGATCCGGCAGGCATCCGCGCCACCGCCGTGCGGGAGGGCGACAATTATGTCATCAACGGATACAAGCGCTTCATCACCAACGCGCAGCACTCAGATTTCGTGCAGCTCCTGGTCTCCACGGACCGGAGCAAGGGACCGCGCGGCATTTCGGCCTTTCTTGTGGATATGGACACGCCAGGCGTCAGCATCGTGCGCGCCCAGCCCACGATGATGGATGACGAGCCTTGCGAACTCGCATTCGACAACGTGCGGGTGCATGCGAGCAAGCTGATCGGCCGTGAGGGTGACGGATTCAAATTGGCTCAGGATTGGATCAACACCGGGCGGATCCGCCATGGCGCGAGGGCATTGGGCGTCATCCGCCGCTGTCTGGAGCTTGCGACTGACTACTCGAAGCAGCGTATCACCTTCGGCAAGCCGATCGCCGATCGGCAGGCTGTCCAGTGGATGATGGTGGACTCCCATCTGGACCTCGAGCAGCTCACCTTGCTCGTCTACCGTGCTGCCTGGCGCTACGACCGGGGCGAAGACGTGCGGCATGATGCCTTCGCGGTGAAGATGCTGGGCGACCGCCTCTCTTTCCAGGCGGCTGATCGCTGCCTGCAGATCCATGGCGGTATCGGCTTTACGAAGGAACTGCCGATCGAAAAGTTCTGGCGTGACCAGCGCAGCATGATGGTCACCGAAGGACCGGAAGAGGTGCTTCGCATGAGCTTGGCACGGCACGTTCTGGAGGCCTACGCCGGGTGAGCGAGGTGCTGTCGCAAGTGCTCGACCTGCCGGGGGGCGCCGTTGCCTGGCGAGAGGCTGGGCAAGGTCCCGCCTTGCTGCTGCTCCACGGAATCGGGGGGCATTCCGGCGCCTGGTCTCATCAGCTGGTCAGCCTTGCGCAGCGGTACCGCGTTCTGGCCTGGGACGCGCCGGGCTATGGCGGCTCGGAAGCCCTTGACGAGCCCGAGCCGAAGGTCGCCGACTACGTGAATCGCCTTGAGTCCTGGCTGGACGCGATTGATGTTCGTGAGTGGTTGGGGGTCGGCCATTCGCTGGGGGCCATCTTCCTGGCCGCCTTGGCAGCTCGGCGAGAGCCGCCGCACAGGGCTGTGCTGCTTCACCCCATGGCAGGTCTTGGCGGAATGGATGCTGCTGCACGTGAGTCGTTGCGCGCGGCCCGGATCGCTGAACTGACGGCGCTTGGGCCCAGGGTTTTCGCGGAACGACGCGCTGACGCCGTTCTTGGCCGTGGCACGCCGTCCGCCAGGGTGGAGCGCGCGATTACCGTCATGGCCGAGGCTCCCGTCGCCGGTTACCTCGCCGCCTGGGAGGCGCTCTGCGGAGCGGACATCTTTCCACTTCTCGACAGGCTCGGCTCGCCGACACTCGTCATCAGTGGCGAGGAGGATGCGGGCTCCCCGCCAGCGCTGGGCCAGCGCATGGCGGAGGCATTGCTGCGGGGCGAGAGCGTGGTCATGCCGGGCGTCGGGCATTATGCGCCGATTGAGGCGCCCGAGGCCCTGGACCCCATCCTGCTTGCCTGGCTGGGCGGACCAGCGGAACCGAACCTGAGGAAGAACTGATGGGCTCTCTTCTCCCGGGCATCCGTGTCATTGAGCTTACGACGATGATCACCGGATCACTCGCAGGTATGATGCTCGCCGATCTCGGCGCAGATGTAGTGAAGGTGGAGAACCCCGAGGGTGGCGACCCCTTCCGCAGCTTCCGTGGCGGCCTCTACAGCCCTCACTTCTGCGCCTACAATCGGAATAAGCGTAGCGTGGCGCTCGATCTTCGTGCACCGGATGGAAAGGCCGCCTTACAGGCGCTGATCGCGGCAAGCGACGTGCTGATAGTGAATTTCCGTCCCGGCGTGCTCGAGCGGCTCGGATTTACGGACGCTCGCCTGGCCGAGATTAATCCCCGCCTGATAGCGTGCCACATCAGCGGCTTCGGGGCGGGCGGCCCATACGCCCATCGTCCAGCTTATGACGCCGTGGCCCAGGCACTGAGTGGCATGTCTTCCCTTTTTCTGGATCCCGAAGAACCACGCATCGCAGGACCGACAGTTTCGGACAACGTGACCGGTCACTACGCCTGCTACGGGATTCTCGGCGCATTGCTTGCCCGTGAGCGGACAGGAGAGGGCCGGCGGGTCGATGTGAACATGCTGGAGTCCACCTTGGCATTCATGCCGGATCCCTTCGGCTATTATACGCAACTGGGCATCGTCTCAGACCCACAGCTCCGGGCACGGACTTCTCAATCCTACGCCTTTCGATGTGGGGACGGTCGGCTGGTCGCGATCCATCTGTCGTCGCAGGAGAAGTTCTGGAGGCAGTTCGTCGATCTCGTTGGGTTGCCGGAGCTTCTGGAGGATCCACTCTGCGCCACGCGATCCCTGAGGCTCGAGAACTACGAGCATATCCGGCGTCTCGCTGCGCCGGTCTTCGGCGGGCGGGAGTTAGGAGCTTGGCTGGACGCTTTGGCAGAAACGGACTTGCCTTATGCTCCCGTCTATGGCGTCGAGGAAGTCCTCGATGATCCCCAGGTCCGTCACCTCGGCAGCTTTGTTGATCTCTCGCATCCGGAGATGGGCCCTCTGAAGGCAATCCGACGGCCGGTGTTGTACGACGGCTCGCGAGACGACCAGCCGCAGGCCCCGCCGCCCATGCTGGGGGAACATACCAAGGAAGTTCTCTCGGAACTTGGCATGGCATTGGTGCCAGGGGTAGCCCCCTGAAGAGCAGCGGCGCTCGAGCAGATCAACGAGAGTCTTCCGCGTACATGCACGGGCAGAACGATGGTCTGCCGAAGCAGCTGAATTACGTTTCGGGAGCAGAACGAGACGTCGCCTGGTGCCCCTTCCGGTGGCGATCGCCGGTGTCACTGATGTGGACGCGGTAATCGTAATCCACCTGCATGGTGAGCATTAGGACGATGCCGCCAAGGCGAAGCTCAATGGATTGCTGCCTCGGTTCGGGCAGAATGACGAGGATGCCGAAGCGATCCGGAAGCGGGGTTCATGGACGTGCGCGTCATGACTGAGACATCGCACTTCAACAGCATCCAGCTTGCCAAGACAGGTGGGCAGCACGGCGCAGATGCCGTGCTCAAAGTGAACTCAGCTCGGGGCAAGCTCTGCGGCGTCGTCTTCAGCCACCGGTCGGAGAGAATTTTCTACGCGCGGGCGACACCATCTGGAACCAGCATATCGAACGAGCCACCACCAGGCACCGGCCGGACGGGATCGTTCTGAACGCAGACGCGACGACCTTCAACGGTCTTGACTCCATCATTATGGGCGAAGCGGACGTCCTGGCAGGCCAGTGTGCCGCACGCGAGCCACGGTGATCGCCAGCCACATGGCGATCCACTGCGTCCTGAGCAGCGCCGAGTTGAGGGCCTTGGCCGAGAAGGAAGGCTTAGCGTCCAGCCTGCCTGCCCCGGCCGACGGCGACGCCCTTGTCATATAGGATCTATCCCGCTTCCTGAACGAGACGTAGCCTTGAGGTCGTGGATGTAGCCTCGCAGGCTTGCCCGCGACCGCCGTATCGAAGGAGATGGTGTTGCTCGATCGTCTACTGGACATCGTCAAGGCCCGGTTCGGTTCCTCGCCAGCTCTGCGGACCGCTCCCGAGGGCATTGATGTCCTGGCCGCGATGGCGAACCGCCGGGTCATGCGTCGATACACCGACAAGCCCGTCGATCCGGCGCTGCTGGAGACGCTCTGTGCTGTCGCGCTTGCGGCGCCGTCAAAATCGGATCTGCAGCAGGCGGATATCATCATGATCTCGGACAGGGCCCAGCGTGACAGGCTGCATGACCTCATCCCGGACAATCCGTGGATCCGGGAGGCGCCCGCGTTTCTGGTTTTCTGTGCCAACAACAGACGGCATCGCCTGATGTTCGAATGGCGCCGGCAGCCCTTCTTGAACGACCATCTAGACTCCTTCTTCAACGCTTCGGTCGATACGGGCATCGTTCTGGCGACGTTCATCGCTGCAGCGGATCGGGCCGGTCTGGGGACCTGCCCAGTCAGCGCCATCCGCAACAGAGCAGCGGAGGTCTCCGACCTGTTGTGCCTGCCGGAACATGTCTTCCCGGTGGCAGGGCTAGGGGTGGGCTGGCCGTCCTTCGCGGGGGTTCTCAGCCCGCGCCTGGGGCTCGACATCACCATACACCGCGACCGGTACGATGAGAGCGGCCTGCAGGAGAAGATCGCCGACTATGACAGGCGGCGCGCAGCCGTACAGCCATACGCGGCGCAGCGATACATGAACCGCTTCGGGCAGGCGGCCGACTACGGATGGTCTGAAGACAAGGTACGACAATACTCCGTGCGCGAGCGCGCTGATTTCGGCGCTTTCATCCGCAAGAAGCGATTTAACCTGGACTAAGGCTTCTGAAGCCAGGCGGGAACGTGCTTAGCGCCGACCGACTTTCCGTCGGGGAAGGCTGGCGACGTGTTGACGGTCGAGTTCACTGTCGCCGGCATCGCCTGTATCGGCCTGAACGGTGGAAGCGCGTTCCGACGTAGCGAAGCCTTATCGTTCCAGATCGCCACAGATGATCAAGCGGAGGCGGATCGTCTTTGGAGCGCGATCGTCGGCAACGGTGGACAGGAAAGCGCCTGCGGCTTGTGCAAGGACCGTTGGGGAATCTCGTGGCAGATCACGCCGCGCGTTCTCACTTCCGCACTGGCAGCCGGTGGAGAAGGTGCGCGGCGCGCTTTTACGGCCATGATGACCATGCGCAAGATCGACGTCGCGGCGATAGAGGCCGCCCGGCGCGGATGACGATTCGTCAACTGGCCTTGTAATCGGACCTCGCTCAGGCTCGTGAGGTGCGATCGGCCGCGGGCGCTTCTCCGCCAGGGCCCACGGGGTGGCGCTCACGGCGAAGGCGGGAGAGTGCTGAGCTTGTTGGTCCGAGTGGGATCGGCCACACCAATCGATGACGTCCGCTCCCCCACCAACCAGCCGCATGTGATGACAGACATGGTTCTCTCCGGCCACGCGAACTGGCGGTGTTGGAGATTTCTGCGTGTGGCGCCCAGGACCACTTCCACGGAAGGCTGAATCCAACGCCGCTGCTGAGGCCCGCCCATTTGAGCGGGTGGTCGATTTCCGAGCCACTCCAGAAGGCAAAGGGAACACCGTAGGCGAGGGCGACCACCGCGGCGTGCATGGCGTTGGCCATCACGAACTCTGCCGAGGCGATCGCGTCGATGAAGCGCTCGCAAGCGTCCACGGTGTTCGGAATGGCGGGGCGTATCACGCAACGGTCCGGCGTCTGGTCCAAGGCCTCCGGAGTGGGGTCCTCGTAGTGGAAATGCGGGACCCAGAGGACCTTGCCCGCTGTCCGGGCGTCATGCCGCGGGCTGTAGAAGCCCGGCAGCAACAGGGCGGTATCGCCCAGCGGAGTGGCGGCGCGAGGCAGGCCCAGCGCATCTCGCGTCATCGTCCCGCGTATGCCGAGGAACAGCGCGCCTCGCTACAACTCCGGCGCCAGCGGCTCAGCGTCCTTCTTGCCGCAACCCCAGAAGATGGGGCGGCCCTACCAGTCATTCGGCTTGTGGCCATGGCGCTTCGCCTGCCTGAGGCGGTTGGGTGTGATGACGCTGCCCACGAGATGCAGCGAGCCCATGTCGAAGAGGCAGCGTTCCCCGAACAGGCGCTCTATGTACAGGACGGCCAGGGCATCGCCGAAATTCCCGATCTGCTCTTCCTGGCGCCAGAAGAAGAGGTTCGCGGCCATCGGTTCTCGGTCTCTCGGCTGGATTGCGGCGGGTGGACGTGAGGGCAGTCGGGACAGGTCGTCACACTGGGTCGGAAGCGTTGACGATGATGGCTTCCTCCAGCACGCTGCACAAGCACGGGGCCATGCTGGATCTGGATCTGCGGGCCGTCATGCGGGTCTCCGGGGAGCGGAGATGGCCTGCGTCGCGGCGGCAGGACGCAGGCAGGCAAACCCAGCCCTCGCAGGAATCGTCGCCCCATGACCACCCACCGCGCCGCCTATCTCTCCGCTCCGGTCAACGCGCTGCTGGAAGGGCTCTACGAAGGCACGGCGACGGTCGCGGACATCCTGGCGGAAGGCGATCTCGGCCTCGGCACCTTCGAGGACCTGGATGGCGAGATGGTGGTGCTCGACGGTCGCGCCTGGCAGGTGGATAACACCGGCACCGCGCGGGAGGTGGATGGCACCGCCCGCACCCCCTTCGCCTGTGTCGCTCCCTTCCGTGCCGAGACGGTGGACGAGGTCCCACCCGGAACGGAGATCGAGGAGGCGATCAACGGCCTCGTTCCCTCTCTCAACATGCTCTATGCCATCCGCATCGAGGGCTGCTTCGAAGGGCTGCGCGTGCGCAGCGTGCCCCGCCAGGAAGCCTACACGCCGCTGGTCGAGGTCGCGAAGCGGCAGGCCACCTTCGAGTTTCCCCAGACCGAGGGCACGCTCTGCGGATTCTGGACTCCTGCCTTCCTCGGCAACCTCGCCGTCCCCGGCTGCCACCTGCACTTCCTGGACGTTGCCCGGCAGCGTGGCGGCCACCTGCTCTCGGGCCGGATCGCCTCGGGCCGCATCGCCCTGATGCATCTGCCCCGCCTCAACATGGCCCTGCCGATGACTCTCGACTTCCTGACGGCCGGCCTCGGCCGGGACGCGGAGGCGGAGCTGAAGGTCATCGAGAAGGATCGGTAGGGTCGAGACACCTAGCCGCGCTCCGGCGTTACCGCAGGACGGCCTTCGTCAGAGGCCGCGGCGCAGGAGGAGGCATGGTGATCGGAGCGTATGTCGGAACCGCGGGGTGGAGCATCCCCCGGCAGTACGCCGGGGCTTTCGGCGGCGAGGGAACCCACCTTCAGCGCTATGCGTCCCGCCTGCCGGCCGCCGAGATCAACTCCTCCTTCTACCGCCCGCATCGGCCTGCCACCTATGAGCGCTGGGCGATGAGCGTGCCGGACGGCTTTCGCTTCTCGGTGAAGGTTCCGCGCATGATCACCCATGAGGGCCGGCTGAAGGACATGGGCGAGGCGCTCCTGCGCTTCCTCGACGAGGTGCGAGCATTGGGAGACCGGCTCGGCCCACTGCTTGTGCAGCTGCCGCCGAGCCTGCGACATGAGGAGGCGGTGGTGGACCGTTTCCTGGCGGATTTCCGCGAGGCCTTCGAGGGCGGGCTGGTCTGTGAGCCACGCCATGCGACCTGGTTTACCGACGAGGTGGACGCCCAGCTCATCCGCCATCAGGTGGCCAGGGTCGCGGCCGACCCTGCCCTGCTGCCGCGGGCTGCCGTGCCGGGGGGATGGCAAGGGCTCGCGTATCATCGCTTGCATGGCTGGCCGAAGATCTACCATTCCCCCTACTCTCTGGCGCAGGTCGGGGCCGTGGCCGGATCTCTCCGCGAGGCGCTGCAGGATGGCCGGGAAGCGTGGTGCATCTTCGACAACACGGCGCTCGGCGAGGCCACGCATGACGCGCTGGAACTGAAGACGCTGCTCGGCACCCCTGGATAGCGCCACCCCCTCTCCGAATGGCGTCCGGCCATGATGGCGCGAGCACCGCCTGTGCCGCGGGGCGCTGGTGTGGGGACCGCATTCGGCTCATACGGACAGCCGATGGAGAGAAGGTTCGCCTGATGGACAAGGATGAGCTGACGGCCTGGGCCCTGGCGAATGGTTGGCAGCTGATGGCCGGCGCCCCGTGCCTGACCAAGCCGTCATCGCCGAAGGAAGCCATCGTCCGGATGGTCTTCAAGGCAACGGTGGTGAACCTCGAGGTGAAGAAGCCCGCTGGCAAGTGGGAGAAGGTCTCCGGCGAGGGCTATGCCAGGATTCAGCCCGACCCTGATACGGGCATCCCCCATGGTCTCGGCTTCGAGAAGATCCCGAGCTTCTCGATGCTGATGCAGGAGAACAAGGACCGGCAGGTCTTTGCCCGCATGACGGGGGCGACCAAGCGCCCATAGGGGGCGATGGCTGGAAGCAGGAGCGCTTCCCGGTGCTTGCGCCGTCTCCTCGGGACGGCGCCTGAATTGTCCTGGCGGATGTGTTCCTGACTCGACATGCCGCTCAGGCCGATGTCCGTGACGCAGGCCCCCGCCCGCCCTGGCTCCTGGCTTGTTTCTCGCGGATTCTCAGCCCAGCTCCGCGCCGAGACGGCGTCCATAGTCAACGGTGACCTTTCCAACCGGGAGCCGTTCGCGTCCATAAGCCCGCAGCGCCTCGCCCAGGGGAAGGCGCCCGAGATGCGTGCGGAGCGCCATCGCGTCCCCTGCCGCCTTGGCCACGCCCATGGCGGTGTGGGGCCGCGCCACGAAGGCGGCGTCGCCCAGCAGCGCCAGGCGGCCGGACACCATGCGTGGAGCCTCATAGTCGAAGATCGCCTGTACGAACGGCCTCGGCTCCGCCTGCACGGCAGCGGCGAAGGGCGGCGGGAGGAGCGCCGCTGCATCGGCCCGGAGCCCGGCGGCGCGAGCTTCCGGAACTTGGCCGGGCGCGAGCGAGAACGGGTGTGCGTGGCCGGAGCTGTCGGTCAGAACCTCCCCCAGCTCCGCCGGAAGTACGCGACGGTACCACACCCAGTTGTAGCGTCGGTCCCCACGCGTCATCTCGCCGGCCGGCCCGGTGACGAGGTATCCGAGAATCTGCGAGCGCGGCATCATGTGGAAGGCGAAGCGGTCGAGCAGCATCTCCGCTGCTCCATCCGGCAAGGCTCTCTCGGGCACCATGCCGCGCCAGGCGACATAGCCGGCGTAGCGATTGGGCGAGGGCAGGCCCGTGACCGCCTCGCGCAGCACGGACCCGATGCCGTCGGCGCCGAGGACCAGATCGGCGGCCTCGCTGCTGCCATCGGCGAAGTGCAGCACCGCCTCGGTGCTGGTTTGCGTGGCACCCTGAACGGCGCGGCCGAGGCGGTAGTCGGAATCCGCCAGCCGGCCCCGGACAGCGCCGTACAGGCGGTCCCAGGACACCTGCATCTGCGGCGTGGCCTCGCGATGGGCAATGCCGCCGGCTGCGTCGAGGAAGATCCGGTCGCGAGCCACGACGCCCACCCCTGCCAGCTCCTCGGCGTTGATCTGCCGCAGCACCTCGGGCACCTCACGCTGCGGTACCAGCCCGGCGCCCCGGCCCTCCAGCCCGCCCGCCGAACGCTCGAACACGCGCACCTCGTGCCCGTCCAGCCGCAGCAGGATGGCGGCGAAGAGGCCGCCGAGCGAGCCTCCCGCCACGGCGATCCGCAGCTTCCTCATGCCATCTCTCCCTTGCCCCGGCGTGCGAGAAACTCGAGCAGCAGGGAGAGCGCGGCCAGGCCGGTGCCGAAGCCGCAGACCGCGCCCCAGCCGCCGAGGTCCCAGGCTGTCATGGCCCCGGCCGAGCCGGCCGAGCCGCCCAGGAACATGCCCGTCATGAAGACCGTGTTGATTCGGCTGCGCGCCTCGGGCTGCAGGGCGTAGATGACGTGCTGGTTGGAGACGAGCGCGCTCTGCACCCCGAAGTCGAGGATGATCACCCCCAGCGCCAGGCCGCCGAGGGCCGGCCAGACACCGAGCACGGCCCAGGCCACGAGGGTGAGCAGGGCACCGAGCCCGATCACCAGCTGCGGCCCGCGGTGGTCGGCCAGCCGGCCGGCCAGCGGTGCGGCGGCGATCCCAACGGCGCCGACCACGCCGAACAGCCCCGCCACATCGGCGCCGAGCGCGAAGGGTGGCTGCTCCAGCCGCAGCGCGAGCACGGTCCAGAAAGCGGAGAAGGAACCGAAGAGCGCGGCCTGCATCAGCGTCGCCCGGCGCAGGGCGGGTTGCCCATGCCAGAGCTGCAGCAAGGAGCGCAGCGCCTGCCCGTAGCCGATCGAGGCGGCCGCTGGCCGGCTTGGCAGGATGGCCGCCATGAGCCCCGCGGCGCCGAGGGCCAAGGGCACCGCCAGCCAGAACATCGCGCGCCACCCGCCATGGGCGGAGACAACGCCGCCGAGCGTCCGGCTGAGCAGGATGCCCGCCAGCACGCCGCCGGTGACGAGACCCACCGTGGCGCCACGCCGCGCCGGCGGTGCGAGATGGGCTGCAAGGGGCACGATCTGCTGCGCCACGGTGGCGGACATGCCGACAATGAGGGAAGCGACGACGAGGACCGGCGCACTGGGCGCCAGCGCCGCCAGGGCGAGCGCCGCGGCGAGCACGACGAACTGCCCCACGATCATCCGCTTCTGGTCGAGCATGTCGCCGAGCGGTAGGAGCAGGAACAGGCTTGCGGCGTAGCCGAGCTGCGTGGCCGTCGGGATCAGCGCGGTGGCACCCGAGCCGGCGAAGTCCTGCCCGATGATCCCGAGCATCGGCTGGTTGTAGTAGATGTTGGCCACTGCGATTCCCGCCGCGGCGGCCATGGCGAAGGTGAGGCCGGAGCCGGCCCGGCGGGAAGGGAGCTGGCCGGCGCCTTCCCCCCTTGCGCCAGCGTGCGGCATGGCCGTGGCGCCGCGCGCGGCGGACCCGGCGGGGTGGATGGAGAAGCGAGGCGGGTTCTGGATGGGAGCGTCCGGCACGGAGCTGATCCTCTCTGCGGTGCCCGCAATCTCGGATTGTAACGCCCGGCGCAGTAGATATCCGTTGTGTTCGGTCGGTATAACGTGGGGCGATATGATCAACCTCGCCAACCTCGCTGTGCTGGTAGAGGCGGTGCAGGCCGGAAGCCTGGCCGCCGCGGCGCGCCGCCTGCGCATCACGCCGATGCTCGCCTCCCGCCGGCTGGCCGAGCTGGAAGAGGAAGTCGGGGCGCGGCTGATGCATCGGACGACCCGCTCTCTCTCGCTGACCGCGGAGGGCGAGGCGTTCCTGCCCCACGCCCGCCTGCTGCTGGAGGAGGAGGCCATGGCCCGTGCCTCCGTCCGGCCGGATTCGGCCGGGCTGACAGGAACCTTGCGGGTGACGGCCTCGGTTCCTTTCGGCCGCAAGGTCGTGGCGCCGCTCGTGCCTGTCCTTTTGCGGGAGCATCCCGGGCTGCGGATCGACCTGCTGTTGAGCGACAGCATCATCGACATCGTCGCGCAGGGGCTCGACCTCGCCATCCGGATTGCGCCGCTGCGCGAGAACGCGCTCGTCGCACGCCGGCTGGCGGATAATCCACGCGGGCTCTACGCGGCGCCCGCCTATGTCGCGGAGCACGGCCTGCCGGAGGCGCCGGCCGACCTCGCGCGGCACCGCTGCCTGACGCTGACCGGGGCGAGCCACTGGAGTTTCCTGTCGGGCGGGAAGACGCTCCGGCAGCGGGTCTCCGGCCCTTTCACCTCCAGCTCGGTTGAGGCCTTGCACCAAGCCTGCCTCGGTGGTCTGGGCATTGCCATGCTGTCCGCCTGGGACGTTCGGGAGGAGGTGACGATCGGGCACCTCTTGCCCATCCCGATGGGTGCCTGGGAGCCGGAGGCGCTGGCGATATGGGCGGTCTACCCGACGGCCCGGCTGGTACCGCCGAAGGTGCGGCTGTTCATCGCGGCGCTCGAGGCCCGTCTACGGGGCGCTTGAGGCCGCGGCGGGACTTCCCCGGCAGCCCATAGCGGCAGAAGGATCCGGCCCCGCTCCGCCCCGGCTGGCACAGCCTTCGGCGGCTGACCCTTCCCGGGCTCGGATCTATCCTCGCGCCAACCGGCGTTCGAGGAATTCCAGCCGGTCCTGGCCCCAGAAGATCTCCGCCCCGACCACGTAGCTCGGCGCGCCGAACACGCCGCGCGCGAGCGCGGCCTGGGTGTCCTGGCCCCGCTGCTCCGCCCACCGGTCTTCCGAGCCCAGCGCCATGACGGCCGCAGCGTCGAGCCCCACCTCGCGGATCAAGGCCTCGATGACGGTCCGCTCACCGCTGTCCTGGTCCTCTTCCCAAAGGGCCTTGAGCAGGCGGTGCGCCAGGGCGAGGGCGGGCCCGTCTCCGAGCGTCTCACGCACGGCGATGACGCAGCTGGCGGCGAAACCTTCATTGGCGGGGTGGGCACGTGGCTTGAGGTGGATGGGGATGCCGAGGTGATCGCGCCACCGCTCCAGCTCCTGCATGCGGTAGGCTTGGCGCTGCGGCGAGCGCTTGGGCAGCGGCAGCCCGCCCGAAGCGGGGAAGATGGTGCCGAAATCCACGGGGTAGATGCGCAGCGTCGCCCCATGGCGCTCCACCATGGCTTCCAGCCGCGCGGCGCCCAGATGCGTCCAGGGCGAGTTCAGTGACGCGAAATAATCGACGTGCAAGCCCATCGCCGTTGCTTCCTGCTGCTGCATGCGCGTTGCGGGGCGCGGTCGAACCCCGGCCCGGTCGCCGGCCTGGAAGCCTACCTTGTTGCCGGCACCGCGCCCATACGCCGCTGCTCCGCAGCCCTGCCGGGAAAGCAGGGCTTGCAAAGGGTCAGGCCGGTAGGGCCGAACCGCGCGCCGCCATCTGCCCCCGCGTCAGGCGGGACATCAGCGGGCGCACGTCGCCTGCCATCTTCCAGGCGCCGCGGAACACCGCGATCGCGCCGGAACCCATCTCCTCCACCCGCATGGCGGCCCGCATGCTCTCCGGCGTCTCGGGCGTGGCCAGGTCCACCAGCAGATCGAGAGGGGCTTTGGCCGCCGGCTGCTTCGGCTGGCCCTGGGCGGCAGCCAGCCGGTTGAGGATCATCGGCCCGACGGTCCGGGCCGCCGCGCGCTCGGCGAGCGGCACCGGCCAGTTCGGGTGATGGCCCACGAAGAGGGCGACAGCCTCTTCCCAGGCCTGGACCTTCGATACCCCGCGCTCCACCAGGCTCCGGTAGCGCTGCTCCGCCGAGCGTGCGGCCAGCACGTCCAGGTCAGGGGCGGGGGCGTGGGTGTCATGGAGGTGGCTCATGGGGGGAGCTTAGACTGGGCAGGAACAAAAATAGGAATATGATTCGTTAAGACCTGGCGCCGGCCGCGTTCCATTCCGGCGGGCGTGGCAGGGCAGCCACGCGGCCACTCCGGCGATCGGAAAGGGCCGGGCGCCCCCCGCCGGCTTCCTGGGCGGGAACGGCGTGGAGGTGATCCCGGTTCTGGCGCCAGTACCGCGGAGCAGGCACATGCGGCGCAATACGGCTGCTTCCCGCTTGGGTTCCCCTGCCGACGAACGGAGCAGGCGATCGCAGTCCTGATTCGCGTCGGGCACGGATATGCACTACACATCCGCTCAGCCGCCATGTGCTCCTCCAAGCACGGGTGGTCAGGGCCGGCTCGTAGGCACCCGCCCGTGCCTCGCCGGCCCGTCTTTTCCTGAACGAGGCAGTGAACAGCCAGTTCACCTTCGCGTTCCGGGATGGGACAGCATGATCCCCGGGGCGTTCCGCGGCGTGATCCGTGCTACTGCGGCCCCATGGAGACCAAGCCCCCCATTCCACTCGCCATTCTCGTCGGCATCCAGACGCCCGAGGTCGATGACGTCGCGCACGAGGCCAGCCTTGAGGAACTGGGGCGTCTAGTGAAGACGCTGGGCTATCAGGTGGTGGGCACGGTGTCGCAGCGGCGCGAGGGCACCGGCGCAGGGTCGCTCCTCGGAAGCGGCAAGCTGGCGGAACTGGCGGCGCTCACGGGCGGCACCGGCGTGGTCGGCTCGATGGCGCCGACCCCGAGGTCCAAGGCACGGCAGCGCTTCGAGGATGCCGCCGAGCCGGCGCCCAAGGCAGAGGCAGGGGACGACGCGGCCCGCAGGCCGGAGTTCGTGATTGTCGACCACGAGCTGTCGCCCAGCCAGATCCGCAACCTGGAACGGGCTACTGGCGCGCAGGTGCTCGACCGTACCGGCGTTATCGTGGAGATCTTCCATCGGCACGCGAACACCCGGGAGGCGAAGCTCCAGGTGGAAATGGCGCGGCTGAAATATGTCGCGCCCCGCCTGCGGGAATCCTCGGGCGGCGGCGAGCGGCGGCAGGGGCCGGGTGCCGGCGAGAGCAATCTCGACCTAGACCGCCGCAAGATCCGCGATCGCCTCGCCGAGCTGAAGGAGCAGCTGGAGGCGGTGCAGCGCGACAGCGACAACCGCCGCTCCGCCCGGCGGGACCAGCTGCGGGTGGCCCTGGTCGGCTACACCAATGCGGGCAAGTCCTCCCTCATGCGGGCCCTCACTGGCAGCCAGGTGCTGGTAGAGGACAAGCTCTTCGCCACCCTCGACACCACCGTCCGCATCCTGCAGCCGGAAACCCGGCCGCGCGTGCTCGTCTCCGACACGGTCGGGTTCATCAAGCAGCTGCCGCATGACCTCGTCGCCTCCTTCCGCTCCACCCTGACGGAGGCGCTGGAGGCTTCGCTGCTGCTCTTCGTGGTCGATGCGTCGGACCCGACCTATGCGGCGCAGCTGGAGGTGACGCGGAGCGTGCTGCGCGAGATCGGAGCGGATGTGGTGCCGTCCCTCCTGGTGCTGAACAAGATGGACCGGGTGGATGCTGCCGGGCGCGCGGCCCTGCTCGAGAAGCATCCCGACGCCATCATGCTCTCGGCTCACGCACCGGAAGATGTGAGCGCGCTGCGGAACACCATCATCGCCTTCTTCGAGGCGGCGATGGTGGAGGATGTGCTGGTGCTACCCTATGCGAAGCAGGGGCTGATCGGCGAGGTTTACGAAAGCGCGCGGGTTCTGTCGGAAGAGTATGACGAGAATGGCCGGGTGCTGAAGGTCCGTGGCCTCCCCGGTGCCCTCGCGCGGCTGCAGCGGAGCCTTGCCGCGCCCGCCGAGGGCTCCGGACGTCACTCCCCGCCGTAGCCGCCGCGCCGGAGATAGGCATCGGGCACGCAGCGGCGGAGACGGGCCAGCGCCGCTTCCGCCTCCCGTCGGGTCGTGAAGCCGCCCACCACCGTGACGTAGAGGTCGGGCGCGAAGCCCTCGAACTTGGCGGAGTAGTCGCCCATGGGCTCCACCCCGCAGCGGCGGGCGGCCTCGGCGGCGCGGTCCGCCTCGGGGAAGGGCCGCGGCAGGCTTTCGGGCGCGGCGGAGCTGCCGAGCACGATCCACCACCGCCCTTTCAGGGTCTGCGCAGCCCCTGCCGGCATGGACAAGGCCAGGAGCAGCGCGAAGGCCGCGGGAAGGATGCGCATGCGGGTCACGGGAGGGCCGCGTGGCGTCGGAGCAGGGCTTCGAGCCCCGCCCGGTCGGGATGGGCTGCGACCAGAGCCTCCGGCAACCAGAAGGCGCTGATACGGTCGGCGAAGAGGAGGAGCATGCCGCCCTGCCGCATCGCGCCGGTCAGGCGGGACCAGGGGACGAAGAGGGTGCGGCTGACATTGCGCCAGAGCAGGCCAGCATCGCCGAGCAGCAGCTCGTGCGCGCCGAACAGCTCGCCGCCCACCGCGTGCAGCGCGCGAATCCCGCGGCGCTGCCGCGCAACGAGAATCATCGCGAGCGACAGCAAGGTTGCCAGGACCACGCCGAGGGCCGCCAGGAGGATGCCGGGGCCGTCGAGCGTCAGCATCCATCCCTGCCGCGCGCTCCTGACCCAGAGTTCGGCCGTGACGTCCCAGCGGGCGGCGAGGAGCCCGATGGCACCGCCCACCAGCCCGCCCCCGACGAGGCCCGCCAGGCGCCTGCGCCAGCTTGGGCGGGGCGCTAGGCCCCGGAGCAGGACCGCCTGGAGGCGCGCATAATCCTCCGGGCCCAGTGCCGGCACCTGCAGGACATACCGGACCGGGCCGGCGATCGCGTCCATCTTTCCCCTCCGCGCCCATCGCGTTCCGTTGCCGGCCCGCTCGCACGTTCCGTTCTTGTCCGGCCCTTCTTGTCCGGATGGAGGTGTTGGTCGATGCCGGGCGGGGCACCATTCGTTGCCCGGTAATGACATGGCGGTGAGCGCCGCGCGGACCGGCCGGTCCGGCTGCCTCTCGCCCGTGGAGGCCGTTGCCGCCAGACCCGTCTGAGCATGCGCGGGAGGGGCGGGCGTGATCGCCCTGTCCGTGAACTGGCATCCCGAGGATCAGGCTTGGCTTCTTGCCTCGCAGGACCGACGCGGTTCGATGCTTGGCATCGTCGGTTGGACCTTTCTGGTGGGGGTACGCTCCTCGCCCTCGCGGCCCCGCTTGCGGGCCGGCTTGCCGCCTGGGCCGTGGTGAACCCCCATGACCCTGCGCCACTGCTGCGGCCGCCCGGCTGGGACGACGCGGCAGCGGTCGGTCCGGTCCTCGGCGTCGCCCTTCTCAGCATGCTGCTCTCCCGCCGGACGCAGCGATTTGGTTTGCGGACCATGCTGGAGGCGCGTGCGGCTGAGGGGCGTGAGCCGCTTCTTGGGCCTGTGACGGTAACCCTCGATGCCGACCGCGCCACCTTCCGGGCGGCAGCCTGGGATGCGTCCTACGATGCCGCGCTGTTCACGGGGCTGGAGGAGGCGAGGGACTATCTCGTCCTCCGCTTCGGCCCGGCGCGGCCGGCCCTCCTCCCGCGCCGCGACCTGACCGTGGTCGAGCCGGCGGCCGTGCGGGACTGGGCGGCGGGGATGCTGGCCAGGAACCGGGGGGCGGCGTGAGCCGGTCGCGGAGCGGCCCTTCCTTCCAGCTCTGGTCGAGGATGCCCCCGTTCCGCGCAAGGCGCCGGATGACCGGATGGCGCATCACCCCTCCGCCCGGCGCTCGTTCAGGCGCCAAAGCCCCAGGGCGAAGGCGAGCATCAGCACGCCGCCGCCGAGCAGGCTGAGGGGCGCGGCACCGAAGCTTTCGAACCACTGGGTGTAGAAGTGGATGCCGCCGAAGATGCAGGCGAGGTTGAGGGTCCAGAGCCGGTTCGTCCGCCCGGCCCAGATCGCCGCCAGGAGCAACACGGCGGCCCAGGCGATGCTGAAGGTATCCGCCGGGATGGGGCGCCCGAGAGAGCGCCGGATCCAGTCCGCGTCGTCGCCCCAGAGCGACCCGACCCAGAAGCCGAGTTGGACCAGGAGCAGCGCCGTGCGCGCCGCGATGTTCGCCAGCCGCTCCCCCGCCGCACGCAGTTGCGGGGCGCCGGCATGGGCCGCGGCCGCCAGCGCCGAGAAGGCGAGGATCGTCGCCAGCGGCTGCTGCACGCTGAGCGCGTAGAAGGCGTGGTCGTAGGAGGTTCCGCTGCCGAGCGCGGCGGAGAGCAGCAGCACGGCGAGCGCGACCAGCAGGCCGCTGCGGGCCAGGATGGCGGAACCGGCGAAGAGCGTCGCGACCAGGAGATAGGCCGCCGGCAGGCCGAGCAGCGGCCGCCCCTTACCCGCGCCGCCCGGCGGCGCCCCGTTCAGGGTGGTCTGCCCGCTGCTGAGCAGGAGGAGGCTGGCCCCGAGAAGCAGCGCGCCGACGAGGATCAGGATCGTGGCCAGCACGTCCCATCGCCTCCGCTCCCGGAGCACCAGCCAGGCTCCGGCCGACATCAGGACGAGCCCCAGCGGGATGGCGGTCAGCACGCTCGGCAGCAGCGCCACGATCCCGGCGCTCACGCCGACCACGCCGAAGCCGATGAGCGCATTGACCAACAGGGAGCCCGTGCCGCGCCGCCCGAGCAGGGCGAGGCGGTCATGCTCCTCCCGCGTGATCCGGCCTTCCTGCAGCAGCCGCGACAGGTCGAGCGTGACCTTCACCATCATCCCCCGGTCGCATCTCCGGAGATCGTGTCCGATCGGGGGAGGCGGGGGAACCCTCCTGCTGGCGCCCTCGAATGGCCCGCTAAGCCTGCGGGCGGGATGGGAGAGGCGCATGCCGCGCCTGAAGCGGAGCTCGGCCCGGCGGGCCTTTCGGTTCAGCTCTTCCCCAGCCCCAGGAAGTGCCGCACCACGGGCGCCTCCGGCCCGGCATGGAAGCGCAGCGCCACCGTCTGCAGGTCGGCATCAGCGCGCGACACCCTCCGATGCTGCCGGAGATGCTCGGCCCAGGATTCCACCATGAACCACTCCACCAGCTTCTCCGGATCCGCCGCGTCCTCCGTGATCCCCCAGCCATAGGCGCCGTCGCGCCGGCGCTCGGCCGAGAAGCGATGCATCGCCCGGATGAACGGAGCGCGGTCGTCCTTCCGCACGCGGTATTCGATGAGGATGAGGACGGGCCCGCGGTCATGCGCCACCGGCTCGGCCACCAGCGGTTCCGGCCAGTGATGGGAGGCAACCAGATCGGCCTCGCCTACCGGCAGCTTCACCCGGTGCAGAGCCAGGGCCACGACGGCCAGGCCGGCCGCGCCGACCAGCAGGGTCAGCGGCACGCCCAACCCCTCCGCCAGGGCGCCCCAGCCGAGGCTGCCCAGCGCCATCGCGCCGTTGAAGACGGTGAGGTAGACCGCCAATGCCCGCCCGCGAACCCAGTTCGGAAGGATCGCCTGGGCCGTGCCGTTCAGGGTGGTGAGGGCGATGATCCAGGCGGCGCCCAGAAGCATGAGGACGGCCAGGGCTGCCCAGCGCGGTGGCGCCAGGGCGAGCATGGCCATCGCCCCGGCCGTCACGAGGGCGGCGGTGAGCATCAGCCCATCGGCGCTCAGCCCCGCACGCAGCCGCGGCAGGAGGAGCGCCCCGGCGATGGCGCCGATGCCGACGGCGCCCAGCAGGATGCCGTAGAAACCGGCATCCCCGCCCAGGAGGTTGCGCGCGACGAGTGGCAGCAGCGCCCAGACGGCGCTGGCGAAGGCGAAGAAGATGGCCGCCCGCAGCAGCACGACATGGAGTTCCCGGCTGGCGCGCGCATAGCGCAGCCCCGCCCGGAAGGCGCCGCCGAACTCCTCCGGCAGCGGCTCATCCACCTTCGCCGGCCGTTTCCACCAGAGCAGGGCGGCGATGACGAAGACATAGCTCGCCACATCCGCGCCATAGGTCAGGGCGGCGCCGAAGCTCGCCAGCAGAAGCCCGCCCGCCGCCGGCCCGATGGAGCGGGCGATGTTGATGCCGAGCGAGTTGAGCGCGACGGCCGCCTTCATCTCCCGCTGTGGCACCAGCTCGGGCACGATGGCCTGCCAGGTGGGGCCCATCAGCGCCGCGCCGATGCCGCCGAGGAAGGTCAGGGCGACCAGGGCCGTGACCGTCATCAGCCCGGCATAGGAGAGCGCCATCAGGGACAGGCTGACGGCCGCGAGCAGGACCTGGATGGCGATGAGGAAACGCCGCCGGTCCAGGATATCCGACAGCACGCCCGCCGGGATGGCCAGCAGGAAGACCGGCAGGGTGCCGGCCGCCTGGATCAGGGAGACGGCCGCCGGCCCGGCCGCGAGATCGGTCACCAGCCAGGAGCTGGCCACGTCGCGCATGAAGGTGCCGGTATTGCCCAGGACGGTCGCCGCCCAGACCACGGCGAAGGTGGTCTGGCGCAGCGGGGCGAAGGCGCCGGGTGGGGAGCCGCTCATGCCCGCTTCCCGTCCCACAAGGCGACGAGGAGGAAGGCCCCTGCCAAGCCCAGATGCTCGTAGAAGGCGTTGGCCGCCATGAAGCGGCCCTGCCCCACGGGCATCTCCCAGTAGCGCAGGGCGATGAAGGTGGCGGCCAGGGTGAAGGCCGCGAGGGCCAGTGCCCCGAGCCAGCGCAACCGCCCCGTGAGGATGAGGAGGCTGGCCAGCAGTTCCAATACAATGGTCAGCGCCGCCGTGACGGCCGGCAGCGGCAGGCCGAAATGGACGGCCTCCGCGACGGCGCCGGGAAAGTCGAGCAGCTTGTTCAGCCCGCCCTGGATGTAGGCGGCGCAAAGGCCGAGCAGGGCGATCCAGGTCAGGATGCGGGTGCCGGTGGGGTTCATCTCAGAAGGCCCAGCAGGAGCAGCCGAGCGCACCCCAGAAGCCCTGGTCCTGACCCGCCGGGGTAGCGGCCGCCCAGGCGCGGGCGTGGTCGTGGCCATGCACCCCGCAGGCGGCATCGCAGCAGCGCGCGCCGGCCAGGGCGAAGGCGCCCCTGGCGCCGGGCGCCTCTGCGCGCCGGTCCTGATAGCCGCCGAAGCGGCGGACGGGCGACCAATCCGGCATGGCGGGGGGCAGCGGGGGCGCCATGGAGGCGTAATCGCCCGTGCCGTGCACCACCCTGCCACCCACGAGCGTGAGCACGGAGGTGATGTCCTGGATCTCGTCACCCGGAACGGCGAAATAGTCGCGGTCCAGCACGGCGAGATCCGCCAGCTGCCCCTCCATGATGGCGCCCTTCTTGCCCTCCTCGTTAGAGAACCAGGTAACCTTCTCCGTCAGCATCCGCAGCGCCGTCTCACGGTCCAGCGTGTTGCGCTCGGGCGTGATGCGCAGCCCGCCGACGGTGCGGCCCGTGGTCATCCAGTACAAGGCGACCCACGGGTTGTACGACGCGACGCGCGTCGCATCCGTGCCCGCCGAGACCTTCACGCCCATTTCCAGCATCTTCGCGACCGGCGGCGTGGCCTCGGCGGCGCAGGCGCCATAGCGTTCCACGAAGTATTCGCCCTGATAGGCCATGCGGTGCTGCACGGCCACGCCGCCGCCCAGCCGGGCGATCCGCTCGAGAGACTTCTCGCTCACCGTCTCCGCATGGTCGAAGATCCAGTGAAGATCCCCGATCGGCATCTCGGCATTCACCTTCTCGAACACATCGAGAGCGCGGGAGATGGTCTGGTCGTAAGTGGCGTGCAGCCGCCAGGGCCAGCGGTTCTGCACCAGGATGCGCACCACCGCCTCCAGCTCCGGCTCCATCTCGGGCGGCATCTCCGGCCGCTCCACGCGGAAGTCCTCGAAATCGGCCGCAGAGAAGACCAGCATCTCGCCCGCGCCGTTCAGCCGGAAGTAGTCGTCGCCCTGCTGGTATTTCGCGCTCTGCGTCCAGCGGAGGAAGTCGTCCCTCTCCTGCTTGGGCCTCTGGGTGAAGAGGTTGTAGGCGATGCGGACCGTCAGCTCGCCATCCTCGGCCAGCTTCTGGATCACCTTGTAGTCGTCCGGGTAGTTCTGGTAGCCGCCGCCCGCATCGATGGCGCTGGTGACCCCCAGCCGGTTCAGGTCGCGCAGGAAGTGGCGCGTGGAATTCAGCTGGTAGTCGAAGGGCAGGGTCGGGCCCTTGGCCAGGGTGGCGTAGAGAACGGTGGCGTTGGGCCGGGCCAGGAGCAGGCCCGTCGGCGTGCCATCCGGCGCGCGCTGGATCTCGCCGCCGGGCGGGTTGGGCGTGTCCTTCGTGTAGCCCACCACCCGCAGCGCGGCGGCGTTCAGCAAGGCGCGGTCATAGAGGTGCAGGATGAAGACCGGCGTGTCCGGGGCCACCGCGTTGATCTCGTCCAGCGTCGGCAGGCGCTTCTCGACGAACTGATGCTCGGTGAAGCCGCCCACGATCCGCACCCATTGCGGCGGCGGCGTGATGGCCACCTGGCGCTTCAGCATGTCCATCGCATCGGCCAGGCTCCGCACGCCGTCCCAGCGCAGCTCCATGTTGAAGTTCAACCCGCCGCGGATGACGTGCAGGTGGTTGTCGAAGAGGCCGGGGATGAGGCGCCGGCCGCGCAGGTCGATCACCCGCGTCTCCGGCCCCGCCGTCGGCAGGATGGCGGAGGCATCGCCCACAGCCGAGAAGCGCCCGCCGGTGATCGCCACCGCCTCGGGGGCCGGGTTGCTCCGGTCGAGCGACGTGATCCGTCCGTTTTGGATGATCATGTCCGGCGCGGTGTTGGCGGCCATGGCGGAGCTCCGGCTCGAAAGGGTGAAGGCGAGGGCCGCCAGGCCCCCGGTGACGGTGCGACGCATGGGCTCGCGCATCGGGCGGCATCTCCTTCGCCACGGCCGGGCAGCCGGCCGCACGGATGTTGCGTGCATTCCTCACGCGGCAACGAGGGACTGGGCGGATGGTGTTTCAGAACGAGCCCACCGAGCAGGATGCCGGGGGCTGCCGGCGCCAGGATTGGTGGCGCCGGCCAGCGTGTGGTCAGGAAGCCTTGGACGCTGCCGGCGAGGAGACCGGCGCACGCAGGCACCACGCGAGGAATCAGCTGCGGATGAAGGCGAGCAGATCCGCGTTGATGCGGTCGGCATGGGTCGAGAGCATTCCGTGCGGGTAGCCCTGGTAGACCTTCAACGTGCCGTGCCTCAGCAGCCTGATGGCCTTCAGCGCCGCATCCGCGATCGGCACGATCTGATCGTCGTCACCATGCATCACGAGCGTCGGCACGGTGATCGCCTTCAAATCCTCCGTCTGGTCCGTTTCGGAGAAGGCTTTGATGCCGTCATAATGCGCCTTCGCACTGCCCATCATGCCCTGACGCCACCAGTTCTGGATCACGCCGGGATAGACCTGCGCGTCCGGGCGGTTGAAGCCGTAGAACGGGCCGGAGGCGACGTCGAGGAAGAGCTGCGCGCGGTTGTCGGCGACGCCCTTGCGGAACCCGTCGAACACCTCGATCGGGAGGCCCTCGGGGTTGGCGTCGGTCTTGAGCATCAGCGGCGGCACGGCGCTGACAAGCACCGCCTTCGCAACGCGCCCCGCGGGCTGTCCATGCTTCGCGACATAGCGGGCGACCTCACCGCCGCCGGTGGAGTGTCCGATATGGACGGCGTTCCGCAGGTCGAGATGTTCGGCCAACGCGAAGGCATCGGCCGCATAGTGGTCCATGTCATGGCCGTCGCTCACCTGGGCCGAGCGCCCGTGGCCGCGGCGGTCATGGGCGACGACGCGAAAGCCCCTTTGGACGAAGAAGAGCATCTGCGTGTCCCAGTCATCGCTGGAAAGAGGCCAGCCGTGATGGAACATGATCGGCTGGGCATCCTTGGGACCCCAGTCCTTGTAGAAAATCTCGATACCGTCGCTGGTGGTCACATAGGCCATGTTGCTCGGTCCCTCTGCCTTGGGCCTGGTGGTTGTTCCTGCCGCATGCGGCAGGCTGGACGTGCCGATCAGCGGCGCCGATGGCCTGCCTTCGGGCACCGTCCGAATCCGATGCTAACCGGGAGGCGCCTGTTCGTCCGAGGCCATCTTGCTAACCTTCAGTGCCCCTCCGAGGCACCGAACATCGACTTCGCATAGATGATGCCGAGGCCGTAGGCGCCGCCGTACTTCTTCGCGATACCCGTGGTCATTTCATAGGTCTCGGTACGCGCCCAGTCGCGCTGCAGTTCCAGCAGGTATTGCAGGGAGGTGACCGGCCGGGCACCCGCCTGGACCATGCGCTCCATCGCGCGCTCATGGGCTTCCTGAGACACGTCGCCGCAGGCGTCCGCGATGACATAGACCTCGAAGCCCTGGTCGATCGCCGACAGGGCGGGACCGACGATGCAAACCGAGGTCCAGAGTCCGGCCAGCACGATGCGGGGCTTGCTGATGCGGTTCACCTCCGCGATCACCGCCTTGTCCTCCCAGGTGTTCATGGAGGTGCGGTCAAGCAGCGTTCCGCCCGGGAAAGCGCGCGTGATCTCCTCGAACATCGGACCGGAGAAGGACTTCTCCGCCACTGTGGTCAGGATTGTGCTGACCCCGAAGCCAGCGGCAGCCTCGGACACCAGCGCGGCATTGTTGCGCAGCGTGACCGCATCGATCGACTTTGTCGCGAAGGCCATCTGCGACTGGAAATCTATCATGATCAGCATGTGGTTGGTGGGATCGAGCAGGCTCTGTCCCGCGACGGCTGCGGCGGTCGGCATGGCGCATATCTCCATTCGGCTGGCCGCAAGCCTAGGGAATGGAAGGAGATCGGGACCATCAGACCTTCGGGTCGGTTCCCCAAGACCAAGGGAGGGTGGAACCGCGCCGGGCGCGTGTCATAAGCCGAGGATCGCCTCCAGGCATGCATGCAGCTCCTCGGGCTGCACGGGCTTGGCGAGATATGCCCGTACTCCTGCATCGAGCGCGCTTCGTGATGAGGTCGGGTCGGGATAGGCCGTGATCAGGATGGTCGGCAGGTTCCGTCCCGCGGCGCGTAGGCAGAGATGAAGCTGCAGGCCGCTCATGCCGGGGAGGCGAACATCGGCGATCAGGCAGCCGACCTGGTCCAGATCGCCGAATTCGAGAAAGCTGGCCGCGTCCGGAAAGCCCACCGCCACGAAGTCCATCGCGCCGAGGAGGCTGCTGAGCGCGGCGCGGGCGGACGGATCGTCCTCGACGATAGCCAACATCGCTGCGCCGCCTGCCAGTTCCACCCGGGCAAAGGCTCAACGAGAGCCTTTGGTGGCGTCAATTATGCGATGGCATCCGCTGATCGACCCGTCTGGCCTTCCGTCGCGAGTCTATCGGCGGCGCGCACCAGCTCGGCGAGCGAATACACCTCCAGCTTCTGCATGATCTGCGCCCGGTGTGCCTTCACCGTGACCTCACTGAGCTGCAGCTTCGCCGCGATCTGCTTGTTGAGCATGCCGCTGGCGACGAGGGGCATGAGCTCTCGCTCGCGTGGGGTCATGGCCGCGTAGCGCGCGCGTAGCTCGGCCACTTCCGCCGCTTGCCTGCGGTGATGCCGGTCCAGCTCGACGCCCTTCTGCACGGCATCGAGCAGATCCTGGTCGCGATAGGGTTTGAGCAGGAACTCGATGGCCCCGGCCTTCATCGCCGCGACCGACATGGGCACGTCGCCATGGCCCGTGACGAAGACAGTCGGAATCCGCAACCCGCGCCGTATGAGGTCACGCTGGAACTCGAGGCCGCTGTTGCCGCGCAGGCGCACATCGAGCACGAGGCATCCCGGAAGGTCCGGTCGGTCGGCGCTCAGGAAGGCCTGGGGCGAGTCGAAGGCCTGGGTTGCATAGCCTTCGGAAGCCAGGAGATTCTCAAGGGAAGCGCGGATCGATGCATCGTCATCGACGATGAAGACGATGGATTGCTCTGCCATGACCAGCCTCTCAGTCGCGGCTATTCATCTCCGCCGCGGGCAGTGACACGTGAAATATAGCGCCTCGCGGGACATTTGCCGAAGTCCAGAGCCGTCCTCCATGCGCCTCGACCACCGCGCGGCAGAACATCAGCCCCATGCCCATCCCGCCGGGCTTGCTGGAGAAGAACGGTTCGAAGACCCGCTCTTCCATTCCGGGTTCGAGCCCTGTGCCCGTATCCCGCACCGTGATCTCTACTTCTCCATCAGCCAGTCTCCGGGTCTCTATGGAGAGCTCACGCTGACGGTCGCTAATGGTTTTCATCGCATCTATGGCGTTTTCAACAAGGTTCCGAATGACTTGCCTGAGCTGGACCGAGTTGCCGATGACGGCGGGCGTTTGGGGATCCAACAGGACGCTTATGGAGACGCCGGCAAGATTCGCCTCTTCTGCCGCAGATCGCGTGACGTCGGTGATGACCTTCGGGAGGTCCACCAGCGCCCGTTCTTGTGCACCCTTCATGAACATGGTGCGGATGCCCAGGACGATCTTATTGGCCCGATGCCCTTCGGACACGATGGCCCGCAAGCTTGCATCCACCTTATCGATCCGTGGCTCCGCTCGGGTCAGCCAGCGCAATCCGGCGTCCGCATTGGTGATGATGCTTGCCAGGGGCTGGTTGATCTCATGGGCAATCGAAGCGGACAGGGCTTCCATAGCCGTCAGCCGGTTCTGGCGGGCGCGCTGCTCAGCGGCAACCGAGCGGGCCAGCCGGGCATAGACCGCCGTTGTATCCGCGAGCAGGACCAGCAGAACGGTGCCCGCTGCTGCAAGGCCATATACCCGCCCACCCCACCAGCCGACACTGAGCCGCACGCCGCTGCTGATATAGGAGAGCAAGGTCAGCTCGATCACGAGCGAGAAGACAACGAGACAAACCCAAATATCAAGCGCTGCTCGGCGCCGCCGGATGAGGATGGCCATGCTCGTCACGTAGATGGCCATGGCGGCTGCCGGCACGATCGACCAAAGGGCTGTTACATTTCGCGCATCCCGCATGAAAGTGGGCAACGACATTTGCTGTCGCGCAATCAGCCACATCACCGCGGCGGCGGCCGCAAAGATGCAGATGACGGTCCATGTCGCCGTCACTCCGGGTGATCTTCCTGCGGAGGCACCAAACGGAGCAAGCGCATAGCTGAAAATGAAAAGCGCAAAGGTAATGCGACGCAAGGCGGCGATCGTTGCCGTCGCCTGTACATCGGCCTCAATTCCCAGGGAAGAAAAAAGGCCGGGGAAGGTCAGTATCCACCCCGGAATCATAAGCGCCGCCGTCAGATAGCCGGAAGCCAAAACGAGCAAAGCGGGGCCTCTTTGCACGCTGTACAGCGAAAAAAGAAGGGCCGCTGTGATGACCTCCAGGACGAACACCGCAGCGGCGTAGGCCGGCAGGATGACCTCACTGCCGGTGATCGTAACACGCGCGAAGGGAATCGTCGCGACCAGAGCGGCTATCAGGGCTGCTGCCACCGCAGCCGCGACGTAGGGGCGTGGTGGAGTTAGGCCGGCGATCGGCTCGCTTCGACGGAGCAAAGTTGACCTTCCCCGGCATGCTTTCGGGTATCCAAAGAATGCCTACCTTTTTTGCCTCCGGGGAAGCGAGTCCTGGGCCTAGGGCGGCCCTGTATGACGAAGGACGTCATCCCCGACGGCCGACTCGGCGTAGGTGCTTCCGGAAGAACGGTTACCAACCCAGCTCGCGTAGGGGGTGCGGCACGGTCGCGCAACGAGACGGAGCCGACCTCCCGGTACAGCGCGACGGCTAAGCAGATGACGCCGTTCGCGGCCTGCTCACCCGGCCCGTTGGAAGCGGCGAACATTTTGGTGCCGCATCGAGGCGGTCGGCATCGTTCCCAAAGGGGCCGCCCTCGGCCGCCTCGTCGACGCTTTATGGAGCAGTGCGACGAGCGGGCGACCCGGCGGGCCCGCTGCATGAACCTGGAAGCCATCCGCAGCGTTGGCGATGTCGCCGTCCGGGTCCCGGCCGTGCCGGCCTGACCAGGCGGACCGGCGCGGCGGGATGATCGCTCCTATGCCGCGCGCTCAGGATCGGACTCTTTCGAGGGCTCGGAGGAGGGCAGCAAGCTCCGGATGCTGTCAGCCACCTTGTGAACAGTATCGGACCAGCGCGACGACTCCTTCTCCTCCTTGCGGTCGCCCTGCGGGTGGTGCTTTCCGTCCACCTCGATCGGACGCGCGAAAAAGCCTGCCTTCGACATGCGGAACTCCACGCTCGTTTTCGCCATAACGCGGAATGGAGGGTCGGAGTTGAACCGGACGATATGGCCGTGAGGAGTCGCGACGAAGTGATCTGATGGATGTCGTCTTGACGACGCGCGGCATCGACAAAATGTGCTTGCAGTGCGGTGGTTCTTGGAGACAGCCGGAGTTCGCTTTTGACCAGCTGCGACATTCGACCTGAACGGCGCCGAGCCCTGAGCCGAGTGGACCGTGCGCGGCGGAGCGCCCTATGCCGGCCGATGCTGCCGCTGCCCGGCGCTCCGAAAGATGGCGCAATGCACGCAGCGCCTCCCGGCGTGAGCATCCTGGCTGCCTTGGTGGACCGGATCGAGGACCAGGTGGAGAGGCAGCGCAGCGTACTTGCCGAATTACAGGGTCTCGGCCCGTCAGATACGCGCTCCGCCGCGCTGGAGGAGGCGGAGCAATGGCTTGAAAGCCTGGAGGAGGTGCTGGGAGCCGCGCAGAGGAACCTCGGCCGCCGGTAAGCGCTGCCGCGGTCGAAGAGCCGAGGATCGCCAGGCATCATCGGGGCAGGGGTGCCCGGCCGATCGGCGGGGCGCGGGAACGCGCTTCCGCTCATCCCGAAATCAGGCGCTCAGGCGGCGCTTGCCTCATCGCGATGCCGGAGCCGCCGGATGATGCCGATGATCGGCGCCATGGTCAGTGCGAGCAGGATGCCGCCGCCGACCAGCAAGGTGATCGTCCGGTTCCAGAGCTTTTCCAGCGCCATGTCGGTCGTTGCCGGCTCCGGATGCGCCGGGTCGGCCACCACCGTCACCGAGTAGCTGCCGGAATGCACGTCGGTGAAGATGTAGTTCACGTCGCGCGACACCGGCCCTGACTTCGTCTGGAGCGAGAGGGTGGCGTCACAGATGGTCAGCACGAGCTTCGAGCTGCAGGACCCCTCCGTGACCCGGCCGCCCGCCACGGGCTCTGCCGTGCCGCGGATTCGCCAGTCACTGACGAGGCCGGGCACCGTGTAGATGCCGATGGCGATAAGCATCGCCCCGAACATGACCGTGCCCAACAGGCCCCATAGCCTATGCCGCCAGTGGTCGCCCTGCGGCGGCAGGGTGAGCGGGCGGGGAGATTCGGCCTGGGGTTGCATGGCCGAATTTCTAGCGGGGCGGGTGCGGGGGAGAAGTCACGCGCCGGTTACATTTTCGGCATCGGATGCGGATGCCGCCCGGGCTTCCGCCGCCAGGATACGGCGCGCGGCGTCGGCCTGTCGGTAGCGCCCGATGAGGTCGGCGAAGCCCTGCACCTTGAGGTGGCGCGGCGGGGACGCCGCGAAGGAGAGGATCCGGCGCTTCGGATCCAGCTTCACGCGACGCCCCCGCGGCAGGCGCGCCGGGAAGGGCGCTTCCGGCGGGAGGAGGATGCGGGTGACCAGCCGGCCGCCATCCAGCGTGATGTCGAGATCCGCCACATGTTCCCAGAGGATCGGCCGGTCGAGCCCGCTGATGTGGATGGATTCCTGGCGGAGGATGGCAAAGGGCTTGTCGCCGCGCCGCAGGAGCGGCACGCCGAAGCCGATGAAGAGGAGGCCAAGGCCGCCACCGGCGCCGGCCGCGATCATTTTACCTGAGGCGTCGGTGCCGGGCACGTCCACAGCCAGCACGGTCAGGGCGCCGGCCACCAGCAATCCGCCGAAGACGAACAGGAAGATGGCGCCCCCGCGGGTGTTCTCATGCAGCGCCACCGGCTCCTCTGCCACCTCGGAGGCGGCGGCCTCCAACGCCTGATGCGCCTCCCGCGCGTTGTCGCGCGCGGCGCGCAGGAAGTCGGCGCTGGCGGCCCGGCAGAGCGAGTCCGGCTCGGCGAAATACTTGGCGAGGCGCGAGATCGCCTCCGGGGGTGGCGCGGCTGCGGCTTCGGCCAGCAGCTCGGGCCCCGGCTCCCGGCCGAGGGCGGCAAGGCGCTGGCGCGTGGGCGGGTGGGTATCGGTCGGGTGGGGCTGCGTCTCCTCCAGATGTCCTGTCGGATCCACCAGGCCACGTTCTTCGGCGTGGTGCAGGGCGGCGGCGACCAGGTCGGCCGGCGCGGCGTCGGGGGCGCGAAAGGCGCGCTCCAGGGTTTCGTCCACGCGTGGGTAGGCAGCGGCCGTGCGGAGCAGGGCGCGCGCGGCCGCATCGGCCGAGGTGACCTTCGCGCCGGCGGCGTCGGCGGCGAATTCGCGCAGGCGGCTCCAGTGCCGCACGGCATGGTGGAACTGGTCCATGACGAAGACGCCCAGCTTCAGTGCCGGGCGGGTCAGCGGCGAGATGGAGCCGTCGCCGCCCATGCCGGCGAGGGCGACGGCATCCAGCGAGCGGCCCACGCCGGCATAGATGGGCAGGAAGCGGAGGCTGTATTCGGTGTCGCCGCCCGAGAAATGCGCCAGCTCATGACCGATGATGGTGGCCACCTCGTCCTCCCGCAGCAGGGGCAGGAAGGGAAGGGGGAGATAGAGTGTGCGCCCCGCCAGCGTGCCGCCGCCGGGCTCCAGGACCTTCGCGCCGGAGCTGACGAAGAAGCCGCCGGTGAGGCCGACCACGACATTGTCCGGCAGCAGGGCGCCGAGCCGCGTGGCCAGTTCATCGAGCATGCGCCACAGGCCCGGCGCCTCCTCCCGCGTCACGGGGCGGCCCATGATGGAGAGCGGGTCCGGCGTGAAGAGGCCCACCGTGCGCCGCAGCTGCACCACGGCTTTCCCCGCGGTCCAGAGGCTGGCGCCGATCGCGATGGCGGCGATGCCCAGCAGCTTGGCCCCGCCGCTCGAGAGATTGCCGGCCTCGAGGATGGCCGAGGCCTCGAAGGCCACGGCCGCGACGACACCGATCGCGACCAGCACCACCTGCGTTCCCATCATCGGCGGCAGCACGCGCCGGACGAGGGAGAAGCCGCGGACCAGCGCGTCCCGCGATCTGCGCCCCGCCCGTACCAGCAGCGTCGCGGCCAGGAGGGCGAGGACCGACAGGCCGGCGGCGACCCCGGCGCATGCGGCCACGACGGGCGGCAGGTACCGGCGGGCGCGGGACAGGGCGAGCGCGCTCTCCGCGTCATCGAGGGCGTCACGCGCCTCGGAAAGGGCGAGAGGGCCGACATAGGTGTGGCCGTTGCGGCGGAACCGGGCGCCGAAATCCGGGCGGCCATCGGGCTGGGCTGGGCGAGCCTCCAGAAGCGCGACCGCCTTGGCCGCCTGCCCCCGCTGCAACTCCATCGCCTCCTCGTCGGACGCGCCGCGTTGCTGTTCCCACAGGCCGAGGCCCAGGAGGGCAAGGGGCAGCAGCACGGTGGTCGCCAGGAGGCCCAGTGTGGCGCGGCCGCGCCGGGGTGTCTCGGGAATGGACGGATCCTCCGCTTCTCGCGCCCTGCGTAGAGCGGCAGGGTAGGATAGACCCCCGCATGGGCGAAAACCGGGCTGGCCGCTTGACCAACTGGACGTGATCGGGACGATCTCCGGGCATGCACCCGATGTCGCTCCCTTCGGCCGCCCTCGCCGCCTGGATCTCCGCCTGGCCGGCTTTGGCGGCCGAGGCGCCGCCCGATGTGCAGGCCTTCACCGCCCGGCGCGACCGCTGCGACCATTTCCGGGGCGAGGATTCCGACGACCCCGCCCGCGCGGGGGCGATCGCACGGGCCCTGGAGGCGAATTGCCGCGGCACGGATGCCGAGCTGGAGCGGCTCAAGCGGCGCCACGCGGGCAACCCTGCGATCCGCAGGCGGCTCGATGCCTATGAGGCGAAGGTGGAGTGACCGCCGGCACAGGGCCGACGGGCTGATCGACAGGATGGCAGCGTACGACGCTGGCACGGGCCGCTCGCGAGATTCGTGGGAATCGCCGCTGCGGGACAGCGCGAATTGTTCCCGCGGTCGGATTTCCGGTACCGTTTCAGAGAATTGAGAGGATTTGAATGCATGGCCGGTCTCGCCCCCCCGACGCAGATCATCTCCGCCGTCACGGCCACCCGTCCGATGGTCGAGGCGCTGTTCGATGAGCTGCGAGGGGCGACGCTGGACCATCCCGGAGTGACGCGGGCGCCCTATGGCGAGGGCGAGGCCTTCGCCCATGCCATGCTGGCGAGGAAAGCCCGCGCGCTCGGCTACGAGGTGAGCCATGACCTGGCCCTCAACACCTATGTCACGCTTCCCGGACGGGATCGCTCCGCGCCCGTGCTGATGACGGGCTCTCATCTGGATTCCGTCCCGCATGGCGGGAACTACGATGGCGCGGCGGGCGTCGTCGCGGGGCTGGCCGCCTTGCAGGCCCTGCGGGCGCTGTGCCCGCAGCCGGAGCGGGACGTCACCGTCATGGCGATCCGTGCGGAGGAAAGCGTCTGGTTCCAGGTTTCCTATGTCGGCAGCCGTGGCGCATTCGGCATTCTGCCGCCGGCTGCGCTGGACAGCGCCACGCGGATCGACAGCGGGCGCAGCCTCGCCTCCCATATGGCGGACCAGGGCGCGGACGTGGCTGCCCTGCGCGAGGGACGGCGGCACCTGGACCCCGCCCGTATCGCGAGCTTCGTCGAACTGCATATCGAGCAGGCGCCAAGCCTGTTGGAGGCTGGGCGGCCGATCGCGGTGGGCACGGGCATTCCCGGGAACTTCCGCTACCCCGACATCACCATTTCAGGGGAGCAGGCCCATGTCGGCCTGCCCCGGCGCTTCCGGCGCGATGCCGCGCTGGCCGGCGCCGATTTCGCCACCGGCATGGATCGCATCTGGGAGGAGCACGAGGCCGCGGGCATCCCTATGGCGACGACGATCGGCCGCTTCCACACGGATGCGGCGTTGCATGGCATGACCAGCGTGCCCGGCCGGTTCCTGATGAGCTTGGATGTCCGCGCCTATGACGAGGCGGTGCTGGCGGCATTGGAACGGCGCGTTCTGACCATGGTCGCCGAAATTGAGTCCCGGCGAGGGGTCCGTTTCGACCTTGGCGCGCGCGCCTCCGCCCCCGTCGGGCCCGTGGCGCCCCTCGTTCGCGAATGCCTCGAGCGCCAGGCCATCGCCCATGGCCTGGACTGGCAGCCTCTCGGTAGCCCCGCCTCGCATGACGCCGCGACCTTCGCCGCGATGGGGGTGCCGATGGGCATGGTCTTTGTGCGCAACGCCAATGGAAGCCACAATCCGGACGAGGCCATGGACATCGACGACCTGATGGCGGGCATCACCATTCTCGCCGGATGGATGCTGGAGTCTGCCACCGCATCGACGGCGGGGTGACCGCCCGGGATGGCTTTGGTTCGGCCCGCCCCCGGGTGGCCTTCGCGGCGGAAGGGGGCGCGCCTTGCCTCCGCTCGTCGCCGTCACCGAGCGCCAGAGGGATGGATCGTCCGGGTGTTGGCCCGGGCCCGGGGACGGCTCGACAGGTCAGCCGTGCCCGGCCGACGCCGGGGTGAGGCACGGCGAAAAGCTCCGCTGCCGGCGATCTTGGCCGGGCAGGAGGAACCCTGCCCGTTGAGAGACGTTCTCACAGCTGGAGGCCGGAACAGCCGAGGATACCATGCCGCCTCGCCGACCCATGCTGCCGGTCGCGGGCCGCCAGGCAGACCCGTTCGACCTCTGGCTCAGCCGCAGCCTCCATGAACGCTGGGACTCCGCCCTGGACGAGGAGCTCCCGCGGGACCTCCTCCGGCTCGCCTGCGACAGCCGTGCCCAGTGGGACGAGCTGAAGGAGCGCTGGAAGAAGGGGCACGGCCCCGGGCCATGGTCCGTCGGCTGAAGCCGTTCGGATCCCCTCACACGACTGGCAACATTCGTGGAATGACGGCGGCGGCCGCCTGGTCCTAAGCTCGGTGTCAAAGGCCAGGGAGGCAAGCATGACGTCGCATGTCCAGGACTACCCGACGACCGAGAGCGACTACCTGCCGCATGTCATCAACCGCTGCGTCGAGAAGGCGAATCGCGATGGCGTGCCCTACCGCTTCCAGCTGAACGGCGCCGAAGTGATCGTCCGCCCCGGAAAGACCGCGGAAGAGGTGAACGAGGAGGTGCAGCGCCAGTGGCAGGCGAGCCGGGCGCTGTCGGCCGCGGCCCCGGGCTAGGCACGCTCGCCGGTGCCGTAGCAGGCCTCATCACGTCCTCCCTGGGCATGGGGATTACCGGCACCCGGGGTTGATCCCCGGCCGCTTGGCCGAGGCAGCCAGGCGCCGGGCCGTGGCTTCACCTGCCACGGCCATGGTGCCGGCGGCCGGCCTCGGCGACCCGCTCCGCCCCCTTCCTCGATGATGATGAGTTCACCGGAAGTGCGGCTGCCTGGCTTGGCCAGCGGCCGCCTCTGCCTGCCTCCCTCCCCGCGAAGTGGCCAGGGCGTGACGACGCCGGGCGGCCCTGTTCCCCACGGATGAAGGTTTTGGGGCAGGGCGGGCCGGAGATCCCTTGCACGGGGATACGGACCTCGTTTAGGATCGTGCACGATGCAGGATACACGGGTGGTCACCCGGGTCGGCTTGGCTGAACAGGTCCGTGCCCGGCTCCAGGAACGAATCATGGATCAGGACCTGGCGCCCGGCGCCCGGCTGAACATCGACGCCCTGGCGCGGGAGATGGCGGTGAGCACCACCCCGCTGCGGGAGGCGCTGGCCGGGCTCTGCGCGCGCGGCCTCGTCCGCAACGAGGCCTATCTCGGTTTCACCGTGGCCCCCATGCCCGACCAGGCCTTCCTGCGGGACCTGTACGAGACACGGCTGCGGCTGGAGCCCTGGCTGGCCGCGCAGGCGGCGCCGCGCATCACGCCGCAGGCCATCACGCGCCTGCGGGACTGCCTGGCCGATATGGGAGCCCATGTGCGCCGTGGTCCCTGGCAGACGCACCGCACCCATGCCGCGGCGGACGAGGCCTTCCACGGCATTATCGCGGAGGCATCGGGCAACGAGCCGGCCCGGCAGGCCCTCACCGCCCTCAACGCCCAGGTCCACGCCTCGCGCCTCTACATGAAGGCCCAGCAAGGCGCGGAGGAGACGGCGCGGGAGCACGAGGCCATCGTCGCCGCCCTGTGGGGGCATGACGCCGCGGCCGCCGAGGCCGCCATGGCCCATCACCTCACGGCATCGCGGGAGCGCTTGGCCCCATGACGGACTGGACCGGCGGCGCGGCCCGGATCGCGCGCATCACCTTGCACCCCGTGCTGCACGTCATGGGGGAGGCGGGCGCCTATGGCATGGCGCGCGGCCTGGTGGCGGCCCGCGGCGCCACCATCGTCGAGGTGGAGACGAATACCGGGATCAGCGGCTTCGGCGAGGCCTGGGGCCCGCCAGGCTTCACAGCCGCCTATCTCGATTTCGTCCTGGCGGACTGGCGCGGCGCGCGCCTCGTGGACCATGGCGCGCTGTTCCACCGCCTGCTGGCGCGCAACTATCACTTCGGCGTCCAGAACGGGCTGATGGCGCTGCTCTCCGGCATCGACATGGCCGTGCATGACGCGCTCGGGAAGGAGCACGGATTGCCCGTGCATGCGCTCATCGGCGGGCGGGCACGGGACAGCGTGCCGGTCTACGGGTCCGGCGGCTACTTCACCGCCGATCCCGCGCTCGGCCTGCAGGCGCAGCTGCCGCGCTTCCGCGACTTCCCGGCCTGCAAGATCAAGATCGGGCGCGGCGTGGCCGACGATGTCGCACGCGTGCGGCTTGCCCGCGAGACGCTGGGGCCGGAGATGCGGATCGCCGTGGATGCCAACGGCAATTACGGGCTCGACCAGGTGCTCGCGAGCATGCGCGCCATCGCGCCCTTCGGCATCGAATGGTACGAGGAGCCGCTCTCCCCGGCGGATGAGGAGGGCTACCGGGCGCTGATGGCGCGTCGCGAGATTCCGGTCGCGACCGGCGAGGCGCTCTACACCGCCTTCGCCTTCGACCACTTGCTGGCGCCCCGGGTGATCGACATGGCGCAGCCTGACCTCGCGCTGTGCGGCGGCCTCTCGCAGGGGCGGCTCATCGGCCAGCTCTGCACGCTTCGCCATGCGCGGCTCTCGCCGCATGTCTGGGGCACGGGCCTCGGGCTCGCCGCGGCCGTCCATCTCGTCGCGGCCCAGCCGCCCTATCCGGCGGTGACGGAAAGCGAGGTGGACCCGCCCTGGGTGGAATACGACGTCGCCGACAACCCGTTGCGCGACGAGCTGCTGCGGGAGCCGCTCCGCCCCGTCGGCGGCATGATCGCGGTGCCGGACGCGCCCGGGCTGGGCGTGGAGCCCGACCGGGCCGCGCTCGAGCGGTTCCGGCCAAGGTGAGCGGGCCGGGATGAGCGCCGCCACCGCCGCACCCCTGCTGAGGGCAGAGGGCCTCTCCGTCGCCTTCCAGGGCGCGCGGGGCTGGATGACGGCGGTGGAGGACATCTCCTTCGCGCTCTCCCCGGGCGAAACCCTCGCGCTGGTGGGCGAAAGCGGCAGCGGCAAGTCGGTCACGGCCATGGCCGTGGCACGGCTCCATGCCGGCGCGGCGGGCACGCGTGCGACGGGCCATCTGCGGTGGCGCGGCGCCGGGGGCGACGAGGCCGACCTCCTCGCCCTTCGGGGAGAGGCGCTGCGCCGCGTGCGCGGGCGGGAGATCGCGGTGGTCTTCCAGGATCCGGGCAGCGCGCTGGATCCGCTGTTCACCATCGGCGACCAGATCGCGGAGACCTTGCGCCACCTGCGTGGCCTCGGCCGGCGCGAGGCGGCGGAACAGGCGGTGGCGCTCCTCGACCTCGTCGGCATCCCTGATCCGCCGCGGCGCGCGGGGGAGTATCCGCACCAGCTCTCCGGCGGGATGCGCCAGCGGGCCGTGATCGCCCTGGCGCTGGCGGGCGAGCCGCGCCTGCTGATCGCCGACGAGCCCACCACGGCGCTGGATGTGACGATCCAGGCGCAGATCGTGGACCTGCTGCGCGACCTCCAGTCGCGGGAGGGGATGGCGATGATCTTCGTCAGCCACGATCTCGGCCTGGTCGCCGGCCTCGCGCACCGGATCTGCGTGCTCTATGCCGGGCAGGTGGTGGAGGAGGGTCCGGCGGCCGAGGTGCTTGCCGCGCCGCGCCACCCCTATACGCGCGCCCTGCTGGACTGCATTCCCTCGCTGGAGGGAGAGCCGCCGCGCGGCATTCCCGGGTTGATGCCCAATCCGCTCGCCCCGCCGCCCTATTGTCGCTTCGCCGAACGCTGCGCCATGGCCGTGCCCGCCTGCCGCGAGGGGCCGGTGCCGCTACTGGACGCGGCACCGGGCCGGCGCAGCCGCTGCATCCGCTGGGAGGAGGTGGCGTGAGCCCGCCCCTCGCCGAGGGCCGGGGCCTGGTGATGGAGTTCGGCGGGCCAGGCCTGCTGACCCCCGGCCGCCGCCCCGTGCGCGCCGTGGCGGGGGTGGACATCGCCATCCGGCGTGGCGAGGCGCTGGGGCTGGTCGGGGAGAGCGGCAGCGGGAAATCCACCATCGGCCGCATGCTGCTGCGCCTCGTCCGGCCGACGGCCGGGCAGGTGGTCTTCGACGGGCAGGACATCACGGGGGCCGACCGCGCCGCCCTGCGCCCGCTCCGGCGGCGGATGCAGATGGTGTTCCAGGACCCCTTCGGCAGCCTCAACCCGCGCATGGGGATCGGCCCGGCCGTGGCCGAGGGGATCGCCCTTCACCGCCTGGCCTCCGGATCCGCCGCGCGGGACCGCGCGGCATCCCTGCTGGAACGGGTCGGCCTCTCTCCCGGCCTCTACGACCGGCGCCCCGCCGCCCTTTCGGGCGGGCAGCGCCAGCGCGTCGCCATCGCGCGGGCCCTGGCGGTGGACCCGGATTTCGTCGTGGCGGACGAACCGGTCTCGGCGCTCGACGTGTCCGTGGGCGCCGAGATCCTCAACCTGCTGCGGGAACTGCGGCGGGAAAGGCAACTCGCCCTTCTCTTCGTGTCCCACGACCTCGGCGCGGTGCGCACGCTCTGCGACCGCGTGGCCGTGCTCTATCTCGGGCGGGTGATGGAGGAGGGGCCGGCCGCCGCCGTGCTGCGGGCGCCGAGCCATCCCTACACCCGGGCTCTGCTCTCCGCCTCCCCAGGGCGCCCGGGCGAGGCGCGTGGCCCACGCATCCTGCTGCGTGGCGAGATACCCAGCCCGGCGGCCCCGCCCTCCGGCTGTGTCTTCCGCACGCGCTGCCCCTATGCCCTGCCCGCCTGCGCGGAAACCGTGCCGGCGCTGCGCCCGCTCGACGCGACGCGACGCGCCGCCTGCATCCGGGACGACATCCTGGGGATGGAGGCGGCGGCGTGAGTGCGGGACGAATCCTCGTGGTGGGCGGGAGCGGCTTCGTGGGCAGCCGTCTGCTGCGCCTGGCCCGCTCCCGCGGCCTCGCCGTCGCCTCCTTCGGGCCGGGCGAAGCCGAAGGCGAGGATGGGGTGAGGCGCTTCGCGGGCCTGGCGGAGGCGCCGGGAGCGCTGCTCGCTGCCATGGAAGCCTTCGCGCCCGATGCCGTGGTCTGGGCTGCCGGCCACAACCCCTCGGGCGAAGGGCTTGCGCGCACGGCCCTCGCGGATCCGGCGCGGGCCGTGGGCGTGAATGCCGGCGGCTTCGCGGCCGTGCTGGGTGCCTGTGCCGAACTGGGCGTGCGGCGCGTGGTGCAATGCGGCTCCACCGTCGTCTACGGGCCGCCCGGGCTGTACGGGCCGGCCAGGGTGGATGAGGCGGCCGCGCCCGCGCCCCGCACCGCCTACGGGCTTTCGAAGCACATGGCCGAGCTGGCGGCGGATTGGGGGGCGGACGCGCTCGGCCTCTCCGTCACCACGCTGCGCCTGCCGCTCGTGCTGGGGCCGGGGCGCTGGTATGTCGGGGCGGCCTCGCTCTATGCGCGCCTGCTCCGCGCGGCCGCCCTGGGCGCCGACCTCGATACGGTGGTGCCGGCCGCGCCCTTCGATGCGCTGCATGGCGATGATGCCGCCGAGGCGTTGCTGCTTCTCGCCGGGATGCCGGATGCGCCGCGCCGCCTGAACATGGCCGGGCTGACCCTGACCTATACCGACCTGGCCGAAGCCCTGGCCACGCTGCGCCCGGGCCTGCGGCTCCTGGCCCGGCCGGAACCCCTGCCGCCCGACCTGCCCCTGGTCGATGACGCGCGGCTGCGCGCGCTGGGATGGGCGCCCCGGCGCGGGCTCGAGGCGATCCTGTCGGAAACGCTGCGCGAGATGATGGAGGAAACCGCATGACCCATGAGGAGCGGCTGGCCGCGCTGGGCCTTGCCCTGCCGCCCTTGCCGAAGCCCGCCTTCGACTATGTGCCGGCGGTGGTGGAGCGAGGGCTCGTCTGGGTCAGCGGGCAGCTGCCGCGCGATGCGGAGGGGAACCTGCCCGTGCTGGGCCGGCTGGGGGATGATGTTGACGTGGAGGCCGGGCGGCGCGCCGCGGCGCTCTGCGCCCTGCAGGGCCTTGCGGCCCTCCGCTCCGTCGCGGGTTCGCTCGATGCTGTGGCCAGGGTCGTGAAGGTCACGGGCTTCGTCGCCTCCGCCCCCGGCTTCGCCGAGCAGCCGCGCGTGATCGATGCCGCCTCCAACCTCATGGGGCAGGTCTTCGGCGAGGCGGGGCGCCACGCTCGCAGCGCCGTCGGGGTCGCCATGCTGCCGCGCAACGTGCCGGTCGAGATCGAATTCGTCTTCGCCCTCCGGGATGAGGGCTGAGGCAGGGGGAGAACGCCTACCGCCGTCCACGGACCAAACGTTCAGAGAGAGAGAGGGATCACCCGCGATGCCAGAACCGCGTATCGACCGCCGCTCCGCCCTGCTGGCCGGGGCTGGCCTGATGGGGGCGGGGCTGCTGCGCCCCGGCTCCGGCCTGCCCGGCTTTGGCCTGACCGGCTCCGGGGGTGCCGCCAGGGCCCAGGGAGCCCCACCCGCGGAGGCCGGCATCTACGGACCGGATGATCCGCAGGCGCGGCGGGGCGGTGTGCTCACCGTCGCCATCGCGAACGAGCCGCCGAATCTCGATCCCTTTCACCAGGCCGGCGATGCGCGCACCGCCATCACGGTGCTGATGTATCAGGGCCTGATGTACGAGGACGCCTCCGGCGTGGCGAAGCCGCTGCTGGCGGAATCGATGGCCGTCTCGGAGGATGGTCTCGCCTATACCTTCGCGCTTCGCCGCGGGGTGCGCTTCCATAACGGCCAGCCGATGACCGCGGCCGATGTGAAATACAGCTACGACTACGTGCGCGACCCGGCGAATGGCAGCCCAGGGGCCGCGGATTTCGGCGCCATCCGGGCCATCGAGACGCCGGACGACCACACCGTGGTCATCCGCCTGTCGGAGCCCAACGCCTCGCTTCCGATGACCCTGACCAACCGCTTCGGCTGCGTCATCCCGCGCGACACCTTCGCCAACTCCCAGGCGCGCTCGCGCCTCTCGCAGCAATCGGTCGGCACCGGGCCTTTCATGCTGCAGGAGTTCCGGCCGCAGAGCCATATCCGCATGGCGCGCTTCCCGAACTACTGGAGGCAGGGGCAGCCCTATCTTGATGGCGTGCTGTTCAGCGTGCAGCCGAACGCCGCGAGCGTTCTGGTGGCGCTGCGCAGCCGGCGGGTGGACCTCGCCCTGCTCGCCCGCCCGCAGGATGCGGAGCAGCTGCAGGGGCAGCCCGGCCTGTCCATCACCTCGGCCCTCTCCCTCCGCCAGTGCTCGCTGGACCTCGACTGCAACCATGCGCAGCTCAAGGATGTGCGGGTGCGCCAGGCGATCGCGCTGTCCATCGACAAAAAGGCGGTGATGCAGGCCGCGATTAGCGGCAAGGGCCAGGTGCTCGGCACCATCCCCGCCGCCATGCAGGAGAGCTGGGGCGCGCCGTTGGACAGCCTTCCGTATCAGAAGACCGACCCCGCCCGCGCCAAGGCGCTTCTGGCCGAGGCCGGGCTGGGAGACGGCTTCGCGCTGGACCTCGTCAGCATCATCGGCTTCGAATGGATGGATCCGGCGGCGGTCACCATCGCGCAGCAGCTCTCGGCTGTCGGCATCCGGCTGAACATCCAGCGGGTGGAGCTGGGCGTCTGGCTCAATGCCTTCCGCACCCGCAACATGCGCTTCACCTTCAACGACTGGGGCACCCAGCCGGATCCGCACAGCCTGTACTATCGTCACTTCCACAGTGCCCCACGCGGCGCCGATTTCCGGAACTGGAATAATGCCGAGGCGGATCGCCTGATGGATGCGGGCATGGCGAGCGCCGACCCGGCCGCCCGGAAGCAGGCCTATCTCGGCCTCCAGCGCGTGATGGACGAGACGGTGCCGACGATCATGCTCTACTCGCCGGATCTGGTGACGGTCTCGCAGCAGCGGGTCCGGAACTACGTCCAGCACCCGACGGGATGGTGGTTCGGCCTGGCGAAGGCCTGGATCGCGACCTGACGGGGCCATGATCGAAGCTCTCCTCCGCCGGATCGGCGCCGCGCTCATCACGGCCGTGCTCGCGACGGGCGTGGTGTTCCTGCTCATCCGCGCCGTGCCCGGCGACGCGATCGGCGAGATGCTCGGGCAGAGCGCGGGAGACCCGGCGGCGGAGGCGGCGCTGCGCGCCTTCTTCGGGCTCGACCAGCCGATCTGGTCGCAATACCTGCGTTGGGCGGGGGATGTGCTGCGGGGGGACCTCGGCACCTCCATGCGCCAGGGATTGCCGGTCTGGGGCATCGTCATGGATGCCTTCCTCGTCACCCTCCAGATCGGCCTCGTGACCCTCCTCCTCGCCGCCCTCGTCGGCGTCCCGCTGGGGCTGGCGGCGGGTGCGCGCCCCGGCGGGATGATGGACATGGTGGTGGAGAGCTTCACCCTGCTGAGCCTTTCATCGCCCGTCTTCTGGACGGGAATGGTGCTCCTCATCATGGCCGATGCCTGGATCGGCTGGGCGCCGCCCCTTGTCTACACGCCCCCGGAGATGTCGCTCGCGGATAATCTGGAGAGCATCCTGCTGCCGGTGCTCGCGCTGGGCTTCCTGCAGGCCGGCGCCTATGCGCAGTTCACCCGGCAGCAGACGGCAGCGCTGCTCCGGCAGGACTTCGTCCGCGCGGCCACGGCGCGCGGCCTGCCGGCGCGCGTGATCTTCGGCCGCCACGTGCTTCGAAACATCGCCATTCCGCTTCTTACCTATGCCGGGCTGATCCTCGTGCAGATCCTCGGCGGGGTGGTGGTGGTCGAGACGCTCTTCGCCATTCCTGGCCTGGGCCGTACCCTGCTCGCAGCCATCCAGGGGCGCGATTATCCGGTGCTGCAGGGCGCCCTGTTGTTCACCGTCGTCGTGGCGCTGCTGGTCAACCTGCTGGTCGACCTCGCCTATGCGTTGATCGACCCGCGGGTGCGGGGGGCATGATGCGGCGAGGGCGCATCGAATGGCTGCTCGGCGGCGGGCTGGTCCTCATCTTCCTGGCGATCAGCATCGCGCCGGGCCTCTTCGCCGGCTCGCCCGATGCGGTGGCGGTCACGCGCCGCCTGGAGGCGCCTTCGGCCGAGTTCTGGTTCGGCACGGACGAAACCGGCCGGGATGTCTACGCACGCGTGGTGCACGGGGCGGGCAGCACGCTGGGTATCGTCGCAAGCGCGATCATCCTGGCCAGCCTGCTAGGTGGCAGCCTGGGCGCGCTGGCAGGCTTCGCCGGGCGGTTGCCGGACCTTATCCTGTCGCGCGCCGCCGATGCGCTTCTCGCCTTCCCGCCCATCATCCTGGGTGTGGTGCTGGCCAGCACGCTCGGCACCGGGGCAGGGAATCTCGTCCTGGCGTTGGCGATCATCTACGCGCCGGTCTTCTTCCGCGTGGCGCGCGCGGCTGCCCTGGTGGAGGGGGGGCGCGCTTATGTCGAGGCGGCGCGCACGCTGGGCCATGGCGAATGGGCGGTGCTGACGCGGCATGTCGCCCGCAACGTGGCACCCGCCGTGGTGCTCCAATGCGTCATTCTCTTCCCCCTCGCGCTCCAGATCCAGGCGGCGCTCGGCTTTCTCGGCCTGGGCGTGCCCCCGCCGAGCCCGGATTGGGGAGCCAGCCTGCAGGAAAGCCGCAACTACCTCACTGTGGCGCCCTGGCTGGCCATCTATCCCGGCTTGGCCCTGCTGCTGGCCGCGCTCGCCACCTCGCTGCTCGGCCGGGCGCTGCAGGCAGGCGGGCGTTGACCTCTCCATTCAGGATTGCGCTGGGAACGTTACGAGCACCGGCCCCGGCATCCGATGCGCCGGCGGTGCATCTGGTGCGCTGTAAACCCAGTCTTCTCGATGCCAGTTTGGCGGTCGCGTGAGCTCCAGTGCGTTCGAAAGGTCGCTTTCATGCCTGATGCCCCCATCCTGAAGCGCGTGACTGGCCGAACGAAAGTCATGTTCATCTTGGGCGACCCTGTGGCGCACATCGTCGGGACGGCCGTACTGAACGAGGACTTTTTCCGGAACGGCGTGGACGCCAATGTCTCGCCGCTTCACGTCGCACCCCAAGACCTTGCCCTGGTGCTTCAGGCCATCAGGAGCATGCAGAATGTCGCGGGCTTCGGTGTGACGATTCCCCATAAAGTTCCCGTGTTGCAGTACCTCGACGGAACCACGCCGCGAGCTGGCAGCATTGGCGCGGTGAACTTCGTGCGCCGCGAAGCGAACGGAAGCCTGATCGGTGACAATGTCGACGGCGTTGGATTCGTGACGGGCCTGCGGCGGAACGGCATCGAGGTGGCAGGCCGGCGCGTGCTCCAGATCGGAGCCGGCGGAGCGGGGCGGGCCATCGCCTTTGCGCTGGCCGAGGCCGGCATCTCCCATCTCGCCATCTGCAACCGGACACAGGCGAAGAGCCTGGAGCTGGCTCGGGCGGTGGCCGCACGGCATCCCCGCTGCTTTGCCGCGCCTGCAGGACCGGAGGCCGCGGGTTACGACTTGGTGGTGAACACGACCTCGGTCGGCATGCATGAGGGGGATGAGCTGCCCGCGGACCTGTCCGGTCTCAGGCCAGGGGCCGTCGTTGCGGATGTGATCATGGCCCCGAAAACGACGGCGCTCCTGATGGCCGCGGCTGCGAAGGGCTGCCAGATCATCCGTGGCAAGGAGATGCTGCTGGATCAGCCGCGCCTCGTTCGGGAGTTTCTGTCGCTCTGAGGAGCGCAGGCCAGTCGCCTTGCGCCTCTTAGGCCGGAGGCCCTGCCGAGGATGGCTGGGGAGGAATGCGGCAGCGGCCGGTCTCCTCACCGAGACCGGCCGCGATCTGTTACTTGCTGGCGGAGAGACCGGCCGCTTGGAGGGTGGTCGCCCACTGCGCCGTTTCCTCGCGCAGCATCCGTCCAAACTCCTCCGGCGTGGAGGAGACGGCGACGGAGCCGAAGGAGGCCATGCGCTGCCGCACCGTCGCGTCCGCCGCCATCCGGGCGCAGAGCGCGGAGAGACGGCTGACGATATCCGGCGAGGTCGTGGCGGGAGCGAAGAGCCCGTTCCAGGATTCCGTGGCGAAGCCGGGCACGCCGGCCTCGGCGACGGTCGGTACCTCCGGCAGCTCCGCGCTGCGCCCCGGGGTGGTAACGCCGATGGGTATGATGGAGCCCGCCTTCACCTGAGGCAGCGCGTCCGACATGTTCGCGAAGACGAGATCCACCTCACCGGACAGCAGCGCTGCCACCGCGGGCGCACCGCCGCGATAGGGTACATGCGTCAGCTTTGCGCCGCTGCGGCTCTCGAAGAGCAGCGCTGAGACATGCATGAGACCACCGATCCCGCTGGACCCGTAGGTCAGGCTCTCCGGCTTTTCCTTGGCTCGGGCCACCACCGCCTGCACGCTGGTCAGGCCCAGATTCTTGCGGCCGACGAGGATGAGCGGATTCGTATTCAGCAGGCTGACCGGCGCCAGGTCCTTCAGCGGGTCGTAGGGCATCCGCTCGATCGCGGGTGAAATGGTGATCGAGCCGATGCTGCCGACAAGGAAGGTGTAGCCGTCCGGCGCCGATTTAGCGACGACGTCGCTGCCGATGATGCCGCCGGCCCCACCACGGTTCTCGACCACGATGGAACGGCCCAGCGCCTCCCCGAGATACTGCGCCGCAATCCGGCCGACCGAATCCGTGTTACCGCCGGGCGCGAAGGGCACGACGAAGCGGATCGGGCGGTCCGGCCAACTGGCGACGTTGCCCTGCGCGCGGACGATGGCCGGCAGCGCGAGGCCACCGGCAGCGAATATGATGGTACGTCTCTTCATCACGACTACTCCGCTTTCTGAATGCCGTGTGACGGGCCCGTCTTCGCGGGCCTTGCGGCTCCCGTAAGTGGTGCCGGGCTGTGCCCCACAGGCGCCTGGTTAGTCGTCCAGCCGGCGCGCCACCTCGTCCGGCTGCTTGCCGAAATGCGCCTCATCGAAGGACACATCGGCGAAGCTGATGCGCCGGAAGCGCTCGCGCTCCTCGAAGGGAACGGTTGCGTCGATACCGAGCTTGGCCCGGATCCCGCCCTTGCTGGCCCGAACATACTCGTGCCCGCGCGCGCCAGGGATCACCAGCAGGTCCTTCGACGCCTCGAAGCGCGTGGCCACCGCGTACTCCACGTCCAGCGGGTCGCGGATGTCGATGTCGTCGTCAACGACGATCACCTGGTCCAGGTCCTTCAGCGCTCCGAAGGCCGCGAGGATTGCGTTGCGCTGCAGCCCCTCGTGCTGCGGGGAGGATTTGCGCACCTGCACCACGGCGTGGAAGCGATGCATGCCACCTGCGGTCATCTCGGCATCGGTCACCACGGGCACGGCGGGTTGCACCGCCTTCAGCAGGCTCGCCTCCAGCACGTATTTCCGCAGCATCACGGTTTCGCGGCCATAGCCGTTGATGGCGTGGTAGATGGGCTTGCGGCGGTGGGTCACGCAGTCGATCACCATCACCGGTGCCTGGTCTGCCGGTGCGGGAAAGCCGACGAACTCGCCGAACGGGCCTTCCAGGACGGTCTCGTTCGTCAGAATGCGGCCCTCCAGCGCGATCTCGGACTCAGCGGGAACCAGAAGGTCCACCGAGACAGCCTGCGTCACGGGCAAGGCGCGTCCGGCCAGCCCGCCGGCGACCGCCAGCTCGTCCGCATCCTCCGGCATCTGCGAGCCCATGGTGGCGGCGGTGTAGTGAAGGGAGATGTCTGCGCCGAGAACGACGACGACCTCCAGGTCGCGCCCGTCCTCCTTCGCCCGCTCGAAGGCGAAGCGCAGGTGGCGGCCATAATCCAGCTTGATCGCGACCCGGTCCGGCCCCGCGATCATCAGGCGGTGGTAGGAGGCGTTGTAGACCCCCGTGCGCGGGTCCCGCACGATCACGATGCCGGCGGTGAAATAGCGACCGGCGTCGCCCGGCGCATGCGTCAGGGCAGGGAACATCATGCCGAGATCAATGCCCTCGCGGTGCACGACCTCCTGCACCGGTGCATGCCCGATGTTCTGTGGTGGAAGAGGATTGCCGAGCGCGCGGCCGACGAAACCACGGATCGAGCGGAAGTCAGCGCCGAAAGCCGCCTCGACGTTCTCCTTGCTCGAGAGAAGATTGCCGAGGACCGGCATGTCGTGACCGGTGGGCTGCGTGAAGAGGATGGCGGGGCCGCCATCGCGCCGCTTCATGATGCCCGCGATCTCCAGCATCGGGTCGGCTGGGGCATCATAGGTGTGGAGCCGGCCGGCCGCCGCCATGCGGCGCAGCGCAGAGCGGAAGCGGGTGTCGAGCACATCCGCGTTAGAAAGGGTCGGGTTCATGATGCGTCTCTCTCCTGCTCGTCTCGCGCTCAGCCTCGCCGGGCCTTGGGCGTTCCCTCCCACCGCCGGATGGCGCCCGCCTCGATCCCGAACAGGTCGAGCATCCGGCCGAGGGAATGGTCCACCATCTCGTCCAGCGAGGCTGGGCGGGCGTAGAAGGCCGGCACGGGTGGATAGAGGATGGCTCCCGCCTCGGTGGCGGCCGCCATGTTGCGAATATGGCCCAGATGCAGCGGCGTCTCGCGAAGCATGAGAACGAGCCGGCGGCGTTCCTTCAGCACCACGTCGGCGGAGCGGGAGAGGAGGTTGCTCGTTACGCCGGTGGCAATCTCGGCGAGCGTCTTCACCGAGCACGGCGCAACCACCATGCCAAGCGTGTGGAAGGAGCCGCTGGAACAGGCGGCGCCCAGATCGGCGTGGCTGTGGACTGTGTCCGCCATCGCCTCGACCTCGCTGACCTTGAAGGAGGTCTCGTGCGCGATCGTCACGCGCGCGGTGGGCGAGATGATGAGGTGCGACTGGATATCCGTTCCGCGCAGAAGCTGAAGCAGGCGGATGCCGTAGATGGCCCCTGAGGCGCCACTGATGCCGATGATGAGGCGCAGCGGGCGCCTCGGCGACGCCGATTCCAGCGATGACGCCTCGTTCATCCCGCCTCCCATCGCACGGCGCAGGCCGCAGTGCTAACAGATAACTAACTTAGCTATTTAAATGCCGCAAGGCAGGCGCCTCGACGACCGGGCCCCGTACCCCGGTAAGAGGTGCGCTCAGGGGTGCCGCAGGGCGCCCTCAGGGCGCTCCGGGGGTGAAGCAACGGCATTCCCGAATGGTCTTGAAGACGGGCGGACCGTCTTTCATATCGCCCTTCCGGCTCAAACTGACCTGGAGGATGCGCGTGAGTGAGGCGGTGGAGCGCCACGAGTTTGGCGCGGAGGTGGGGCGGCTGCTGGATTTGGTGGTCCACGCCCTGTACTCGGACCGGGAGATCTTCCTGCGCGAGCTGGTCGCGAACGCGGCCGACGCGGTGGACCGCCGCCGTTTCGAGGCATTGACCGGTGGCGCGCCCGGCGTCCCCGAGGGGGCGGCGGTCCGGATCGTTCCGGACAAGGAAGCCCGTACCCTTACCATCTCGGACCCCGGAATCGGGATGAGCAAGGCCGAGCTGACCGAGAATCTCGGAACCATCGCCCGTTCCGGCACCCGGGCCTTCACCCAATCCCTCGCGGAGACCGGGCCGGGCGACCGGCCGAGCCTCATCGGCCAGTTCGGCGTGGGCTTCTACGCCGCCTTCATGGTGGCCGAGCGGGTCGAGGTCACCTCCCGCCGCGCGGGTGCCGAGGAGGGCTGGACCTGGGCCTCCGAAGGCCGGGGCGACTACACCCTGGCCCCCGCCACCCGCGCCGAGGCCGGCACGGACATCGTCCTGCACATGAAGCCCGATGCCGAGGAGTTCCTGGAGCCGCTGCGCCTCCGGACGATCATCCGCAAATGGGCGGACCACATCACCGTTCCCATCACCGTCACGCAGGATGGCAAGGACGAGCCCGCCAATGAGGGCACCGCCCTGTGGCGCAAGCCGAAGGCCGAGGTGAGCGAGGAGAGCTACACCGAGTTCTACCGGCATCTCGGGCATGTCTTCGACAAGCCCTGGGCCACGCTGCACTGGCGGGCCGAGGGGACCGTGGACTTCTCCGCCCTTCTCTTCATCCCCGGGATGAAGCCGTTTCAGGTGGTCGAGGGCGAGCGAGAGAGCCGGGTGCGGCTCCATGTCCGCCGGATGTTCATCACCGACCAGGCGGAGCTCCTCCCGCCCTGGCTACGCTTCGTCCAGGGCGTGGTGGACACGGAAGACCTGCCCCTGAATGTCTCGCGCGAGATGCTGCAGGCCACGCCGGTGCTCGCCCGGATCCGGCGGGCGGTGACGAACCGGGTCCTCTCGGAACTGAAGGGGCGGGCCAAGAACGACGCGGGCTATGTCGGCTTCTGGGAGAATTTCGGCCCGATCCTCAAGGAGGGGCTCTGGGAGGATGCGGAGCACCGCAAGGACCTGGCCGGCCTGCTGCGTTTCCGCTCCTCCGCCGTGGAGGGCTGGACCTCGCTGGCCGACTATGTCGCCCGCATGAAGGAGGGGCAGGAGGCCATCTACGTGCTGGCCGGTGACTCGCCCGAGGCGCTGGCCAGGTCGCCGCAGCTGGAAGGCTTCCGCGCGCGTGGGGTCGAGGTGCTGCTCCTCTCCGACCAGATCGACGCCTTCTGGCCTGAGCGGCTGGACCGCTTCGAGGAGAAGCCGATCCGGAGCATCACCCAGGGTTCGGCCGACCTGTCGAAGCTCGCCCCCGTGGAGGAAGCGGCCGGCGGGGAGCCGGCGGATGTCTCCAGGCTGATCCCGCTCCTGAAGGACGCGCTGGGAGAGGAGGTGTCGGAGGTGCGCGCGACCGACCGCCTGGTCGAGAGCGCGGTCGTCCTCGCGGCCCCCGAGCATGGGCCGGACCTGCACATGCAGCGCCTGCTGCAGCGGGCCGGGCGGGGCTTCGGGGCGGAGCAGCCGGTGCTGGAGATCAATCCCCGCCATCCGCTCATCCGGAACCTGGCGGCCCGGGCGGAAGGCGATGCGGAGATGAAGGAGGCGGCCGGGCTGCTGCTCGACCTGGCGCGCGTTCAGGACGGAGCCAGCCCGCGCGATCCGGCGGCCTTCGCCCGGAGGATCACCGAGGCGCTGGCGGCCAGCATGCGCTGAGGGGCCGCGTCGGCCGCGGGCAGGGGGCGCCTTGGGGTCTCCCCGCCTTGCCCCGCGGCTCCCGCCCTTCCTGCTCCTGGGGGCTGCACCGCGCCCGACGATGCGGTCGCCGCCGCCCGATATGGGCGGTCGGGGCTGTGGGTTTCCCGGGCAGGGGCACTGAAACTGCCGCGGAGAGTGGCCGTTGCGCTCCCGACCGTGCTGGTGACCGTCACGCAAGCCCAGCAGCCAAGAGCATGAGGAGTGCGCCGATGCCCGATAAAGCGAAGTCGAAGCCGTCCGAGGGGAAGGCGTCAGGAGAGGTCGAGGGGACCAAGATCGCCAAGCCGGCCAAGGGCAACAAGCCGAATGCGCTGCAGCAGCCCCTGCAGCCCTCGGCGGAGCTGGGTGCCGTGGTGGGCGAGGAGAAGCTCGCCCGCGGCGAGGCGGTCAGCAAGGTCTGGGCCTATATCAAGGCCAACAAGCTGCAGAACCCGAAGGACGGGCGGGAAATCCTGGCCGACGACAAGCTGCGGAAGGTGTTCGGCAAGGACAAGGTGACGATGTTCGAGATGAACAAGCATCTGGCCCAGCACCTGAAATAGAACGGCTCGGGCACGCGGTCCGAGCCTGCGATCGGGAGCGCGACGGCCAGGTTCGGCCCGCGCGCCCACGCGACCAAGCCGGCTTCCAGGCTCTTCCGGCCCGCCTGCCTCTCATGCCGGGCCGAGGACAGGCCCCGTACCGCCTGCGGAGCGGCGCCCCGCCGGGCGGAGACCATGGGCCGCCATGGCTGTCTGCCCGGAGGAGGCATTTCCCGCGCGGGAGTGCGTCAGCCGCCCCTCCGTCCCGCCAGCACCCGGTCTACCATCTGCGGCGCGAGGCCGAGATAGTTTGCAGGGTCGCAACGGCGCTCCACCCCTTCTCGCCCACCCAACGCGTCCACGACCTCTGGCACCTCCATCAGGGCCTCGGCGAGCGTTCGGCCAGAGGTGATCGCGGCACGGCAGGCGTCGTAAACCACGTCATGCGCGTGCTGGCGGCCGAGCCGGGGGGCGGCCGCCATCATCACCGCCTCCGCCACGATCAGCCCGCCGGTCATGTCGAGATTCGCGCGCATCCGCGCCGCATCGACCGTCAGACCCGACAGCATGAACTTGGCCTGGTGGAGGCAGCCCGCCGTCAGGATGAAGCTCTCCGGCACCGCCAGCCATTCCAGGTGCCATGGCCCGGTCGCGCGCTCGAAGTCATGCACCATCCCGTCCAGCATCAGCGCGACCTGCTGGCGCACCGCCTTGGCCGTCGCCAGCATGATCTCCGACGAGATGGGGTTGCGCTTCTGTGGCATGGTGGAGGACGCGCCGCGGCCCTTGACGAAGGGTTCCATCACCTCGCCGCCGAACTCGCTCGACATCATCAGCATCACATCGGTCGCGATCTTGGCCATGCTGCCGGTGACAAGGCCGAGCAGGCTGACGGCCTCGGCGATGCCGTCGCGCGCCACATGCCAGGTCACGGGGGGCTGGTTCAGGCCCAGCTCGGCACAGAAGGCCTCCTGCACCTGGAACCCGTCCTCCCCCAGCGAGGCCAGGGTGCCGGCCGCGCCGGCGAACTGGCCGAGCAACACGCGGGGGCGGAGCTGCGCCAGCCGCTCCGCATGCCGGTCGAGGCCTGACAGCCACACGGCGCATTTGTAGCCGAAGGTCACCGGCAACGCCTGCTGCAGATGGGTGCGCCCGGCCATCGGTGTGTCGCGGTAGCGGGCCGCCAGTTCCGCGAGGATGCCGCGGAGCGCCTCGACATCGGCCGCCACGAGGTCGAGCGCGGCGCGGATCTGGAGCACGTTCCCCGTGTCCATGATGTCCTGCGTCGTCGCGCCCCAATGGACGTAGCGCCCGGCCTCTCCCGCGGCCTCGCTCAGCTGGTGCACCAGGGGCAGGATGGGGTAGCCGACATTCTCCGTTTCCTGGCGAAGCCGTTCCCAATCGAGCTGAAGACTCTGGGCGGCGCCGGCGATCGCCTCCGCGGCGGCGGCCGGAATGACGCCGCAGCGGGCCTCCGCGCGCGCCAGGGCGACCTCGGCTTCGAGGTAGCGGCCGACCAGCGCCTCATCGGAAAAGACGGCGCGCATCGCGGGCGTGCCGAACATGTCGCGGAACAAGGCGGAATCGAGAGCGGTACTCGGCATGCAAGTCTCCTCAGGAGCCCGGCGGGACGGGCGTCCGGGCCTTCAAACTTCATCGGCAGGGAACTGGGGAGCCTATTCCGGGCTCACCCCGGCCTCGGCCATCACGCCGCGCCACCGCTCCACCTCGGAGACGAGGAAGGCGCGGGCACCGGCCAGATCGGTCGCCGGCATGGGCACGTTGCCCAGCTCCGCCAGCTTCGCGACGAAGGCGGGATTCGCGAGCGCCTTCCGCGTTTCGTCATGCAGCCGCTCCACGATCGGCTGCGGGGTGCCGGCGGGCGCGAACAGCATGTTCCAGGTGGACATGCGGAAGTTGGCCAGTTCCGGGATGCCGCTCTCCCGCACCGTCGGGAGGTCCGGCAGGAAGGGAACGCGCTCGGCCGAGGTCACGGCCAGGGGCCGCACCATGCCGCCGCGGATGCTTCCCAGCGCGGTGGTCGAGGTATCGTTCACCAGGGCAACGGTGCCGGCCAGCAGATCCGTCATGGCGGGCGCGACGCCGCGGTAGACGATGTGGTTCATGCGCGTCTTCGTCAGGGAGAGGATCTGCACGGTCGAGACATGGGCCGCGGACCCGTTGCCCGCCGAACCGTAGTCGTAGTGGTCCGGCTTCTCCCGCAATGCCGCTATGAGGTCCTTGAGAGTCCGGAAGGGCGAGTTCGCGCCGACCAGGAGGATGACCGGCCCCTCCATCAGGGTGGAGACGGGAACGAAGTCGCCCAGCGTGTCATAGGGCAGGCGGCGGTAGAGCGACGGGTTGATGGAGTGGGAAAGGTTGTTGAACAGCAGCGTGTAGCCATCCCTGGGCGCCTTCGCGACCACATCGGCGCCGATGGTGGAACCCGCGCCGGTGCGGTTCTCCACCAGCACGCGGCCGTTGAGCTGCCCGCTCAATTGCTCGGCGAAGACCCGGCCAAGCGTGTCGGTCGGGCCACCCGCGGCGAAGGGCAGGATCAGCCGGATGGGCTTGTCCGGGTAGCCCGCACCCTGCGCCTGGGCCCTTGAGGAGAGCAGGGCTGGCATGGCGCCCGAGAACAGGGCCGCGGAGAGGAGCGAGCGACGGAGTGGCATGGCGGAGGTTTCCAGAAAAGTTCGTATGATTTAATTGGTACGGACCTTAACAGGCGCCGTGCCGCGCTTGTCAACCCTGTCCTGGGCCCTAGCCTCGCCATCCATGTCCCTCGCGAACGCCCATCCATCCCCGCGCTACGTCACCCTCGCCCGGGAGATCGCCGACGAGATCGCGCGGGGTGTGCATCCGGAGGGCGCCCGGCTACGGACCGAGATCGAGCTTTCGGCGGAACGGGGCGTGAGCCGGGCGACGGTGCGCGCGGCCCTGCGCCGGCTGGAGGAGCTCGGCCTCGTCTCACGCCGCCGTCGGTCCGGCACGCATGTGACCGCCGGAGCGCCACGGCGGCAGCGAAGCTATGCGCAGTCGCTGGCGGGGATCGATGACCTTCTGCAATACGCCGCAGAGACCGAGCGACGGATCATCGGGGTGGAGCCGATCGTGGCGGATGACAGCCTTGCGGCGCGGCTTTCCGTGCGTCCGGGCAGTCGGTGGCTCCACGTCTCAGGTCTCAGGGTGCCCCCGGGTGGAAGCGGCCTGCCATTGTGCTGGACCGACAGCTATGCCGATGCGGAGGCCGCGCCTCGTGACCTGGAGCGGCGCCTGCAGGACGGATCCTTCCGCGGGCTGATCGCGACGCTCCTGGCCGAGCGGGTGGGGCGGCCGATCGAGGAGGTCACCCAGGAGATTCGCGCCGCCGGTATTCCGGAGGGTGCGGTGGCGCAGGCCCTTCAGGCAGAGCCGGGTGGGCATGCGCTGGAAATCACGCGCCGCTACATCGACCCCTCCGGCGCCCCGCTCGCGGTGACGATCAGCCTGCATCCGGCGGAGCGCTTCTCCTACACCACCCGGCTCCGTCGGATGCGCGCAGCGGAAACGCCTTCCACCGAGGGCTGAGGCCGCACGGGGCGCCACCACACCGCCTCTCGCATCGGAATGCGTGAACCGAAGCGACCGTCACGCCGCGCGGATCTCGGCGAGGAAGCGGTCCACCCGTCCGCGGAGCTGCTCGGATTGCTGGGCGAGCTCGGCGGAGGCGGCACGGAGCTGGTCCGCCGCCGCCCCGGTGCGCTCGGCGCCCTCGGTCACCCCCGCCGTGTGGCGCGAGACCTCCTGCGTGCCGGACGCCGCCTCGGAGACGGCCCGCCCGATCTCGCGCGTCGCCGCCGTCTGCTCCTCGGCGGCCGCCGCCACCTGGGCGGTGATGCTGTTCATCTCCTCGATCGTGCGCACGATCCCCCCGATCGCCTGCACCGCCCGCGCCGTCTCGCCCTGCATGGCCGAGATCTGGGCGCC
>NZ_FQZF01000010.1 GCF_900141905.1 Muricoccus roseus | reverse complement strand
CAGGCCACTCCAAAGGCGCCCGAAGGCTTTCGGCCTCAGCCGATATGCGGTATTAGCCCCAGTTTCCCAGGGTTGTCCCCCACCTCATGGACATGTTCCTACGCGTTACTCACCCGTCCGCCACTGACATTGCTGCCCGTGCGACTTGCATGTGTTAAGCATGCCGCCAGCGTTCGCTCTGAGCCAGGATCAAACTCTCAAGTTCATCAACCCAACCAAGCCCTAAAGCTCAGCTAAGCCAATGCTCATCGACCAAAGCTCCGCTCACCATTCTCGACATCTCCCCATGAACACTCAGCCACACATACCTCACGGCATGTGAAACCTCGCCCCCATGAAAGATCATCATCTTCCAAAAGACAGATGCAATTGTCAGAGAACAACTCGGAGCCTCATCGGCTCCGAGTCCAGCATGTTTACTCCGTCTCTTCCTAATCCGTCAAGCCAAATACTTCAGAGTACTTGGTGGTTGTTGGCGGAGAGCCGTAAGGTCCCATGCGGGAGCGGCGATGTAGCTCCTGGGTTCCGCGGATGCAAGCGCCTTTTTGAGGCGCTCGTGAAAATCCCCGGAGGGCATCGCTGGACAGGAGGGATATGGGTCCGCTCTGCCGCGCGATCCAGGCCTGTCAGGAAGCTCTGAACCGCGCCAGGAGGTCCGGCCCGCCCATCTGACCGCCCTTCAGCATGATTTCCAGGCCGTCCAGCGCCGGGTCGTCGCTGTGGCCCTGGCAGAGGGTCACGCCGGGCGCGATGGCCCCCCGGTAGGAGAGCCCCCAGAGGTCGAGGGCCCGCGCACCAAGGCTGGATGTGTCCCCGCCGGCGATTCCCAGGCGTCGCACCGGCCGTCGGCGCATCACCTGGCCCAGCAGGCGGGCGGTGGCCCGCGCCACCGCTCCGCTGGCCAGGGCGGCGCCCGCTGGCGCCTCGGTCGCGATCAGCACGTCCTCGCCCCCATCCAGCAGGCGGCAGGTCTCCGAGACGAGCCCCTGGGCATAGGTGCCGTCCCCAGCCAGGCGCGCCGGGTCGGCGATGAGGTGGCGGTAGGCCGTGGCCTCGGCCACCTGGCGCCGGGTGACAGGGGACAGGCTGCCGGCCAGGACGAGCACGGGGCCCCCTTCCTGCCGGATGGCTCGGGCTTCCCCCTGCCCGTCCCGGTCCGCGCACCAAGCCTGGGCCACGCCGCTGGGCCCGACCGCCAGGAGAGGCGCCTGGGCGGCACGGCTCCGCAGGAGCCGGCCGATGACGGGAAGATCGGCCTCGCGGCTGAGATCGAGCAGCACGGCATCCGGCACGGCCGCGAGGAGCATGTCCAACGTCTCATCCAGCGATGCCTCGCCGAGGTCGTAGGCCGGATAGGGAACTCCGTTCACGGAGAGGCCCTGGGCGGCAAGGTGGAGACGCAGGTCGGCCTCGGCCATGGGCGTGACCGGATGGCAGCGCATGGTGGGATGGCGATCGAGCCGATGCACCGCTCCCCCCGTCCCTGCCGCGGCGAAGATGTTCCCGAAGAGACAGTAGCGGCCGAGATTGGGCTGGCCGCCCACGATGGGGCGGAAAGGATTGACGAAGAAGGGCCGGAGCGCCCCCACGGCGGCGCCGATGCTCCCCATCTCCGGGGCGCTGTCGAAGGTGGAGCAGCATTTATAGTGCAGCAGGCGGATGCCCGCGTCGCGCATGAACCGGCCGACGGGTTCCAGCTCGGCCGTCATCTCCGCGGGCGCCATGGTCCGGGACGCGCCAGCGATGCCGATGGCGTCCAGCGGCCCCGCCCGGTTCAGCCGCGCCGGCTCGGGCAGGGAGAGGAAGAGCATGGCGCGCATGCCCCGCCGTGCCAGCTCAGCCAGCGTGTCGGTGGCGCCGGTGAAGTCGTCGCCATACCAGCCGTAGGGAGGGCTGCTCATCGGGTGCCGAAGGTCTCCAGCGCCTGGCGCAGGGCGGGGCGGTCCAGCGCCGCCTGTTCGAGCGCCTCGCCCCGCGCCGTGGCCTCCCAGGCCTCGCGGATGCTGGCAACCCCGGCGGCCGGCCCGCCGGGATGGGCCATGACGCCGCCGCCCGCCATGAAGAGCAGGTCGGTATGGCCGATGGCCGCGAAGGTGGCCGGGGCCGTGCCGGCCCATTGCCCCGAGGAGAAGGCCGGCATCACCCGGTCGTCCACCTCGCCCGCGAGGCGGGTCACGCAGTCCTGGGCGGAGGAGATGACCTCCTCATCGGCCTGGGCGAATTTGCCCTGCACCCCGTGCACATGCATGTGGTCCACCCCGGCGAGGCGCCAGAGCAGCTGATAGGCCTGGAAGCCGATGCCGAGCAGGGCATGGCGGGAAAAGGCGCCGTAGCCGTTCCGGTGGCCATGCAGCGCGAGATCCGTGCCGCGGCGGAGCGTCTCGATCGCGGAGAAGCCGCACCAGTTGAGGCTAGCCATCACGCAACTGCCGCCTTCCCGCGCGACGAGGTCCGCATGGCGCCGCATGGCGTCGGTCTCGTCGGTGATGTTGAAGGCGACCATCACATGCTTGCCCGTCCGGTCCTCATGCCGCCGCACGGCGGCCATCACGGCCGGGATGCGCTGGGCAAGCGGCGCATGGTCCGGGTCGGCCGAGATCTCGTCGTCCTTGATGAAGTCGAGCCCGGCCTCACAGAGACGCGCGACCAGAGAGGCAGTCTCCTCCGGGGTGAGGCCGACATTCGGCTTGATGATGGAGCCGACCAGCACCCCCTCCGTCACGCCGGTCAGGCGCCGCGTGCCCGCCAGCCCCTGGGCCGGCAGGGGGAAGCGGCGGCGGTAAAGGGGGGGCAGCTCGATGGACTCCAGCCGCAGCCCGGTGACCTCCCCGAGGTCGAAGAGGTTTCCGGCCACGATCGAGGCAAGGGTCGGCAGGTTGGTCCCGACATTCGCCACCGGGAAGTCCAGCGTGATGCGCGCCCGTTTCCAGGGCCCGCCGATCCCGCGCCGGGCGAGCCATGCATTCGGCAGGGAGGGGTGGTCCACCTCCTCCAGCCTTTCCACCGCCAGCACATTCGCCCGGGCACGTTCGCGCAGGGCGTCGGTCTCACCCTCCACCCGCGTGAAGGTGCCGCAGGACTGCTCGCCCGCCATCACCTCGGCCACCTTGGCAGGGTCGAGCGGCGTCTCGATCAGATAGGTGGCCCGGAAGCGTTCGGCGCGCATGGTCAGAGCTTCGACAGGTCGGGGAAGGGGCGGACAGGGTCCTTGCCGTCCCAGTTCTCGGACGCCTCGCGGATCAGGCGGAACATCTCGCCCTTGGGGCCCGCGACCTCGGAAAGCTCGATCACCGTGCCCGGGTGGTAATGCGTGTCGAAATAGACGAAGCGGCCCCGCTCCCCCACCTCGCCGCTCATCACGGGCTTGAAGCCCTGGGCCTGAAGCCGCTCCAGGTCGGCGTCGTAGTCGCTGGTCCAGTAGGCCACGTGCTGCAGCCCGCTATGCCCGGCGTCGGTGAAGTCCCTGTACATGGAGGGCACCGCGTTCCGGCACTGGATCAGCTCCACCTGCAGCGGCCCGGAATTGGCCAGCGCCACGGAGTTGTGCGGCTCGTAGCTTTCGCCCCTGTAGCGGTAGTTCCGGATGGGAACACGGGGATTGTAGAAGAAGGGGCCAACGCCGAGGACGCGGCTCCAGTAGTCCATGGCGGCCTCGATATCGGGCACGACGTAGCCGGCCTGACGGATCTGGCCGAGGAAGCGGCTCATCGGGTGTGTCCTGCTTGGAGAAGGGAGGCGGGAAAAGGGAGCGGCTTCAGAGAAAGCCGATCGAGAACCAGGGTACGGCGGCGACGATGACGAGCCCGACGAGCAGCGCGGCCATGTAGCCCCAGATGTAGCGGAGGCCTTCGTCCGGATTGACCTTGCTGGTCGCGCAGGCGCCGTAATAGCCAACGCCGAAGGGCGGGGCGAAAAGCCCGATGCCCATCGCGAAGATCACCACCATCGCGTAGTGCACCTCATGCACCCCCGCGCTCTTGGCCAGCGGGAAAAGCAGCGGGCCGAAGAGCACGATGGCAGGGATACCCTCCAGCACGCTGCCCAGGATGATAAAGGCGAGGATGGAGATCGCGAGGAAGCCCCAGGCGCCGCCGGGGATGGCCGCCATCAGCCGCGCCAGGTCCTGCGAGAAGCCGGACTGGGTCAGCCCCCAGGCCATGGCGGTGGCGCAGCCGACGATGAAGATGATGGCCCCGGTCAGCGAGGCCGTGTCGGCCAGCATCGGGCCGATGCGGCGCCAGTCGAACTGGCGGTAGACCAGCAGCCCCATCAGCACGGAATAGCCGATGCCGATGGTGGACACCTCGGTGGCTGTCGCCACGCCCTCCACCACCGCGGCGCGGATGATGAAGGGCAGCGCGATCGCCGGCAGCGCCACAAGGGCGAAGCGGAAGATCTGCCCCGCGGAGTACCGCGTCACATGGCTCAGGTCCTCCCGCCGGTAGCGCCACCAGACGACGACGCACAGGCACAGGCCGAGCACGACCGCGGGGAGCATCCCGCCCGTGAACAGCGCCGCGATGGAGACGCCCGTGACGGAACCGATGGTGATCAGCACGATGCTGGGCGGGATCGTCTCGGTCTGCGCACCCGTGGCGGAAAGCAGCGCCACGAGGTCGCCGGGCTTAGCGCCACGTTTCCGCATCTCAGGGAAAAGCACCGGCGCGATGGCCGCCATATCCGCGATCTTGGAGCCGGAGATACCGGAGACGAGATACATTGCCCCGATGAGCACATAGGAGAGGCCGCCGCGCACATGGCCGAGCAGGCTGGCCAGGAACTGGATCATGGCGCGGGCCATGCCGGTCATCTCGATCAGCGCGCCCAGGAAGACGAAGAGCGGCACGGCCAGGAGAATGAGGTGCGACATCCCCTCGTCCAGCCGCCCCACCACCACCAGCAGCGGCGTGGAGGTGGTGCAGGCGAGATAGCCGAAGGTGGCGAGGGCGAAGGAGAAGGCGATGGGCACGCCGGCAAAGACGTTCACCGCGACGAGGCCCACGAAGAAGATCAGAAGGTTCGCCTGGCCCAGCGGCTTCAGGGTGGGGCCGAGCAGCCAGAACCCGATTACGGTGCCAGCGGTGAGCAGGGCCGCGACCGCCACCGCCATCGGCTGCCCTAGCCGGAGCAACCGCACGAGCGCGACAGGCACCATCAGCGCGAAGCCCACCGGCAGCGCGGCGGCGCGCCAGGAATTGGCGATCTCCAGCGCGGGGGTGACGATGAAGGCCTCTTCCTCCGCATATTCCAGCGCGTGGTGCAGGACGAGAAGGATGAAGGCGAGCGAGGCCGTGAGCGCCAGCGCCTCGAGCACCGCGCGGAGCTGCGGGCCGACGCGGGTCACGAGCCCTGTCATCCGCATGTGCTCGCCCCGCCGCAGTGCCACCACGGCCCCCAGCATCGAGAGCCAGAGGAAGAGGATGGAGGCCAGCTCGTCCGACCAGATGATGGGCGCGTGGAAGACATAGCGGGCGGTGACGCCCGCGCCGAGGATGATGATCTCCGCCAGCACCAGCGCGGCGGCCAGCGCCTCCACGAAACCGCCGAGAAGGCGGTCGAAGCCGAAGGCGAGCCGCGCCAATCCACCCTGGGGCAGCGTGGCGGGGGCATCCAGGGCGGTGGCGTGTCCGGCCATGCTGCGCGGCTCCTCGGCGGGGTGCAGGGCGGTCAGGCCAGCCGGCCGACGGCGGCTTCGAGCTGCCCCCAGGCCTCCTCGCCGAAGCGGGTCTTCCACTCGCCGTAGAAGCCCGAATCCCGCAGCCGGGCCCGGAAGCTCTCGGGGTTGGTCCCGTTGAAGGCGAGGCCCTTGGACTGGAGATCCGCCTGGACGGTGGCATTCAGCCCCGCGATGTCATCGCGCTGCTTCAGCCCCGCCTCGTTGATGGCGATGGAGACCACGCGCTGCAGCTCGGCCGGCAGGCCGCGCCAGGCGCGACCATTGGCAATGAACCAGTAGCCGTCCCAAATATGATTGCTCAGCGCGCAGCTCTTCTGCACCTCGTAGAGCTTGGCCACCTGGATGATGGGCAGCGGGTTCTCCTGCGCATCCACCACCTTGGTCTGCAGCGCGGAATAGACCTCGCTGAACTGCAGGCTGGCCGGGGAGGCGCCGAGGCCGCGGAACATGGAAATGGAAAGTGGGCTGACGGGAACGCGGATCTTCAGCCCGTCCATCCCGGCCGCCTCGGTGATGGCGCGGCCGCTAGTGGTCATCTGGCGAAAGCCGTTGTCCCACATCTTCTCGAAGGCGAAGAGGTTCACGCGCGAGATGGCCTGGCGCACATGCGCCCCGAGCCCGCCATCCATCGCCTTCCAGACCTGGGCGTAGTCGGCGAAGGCGAAGCCGACGGCATTGATGGAGGCCACCGGCACCAGCGTGGCGATCACCAGGGCGGACGGGGTGAAGAAGGTGATGCCCCCGCTCCTCACCTGAGAGAGCATGTCGGTATCGCCGCCGAGCTGGTTGTTCGGGAAGATCTTGATCTCGACCCGGCCATTCGTCTCGCGCGCGATGCGCTCCACCGCCTCCTGCGCGCGGATATGCAGGGGATGGGTGACGGGAAGGTTGTGGCCGTATTTCCACTCGAACTCCGCCGCGCGGGCGAAGCGGGGTGCGGCAAGCAGGCCCGCGGCCGGCAGGGCGGCAGCGGCGCGGAGCACGGTACGACGCGTGGTGGGCGACATGGACTCTTCCCTCCCCTCAGCTTCTTGATGTGAAATGATGCATTCCGAGGTGGCGGCACGGTAGAAGGCCGGTTTCGGGAGCGTCAAACCCATTTCCTGATGGAATCTGATGGATTCTTCACCCAAGGGCGGCCGGCCGCCCCGGACCAGGGTGCCCGATGTCGCCCGCGCGGCCGGCGTCTCCACGGCAACCGTGGACCGGGTGCTGCATGGCCGCGCCGGCGTCCGGCCCGTGACCGTGGAGCGTGTGGTCCGGGCCGCGGCCGCGCTGGGCTACATCCTCGACACCGACCCTTACGAATCCCGTGCGCGGCGGCCGCTGCGCCTGGCCTTCCTTCTGCCGGAAGGATCGAACCGCTTCCTCACGCGGCTTGGCCAGCTTGTCGGCGAAATGCGCGCGCGCTTCGATGGCTTCGGCATGACCGCCCATGCGGAGTTCATCCGCAGCTTCAACCCGGAGCTCCTGGCGAAGGCGCTGCGGGAGGCCGGGCGGGATGCGGATGGCGTCGCCTTCATGGCGCTGGAGCACCCGGCGGTGCGGGAGGCGGTGAATGCCCTGGCCGAGGCCGGAAAGCCGAGCGCGACCCTCATCTCGGACATCGGGAATGCGCGGCGCGCCGCCTATGTGGGGCTGGACAACCGCTCCACCGGCCGCACCGCGGGCTATCTGATGGCCCGCTTCATCGGGCGGCGCCCGGCCAAGGTGGCGATGATCGCGGGCAGCCTCAGCTATCGCGCGCATGAGGAGCGGGAGATGGGATTCCTGCACCTCTTCACCGAGATGTTCCCCGAGGTCGAGGTGGTCGGGCTGCGCGAGGGGCATGACGACGAGGCGAAGAACTACCGCCAGGCCAAGATGCTGCTGGGTCGCCACCCCGATCTCGCCGGCATCTACAACATCGGCGGCGGTGCCGCGGGGATTGCGCGGGCCCTGCGCGAGGCAAGGCGAGAGCAGGAGACCGTGTTCATCGGCCACGGCCTGACCCCCGACACGCGGGCCCTGCTTATCGACGGCACGATGGATGCCGTCATCACCCAGAACCCGCGCACGATCCTGATGGACTGCGCCGCGATCTTCGACAACCTCCGCGCGGGACGGGAGGCGATGAGCGGCGTGGGGCGGCCCGTGGGCGAGATCATTCTACGAGAGAACCTGCCCTGAGGGCGCCTTTGGCGCTTCCGGAGAGCAGCCCTCAGGGGCGCCGCAGCGCCAGCGCATCGGCCAGGTGCAGGCGCATCTGCAAGGCGGCGCGCTCGCGGTCGCCCGCCTGCAATGTGTCCAGGATGGCCAGGTGCTCGCGCACCGAGACTGCCACGCGCTCCGGACCCAGGCGCCAGGAGTAGTTGGCCAGGGTGCGCAGCCGGTTCTGCTGCACCACGGCCGCCGCGATGAAGCGGTTGCCCGAGGCCTCGGCGAGCCCCGCATGGAACTCCGCATTGATGCGGAAGAAGCCCACCGCATCGTCGTCCCGCCAGGGGCGGTCCAGGAAGCGCTGGTGCTCCCGGCGCATCTGGGTGGCGAACCCCGCCGGAAGGGAGAAGCCGGGTTCCAGCAGGGCCGCGGGCTCGATCAACAGGCGGAAGCGGTAGGAGGCGGCGCGTTCCTCGGCCGAGGCGAAGCCAGCGGTGAAGCGCCAGCCATGGCCCCGGTTCCGGCTGACCACCCCGGCCTCGGCCAGCTGGGCCAGGGCCTGGGCCACCACGCCTCGGCCCGTGCCGAATTGCTGGGCCAGTTGGCGCTCCGATACCTCATCCGCCACCGTCCCGTCCGCGCGGCCGCGCGCGATGGCGACGAGCAGGCGGGCGACGCCTGTCTCCTCCTCGCCGGCGGGCAAGGCCTCGGGGTCGAGATCGAGCGTCCGCAGCCGGACCGACCGCCCCTCGCTGCGGACCGCCCCGAGCTCCTCCAGCAGCGCGATGGCGCCGTTCACGGGGGTGCGGGACACGCCCAGCGCCTCGGCCAGGGCGGGGCGGCTGAGGCGCTCCCCCGGCTCCGCCCCGCGCTCGCGCAGCAGGTCCAGGATGTCGCGGGCCAGGTTGCGCCGGAGCGGGGTGATGGTCTGGTCCGTCACGGCAGGGCAGGTCCGGGCATCGGGCGGCCCATAGGGAGCCGTGGCTGCCTTGGGAAGCCGCGGCAGGCCATGCCGCTCAGCCCATCAGCCGGGGCGTCGCGTCCAGCAGGGCGCGGGTATAGGGGTGCTGGGGCGCGTCGAAGATGGCGTCGCGCGGCCCCTGCTCCACGATCGCGCCGTCCTGCATCACCAGCACCCGGTCCGCCACCTCCGCCACCGCCCCGAGGTCGTGGGAGATGAAGAGGCAGGCGAAGCCCCGCTCGGCCTGCAGCGAGCGGATGAGGGTGAGGATCTGCTTCTGCACCGTCATGTCGAGCGCGCTGACGGGCTCGTCGGCCACCACCAGGGCGGGCCGGCGCACGATGGCGCGGGCAATGGCCACGCGCTGCCGCTGCCCGCCGGAGAGCTGGTGGGGGAAGCGCCGGTCCATGCCGGGCAGGCCCACCGCCTCGAAGGTCTCGGCCACACGCGCGGCGCGTGCCGCGGCGGTCAGGCCGGGCTCATGGCGCAGCGGCTCCGCCACGATCTCCCCGACGCGCTGGCGGGGGTCGAGGGAGGAATAGGGATCCTGGAAGACGATCTGGCAGGCCAGGCGGAAATCCCGGACGGCCTCGCCCGATCCGGTGGTCACGTCCCGCCCGCGGAAGAGGAGCTGGCCGCCGCTGGGCTGGACGAGGCGCAGCATGGCGCGGCCCAGCGTGGTCTTGCCCGACCCGCTGCCGCCCACCAGCGCCACCGTCTCGCCGCGCTGGATAGCGAGGTCCACGCCCTTCACGGCCCGCTTGCCCGGCAGGCGCCGGAAGAGCCGGGCGCGGCCGGGGTAGTCCACGGTCAGGCCACGCGCCTCCAGCAGTACCTCCGAGGGGAGGCGGGGCGGGCGCGGGAGGCGCTGCGGCATGGCCGAGACGAGGAGGCGGGTATAGTCCTCCCGAGGGGCGGAAAGCAGGCGCCGCGCGGGCCCCTCCTCCACCACCCGGCCGCGCTGCATCACCAGCGCCCGGTCGGCGTAGCGGGAGACGAGGCCGAGATTATGGGTGACGAGCAGCACCGCCGTGCCGTTCTCCCGCGCCAGCTCCACCATCAGGTCCAGCACCTCGGCCTGGGCGAGGTTGTCGAGGGCGGTGGTCGGTTCGTCCGCGATCAGCAGGCGGGGCCGGGGGAGCATCACCGCCGCCAGCATGATCCGCTGGCGCATCCCCCCGGAGAACTCATGCGGATAGGCGCGCAGGCAGCCCTCGGGATCGGCGATCTGCACGCGGCGGAGCATGGCGAGGCAGGCCGCACGCTGCGCCTCGGGGCTCAGGCGGCTGTGCAGGGCCAGCGCCTCGCCCAGCTGGGCGCCGATGGTCATGGCGGGGTTGAGGGAGACCATCGGCTCCTGGAAGACCATGCCGATCGCGCCGCCGCGCAGTTCCCTCAGCCGCGCCGGGGCCACGCGGGCGAGATCCTCCTCCCCGAGGCGGATGGCACCCGCCGCGCAGGTGAGGCCGGGCGGCAGCAGGCCGAGGATGGCCCGGCCCGTCGCGGTCTTGCCGCTGCCGGATTCACCAACCAGCGCTAACATCTCGCCGGCGGCGATGCGGAAGGAGACATCCTGCACCACGGGAATGCCGCCCGACTCCACCCGCAGCCCCTCCACCGAGAGAAGCGGCGCGGCACCTGGCACCGGCACGGCGATGGCGCTTTCCAGGGCCAGGCTCATTGCGGGCTGCTCCGGGGGTCCAGGTGGTCGCGCAGCGCATCGCCCAGCAGGTTCACGCCGAGAAGGGTGAGGGCGATGCAGGCACCGGGCGCGAGGCTGAGCCAGACGGCGGTCTCGAGATAGGGCCGGGCGGCGGAGAGCATGTTGCCCCAAGTGGGCGCGGGCGGCGGCACGCCGAGGCCGAGGAAGCTCAGCGCGCTTTCCGCCAGGATGGCCCAGCCGAACAGGCTGGTGGCCAGCACGATGAGCGGCGAGACGGTGCCCGGCAGGACGTGGCGCCACATGGTGTAGGCATCGGAATTGCCGATGGAGCGGGAGGCCTCGACGAACTCCCTCTCGCGGATCGACAGCACCGCGCCGCGCACGATGCGCGCGACGGTCGGCGTATAGGCGAGGCCCAGCGCCGTCACGATGCCCCATTGGCTCGGCCCCATCACGGCCAGCAGGCCGAGGGCGAGCAGGATACCGGGGAAGGCGAGCAGCGCGTCGTTCACCAGCATCAGCACGCGGTCCACCCAGCCGCGCGCGAAACCGGCCACCAGCCCGATGAGGCTGCCCAGCACCACCGCCGCCAGGACGGTCAGCGCGGCGACGAGGCAGGAGGTGCCGGCCCCGGCCATCAGCCGGCTCACCACATCGCGCCCCACCTCGTCGGTGCCGAGCCAATGGGCGGCGGAAGGGGCGTTGAGGCGGGCCCGCATGGCGATGCGCAGGGGGTTCTGGGGCGTCCAGAAGGCAGAGGTCACGGCAGTGCCGACTACCAGCGCCATCAGGGTTCCGCCGATCAGGGCATTCAGCCGCAGGCGCATGCTCGGTCCTATTCCGCGGCCACGCGGGGGTCGAAGAAGGGGTAGAGGAGGTCCACCAGAAGGTTCACCAGCACATAGATGGCGGCGACGAAAAGCATGGTGCCCTGCACGACGGGATAGTCCCGGGCATAGATGCCATCGACCATCAGCCGCCCGAGACCGGGGATGGTGAAGACCGTCTCGATCACGGCGATGCCGCCCAGCAGGTTGCCCAGCACGATGCCGAGCAGGGTGAGGGTGGGCGCGAAGGCATTGGGCAGCACATGCCGCCGCAGCACCGTGGATTCCCGCAACCCCTTGGAGCGGGCATGGGCCACGTATTCCAGCCGCAGCACGTCGATCGCGGCGCTGCGGGCCATGCGGGTCAGCACGCCGGTCTCGATCAGCGTCAGCGTGACCACGGGCAGGGCGATGTAGAGCAGCGCCTGCCAGGGGTCCTCCCCGAAGCCGACATAGCCCACCACCGGCACCCAGCCGAGCTTCAGCCCGAAGAAGAGCAGCATGAGCAGGCCCAGCCAGAAGCTGGGAATGGAGAGCAGCAGCGTGGCGCCGCCGACCACGGCCAGGTCCAGCCCGCTGTTCTGCTTCCAGGCGGCGATGGTGCCCAACGGCACCGCAATCACCGCTGCCAGCGCCACCGCCAGCAGCACGATGGAGGCGGTGACCTGGAAGCGCTCGACGATGAGCGGCAGCACCGCCTGCTCATTGGCGAGCGAGCGCCCGAGATCACCCTGGAGCGCGGCGCCGAGCCACCGGGCGAACTGCACGGGCAGCGAATGGCTCAGTCCCATACTCTCGCGCAGAGCCTCCAGCTGCGCGGCATCCGCCGCATCGCCCAGCATCAGCTGCGCCGGGTCGCCGGGCACCAGCCGCAGCAGGGCGAAGACGGCGATGGCGACGAGAAGGAGGGTGGGCAGCGCCATGCCCAGCCGCTTCAGCGCATAGGTCGCGGTCATGCGGACCCCTCCTCCCGGCCGCCATCAGTCCCGCGAGACGCCCCAGAGGCGCGTCTGGCCGGAGGCCCAGGGCTGCACGCCGCGCACGCCCTGGCGGAAGGCCACATAGTCCGGCTGGTTGTAGAGGATGATCATCGGCACCTGGGCCATGAAGAGCCTGTAGAGCTCGTCGAAGACCGCCTGCCGCTCGGCCCCGTCCGTCACGGTCATGGAGCGCTGGATGAGGGCCAGGGCCTGCGAGTCCTCCCACACCTTGCGCGGCTGCGTGTCCTTCGGGCCCGAGATCATCTCATAGGACAGGGAGGGATCCAGGCGCGGAGAGTAGATGAAGGACATCATCTGGTAGTCGCCGCGGGTATAGCGATCCAGCTGGGTGGCCCAGTCCATCACCTCCAGCTCGATCTTGATCCCCGCATCCGCCGCCATGGCCTGCGCCGTCACGGCCGAATCATAGACATTGGGGTAGCGCCGGTTCGTGATCATGCGGATGGTCTGGCCGCGGTACCCGGCCTCAGCCAGAAGGCGCCGCGCGGCCGCCACATCGCGCGCGGGGCGGCTTGCCTGAGCCTGGCTGCGGAAGGCACTGGCCGTCGGCAAGGGCGAGGCGTTGGGCTGCGTGTCCTGCCCCAGGATCCCCGTGACAAGCTCCGGCACGTCGATGGACAGGGCAAGGGCGCGGCGGATGCGCTCGTCCTTCAGCAGCGGATCGCGGGTCTGCAGCAGGAGCGCGGTCACGCCCATGCTCGGCGCCGCCGCGACGGTCACGTCACGCCGCGCCCGCAGGTCCGGCAGCTCCGGCGAGGGGACGTCGGTCAGCACGTCCAGGTTCCCCGCCAGCAGCGCGGCCTTGGCGGCGGAGGAATCGGGGATCACCACGAAGCGGATGCGCGGCATCACGGCGCGCTTGCCGCCGGCGAAGCCGTCACGCTCGCCAGGCAGGGCGGCATAGCCCTCGAAGCGCTCCAGCTCCACATACTGCCCCCGGCGCCATTCGCCGAGGCTGTAGGGGCCGGTGCCGACCGGCTTCACCCAGGCGCCGTCCGCGCCGACGGAGCTGGGATGCAGGATGCCCGTGCTGCCGCAATCCGGCCGCGCGATGGTGGGCAGGAAGAGCGCGGCCGGCTTCTCCAGCGTGACCGTCACGGTGCGCGCATCGGGCGCCGCCATGTCGGTGATCCTGGCCAGGCCCGAGCGGCCGTTCAGGTCCGGCAGGCAGCGCCACTGCGTCGCCGGGTCCATGTAGCGGCGCAGGCTCCACAGCACCTCGGCCGAGGTGAGCGGCGCGCCGTTGTGGAAGGTGACGCCCTGGCGCAGCGTGAAGGTGTAGGTCAGGCCATCCGGCGAGAGATCCACCTTCTCCGCCAGCATGGGCACGGGCGCAGCGCGCTCGTTCAGCGCGACCAGCCCTTCCACCACATGCATCATCACCGAATCGGTGTTGAAGTCCCGGTTCCCGCCCGGCTGGGTGCTGCGGATGTCCGAATTGAGCGAGGCGCGCAGGGGCGTCTGCGCCGCCGCGGGCAGGATCGACAGCGCGGCGGCCGCCAGGCCGGCCAGGAGGGAATGGGTCTTCATGCAGCGCGGGCCTCGGCGTTGGAGAACAGCTCGTAGCGCGTGAACTGGCGGTTCAGCGCGGGCAGCGGCGCCACCTCCAGCACACCCTTCGCCGGCTGCATGACCAGCATGGCGACGGTGGCGGAGAGGTTGCCGGCGGCGTTCAGCCGCGGCGGGCGGCAGACCGCCCAGGGCGACTGGTAGTCGTCGAAGAGCGCATCCTTCACCGCCTGCACGTCCAGCCCGCCCTTCCGGGCCTCCAGCAGCTGGCGCACGCGCAGGTCGCGGTAGAGGCTGTCCGGCGTGGTGGCCACGCCCGCATCCTTCAGCTTCGAGAGAGCGACGGGGCTGATGAAGTGGTTCGCATGCACGATCAGCCCGTTGGTGGCATGCACCTGGAAGGTCTCGTCCGGCGCGCATTCGAAATTGATGGCGATGCCGCCGGCCTGGCTGACGATGACGTTGTTCGAGGCCGACTTCACCGTGGCATAGACCGCCTGGAAGGCCTGGGCGACGAACTCCTTCTCCAGCACCTTGCGGCGGATAAGGGCGAGGGGCACGCCGAGGCTGCGGTAGTCCCGGTCGCTCTGCAGGTAATTGGCGGTGATGGCGATGCCGGCCGCGTTCAGCCCGGCGCGGGCGAGGCCGCCCGCCTCCACGAAGGTGAGGATATCCGGCCCGTCGTCGCGGCGGATCCGCAGCACCACCCCTGTTTCCGCGCATTCGGACTTCCAGTCCCAGTTCTGCGCATGGATGAGGGAGCCATCGGCCGAGGCCTCCGGCATCACCACAACGCCCGTGCAGCCATCCGGGTCCTTCCGTGCGGCCGCCTGGCGCTTGCCGAGCTGCAGCACCTCCGTCCGGGCATTGATGAGGACGATGTCCTCGAAGGCCACCTCGGCGCCGGCGGCGATGCCGCGCATTTCCGCGATGTAGTCGGCGTCGAAGGCCTCGATACGCGGCAGGAAGTCCCGCACCCAGCCATGGACCGTGGCCGTGCCATGCCCGTCGGCCGCGAGCTGGGCGCTGTAGTGCTCGATGCTGCGGCGAATCCGGCGGGCGGCCTGGCGGCCATAATGCCGGCCACGCTGCTCGGCCGGGCCGCTCAACTCGATAAGGGGAAAGGGTTCAACCGTCATCTCTGTCCTGCCGCCTGGACTTTGGCGATCCAAAGTGCAAGCATCCTGCATCGCCCCAAGGGAAAGCTCAAGGCGAATGATGGCGCCCCCGCCCATATCATGCGCGGAAACCTGCCACCGGCCCCGGAAGGGCTGCGAGGATGCGGAGCATGCATTTTGGGGGCCGGCGCGGATGATGGGGCCGCGCGCAGGCCGGTGCCGGGCCGCGCGCCCCCTGCCCCACCGTGTCCAGGCCCGGGGCGGCCCGGCCGAGGCACCACCGCAGCGCCGCGCGCCGCCTCAGTCCATCCCCCTTCTTCTCTCCTTTCTTCTCACCGGGAACACCGGACCATGAACGACCTCGCCTTCGACACCACGCCCAATTCGCTCGAAGCCTATTGGATGCCCTTCACGCCCAACCGGGCCTGGAAGCGCGATCCCCGCTTCGTCTCCCGCGCGCAGGGCATGCATTACGTCACGCCGGACGGACGGCAGATCCTGGATGCCATCGCCGGCCTCTGGTGCGTGAATGCCGGGCATTGCCACCCCAGGATCGTGGAGGCGATCCGCCACCAGGCCGGGCAGCTCGACTACGCCTCCTCCTTCGGCCTCGGCCATCCGGCCGCCTTCGAATACGCCAACCGGCTGACCGAGATGGCGCCGGACGGCTTCAACCGCGTCTTCTTCGCCGGCTCGGGCTCCGAGGCGGTGGATACGGCGCTGAAGCTGGCCCTCGCCCACCACGCCATCCGCGGCGAAGGCCAGCGCGTGAAGCTGATCGGGCGGCAGCGCAGCTATCACGGCGTCGGCTTCGGCGGGCTCTCAGTCGCGGGCATCGGCGCGCAGCGGAAGCATTACGGCCCGCTCCTGCCCGGCACCTCCCACCTGCCGCACACGCATGACCCCGCGCGCAACGCCTTCAGCCGCGGCCGGCCGGAGCATGGCGGTATCGCCTTCGCCGAGGCGCTGGAGGGCATCATCCAGGCGCAGGATCCCTCCACCATCGCCGCGGTGATCGTCGAGCCGGTGGCGGGCTCCACCGGCGTGCTGGTGCCGCCGGTGGGGTATCTGGAGCGGCTGCGCGAGGTCTGCGACCGTCACAACCTGCTGCTGATCTTCGATGAGGTGGTGACGGGCTTCGGGCGCCTCGGCGCCCCCTTCGGCAGCCAGGCGCTGGGCGTGATGCCGGACCTGATCTGCTGCGCCAAGGGGATGACCAATGGTGCGGTTCCCATGGGCGGCGTGCTGGTGAACGACCGCGTGGCAGCCGGGCTCATGTCGCAACCCGAAGGGATGGCCGAGTTCATGCACGGCTACACCTATTCCGGCCACCCCCTCGCGGCCGCCGCCGCCCTGGCGACGCTGCAGGTCTATCAGGAGGAGGGGCTGTTCCAGCGCGCCGCCGATATCGCCGGCACCTGGGAGGATGCGGTGCACAGCCTGCACGACGTACCGGGCGTGACCGACATCCGCAACATCGGCCTCCTGGCCGCCATCGAGTTCGGCCCGCAGGAGGACAAGCCCTCTCCGGCCCGCGCCATCGCGGCGCGCTGCTTCGACAAGGGCGTGCTGATCCGCGCGGCGGGGGATTCGCTGGTGCTCTCGCCGCCGCTCATCGTCTCGACGGACCAGATCAACGAAATCGTGGAGACGATCCGCTGGGCGGCCAGGGCTGGGTGAGGCTTTGCCCCGAGTGATCCAGGGCAGCGCCGCAGGCCTGGAACTCAAGCCCGCGAGGGCCGGCATACCCCCGGCCTGAGGTCATCGACCTCAGGTACACCTCCAGATGATCGGATCCGGGGGCGCAGGGGAACTGCTGCCGTCTCCCAGGGTGAAAACCAATCAGGTATGACTGAGATAGGTGGTTTGCGGACCCGCTCAGAACTCGGCGTAAAGCTCGATGACGTTGTCCTCCGGGTCCCGGAAGAACAGCGTTCGGTGCCGCCACTTCGGCAGGTCGGTGGGCTCGCGTAAGATCGGAACGCCCTTAGCGACCAATTCCTCGTAGCACCGATCAACGGCGTCGAGCGGGACGCGAAAGGCAAGTTGAACTGCTGCTGACCCTGATGGTCTCGGTCCGTCGTCGCAGACCGACCACGGCCCGCGCGGGCGCAGTGTCAGGAGCGCCGAGCCGACCCGGAAGCTCACCCAGTTCTCGATGTCCTCAGCCACGGCGAAGCCCATGATGTTCTCGTAGAACGCACGGGTCTCACGCATCCTGCTGCACAGGATCACGGTGTAGTCGAGGTTGGTGATGCCGCCGAGGCTCATCATCGTCTTCACTTGCATGGCAAAGCTATCGAACTCGGCGCGGGGGAGCCAGCGAACGGGTCCGCTACGGTCGGGAGCGGTTGTTGCTGATTGGGTTTTCACCCTGGGCCGGCAGCAGTTCCCGGCTCCGCAGCAGCGGCGCGATGCTGGGCTTGCGGCCGCGGAAGGCGACATAGAGCTCCATCGGGTCCCGCGTGTCCCCCGCGCTCAGCAGGGCGCGAAGGCGGGCGGCGGTGGCCGGGTCGAAGGGGTCCTGCGCCTCGGTGAAGGCGTCGTAGCCATCGGCGTCCAGCACCTCGGCCCAGAGATAGGAATAGTAGCCCGCCGCGTAGCCGCTGCCGGCGAACAGGTGCTGGAAATGCGCCGGACGATGGCGGATGCCGATCTCGCGCGGCATGCCGATGCGCTGCAGGAACTCCGCCTCGAAACGGTCGATCTCGATCGTCCCGGGTGCGGGGTGGCTGTGCAGGGCCATGTCGATGAGCGCGGCGGCGGTGTATTCCACCGTGGCGAAGCCCTGATTGAAGCCGCGCGCGGCGAGCAGCCGCGCGATCACCGCATCCGGCACGGGTTCGCCGGTTTCGTGGTGAAGGGCATAGCGACGAAGGGTCTCCGGCACGGCCAGCCAGTGCTCGTAGATTTGCGAGGGCAGCTCCACGAAGTCCCGCCGCACGGAGGTGCCGGACTGGCTGGGATAGCGCACCTGGCTCAGCAGCCCGTGCAGCGCATGGCCGAATTCGTGGAACAGCGTCTCCGCGTCGTCGAAGCTCAGCAGGGTGGGCTCGGATTTCGCGAAGTTGTTGTTGTTCACGATGATGGGCGAGACGGGCGCGTCGAGGTTCTCCTGGTCCCGGTAGCTGCTCATCCAGGCGCCGGAGCGCTTGTCGGCGCGGGCATAGGGATCGGCCAGGAAGATCCCGACATGGCCCGTGGCATCCCGCACCTCATAGGCCCGGACATCGGGGTGATAGACCGGCGCATCGGGGATCGGCGTGAAGGTGAGGCCGAAGAGCCGCGTCGCGGTGTCAAAGGCGGCCTGCTGGATGTTCTCCAGCAGGAAGTAGGGCTTCAGCTCGGCTTCATCGAGGTCGTAATCGGCGCGCCGCACCTTCTCCGCCAGGTAGCGCCAGTCCCAGGGCTCGAGCGGCCCCTCGAAGCCCTCCTGCCGCGCCACGGCCAGCAGCCGGTCGCGCTCGGCGGCGGCCTTGCGCTTGGCGGGCTCCCAGACCTGGGAAAGCAGCTCCTCGGCGGCCTCGGGCGTGCCGGCCATGGTGTCGGCCAGGCGGAACACGGCGAAGGACGGGTAGCCGAGCAGCTTCGCCCGCTCGGCGCGCAGGGCCAGGATCTCGGAGATCAGCGGGCGGTTGTCGTGCTCGCCGGGATGGGTGCCGCGGGCGATCCAGGCCTTATAGGCCCGCTCCCGCAGGTCCCGCCGGTTGGAGAAGGTGAGGAAGGGCTCGATCAGCGAGCGGGAGAGGGTGACGACGAAGCCCGGAATGCTGCGCTCCGTCGCGGCCCCCTCCATCCCCTCCCGCAGGAAGCCCGGCAGGCCGTCCAGGTCGGCCGCCTCCAGCGCCATGGACCAGACCTTCTCGTCATGCACGACATTCTGGCCGAAGCGCGTGTGCAGCAGGGCCAGCCGTTCCGAGATCTCGGTCATCCGCGCCTTGGCGACGGCATCCAGCGCCGCACCGCTGCGGATGAAGCCGAGATGGGTGCGGTCCAGCACGCGCAACTGGTCCTCGGCGAGCCCGAGCCCGCCGCGCCGGCGATGCAGCGCATCCACCCGCGCGAAGACGGCCGGATCGAGGGAGACCCGCATGCCATGCTGCGCGAGGCGGGGCGACATCTCGCGGTCCAGCTCCTCCAGCGCCGTGCCGCCGAAGCTGAAAACGAGGTTGGAGAAGAGGTTGACCACCCGGCTCAGCGCGCGGCCGCTGCGCTGCAGGGCCTCGATGGTGTTGGCGAAGCCCGGCTCCGCCGGATCGGCGCCGATGGCGGCGATCTCCTCCAGATGCTCCGCCATGGCGGCCTCGAAGGCCGGCGGGAAGTGCTCCGGCAGGATCCGGTCGAAGGGCGGGATGCCGAAGGGGGTTGTCCAGGGCACCAGGAGAGGGTTGGGCGCGGTCATGCCGGCCATACGCGGCCGAAGCCGGGGCGGGGTCAAGTCACGCCCCGGCCGCCGCGGCGGGGACCCAGACCCGCCCGTCGAAGAGCCGCCGGGCCGTGCGGTAGAAGGAGCCGGAGCGCGCCACCCAGGCCCCGTCCTCATGCACCACCTCCGCCCCCACGGTCAGCACGCCCGAGGGCATGCCGAGCCGCACCGGCCCCTCGCCGGCGGCGGGAGACAGCGCCTCGGCCACCACCGTGCCCGCGATGCGGGCGGCGATGGCGGTGCAGAGCGAGCCGGTGAGCGGCAGCGCGCGGTGAGCCTGGCCGTTGGAGATGAAGCGCGCCGCCAGGTCCATGGCGCCGGCCTGGATCCGCTCGCCGGAGAGGGTGGCCGCGTCGGCGGCGGGGCTGACGAGGGCGATGTAGGGCACGCTGCTGATCCGGCGCGCGGTCTCCTCATCGGGCGCGATCCCCATCCGGAGGGAGGCCTGGACCCGGATCTCGCCCAGCAGGCGTAGGATGTCCGGCCGCGCCTCCAGCGCCTCCGGCAGTTCCGTGCCGCTGAGGCCGATGTCGCGGGCGCGGATGAAGGCGGCGGCATTCGCCGCATCCACGAGCGAGGCCTCGATGGGGCCGAAGCCCGGCACCTCCAGCCGGTCGATCACCGCTCCGCTGGGCAGCAGCCGCCCCGTGGTGGCGCCGCCGGGCGCGAGGAAGTCCAGCCGCACCGGCGCGCCGGTGCCCGCCACCCCGGGGATGGCGAGGTCTCCGTCATACCGGGCCCGCCCCTCCTCCAGGGGAAAGGTGCCGTGGATGATCTTGCCGGTGTTGGTGTTGTGGATGCGGATGGTGGCCGTCTCGCCCTCCGCGCGCGCCAGCCCCTCATCCACGGCGAAGGGGCCGACGGCGGAGCTCATGTTCCCGCAATTGCCCCGGTAATCCACCCGCGCCTCGCGGATCAGGACCTGGCCGAAGGTGTAGTCCACATCCGCATCCGCCCGCGTGGAGGGCGCCAGCACGCAGACCTTGGAGAGGGAGGAGACGCCGCCCCCCATGCCGTCCAGCTGCCGCCCGAACGGGTCCGGCGAGCCCATGGCGGCGGTGAAGATGGCGTCCCAGGCCGCGCGGTCGGCCGGAAGGTCCCGCGCATGGAACATGATGGCCTTGCTGGTGCCGCCGCGCATGAAGACGGCGGGCAGGGCGCGCTGGGGCATGGGTTTCCTCCTCCGCCCAGCCTAGCGGAAGAGGGCGCCCCGGATCAGGGGGCCGATCAGGGTTCCGTCAGGCAGCCGGAGCGGGCGGCAAGGTGGCTTCGAGCAGGGCGGCGCCGGTGCGCTCCAGCGCATTCCCGGCCTCCTCCGGGCCGAGATAGGCGGCGGCGGCGAAGGCCCCCTCGACGAGCATGAGCAACGCATCGCCCAGCATCTCCGGGTCCGCCGCCCCCGCCTCGGCCGAGATCCGGCGCAGATCGTCCCGCATCTTCCGCTTGTAGGAATCGGCCACCTTGCGGGCGGGGTGCTCGGGATCGGGGAATTCGGCGATGGCCAGGCCGAGCGCGCAGCCTCGGAAGCCCGGCTGGCGCAGCTCGCCGACCGCGGCCGCGAGATAGGCGCCCGGGCGCTCACGCGGCGGCAGGGCCGAGCCGATGGCCTTCTCGTACCAGCAATCCTCCTCCCGGCAGTCATCGCGGAGGATCTCGGCGATCAACTCGTCCTTGGAGGGGAAGGCACGGTACAGGCTGATCTTGGTGGTGCCTGCCACCCGGCACAGCTCCTCCACCCCCGTGGCACGGATGCCCTGTTTGTAGAACAGGTCCCTCGCCACCTCCCGCAGTCGCTCCGCCGCGGATCGGCGTGGCTGGGTCTTGGTGGCGTCTGTCACGGTCTCTCTCCTGTTTCACGGAACGTAAAGCAGCGTCCGCGGGCTCTTGCAATGTTACTGACCGGTTCGTATCAATCCGTACGAACCGGTCGGTATCATCCGACCCCCGGAGATTGGCCATGCCGCCCGCCTTCCGCAAGAGCCTTATTCCCCTCGCCATGGCCAGCACCCTGGCCCTCACCCTTCCCGCCCTCCCCCTCTCCGCGCAGCCCGCCCCTCCCACCGTCACCGTCGCCGAGCCGCTGCGCCGGAACATCACGGAGTGGGAGGAGCATGTCGCCCGGCTGGAGCCCTCGGCCCGCGTGGAGCTTCGCCCCCGGGTCTCCGGCCAGGTGGAGAAGGTGCATTTCCGCGACGGGCAGGTCGTCCGTGCCGGCGACCTGCTCTTCACCATCGACCGCCAGCCCTTTGACATCGCGGTGGAAAGCGCCCGGGCCGAGGTGACGCGGGCCGAGGCGAGGCTCGAGCTGGCGCGCCAGGAGATCGACCGCACCTCCTCCCTCGTGCGGGACCGCTACGCCCCCCAGGCCCAGCTCGACACCCGCCGCGCCGCCCAGCGGGACGCTGAGGCCGGGCTGGCCGATGCCCGCGCGAAGCTGCGCCAGGCCGAGCTGGAGCGGAGCTGGACCGAGGTCCGCGCCCCGCAATCGGGCCGCGTCTCCGACCGGCGGGTGGATGCCGGCAACCTCGTCCAGGCCAGCACCACGCTGCTGACCACCATCCTGGCCCTGGACCCGATCTATGCCAGTTTCGACATGAGCGAGGCCGACTTCCTCCGCCTCTCCCGCCGCGGCGGCTCCCGCCCTGGGAGTGAGGCCCGTGGGGGCGAGGATACCGTGCGCCTGCGCCTGGCCGACGAGGCGGAATGGAACCGCCAGGGACGGCTGGACTTCCTGGACACGGCGCTGGACGCCCGTTCCGGCACCATCCGCGCCCGCGCCACCCTGCCCAACGCCGATCTTTTCCTAACGCCCGGCACCTTCGCCCGCCTGCGCCTGCGCGCCGGAGAAGGGGAGGTGCTGATGGTGCCGGACGCCGCCATCGCCGCCGACCAGGCCGCGCGCGTGGTGATGACCGTGACGGCCGACGGCACGGTGGTGGCCAAGCCGGTCGCCCTCGGCCCTGTGGTGGATGGCCTGCGCGTCGTGCGCGGCGGGCTTTCACCCGAGGATCAGGTGATCGTCGCCGGGCTGCATCTCGCCCGCCCCGGCACGCGGGTGACGGCGGAGGTGAAGCCACTCGCCCCCGCCCGCCTCGCGAATGCGCGCTGAGGAACCGCCGCCATGCGCTTCGCCCAGTTCTTCATCTCGCGGCCGGTCTTCGCCTCGGTCATTTCCATCGCCATCGTGCTGATCGGCGTCATCGCCGGCCTGCGGCTGCCGATCAGCGAATACCCCGAGATCGCGCCGCCTACCGTCACCATCGCCGCCACCTATCCCGGCGCCTCCGCGGCCGTCATCGCGGAGACCGTCGCCTCCCCCATCGAGCAGGAGATCAACGGCGTGGAGGGGATGCTCTACATCTCCTCCCAGGCGACCGGCGACGGGCGGCTGAGCGTGAACGTCGTCTTCCGCCAGGGCGTGGACGTGGACCAAGCCCAGGTGCTGGTGCAGAACCGCATGGCCGTGGCGGAAGCCCGCCTGCCGGAGGAGGTGCGGCGGCTGGGCATCACGGTCCGCAAGGCCTCGCCGGACATCATGATGGTGATCCACTTCACCTCCCCGGACGGCTCGCGGGACGAGCAGTACATCTCCAACTACGTCATGCTGAACGTGAAGGACCGGATCGCCCGGCTGGATGGCGTGGGCGACGTCCAGGTCTTCGGCGCGCGCGACTACGCCATGCGGATCTGGCTGGACCCGGCCCGCATCGCCGCCCGCGGCCTGACCCCCGGCCAGGTGGTGGAGGCGCTGCGCCGCGCCAATGTGCAGGTGGCCGCCGGCGGCCTGAACCACCCACCCACCAGCGCCTCCGACGGCGCCTTCCAGCTGAACATCCAGGCGCTCGGCCGGCTGCGCAGCGTGGAGGAGTTCTCCGACATCGTCGTCGCCACCGGCGAGGGCGGCGCGCCGCTGCGCCTGCGCGACGTGGCGCGGGTGGAGCTAGGGGCCCAGGACTACACGCTCAACGCCTATCTGGATGCCGACAAGGCGGTGGCCATGCCGGTGTTCCAGCGCCCCGGCTCCAACGCGCTGGCCACCGCCGCCGCGCTGCGCGCCACGCTGGAGGAGCTGAAGCGCAGCTTCCCGCCGGGCCTGGCCTATCACGCGGTCTATGACACCACCCGCTTCATCGAGCAGTCGATGGAGGCGGTGGTGCACACCTTCATCGAGGCCATCATCCTCGTCGTGCTGGTGGTGATCCTGTTCCTGCAATCCTGGCGGGCCTCCATCATCCCGCTGGCGGCCATCCCGGTCTCCATCATCGGCACGCTGGCCTTCATGGCGGCGCTCGGCATCTCGCTGAACAACCTGTCCATGTTCGGCCTCATCCTGGCCATCGGCATCGTGGTGGACGACGCCATCGTGGTGGTGGAGAATGTGGAGCGCCACATGGCGGACGGGATGGACCCCGTGGCGGCCACGCGGCGCACCATGGACGAGGTGGGCTTCGCCCTCATCGCCATCGCGCTCGTGCTCTGCGCGGTCTTCGTGCCCACCGCCTTCATCGAGGGCCTGTCGGGCGCCTTCTACCGGCAGTTCGCGGTGACGATCGCGGTGGCGACGCTGCTCTCGGCGCTGGTGTCCCTCACCCTCTCTCCGGCCCTGGCGGCGCTGCTGCTGCGGCCGCATGGGCATGGGCATGCGAAGCCCACGGGCTGGCGCGCCTGGCTGGGCGCGCCGTTCGGCCTGTTCTTCCGTGGCTTCAACCGCCTCTTCGATGCGCTCTCCGTCGGCTATGGCGCGCTGACGCGGCGGCTGGTGCGACTCTCCGCCCTGCTGCTCATCCTCTTCGCCGGGTTGCTCGCCCTCACGGGGCAGACGGTGATGAGCACGCCCACCGGTCTCATCCCGCCGCTGGACCGCGGCTATCTCATCGCCGCCTTCCAGCTGCCGCCCGGGGCCTCCCAGGCGCGCACGGATGCGGTGATCCGCCAGGCGACGCGGGACGTGCTGGAGGTGCCGGGCGTGGCCAATTCCATCGCCTTCACGGGCTTCGACGGCGCGACCTTCACCAACGCGCCCAATTCCGGCGTGATCTTCGTGAACCTCAAATCCTTCGAGGAACGCACGGCGGCGCACCTGACCTTCGCCGGCATCACCCAGGCCGTGCAGGCCCGGCTGATGCAGCAGCGGGACGCGCTGGCCCTGGTCATCCCGCCCCCTTCCGTGCCCGGCATCGGCACGGGCGGCGGCTTCAAGCTCTATATCCAGGACCGCGGCGACCGTGGCGCGCGGGCGCTGGAGGAGGTGACGAACCGCGTAGTGGCCGCCGCGAACGGGCGGCCCGAGATCGCCATGGCCTTCACCCTGTTCAACACCAAGACCCCCACGCTGCGGGCCGAGGTGGACCGGACGAAGGCCGAAATGCTGGGGGTTCCCCTCTCCCGCGTCTCGGAGGCGCTCTCGACCTATCTCGGCTCCACCTTCGTGAACGACTTCAACATCCTTGGCCGCACCTACCGCGTGACGGCCCAGGCGGAGGAGACGCAGCGCCTGACGCCGCGCGACGTGGCCCTGCTGCGCACGCGCAACGAGGACGGAGCGATGGTGCCGCTGGGCGCCTTGGCCACGCTGGAGGAGGACAGCGCCGCCTATCGCGTGCCCCGCTACAACCTCTTCCCCGCGGCCGAGGTGCAGGGCGCGGCGCGGCCGGGCGTCTCCACCGGCCAGGCCATTGCCGCGATGGATGCCCTGCTTCGCGAGCAGCTTCCCCCCGGCTTCGGCTTCGAATGGACGGAGATCGCGCTGCAGGAGACGACCCAGGGCAACACCGCCCCGATCGCCTTCGGCCTGGCCGTGGTCTTCGTCATCCTGCTGCTGGCGGCACTGTATGAAAGCTGGCTGCTGCCGCTGGCCGTGGTGCTGATCGCGCCGATGTCCGCCCTGGCCGCGCTGGCCGGGGTGGTGTGGCGTGGGCTCGACAACAACGTGCTGGTGCAGGTGGGGCTGGTGGTGCTGATCGGGCTCGCGGCGAAGAACGCCATCCTGATCGTGGAATTCGCCCGCCATGCCGAGGCCGAGGGGATGACGCGCTGGCAGGCCGCCGAGGCCGCGGCCCGCACCCGGCTGCGGCCCATCCTCATGACCTCGCTCGCCTTCATCCTCGGCGTGCTGCCGCTGGCCGTCGCCACCGGCGCGGGCGCGGAGATGCGGCAGAGCCTGGGCACGGCCGTCTTCGCCGGCATGCTGGGGGTGACGGTCTTCGGCCTGATCTTCACGCCGGTGTTCTACGTGGTGGCCCGCGCCATGGCCCGGCGGGAAGGGGCCGACGGCTCGGCGGCGGTTCACGCCCCCCTTGCGACGACGGAGGGGTGAGCGTCGTGCCAGGGGCGTACCAGGGTCGTGCCAAGGGGGCCGGATGCGCTACGCTTCCGGCCGAGTGAGTGGACACATCCATTGGACCTGACGCAGATCCGCTACTTCCTGGCCCTGGCGCGGGAGCTGAACTTCACCCGCGCCGCCGAGGCCTCGAACGTGACGCAGCCCGCCCTGACCCGCGCCATCCAAAGCCTGGAGGAGGAGCTGGGCGGGCCCCTGATCCTGCGTGAGCGCTCCCTGACCCAGCTGACGGAACTGGGCCGGACCATGCTGCCGCTGCTGCAGGCCACGGCCGATGCGGCGGAGGCGGTGAAGACGCGCGCCGCCGACCACCGGCGCGGGGTGGACGAGGCCCCGCTGCGGATCGGCATCACCGATGCCGTGCATGCGAGCGGTCTCCCGCGCGTGCTGCGGGAGGTGGCCGGCCGCGTGTCCGAGTTGCGCCTCACCCTGCGCCGGGGGGCGGCACCGGCCCTGACGGAGGCGCTGCTGGGCGGCGAGCTGGATGCCGCCCTGCTGCCCGAGGTGGGCGCCCTGCCCGAGCGGCTGAACCGTTGGCCGCTCTGGTCGGAGGGGATCGTCGTGCTGGTGCCGGAGGACCATGAGCTGGCCTCGCGTGCCAGCATCCCTGCCTCCGCCCTGCATGGGCAGAGCGTGGTGGTGCTGGACGCGGCGCATCCGGTGGCCGCGGTCATGGCGCGGCTGGAGCGCGAGCACGGAATTCATCCGCTGCCGCAGCATGCGGCGGATGGGCATGACGAGGCGGGGTTGCTCGTCGCCGCCGGCATGGGGCTGGGCCTGGCGCCGGTCGGCGCGGTGCTGCCGAAGGGGGTGGTCGCGCGGCCGCTCGCCGAGCCGGAGCTGACGCATCCGGTGGTGCTGAGCACCGCGGCGGGGCGGCCGATGAACCGCGCGGTGAGTGCCTTCGTGAAGCTGGTGCGCGCCGTGCGCTGGGAAGCCGGGCAGGTCACGGCCGAGTCCTGAACGCAGCGAACCCGGCAGCCCCTGGGGCGGCCGGGTTCGTCGGAATGGCCGAGGCCGGGGGGCCTCGGCTGGTCGTCTCAGCGGGCGTCAGGCGCCCTGGCGGGACATGTCGAAGTTGGCGCCCTGGCTGCTGGCGCCGGCCAGCGGGGTACGGCTGGCATCGGCCTGGGTCCAGGCGCCCGAGGCGGTCGGGCCGGAGACATAGTCGCCCTCGGCGAAGGAGGGGGCGGCCACACCCGCGACCAGGGCGGTGGCGAGGCTCAGCGTGGCGAGGATCTTGCGCATGGGAAGGTGTCCTTCAGCTCTGTGTTCCGCGGCAGGGGCGCCGCTTCCGTGACCCAGAAACTGATCCCTCCCGCCCCGAACCTCCAATGCCGAGCGGCTATGCTCTCCATTCCCCCGGGGCATTCGGCCCCCTGAGGCATCCTGGAGGATGCAGCGCCCTGACCCTCACCGCCAGCTTCCTGGCTTGCCAAGCAGGGCGCCCGGTGCCGTCATGCCCGAGGCGACGTGCAGCCCGACGGAGGAAACCATGAGCAACCCGCTTCTGCGCCTGGCCGGGCACGCCGCCGGCTGGCGGGGCCGGCCGCTGACGCCCGAGCTGGAACACCATGCCCGGCGCGCCCTGCTGGACTGGTTCGCCGCCCTTCTCCCGGGCTGCTCCCGCCCGCCCGCCACCCTGCTTGCTGCGGCCCTGGCCGGCGAACGCGGCGCGGGCCGGGCCATCTGCTACGTGGACGGCTCGCGCGGCCCGCTGCGGCACGCGGCGCTCATCAATGGCACGGCCAGCCATGTCGTCGAGTTCGACGACATCTACCGGGATGCCGGCTACCACCCGGCGTGCCCGACTATCAGCGCGGCCCTCGCCGCCGCCCAGTCCCTCGGCGCCTCGATGCCGGAGCTGCTGCGGGCCATCATCGCGGGCTATGAGGTCGGCAGCCGCATCGGCATGGCGGTGCAGCCCAGCCACTACCGCTACTGGCACACCACCGGCACGGTCGGCACCTTCGGCGCCGCCACGGCCGTCGCGGTGCTGATGGGGCAGGATGCCACGCGCATCGCCCATGCGCTCGCCACCGCCGCCACCATGGCGAGCGGCCTGCAGGGCGCGATCCAGGGCGAGGGGATGAGCAAGCCCTTGCACCCCGGCCATGCCGCCGAGGCCGGAGCCCTGGCCGCGATGGCGGCGGCCCAGGGCATGACGGGAGCCCTCGACGTGCTGCACGGCCCCGCCGGATTCGCCGCCGCCACCAGCGAGGATACGGGGAAGTGGGAGAAGGCGCTGGAAGGGCTGGACGGGCTGCCGGTGATCACCGCCATCACCTTCAAGAACCATGGCTGCTGCGGCCACATCTTCGCCGCGCTCGATGCCGTCGGCGAATTGCGGAACGCGCATGGCTTCACCGCGGCGGATGTCGCCCGCATCCATGTCGCGGGTTATACTCAGACCAAGACCCTGTGCGACCGGCCGGAGCCGCGCACCGAGGCGGATGCACGCTTCTCCGTGCAGTATTGCGTTTCCGCCCTGCTTCATCTCGGTGGCGTGCGGCTGGCCGCCTTCGCGCCGGAAAGCCTCTCCAGCCCTGCCATCCGTGCCGATATGGGCAAGGTGAGCGTCTCGATCGATCCGGACCTGGCCGACGCCTATCCCGGGCGCCGCGCCGCGCGGGTCAGCGTGACCTTGCTCGACGGCACGGTGCTGGAACGCCTCCAGCCCACGCGGAAGGGCGACCCCGACGCGCCGCTGAGCGATGCCGAACTCTCCGCCAAGTTCCACGAGCTGGCCGGGCCCGCCATCGGCGCGGAGGCCGCCGCGCGGCTGGAACAGGCCCTCCTGCGAGGCCAGGCGCTGCCCGGCCCTGTTCCCCTGCTCGGGCACGCGCAGGCGGCCTGAGGCGCGCGATCTAGTCCAGCGTCATCCCGTCCAGCACCTTGCGCCAGCGAGCGGCCTCGGCCACCACCATGGCATCGAAACCCGCCGCCCCGCCCTGCATGGCAACGGTGCCCTGGGCCGCCAGCTTCGCCCGCAATTCCGGCAAGGCCATCGCGCGGGTGAAAGCGGCGTCCAGCGCGGCACGGACCGGTTCCGGCGTCGCGCGCGGCACGACGATCCCGGCGGCCGAGCCATTGACCAGGCCGGGCATGCCGGCCTCGGCCGCGCTGGGCAGGGTGGGCAGCAGCGCCAGGCGCTCCGGCGCGGCCGCCACCAGGGCACGCAGCGTGCCGGCGCGGATATGCTCCACCACGACAGGCGTCGCCTCGGCGGTCGCGGCCACCTCGCCGCTCAGCACGGCCTGCACGCCGGCCGCGCCGGAGCGGTAGTGCACCGCCATCAGCTCCACCCCACCCAGCGACTGCAGCAGGGCCAGGGTCTGGTGCGGCGAGCTCCCCGCCCCCGCGGTGCTCCAGCCCAACTTGCCCGGCTCGGCCCGGGCCATGGCGAGGAACTCGCGCAGCCCCGCCCCTTCCGGCAGCAGGTTCGGGCGGACCACCAGCACATGCGGCGTGTTCGCCAGCGGCGCGACGGTCGCGAAGTCCTTCGCCGGGTCGAAGGGAAGGCGGCGGTAGAGGATGGGGTTCACCGCCAGCATCCCGATGCTGGAGAATAGCACCGTATGCCCGTCCGGCTGGGCGCGCGCCGCTGCCTCCGCGGCAATGTTGCCGCCGGCGCCCGTGCGGTTCTCCACCACGATCGGCTGGCCCAGGATCGGCCCCGCAGCCTCCGCCACGATGCGCGCGACGAGGTCACTGATTCCGCCCGCGCCGAAGGGCACGATCATCCGCACGGGGCGCGAGGGGAAGGACTGCGCCGAAGCCTGGGCGCGGGGCAGTGCCGCCAGCAGCGGCGCCGCGAGAAGGCCGCGGCGCCTCACCGCGCGGCCCTCCGGATGCGGAGCATCATGCTGTCGAAGGAGTAGTCCGCCACCTGGTGATAACCGAAGGAGCGGTCGCGGAAGGCCGCCTGGCTCTCCAGCAATTCCTTGAAGCGCGGGGACTGGGCCGAAAGCTCCGTGAAGACCTCCTGCGTGGTGCGGTAGAAGGCATCCAGCACCTCGTTCGGGAAGGCGCGCAGCTGGGTGCCGCCGGCGACGAGGCGGTACATCGCCTCGACATTCTTCCAGTCGTATTGCGCCAGCATCCATTGTGTGGCGGCGCCGGAGGCCGCCTCCAGGGCCGCCTTGTAGGCCTTCGGCAGCTCGTTCCAGCGGTCCAGGTTCACGAAGGCATGGAAAACCGCGCCGCCTTCGCCCCAGCCGGGGTAGTAGTAGTAGCGGGCCACCTTATCGAAGCCGAGCTTCGAGTCGTCATAGGGGCCGATATACTCGACGCCGTCGATCGTGCCGCGCTCCAGCGCCGGGTAGATGTCGCCGGGCGCGATCTGCTGGGGCACCACGCCCATCCTGGACATGACGTTGCCGGCCAGCCCCGCAACCCGGAACTTGAGCCCGCTCAGGTCGGCGACCGTGCGGATCTCCTTGCGGAACCAGCCGCCCATCTGGTTGCCGGTGTTGCCCAGCGGCAGCCCGTAGACGTTGTACTCCTTCAGCAGCCTGTTCAGCATGTCATTGCCGCCGCCGTGGTACATCCAGGCGGCCTGCTGGCGCGGGTTCAGCATGAAGGGCACGGTGGTGGTGAAGGCGAAGGCCGGGTCCTTGCCGGTGAAGAACAGCCCGCCCGTATGCGCCATCTCCACGCTGTTCTGCGTCACCGCATCCAGCGCCTGCAGCCCCGGCACGATTTCCCCGGCGGCGAAGGGCGTGATGCGGAAGCGGCCATCCGTCATCTCGGAGACGAGGCGGGCGAAGTACTCGCCGGTGGAATAGGTGACGTCGAGAACCTTGGTGAAGGAGCTGGTCATCCGCCAGCGGATCTCGGGCGCCGATTGTGCGAGGGCCGGGGCGGCGAGCGTGGGCAGGGCTAGCGCGGGGGCCGCGGTCCCGGCGGCCATGAGGTGGCGACGACGCATCGGGGTGTCTCCTGGCTGGTCCGGGCACAGGGTTTGCAACTGCGATGCCAGTCTTGTTGCCCAGAAATCTACGGGGCAACAGGGCGGGATCCTTGCCGGAAGCGCGGCTTTGGGTCAGATTTGGGAGAAATGGGCAACAAGTTGCCCAAAACTGGAGCAGAACGGATGAGCGCCTCCATCGGCTGGCACGGCACGGTGACCCACCTGCACATCACCCCCCGTGCCTTCCTGCCCATGCAGCCGCAGGAAGCCATCGAGCTTGTGGCCGGGGAGGGCATCGTCGGGGACCGCTACCGCATCGGCACGGAGACGGGCTTCTATTCAGAGAAGCCGGAGGAGGGCCGGCAGGTCACCTTGTTCGAGGCCGAGGTGCTCGATGCGATCCTGCGCGACTACAAGATGGAGATCCTGCCGGAGGAGCATCGCCGCAACGTCACCACCTCAGGCGTGCCGCTGAACCACCTGGTGGGCCAGCGCTTCCGCCTCGGGAACTGCGTGGTCGAGGCGACGCGGCTTTCCATCCCCTGCCGCCATATCGAGGAAATCCTGGGCAAGCCGGTCTTCGACCCGCTGGTCCATCGCTCCGGCCTGAACTGCAAGATCCTGGAGGGCGGGACGCTGCGCGTGGGCGACCCGATCCGACCGCTCTAAGCTATCCATGGCCCGGCACATCGAGCTGTGCGTGGCCGAGGCCCGCCCCGCGGGCCCCGGCATCCTGCGCGTGACGCTGCGCGACCCGGATGGCTGGCCGCTGCCGCGCGTGCGGCCGGGGGCGCATCTGGACCTGCACGTGCCCGGGCTAGGCCCGCGCGCCTACAGCCTCTGCGGTGACCCCGCCGTGCAGGATGCCTGGACCGTGGCGGTGAAGCGCGAGGCGGAATCGCGCGGCGGCAGCGCATGGGTGCATGGGCTGCGGCCGGGCGATGCCGTGGCCGCCTCCATGCCCCGCTGCACCTTCCCCCTCGCCGAGGGGGCGGTGCGGCATGTGATGATCGCGGGGGGGATCGGCGTCACCCCCTTCCTGGCCATGGCGCCGGTGCTGGAACGGGCGGGGGCGGACTGGACGCTGCATGTGCTGCATCGCGGCGCCCTGCCCTGCCCCGAGGACCTGGCCCCCTGGCTTGAATCCGGCCGCGCTGTCGCGCATGACACGGCGGTGACGCCCCGCCCCGCCCTCGAAGCCCTTCTGGGCGCCTACCACCCCGGCCTCCAGGCCTATTGCTGCGGCCCGGTCGCGATGATCGAGGGGTTCGAGGCCACCACGGCGGCCTGGCCCTCCGGCACGGCCCGGGCGGAGCATTTCGTCCCGCCCATCCTGCCGCCCGACCCGTCGGCGCGCGCCTATACCCTCAGCCTTGCCTCCAGCGGCGCCTCCGCCGAGGTGCCGGCCGGCGGCAGCATGCTGGTGGCTCTGCGCGCCATGGGCGCCAAGGTCGATGCCTCCTGCGAGGGCGGGATCTGCGGCGCCTGTAAGATCCGCTGGCTGGAGGGCGCCCCCATCCACCGGGACCGCGTGCTGACGCCGCAGGAGCGCGAGACGCATCTGATGGCCTGCGTCGCCGGCTGCGCCTCGGAGAGGCTGGTTCTCGACGCATGAGCGCCGCCGCCCGGAAACCTGCCGCGGAGCGGGACGCCGCCCGCACCGCCGAGCTGGGCGCGCGGCTGCGCGTGCTGCGCCAGACGCGCGAGATGACGCTGGATGCGCTGGCCGAGGCCACCGGGCTCGACAAGGGCTATCTCTCCCGGCTGGAGCGGGGGATGAAGAACCCCTCCATCGCCACCGTCCTGCGCATCTCCGAGGCGCTGGAGGTGCCGGTGGCGGAGCTGTTCGGCGAACGCCTGGCCGAACATGCGGTGCGCGTGACCCGCGCGCGGGACCGGCTCTCGCTTTCCCCCGCCGGGGACAGTGCCCATGGGATCGAGGCGCTGAGCCGGGACGGCGCGGCGCTGGAGGCCTTCGTCCTGCACCCCGCCGCCGAGTTCAGCGCGGATGGCCATGCCGAGCATGCCGGGGAGGAGCTGTTCTTCGTCCTGCGGGGCACGGTGGAGCTGCGCTTCGCGGACCGCGGCTTCGTGCTGGAGCCGGGCGACTGCGCCCAGTTCCCCGGGCACCTGCCGCACCGGATCCGCCGCGTGGGGGCGGAACCCGCCTCGGCCCTGGTGGCGGTCGCCCGGCCGCCGCGGGAACGCCGGGGGCGCGGTGGGGGCTGATCCGGCGCGCCGTGGGGAATTTGCCTGAGGCCGGCGGTTTCCCTCCTGCGCGACTCGTCCCTATGGTGCGCGCCCCACCATCCGCCGGCGAAAGGGATTCCGTCTTGCTGTTGCCCTCCCCCGGACGCATCGCCTTCGGCGGCCTGGTCACGGCGGCCTTCGCCCTCATGCTCGCCCCGGTTGCGATGGTGATGGTGATCAGCACCTTCGCGCAGGAGATCGTCTCCTTCCCGCCCTCCGGCTTCACCCTGGACTGGTACGTCAATGCCTGGCAGCGCCAGGAATTCGCGCGCGGCTTCGTCTCGAGCCTGCAGATCGCGACCCTGGCCACGCTGATCGGCGTGCCGCTGGGCACGGCGGCGGCCTTCGCGCTGGTGCGAGGCAGGCCGCGCGGCGGGGCGGCGATGCAAACGCTGCTGCTGGGGCCGCTGGCGGTGCCCGGCGTGGTCGCCGGCACCGCCCTCTACATGTTCTATCTCAGGGCCGAGTTCTGGCTGGACCGGGACATCACCTCCACGCTGGAAGGGCTGGTGGCCGCGCATGTGCTGCTGACCATCCCCTGGACCGTGCGGCTGGTGACGGCCAGCCTGCAAGGGCTGGACCGCGCGGCCGAGGAGGCGGCGGCGAATCTCGGGGCCCGGCCCTTCACGGTGTTCCGCCGCGTCACCCTGCCCGCGATGCGGCCCGGCATCATCGCCGCCTGCCTCTTCTCCTTCATCCAGAGCTTCGAGAACCTGGAGCTGAGCCTTCTCCTGGTCGGTCCCGGGCGAACCACCCTGCCCGTGGCGATGCTCAACTACCTCGAATTCCGCATGGACCCGACCCTCGCCGCGGTGGCCACGGTCCAGATCATCCTAGTGGCCGTGCTCATGCTCATCACCGACCGCTTCGTCTCGATCGCGAGGACCGTATGACCGACCGCCTCCAGGAAGGGCTGTCCTGATGGGAAGCCTCGTGCTCGAGGCGCTGACCAAGCGCTATGGCACATCCACCGCGGTGGAGCGCGTCGATCTCGAGGTGCCGCAGGGGGAGATGGTGGCGCTGCTCGGCCCCTCCGGCTGCGGCAAGACCACCACGCTGCGCATGGTGGCGGGCTTCGTGCCGCCCAGCGCGGGGCGCGTGCTGATCGGCGGGGCGGATGTGACCCGCGCGCCGCCCCATGCGCGCAACACGGGCATGGTGTTCCAGTCCTATGCGCTGTTCCCGCACATGACCGTGGCCGACAATGTCGCCTTCGGCCTGGAGATGCGTCGGGTGAACCGCGCGGACCGCGAGCGCCGGGTGCGGGAGGCGTTGCAGCTCGTCCGCCTGGACAGGCTGGAGGACCGGCTGCCCCGCCAGCTCTCGGGCGGCCAGCAGCAGCGCGTGGCGCTCGCTCGCGCCCTGGTGGTGAACCCCGCCGTCTTCCTGCTGGACGAGCCGCTGAGCAACCTGGATGCGAAGCTGCGCGGCGAGGTTCGCATGGAGATCCGCTCCCTGCAGCAGCGGCTCGGCCTCACCACGCTGATCGTGACCCATGACCAGGAGGAGGCGCTGACCATGGCCGACCGGCTGGTGGTGATGGAGCGTGGCCGGGTGAGGCAGGTCGGCACCGCCGAGGAGCTTTACGAGCGCCCGGCCGATCCCTTCGTCGCGGGCTTCGTCGGCCGCTGCAACCTGGTCGAGGGCGAGTTGGAGACGCCGGGCGGCTTCCGCGCCGCCTCCGGTGCGCTCCTGCCCTGTCTCACCGCCGGCGCCCCGGCCGGGCGTGCCATCCTGGCGCTGCGGCCCGAGCATGTGCGGATCGCCCCCGCGGCCGATGGCCCGGCCCGGCTGCGGGCGGTCACCTATCTCGGCGCGCAGACGGAGTACCACGTGGATCTCGGCGGCACGCCGATTCTCGCCATCCGGCAGACGCCCGGGGCGGAGGAGCCGCTCCGGCGCCTCGCGATCGGCGACGCCGTGAGTGTTTCGTGGGATGCTTCCGCCGCCCGGCTGCTGCCGGTGGCGCAAACGGACGGACAAGGAGCCTGACGCCATGACCTTCTCGCGACGTGGAACCCTGGCGGCCGGCGCCGCCCTGGCCTCCGCCGCCGCCGGCCTGCCGGGCCTGGCCCGGGCACAGGGCCGGCAGGTGGTGGTCGGCACCTGGGGCGGCGATTACGGCGAGCTGCTGCGCCAGAACATCGACATGCCGCTGATCGCCCCGCAGGGGATCGAGGTGCTGCAGGATGTGGCGAATGCCGATCCGCGCAAGACCAAGCTGCTGGCCGAGCGCCAGGCGCGGCGCGGCACCATGGACGTGGCCTGCCTGTCGGACACCGACATGCACATGATGGCGCAGCAGAACGCGCTGGACACGCTGGACATGGGCCGCCTCTCCCGCTCGGGCAGCATCGTGGCCGGGCTGCGCAAGCCTTATGCGATCCCGCACATCTATTCGGCGCTGGTGCTGCTCTATAACCCGGACAAGGTGACGACCCCGCCGAAGTCCTTCGCCGACATGTGGGACCCGAAGTATCGCGGCCGCGTCGGGTTCTCGGACATCCTCTACTCCACCAATACCTTCGCCGCCGCGGTCGCGGGCGGCGGCAGCTTCAGCGATTATGGCCCCGCCCGGGACAAGCTGATGGCGCTGCGTTCGCTCGACGCCAAGGTCTATCCCTCCAACGAGGCCCTCGCCGCCGCGCTGAAGGGTGAGGAGGTGTGGATGGCGCCCATGTGGCTCGCCCGCGGGTTCATGTGGCAGAAGGCGGGCATCCCGCTGCGCCATGTGGTGCCGAGCGAGGCCGCCTATGCCATCGTCTTCGAGGCCGCGGTTCCCCGGAACAGCCGCAACAAGGACCAGGCCTACGCCTATCTCGACGCGATGCTGAAGCCGGAGGCGCAGACCGCCTTCGCGGACCGCATGGGCTACCTGCCGACGGTGACGGACGCCTCCCTGCCTCCCGAGATCGCGCGGCAGATCAGCCTCACTGAGGCGGAGCAGGCCCGGCTGCGGGCGCCGGATTACGACTACCTCCTGCGCGCCCATACCGACATCCTTGATTTCTGGAACAAGCAGTTCAAGGCCTGATCGGTGGCCGCGCTCGTCCTTCCCGCAGGGCTGCTGGTGTCGTTGCTGCTGCTGGCACCGATGCTCCTGCTCTTCCGCATCTCGCTCAACCTCTACAGCCCGACCGAGATGATGGTGGAGGCGACGAGCGCGGCGAACTACCTGCGCGCGGTGGCCGACCCCTATTACCGGCAGGTCCTGGTCACCACGCTGCTGGTGGCGTCCGGCAGTACGCTGCTGGCCCTCCTCCTCGGCTTCCCCGCCGCCTATTGGCTGGCGCGGATGCAGAGCCGTTGGAAGAGCTTCGCCACCGTCGTGGTGATGTTCCCCCTTCTGGTGGGCAATGTGGTGCGCGCCGCCGGCTGGCTGGCGCTGCTGGGCAATGGCGGCGCGATCAACGCCGCCCTGCTCGGCCTGGGCGTTATCGCGGCGCCGCTGCCGCTGCTCTACAACACCGGCGCGGTCGTTGCCGGCATCGTGGCGGTGGTGCTGCCCTACATGATCCTCACCCTCGCCGCGGTGATCGAGAGCATCCCGCGCCAGGCGGAGGAGGCGGCCGCCAATCTCGGCGCGCGGCCGATGACGGTGTTCCGCCGCGTGGTGCTGCCGCTGGCCCTGCCAGGGGTCGCGGCCGGCAGCGTACTCGTCTTCGTGCTCTGCATGAACACCTATGCCAGCGCGGTGCTGCTGGGCGGGCCGCAGTTCAAGATGATGGCGCCGGCCGTGTACGACCAGTTCGTGCGCGGCAACAACTGGCCCTTCGGCGCCGCCCTCGCCTTCATCCTGCTCGGGATCACGCTCACCCTCACCGTGGTGGGCAGCGCGGCGCTGGGGCGCCGCTATCGTCGTGGAAAACTGGAGGAAGCGGCATGAGCGTCGCCCCGCAAACGACCTTTCCCGCGCCGGATGCCGCGCCCGTCGGCCAGGAGATCACGGCCAAAAACGGGCGGCTCGGCATGCCGCCCGTGCCGGCCGCCACCTCCCGCGACCGGGGCACGGGCCCGTACAAGCGGCTGGTGCTGCGCGGCGCGACGGTGATCGACGGCACGGGCGGCCCGCCCTGGGGGCCGGCCGATATCGTGATCGAGGGCGACCGGATCGCCGCCATCCAGCCTGTGGGCACGCCGCACAAGCCGATCAGCCCCGCCCGCCGCCCCGCGGGCGGCGACCACGAGATCGATTGCCACGGCAAGTTCGTCACTCCCGGGCTGATCGACTGCCACACCCATATCGGCGTGCCCTACCACGCCCTGCACGGCACGGTGGCGCCGGCCGATTACGTCTACAAGCTCTGGCTCGCCCATGGCGTGACCACGGTGCGCGAGATGGGCTGCTTCAGCGGGCTGGACTGGGTGGCGGAGCAGCGGGAGGCCTCGGCCGCGAACCGGATCGCGGCGCCCCGCATCCGCGCGCATCCCTACTTCCCCGCCGTCAACGACATGCTGAAGACCATCCACACGCCGGACCAGGCGCGGGACTGGCTGCGGCGGGCGAAGGAGGCCGGCGCGGATGGCGTGAAGTTCTTCGGCGCCCCGCCCGCCATCATGCGTGCCGCGCTGGAGGAGTGCCGCAAGCTCGGCCTTCGCACGGGGTGCCACCATGCCCAGCAGGCGGTCACGCGCATGAACGCGCTGACGACAGCGCAATGGGGCCTGACCAGCGCCGAGCACTACTATGGCCTGCCGGAGGCGCTCTATGACGACCGCGTCGTGCAGAGCTACCCGCCGGGCTACAACTACAACGACGAGTATTTCCGCTTCTCCGCCGCCGGCCAGACCTTCCTGCAGGCCGCCGAACCGGGCAGCGCGAAGTGGAACGAGGTGCTCGAGCGGTTCCTGGAGCTCGACTTCACCTTCGTCCCGACCATGACGATCTACGACGCCAACCGCGACCTGATGCGCTTCCGCCGCGCCGACTGGCATGACGAGTACACATGGCCCAGCATGTGGCGCTACTTCCAGCCCGCGCGCGGCGGCCACGGCGCCTATTGGTACCGCTGGTCCGTCACCAACGAGATCGAGTGGAAGGCGCATTACCGCCTGTGGATGGAGTTCCTGAAGGCCTACAAGAACCGGGGTGGCCGGGTCTGCACGGGCAGCGATTCCGGCTTCATCTTCCAGATCTTCGGCTATGGCTATGTGCGGGAGCTGGAGCTGCTGCAGGAAGCCGGGTTCAACGCGCTGGAGGTGCTGCGCTCCGCGACCATCCAGGGCGCCGAGCTGCTGGGCATCGACGGCGAGACGGGCAGCATCGAGGTGGGCAAGCTCGCCGACCTGCTGATCCTGGACGAGAACCCGCTGGACGACTGGAAGCTGCTCTACGGCACGGGCGCGCTGCGGCTGAACGACGAGACGGGCAAGGCCGAGTGGCGCCGGGCCCTCCGGCACACCATCCGCGCCGGGCTTGTCTTTGACGTGGAGGAGCTGCTGGCCGATATCCGCGCCATGGTGGCCGCCCAGAAGGAGGCGGAGGCCGCGGCGTCGTGACGCCCTCGCCCGAGTTCATCCTCCTCACCGGGTTCCTCGGCAGCGGGAAGACCTCGCTGCTGCGGGACTGGCTCGGTCTGCCGGAAGCGGCGGATACGGCGCTGATCGTGAACGAAGCAGGTGAGATCAACGTGGATGGCGCCATCCTCGCCGAGGCGGGCGGGGTGCCTATGGCGATGCTGGCCAATGGCTGCGTCTGCTGCTCGCTCACCAGCGATCTGGTCTTCACCATCCGTGCCCTGCTGGAGGAGCGCGGGCGTTCGGGGCTGCCGCCCTTCCGTCGCGTGGTGCTGGAAAGCTCCGGTCTCTCGCGGCCCGGGCCCATCCTGCGTTCCCTGGCACCCCTGGCCCCGCTCGGCCTGCGCGTGCGGGTGGTGGCGACCTGCGACGCCTCCCAGGCGGCGGAGCGCGCGGCGCATTTCGACGAGGCGGCCGCCCAGCTTGCCGCCGCCGGCACCGTCGTCTTCACCAAGCTCGACCTGCGCGACGTCGTGGAGGCCGAGGCGCTCGTCGCCTCCATCAACCCGCTCGCCACGCGACTGGTGGAGCCGGACCGGGCGGAACGCGCCCGCCGCGCCTTCCTGGCCGGCGCCGATGAGGCGGCGGCCAGGCTGGACCTCCCGGAGCCTCCCCTCGCTCACCCCCGGGTGGGCGTGCTGCGCCTCTCCTTCGCCGAGACGGCCTCCTGGGAGGACCGGCTGGACCTGATGGAGGATCTGGCGGCCTTCTGCGGGGACCGCCTTCTGCGCGTGAAAGGCTTCATCCGCCGCCCCGGGGAAGAGGTTCCGCTGCTGGTGCAGGCGGTGGGCACGCTGTTCAGCCCGCCCGTGCCCCTGGGCGGCGCGGCGCAGGCGCCTGAGGGGCTGGTGGTGATCGCGCGCGATCTGTCGGCCGCGGAGCTGCGCGCCGGGCTGGGATCCGCGCCGGTGCATGTGGCTTCCTTCCGCGATACGCCCCTGGCCTGCTCGCCGGCCTGAAGGACGGCCGCGCTCGCATCGCGCAATCGGAAACAGGTCAGGCCGTCCATCGCGCCGACTTGCCTCGGGCGCGCTAGGCAGCACCGCCATCCTGGTGAACACTCCCGCGCTCAAACAGGGAGGGCAGGCGCGGCATGGGCGACAGCGATCAGGGCAGCACCGCATGGCGCGTGACGCCGGGGCACTACATGGCCGGCCGCCCGGCGGAGCATGCGATGCCCGCGCGCCCGCTCTCCCGCTACGTCACGATGCGGGACGGATGCCGCATCGCGCTCGATGCCTGGCTGCCGGAAGGGGCCACCGGGCCCGTGCCGGCGGTGCTGATCCTCACCCCCTATTACCGGCGCTTCGCCCTGGCCGAGGGCAGCGAGGCCGATGCCATCCCCAATGCGGGCAAGTTTGTGCGCTTCCTCGTGCCGCGCGGCTATGCGGTGGTGGTGGTGGACGTGCGCGGCACGGGCGCCAGCTTCGGTACGCGGGATAGCTTCCGCTCTCCCAGGGAGCGCGAGGACAGCCGCGAGATCGCGGACTGGGTGGTGGCGCAGCCCTGGTCGGATGGGCGCATCGGCGCGACCGGCATCTCCTATCCCGGCGCGACCTCCGACTTCCTCGCCAGCACGGGGCACCCGGCCGTGCGCGCCATCGCCCCGCTCTTCGCCATGTGGGACACCTGGCAGGACCACTACTATCCCGGCGGCGTCTTCCTGAACCGCCTGTCGCGTTCCTATGACGATCTGATGATCGCCATGGATCATGACCGGCGCGACCTGCTGAAGAACATCGCCTACTACGCCAACCCCGAGCTGCGCGGCCCCGCGCCGGTGGATGAGGACGCGGACGGCACGCTGCTGGCCGATGCCATTCACGAGCATCTCGGCAGCTTCCACATGCCCGACTTCATCACGGAGTTCCGCTTCCGCGAGGACCCGCTCCCCTATGATGCCGGGTTCAGCTCGGCCTCTTTCAGCCCCTATGCCTATAGCGAGCATGTGCGGCCGGATGTGGCGGTGCTCGCCACGTCAGGCTGGATGGACGGCGCCGGCTTCAGCAACGCGGCGATCGCGCGCTTCCTCACCCTGCGCGAGAACCCGGTGCATCTGCTGCTGGGGCCGTGGGACCATGGGGCCCGCAGCAATGTCTCGCCCTGGCGGCCCGAGGCGGCCTCGCATTTCCCCCTTCTCGGTGAGCTGCTGCGCTTCTTCGATCACTACCTCATGGGCCTCACGACCGGCTACGAGGCGGAGTCGCGGGTGCACTATTTCTCTATCCACGGCGAGCGCTGGCAGGAGGCCGCGTCCTGGCCCCCTGTCACCGGCATGGAGCGCCTGCACCTCAGCCCCGGGGCGCTGAAGCCCAAGGCCGGAGCCACGGAGCGTGAGACGGTGCAGGTGGACTTCACCGCCAGCAGCGGAACGCACACGCGCTACGAGCGCCTGGCCGCTATCGACACCACCACCTACTACGCCGACTGGGGCGAGCGGGCCGCGCGCCTCCCCGCCTGGACCTCCGCGCCGCTGGAGCGCGATACGGAACTCACCGGCCATGGCGTGGCCGATCTCTGGATCGAGTGCAGCGAGCCTGATGCCGCGCTCTTCGCCTATCTCTCCGAGGTGGAGGCGGACGGCACCGCGCGCTACGTGACGGAAGGCGTCCTGCGCGCCCTGCACCGCAAGGAAGCACCGGCACCGGCCCGCTACCGGACGAGCTGGCCCAGCCGCAGCTTCCGGCGCGAGGATGCGGCCCCGCTGGTGCCGGGCCATGCGGAGCGCCTCCGCATCCCGCTTCTGCCCACCTCCTGGGTCTTCAAGGCGGGCAGCCGTATCCGCCTCTCCATCGCGGGCGCGGATGCCGAGCATTGCGCGCAGGTGCCGCATGGGCGGCCGCCGCGCCTCGCCATCCTCCATGGCGGCGAGCATGCCTCGGCGCTGGACCTTCCGCTCCGCCCCTTCCCCGCCACTGAAGGAAACACGCCATGACGATACGCCCCGCCGGACGCCCTGTTGGACGCCGCAGCCTCGCCGCCCTGCTTGCGGGAGCCGGTGCGGCGCTGCCCGCCGGCCTCGCCCGTGCCCAGGGCAGCTTCCCCAACCAGCCCATCCGCCTCGTCGTCTCCCAGGCGGCCGGCTCGAACACGGATGTCGTGGCGCGGCTGATGGCCGAGCCCATGGCCCGCAAGCTGGGGCAGCCCGTGGTGGTCGAGAACCGCGCCGGCGCCAATGGCGTGATCGCGACGACCTACATCAAGCAGCAGCGGCCTGACGGCCACGTCATCGCCCTCGTCGGCGTCTCGCTGCTGACCTTCAACCCCTATCTCTACAGCAACCTGCCCTATGACCCCGCGCGGGACTTCACCTATATCGCGCCCGTGACGGACACGCCTTTCGTGCTGGTGGCGAGCCCGAAGAGCGGCATCACCTCCCTCGCGGCCTTCGTGGAACGGGCCAAGGCCCAGCCCGGGCGCCTGACCTTCTCCAGCGCGGGCATCGGCAATTCTACCCATCTCGCCACCGAGATGCTGGCCGACCGCACCGGCATCCGCCTTACCCATGTTCCCTATGCCGGCACCACCCAGGCGCTGACGGCGGTGATGACGGGGGAGGTGGATGCGATGATTAGCGTGCTCGGCAACGCGCTGCCGCAGATCCGCAACCGCGCGCTCGTGCCGCTCGCCACCGTGGCCGCCACGCGCTCGCGCGACCTGCCGGACCTGCCGACGCTGACGGAAGCCGGGGTGGATGCGCCGGTCATGCCCGGCTGGCTGGCGCTGGTCGGCCCGGCCGGCATGCCGGAGCCGGTGGTGACGCTGCTGAACGGCGCGGTGCACGAGGCGATGGCCGACCCGGCCGTGGTGCAGAACATGGTCAGCTCGAACATCGTGCCCATCCCCGGCTCCGCCGAGGACATCCGCCGCCGCGTGGCACGGGACGGCGAGGTGTGGGGCGGCTTCATCCGCGCGAAGAACCTGCGGGTGGAATAGGGCGGCGCGCGGCCAGGCCCGGGGCCCATGGACCTCGATTCGGCTCTCCTCATGCTGGTGGCGGGCCTGCTGGCGGGGGCGATGAACGCCGCCGCCGGGGGTGGCTCCTTCGTCACCATCCCGGCCATGGTCTTCGTCGGCCTGCCCTCGGTGGCGGCCAACGCCTCCAGCACCGTGGCGCTCCTGCCCGGCACGCTGGCCAGCGCCTGGGCCTGGCGGCACGACTACCGCTCCCTCCAGGGCATCTCCCTGGCCACCCTGCTCGCCATCAGCCTCGCGGGCGGGTTGGCCGGGGCGGTGCTGCTTCTGGCCACCAGCCAGCGTGCCTTCGACCACCTGCTGCCCTGGCTGCTTCTCACCGGCACGGTGGCCTTCGCCTTCGGCCGCCCGCTCGGCGCCATGCTGCGTGAACGCGTCCGCGTCGGACGGGGCAGCGTGCTGGCCGCGCAGGTGCTGCTCTCGATCTATGCCGGCTATTTCGGCGGCGGCGTCGGCATCATGATGATGGCCGTCTGGGGCCTTCTGGGGGATCTGGACATCAAGGCGATGAGCGCGCTGCGGACCCTGCTGGTCAGCGCCGCCAACCTCGTCGCCGTGATCTGCTTCGCCGTGGCGGGGCCGATCCATTGGCCCGAGACGCTCGTTATGCTCGTGGCCGCCATCGTGGGCGGCTATCTCGGCGCCATCCTCGCCAGCCGCATGCCGGCGCCGGTGCTGCGCGGCTTCGTCATCCTGTTCAGCACGGCGATGACGGCACTGTTCTTCTGGCGTGCCTGGGGGTGATCCGCGATCACCTTCACTTGTCGTCCCTGCAGTCCGCAGCAGGCTAACCACCTCGCCTCTTCCCGAGCGGCGCGACGCGGTGCAGGCTCGCGCGCCCCGCCGGAAGAAGCGCTGGCGGCCCTTTGCGGAGTCCGTGCCCTGAGCGAAGTCGCGACATCCTCCATCGATCCGGCGGAGTACGAGCTGCACTACAACCCGCAACGTGCCTTCCCCGAATTTGCCAGCTACCGTCTGCGGCGCGCGCCGGCCAATGACGCCGCCCATGCAGGCCTGAGGAAGCTGGGGGATATCGCCTATGGCGATCATCCCCGGCACCGGCTGGACATCTATCCCGCCGCGCAGCCCGGCGCGCCGGTGCATGTCTTCTTTCACGGCGGCTACTGGCGGGCGAACGACAAGGAGAGCTTTGCCTTCGTCGCCGACAGACTCGTGCGGAATGGCATCACCGCCGTCGTCGCGAATTACGAGCTCTGCCCTGACTCCACCCTGGACGGTACGGTCGGGTCCGCCGTCGCCGCGGTCGAATGGGTGCGGCGCCACATTGGTACCCATGGCGGCGACCCTCTCGCCATCAGCCTATCAGGCCATTCTGCCGGGGCGCATCTCTGCGCCGCCGTGCTGGCGGCAGATTGGAGCGCGCGGGGACTGGATCCCGCCTTCCTGCGCGGTGCGGTGATGATCAGTGGCATCTTTGATCCCGGCCGGGCCATCGGCACCACGGTGAACCAGGACCTGCGGCTGACGCCGGAGATCGCGGAGCGGCACAACCTGGAGCACCGCGCCCCCAGCGCAGGATGCCCCGTGCATCTTTTCGTCGGGGGCCGGGAGCCCTGGCGCTGGATCGACCTGACCTTCCGATACGCGCACACCCTACGCCGGCATGGAGGGGACCCGGAGGTGCATGTCCTGCCGGGCTACAACCACTTCGACATCATCGACCAGTACATGGAGCCGGAGAGCCCCATCTTCCGGGCCGTGCTCAGCGCGGCGAAATCCGGCGCCGCAACGCAGGGGGGCTGAGCCCCCCTGGCTGCGGATCAGGCGGTCTTCATCTTGATCCCGGTATCGAGGAAGGCATTGGTATAGGCCTTCTCGAGATCGAAGGGCTGCGCGCCCTCGAACTGGCTCTGGATGAGGTCGTAATCCGCCTTCATCCGGGTGGCGTCGAAGGCACCGAGGGCGACGGAGGTAGTGGTGGGGTCGCGCATCAGCTCCTGCACCCGCTCCCACTGCCGCCGCTGGGTCCAGTCATCCAGCCCTGAAACCGCGGCAAAAAGCGCGCGCAGGGCCGGCTCCGGATCCGCCACGGTCGCCGCGAAAGCGCGCTGCGAGACCTGCACGAAGGCCTTCACCATCTCGGGCTGCTTCGCCAGAACGTCGCCATTGGCGATGATCGAGTTGCCGTAGGTGTTCAGCCCGATCTCGCTCCAGCGCTGGAAGCCGAGATCCGGGCCGAACTCGCGCAGCTTCAGGTCGTGCTCGTTCCAGAAGTCCGTCGTGATGTCGATGATCTTGTTCTTCAGCGACGGAATCTTGGCCGGCGGCGCGATGTTCACGAAGCGCACGGAATTCGGCTCGATCCTCACGCGCCGCGCGAATACCGGCCACATCACCCGCGCCGCATCCCCGGGCGGGTTGCCGATGGAACGGCCAGGGAAGTCCCGCGGGCCCGAGATGCCGTTGCTGCGCAGCCAGTAGAAGGTCTGCGGGGAATTGGCATAGACGGTCATCACCGCCGCGAGATTGCCGCCGCGGCTGCGTGCCAGCAGCGCGGTGGGCATGTCGGCGATCCCGAGTTGCGCGGTGCCGGCCGCGATGCGCTGGGCGGAGGCGCCGGAGCCGCGCCCGGCCTCGATGGTCACATCCAGCCCGGCCTGCTCGTACCAGCCCTGCGCCTTGGCGAGGAAATACGGGCAGTGATCCGCCGCGGCCGTCCAGTTGAGGACGAAGGTGACCCGCTCCCGCGCCTGCGCGCTCCGCGCCCCAATGAAGGGGGCGGCCAGGCCGGCGAGGAGAACCCCGCGCCGGGAGAGGGCGGAACGGTCCCTAGGCATCCGAGAATTCTCCGCTTATCGAGGTTCAGCCCAGGCCCTTGGCCGGGTGCGTCGAAAAAGCCTATCACGCCCCACTCGCACCGCAACAATATTCAACCAACCGGTTGGTAGAGGACCGCACCGTCATGCGCCGCCCCGACGCAACGACGCCCCAGCCGACCCGGCGCGCCCCGGGCCGGCGGGACCCGGAGAACACGCGCCGCGCCCTTCTGGAAGCGGCGATCGGCGAGTTTGCCGCGAAGGGGCTGGCCGGGGCGCGGGTGGATGAGATCGCCGCCCGCTCCGGCGTGAACAAGCAGCTCGTGTACCACTACTTCGGCACGAAGGAGGACCTCTACGCTGCCGCGCTCGAGGAGGTCTATGCCGAGATCCGGCGGCAGGAGCAGGCGCTCCACCTGGCCGACCTTGCGCCGCTGGACGCCATGGCCCGGCTCGTCGGCTTCTCCTTCGACTACCTGGCCGGCCATCCGGAATTCGTGGCCCTGCTGAATGACGAGAACCAGCACGGCGCACGGCATGTCCGCCAGTCCCGGCAGCTGCGGGCCATGCATTCCCCCCTGATCGGGCTGGTAGATGAAACGCTGGCCCGGGGCGCGGCGGAAGGCGTGTTCCGGGGAGACCTGGATGCGGTTGATGTCTACATCTCCATCGCCGGCATCGCGTATTTCTACTTCTCTAACAACCGCACCCTCTCGGCCATCTTCGGCGCGCGGCTGGACACCAAGGCGGCGATCGCGAGACGCCGGCGGCATGTGATCGACTTCGTGCTCTCGGCCTTGCGCCCATAGCCGTCTATCAACCAGTTGGTTGGTTGACAGCAGATCGAGCGGTCCGTTAGCGTTCCGTTCGGCGGGCGCGGGCCCTGCCTGCGAGCAGGAAGGGGCGCGGCTTGATCGCGGAGGCCAGCACGGACATCCCCGTCGACACGGAAGCCGACCCACGCGCGGCCGCTGCCGCCCGTGCGGCGCGGCGCCGCTGGGGCATTATCTTCCTCGTCCATCTGGCGGCCGTGCTGCTGTGGGAGGTCCTGGTGCGGGCCGCGCGCGTGCCGGCGTTCATCCTGCCCGCCCCGACTGACGTGCTGGCCTCGCTCTCCGTCTCCACCCACGCCTGGGTTTCGAACACGCTGGTGACGGCAGCGGAGATCGGCGGGGGTTACGCGCTGGCGGTGGTGCTGGGCGTGGGCCTCGCGCTCCTCTTCAGCTGGTCACGCGCGCTGACCCTGCTCGTCTTCCCCCTGCTGGTGACGCTCAACATGATCCCGAAGGTGGCGCTCGGCCCGATCGTCATCGTGTGGATGAGCTACGGCATCGTCACCAACATGCTCATCACCTTCAGCCTCTGCTTCTTCCCCATCCTGCTCACCACGGTGCGCGGGCTGCAGGAGGTGGAGCCGGACCTGCTGGACCTGGTGCATTCGCTGAAGGGTTCGCGCTGGCAAGTCTTCCGCTACATCCAGCTGCCGGGCGCGCTGCCCTACATCTTCTCCGGCATGAAGGTCGCCGCCATCCTCGCCGTCGCGGGCGCGGTCGTCGGCGAGTTCGTCGCCTCCGAACGCGGCCTCGCCTATCTAATGATCCAGGTGCAGACCTCGCTGGATACGGCGGCGATGTTCATGGCCGTCATCCTCCTCACCCTGCTCGGCCTCGCGCTCTACCTCGTCGTGCTGGCGCTCGAGCACCGCTTCGTCCCGCGGGACGCCAGGAAGGGATAGTCCCATGTCCGCCGCGCTGAACCCGGCCGCCGAGCCCGGCTGGCTCGACCCCGCCGCCCTTCCCGACCGCTTCGAGGACGCGGAGGCGCTCGATGCCTTCCTCTCCCGCCCGAGCCGCGCGCTGGCCGCGGACCTCGCCGCGCTGGAGGGGGACATCATGGTGCTCGGCGTGGGCGGAAAGATGGGCCCCACCCTCGCCCGCCTGGCGCGCAACGCCGCGCCGGACAAGCGCGTGTTCGGCGTCGCCCGCTTCAGCGAGGCCGGCCTGCGTGACGGGCTGGAGAAGCGCGGCGTCGAGACCATCGCCTGCGATCTGCTGGACCGGACCGCGCTGGAGAAGCTTCCGCGCGCGAAGAACGTGATCCTGATGGCCGGGCGCAAATTCGGCGCCTCGGGGGACCAGGCGCTCACCTGGGCGATGAACACCCATGTTCCCGCCCTGGTCGGCGAGGCCTTCCGGGCGTCCCGCATCGTCGCCTTCTCCACCGGCTGCGTCTATCCCTTCGTGCCGATCGGAAGCGGGGGCTCCACCGAGGACAGCCCGCTCAACCCGCCGGGGGAATACGCCTACTCCTGCATCGGGCGGGAAAGGCTGCTGCAGCATTTCTCCGCCGTGCACGGCACGCCGGGCCGCCTCTTCCGCCTGAACTACGCGATCGACCTGCGCTACGGCGTGCTCTTCGATGTCGCATGCAAGGTGCGGGACGGAGAGGCCGTCGATGTCACCATGGGCCATGTGAACGTCATCTGGCAGGGCGATGCGAATGCCCAGGCACTGCGCAGCCTGCGCCATTGCGCCGTTCCCTCGGCACCCCTGAACGTCACCGGGCCCGAGACCATCCCGGTCCGCTGGCTGGCCAAGGCCTTCGGCGAGCGGCTCGGCAAGCCCGCCATCGTGATAGGCGAGGAAGCGCCGACCGCCTGGCTGAACAATGCGGCAGAGGCCGCACGCCTCTTCGGTTATCCCCTGGTCCCCCTCGCCCGCATGATCGACTGGGTCGCGGACTGGGTGGCACGCGGCGGCAAGAGCCTGGGCAAGCCGACGCACTTCGAGGTGCGGGATGGCGCCTACTGAAGCCCATTTCATCGCGCCCCTGACCCCGGGCGCGATGCCGGGCTGCCTCGCCCTCAGCGCCGAGGCGGGCTGGAACCAGGCGGCCGAGGACTGGGACCTGTTCTTCCGGCATGGCCGCGTGTTCGGAGTGCTGGAGGCGGGCTCGCCCCTGGCCACCGGCGCCATCCTCCCCTTTCCTGACGGCGGCTTCGGCTGGGTGAGCATGGTGCTGGTCGCCGGCACGAAGCGCGGCAGGGGGCTGGGCACGGCCATCCTGCGGCGCTGCATGGCGGCGCTGGAGGCGCAGGGCCTCCGCCCCGTGCTGGACGCCACCCCGGCCGGCGAGCGGATCTACCGGCCCCTCGGCTTCCAGCCCCAGCTCGGCCTCACGCGCTGGCGCGGGCAGGGCGGGGGCGAGGCGCCGGAGGGCGTGCGCCAGCTCTCCACCGCCGACCTGCCCGCCCTCACGGACACGGATGCCAAGGGCTTCGGCGCTGCGCGAGGCTTCGTGCTGGAGGCTCTGCTCGGCCGGGCGGCAGCCCAGGCCTTCGGCGCCGCGGGCGGCTCTGGCTTCGTCCTGGCGCGCCCAGGGCGCCAGGCCCTGCAGATCGGCCCCTTGGTGGCGGAGGACGAGGCCGGGGCGATCCGCCTGCTCGACGCTGCCCTCGCCGCCACGCGCGGCCCGGTGCTGATGGACCTGGCCGACCGCTGGCCCGGCTTCGCCGCCCATCTCCGCGAACGCGGCTTCACGCCCGAGCGCCCCTTCAACCGCATGGCCCTGAAGCGGGCCGAGCCCTTCGGCACCCCCTCACGGGTCTTCCTCGTGGCAGGGCCGGAGCTGGGCTGAGAGAGAGGCATCCATGGCCCTGCACCGCACCGAGATCCCGCCCGAGACCCTAGAGCTACTGCGCCGTGGCGTGGCGATTCCCGCCCATCCCCTGGCCCTGGATTCCAGCCGCCGCTTCGACCGGCGCCGCCAACGTGCTCTCAGCCGCTACTACGTCGATGCCGGCGCGGGCGGGCTGGCCGTCGGCGTGCACACCACCCAGTTCGAGATTCGGGATGTCGGCCTCTATCGACCCGTGCTGGAAGCCGCGATGGAGGACAGCCGCGCCTGGACCGACCGGCTGCTGGTGATGGTCGCGGGCCTTGCTGGCCGCACCGAACAGGCGGTGCAGGAGGCGACGACCGCCGCCGGCCTGGGCTACCATGCCGGCCTGCTCAGCCTCGCGGCCATGAAGGGCGCCGCCCCCGGCGAAATCATCGCCCATTGCCGCCGCGTGGCGGAGGAGATCCCGCTGGTCGGCTTCTATCTCCAGCCCGCGGTCGGCGGCGTGTCGCTCGGCCCGGATTTCTGGCGCGAGTTCTGCAGCATCGACAATGTCGTCGCCGTGAAGGTCGCCCCCTTCAACCGCTACCGCACGCTCGATGTGGTCCGCGGCCTGGTGGAGGCCCGGGCCGAAGAGCGCGTGACCCTCTACACCGGCAATGACGACCACATCGTGCTCGACCTCGTCACCCCCTTCACGGTGAAGCGCGATGGGAAGCCGGTCACCCTGCGCTTCCAGGGCGGGCTGCTCGGCCATTGGTCCGTCTGGACGCGGGGCGCCGTGCGGCTGCTACAACGGCTGAAGGAGGCGGTCGCCGCCGGGCCGATCCCGCCGGAGATCCTTGCTCTCGACTCCGCCGTCACCGACTGCAACGCGGCCTTCTTCGACGTCGCGAATGATTTCCACGGCTGCATCGCGGGCTGCCACGAGATCCTGCGGCGGCAGGGGCTGCTGGAGGGAACCTGGTGCCTCAACCCCGATGAGGGGCTCAGCCCAGGCCAGGCGGAGGCGATCGACCGGATCTGCCGCCTCTATCCCGAATTCTCCGACGACGCCTTCGTCGCGGGAAACCTGGAGCGCTGGCTGTCGTGACTGAGCCCCTCATCCAGCTCGACAAGGTCCGCAAGACCTATCGCAGCGACGGCCAGGACTTCATCGCGGTCTCCGATGTCAGCATGACGGTGAACGAGGGCGACCTCGTCTCGCTCGTCGGCCCCTCCGGCTGCGGCAAGACAACGGTGCTAAAGATCCTCGCCGGGCTGCATGAGGCCGATGGCGGCACGGTGCGGATCGGTAATGCCACATCGGGCTTCGTGCCCGGCCGTGACGTGGGCATGGTGTTCCAGCAGGCGCTCCTGCTGAAGTGGCGCACCATCCTGGAGAACGTCACCCTTCCCGCCGAGATTCTCGGACTGCCACGGCGCGAGGCGCAGGAAAGGGCGCGCCACCTGCTCGCCATGGTCGGGCTTCGCGGGTTCGAGGCGAAGTACCCCTACCAGCTTTCCGGCGGCATGCAGCAGCGCGCCGCCATCGCGCGTGCACTGGTGCACGACCCCAAGCTCATCCTCATGGACGAGCCCTTTGGCGCGCTGGACGCCCTGACCCGCGAGCGGATGAACCTGGAGATGCTCCGCATCTGGCGGGAAAGCGGGAAGACCATCCTTTTCGTCACCCATTCCATCCAGGAAGCGGTCTTCCTCGGCGCGCGCTGCGCGGTGCTCACCGCCGGTCCGGCGCGCATGGCGGACTACTTCGACATCACGCTGCCGCCCGAGCGCGGGCTCGAGATCAAGACCTCCGAGGCCTTCGGCAGCTATGTGAAGCGAATCTACGGTCTGCTCGGGATGAGCTGACTTCGCGCGGGGCGGTGTCCATAGGGGCCGGACGGCCGCCCGACGCCCTCTCCTAATCAGCCTTCAGCCGGCCATCGCGCGCGGCCTTGCTGGACAGGGCGTGCTCCGCCTCCAGGATGCGCGCGAACTCCTCGGGAGTCCCGGCATAGGCTTCGCTGCCGAGATCGCGCGCGCTCGTGACCATCTGCGGGTCGCGAACGGCTTGCTGGATGGCGGCCGCGAGGCGGTCCCGCAAATCCTTCGGAGTACGAGCGGGGACGAGGAGGCCGATATAGGTCGTTCCGTCGATCTCTCCAAAGCCGAGTTGCGACACCGTCTTCACATCCGGCAGGGCAGGATCATTCGCCGGCCCGAGCACCGCCAGCGCTTGCAGCGCACCGGAGCGGATATGGGACAGAGCGCTCGTCACCTGGTCGAAATGCACATCGATCTGGCCGCCCAGCAGGTCGCTCAGCGCCGGTCCGGACCCACGATAGCTGACGGTGGTGAACTTGGCGCCGAGCAGGTTCTCGAGCTGGATCAGCGCGAGGTGGTTCGGCGTGCCTGGCCCGGAATGGGCTGCGTTGAGCTTCCCCTCTCCGGAGCGGGCATAACTGGCAAGGTCGGAGAAGCTGCGGAAGCGCCCGTCATTGCTGCGGGCGAGCAGCACCATGGAGCTGCGATTGACGAGGCTGAGCGGAGCGAAGTCCGCCGGCGTGTAGGGCGTGGTCGTCATCTCCGGAACGGTGACGATCACGCCGGCCCCGGCCAGGAGCAGCGTGTGCCCGTCAGGCGCGGTGCGGGCGACCTGCCCCGCGCCGATGGAACCTCCCGCGCCGGGACGATTATCGACGACGACGGACTGCCCGAGTACCTTGCCGAGCGCGGTCGCGACGATCCGGCCCACAAGATCGGTGTTTCCACCTGGGGCGAAGGGCACGACAATGGTGAGCGCCCTACTCGGGAAGCTCTGTGCCCTCACCCCCAAGGGGAGGGCACCGCCCGCGGCGGTGAGAGCGCCGAGCGTCAGAAGCCCGCGGCGATCAAGTGGCATGCTTTCCTCCTGTTCTTTCTTGGTCCGGGTTCCGCGCCTTACGGCCCCGGTTCTTGCCGTGCAGCAAAAGTCCCGCGGGGCAGGGAGCGCCCCCTCCCCTGCCCGCCCGGGCTCACACCGTTTCCAGTGCCTCGTAGCGAAGCACGGCCTTCAGCGTCTCCTCGATGCGCGCGCGCTGAGCGTCGCTGGTGGGCGGCATGGGCGCGCGCGGCAGGCCTGCGTCACAGCCCTGGAGCGTGAGGGAGGTCTTTATGTTCGCCGGGAGGTTATCGGCCACGATGGCGTTCCAGTAGGCGAGCATCGCCTTGTGCATTTCGAAGGCCCTGGCGTGGTCCCCGGCCTGGGCAGCCTTCCACAGCGCCACGCAGACACCGGGGATGGCGGCGGGCGTGGCCGCGATCGTGCCATGCGCGCCGAGCGCAAAGGAGGAATAGAGCAGTGCGTCGATGGCCGAGTAGATCTTGCAGCCCTTCGGCACACCGAGCAGCAGGTCGGCCATCAGCTTCAGGTCGCCCTGGCTCTGCTTGACGCCCTGAACGCCGGGCAGCTCGCTCATCAGGCGGATGAGTTGGGCGGGGGTGCAGTAGTTCCAGGGCACCACGTTGTAGATGATGACCGGCGTGCCCACGGCTTCGGTCAGCGCCTTGAAGTGGCGGAAGGTGGAGGCCTCGTCCGGCTTGAAAAGGTAGTGCACGGGCGTGACCTGCAGCGCCGCGACAGGCAGGTGCTCAATGGCCTTCGCACGGTTGATCGCGTCGCGCGTGCTGTTCGAGATGATGCCAGCCACGATCGGAACAGCTCCGTTCACCTCCTCGGCGGTGATCTCCATGATCCGGCGGAACTCGTCGAGCGTGAGGGTGTGGCCCTCGCCGCTGCTGCCGCCAGGGCACACGCCGTGGACGCCCCTGGCCAGGTTGAAGCGGATCACGTTGCGGAAGGCCGTCTCGTCAATCTCCCCCTCTGCCGTGAACGGCGTGACGAGGGGCGGGATAACGCCGGTCAGGTCGAGGCTCATGGACTTGTCCCTTCTTCGGTGGGCGTGCCGGGTCCGTACGGGTCCTGGCTACCCCCTAACATGTCAGAACTCTGGCCGGCACCATGCTGACATGTCAACCACCGTTCAATAAAGCTGGCCGGCGTCGTGGGCACGCGCGATAATCGGTCGGCCAGACAAGGAGCATGCGTGCTGATGGTGGCCAGGGCTGAGGCAGCAACGACCATGGAGGCGGGAGAGGTTGGCGCCGCGCCAGCAACCCAGCGCAGCCTGGCCTACCAGGGCTTCCGGCAGCAGATCATCGACGCCCGCATCCGGCCCGGGCAGTTCGTCTCCCAGCGGGAGTTGGTAGGCCTGCTCGGCATGTCGCTCGCCGCGGTGCGGGAGATGGTACCGCGGCTGGAGGCGGCCGGGCTGATCCGCGCCGTCCCCAAGCGCGGCCTCCAGGTCGCTCCCGTCGACATGAAGCTCATCCGCAATGCCTGGCAGGTCCGCGCCATGGTCGAGCGGGAGGCAACGCTCCATTTCGCCCGGACCACGCCCCCTGCCATCGTCCGCGAGCAGATTGCCGCGCATGAGGCGATCCTGACGCGGGCCCTCGCCTCGCGATCCGACGCATCCCTGGAGAAGGACGCGCAGGCGGTTGACTGGGGCCTTCATGACATGATGGTGGACGCGATCGGCAACGAGATCCTGTCTGAGATCTATCGCGTGAATAGCCTGCATGTCCGGCTGATTCGCTTCGATGCGGAAGCGCTTCGCCCGATGCAGGTCGTGCCCGCCATGCGCGAGCATCTCGCCTTCCTGCAATCCCTCGCTGAGGGACGCCCCGATGAGGCGCTGGCCCATATGATGGCGCATATCGAGAGCTCCAAGCGCCGGGTCATCGAGGTCATGACGCAGACGGGCGGGCACCTTCCTGGCTAGGCCGCCCGGCCGAATGATCGCGCCCATCCCCGAACCCTGACCGGCGCCTTCCCGCCAGCTTCCGCCGCCTGCGTGCCCAGAATCCCTCACCGCCGCGATCGCGGCCACCGCCACGTCTACCAGCTGGCGAGGCGCCGCAACCGCGGGGTCTTCTTATGCTGATGCTCGGCCATCCGCCGAAGCAGCGTGTCCAGCTCCCGAACCGCCTCGAACACGTGCGGGCCCTTGTTGAGCATGACGCATTCGGCACGGGATGCCATGGCTGCGTCCGTCATCTCCCCGCGCGAAGGCATGCCCTTCTTCACCAGGTTCTCCAGGACCTGAGTGGCCCAGATCACCGGAACATGCGCCGCCTCGCCGATCCAAAGGATCTCCTCCTGCATCTCGGCCACCCGTGCGAAGCCGATCTCCACCGCGAGATCCCCGCGGGCGATCATGATCGCGGTGGGCTGCCGTCCGGCGGCGCGAACGACGATCTCCGGCAGGGCCCTCACGGCACGCTGGGTCTCGATCTTCAGGATCACGGAGAGGCGCTGCCAGTCCTCCGGCCGGCGCGCCGCGAGCGCATCCTGCAGATCCTTCATGTCTGCCGCAGACTGCACGAAGGAGTAGCCGACCCCATCCGCATGACGCACGATGAAGTCGAGGTCCTCCAGGTCCTTCGCGGTCAACGCAGCGCAGCGCAGATCCGTATCGGGGAAGTTGATCCCCTTTTCCCGCTTCAGCTTCACGCCCTTGGCGTCCGCCCGCGTGACGCGGGTGAGGAGGCACCCATCATCGGCACGGTCGATCACGGCGCCGATTTTGCCGTCATCCAGGAAGACCCGCTCTCCTGCCCTGGCCATGCCGAACACCTCGGCCAGAGTGCATTCCGCGGCGAAGTCGGCCTCGTCCTCGTCCAGCCGGCGGAGGCCGCCGGGCGGCACGATGGCGAGACGCGCGCCCTCAAGGATGCGCTTTCCATCGCGCAGATGGCGGACCTTGCCCGTGCGGATCTTGGGGCCGGCCAGGTCCATCAGAATCCGCAGGCGGCGGCCGGTCTCGCTCTCCGCAGCCCGGACATGCTCCACCATGCGGGCCCAGATCGTCGCGTCGTCATGGGCGCAGTTGATCCGCACGGCCTCCACGCCGCACCGCGCGAGCTCGAGCATGAAGCCGGGCCCATCGGCCGCCTCGGAGGGGCAGGTCACGAGAAGGCCGACCTGCCGGTCCGGCGAGACCGGCCCGAGCACCTCCTCCGTCCGCCGCGCGAGCAGTTCCTGGCCGGCAAAGAAGGCCGCCTCCGAGGGCCAATCGCCCCCTTCCTGCCCGGCTAGCCGCCCGAGCGTGGCCTCGACCGCCTCCAGCCCCGGAAGCACGCGGCTCTCCAGCCGCCCCAGCGAGGACAGGCCAAGCGCCATCAGCGGCGACTGCAACGCGCGAAGGTCCCGGTGCCGCAGGGCGAGGTAGTGGGCCAGGTTTCTCGCGCTCGGGCCGAACTCCGGCCGATGCAGGCACTCGGCCCAGCCGGCGACGGCGGCCTCCCCTTCCTCGCGCACGGCCTGGCGAAGGCGGGCGACCTCACCGTGCAGCGCGACGATGTCCGGCCTGGGCGATGGCCGCATGGCGCGTGCCGGCTTCTTCACGGGGAGTCGAGCGGCCGGCTTCAACTGCTTCATCGAAAAACCCCATCCGCGACAGGGCCGCTGCCCTAGCCCATGCGTCGCGGCGGTGGTGTGAAAAAGGTGTGAAGCCGCGGCCCCGCGCCGATTCGCGGCCGAAGAACCGTCTCCCGCGCCCGCCGCGTCACGTCGGGTCGAGCATGGTTCCCGTGCGCATCCGGCGCAGGTGCCAGTCGAACGCCTCCTGCAGGAGATGCGGGGTATGCCCGCCGAGTCTCGCGGCGCGCGCGGCATAGTCGAGGGCGGCGTCCCGGTAGAGCGGATGGACGCAGCGCTCGATGATGACCCGCGCCCTTTCGCGCGGGGCAAGCCCACGGAGGTCGGCCAGACCCATCTCGGTCACCAGCACGTCCACATCATGCTCGTTATGGTCCACATGCGTCACCATCGGCACCACGGAGGAGATCGCATGACTCTTGGCCGTGGAGCGGGCCACGAAGATGGACATGTAGGCGTTGCGCGCGAAGTCCCCGGAGCCGCCGATGCCGTTCATCATCTGCGTCCCGTTCACATGGGTCGAGTTGACGTTACCGTAGATGTCGAACTCCAGCGCCGTGTTGATGCCGATGATGCCGAGACGGCGAATCACCTCGGGATGGTTGCTGATCTCCTGAGGCCGCAGGACGATCCTGTCCTTGTAGCTCGCCAGGTTAGAGAGGAAGCGCTCCGTCATCCGGGGACCGAGGGTGATGGAGGAGCCGGAGGCGAAGGAGAGCTTACCGGCGTCGAACAGCTCGATCGTGCTGTCCTGCAGAACCTCGCTGTACATCCTCAGGTCCCGGAACGGGCTGTCGATCAGCCCGTGCAGCACCGCATTGGCGATCGTGCCGATGCCGGCCTGGAGCGGGGCAAGCCCCATGCCCAGGCGGCCCTGCTTCACCTCATGGCGGAAGAACTCGATAAGGTGGCCCGCGATGGCCGCCGTCTCCGCATCCGGCGGCTCGTTGGCCGAGGGGCTGTCACTGCGCTCGGAGAAGACGATGGCCGCGATCTTCGTCGGCTCGATCGGAATATAGGGAAGCCCGACGCGGCTCTCGCACGATGTCACCGGGATCGGCTCGCGATGCGGGCGGCGCGTGGGAATGTAGACGTCGTGCAGCCCCTCCAGCTCCATCGGCTGGCTGAGATTGATCTCCACGATCACCTTCTCGGCCAGAATGGCGAAGGTCGCCGAATTGCCGACCGAGGTGGTCGGGATAATGCCCCCATCCTCGCGGATCGCGGCGGCCTCCACGATCGCGACATCGATTGGGCCCATCTGGCGGGACCGCAGCAGCTCCACCGTCTCGGACAGATGCTGGTCAACGAACATCACCTCCCCCCGGTTGATGGCGGCGCGGAGCACGGGATCGACCTGGAAGGGCAGGCGGCGTGCCAGGATCCCGGCTTCCGTCAGCCGCCGGTCGATGTCATTGCCGAGAGATGCGCCCGTCATCAGCGTGATCTGGAAGGGATCCACCATCGCCCGCTCGGCCATGGCCAGCGGCACCGCCTTCGCCTCACCCGCCCGCGTAAAGCCGCTCATGCCCACGGTCATGCCGTCCTGGATGAGACGGGCCGCCTGCTCCGGCGTGCAGACCTTGTCGAGAAGGGAAGGGCGACGGATGCGGTGGTTGTACATGTCTCGTGCACCTGGTGGAGCAATAAAGGCGGCGGGTGGCAGGCAGGGCGTGATAGGCAAGGTGCATAAGCGCCGGGTTAACCAGGATCAACGGATGATTCCCGCCGGGGTGGTCCGACAGTCCTCGCCGCCTTACCTGTGTCCGCGCGGCACCATGAGGGAGATTTGCAGGGATGGCGGATGACGCAGCGGTGACGGAGCACGTGCATTTCGTCTTCGATGGCCATCGGATCGAGTCCAGCTCCAAGACATCTCTGTTACAGGCCTGGGCCGCCGCGGGGCTGCCGCTGACGGAGAATGTCGGCTGCATGGGGCAGGGCGTGTGCGGCGCCTGCCGCGTGCTGGTGCGCCGCAAGGGGGAGCGGCTGGCCGGCACCGCGCTGGCCTGCGAGACCCTCCCGGAGGAGGGGATGCAGGTGTCCTTCCTCGACCACTTCCCCGCCCGCCGCCCCCATGCCTATGACCTGCACGCGCTGACCGACAGCTGGACCGCGATCGACGAGATCGACAAGGTCTTCCCCGAGGCCAAGAACTGCCGCCATTGCAGCGGCTGCGACCGCGCCTGCCCCAAAGGCATCGAGGTGCAGCGCATGGTGAACCTCGCCGCGGTGGGCCAGGCCTTCGCGGCGGCGGAGCTCTTCGATCACTGCGTCATGTGCAACCTCTGCGTCGCCGCCTGCCCGGAGCATATCGACCCGGCGCATCTCGGCCAGTTCGTGCGCCGCATGGCGGCCTCGCTGACGCTGCGCCCCTCGGACCTGATCATGCGCCTCCACGAGATCGAGGATGGGCGCCAGGTCATCGACCCCGACGCGCCCGGCGCGAACCCGCCGGTGGCTCCGTGAGCGTCGCCCCGGTGAGTGTCCCCCATGCCCGCGCGCTTGAGGCCTGGCGAAGCGCGGCGCCAGCCGCTCCGCGGGCCTGCGAACTGCCGGTCCCCGAGCTGCTGCATGGCTTTCATCCGGACCACCGGCCCGGGGCGATGCAGACGCTGCGCGTCGGCCCCAGCGCCGGCTTGCCCTGCCCGGCGGAACTGGCCGATCTCCTCCAGGCGGATTCGCTGGTGGAGGACGTGGACATCGCCGGCGCGCCGATGCTCGACACGGATGTGCTGGTGATCGGCGGTGGCGGTGCGGGCTGTATCGCGGCCCTGACGGCCGCGCGCGCCGGCGCCCGGGTGCTGCTCGCCACGAAGCTGCGGATCGGCGACAGCAACACCGTGATGGCCGAGGGCGGCATCCAGGCTGCCGTGGGGGCGGAGGACAGCCTCCAGCGCCATTTCGAGGACACGCTGCGGGCCGGCCATTTCGCAGCCGACAAGGCGCTCGTCTCCGCCCTCGTCTCCGACGGGCCGGATGCGGTCCGCTGGCTCATCCAGGAAGGCATGAGCTTCGACCTGACGGAGAACAGCCAGCGCATGGGCGGCACGCTCCTGCGCAAGACGCCGGGCGGCGCGACCGCGGCGCGGCTGCTCTCCTACCGCGATTTCACAGGGCTGGAGCTGATGCGGGCGGTGCGGGAAGCGACCCTGCTGCAGCCCAGCATCGTCATCATGGACCGCCATCCCGCGATGGAGCTGCTGACCGACGACCGCGGCCGCTGTGCCGGGGCGGCGCTCCATGATCTCGCCCGTGGACGCACGGTGCTGGTGCGCGCGGGGGCGACGGTGCTCGCCACCGGTGGGTCCGGGCGGCTGCACATCGCGGGCTTCCCCACATCCAACCACTACGGCGCCACGGCCGATGGGCTGGTGCTGGCGTATCGGCTCGGCGCCCCGCTGCGGGAGATCGACAGCTTCCAATACCATCCCACCGGCATCGCCTGGCCGCACCACCTCGAAGGGGCGCTGGTGAGCGAGGCGGCGCGCTCCTCGGGCGCCTTCCTGGTGAACGGGCTGGGGCAGCGCTTCGTGGAGGAGCTGCGCCCCCGCGACGTGGTGGCCTCCGCCATTCTGCGCGAAATCGCCGAAGGGCGCGGAGTGGAGCGGGACGGCAGCACGGGCGTATTCCTCGACACGCCCTCGCTGGAGCGGGCGCAGCCCGGTATCCTCGGCAGGAGCCTCGTCACCCTCACCCATCTGGCGCATCGCGCCGGCTTCGACGCGGCGGCCGAGCCCTTCCTGATCCGCCCGACGCTGCACTACCAGAATGGCGGCGTCGCGATCGATCCGTCAGGGCGCACGGACGTGCCCGGCCTGCTCTGCGCCGGCGAGGTGGTGGGTGGCCTGCACGGCCGGAACCGGATGATGGGCAATGCGCTGCTGGAGCTGGTGGCCTTCGGCCGCCGTGCCGGCGCCGCCGCCGCCGCGGATGCACGAGGGGAGCGCCCCCGCAATGTCGGGCTGACCCACTTGGCGGACTGGCGGCGCGCCCTGCTCATCCAGGGCCTGTCGCTGAGCCGCAAGGCACCGATGATCTTCCCCCCCTACGGCAACTTCGATGCCGCCACGGCGCGAGGAAAGGCAGCATGACCGTACTCACCGCTGAGGCGATCCGCGTCGGCCCCGACCTCGATGCCTGGCTGAAGGCCGGGGGTGGGGAGGGCCTCTCCCAGGCGCTCGACGACCCCGCCGCCATCATCCCGACGATCGAGGCCGCCGGGCTGCGCGGCCTGGGCGGCGCCGGCTTCCCAACGCACCGGAAATGGTCCGCCGTCGCGGCCCAGCCCCGCCTTGCAGGCGAGGGCAAGTGGGTGATCTGCAACGGCAATGAGGACGAGCCCGGCACCTTCAAGGACCGCTTCCTGCTCTCCCGCACGCCGCACCAGGTGATCGAGGGCGCGCTGATCGGTGCGCTGGCCGTCGGCGCCACGAATGTCGCCCTCTACGTCAATCCACGCGAGGCGGCCTCGGTGGAAGCGACCCGCGCGGCGGTGGCGGCCTGGACAGGTCACGATCTCCTGTCCCGGCTCTCCGAAGCGCTGGGCGAGCCCCTGCGGATCGGGGTCTTCGAGGGATCGGGCCTCTATGTCGGTGGGGAGGAGACCGCCGCGGTCGCCAGCGTCATGGGTCGCTTCCCGTTTCCCTCGCTGAAGCCGCCCTTCCCGGCGGAGGCCGGCGTGAACGGCGCGCCGACACTGCTGAATAATGTCGAGACCTTCGCCCATGTGCCGCACATCCTGCGCCATGGGCCGGAATGGTACCGTGGACTGGGACGCGGCGGCGCGGCGGGGACGAAGCTCTTCTCCCTCTCCGGCGACGTGCTGCGCCCCGGCCTGCACGAGTTGCCGATGGGAACCTCGCTGCGGGAACTGGTCTTCGGCTGCGGCGGCGGGATGCTGGCGGATCGGGGCTTCAAGGCCGTCTTCACCGGCGGCCCCTCTAACACGCTGCTGACCGACGCGTATCTCGACGTCGCGCTCGACTTCGACAGCCTTCGCGACCGCGGATCCCGCCTCGGCACGGGCGCCATGATCGTGGTGGGAGAGGGAACCAGCATCCTCCGCAAGACGGCGGAGTATGTAGCCTTCTTCGCAGCCAATTCCTGCGGCCAGTGCCCCCCCTGCAAGGTCGGGACGCACCAGGTGTCCCGTATCCTCGGCAGGATCGAGGCAGGGGCCGGACGGCCCGGCGATCTGGAGGCGCTGGAGAACCTGACGCAACTGCTGCCGGGCAGCGGCCGCTGCGGCCTGGTGGATGGGGCGGCCACCGTGCTGGCCAGCTCCATCAAGACCTTCCGCGGCGAGTATGAGCGGGCGCTGAGACACGGCTGAGCCGCAAGGCGCCGCGCCCCCTCCACGGATCGCCCACACCCAAACCTCCGCCCCTGCCACGCGCCTGCCCCGTATGCGACCAACCTGGCCCCGGCACAGATCGACAAGGACCCGCGATGTACGAGCGTCTTCGAGCGATGTTCCTGTACTTCAACAGCGTCGTTCCATTCCGGCTGAAGCCGGCCATCATCACCACCCTCGTACTCTTCGCACTGCTGATGGTGCCGACGCCTGATGGGCTGACACCCAAGGCATGGGGGCTGGTGGCGATCTTCCTGACAACCATCGTGGCCATCATCCTCAAGGTCATGCCGATCGGCGTGATGGCGATGATGGCGATCGTGATCATCGCGCTGTCGCAGGTCACCTCCACCTCGTCCAAAGGCGCCGTCGCCGATGCGCTGGCCAGCTTCTCCAACCCGCTGATCTGGCTGATCGTCGTGGCGATCCTGATCTCGCGCGGCCTGAAGAAGACAGGGCTCGGCAGCCGGATCGGCCTGGTCTTCATCTCACTGCTTGGCCGCCGGACCACCGGCATCGGCTATGGCCTCGCGGTATGCGAGCTGGTGCTGGCGCCGTTCACGCCCAGCAACACCGCGCGCGGCGGCGGCATCGTGCATCCGATCATGAAGTCCATCGCCACGGCCTTCGGCTCGGACCCTGCCAACGGCACCGAGCGCAAGATCGGCACCTATCTGGCGCTCGTGAACATACATGCCAACACGATCACCTCCGGGATGTTCGTCACCGCGACCGCGCCCAACCCGTTGGTCGTGGACTACGTGGCGCGGGTGACCAATGGCAGCTTCCACCTGTCCTGGACGACCTGGGCCTTGTGCATGCTCCTGCCCGGCCTCGCCTGCCTGCTGCTGATGCCGCTCGCGATCGGCCTGCTTTCCCCGCCCGAGGTGAAGGCCACCCCGGGCGCGGTCGACTACGCGCGCGAGGAGCTCAAGCGCATGGGCCCCCTGAGCGGGAAGGAGAAGGTGATGATCGGCACCTTCGTGCTTCTGCTGGTCCTCTGGGCCAATGTCCCGGCGATGCTGCTCGGCCCGGCCTTCACCCTGGATCCGACCGCGGTCGCCTTCGTGGGGCTGTTCACCCTCATCATCACCGGCACCATCGACTGGGACGACGTGCTCTCCGAGAAGAGCGCATGGGACACGCTGGTCTGGTTCGGCGCGCTGGTCATGATGGCGGAGCAGCTGAACAAGGTCGGCGTGATCGGCTGGTTCTCCAATGGGTTGAAGAACGGGATCATCGCGGCGGGCATGGGTTGGGAGGCTGCCGCCGCGCTGCTGGTGCTGCTGTTCGTGTTCTCGCACTACCTGTTCGCCAGCACCACGGCGCATGTCAGCGCGATGATGCTCGCCTTCCTCACCGTGGGCGTGCAGCTGGTGCCGCCCGAGTACCACGTTCCCTTCCTGCTGATGATGACCGCCGGCTCGACCATCATGATGACGCTCACCCATTACGCGACCGGCACCTCGCCGATCATCTTCGGCAGCGGTTACGTGACCCTGGGCAACTGGTGGCGCGTGGGCTTCCTGATGTGCGTCGGCGAGCTGGCCATCTTCGCGGTCCTTGGAGGGATCTGGTGGAAGCTGCTGGGCTACTGGTAGGTCCGGGAAAGCGGCCATCGCGGCTCTGCCTCCGTGGTCCGGGCCGGCCAGCGCAGGTGGGAGACCCCTCCGGCGAGATCGCCGGGTGGGGCCGTCCCGCTATTCGCTCGCCCAATCCACACGGCGGGTGACCGCCATCACCACCGAGAGCGCGAGGAACAGGGCCGTGGCGCCGGCGAGTAGCGCATAGGCCTCCAGGCTCAGCACGACATAGAGAAAGCCGAACAGCCCGGCGAGCACGCAGGCGAAGAGCCCAGTCAGCCCCGCCCGCCGCGTCACCGCCCCGGTATAGACCGAAGCCTGGACCACGACGGCCGCGGTGCTGATCGCATAAGCCGCTGCGAAACCCAGCGGCCCGCCGAAAGCCAGCAGCAGCAGCAGGGGAAACAGCACGAGCGAGAGGCCGAGCAGCCCATACTGCACGATATGGATGCGCACCCCTGCCACCAGCTCGAACAGCACATAGGTCAGGAAGGCGAGCACGAAGAACACCACCGCGTATTTCGAGGCGCGGGTCACCATGCGGTAGGTGGGCACCGCCTCCAGCAGATCCACGCCCACCTGCGTCTCCCCGGCCATCAGCGTCCCGCACCAGCCCGGACCGAGGTTCCGGACCAGAAGCTGGCCGGCGCCTTCCCGCCACTCCGCGCTGAAGCCGGCATCCCGCACCTCGGCGCGCACGGGCAGGCCGGCGCCGCTGAAGCTTGGGGTCACCCAGGGCGCGACGACGGACAGCTCGGCCCGGCGGGCGAGCGGCAGGAGGCCGAAACGGCCGGTGCCGCGCAGGGACAGGGCGCCGGCGACGCTCAGGGACAGGCCAGGCTCAGGCGGGCCATCCAGCCCCAGGTCCCAGCGGATCAATTCGGTCCCGATGCAGCCGTTCTCCGACGCGTCCCGCGCCACCAACTCCCGGCCCTCGACCGAGAGGCGGGCAGCCGCCGCGGCGGAGCGCAGGTCGGTGGCACCGGTCGCCAGGAAGGCCTCGCGCCATAGCAGCTCGGCTCCGGGGTCGGCGGTCACCGCCGGCACGACGATGCTGGCGGAAAGTGCCACCTCGGCCTCGTAGATCACGGCCTCGAACAGCCCGCGCCGGCGCCGCTCCGGCGAAAGCGCCGCCTCGGCCTTCATCTGCGTGGGCAGGACCGCGACGGCACCCCGCTCCCACCGGAGCGGGCCCGTCTCATGGGGTGCGCGCGGCGCCGGGCTGCGGGTCGGCACGACCAGGACGGGACCCAGCACGGATTGCGCGGGGCCCCAGCTCCGCGCGATGCCGTCGCGCACCTGCTCCTGGTAGGACTCCCGCTCCTCGATCACCGCCTCGATCATCAGATGCGGCACGAGCAGCAGGAGCAGCAGGCCGCCGACAAGGGCGAGCTTGCCCGCCCGCCCGAGCCGGAGGAAAGGACGGGCCGGCATGGGCTTGGGTGAGGAGAGGGGCGAATGCGGGATATCGCTCATGGGCTTGGCCTTATCGGGTAAGGCCGCCATCCTCCCAGCGGGCCGTGCCGGACGGATGGCGCCGGCAGGGAAAGCCTGTGCCGGAGCCGTGCAAATCCGGTGCAGACGGCCGGGGAGAGGTCCATGCCGCGCATCCTGATCGTGGATGACGACCCAGCGATCAGGGAGGTGGTGCACGGACCGGGTCTCTCCCCCGCCAATGCCGCGCGTGCGTTCGACCCCTTCTTCACCACGGCGCGGGACCGCGGCGGTACCGGGCTGGGGCTCGCAATCTCGCGCGCCCTGGTGGAGGGGGCGGGTGGCAGCATCGCGCTCCTCCCTTCCGCGACGGGCGCGACGTTTCGGATCGTCCTGCCACGGGCGACATAGGGCTCGCCGGCCGGGCAACCGACGCGGCGAGGTTGCTCCGAACGGACCGCCCTTCTCGCCGGCATCGGCGGGCCGGGGCCCGCTGAGCGGGCGCCCCTCGGCGCGGGGTGGTCGAGCAGGGTGGCTCTAATCGGGGGGGCCGAGCCTGTAGCCAACCCCCGGCTCGGTCCGGATCAGCGTGGCCGCCTCCCCGAGCTTCTGGCGAAGATGCCCGATATAGACACGCAGATATTGCGAACTCTCGGCATGGCCTGGCCCCCATACGGCCGAGAGAAGCTGGCGCTGGGTGACCACGCGCCCAGCCCCGGCCCGGGCCAGCGCGGCGAGCAGGCCCCACTCGCGCGGCGTCAGCTTGAGCGGCGTCCCGCCCAGCCTGGCCGCCCGCGCGGCGAGGTCGATTTCCAGCTCACCCAGCCGAATCTGCACCGCCGGCGCGTCCTGCCCCGCGGCAGCCGCCGCGCGCCGCAGGGATGCCCTGAGGCGCGCGAGCAGTTCGGCGAGGGCGAAGGGCTTTTGCACGAAGTCATCCGCTCCGCCGTCCAGCGCCGCCACCTTGGCCGCTTCCCCGTCGCGGGCGGAGAGCACGATGATCGGCGCCGCGGTGAAGGCACGCAGACGAGGGATGACCTCCTGCCCGTCCAGGTCGGGCAGCCCAAGATCCAGCAGCACGGCGGAAGGCGCATGCGTCGCGGCGAGGTTCAGGCCCGCCATGGCGTTCTCCGCCCGCAGCGGCTCGTAGCCCGAAGCGGTCAGCGCGGGGCTCAGGAAGCGGTGGATCTGCGGCTCGTCATCAATCACCAGGATGCGCGGAGGAGCGAGGTTGGAAGGGGTGCTGGTCATGAGGCGAACCGAAGGGTCACGCGCGTCCCGCGCCCCTCCCGGATGGGGCTCTCGGCCGTGATCTGCCCCCCCATTGCGACCGCAAGGCCGCGCGCGATGGCAAGGCCGAGGCCGGTGCCCGCCGCGATCCGGTCGGTGCGAGAAGCGCGGAAGAAGGGATCGAAGATGCGGGCGAGATCTTCGCGCGGAATACCCGGCCCGTCATCCTCGACAGAGACCAGGACGCTCGCGCCGTCTCGCCGGGCCAGGATGGCGACCTTGCCCTGAGCGCCCGAGAACTTCAGGGCGTTATCGAGCAGGTTGGCAAGGATCTGGCCGAACAGCACCGGGTCCAGCAAGGGGGCCGGCAGCGGACCGGCGATGCGGCAATCCACCTGCCGCCCTGTCGCATGCTCCACCCGCTCTACGGCCGCCTCCAGGGCCGAGGGCAGGTCCACCGGCTCGCGCCGCAGGGCAACCTGCCCGCTCTCGAGTCGCACCATGTCGAGAACGTTGGAAGCGAAGCGGGTGAGGCGCACCGTCTCCTCCTCGGCCGCGAGGATCAGGTCCGCCCGGGCCTCCGGCGAGAGCGCGTCGCCCATGGTCCGCAGCGTCTCCAGCGACCCGCGGATGCCGGTCAGCGGCGTGCGGAGGTCATGGCCGAGCGAGGTGAGGAGGGTGGTCCGCAAGGCGTCCGCCTCCGCCCGGACCGCGCCGCGCGCGCGCTCCTCCATCAGTTCCGCCCTTTCCAGCGCAATGGCCGCCTGGTCGAGCAGGGCGTCCAGCGTGCGCTGGCGCTCCGGGTCCAGATGCTCCGGGCGGTCGGCGAAACGGAAGCCGATCAGGCCCGCGACGCCCTGCGCCGTGGGCAGCGGCTGGAACCGCCATGAGACGGTGGGCAGGGTATCCGTGCCCCACCCGGTCACGCGCCCCTTGGCATAGGCCCAGCGTGCGGCGGCCATGGAGGCGTCGTCCGGCTCGGCCGAGGGCGGGGCGGCGGCACGGATGATCAGGTCGGTGTCGTCCGGCTGGCGCTCTCGCGGCAGGCCGAGGCCCGGCAGATCCTCGCCCGAAAGCGGCATGAGGACGCAGCAGGGACATCCGGCGACCCGCTCGGCTTCCTCGGCGATGAGGGCCAGCAAGGCAGCGCGGTCCATCGGCGCGCCAAGGCGCCGGCTGAACTCCACCAGCCGCCGCAGCCCGAAGACTCGCGCCTGGGCGGTGCGCGCCTTGCGGCCCAGCCGCCCCGCGGTGCCTGCGAGCAGCAGGGCCACCAGCCCGAAGACGAGGGCACCCACCACCTCCTGCGGGCCGTCGATGGTCAGGGTGTAGCGCGGCTCGATGAACAGGTAGTTCCAGAGCAGGAAGGACAGGACCGCCGTGGCGAGGCCATGAACGGGACCGAAGCCGACAGCCGATGCCACCGTCGCAGCCAGATAGATCATGCCGAGCGACCCCTCGGTCACCCGCTCATCCAGCGCGAGGCCGATCGCCGTCGCGCCCAGCACGAAGGTGGAGGCGCTCGCCCAGCCGACCCAGGTCGGGAATGCGCGCCGCTCCGGCGCCGCCGGCGCGCGCCCCACGGCGGTGGGGCTCGGCACCAGATGCAGCGTGAAGTCCGCGGCCCGGCGCAGCAGCACGGCCGAGAGGGTGCGCCCGGTCAGGCGTCGCCAGAGCGGTGGACGGCCGCGGCCCATGACGAGATGCGTGGCATTCCTGGCCCGCGCCGCGGCCAGGATCGCGCGCGGCAGGTCGGTGTCCACCACCGTTTCCGTCTCGGCGCCCAGCGTCTCCGCGGCCCGGAGCGCGGCGGTTGGCGCGGCGGCCGGCCCGGCATCCGGTTCTCCCGGCTGCTCCACATGCAGCGCCACCAGCGGCGCGCGGAGCGCGTCCGCGATGCGGCGCGCATGCCGCACGACGCCTTCGGCCGAGGCTTCCGCCCCCACCAGCACCATCACCCGGTCGCCCGCCGGCCAGGGTCCCGCGATGGCATTGGCCCGCATGTACCCCGTGACGTCGGCGTCCACCCGCTCCGCCATCCGGCGCAGCGCCATCTCGCGCAAGGCGGCCAGGTTGCCCTCGCGGAAGAAGCCCTTCAGGGCCCGCGCCGCCTGGTCGGGGCGGTAGACCCTGCCCTGGCGCAGCCGCTCCAACAACTCGGCCGGCGGAATGTCGATCAGCTCGACGGCGTCCGCCCCGGCCAGCACGTGGTCGGGCACGGTCTCGGCCACGCGCACGCCGGTGATGCGCGCCACCGCCTCGGAGAGGCTCTCCAGGTGCTGCACGTTCATCGCCGTCCATATCTCGATGCCGGCGGCACGCAGCTCCTCCACGTCCTGCCAGCGCTTGGGGTGGCGGCTGCCTGGCGCGTTGCTGTGGGGCAGCTCGTCCAGCACGAGGATGGCGGGGCGGCGAGCCAGGGCGCCGTCCAGGTCGAACTCCTCCAGCACCTGCGCGCGATAGGCGATGCGCGCGCGCGGCAGCACCTCCAGCCCCGCGACCTGGACGGCGGTCTCGGCGCGGCCATGGGTCTCCACCAGCCCGATCACGACATCGGCGCCGCCCAATGCGCGGCGGCGCGCCTCCGTCAGCATCTCGTAGGTCTTGCCGACGCCGGGGGCGGCACCGAGGAACACCTTCAGGCGTCCCTGCCCTTCCTGCTTCGCCCGGGCCAGCAGCGCATCGGGGTCGGGGCGGGCGGCTCCGCCATGTTCCAGTTGCCGGCGTGCTCTCACGGGAACGGAATACCGCGCGATATCGTCACGCCGATTGTCACTCTTCCAACCTCGATGCCGACGAGCGGCCCGGCGTGACGGCCAGCCCGGAGGCGTGATGCTGCCCGCGTCCGTGTAAAAACGCGATCATCCATTCACCGCAGCCCTGTAAAAACCACATAAAAACGGCGCTCCGCAGGGCGGACCGGTGCCGCCTTTATGCGCTTTTTACGGGCGCCTCCCAAATCCGGAATAGCCTCTTTACGCGCGTCTTTTCATTGAAGTCCGGACCGCCGGCAGTTCCCGGCAGGAGGACTCACGATGATGGACCTTCTCGTCCTCGGTATCGGCCTCGGCGCCTTCGCGCTGCTGGCCACCTACGTCGCCGGCTGCGACCGGGTCTGACGCGCCATGCTGGAACTGATCCTGGGCGGCGCCGTGGCCGCCGGCCTACTGGCCTATCTTCTATGGGCGCTGCTGCGTCCCGAGGGGCTGTGATTCCATGACCCTCATCGGCTGGGCGCAGATCGCCCTCGTGCTCACGCTCGTGCTCGCGGCCGCCATGCCGCTCGGGCGCTATATCGCGGCGGTCGCGGATGGCCGCGTGGCCTGGCTGCGCCCCATGGAGACGCTGCTCTATCGCCTCGGCGGGATCGACCCCAGCCGCGGACAGGACTGGAAGGGCTACGCGCTCGCCATGCTGACGGCGAATGCGGCGGGCTTCCTTCTCCTCTTCGCCATTCTCCGCCTGCAGGGCGTGCTGCCGCTCAACCCGCAGGGCGTTCCCGGCATGTCCTCCTGGCTCGCCTTCAATACGGCCGTCAGCTTCGTGACGAATACGAATTGGCAGGCCTATTCGGGCGAGGTCGCGGCGTCTTACCTCGCCCAGATGGCCGGGCTGGCCGTGCAGAACTTCCTCTCGGCCGCCACCGGCATCGCGCTGGCGCTCGCCGTCTCCCGCGCCTTCGCGCGCGGTGGCCTGCGGGAACTGGGCAGCTTCTGGGCCGACCTCACCCGCGTGACGCTCTACATCCTGCTGCCCCTCGCGCTCGTCCTGGGGGCCGCCTTCGTGGCGCTCGGCATCCCCCAGACCTTCGCGGGCCCTGTCACCGCGACGACGCTGGAGGGAGCGGAGCAGCTCATCCCGCTCGGTCCCGCGGCCTTCCAGGTGGCGATCAAGCACCTCGGCACGAATGGCGGCGGCTTCTTCGGCGTGAACTCGCTGCATCCCTTCGAAGGGCCGGACGCCCTGGTGACCGCGCTGCAGATCTGGGCGCAGGCCGTCATTCCCTTCGCGCTCTGCCTCACCTTCGCCCGCATCGTCGGCGACCGCCGCCAGGGCCGCGCCCTGCAGGCGGTGATGCTGGGCTTCGTGGTTGCCGCTACCGCCGCCATCTATGCCGCCGAGGCCGCGGGCAACCCCGCCTTCGCTGCCCTGGGCGTCGACCCCGCCATGGGCAACATGGAGGGCAAGGACATCCGCTTCGGCCTGCCGCTCGTCGCGCTTTTCACCGCCACGACCACGGGCGCCTCCTGCGGCGCGGTGAACGCGATGCTCGACAGCTTCACGCCCCTCGGCGGCATGGTGCCCCTCTTCCTCATCCAGCTCGGCGAGGTGTTGCCGGGCGGCGTGGGCTCCGGCCTCTATGGCATGCTCGTCTTCGCCCTGCTCGCCGTCTTCGTCGCCGGGCTGATGGTGGGGCGGACGCCGGAATACCTGGGCAAGAAGGTGCAGGCCCGGGAGATCAAGCTGGCCATGCTCGCCGTGCTGGTCCTGCCCGCCACCATCCTCGGCTTCACCGCCATTTCCGTGGTGCTGCCCCAGGCGGCCTCCTCCATCCAGGACGCCGGGCCGCACGGCCTGACGGAGATGCTCTACGCCTACACCTCCGCCGCCGGGAACAACGGCTCGGCCTTTGGCGGGCTGGCCGCCGACACGCCCTGGATGAACGCCACGCTCGGCATCGCGATGCTGCTCGGCCGCTTCGGCTATGTGGTGCCGGTCATGGCCATTGCCGGATCGCTGGCCGCCAAGCCGCGCGCGCCGGAAGGCGCGGGCACCTTCCCCACCCACGGCCCGCTCTTCGTCGGCCTGCTGGCAGGCGTGATCCTCATCCTGGGCGGGCTGCAATTCCTGCCCTCCCTCTCCCTCGGTCCCATCGCCGAGCACTTCGCCCTGCTCGCTGGCAAGACCTTCTGAGGCCCGATCCCGATGCTCGACACCACCACAGGCGCGGGCGCGACCGCAGGCGCGCGGCCCCCGATGCTGGAGCCGGCCCTGCTGCCGCGCGCCGCCCGGGACGCCTTTCGGAAGCTGAACCCCCTGGCCTTGCTGCGGAACCCCGTGATCTTCGTGACCGAGGTTGTCTCGATCCTCGTCACCCTGCTCTCCGCCCGCTCCGCCTTTCTCGGTGAGCCCTGGGCCTTCCAGGCATGGATCGCCCTCTGGCTCTGGTTCACCGTGCTCTTCGCCACCTTCGCCGAGGCCGTGGCAGAAGGACGCGGCCGCGCGCGGGCGGAGAGCCTGCGCAAGGCCCGGACGGAGGCCCGGGCCAAGCTCCTGCTTCGGCCTGACGACCGCACGATCTGGCAGCCGCGGGATGCCACCGATCTGCGGGTCGGCGACCTGGTGCTGGTGGAAGCGGGCGATATCGTCCCCTCCGACGGCGAGGTGGTACAGGGCATCGCCAGCGTGAACGAGGCGGCCGTGACGGGCGAGAGTGCCCCGGTGATCCGCGAGAGCGGCGGCGACCGCAGCGCGGTCACGGGCGGAACCCTGGTCGTCTCCGACTGGATCGTGATGCGCATCACCGCCGCGCCCGGCTCTACCTTCATCGACCGCATGATCTCCCTCGTGGAGGGTGCCTCACGGCAGAAGACGCCGAACGAGATCGCGCTCGACATCCTCCTCGCGGGCATGACGATCATCTTCCTGATCGCGGTGGCGAGCGTCGTCGGCCTGGCCTCCTGGAATGGCGCCCCACCCTCCGTCCCCGTCCTGGCGGCGCTGCTGGTCACGCTGATCCCAACGACGATCGGCGGGCTGCTCTCCGCCATCGGCATCGCGGGCATGGACCGCCTGGTGCGCTTCAACGTGATGGCGACCAGCGGCCGGGCGGTGGAGGCCGCGGGCGACGTGGATGTCCTGCTGCTGGACAAGACGGGAACGATCACGCTGGGCAACCGCCAGGCCGCCGCGCTTCATCCCGCCCCAGGGGTGGATGCGCGCGCGCTGGCGGAGGCTGCCATCCTCTCCTCCATCGCCGACGAGACGCCAGAGGGGCGCTCCATCCTCGCCTTCGTCAAGGAACGGCACGGCATGGCCCCCCCTGCCCTGCCGCCCGGGGCGACGGTGGTTCCCTTCGCGGCGCAGACCCGCATCTCCGGGCTGGACCTGCCGACGGGAAGCTACCGGAAGGGTGCGGCCGACAGCCTCGTCCGTGCCATCGGGACCGAGGCTCCGGCGGCGCTGCGCCAGGTGGTGGAGCGGATTGCCCGGGCGGGCGGCACGCCGCTGATCGTGGCGAAGGACCGCCATCTGCTTGGCGCCATCGAGCTGAAGGACATCGTCAAGCCCGGCATCCGCGAACGCTTCGCCCAGCTGCGCCAGATGGGCATCCGCACGGTGATGGTGACAGGCGACAACCGCCTGACCGCCGCGGCAATCGCGACCGAGGCGGGGGTGGATGACTTCATCGCGGAGGCCACGCCGGAGGACAAGCTGCGCTACATCCGCGACGCGCAGGGCGAGGGGCGCCTGGTCGCCATGGCGGGGGACGGCACGAATGACGCGCCCGCCCTGGCGCAGGCCGATGTCGGGCTGGCGATGCAGACCGGCACCCAGGCCGCGCGCGAGGCCGGCAACATGGTGGATCTGGACAGCGACCCCACGAAGCTCATCGAGGTCGTCGAGATTGGTAAGCAGCTGCTCATCACCCGTGGCGCGCTGACCACCTTCTCCATCACCAATGACGTGGCAAAGTACTTCGCCATCCTGCCGGCCATCTTTGTCGCGCAATACCCGGATCTCCAGGCACTGAACCTCATGCGCCTGGCCAGCCCGGAAAGCGCCATCCTCTCGGCCGTCATCTTCAACGCGCTCATCATCGTGGCCCTGGTGCCGCTGGCGCTGCGCGGGGTGCGCTACAGGCCGGCGGGCGCGGCCGCGCTGCTGCGGCGAAACCTGCTCATCTACGGGCTGGGCGGGATCGTCGCCCCCTTCATCGGCATCAAGCTCATCGACATCCTCCTCCAGATCCTGGGGATCGCCTGAATCATGTCCTTCATCCGCCCCGCCGCGACCCTGGTCGTCGGCTTCACCCTTCTCCTCGGCATCGCCGTGCCTGCCGCCTTCACGCAGGTCGCGGGCCTCGTGCTGCCGGCCCGATCAGGGGGCTCCCTGGTCGAGCGCGACGGCCGGGTGATCGGCTCCGCGCTGATCGGCCAGGACTTCACCGACGCCCGCTACTTCCATCCCCGCCCCTCCGCCACCAGCGCCACGGATCCGAAGGACAGCAGCAGGACGGTGGATGCGCCCTACAACGCCGCAGCCGGCGCCGCCTCGCAGCGCGGCCCGTCGAGCCAGGCCCTGGTGGAGACGGTGCGGCAGCGGGTGATGGCGGCCGGCCCAGTTTCGGCTCCGATCCCGGCCGATGCGGTCACGGCCTCGGGCTCGGGGCTAGACCCCGATATCAGCCCGGAAAATGCGGGCCGGCAGGTCGCACGCGTGGCCCAAGCCCGTGGCCTCCCGGAGGAACGGGTGCGCGCGCTCCTGGCGGAGAGCACCACCGCGCCGGCCCTCGGCTTCTTCGGCGTGCCACGCGTGAACGTGTTGCGCCTCAACCTGTCGCTCGACGCCATGCGCTAGCCTCATCGCCCCGCCCGTCGTCCGGGTGAAAGCAGGGGGCAGGGCGGCGGAGAGGTGCGGCACGGCATGCCGCATGCTCATGCCCGCGCGCGCAGCCCGAGGATGGCCCGCGCCTCTGCCGCACTGGCCAGTTCCCCACCCATGTCGTCCACGATCCGCGCCGCGCGTTCGCAGAGCTGGGCGTTGTCCCGCGCCAGCTCGCCCCGGCGGTAGTAGATGTTGTCCTCCAGCCCGACGCGGACATGCCCGCCCAGTGCCCAGCTCTGCGCGACGGCCGGAAAGGACCAGCGGCCAATGCCGAAGGCGGCCCAGATCGCGTTGCCTGGCAGCAGGGAATGCGCGTAGGCCAGCGTGGGCAGCGAGGTGTCGAAGCCGTAGCGGATACCCAGGACGATCTGGAACAGCGGCGGCTGGTCCAGCGTGCCATCCTCCAGCAACGCCCGGGCCAGGTGGATGTCTCCGCTGTCGAATACCTCCAGCTCCGGCTTGGAGCCCGCCTCGCGCATCGCCTGCGCCATGATCCGCACGTTGTCCGGCGTGTTGATCACCACCGAGCTGCCGGCGAACATGGTGTTGAGGTCGAGCGTGCAGATCTCCGGCTTCAGCGCGACGATGTGCTCCACACGCTTCAGGGGATGCATCAGCGTGGTGCCGGGGGCGGCCTTGCTGGGGTCGCCCGCGCTCGGGATGAAGCGCTGGCCGGGCCCGGTGGTCAGGTTGATGATGATGTCCGTGCCGGAATCCCGGATGCGCTGCATCACCTCGCGGTAGTGCTCCAGCTCCATGCTCGGGCGGCCATCGGGATGGCGGACATGGATATGCGCGATGGCGGCTCCGGCCTTCGCGCCCTCAATCGCTGCCCTGGCGATCTGCTCCGGCGTGCAGGGCAGGCCGGGATGCTGCTGCACCGTGGTGATGTTGCCGGTGACGGCCACCGTCAGGATCGTCTTCGCCATGCCCACTCTCTCCGATACTTCCCCGGCCGCACGCCCCGACGCTCCAGAAGCCGCTAGCCCTGGCTCCCCAGGATCGCCTTCACCTCCAGGTATTCCTCGAGCCCGAAGGCCCCGAACTCCCGCCCGTTGCCGGACTGCTTGTACCCGCCGAAGGGAAGGCTTCGGTCGAAGGGGGCACCGTTGATATAGACGCGCCCTGCCCGGATCCGATTGGCAATGGCGCGCGCGCGCCCGGGATCCCCGGACTGGACGAAGCCAGCCAGTCCGAAGGGCGTGTCATTGGCAATTCCGATCGCCTCCTCCTCGGTGTCGTAGCTCATGATCGACAGCACGGGGCCGAAGATCTCCTCCTGCGCGATCCGCATGTCCGGCGTCACATCGCCGAAGACGGTCGGGCGGACGTAGTATCCATGGTTGAACTCCGCCGGCCGCCCAGGCCCGCCGGCCACCAGCCGCGCACCCTCCTCGATGCCCGAGTTGATGAAGGCCTGAACCTTCTCGAACTGCGCATGGCTGACCACGGGCCCCATGGTGGTGGCCGGATCAAGCGGATCGCCGAGCCGGATGGCGCCGGCCGCCTCACGCGCCACCTCGAACGCCGCCTCTCGCCGTGCACGGGGCACGAGCATGCGCGTCGGCGATTGACAGTTCTGCCCGCCGTTCGTGTAGCAGGCGTGAACGCCCTGGGTCACCGCCGCCCTCAGATCGGCATCGTCCAGGATGATGTTGGCGGATTTCCCGCCCAGCTCCTGCGCGACACGCTTGACGGTGTCCGCCGCCAGCTTCGCGACCCGCACGCCGGCCGCCGTCGATCCGGTGAAGGACACCATGTCGATTCCGGCATGGGCGGCGACCGCCTCGCCCACGGTGGGGCCGTCGCCGTTCACGAGGTTGAAGACGCCGGGCGGAAGGCCGGCCTCATGGACGATCTCTGCGAACAGCATCGCGCTGAGCGGCGCGATCTCGCTGGGCTTGAGCACGACGGTGCATCCGGTCGCGAGCGCCGGCGCCACCTTGGAGGCCACCTGGTTCAGCGGCCAGTTCCACGGGGTGATCAGGCCGCAGACGCCGATCGGCTCGCGGCGGATGATCCCCTCCCCCATCCGCTCCTCGAACGGGTAGCGCGCCAGCACGCGCGCCGCCTCCTCGAAGTGGAAGAGCGCAACCGTCGCCTGCCGCTCGGTCGAGAAGGTGATGGGCGCGCCCATCTCGAGCGTCATCGCCCGCGCCAGCTCCGGCAGGCGTGCCCGGAAGCCCTCGGTGATCCGCCCGAGATAGCCGAGGCGCTCCTCGACACTCGTCTCCGAATAGGTGGCGAAGGCCCGGCGCGCCGCACCGACGGCTCGGTCCACGTCCTGCGCCGAGCCCAGGCTGACCCGCGCAAAGACCTCCTCCGTGGCCGGATTCAGGACCCCGAGGGTGGAGGACGCGACCGGATCCACCCAGGCGCCGTCGATGTAGAACTTCAACCGATCCATGGCGCCCTGTCCCTAGAGATGCCGGCCCTCGTCCACAGGCACCACGATGCCCGTCGAGCTGGTCAGGTGGATGATGCAGGCGACCACCGCCCGCGCCACGTCGTCGGGCGTCGTGACATGGGCGAGCGGGAGCCGCTCGGCGGTCTGCCGCAGCTGCTCGCGCGTCCGGCCGGGCACGAAGCCGGTATCGACGCCGGCCGGCGAGACGGAGAAGACGCGGATCCGCGGCGCGAGAACCTTGGCGAGCGCGAGGGTGAGCGCGTCGAGTCCAGCCTTCGCGGCGAGATAGGCCAGGCTGCTGCCAAGGCCCGTGCGGGCCGCGATGGAAGAGATACTCACGATCGCCGCGCCCTCGCCGCTTTCCAGCAGCGGGCGGAAAGCACGGATTACGGCGAAAGGCCCGCGGAGATTGAGGGCGACGGTCCGGTCGAAGATCTCGTCGGTCAGGCCAGCGAGATCGCCGGCGGGAACCGGGGTGGTCGCGCCCCCGCTGTTGACCAGCGCATCCAGCCGTCCGAAGCGACGCTCCACGGTCGCCACGGCCTCCGCGATGGAGGCCGGATCGTCGATCGCGAGGCGCAGGGCCAGGTGCCCGGATCCCTCCAGGCCGCCGGCCACCTCCTCCGCCTCCGCACGGCGGCTGTTGTAGCCAAGGATGACCGCCGTGCCTAAGGCGGCGAGCCGCGCCGCCGTCGCCCTGCCGATCCCGCCGCTGGCTCCCGTCACCAGCGCGACATTCGGGACCGGGAGCGCGGGAATCCCGATGCCCGTCATCGCTGCCGCCCCGGGGCGCCGCGCCATCTCGCCTCGCTCATGCCGGCTCCTCTCGCCATGCCTGGCGAGGAAGCTAGCCGATGCGGGGAGGGCGTCGACCGGCGCGTCCCGGAATTCCGGATCCCGGAATTCGACGACAAAGGCGCCGCGCCGACGGCAGGGGCGGCTAGATTGCGTGCAACAGGCAGCACAGCCTCGGCGTATCACGGGAGGACACCATGGCACCGCGCGTGACTCGAAGGGCCGCGCTCACCATCGCGATGGCCGCACCCTGGGCGTCGCGGCCGGCCCGCGCCCAGGCCTGGCCATCGCGCCCTGTCACCCTGGTCCTCCCCTTCTCCGCCGGCGGGGGAACCGACCTTCTCGCGCGCGCCCTCGCGCAACACCTGGGCGAGACGCTGGGCCAGCAGGTGATCGTGGACAACCGCAGCGGCGCGGGCGGCAATATCGGCGCCGCTGTCGTCGCCAGGGCCGCGCCCGATGGCTACACGATCCTGTTCGGCACGCCCGGGCCGCTGGCGAACAACAAGCTGATCTACCGGAACCTGGCCTTCGACCCCGAGCAGGCCTTCGCGCCGGTCGTGCTGATCGCCAAGTCGCCGCTCGTCGTCGCGGCGAAGGCGGCCCTGCCCGTGAGAAACGTTCAGGAGCTCACGGCCCAGGCCAAGGCCCATCCCGGCAAGCTCACCGTCGGTGTTCCCGGCAACGGAACCCTGGGGCACATCACCGCCCTGCTGCTGGAGCGCGAACTCGGGATCAGCCTGACCAGCGTGCCGTATCGCGGCACCGCGGATGTGGTGAAGGATCTGCTCGGCGGGCAGATCGACCTCGCGATGGACTTCCTGCCCTCCTATGTGCCGCTCGCGCGGGAGGGAAAGATCCGCGCCCTCGCAGTGACCACATCCCAGCGCTCGGTGGACCTGCCGGAGGTCGAGACCGTGCAGGAAGCCGGGTTCCAGGGCTTCGAGGCCTCCGCCTGGTATGCCCTGGCCGTGCCCACGGGAACACCGAGCGAGATCATCGGCAGGCTGAACGCGGCCAGCAACGCCTTCCTCGCGAGCCCGAGAGGGCAGGACGCGCTGGCCAGGCTGAGCATGCAGGCCGTCGGCGGCTCTCCCGCGGAGCTGAGGACCTTCATCTCCTCCGAGCTTCGGAAGTGGGGACCGGTGGTGCGGGAAGCCGATATCGCGATGTGAGGCGCCGGGCAGCCGCGGCGGCTCCCGGGGAGGGTGGCACCTGCCGCGCGCAGCGGCCTGCGCGCAGCACGCCCGGCCGGCCCGTCCTAGCCTCCACCCTCCCCGAAGAGCGTTGACGCGAAGGATGGCGGATGCGGGCGATCGAGATCCGGGGGCATGGCGGACCGGAGGTGCTGGCGCTGACGGAGAGGCCGGTGCCGGAATGCGGCCCGGGCGAGGTGCTGGTCCGCGTCGCCGCCGCCGGCGTGAATCGGCCGGACGTGCAGCAGCGCAAGGGCCTCTACCCGCCGCCGCCCGGCGTCACCGACATCCCCGGCCTGGACGTCGCCGGCATCGTGGAGAGTGCCGCGCCCGGGATTGCCTGGCCGCGGCCCGGGGACGCCGTTTGTGCCCTCGTCGCCGGCGGCGGCTATGCCGAGTTCTGCGCCGTTCCCGCCCCCCAATGCATGCCGGTTCCGCGCGGCCTCTCCTTCGCCCAGGCGGCGACGCTGCCAGAGGTGTTCTTCACCGCCTGGAACAACGTCTTCTGGCTCGGCCGGCTGGCCGAGGGGGAGACGCTTCTCGTCCAGGGCGGCACCAGCGGCGTCGGGCTCGCCGCGATCCAGATGGCGCGGCACCTGCGCGGCGCCACCGTCCTCGCGACGAGCAGCTCCGCCGGGAAGCGCGCCGTCTGCCTCGAATACGGCGCCCATTATGTGGTGGACTACCGTGAGGCCGACTGGCCCGAGCAGCTGCGCGCGCTGACGCAGGGCCGCGGCATGGACGTGATCCTTGACGGCCAGGGCGGCGACTATGTTCCGGTCGAGTTGGGGCTCCTCGCCACCGATGGCCGCCTCGCCCTCATCGCCAGCCACCGCGCCCCACGCGCGGAGATCAGCACGCGCGACATCTACATCCGTCGCCTGACCCTGACCGGCTCCACCCTGCGCGGCCGCCCGCCCGCCTATAAAGGCCGGATCGCGCACGAGCTGGTGGAGCAGGTCTGGCCGCTGCTGGAGGAGGGCCGCATCCGCAGCCATATCTGCGGCACCCACCCGCTGGAGGAGGCCGCCGCCGCGCAGTCCGTGCTCGACGCGAACGCGCAGATCGGCAAACTGGTGCTGACCGTCTCCCCCCTCGCCGCGACCGTGCCGGAGCCCTCTCCCTGAGCGACCCGCCTGTCCAGTCCGTCCTCCGCGCCCTTTCGATCCTGAAGGAGCTAAACCGGCAGCGCAGCACCACCGTGGAGGAGCTGTACCGCGCCACCGGCCTGCCCAAGCCGACAATCATGCGCCTCCTCAACACGCTGACCGTCGCCGGGCTGGCGACGAAGGCAAGCCGCGGCCTCGGCTACCAGGTCACCTCCGACGTCCTCTCCCTCAGCGCCGGCTATCATGGCGGCCCCCTGGTGGCGGAGGCCGGGCGCCCCTGGGCCGCGGACCTGACGCGGCGCCTGCGCTGGCCCGCCGCCATCGCCGTGCTGGACGGTGCGCGCATGGCCATCAGCGTCAGCACCATCGCGGATAGCGCGGTGTCGCCCTTCCACAGCACGGTCGGGTCGCATCTCAGCCTCGTCACCCGTGCCCTTGGCCGCGCCTACCTCGCCTGGTGCCCGGATGCGGAACGGCGCATCCTCCTCCGGATGCTCGCGGCCTCCGCCGACCCGGAGGACACGCCGCCGAACCTGGAGCGCGTCATCCGCGGCATCGTCGCCATCGCGCGCCAGCAGGGCTATGCGCAACGCGACCCGAAGGTGGAGCCGCGCTCCTCCGACACCGTGGCGGTGCCGATCTCCCTCGGCGGATCGGTCGCCGGCACGATCGGCCTCAGCTACTTCCGCTCCGCAGTGAACCACCGCGTCCTCACCGAGGAACTCGTGCCGGCGCTGAAGGAGGCGAGCCGGGAGATCGTCGTCTCGATGGAACGGCTCCAACGCGGCGCCGAGCCGCCCTGAAGCTCCCGCCAAGGCGACCAGCCGCCCCCCTATCGTGCCAGCTCGGCCTTCAGGGCCTGCATCGCCGCCACCAGCATCGCCGTGCTGTTGAAGCACACCATGCCCATGCCCGCCGCCTCCAGCCGGAGAACGTCCTCGGCGGTGCGCCCGACCGTCGCCCGCGCCACCCCGGCCCGCTTCGCCGCTTCCGCGATGCGGGACACCGCCTCCTGCACCACAGGGTGCCTGATATCCCCCGCATGGCCGAGCGAAGCCCCGAGGTCGCCGGGGCCGATGAACACCGCATCGATCCCGGGCACCGAGACGATCTCGTCCACCACGGGAAGTGCCTCCGCGTCCTCCACCATGATGATCACCATGGTGTGCCGGTTCCGCGTCGCGTAATACGCCTTGCTGTCGCCCGTCCCATAGGCGGAGGAGCGCGACAGCGCCACGCCGCGCTTGCCTTCCGGCGCATACAGGGCGCGCTCGACCACCTCCCGCGCGATGGCGGCGCTGGAGACGTGTGGCACGAGGATCCCGTCCGCGCCGGCGTCCAGCACCCGCTGGATGCTCGCCACCGATCCGTCGGGCACCCGCACCAGCCCGGCCATCCCGTGCATGGCGGCCGCGCGCAGCATGTTCTCGATCGCCTCGATGTCCGCCGGGCCGTGCTCGGTGTCGATGATGACGAAGTCGTAGCCGCAGAGCCCCACCATCTCCACCGTCGCGGCCGAGGGGGTGCCGATGAAGAAGCCCAGCAGGCGGTCGCCCCGGCGCATCCGGTCCTTGAAGCTGTCGGGCATCGTGATCCCCCTCAGGCCGCGGCGTCGAGGCCGAGCAGGCGCGCCGCGTTCGACGAGACCAACTTGCGGATATCGGCCTTCGGCACCTGCTGGTCGAGCAGCAGCCGGACGACCTGACGGAAGCCCTCCACGGGCCGGGGCGAGCCCACCAGCCCGAGATCGGAGGAGAGGATCGTACGGTCCACTCCCGCTACCTCGATCAGGTGCAAGAGCTCCTCCGGCGTGAACTTCTTCGACTTCCCCTCGACCCACATGCAGATGGAGTGCTCGATATGGGCGCCGATCGAGACGAGCTCACGGATGTCGTCGTCGGTGCAGCCGATCATGTAGGTCGGGTGGTTGACAAGAAGGCGGTTCACGCCCCGGCGCTTCGCCTCCTCGAACACCTTGATCATCTCCGCGGCATCCAGGTGCCCTCCGGCGAGAATGATGTCCGCCTCGGCGATGACGTCGAGCACACGCTTGGTGTCGTCCAGCAATTCGCCATTGGCGTCGGTCGCCCGCAGGGGCAGCGGGTCAAGCATCTTCTTCGACGTCTTCGGGAAGGTCTTGCCCTGCCCATGGACCTGCTCGATATGGTTCGCGGCCGAGAGGGTCGGCATCCAGACGATCTTCGCCCCGAGCTTCGCCGCATGGTCCACCGCGTGAGGATTGATGCCGCCGGAGGCATTGTTCAGCGCGATGCCGGAGAAGAGCTGCACGCCAAGCTCGGGAAACAGCTTCTCGAGCAGGATCGCATGCGCGGTGCCCAGGTAGAAATGGTCCTTGTAGAGCAGCGCGCGGAACTTCGCCGCGGCACAATCCAGCAGCGCCTCGTGGTGATCGAGGATCCGCGGCATGGCGGCCGGGCCGCTGTGGCAGTGCAGGTCAACGGCGCCGACGAGAAGCTCCGCCGCCTCCGCGTCCCGGGCCAGGTTCTCTTCGACGGTTTCGCTCATCGTTCTTGTCCTGCTCAGGCCCCGTCGGGCATCGGATAGTCGTCAGCGTTCAGCACCCAGCCCGGCTTCCTGGAGAAGTCCATCCGGGGCGGGCAGAAGATGTCCACCAGCTGGTTCAGCCCGTGGAGCTGGGCGCGGGTGGTGTGGATGGAGGGCGGCGGGATCACGGCGACCGAGGGGGAAGCACAGAATTCGTGCTCGTCCTCCCGCCAGTGGTTCATGTTGGGCGTCCAGGGCCAGCGCAGGTCGTGGATGAACTCGCCATCGAGGGCGAGCGAGCACTGCTCGAAATCGTCGTGGTGATGCGGCGAGAGCTTCGTGATGTCGCGCGGCTCGTGCCGGGGGTCGAGATAGTTCACCATGAAGGTGGAGCCGCGAAAGATCCGCCCGAAGCGCCCGGGCTCCACCTGCACATCCAGCCCGTAGCGCCGGATGCGATACCCGCCTGGCGGCGCGGGCCAAGGCTTGAACGGCGGGATCAGAGGGTTCGGGGCCGCATAGGCGCCATTGTTCGGGCAGCGCGCGACAAGGTCTTCGGAGAGCGCGGTGAAAAGACGCACAATTCGTCCCCCGCCCCGGATTTCGATGCTGCTGTCGCCCGGCGGCACGAAGACGACCGCCTCGCCCGCGCAATCCTGCTCCTCGCCATTCGCGGTGACCCGCGCGGCGGTGCCGGAATCGGGCAGGATCAGGACATACTCATCCTTCTGGCCGCTGCGCTCGAAGCGCGCGCCATCGCGGGCGAGGGTGTAGACGACCACGAAGTTCTGGCCACGCGCGTACCAGCTCTGCCCCTGGGCGTCCTCGTCCTCGGGCGGCCTTTCATAGAACTTCACATAGCTCGGAGGCGCATAGCCGCCGGACGGCAAGGCGGGACCCGTCCCCGACGTCGGCAGGGCGGCGCGCGGGTCGGATTGATCGTACATGGTCAAGCATCCTCTCGTTCACGCCGACCGGCTGCGCCGCGCGTCTGCGCAAGCGCGCATCGTTCGAGGCGGCTATGGGCGGCCTTCCCGGCTTGAGCGGCGCGAACTGGCGCTTGCAGCTCGCGGCCCCCGTCCATGGCGGCGCCCTGTTTGCCAAGGCGCCGTTGCGTGGTTGACGGGGGGCAGCTTACCCCTGTCCCTCAGAACATCGTCCCGAATCTGCTCGCTTTCCGGGATGCGGAATTGCCGTCGAGGAAGCACAACGGCGCGGGGGCGTCATCCTGCCGGCAAAGACCCTGACCGGCCCTCGTCAGGGCCTCCGTCGCGGGAGCCCGTGGGCAGGCCCGAGGAACTGGGCGATGAGCCTGCCAGTGCCCGGGGGCAAGCCCCATTGGTCAGTCCGGCGTGGCACCGGAGAGCACGACAAGGCGGCTCCACTTCGGGATCTCCGCCTCCATGAACCGCGCCAGCTCCTCGGGCGAGCCCGGCGAGATGGCCGCGCCGGCCTCCGTCAGCCGGGTGCGCACGGTCGGGTCCGCCAGCGCCTCACGAAGCGCCACGTTCAGCCGCGCCGTCCGCTCCGCCGGGATGCCCGCCGGCCCGTAAAGGGCCTGCCAGGAGACAAGGTCGAAATCCGGCGCGCCCGCCTCGCGGAAGCTCGGCACGTCGGGTAACAGGCCGGACCGGCCAGCGGAGGTCACGCCGATCGCCCGCGCCCGCCCGTCCTTCACCAGCGGCGCGGCGGTCACGATGTTGTCCACCACCCCGTGCACGTTCCCCGCCATCAGGTCCGACAGCGCCTGGCCGCCGCTGCGATAGGGCACGTGCTCCATCCGGATCCCGAAGGCGTCGCCGATCATCGCGCCGCTGAGATGGTTGGAGGAGCCGACGCCCGCCGTGCCGAACAGCACGGGTCGCTGGGCCTTGCCCCAACGCACGAACTCCTCCGCATTGCGGGCCGGGACGTGGTTGCCGATCAGCAGCACGTTGGGCTGGCTGAGGATCATCGAGACCGGCGTGAAGCTGCGCTGCGGGTCATAAGGCAGCCGCGCGCCGAAGAGCTGCTTCGCGATGGCATGAGAGCTCACCGCGCCGATCTGGATCACATGGCCATCCGGCGCCGCGCGGGCGACGTAGTCGGAGCCGACAATGCCGCCGCCGCCCGCCCGGTTCTCCACCACGACGGTGGTACCCAGTGCCTTGCCCATCCCGGGCGCGATCAGCCGCGCGAGCACGTCCGCCGAGCCGCCCGGGGCATAGGTCACGACAAGGCTGATGGGCCGGCTGGGCCATGGCTCCTGCGCCAGCGCCGGGCGCGCCAGCGCCGCGCCGGCGAGCGCACCGAGGGAGCGGCGCGTGATGGGGTGACGAATGGGCTGCATGGCTGAAACATCCTCGTTCAATCGGATGCCGTTGTTTCTGGCGCAGTCTGTCCCGCCTTCATGCCGCGGCCCCCTGAGGTGCGGCACGGGCCGGATCCTTCTTCCCGTCAACCGATGGTCACTTCGTCCCATTCCCAGGCGACGAAGGCCGCACGGTCGCCCGACTGCATCACGGGATCGCGGCGAAGCGCGATCACGAAGACATCCCTGTCCTGGGTCACGGTTTCCACCAACTCGCCCCAGGCGTTCCGGATCCGCAGGATCGGCTCGCCGGCCTTCACCACGCTGCCGGGCGTCACCGTGGTCTGCGCGAAGCCGCCATGGCTGCAGGTGAGGTGCCCGCGCCGCGTCGCGCGCAGGATGGTGCGCGGCAGGGCGGGCGCGTCGCGGCCGAGCATCCCCATCGAGGTGGCCAGCCCACGCAGCCCGGCGGTCGCTGCGGCGATGAAGGGCGCTTCCGCCCGGCCGCCGCCGCCGACCTCCAGCATGAAGGCTTTGCGCCCGCGGGCGAGGAGCTGGTAGTCGAGCGCGCCGGCGATGTTGCCGGGCAGCTCCGCCCCGCCCGCCGCCACCGACATCCGGCACGAAATGGCGGGCGAGAAATGCGCCGTCAGCCGCAGAAGCTCGGCCTCGCTCACGCCGCTCTCCGGGTGAAGCTTGTAGACGGCATAGGGGCGGCCATCGTAGGGCGTGCCGACCGTGTGCATGCAGACGGTGACGTCGGCATGCTCCGCCACATGCGAAAAGAGCGCGGCCGCGAGACGCTGCGTCGGCAATCCGTCCGCGCGGCCGGGATAGGACTGGTCCAGGTCCTCCTCATCCGCCGGCGTGCGCTTGCGCCGCGCATCCAGCGCGAAGGGATTGGCCGTCGTACTCAGCACGATGCTGCCGGAGAGCGCGGCCGGGTCGATCGAATCCAGCAGGTCGAAGGCGGCGAGCAAACCGTTCAGCTCGTCACCATGCACCTGTCCGTTGATCCAGAGGCACGGTCCCGGCTTCGCCCCACGCAGGATGGCGACCGGGATGCCCAGCTCCGTCCCACTCGCACCCGTCCCCAGGGGAATCCGTGCCTTGTGGCGGCCCGGCGTGAGCTTGGCGAAGGCCGTCGGGAAGTCCTGCATCGTCTCTCCAGCTTCACTCGGGCTTGCGGGACAGGCGCGGCCGCGGCTCCGCCCATATGGCGTTCAGCCCCATTGCCGCACTCATCACCTCGTCCAGCTTATGATTTTACGGGCCGGGACGGGTGACAAGCGCATTCTGGACCCGATACACATTAGAGGAACTGATGATAACGCCGTGATGCGCAACCTCGACCTCGACCTGCTCCGAAGCTTCGTGGCCGTGGCGGATGCCGGCAGCTTCGCCGGCGCGGCCAGCAGGGTCCACCGCACCCAATCCGCCGTCAGCCAGCAGATGCAGCGGCTGGAGGCGGTGACGGGCCGCGCCCTTTTCGGACGGGACGGCCGCCACAAGCGCCTGACCGAGGACGGGCTCCGCCTGCTGACCTATGCGCGCCGCCTGGTCGCCCTCAACGACGAGGCCAACGCCGCCCTTGGCCCGGGAGGCCCGACCGAGGTGGTGCGCCTCGGCGCGAACAACGACGTCGTGGACAGCATGCTCCCGGCCCTGCTCGGCCGCATCGCCCGGGGCCACCGCAACATCCTGCTGGAGATCCGCACGGGCCGCAGCCCCTTCCTGATGGAGGAGCTGGAGCGCGGCGAGCTGGACCTGGCCATCACGACGCGGGACCACCGCAGCTTTCCACGCCTGGTGCTCCGCCGTTCCCCCACCGTGTGGTTCTGCAGCGCGGACTTCGCGCACCGGCGCGACGCGCCGCTGCCCCTGGTCCTGTCCAACGAACCGAGCCTGTTCCGTGGCCTGGCGATCGACGCGCTCGACCGCGCCGGCTGCCCCTGGCACCTCGCCTATCTCAGCCTCAACCTCGGCGCCATCCGCGCGGCCGTCCGGGCCGGGCTGGGGGTCACGGCGCGCAACATCGAGATGCTGACGCCGGAGCTGCGGGTCCTGAGCGAGGCGGACGGGCTGCCGCCCCTGCCCAACGTCACCTTCTCCCTGTTCCTGCGCACAGGCAGCGGAGAGGCGGCGCGCCGGGTCTTCGACGGGCTGTCCGACGTCGCGTTCTGACGGCGCGGAGCGATCATCCGTCCAGGCGGATGTTCCGTTGCCGGATCACCTCGCCCAGCCGCTCGGTCTCGGCCCGGATGAAGGCCCCCAGCTCCGCGGGGGAGGAAACCTCCCCGTCCAGCCCGGCCTGGGTGAGGCGGCGCGCGGTTTCGGGCCGGGCCACGGCCTCGCGGATGGCCAGGCTGATCCGCTCGGCGGCGGGCCCCGGGGTGCCGGCCGGTGCCATGATGGCACCCCAGGACGTGCTCTCGGCCCCCTGCAGCCCCATCTCGGCCACGGTGGGCACGTCCGGCAGCAGCGGGTTGCGCTTGTGGCCGGTGGAGGCGAGGGCGCGCAGGCTGCCCTCCCGGATCGGCGCGATGGAGGAGGCAGGCTGGTCGAGGAGGAGCTGGATGGTGCCCGCCATCAGGTCGCTCATCGCCTGGCCGCTGCCGCGATAGGGCACATGGGTCAGCTGGACCCCCGCGGCGCCGGCAAAGACCTCGGTGAAGATGTGGGTCGCCGTGCCCACCCCGCTGGAGCCGTAGGATATCCCGCCCGGCTTCGCCCGGGCCAGCGCGAGGAACTCGGGAAGGGTGCGGGCCGGCAGGCTGGCGGGCACCACGACGAGGATGTCCGTGCGGAAGGCAAGGGAGACGGGCGCGAGGTCCCGCCCGATGTTCACGCTCCGCATCAGGCCGAGATGCGGCGCGATGGTCATCACGCCATTGGTGCCGAGCAGCAGCGTGTGGCCGTCCGGCGCGGCCCGCGCCACGGCCTCGGTTCCGATCGCGCCACCCGCGCCCGCGCGGTTCTCGACGATGACGGGCTGGCCCAGCCTCTCCCCCATGCGCTCCGCGAGAATGCGCGCGGCGACGTCGGTCGACCCCCCCGGGGCGAAGGGGACGATGAGGCGCAGCGGCCGGGACGGCGCCCAGCCCCCCTGCGCGGAGGAGGGCCGCGCCATGAGGATCGCCGGTGCGGCCAGGAGAAGGGCCCTGCGGCCGTGTTCGTAAGCCATCGTTCCTCCTGTCGGGGAAACACCCGTCCATCCGCCATGATTGGTGGCGCGAGACGATCCGGCGGACAAACGGATTCTGCACGCGATACCCATTAGCCCCGCTGATATGGCCGCCGATCGACGCCGGAGACGGCTTCGCGATAGCCACACCGAACGCGCGGCGCCCAACCGACCCGCGGGCGCATGCCACCTGCCGGGAGCCCCAACATTAGCTCCCATGATGTGTCCTCGCTGGCGAATGCGTTTGTTCGGGCTCCCCGGACATGCTCAACCCAGAAGGTCCGAAAGCCGGGAGAACGGGAATGTCGATCAAGGCGGAACGCCAGGAGGCGGTGGGCCGGGCCATCGGTCAGGTCAGGGATCTGATCGGGGGCCGCGCGCTGGACCGGCCGACGCTCAACCAGGTGCTGGAGGTGCTGAAGGGCCTCGCCGCCCGGCCCGAGCTCTGGCCGGCCGAGGAGTTTCCCTCCCCCGGCGAGGACACGCGTCAGGCGCGCTACCTCATCGCGGAAGACCCGGACCAGACCTACGCGCTCTATCTCAACTCCATGCTGCCCGGCCGGAAGATCCCGCCGCACGACCACACCACCTGGGCCTGCATCGCGGGCGTGGAGGGCGAGGAGCACAACACCGTCTGGAACCGGCTGGATGACGGGACCCAACCCGGCCATGCCGAGCTGGAGAGGAAGGAGCTGATCGTGGTGAAGGCCGGCAGCGGCATTGCGCTGATGCCGGACGACATCCACTCCGTCGACATCGTGGGCGACCGCCCCATCCGCCATCTGCACCTCTACGGCCGCGCCCTGGAGACGCTGAGCGAGCGCGTGACCTATGACGTGGCGGCGAAGACCGTGAAGCCGATGCCGATCGGCGTGCAGACGAAGCGCTGAAATGCAGCTGGTCGACGCCCCAACGCTCAAGGCCTGGCTGCACGACGGCGCGGAGATCGCGCTGCTCGATGTGCGGGAGCACGGCCAGTACGGCGAGGGCCATCCCTTCTACGCCGTCCCGCTTCCCTATTCCCGGCTGGAGTTGGAGGTCGGCCGGCTGGTGCCGCGCCCGGCCACGCGGGTCGTCCTCCTCGACGCCGGGGACGGCGTGGCCACCCGCTCCGCATCACGGATGGAGGCGATGGGCTATGCCGCGGTGCACGCGCTGGAGGGCGGGGCCGCCGCCTGGAAGGCCGCGGGATACGAGCTCTTCGCCGGCGTGAACGTACCGAGCAAGTCCTTCGGCGAAATGGCGGAGCACGTCTACCACACGCCGCATATCAGCGCGCCGGAACTGGCGGCACGGCAGGCGCGTGGGGAGAAGCTCGTCGTGCTGGATGGCCGTCCGGTGGACGAATACCGGAAGATGACCATCCCCGGCAGCATCTGCTGCCCGAACGGGGAGCTGCCGCTTCGCATCGCGGCCCTGGCGCCCGATCCGGAGACGACGATCGTGGTGAACTGCGCGGGACGCACGCGCAGCATCATCGGGGCGCAGACGCTGCGGCATTTCGGCGTGCCCAACCCTGTCCTGGCGCTGGAGAACGGCACCCAGGGCTGGTACCTCGCCGACCTGCCCCTCGACCACGGCGCGGACCGGCTCTACCCGGCGCCGGCCGGGGACTTGGTCGCGGCGCAGGCCCGGGCAGCCTCCCATGCCGCGCGGGCCGGTGCCGAAGGCGTCAGCGTCGCGACGCTCGCGGCGTGGATGCGCGATGCCACCCGCACCACCTTCCTCTGCGACGTGCGGACACCGGAGGAGTTTGCCGCCGGCAGCCTGCCCGGCGCGCAATCGACGCCGGGCGGCCAGCTCCTGCAGGCGACGGATCAATATGTCGGGGTGCGCGGCGCCCGGCTGGTCCTGTTCGACGGCGAGGGCGTGCGCGCGCCCATGATGGCGGCCTGGCTGCGCCAGATGGGGTGGGACGCCTTCGTGCTGTCCGAGGGGCTCGCCGCGACCCTGCCCGCACCGCCCCCCGCCCTGCGGCCGAACCTCCCGGCCCTCCTGCCGCTCGATGCCCCGGGGCTGGCTGAGGCGGGCGCCACGCTGCTCGACCTGCGTCCCTCCATGGCCTTCCGGGCCGGGCACCTCGCCGGGGCGCACTGGGCGATCCGCCCGCGGCTGGACCGGGTGCCCTCCCCTTCCGGGCCGTTCCTCCTGATCGCGGCGGAGGAGGGCGTGGCGCAACTGGCCGCGCTGGATCTGGCGGAACGCGGCATCGCCGCGACCCATTGGCACAGGGCGGACCCGGCCGCTTGGCGGGCCGCCGGCCTCGCGGTGGAGGCGACACCGCAGGACCCGCCGGATGCCGCCTGCATCGACTTCCTGTTCTTCGTGCATGACCGGCACAGCGGCAACAAGGCGGCGGCGCGGCAGTACCTGGCCTGGGAGCTCGGGCTGATCGGCAAGCTCGACGATCGGGAACGCGCCGCCTGGCGCTTCCTGCCGCCAGGCTGAGCTGGCGGCAGGGAGGAGACGTCCATGCAAAGCAAAAAAGTGACGGCGTGGGGCCGGCGGGGCGTGCTCGGGCTTGGTGCCGGCATGGCGCTCGCGCGCCCGGCCCTCGCCGCCTGGCCGGACCGACCGGTCCGTTTCATCGTGCCGCTCGCGGCCGGCGGCAGTGTGGACCTGCTCACCCGGCAGGTCGCGGAACGGCTCCAGCCCCGCCTCGGCGCGCCTGTCGTGGTGGAGAACCGGGGTGGCGCGGCGGGCAATATCGGGATCGACCTCGTCGCCCGCGCGGCGCCGGACGGCTACACGGCCCTGGTCGCCTCCGACGTGCTGACGGTGAACCCGGCGCTCCAGACCGTCACCTGGGATGCCCGGCGCAACTTCGTGCCCTCGGTCCTGCTCTGCCGCGCGCCGCAGGTGCTGGTGGCACACCCTTCCCTGGGCGTGAGGGATTTCGGCGGCCTCCTGGCCGAGGCGGAGCAGCGGGGCGGACGGCTCAACATCGCCTCCCCCGGCAATGCCAGCAGTGGTCACCTCGCCGGGGCACTGATGCAGGTGATGACGCGGCGGCGCTGGACCCATGTGCCCTACCGGGGAGGCGGGCCCGCCGTGTCGGACGTGCTGGCCGGTCATGTGGACGCCCTCTGGGTCACCGCCGCGCCCGTGGTGCCGCATATCCGCAGCAGCGCCCTAGTCCCGCTCGCCGTCAGCACGCGCGAGAGGGCCCGGGCCCTGCCGGAGGTGCCGACCATGGCGGAGCTCGGCTACCCGGATTTCGAGGTGACGAACTGGGAGGGCGTGCTCTTCCCCGCAGGCACCGCCGCGGAGGTGGTGGCGGAGATGAACCGCGCCTGCAACGCCGTGCTGGAGGAGCCTGCGCTGCGCGCGCGCCTGGAGGAGGTGGGCTTCGAGCCGGTCGGCGGCCCGCCGGAGGCGCTGGCGGAGCTGATCGACAACAACCTACGCCGCTGGGCCAGGCTCATCCGGGAGACGGGGATCCGAGCCGACTGAGAGGGGCCGTCAGGGTTCCCCAACGGGGCGGGGCGCGGCAGGCAGGCAGGCAGGCAGGCAGGCAGGCAGGCTACGTGGGATCGGACGCCTTCGTGCTGTCCGAGACACTCGCCGCCTGCCTGCACCGCCGAGGTCCACCGCTCCATTCCAATGATCAGGTTGCAGGCCCGCAGCCTATCGGAGGCGGTGCGCCTTGCTATGCTGGGCCGGCCTCGGCCCACCGGCTGGGACAGGACCGCCCTGGTCGGGCGCTCCCGCCAAGCGCCCTGGCGTGACCGGCCGCATCGGGGCACCGCCCCCACCTTCGGCGAGGGGCCGGAAAATGGGGGAGGCGACCATGTGCTTCTATTCTAGATGCCAGAGGTGGCCATGACGAACGCTCCGCAGGGCAGTCGGGCGGGCGACGAGGAGACGGGCGGACACTCGGCCATTCCGCTTCCCAGGAGCCCGGGCGAGGCGATCACGGTGCTCGCGCATTTCCACCGCGCCGAGATCGGGCGCATGACGGGCTGGAGGGACCGGATCGACCGCACGACGAACTGGGCCATCACGGTGGTCGCCGGGATGCTCTCCGTCTCGCTCTCGACCCCCTCGGCGCATCACGGCGTGCTGCTCTTCGCCATGGTGTTGGTGATGCTCCTGCTCTCGATCGAGGCGCGGCGCTACCGCTTCTTCGACGTCTACAGGACCCGGGTCCGGCGGCTGGAGCGGAACTACTACGCGCAGTTCTTCGCGCCCCGTCCGGAGGAAACCGGCGATTGGACACGGCTGATCGGGGAGGACCTGCGCGAGCCGCGCTTCTTCATCTCGAAACGAACCGCCATCTCCCGCCGGCTGCGGCGGAACTACTTCTGGATGTTCCTGGTGCTGCTGGCCGCCTGGATCCTGAAGATCAGCTCCTCCTGGCTCCTGCTGGACGCGGCTCCGGTGGATCCGGAAAGGCCCGTGCCGGGGTTGATCGAGAACGTGGCGCTCGGCCCTGTCCCGGGCTGGGCCGTGCTCCTCGCGGTCCTCGTCTTCTACGGCTGGCTGACCTACGCCAGGTTCCGCCCACGCGAGACGGGTGGCGAGCTGGCGCATGGGGACGTCCATGTATGACGCCCGCCCCGGGTCCGTGCCGCCGCGCAGCCCGGGCGGACGGACCACCGGCATGCCGGAGCCGCCCCCGTAGCCGTTGCTCGCACCCGATCCTACATGCGCCCCATGGACGACAGAGCGCCTCTACAGGACTTCATCGCTCGCCACCGGCGCATCTTCGTGCTGACCGGGGCCGGCTGCAGCACCAGCGCCGGCATCCCCGACTACCGCGACGCCGCCGGCCAGTGGAAGCGGGCCCAGCCCATGACCTTCCAGGTCTTCATGGCGGGTGCGGAGGCCCGGCAGCGGTACTGGGCGCGCAGCCTCGTCGGCTGGCGCCGCTTCGGCCGGGTGCGCCCGAACCGGGCCCACCTCGCCCTCGCCCGGCTTGAGGCCCAGGGCAAGAGCGAGTTCCTGCTCACCCAGAATGTCGATCGCCTCCACCAGGCCGCCGGCAGCAGCCGGGTGGTGGACCTGCATGGCCGGCTGGACCGGGTCCGGTGCACCCGCTGCGGCGAGACGATCCCTCGCGAGAGGATGCAGGCGGAGCTGATCCAGCTGAACCCTGGCTGGGCGGAGCGGGGGGCCGCGGCGGCGCCGGATGGTGACGCCGACCTTGAGGCCGCGGATTTCGCCGAATTCGCCGTCCCACCCTGTCCATCCTGCGGCGGCGTGCTGAAGCCCGACGTCGTGTTCTTCGGTGAGTGCGTGCCGCGAGAGCGGATTGATGCTGCCCGCGGGGCGCTCGACGAAGCCGACGCGGTCCTCGTCATCGGCTCCTCGCTGATGGTCTATTCGGGCTTCCGCTTCGTGCAAGCGGCCGCCAGGGCCGGAAAGCCCGTGGCCGCGGTGAACCTGGGCCGCACCCGGGCCGATGACCTGCTCACGCTCAAGGTGGAGCAGCCCTGTGACGAAGCTCTCGCCTTTCTGCTGTAGTCGGGCCCCGACATCATGGCCAGCACACCCCTGCAGCGCCTCCGCGCGCTGGCGCACCGGAACACCCTTTTCGCGCCCACCACGCTGGATAGCGCGGTGCGCCCCCTCGCGGTAGAAGGACATGGATGACGACGATGCCGCACGTTTGATCGTGGATGACGACGAGGACATCCTCTCGCTGCTGACGCAGTTCCTGCAGAACCACGCCTGCACGGTCGCCGTAGCGCGCCGGGGCGAGGAGATGTTCTCCTTGCTGGAAACCCAGGCTATGAGCGTCGTCATCCTTGACGTGACGCTGCAGGGAGAGAATGGCTTCGACCTGTGCCGCCGTCTCCGCGCCACATCCTCCGTCCCGGTGATCATGCTCACCGCGATGGGCGAGCACACCGACCGGGTTGTCGGCCTGGAGATCGGCGCCGACGACTACATCACGAAGCCCTTCAACGCGCGGGAGCTCCTCGCACGGATCAAGGCGGTGCTTCGCCGCTCCGAGACGCCCGCACAGCCCAAGGACCAGCGGCCGATGCTCAGCTTCGGCCGCTGATGGCTCGACGTCACGCGGCCGGGGTTGCGTTCGGACGACAACACCCTCGTCTTCCTGTCGGCCCGCGAGTTCGACCTGCTCCTGGCCTTCGCCGAGCGCCCGCAGCGCGTGCTGACGCGTGACATGCTGCTGGACGTCCTTCACGGCGAAGCCAGCGCAAGCTTCGACCGCAGCATCGACGTGCAGGTCAGCCGTCTTCGCGGCAAGCTGGAGGAGGACCCGAAGAGCCCCGAACTGATCCGGACCGTGCGCAACGGAGGCTACATCCTGACAGCCCCGGTGCGGCGCACATGAGCCTGCAACGCTGGCTGAGCGATACCATCGCCCGGAGGTTCGTCTCGACCATCCTGCTCGCCTTCGGCACAACGCTGCTGATGAACACGCTGTTCGTGAGCTTTGCCGGAGTGTGGGTCCGGCCGTCGCTGCTGGAGTCCGGCCTGCTGAACAGCGCCGCCACCGCGGTGCGGATCATCGAGGCCCTGCCCCCGGAGAAGCGGCCGGCCATCGCGGCCGTGGCGGGAACGGCGGAGTACCGGCTGACCTGGTACCCGGGCGAGACACCGCTCCGGGTCACGGAGCGGCTGCGCGGAAATTTCGACGAGGCGCTTTCGATCCTGCAGCCACTTCTCGGCAGCCCCTCGCGCACGGTGATCTTCTTCGCCTCAGACAGCCCGGAGATGGACGAGGCCCGCTTCCGCTTCGAACCGGGCCGCAACGCGGAAACCTACTTCATGGGAATCCAGCTCCTCGACCGTTCCTGGCTGATCTTCACCGTCCCGGAATGGACCTGGGGCCTCAACTCCGGCGTGCGCGGCGCGCTGGAGCTTTGCTTCGCATTCGCCTCCGTCCTGGCGCTCGCCATGGTCACGGCGCGCAACCTGGCCCTTCCGATAGAGCGCCTGGCCGCGGCCGCGCGCCGCTTCAGGACCGACCGCAGGCACCGCGCACGAGACCGGATCCTGGGTGTTGGAGGACGACCACAACAGCGAGTTCCGCCTCGCCGGAGCGCCGCTCACGGCGCTCGCCGGCATCGATGGCCGGGGGCGCGTGATCTACTTCGGCGCCTTCTCCAGGACGCTCTTCCCGGGCCTGCGGATCGGCTACGTGGTCCTGCCTCCTGCCTCCTGCCTCCTGCCTCCTGCCTCCTGCCTCCTGCCCTCGTCGCCCGGGCTGTCGCCGCCCGGACCATGGCCGACCGATTCCCGCCGGGCGTGCTGGAAGGGCCACTGGCGCAGCTGATCACAGGCGGTGACTTCGCCGAGCATGTCCGCCGGATGCGCTCACGCTACCGCGCCGCCCGCGACCTCCTGGCTGCGAGCCTCATGCGGGCATCCGCCGGGATGCTTGGAGTAAGGGTACCCGACCAGGGCCTGCATCTGGTCGCCACACTGCCTCGGGAACTGCCTCCGGACGCAGCAGAAAAGGATACGAGGCGCCGCCGGGGTGGAGGGGCGACTCCTCTCGGAAACACGGATCGTGCCAGGAGGGCCGGACGGCTTCGTGCTCGGCCATTCCGGGCATGCCCTCCCGGCGTTGAAGGAGGCCGCCGACCGTCTCGGCCAGGCTGTACATGCCTAGCGTCGGCGGCCGCCAGGCTAGCGAGGCCGGGAAGCCCCGGCGGATGCCGGCAAGGTAGGAGCCATTCCACGCACCTGATCTCTACGACCAGGGCTCGGCGCCGAGGGAGCCGCGATCGAGGACGGTGCTGCCGCTCCTCTAACGCGATGACCCTCCGCTGGCGGCCGGCCGATGCTGCAGCTTCTCATTCCTCTCCAGCGTCATCCGTCTCCGGCGGTGTTTCGCCATGCCGGACGAGGATACCGGGCGGGAGGGTGGGAAGCCACACCATCGTGGCCGGTGGCGAGGTCCAAAGCCCTTCGTCCTGAGAGCCACGCGTGGCATCGCCGCGGTTTACGGGGCCGGGGCTCACAGGAACCACACCGGGCCGCGTAGCTGGAGCGGTTCGTGGAGCAGCAGCCGAGGGCCGACGCCGCGGCTCTCGTGGCAGGCCATCGTCGCCGTGTGCGGCATCGGATTCCCGGAAGGATCCGAGGTCAGGAACACGCGCCGGCTGGCGCCACGTTCCAGAGCCAAGTCACAGGCGTCGGCAAAGGCTGGCCGTACCGACAGGGCGCTCGGCCCGTCGCGCCGCACCAGGGACAGGCTCGGCCGCCCGGTCACGGCGGAAAGCCACAACGCTGCATCCGCGGCTGCAGGAGCCGGGACGGCCTGCGTCGCTCCCGCGAGAAGCACCAGCACCATGAGATCACGTCGCGATGGGCCGCGCAGATAGTGCTGCTCAGGCCGGTAGGACCAGAGGCGCCAAGTGGCGAGCAGGCGGCCCTGCACCTTCCGCAGCCACCCATGTCGGAGGCGGGGCGGGGTGGCGCCCGCCCTGGCAGCAGAGGGAGCGACGGCCGTGCGGCTGCGACGGGGCATCGAGCGGGTCCTTCGGCGGCACGGTCTGAGCCGTGTCCGAGCCGGATTAGCCACAGGAGAACGATCGCCGCCCCATCCGTTTGGATAGGCGGACGGGATTGTCCCTCGCGTTTCGTGTTCCGCCGCGACAGTTCAGAGCGTGCGGCACGGGGTAGCCCTACCCTTCCTCATCGAAGCGGCACGTGCCCAAACGCGAAGCCCGGAGCCGAGGAGACGCTTGAAGGCCGGACCGGGTGGGCGACGGGAACGCCAGCTCTGGGCGAGAGGTGGCCGGAGAAGGCTTGCGGTTACAACGCCCTAATTTGGTAGCCCGAACCGTCGACCAACCCTGCAGTGGGTCCGTCATGGCTGCCGCCAGCGCGCCTCCTCGGCGAACTGCTGCGCGAAGAGTCCGTTCCGCCGCCCGATCAGGTCCTGGAAGCGGCCGCTCTCCACGATCCGCCCGTTATCGAGCACGACGATGCGGTCAGCATGGCGGATGGTGGAAAGACGGTGGGCAATGACCAGGCGCGTCGCCGGCATGGTCCTGATCGCCCGCATCGTCGCCTCCTGCGTGATGTTGTCGAGCGCGCTCGTCGCCTCATCCAGGATCAGGAGAGCGGGCTTCTGAAGGAAAGCGCGGGCGAGGAGAAGGCGCTGCGCCTGGCCGCCGGAGAGGACACGGGCCGCGTCGGTCAGCATCGTCTCCAGCCCCATCGGCATGGCCCGCACCTCGCCGGCCAGCGCGGCGCGCTCAAGCGCGGCCCAGACGGCGGCATCGTCGGTGCCGGTGGTCCCGCGCACGGCGTCGCGCAAGCTGCCCGGAGGGAGCCTGCCGGCCTGGACCACCGTGCCGACCTGGCGCCGCACCGCCCCCGTCTCCAACCCCCTCAGGTCATGGCCGTCGAGGTAGATGGCACCGGCCACAGGCTCCTCCAGGCCGAGAAGGAGCCGCACCAGGGTGGACTTGCCCGCACCGGAGCGGCCCGTGATGGCGACGAACTCCCCGGCTTCCACCTTCAGATCCAGGCCCTGGAAGATCCAGGGCTCCGACGGGCCGTAGCGGAAGGTGATGCCGGATAGCGCGAGCGCCCCGCTGAGCCGGCCGGGATCGACGCGCCCGGTCTCGGGCTCCGGCAGCGTGTCGAGCAGGGGCTGCGCGAAGCGGCGCGTCGGGAGGAGGAACCACAGGGAGAAGACGGCTTTCGCAAGCTGCGTTCCCGCACCCATCATCAGGCCATAGGCGGAAAGGAAGGTCATGACCGAGGCCAGGGAGGGCGCCGCCCGGCCCGGCTCCACGCGCTGCAGGAGAGCGATGATGAGGAAGGCGCCGGCGGTGGAGAGGACGCCATAGGCGGTCGCGAAGGCGTCGTAGCCATTGCCGATGCGGCGCGCGGCGACGAGACGACGGCGCATCCCGGCGAAGCGCTCGGCCCAGATCGCCTCCACACGGGCCTCGGCGCCAGCGAGGCGCAGCTTCACGAGGCCGGAGATGATCTGCAGCACCATGGCGTCGGCCAGGCCGGAAAGGGCCTCGCCCGAAGCATAGGCGCGCCCCTGGAGCCAGCCGGCGAGGTTGGCGGCCGCCATCTGCAGAACCAGCAGGCCAAGGCCGACCGAGGCCGCAAGCGGCTGGAACAGGAGCATCACGACAGCCGAGGAAAGGACCACCGCCACCGAGGAAACAGCGGCGAAGCCAAGCGCCCGGATCTGCGTGGCGAGCGAGATGGCCGCGCCGGCGCGCGCCGCGGTCTCGCCCACCGTCTGGCGATTGAGCACGGCGAGCGGAAGGCGGATCACGCGGTCCCAGATGGCGGCGTGGAGAGCCGGGCCGGCGCGGGCCTCGATCCGCTGGCGCGCGACCTCCCCGCCCAGGCCCACTGCCCAGGAAACAGCCGCGACCAGCACGAGGGCAAGGCCGAGCTGGGCGAGTTCGGAGAGATGGCCGCCCGGGATGAGCAGGGTGAAGGCAAGACCCGTCGCCATGGGCACGGCCTGGCCCAGCGCGGCGCCGATCAGCAACGTGGCCAGGATGGCCGACGCGTCGCCCGCCGCATGGCGCATGCCGGCACCGAGCAGGTCGGACAGGCCGAGCTTCTTGCGGGGCAGCGGGACGAGGGGTGCCCAGGCCGTGGGGCTCAGGGAGGCGGCGGCCGCCGGATCCAGCCGCGCGCCGGAGGGATGCTCGGGGGAGCAGAGGCGGTAGCCGCCCCGCTCGGGCAGGAGGCCGACCACGGCACCGTCCCCTCGCCGGACGAAGAGCGGGCCATGATCCGCGCGCCACCAGCCTGGCTCCAGCCGCACGGGGCGCAGGCGCAGGCCGGAGGCGCGGGCGAGCTCCTCCAGCGTGGAGGTGGCGTCGACATCGATGGCGCGGACACGCACGGGGCGGCGCGCCTCGACCCCCAGATGAGCGGCGACGGCGCCGAACACCGGCATGAGCGGGTCAGCGTCCGAGATGCCGGCCCGGGCCGGGGCATTGCCGAGTACGGCGCCGAAGGCATCGCCCTGGCGGGACAAGGCCTCGGCCTCGCGGGCCTCCCGCAGCCGGCGCCGGTTCAGCGCATCGGCCGCTTCCAGCGCGAGGACGGCGGGAAGCGCCTCCAGCAGGGCGGCGTTGAACGCACTCAGCCCCTCCTCCCAGTCGGAGGCGCGGACGGCCTCGGCGGCCGACATGGGGCGGCAAACGCCTCCGCCGCAGGTGAGCCAGGCACCCATCGGAAGAGGAACGAGCCCGTCCAGCCGCTCCAGCCCGAGAAGCAGCCACTCGCCGGCATTGAGGCGCAGCCAGAGCGGACCGGCACCCGCCGTCACCACCATGCCGGCGGAAAGGCGCAGACGCCGGCCATCGGGAAGGGCAGCGACATCCGCCCGCGGCCGAGGCTGAAGGGGGCGGCCGATCCCATCAGCCAGCGCCCGCGCCCAGATATCGATCGCGGCCCCCAGCACCGCCACCTCATCCGCGGCCGGCCCGGCCGGCCCAGACGAGAGGAGAAGCGGGCGCATCCGCGTGCCGGCGCTTCCGACGGCTATCACGGTGTTGCCCGCCAGGTCCTCGCCCAGGCCGCAGACCAGCCCCCCCTGCGGGATGGCGCCCAGATAGCGCCGCGCACCCTCCTGCGCCGGGCCAGAGGCCGCCCGCAGGACGAAGAGGGCGACGCTCCCGGCCTCCACGATCCACCGCGCCCCGGGATCGTCCAGCCGCAGCGGCGCGTGGACGGGCAGGTCGAAGGACCCGTCCCCAGGGGCGGTCGTGCGGGGCTCGGGCGGGCTGGAATCCCTCCCCGCCGGCCCAGGCGGCACTGCTGACGCGGAAATTCCGGCCACCGCTAGGCGCTCGCCAGCATGGCGCGGAACGGCCCGTCCTCGGCCGCCAGCGCCTCCGGCTGGCCGCGCTGAACGATGCGGCCGGCCTCCATGACGATCACCTCGTCGCAGTCGCGCACCAGGGCCAGGCGGTGGGCGATCACCACCATGGTACAGCCGCGGCGCCGGAGATTGGCCATGACCTGCGCCTCGGCACGGTTGTCGAGCGCGGCGGTGGCCTCGTCCAGCACCAGGATCGACGGCTCAGTCGCGAGGGCGCGGGCCAGTTCCATCCGGGCCCGCTGCCCGCCCGACCAGTTCCGCCCCTCCTCCGCAACGGCGCCGGCATAGCCACCCCGGCGCGCGAGGATCTCGTCATGGATCGCGGCATCGCGCGCGCTTTCCACCAGGCGCTCGTCCGCGAGGGTGGGGTCCCAAAGGGCGATGTTGTCGCGCACCGTGCCGTCGAAGAGGAAGCCGGCCTGGTCCACCACCGCAACCTCCTGCCGCAGGGTGGAGCGCGGGATATCCGATATGGCAAGGCCGTCGATCCGGACCTCGCCCGCCCAGGGGCGGTAAAGGCCGGCGATCAGGAGGGCGAGGGTGGACTTGCCCGAGCCGGAGCCGCCGACAATCCCGAGGCGCCGCCCTGGCTCGATGCGGAGCGAGACCCCGTCGAGCAGCGGCGGAGCGAGGCGGCTGTGGCCGAAGGTCACGTCACGCAGCTCCACATGGCCCGGAAGGGGCGCGAGGCGGACCGCCGCCGCCGCCGCGAACTCCGGCGCGCGGGGGTGGAGCAGCGTGTCCTCCAGCAGGGTGAGGTTGGCGCGGGCGTCCTGCATCTGGGCCGCCACGCCGACCAGCTGGGCCACCGGCCCCATGAACCCCATGGCGAGCGCCTGGAAGGCGACGAGCTGCCCGACGCTCATCGTGCCATCCATGATGCGCCCCCCGCCAAGCACCAGCACGGCGGCGGCGGCCAGTACGGCGGAGAAGGCCGGCAGCCCCTCCAGCAGGGCGCGGCGTACGGCGAGGCGCTGGGCGATATTGGCCGCTCCCGCCCGGGTTCCCGCCACCTGGGCGAGGAGCTGGTCCTCCGCACCGGCCGCGCGATAGGTTTCCATCATCCGCAACCCGCCGCGCGCGAGCCCCTCCGAACGAAGGGTGCGCGAGAGCAGACGCTGGTTGTCGTCGGCCATGGAACGGCCGAGCAGCATGAGGGCGAGGATGTTCGCGGCCGCGGCCCCCACCACCACGGCGGCAAGCCCCGGCGCATAGGCCGCCATGGCGGCGGCATAGGCCAGCGCGGTGACAAGCCCGAGCAGGCCGCGCCCCGCATCGCCCGAGACAAGACGCGCCACGCGATCGTTCAGCATCACGCGTCCGGCGATGTCGCCGGGGTGGCGCTGGGCGAAGAACGAGACGGGAAGCTGGACCAGGCGCCGCAGGAAGGCAGCGGAACCGTCTATGGAGAGGCGCGTCTCGAGCCGCAGCAGGAGGTCGAGCTGGAGCCAGGTGATGAGCCCCATCGCGAGCGCGGTGCCCCCCATGCCCCAGAGCAGGGGCGGCAGCCAGGAATCGAACTGGCCCACCAGGATGTCGTCCACGAAGACCTGCGAGAAGGCCGGCACCAGCAGGGCGGGGACCGTCAGCAGCAGACTGAGGCCCAGGAGGAAACCGAAGGCGGCGCCGCTGCCCTTCAGGCGGTGCAGCAGCCCGCGCAGCACCCGGGGGCGCTCGCCGCCGCGGCGGAACGCCTCGCCGGGGCGCATCGTCAGCACCACGCCGCTCAGGTTCCGGTCCAGCTCCTCCATCGACACGCGGCGGGGGCCGCTGGCGGGGTCGTTGATCCAGGTGCCGCTGTGCCCGCTCCCCTCCACCACGACGAAGTGGTTCATGCCCCAATGGGCGACGAGCGGCATGGGCAGGCCGGCGAGGTCCGCCGGCTCGATGCGGAAGGCCTCGACGGCCAGCCCGTAGCCGCGAGCGGCCTCGGCGATGTGGCTCGCGCGGCTGCCGTCGCGGGAGACGCCGCAGGCGGTGCGCAACTCCTCCAGCGTGACCCAGCGGCCGTGATGGCCGAGAACGATGCCCAGCGCGGCGGCCCCGCACTCGGCCGCCTCCATCTGCAGAACCGTTGGCGTGCGAGCCCGGCGCTTCGTCCAGCCAGGCATCAGGAGCGGGCGGCCTCGGCGGGGCGCGTGAGCAGGCCGCGGAGCGCGGGAAAGCCGAGGCCGAGCAGACGGACCGAACGCACGGTCACCTCCGCCTCGGCCAGCGTGCCGGATTCAACCGGGAAGTCGGGGCCCCGGCCCGTGGACCAGCGCAGGCCGCTGCGGGTCGTGCGGTCGGCGTCGAGCGCCACCTCCACCTCGAAGGGGGCGCCCAGCTCCGTGGTGAAGTTGCGCACGAGCTGGTCGTTCTGCAGCGTCCGCAAAAGCCCGGCGGAGGAGGCCGGGACATGGGAGACGCGGGTGACGCGCCCATGCACGAAGCCATCCTCCTCCCGCCGCGTGGAGGAGGGCGAAACCTCGACGGCAAGGCCCGGGAAAAGCCGCTTGCCGTCCTGGGCGGTGACATAGATCACGGCCACCGGCGCCTCCCGCCCACCCTCGGGGTCACGTTCGATGGTGAGCAGCGCCGCGCCACGGGCGACGACCTGGCCCGCATTCGCCTTCTGCTCCACCACCGTGCCGGAATAGGGGGACAGCACCTCGCCCAGCCGGTCCAGCCGCGTGCGGAGCGCCTCGACCTGCCGGCTCGTTTCGTCCACGCGCCGCTCGGCCTCCAGCGCCTCGCGCTCCTGCTGGGTCCGCTTCAGCGCCTGGTCCAGGGAGAGCTGTTCCCGCTCGTTCCGGGCGGCCGCCATCTGCTCGCGAAGCTGAAGGACCTCGACCCGGGCGTAGAGCGCGCGATCACGGTTGATGAGGTTCTGCTGCATCAGCCCTCGGAGTACATCCTCGCGCTGCGTCATCATGCCCAGGCGCTCGTCGAGCATCCGTAAGTTGCCCGCCAGGGAGGTATCCCTCGCAGCACGGAAGGCGTCTCCCGCCGCCGCCTCGCGCTGATGAAACGCAGCCAGTTCGCGCCGGTGGCGCAGCGCATCCGCGGCCTGGCCCTCAGCCAGGGCCAGCTGCAGGCGGATCTCGGACTGATCCACCACGGCCACGGCCTGGCCAGCCCGCACCCGGTCGCCCGGACGCGCGAGAAGGTGGTCGATCCTGCCATCCGTATCGGCCACGATGTCCACGATGCCGCCGGAGGGAAGAAGGATTCCGCGGCCGGCCACCTTGATCGGCACCTCCACGAAGGCCGACCAGACCACGCCGATCACCGTCAGCGCCAGCAGCATTCCTCCCACGACCCAGGTCCAGGGGCGCATGACGCGCAAGGGCTCGTCATAGCGGTCAGGCGCCGAGGCCTCAGCGACGGCCTGGCTGCGGAAGAGGGGAGGCGACGACATGCCGGGGCGGAAGCCTTGCGGGGACACCCGGCAGCGCCGGCTTCTTGCGACTATGCATCGGCCCTGATCCGGAAGGAATACCCGCACCATCCCCTCCCCGCATGCCGCGCCCTATCGCCGCGATAGACAGATCTCCGTAGCCGTGCCCCGGGGCACATGATACGCGTCCGAAACCGAACACGAAGAGGTTGCTCTCGAATGTCTCCGAAATCCCTGCGCACCGAAGATCTGAACAAGGTAACGGGTGGCGCCTTCCAGCAAGGCTCGGCCGGCAGCGACACGATGCACGGCACCGCCCAGGCGGACGTCATCTTCAGTGGCAGCGGCAACGACAACGTCAACACCGGAGCGGGTAACGACCAGGCCTTTGGCGAGAGCGGGAACGACTTCATCAGTACCGGCTCGGGCAATGACCTGGCCTATGGCGGGCAGGGCAGCGACACCCTGAACGGCGGCTCCGGCCAGGACCAGCTGCACGGCGAGAATGGCAACGACTTCCTTGACGGCGGCGCGGCCGACGGGGCGGCCGACCTGGCCTTCGGCGGCGCGGGCAACGACAGCTTCATCTGGGCGCCGGGCGACGGCAACGATCAGTTCCAGGGTGGCGCCGGGAACGACACGCTGAACATCCAGGGGATGAGCCTGCAGGATCTGCAGGGCTCGCTGACGCTGGAGGGCGAGACCAGCGGTCTCCAGATGCACGTCAACAACAACGTGGTCACCTTTACGGATGCAGCCGGCAACCCGGCCACCTTCGGCGGGGTCATCAACCACGGCGGCGAGAGCATGCGCTTCTCCCAGGTCGAGCAAATCCGGCTGGGCTGAGGCGAGGCCGGTTCATCTCGGACCCCGGGCCGAAGCGCGCAAGGAAGAGCCGCCAGGCATCCCTGGCGGCTCTTCTCATCCGCTCGCCGATCGCTGCCCACAGCGGAGCGACTCTCGGCGGCGCCAGACCGCAAGAACTGCTCTAGGTAGGGGACTCATTCAGGCCACTCGCTGACGGTGGCGACGAGAGCGAGGCTGGCGAGGTAGTTCCGGGCGAGCCGGTCGTAGCGCGTGGCCACCGTCAGCGAATGGCCTGAATGAGTCCCCTACCTTAGGGCTCCAGCAGATTGGTTTAGCGGGTAGGTGCCCTTGCGCGACAGGGTGGGAATGCTCCATGTCCAGCGCATGTCATTTCAGTGCGCTTGCCCGTTCCGCTACATCCCTCCGCTCCCATGGATCACAGGGGAGTGCATCGGCTCCCCGTACAGCCCCCAGCCTGCTCCGTCGCGGAGTGGATCATTTCGGACGGAGGATTCCTTGACGCCGCCAGACCCAGTGGGAGTTTGTTGAGAGTGACTAAATCGGAGATCGAGCGCGTGCAGGCCTACCTGCGGCGCCTGTTGGGGACGGAGCGCATCAGCGTCATACCCCCGAAGCAAGCAGGGATGAGCGTTGAGATCGAGGCGGGAGGCGAGGTGATCGGCACGCTCCACCGCGATGCCGAGGATGGCGAGGTGTCCTACGCTTTGCACCTCACCATCCTGGAAGAGGATCTGCCCCCGGCTGCCCAACGGATGCTGGCGCCGACGCCGGCCGCCGCGAAGCGAAAGCGTTGACGGTCCCAGCTTCGCTGAGATGCGCCTTTCGATATAGGGTCCAGCCATACGGCCGTTCTCGGCCAGGGAGTTCACCATGACTTCGGATTTTCAGGGGCGGCGCATCCTCGTGGTGGAGGACGAGCCGCTGATCACCTTTTTGCTGGAAGACGCGTTGATGATCGCGGGCGCGCAGACCGTCGTTCAGGCGGCGAGGGTCGCGGAGGCGCTGTCAGCCATCACGACGGCCATGTCCGAGGGTGGGATTGATGCTGCCGTCATCGACTACAGCCTTGCCGATGGCCAGTCGGCACTCCCGGTCGCTGACCGCCTTGCCGCACTGGGCGTGCCGTTCGTGTTCGCGACCGGTTACGAAGCGTCGGCGGTGAACAAGGGGCAGCACACGGACGCTCTGGTTATCACAAAGCCTTACGGCCCCGCGGAGGTCGTGTCCTGCCTCGCCGGGATCATGCGGAGGCGTTTGGCGGATTAAGCCCGGCCATGGAGCCCCGGACCGTGTGCTGGGCCCTGCCGGTTACGTCCCTGATCTGAGCGATTGTGCCGCCCTCCTCCGATTGAAGGAGGGGGAGCTCGGCTTGGTTCTTTGTGCCTTGGCGTCGACGATGCGGAGCAGCGGCGTCGGGAGGTGATCAGGGGCCAGCACGGCCGCCCGGGTGCAAAAGGAGCATGGCCAGAAGCATAGGTCGTACCGGCCCGGTGGATTGCAGACCTTCTGAGTTGCCCTGTGCCTCAGCGACTGAGGCACCGCGCACCGCCTTGTCAGCACCGATTGCTGCCTCCACGCCAAGCACCGAGGACCGCGTGGGAGGTCCGCCGCGTTGGCGCCGCTCAGTCCATCCTGGCCCCGCTTGCGCGCACGGCACTGGCCCATTTCGGACGCTCCGCCGAGACATAGGCGGCGAAGTCGGCGGGGGTTTCCAGGGGTGCGACATCGGCGCCGCGACGGCTGAGGCGGGCAAGCGTGTCGGGGTCGCGCAGGGCGCGGCGAAAGGCGGCGTTGAGGGCCTGAACGGCGGCGGGCGGCGTGCCGGCCGGGGCGAAGATGCCGTCCCAGGCCCCGACCTCGAAGCCCGGCAGGAAGGAAGCGACCGTGGGCAGGCCGGGATGGCTGGGGAGGGGCTGGGCGCTGGTCACGGCCAGTGCCCGGACCGAGCCTGCTTCCAGCAGCGGGGCGGCGGCCGGGATGAGGTCGATGGCCATGTCCACGCGGCCGGCCGCCAGGTCCGTCATGGCGGCGCCGTTGCCGCGATACGGGATGTGGGTGATCTCCACCCCGGCGGCGACGCGGAACATCTCGGAGGCGATGTGGCCGGTGGTGCCGTTGCCGGCCGAGGCATAGGCGACCTTGCCGGGCCGGTCCTTCAGCCAGGCGACGAGCTCGGGGCCGGTTTCCACCGGCAGGTCCTTGCGGACGACGATGACGAGCGCGATGCGGGTGAGGGCGGCGACAGGGGTGAAGTCGGCATCCGGGCGGAATGGCAGGCGGGGGTAGAGGGCCTCGTTGATCGCGTGCGTGCCGTTGGTGCCGTAGAACAGGGTGTAGCCATCGGCCGGGCCGCGGGCGGCGAGTTCGGCGCCGATGTTGCCGCCGGCGCCGGCGCGGTTCTCGATTACCAGGGGCTGGCCGAGGAGGGGCTGCGCGGCGGAGGCGGAGAGGCGAGCGAGCGTGTCCCCTCCGCCACCGGGGGCGAAGGGGACGATGAGGCGCACCGGGCGGTCCGGATAGGACTGCGCGAGGGCCGGAGCGGCGAGGAGGGCGGCGCCGGCGCCGGCGCCGAGGAGCGTGCGGCGGGCGATGTCGTTCTGGCTTTTCATCGGGACGTTTCCTCCGCCTGGGCGCGCTACACAGGGTAGGCTTCGAGGAGTTCGACCGGATCGCCGTAGGTTTCGGCGAGGGCGCGGACCTGCGGATCGCGCAGGGAGAGGAGGTAGCCGTCCTCCACCATGCAGCGGTTCCCCGCCATGACCGTGCTGTCATAGGTGACGAGGTCCATGTGGATATGCGGCTCCTCCCAGTTCGGCATGACGCGGCGCAGGTATTCGGAGGGCTTAAGGGCATTGATGCCGAAATGGAGCGCACCGGGGGAGTTGGGGCCGGCGGGGTAGATGTCGAAGCGCGGCGCCTTCGGGTTGTGGCCGCAGCCCAACTCCTCCAGCGTGCCGCCGATGAGGTAGTCCCGCATCACCTGCGCCTCCCAGCTCTCGCCATGGACGGCGGTGACCACGTCGTTCCGGAACTCGACGCCGAGCGGTTCGCGGAAGGGTTCGTCGAAGCCAACGGCCCATTGCGGCCAGATGGTGCCGGAGATGCCGATCCTGTCCTCGGGCTGGAGGCCGACCATGCTCGGCTCGAAGAGGTTGGGGCCGTGGGTGGGGATGTAGTGGACGTAGCAGCCGTCCTGGTCCGCCACGTTCTGGCCGCGCCAGCGGTTGTGGGCGCGCATCTTCCTCAGCATCGCTTCGGTGAAGGGGATGCGGAAATCGGTGCCGCGCGGGTCGGTGACGCGAAGGGTGAAGTCGCCGGCCTCCGGGAACATGCGGCCGGTGGCGCGGACGATCTCGCCGAGCAGGTCCACGGGGAACTGGGCCTGGGGCGTGTGCAGCAGGTCCAGGTCGCGGAAGAAGGTGATCTTGACCCAGCGCTGGCCCTTGTTGCGGCGGAGGCCGATGCAATAGGGGTCCAGCACGGAGGCGAACCAGGTGGAGACGACGAAGGTGGCGCGCTCCAGCAGCGCCTTGGCTTCCTCCGGCACGGTCACGTAGCGGGTGGATTCGCCCATGTAGGAGATGAAGGTGGCGCCGCGGCCACGGGCGAGGCCCTGCACGGCCTGCACCACGCGCGGGTCGAGCAGCGGATCGGTCAGCATCACCACATGGTCGCCGGGGCGGATGGCCATGACGCGGCAGAAGTTGTCGTAGCCGCGCATGGTGTCGGCGATGCTGGCGGGCTTGAGCTCGATCTTGCGGGGCAGGCCGCGCCGGGTGGAGGAGGCCATGATGTCCTCGACCCGGTTCTGGAAGGCGGTCATGGCGGTTCCTCTCTGGCGGGTTACAGGCGGAAGGCTTCGAGGGAGGCGGGGTGGAACAGCTCCTCCGGCTTCAGGCGGCGGGAAGAGAGTCCCTGGGCGTGGTGGGCTTGCAGGAACACGTCCAGGCCGTGCCGGTTCGGCTCGAGGCCATAGGACCAGAAATCCTCGCCCATCAGGGCGCGGGCGTGCTGCAGGCGCTCCTCCACGAAGGGCAGCGTGACCTTGGTGGCGGCGGTGTTGGTGAGCTTGGCCAGGGCGAGGGACTTCGCCTCCTCAAAGGCTTTCACCAGCGCGCCGGGGAGATAGCGGTGCTGTTCCGCGATGTCCTTGCGGATGCCGAGGACATGCATGATCGGGAAGATCCGGTGCTTCCCGTACCATTCGGAGGCGGCGGCGACGGGGTCGGACCAGAGGCGGCCGATGTTCGGGGCGCCGCGCTCGAAGCAGGAGGGGGCGCGAGGGCCGATCACGGCGTCGATGGTGCCATCCGCGAGGGCGGAGGAGATGGTGGCGCCGGGGGACAGGCTTTCCAGCCGCACATCGGGCGGAAGCTGGAGCGCGATCTTCTCCTCGCGCCCGGGATGCTCGTAGCCGCCGCGGACCCAGGTGATGTCGGAGGGGCGGACGCCGTATTCCTCGAGGATGACGCGCACCCAGACATTCGCCGTGAGCTGGTATTCCGGCACGCCGATGCGGCGGCCCCTGAGGTCTTCCGGCTTGGTGATGCCGCGATCGGTGCGGATGTAGACGGAGGTGTGGCGGAAGGCGCGGGAGGGGAAGACGGGCACGGCGATATAGGGACTTTCGCCCTTCGCGGTCTTCACGGTGTAGGAGGACAGCGACAGCTCGCAAATGTCGAAATCCGCGTATTTGAAGGCGCGGAAGAAGATCTCCTCGGGGTCGAGGATGGACATGACGGGATCGACGCCATCGATGCGCACCGTGCCGTCGGCGATGGGGCGGATACGGTCGTAGTCGCCGATGGCCAGGGAGAGGCGAAGGGGGTTCAAGCGATTCTCCTAGCGTGCGCTGCTGGCGGCGGCGGCGAGGATGGCGACGAGGTCGTTCTCGGCTGCCGAGGCGGAGGCATAGCGCGGCTGCGTGGTGACGAAGGGCGCGGGTGCGTCGTGCGGGTTGTAGATCTCGAGGAAGTAGCGGCCGCTGCGCTCGTCGCGCACGGGTTCGATGCGGATCAGGGCCATGGTGGCCTCCTCACTCCGGGGTGACGCCGGCGGCCTTGATGATGGCGGCGCCGCGCGCCTGCTCGGCCACGAGGAGCGTGGCGAAATCCGCCGTGCTCTCCTCAATGGGCGCGCAGCCGATGGCGGCGAGGCGGGCGATGACCTCCGCGTCCCTCAGCGCGCCGAGGGCGGCGGCGTGGATGGCCGAGACGCGCTCCACGGGCAGGCCGCGCGGGCCCCAGATGCCGCACCAGCCCTCGAAGAGCATTTCGGGCTGGCCGATCTCCGGCATGGCGGGGGTATCGGGCATGCTGGCGAGGCGTTGCGGAGCGGTGACGGCATAGGCGCGCAGCTGGCCGCCCTGGATCATCGGCAGCACGGCGCCCAGGGGGGCGAACATCAGCGGCACGGCCCCGGAGATGACGTCGTTCACCGCGGGGCCCGTGCCGCGATATATGACGGTGGTCGCCTCCACCCCGAGCTTCTGGCCGAGCGCCGCGGCGCCGAGATGGCCGACGGAGCCGAGGGAGGAGCAGGCGAAGGTGTAGCGCGACGGCGTTCGCTTCACGTCGTCGATCAGGGCGCGCGGGTCCGTGGGCCGGTCGGAGCGGGCGCCGCCGACGAGGACATAGGGGATGCTGACGGTGCGGATGACCGGGGCGAAATCCGCCAGCGCGTCGAAGGGGACGCCGCGCTGGACGAGCTTCAGGATGGGGTGAACCTCGTTGGAGTAGAGGAGGGTGAGGCCATCGGGGGCGGAGCGCGCGACCTCCTGCGCGCCGATGGCGCCGCTGGCGCCGGAGCGGTTCTCGATCACGCAGGTGGCGCCCAGGCCCTCGCCAAGCCGGGCGGAGAGGAGGCGGGCGGTGACGTCGTTGGTGCCGCCGGGGGCGTAGGGAACGATGAGCCGAACGGGACCGCGGCCGGGCTGGGCACGCGCCACGGCGGGCATGGTGGCGCCGAGAAGCGCGAGGCGAAGCGCGGCGCGGCGCGTCGGGGCAGGGGTGGTCATCGCTTCTCTCCCGTGGCGCGTCATGCGGCGCCTTGATGGTGCAGTTGGATTTCGCGGCCGCTGCGGGCGGATTCGAGCAGGGCGAGGCAGATTTCGGTGGTGGCCATGCCCCATTCGCCGGAGTGCAGCGGGGGCGTGCCGTCGCGCAGGGCGGCTTGCAACTCGTCGATCACCTCGGCTCGTGGGATGATGGGCGCGGGCAGGGGGTCGAAGCGGCGTTCGTCATCGGCATAGACCATCACGCCGCGCGGGGTGGGGCGGAGGTCGGCGTGTTCGCAGGAGGCGAGGACGAGGCCGAAATGGTTGTAGGCGGGCGGGGGCGGGGCGGCGCGCGCCTCCATGGCGCCGGGGCCGCGGCCATAGGCGCGGCGCTCCTTCAGCGCGGCCTCCTCCTCGGGCGTTGTGACGTGGCGCAGGGCGGCGCGGGCGGTGCCGTAGGCGGCGGCGTCGCGCGGGGTCCCCATCTCGCCGGTCCAGTCCTGGAACTCGTCCGTGTCGAAATGGCCGTGGCCGTTATAGGTGAGGGTCGCGGAGAGGCCGTCACCGAAGTCGATCAGGGCATTGTAGGCGCCCTCCGTGCCGCGGGCGCGATCCCAGACGGAGGCGGTGGCGCGGATGCTGCGGGCGGGGCGGCCGGCGAGGAGGCGGACCACTTCGATCTGATGCGGCGCCTGGGAGAAGATGGCGCCACCGCCTTGCGACGTGTCCAGCTCCTCCGGGCGGCGCGGGCGGTAGAGGTAGTCCGTGAAGTTCACGGCGGTGATCATGCGGACTGCGCCGTGCTCGCCGCCCCGGATCATGTCCCGCGCGCGGAGATAGGGCGCGTCGAAGGAGTGGCTGTGGCCGACGATCAGGTGGATGCCGGCTTCCCCTGCGGCATCCACCATGGCCTGGCAGTCTGCCAGGGCCAGGGCCATGGGCTTTTCCACCAGCACGTGCTTCCCGGCTGCTGCGGCGGCGCGGACATGGGCGACATGGAGCTCGTGGGGGGTGGCGATGTAGATCGCCTCGACCGCCGGATCGGCGCAGAGGGCTTCGACGGTTCCGTGCGCCCGGGCGCCGGGAAAGTCCTCGGTGAAGTGGGCGCGGGCCTCGGCACGCGGGTCGGCGCAGGCGAGGACGGCCAGGCGCGGGTCTCGCGCCAGGGTGGGCAGCATCAGCATGAAGGCTCGGCCGAGGCCCGCGACGCCCAGGCGGATGGGGTCTGCCGCCACGGCTACAGGTCCAGCACCAGCGTGCCCTTGGCGCGGGAGACGCAGATCATCACCGCGTCCCGACGCTCCGCCTCCGTCAACACCATGTCGCGGTGGTCCACCTCGCCGGTGAGGTAGCGGGTGCGGCAGGTGCCGCAGGTGCCGCTCTCGCAGGAGGAGGGCTGGGGGCGGCCATGGGCGCGGAGGACTTCGAGGATGGTGGTGCCGACGGGGACTTCGAGCGGGGCGCCGTCCGGGCCGGGCTGGACGGTGAAGGGCTGGTCGTCCGCGCGCGGGCGGACGAGGTCGGAGCCGAAATCCTCGAAATGGACGGCGTTCTCCGGCCAGTGGCCGGTCATGTCGCGCACCGCGTCCATCAGCGGGCGGGGACCGCAGCAGTAGATCTGGGCCTTGCTGGGTTCCTCGAAGACGGGCCAGAGATCATAGGCGTTGTCCGGCACGCCTTCGTCATGGTGGATGATGACATGGTCCCCGAGCGCCGCGATTTCGGCGTGGAAGGCGGTGCCGGCGACGCTGCGCGTCAGGTAAAAGAGGCGGAAGGGTTTTCCTTCGGCCTGCACGGCGCGGATCATCGCGAGGATCGGCGTGATGCCGATGCCGCCGGCGACGAAGATGTATTCCGGCGCGCGCGTATCCAGCTCGAAGAGGTTGCGCGGGGCGGAGACCTCGAGCATGGCCCCCGGGCGCGTGGCGTCGATGAGGCCCACGCTGCCGCCGCGCCCTTTCTCCTCCCGCTTCACGGCGATGACGTATCGGTCGCGCTCACGCGGGTCGTTGCAGAGGGAGTAGTTCCGCATGGCGCCGGATGGCACGCGCAGGGCGAGGTGGGAGCCCGGCGTGAAGCGCGGCAGCGGGGCGCCATCGGGGTGGCGCAGCTCGAAAAGCTGAATGCCGTCCGCCGCGGGTTCCGCGCGCGCGACACGTAGGGTCATCAGCTCCGCATCCGGGGCGGGCATGTCCAGCATCGTTCTTGGCCACTCCTCCGGGTGTTCCCTCTTGCGGGGGATCTACCGGCCGGAATTATGGTTAGGCTTCTAACCTTGGCTTAGCAAGACTGCCGAGAGATGCGGTGGCGCGTTCACGCAAATGCGAGAATTCGCAACGGGGTAATGCGAGGCCGCGGGTGGTGGAGACGGCGCTTGACGGAATGCGCGGCCGGCATACAGTTAGAGAGCTAAGTATTCAGCGCCCGGGTGCCATGCGTCCGGCCGCCGGGAGGACACGCATCATGCTCACCGCCCAGGAGAACGAAACCCTCTGCCGCGTGGAGGGCGAGGCGCCGATGGGGCGCCTGATGCGCCGCCACTGGATCCCCGTACTGCTCTCCGAGCAGGTGGCAGAGCGGGATGGCAAGCCCGTGCGGATCACGATCCTCGGCGAGAAGCTGGTCGCCTATCGCGATACGGAAGGGCGCGTGGGGGTGCTGGGCGAGATGTGCCCGCACCGCAAGGCGTCCCTCGCCTTCGGGCGCAACGAGAATTGCGGGCTGCGCTGCCTTTATCACGGCTGGAAGATCGACGTCGAAGGGCGCGTGGTGGACATGCCGTCGGAGCCGAAGGAGAGCGGCTTCGCCGAGCGCATCCAGCACAAGGCGTATCCGGCGCGGGAGGCGGGCGGCTTCGTCTGGATCTATATGGGCGAGCCCGCGCGGATGCCGGAGTTCGAGCCGCCGCCCTGGGCGCCGACGCCGGAGGCGCACGCGGCCATCGTGCGCATCGACCTGCCCTGCAACTGGGCGCAGATCATGGAAGGCCAGATCGACAGCGCCCATTCCTCCTCGCTCCACTCCTCCGACATGCGACCCGCGCGTGGGGAGGCGGCGGCGAAGGATACGCACTGGGTGCGGCCCTCCACCGACAAGAACCCGCGCATCCAGGTGCAGGTGACGAATTACGGCATGCGCTACGCCGCGATCCGCCGCCCGATCATGAACGCGGCGACGCAGGACTACGTGCGGATCACTACCCTGGTCGCGCCCTTCATCGCGCTGATTCCGCCCAATGCCACCTACAACGTGGCGAGCGTGATCGTGCCCAAGGACGACACGAACAGCTACTTCCACTTCATCGCCTGGCATGAGAGCCGGGAGGCGATCACGACCGAGGCCTGGCGGAAGTTCTGCGTGGCCGAGGTTGGCGTGGACGTGGATGCGGATTTCCGCCCCATGAAGCGCCATGCCTGGAACGACTACCTGCAGGACCGCGAATGGATGAAGTCCGGCGACAGCTTCACGGGGATTCCCGGCATCCCGAACCAGGATATCGCGATGTGGGAGAGCATGGGGCCGATCGCCGACCGCACCAGCGAGCGGCTGGGGGCGAGCGACATCGCCGTGATCCAGTTCCGCCGCATCATGCTGGACGCGGTGGCGCGGCATGAGGCGGGGGCGGAGCCAATCGGGCTGGCGGCGCCGCATTTGCCGATGGCGAAGCTGCGGTCCTACCAGGGGGTGGTGCCGAAGACGGCGAACTGGCGGGTCCTCGGCGCTTCGGAGGAGGAGGCGGCGGCCCTCGGCGGGATCGAGGAGGAGGAGGACGAGCGCGCCATGTCGCAGGCGGCCCTGGCCTGAGGGGCGGATTCCGGCGCGGGGCCTTTCCGGCTAGGCTCGGGGCATGACGACCGAAGCCGAAGCCCGCGCCGAGCCGCTTCCGTTCGACGAGAGCATCGGCTTTCTCGTCCGGGATCTGAACCGGGCCATCCAGCGCCACCTTCAGGCGCGGTTGCAGGCCCATGGCGTGGCGCCGGGTGCCTGGTACTTCCTGCGCGTGCTGTGGGAGGAGGACGGGATCACCCAGAGCGACCTGGCGCGGCGCGTAGGCATGATGGAGCCGACCGCCGTGATCGCGCTGCGTGGCATCGAGGCGCAGGGCTGGATCCACCGCGAGCGTTCCGGGACCGACCGGCGGAAGGTGCATATCTTCCTGACACCGGAGGGCAGGGCCTTGCGGCAGACGCTGCTGCCCGAGGCCCATGCCGTGAACGACATGGCGGCTCGGCAGCTTTCACCGGACGAGGTGCAGATGTTCCGCGCTCTTCTGCGGCGTGCCCGGCGGGGGTTCCCGCCGGCTGATTGAGGTGGGCGGCCGCGACCCTGGTGTGTGGTGGCAGCCATATTCGGCTGACCGCCGGTTGCAGCCCTTCCGGAAAGATCTTGAATCGAAGGATTTGGTTTCGACTCGATAGTTGGCGCCTGGATCTCAAGGTGCTGCATGTGGAAGCCGGAACACCGTCGCGCCTGATCGGCAGGGCCTGCGCTGACCCAGTGATCTGACAGCCCCTCGATCGGCGCAAATCGCACTGCTGATCCGGCCCGCTAAGCGCCGCGCGCGTCCAAGCTGGTACTCGTCGGCAACACCCCGAGGGCATCCACTCCGAGGCGGCCTTGGCTGATCCCTGTGGTGTCTGTCGCATTCCGGTCTCCTGCGGCAAGACCACCCGCCACTGCCTCAACTGCCGCCTCCAGCAGTTGTCCTCTGCAAGACCCCTGGATACCTCCGCCGGCCGACATGCCCACCCCAGGCAGCTCCAGCAGCCTCCTGGCCGATGGAGGAGCTTCGGCACCAGCGCTGGCCCAACAGCCGCAAAGGCATCCACCGCCCTCCAAAGACCGTATACATACTATCAGTACTGTGCCAATCACCCAGACCTAGCCAGACCAAGAGGCGCATGGCGCCCGGAGCGCCACGACAGGGCGGCCCTGCCTGGCTGAACCGTCATGCCGGTGTGCGCAGAAGCTGTTGATGGGGAGGAGGATCGGCGTGCAATTCCACCTGAACGGCTTCAGGACCGGAGATCCCAGCATCGCCGAGGCCGTGGCCGGCGAGATGCCGGCCGGATCCGACCCACTCCCCGACCAAGTCGACGTGCTGATCGTGGGGTGCGGCCCGGCTGGCCTGACGCTGGCGGCTCAGCTTGCCGCCTTTCCCGACATCAGGACGCGGATCGTCGAGGAGAAGGCGGGGCCTCTCACCCTCGGGCAGGCCGATGGCATCGCCTGCCGGACCATCGAGATGTTCGAGGCGTTCGGCTTCAGCGAAAAGGTCCTGAAGGAGGCCTACTGGGTCAACGAAACCACCTTCTGGAAGCCGGATGACCAGCAGAGGAACAGGATCGCACGACACGGGCGGATCCAGGACACCGAGGACGGGCTTTCCGAGTTCCCGCATGTCATCCTCAATCAGGCGCGCGTCCACGACTTCTACCTGGACGTCATGGCGAAGTCGGCGCGGCGTCTCAGGCCCGATTACTCCCGGCGCCTGACGGCGTTGCACGTCGCCGGGGAGGATCGCGCCGGCCCGGGCTCGGACCATCCGGTCACTGTCACCCTCACCCACCGGTCCCCCGACGGCGCCGAGCGGTCCGAGACCGTGAAGGCGCGCTTCGTCGTCGGCTGCGACGGCGCGAGGAGCAGCGTGCGACGGGCGCTGGGCCTCGCCCTGCACGGGGATTCGGCGAATCAGGCCTGGGGCGTCATGGACGTGCTCGCCGTGACGGATTTCCCGGACATCCGCCTGAAGGCCACGATCCACTCGGCGGAGAGCGGGAGCATCCTGATCATCCCGCGGGAGGGTGGCTATCTCGTCCGCTTCTACATCGAGTTGGACAAGCTGGGGAAGGACGAGCGGGTCTCCAGCCGCAACACCACCGTGGAGGCGCTCATCGCTGCCGCGCAGCGAATCCTGCACCCCTACACGCTGGAGGTGAAGGAGGTTGCCTGGTGGTCGGTCTACGAGATCGGGCAACGCCTCTGCGACCGCTTCGACAACGGAGCAGAAGGCACGGCCCGCGCGATCCCGAACGTCTTCATCGCCGGGGATGCCTGCCATACGCACAGCCCCAAGGCCGGCCAGGGCATGAACGTGTCCATGCAGGACAGCTTCAATCTCGGCTGGAAGCTTGCCTCCGTCATCAGGGGCCAGGCCAAGCCGGAGATGCTGCGGACCTACTCGGACGAGCGCCGCGCGGTCGCGCAGGAGCTGATCGAATTCGACCGCGCCTTCGCGGCAATGTTCAGCGCCCCGCCCAAGGACCCGAGCAACCCGGAAAGCGAGGGTGTCGACCCGGCCGAGTTCCAGCGGTACTTCGTGAAGCAGGGCCGGTTCACGGCGGGAACCGCCACCCGGTACCAGCCCTCGCTGATCTCGGCGCCTCCGGCGCACCAGCACCTCGCGGAGGGCCTGCCGGTCGGCATGCGCTTCCACTCGGCGCCGGTCATCCGGCTGGCGGATGCCAAGCCCGTGCATCTGGGCCACGTGCTCCGGGCGGATGGCCGCTGGCGCATGTTCATCTTCTCGGATCGGGCGGATCCTTCCAGCCCGTCCTCGGCCCTGCGCCTGCTCTGCCAGTTCCTCGCGGAATCACCGTCCTCCCCGGTCCGGCGCTTCACGCCAGCAGGCGAGGACATCGATGCGGTCATCGACGTCCGCGCCATCCTGCAACAGGGACATCGGGAAGCCGGCCCGGCCGACCTGCCCGCCTTCCTGCTGCCCCGGAAGGGACGCTACAACCTGATCGACTACGAGAAGGCGTTCTGCGCACCCCTCCCGAGCGGGGATGACATCTTCACGGCCAGGGCGATCAGCCCGGAGGGATGCGCCGTCCTCGTGCGGCCCGACCAGTACGTCGCGCAGATCCTGCCGCTCAACGCCCATGCGGAAATCGCGGCATTCTTCGGGCGCTTCATGCTGGATCAGGGCCAGCCGGGCTCCGTCTAGCACGGCGGCGCTCCGTTTGCGGGATGCGGGCGCCACGATGGCCGCCAGCATCAAGCCCGTGGCTTCGCTCCAGCTTCGCCATGCCCGCGCCACATCCCCCGAGATGCGGCGCCGGCCCCCGCGTCAGAGCACGATCTTCCGTTCGCGGACGATGCGCTCCCAGAGCGCCACCTCCGACCGTATGGCAGCGCGGAAGCTGTCCGGATCGCTCGCCACGACCACGGCGCCCAGCTCCTCCAGCCGCCCGGTGACATAGGGCTCCCGGATGACCTGCACCATGGCCTGGCTCATGGCCGCGGCGGCTTCGGCACTCGTCCCCTTCGGCGCGAAGAGGCCGAACCAGAAGGCCAGCGCGTAGTCCAGGCCGGACTCGCGCACCGTCGGGACATCCGGCAAGGCGGGCGCCCGCTCCCCTGCCCCCACCGCGATCACCCGGATCTGCCCGCCATCGCGCAGCAGCCCGGCCACCGTCGGCAGGGCGGCGATGGCCATGTCCAGCCGCCCTGCCGCCAGGTCCTGGCTGGCCTGGGCCATGCCGCGATAGCTGACATGGTTCATGCGGATGCCCGCGACGTCCTGCAGCAGCTCCGAGGCCAGATGCGGCGCGCTGCCATTGCCGCCAGAGCCGTAGAACATCTCCCCCGGCCGGCGCTGCGCGGCGGCAACAAGGTCCTGCACCGTCCGGATCGGCGACCGGTCCGGCACGCAGATGACCGGCGCCAGGTCCGCGACGCGGCAGACGGGCACGAGGTCCGCCTGCGGATCGAAGCCGAGGTCGCGTCGCAGCGGCGCGGACATGGCCAGGGAGTTGTCCGTCATCAGCAGCGTGTTGCCGTCCGGCGCCGCGCGGGCCGCGGCCTGCCACCCGACCGCATTGCCACCGCCGGTGCGGTTCTCCACCACCATCGAGCCGCGCCCGCCGCTCCGCTCCGACATGCGGGAGGAGATCAGGCGCGCGAAGACGTCGGCCGTGCCGCCGGGGGCGAGGGGCACGATGACCTTCACCTGCCGATCGCCCGGCCATGAGGCGCCCTGCGCGCTGGCGATGCGGGGTGCGGCGAGCGCGCTCGCGAGCAGGGCGCGGCGGGCGATCATGGGCCTATTCCTCCAGCAGGATGTTGACGTTCTTGACCTGCGTATAGGCGAGCAGCTCGTCCAGGCTCTCCTCCCGGCCCAGCCCGGACTGCTTGAAGCCCCCGAAGGGCGCGCCGAGGAAGTGCTCGGAGGTGTCGTTCACCCAGATGAAGCCGGCCTGCAGCCGCGCCGCGGCGCGATGCGCGGTGACGACGTTCCGCGTGAAGACGGAGGCGGTGAGCCCGTACTCCACCGCGTTCACCGCCTGCATCATCTCCGCCTCCTCCTCCCACTTCAGCACGGAGAGGACGGGGCCGAAGATCTCCTCCCGCGCGATGCGCATAGAGGGGGTGACGTCGGCGAAGACGGTCGGCTCCACGTAGAAGCCGTGTGCCAGCTCCGGCTCCTGCGGGCGACCGCCGCCGGAGACCAGCCGCGCGCCCTCGCTCTTCGCGGATTCGATGTAGCCCAGCACCTTGTCCAGCTGCGCCGCGCTGACGAGGCTGCCCATGCGCGTGGCGGGGTCCGTCGGCAGTCCCGGGCGGATGGGGGCCAGCAGGCGCCGCACCTCCTCCAGCACCGCATCGTGGATGGAGGCGTGCAGGAAGGCGCGGGAGGTGGAGCCGCAGGACTGCCCGCACCAGGCGAAGTTCATCCCCTTCACCATCCCCGCCGCAACCCGGGCCGGATCGGCATCGGGATAGGCGATCAGCGCGTTCTTGCCGCCCAGCTCCAGCAGGCAGGGCACCACGCGGTCCGCGGCCGCGCGCAGCACCGCCTTGCCGGCCGGCACGGAGCCCACCAGCCCGATCTTGTCCACGCCGGGATGGGCGACGAGCGCCGCGCCCGTCTCGCGGTCGCCGGAGAGGATGCTGAAGACGCCGGGCGGGAAATGCGTGCCGGCCAGCTCCATCAGGCGAAGGGCCGAGAGCGGCGCCTGGTCCGGCGTCTTCACCACCACGCAGTTGCCGGCGGCCAGCGGCGCGGCGGCGCGCCAGGTCGCGAACATCAGGGGGTGGTTGTAGGCAATGATCTTCGCCACCACGCCCCAGGGCTGGCGCAGCGTGTAGTTCAACCGCCGCTCGCCCATGGGGATCGTTTCGCCCTTGGCCTCGGTCGCCAGCCCCGCGAAGAAGTCGAAGCCGCCCGCGGCGATGCCGACGTCCTTGATCAGCTCGGAGACGGGGTTGCCGCCATCCACGGCGTCCACCATCGCCAGCTCCTGCGCGTGCCGGCGCAGCAGCGCCGCGAAGCCGCGCAGCAGGTCGGCCCGCTCCGCCGGGCGCAGCGCGGCCCAGGCGGGAAAGGCCGCGCGGGCGGCAGCCACGGCCGCGTCCACGTCCTCGGGCCCCGCCACATCCACCTCGCCCAGCGCCTCTCCGGTCGCGGGCGCCAGGACCGCCATGCGGCGGCCGGAGCGGGCCGCGTGGAAGGCGCCGCCGTAGAACAGGCCCCGCTCGACCGGCAGCACGGGGGCGGAAACATGCAGGTCCATGATCAGGACTCCCGAGTGAGGGCGGAGGCCATGGCCGGGGTGTAGCCCGCGACCACACGCGCCTCGACGACGGCGGGCAGGCCGGATTCCACCACCGCGATCGCCTCGCGCAGCGCCGCCGCGAGGGAGGCGGGATCGGAGGCGGGCCCGAAGCCGGCCAGGCCGAGGCCGCGGGCAAGGGTGGGGAAGTCCGGGTCGGGATCGCGGATCGCCTGGCCGATCCACTTGTTCTCCACGGGGCGGCCGCGCTGGCGGGCCACCTTCTCCTGGTGAACCTCGTCGTTGAAGAAGGACTGGTTGTTGGAGATGATGACGAGCACCGGGATGCGGTAGCGCGCGGCGGTCCACAGCGCGGTCAGCCCCATCAGCGTGTCGCCATCGCCGAGCACGGCCACCGGCAGGCGCGCGGAACCGCTGTCGCGCAGGGCCAGCGCCGCCCCCACCGCCATGCCGGGTCCGGAGCCGATGCCGCCGCCGCCATCGTAGCCGAGATAGTCCAACGGGTGCCGCAGCGGCCAGCTGCCCCCGTTCCAGCCCAGGGGCAGGCGGATCAGCGTCACCTCGCGCCCCGCGGTCTCCTGCCGCAGCACGGCCGAGAGCCCGTCCGTGGTCAGCGGCCCCTCGGGCACCACCGGCGCGGCCGGCGCGGGCTGCGGGGCGGGCCTGGCGGGCACGCTCAGCGCCTCGAGCATGGCCCGCACGGCCACGTCCGGCGCCGTGACCAGCAAATGGTCGGCGGGCGCCAGGGCCTGGTGGTCGTGCGACCAGCCATTATGCATCGCGTGGTCCATAGAGGCACGGATGACGAGGGGCGGCACCACGCCCGCCGCCTTGAAGGCGCCGGCCGGGTCCACCCCGTCCAGGTCCAGCACCAGATCCGCCTCGCGCAGCGCCGCCAGGGCCTCCGCACCGGGAAAGATGCCCGGGGCGCCCGCGTGCAGCGGGTGGTCGGTGGGAAAGCCCGCGCCCACGCGCATGTCGGAGATGACGCGCAGCGACAGCGTCTCGGCCAGCGCCACGCGCGCCGCCCAGTCCACCGGATCGCGCGAGACGCGGCCGACCATCATCACGCCCCGCTTCGCGCCGCGCAGGGCCTGTGCGGCGGCGGCCAGGGCGGCGGGGGCGGGCCAGGGCACCTCCGGCGCGGGGTAGCGGGCCACGGGCAGGGCCGGCAAGGGCGCGGACAACGCCTCCTCCTGCATGGCGGCGTCGAGGTTCACGTAGACAGGGCCGCAGGGCATGGTGCAGGCCACCTGCCGCGCGCGCACCAGCGCCTCCTGCGCCGCGGCGACCGAGGCGGGCTGGTCGTCCCATTTCACGTAGTTGCGGATCAGCGCGCCCTGGTCCCGCGAGGTGTGGATCCAGTCGATCCAGGGGCGGCGCTTCGCCGCGTCCACCGGGCCGGTCGCCCCCAGCAGCACCAGCGGCACGCGGTCGCACCAGGCGTTGAACACCGCCATGGTCGCGTGCATCAGCCCGACATTGGAATGCACTACGGCCCCCATCGGCGTGCCCGTCACCTTCGCCCAGCCATGGGCGATCGCAACCGCGTGTTCCTCGTGCAGGCAGAGCAGCATGCGCGGGTCGCGATTGCCCGTGTGGTTCACCAGGCTGTCATGCAGGCCACGGAAGGAGGCCCCGGGGTTCAGCGCGAGGTATGGCAGGCCGAGCGAGCGGATCGTCTCCGCGACCACGTCGGAGCCGTAGCCGGCCGGGGCGTTGGAGAGGCCGACCGGCGTCTCGGGAAGGTGCGGAGCGGTGCTGTCCATCCCATGGCTGGTAGCCAGCCCGGCCGGGTAGCAGCCAGAAGCAGATCGCTTCGGCTGCTGAAGCGCGCCGCTATAGCCGGCTGGACTCCGCGCCGCGCCCGCCCGCATCCTGGCCGCGGAGGAAACAGTTGGATCTCAGGCGTCTGCGCACCGTGCTGGCGGTCATGGAGCACGGCTCGCTCAGCCGGGCGGCGGAGCGGCTCGGCGTCGCCCAGCCCGCCCTCGGCGCCCAGCTCAGGCACCTGGAGGAAGAACTGGGCGTTCCCCTCTTCCACCGCCACTCCCGCGGCATCACGCCCACGGAAGCGGGGCGCGCGCTGCGGGACGGGGCCCAGCCGCTGCTGGAAGGGCTGGACGCCCTGGCCGCCCGCATCCGGGACCTCGGCAACGCGCCGCGCGGGCGGGTGGTGGTGGGGGTCACGCCCTCCACCGGAAATTTGCTGGCCGCCCCGCTGCTACGCGCCACCACGCGGGACCTGCCGGGCGTGACGCTCTCCTTCGTCGAGGCCCTCTCCACCGCGCTGATCGACCGCGTCGCGGAAGGGACAGTCGATCTGGCCGTCTGCTACGACATGCCGTCCGACCGGCGCGGCGTGCGTGGCGAGACCCTCGCCCAGGACTGGCTGGTCTTCGTGGAAGCCCGCGAGGCGGGCCGCATCGCCGGCCGGGCGGAGATCCCCTTCGCCGAGGCGGCGGCGGTCCCGCTCGTGATGTCCGCCCTGGGCAACGAGGTGCTGCGGCGGAAGATCGAGGAGTCCGCGCGCGCGGCGGGGCTGGACGTGATCGTCGCGCATGAGGTGCAGTCGATGGGGCTGACCCGCGCCCTGCTCTCCGACCCCGGCCTGGGCGCCATCCTGCCCTATGGCGCGCTGATCGACGACATCCACGCGGGACGGCTCGTGGCGGCGCGGCTGGTGAGGCCGGTCGTGGAACGGCGCCTGTGCCTCGTCCACTCGGACCGGCGCCCGCTGAACCGCGCGGAACTGGCCCTGCGCAGCGCCCTCCTGCAGCTCATCGCGGCACCGGACGGCGATGGCTGGCAGGCGCCGCCCGGTCGGGAAGCCCTCTAGGCTACTCGGGCTGAATGCCTGCCACCTGCGCGATGCGCGCCGTGCGCTCGGATTCCATCTCGATGAAGCGCGTGAAGCCCGCGCGATCCTCGGCCACGGGTTCTGCGCCCTGGTCGGCCATGCGGGCTCGGATATCCGGGTCGCCAGAGAGGATCCGGACGGCGGCGTTGAGGCGGTCCGCCTCGGCCGCGGCGAGACCCTTGGGGCCCCAGAGGGCGTACCAGAGGGTGAAGTCCAGGCCGGGCATGCCGCCCTCGCCGACCGTGGGGATGGACGGCGCGCGGTCCGAACGGCGGGGCCCCATGATCGCGAAGGCGCGCAGGCGGCCAGCCTCGATATGGGGCAGAGCGGAACCGAGCGGCGCGACCATGAGGGCGGCGTTGCCGGAGAGCACGTCCGTCAACGCCGGCGCGGTGCCGCGGTAGGAGACGACGAGGGCATCGGCACCGGCCTGCCGCTTGAAGCTCTCGGTCGCGAGGTGGCCCATGGCGCCCAGGGCGGAGTTGGCGAAGGGGAAGGCCTCCGGCTTCGCCTTCATGGCGGCGACTAGGGCGACTAGGGCGGCGAGGCCGCCGTCCGGCGTGGCGCGCGGATTGCCGACGAGCACCATGGGGGCCGTGGCCAGCCGGGCGATGGGCGTGAAGTCCGCGACCGGATCATAGGGCACGGCGCGCATGACGCGGCGGGCCATGAGATGGATGTCGGCATTGACGAGGAAGGTGGTGCCGTCGGGCGCGGAGCGGGCGACCTCCGCGGCGCCGAGTGTGTTGTTGGCGCCGGAGCGGTTCTCCACCACCCAGGTCTGGTCCAGCGCCTCGCCGAGGCGGGTGGCATAGATCCGGCCGATCACGTCGATGGCGCCGCCAGGGGCGGCGGGAACGACGAGGCGCACGGTGCGGCGCTGGGCGCGCGCGATGCCCGGCAGAAAGGGGAGCAGGGCGGCACCGGCAAGGGTGCGGCGGGGAATGCGCATAGGACGTTCTCCGTGATGGAGTGTGGGTGCGGAGCCTTTCCGGCCTCTCGCGCCGACGCGTTCAGATCCCGCCGAAGCCCGCCCGGGCGCGGTAGTAGGACCAGGCGCGGTCCAGCGGGCGCTCGCCCATCAGCATCTCGGCGGTGAGCCGGATCTCGCCTTCCGTGAGGAAGCGCGGGGTGCCCATGGCGGTGGCACGGGCCTGGAGCTCCGCATTGTCCTTCATGCGGACGCTGACGAAGACGGCCGCAGGGAGGGAATGCGCGGCGACGGCGGCGCCGTGGTTCTTCAGAAGCACGCAGGTGCCCGCGCCGAGAGCCTTGGCGAGGCTGTCGGCGCGCGGGGCGTCGTCGATCAGCATGTTCGTGTCGCCGAACTCGTCGCGACTGTCCCAGACCGGCACCGCGCCGCCGAGGACGGAGGCCATGTGCATGATCGGGCGCAGGGGCACGTCCACGATCGTGTAGGGCATCACCGCCGGGGCGTGGTGGTGGACGGTGGCGTTCACATCCGGGCGCGCCGCGAAGATTCGGGCGTGCAGCACGCTCTCCAGATAGGGGCGCAGCCCCTTAGGGTCGACGGGGGTGCCGTCCAGCGTGAATTCCAGCAGGTCGTCGCGCGTGACGAGCTCCGGCGAGCGGGATCGGGAGATGAAGAAGCGATCGGGGCGGCCGGGATGCCGGACGGCGACGTGCCCGAAGTCGTCGAGGACGCCCTCATGCGCGAGGATGCGGTTGGCGACGACGAGGTCGCCCAGCAATGCGTGCAGGTCCTGGCTCATGCCGATCGCCGCCTCCCCATTCTTGTTGTAGCAGGTCCAGCCGACTGCTGATCCGGCCATTTCGGCCCGATCCTCGCAAACCACCGTATGCTTACCTTCAGCATACAGTCAATCGACGAAGATCCCTGCCCGGATCGCCCGGCGGGCGACCCGGTGATACCCTTGCAGCAACAGAAGGGCAGGCTCTCCCGACCGATGCAGCAGCTGTACGCAATGCCCGGCCACCTCGTGCGACGAATCCACCAGATCTCGGGCGCGATCTTCGCCGAGGAGATCGGTGATCACGACCTGACCTCCGTGCAGTTCAGTGCTCTCTATACCATCAGGGCCAGCCCGGGCATCGACGCGACCCGCCTCTCCGCCCTCATCGCCTTCGATCGCTCCACCATTGGCGGCGTGTTGGAGAGGCTGGAGGCGAAGGGCTGGGTTGTTCGGGAGCCTGCACCGGGCGACCGGCGCAAGAAGCAGCTGCGCCTGACGGCCGATGGGGAAACGCTCCTGCGGGATGTGGAAGAGGCGGTGGCACGGGTCCAGGAGCGCCTGCTGGCGCCGCTGCCTCCGGCGGAGCGGACGACCTTCATGCGCCTGCTGTCGAAGCTGACGAGGCTCCACGAGGAGGAGCGATCATGGACGCTGCCAGGCGAGAGTTAAAGCCAGGAACAAACCGTCTGAGCTGGGTAGGCAGATGACGCACAGGTGAGGGTGGTGAGGGCAAGGTGGAGGTCTGCGCGGCGCTCGTAGTGGACCGTGAAACGTCGGCATCGGGCGAGCCAGGCGAAGGTGCACTCCACCACTCACCTGTGGCGGCCGAGCAGGGTGGTGCTCTCGAGTCCCCGTCGCCCGGTGCGCGGGATGATGCCGCGGATGCGACACACTCGACGGCAACGGCGGTGGTCATACGCCTTGTTGGCGTGAAGCTTGGTGGGTGTGCGGCGTGAGCGACTGCGACGCCTGGCCCGGAGGCCCGGCAGGCCATCGAGCGTAGCGCGACCATGCGGCGGTCGCGGCGGTTGGACCCGCTCAACGGCAGGCCGAGCGGCCTACAGCGGGGGTGCGAGACGAGGCGGAGCGTCGTGCCCGGCTTGCTCCGGTCCGTCGGGTTCGGCCCGAGGTTCTCGTCCCGTTTCGCGGCCAGGCTGGCACGGTCGCGCTCCGCTCGGCTCCTTGGGCCGGTGATGCTGGCCTGTCCGGGTGCGCTGGTTCTTCCCCTGCGCCGGGAGAGTGAGGATCGCGCCACCACAAGTCCGAGCGACGGCGTGCGTTGCGGACGATGTGTTCAGGTCGCGGCGGATGTTTGGAGGCCGAGGCGGCTAGCCGCGTGGCGGGCACCTCCACTTCCGTGTCGCCGGTGGTCAGGTCGGCCAGGATCTCGCCGTGGCGCGTCCGCCGGCGTTGATGCGCCTCATGTGTGGCCGCCAGCCGCCGCCGGCTGCGGTCGAAGAGGGCGAGCCCGTCTCCTCCTCCAGCGCGCAGGAGCTTCGTCACGGCGGGCTGAGAGAGCGAGAGGATTTCCGCCGCGCGGGTGACGGAGCCGCCATGCATCACGGCCCGGAATGCTTCGAGCTGGTGGAGGCGGCGCGTCACGCTTCGCTACTCCAGGGAATGGAAACGGGAAATTTACGAATTTGCGTGGCCAGGCGAAAGGGTGCCAGCGTTCCGGCAGGACAAGGCGTCCCCCCGCCGGAAAGGCACCGGCGTCTCCGATGTGGCGTGAGGAGCGATGATGGTGCGCAGACTTCTTCTGGCCGCGGTGGCGGCGATCGGCATCACGGGCGGCGCCGCGGGGCTGGCCATGGCGCAGCAGCGCCTCGTGGTGGCGGCCTATGGCGGCTCCTATGAGAGCATCATGCGCCAGTCGGTCATCCCGGCCTTCGAGCGCGCCAACAATGCCCGCGTGGACTACCTCGCCGGCAATTCCTCCGACAGCCTCGCGCGGCTTCAGGCCCAGCGCGGGCGGCAGGAAGTGGGGGTCGCCGTGCTGGATGACGGGCCGATGACCCAGGCCATCTCGCTCGGGCTTTGCCAAAAGGCGACGGACCAGGCGGCGGTCTCCAGCCTCTACCCCGTTGCCGTGATGGGCGAGGGGCGGGCGCTCGGCACGGGTTTCGGCTTCACGGGCATCGCCTACAACACGCGCGTGTTCCGAGAGCGGAACCTGCCGGTGCCGACCTCCTGGATGGACCTGGCGCGGCCGGAGTTCCGCCGCCGACTGGCCATCCCGGGGATCGACAACACCTATGGCCTGCACATCCTCTCGATGATGGCCCGGGTGAATGGCGGCGGCGAGACGAATATCGACCCGGGCTTCCGCGCGATGCGCGAGCGGATCAACCCCAACGTGCTCGCCTATGAGAGCAGCCCGGGGAAGATGAGCGAGATGTTCCAGTCCGGCGAGATCTGGCTTGCCGTCTGGGGTTCCTCCCGCGCGGCCGCGATGGTGGAGGCGGGGTTTCCGATGGGCTTCGTGCGGCCCAAGGAGGGCGGGGTGGTGCTGATGACCGCCGCCTGCGCGGTGGAGGGCACGCCGAACCCGGACCTCGCCCAGAAGTTCCTCGCCCATCTCGTCTCGCCCGAGGTGCAGGCCAGCTTCTCCCGCCAGTACGGCTCGGGCCCGACCAACCGCAACACGCAGCTTCCGCCCGAGATCGCGGCCAAGGTGATCTATGGGGAGGAGCAGGTGCGCGGGCTCGTCTCGCTGGACTGGGGCACGATCAACGCCAACCGCACGGAATGGACGCGGCGCTGGCAGCGCGAGGTGGAGCGCTGAGCCGCATGCGCCCGGGCTCGCTGGTGCTGGACGGGCTGGCCAAGCGCTACGGCCCCGTCGTCGCCGTGCAGGGGGTTTCGATCGAGGTGGCGCGGGGGGAGTTCCTCGGCCTCCTCGGCCCCTCGGGCTGCGGCAAGACGACCACGCTGCAGATGATCGCGGGGTTCGAGACGCCGAGCGAGGGGCGTATCCTCCTCGACGGGCAGGACCTGGCCAGCACGCCGCCGGCCAAGCGGGGCATCGGCCTCGTCTTCCAGTCCTACGCGCTCTTTCCGCATATGACGGCAGCGGAGAACGTGGCCTTCGGACTGGAGATGCGGCGCGTGCCGAAGGCCGAGCGCATGCGGCGCGTGGCGGAGGCGCTGGACCTCGTGCATCTCTCGCATCTGGCGGACCGGTTTCCGCGCAACATGTCCGGCGGCCAGCAGCAGCGCGTGGCGCTGGCCCGCGCGCTGGTGATCGAGCCGCAGCTCCTCCTGCTCGACGAGCCGCTTTCCAACCTCGATGCCAAGCTGCGGGAGGAGATGCAGGTGGAGCTGCGCGAGCTGCAGCGCCGCGTCGGGGTCACCACCATCCTGGTCACGCATGACCAGCAGGAGGCCATGGCGCTCTGCGACCGCGTGGCCGTGATGCAGGCGGGCCGCGTGGTGCAGGTGGACGAGCCCTGGCGCGCCTATGAGCTGCCGGCCGACAGCTTCGTTGCCGATTTCCTCGGGCGGAGCAACTGGCTGCCTGCCCGCGCCGGCGGTGGTGAGGCGGAGGTGGCGGGCCGGCGCTTCGCCCTGCCGCCGGAGCTTGCCGGGAGCGAGGGCGAGGTGATGCTGACCATCCGGCCGGAGCGCCTGCGCATCGGGGCGGAGGGCGCGGGCTCTCTGCCCGGCCGCGTGCACTCCCGCGTCTTCCTTGGCGCCTCCTGGCTCTACCGCGTGGATACGGCGATCGGGCCGATGATGGTCACCGCCCAGAACACCGGCGCGCCGCCCGTGGAGGAGGGCGCGCCGGTCTCCCTCTCCTGGGATTCCCACAGCCTGCGCCGGCTGGAGGCGGCATGAGCGCCGGCCGCGCCTCCCCGGCGCTGCTCGCGGCGCCCTCGGGCCTCGTCTACCTGCTGGCCCTGCTCATCCCGCTGGCGAGCGTGCTGCTGCTCAGCCTGCAGGGCTTCGACTTCTCCCGCGGCATCCTGCCGCGCTACGACCTGGCCAACTATGCCGACCTCTTCACCGATCCGCTCTTCGAGGAGGCGCTTGGCCGCACCTTCCGGATCGCGTTCGTCACCACCGTCATCTGCCTCCTCATCGGCGTGCCGGAGGCCTGGATCATCCGCCGGATGTCGTCGCGCTGGCGCGGGCTGATGCTGTTGCTGGTGGTGGGGCCGCTGCTCGTCTCCGTGGTGGTGCGGACCTTTGGCTGGATGGTGCTGCTGGGCACCAACGGCCTCATCAACGGCGCCCTTGTCGCCCTCGGCGTGCCGGACGCGCCCTTCCGCATGATGTTCACGGAGTTCGCCGTCATCCTCGGCCTCGTGCATGTCATGGTGCCGCTGGTGGTGCTGGCGGTCTGGGCCAGCCTCGGCCGGCTGGACCCGGCCCTGCCGCGTGCCGCGGAAAGCCTCGGCGCCGGGCGGCTCACCATCTTCCGGCGCGTCATCCTGCCGAACATCATGCCGGGCGTGCTGGGCGGGGCGCTGATGGTCTTCTGCCTTTCCGCCTCGGCCTTCGCCACGCCCGCCATGCTGGGCGGCCGGCGGCTGAAGGTGGTTTCCAGCATGGCCTATAACGAGTTCCTCAACACGCTGAATTGGCCACTCGGCGCGGCCATCGCCACGCTGCTGCTGGCGGCCATCCTCGCCGCCACTCTTCTCTGGACCCGCTTCGTCGAGCGCCGCGCCCTGCGCCGGCTGGGAGGCGCGTGATGGACCGGCGCGACCGCAACGGGCCGCTTGCCCTGCTCTTCCACCTCGTCTTCTCGGTGTTCATCGTGGCGCCGCTGCTGGTGGTGATCCTCGTCTCCTTCACGGACAAGGGCTATCTCGCCATGCCCTTCGACGGCGCGTCGCTGCGCTGGTGGGCGGCCATCGCGGACAATCCGCAGTTCATCGAGAGCCTCTGGGTCAGCCTCGGCCTCGGCCTTGTCTCCGCCACCCTCTCCGCCCTCATCGCGGTGCCGGCGGCGCTCGCCATCGCGCGGCACAGCTTTCCCGGGCGGGACGTGCTGGCCGCGCTGCTTGTCTCGCCGCTGATGATCCCGCATGTGGTGCTCGGCGTCGCGCTGCTGCGCTTCTTCTCCGGCTTCGGCCTCGCCGGCTCCTTCCCCGGCCTCGTCGCGGCGCATCTGGTGGTCATCACCCCCTATATGCTCCGGCTGGTCTCCGCGGGGCTGGCCGGCCTCGACCCGCGGGTGGAGCGCGCCGCCGAGAGCCTCGGCGCGGACCGCTTCACCGTTTTCCGCCGCATCACGCTGCCGCTGATCCTGCCTGGCCTCGCCGGCGGTTGGATCCTCGCCTTCATCACCTCCTTCGACGAGCTGACCGTGAGCCTTTTCCTGGCCTCGCCTTCCTACACGCCCATCCCGGTGCGGCTGTTCACCCATATCGACCAGATGACCGACCCGCTCGTCGCCTCCGTCTCGGCCGCGCTGATCGCGGTGACGATCGTGCTGCTGCTGGTGCTGGACCGCTTCTATCCCATCGACCGCCTGCTCACGGGGGAGCGCCGCGCGTGACACAGGACGTCATCGTCGTCGGCGGCGGCCTTGTCGGCACCGCCATCGCCTATGGGCTTCAGAAGCGCGGCCTCTCCACCGTGCTGCTGGACGAGGGCGACGTGGCCCATCGCGCCAGCCGGGGCAATTTCGGGCTGGTCTGGGTGCAGTCCAAGGGGCTGGGGGCGCCGCATTACCAGCACTGGACGCGCGGCTCGGCCGGGGCCTGGCCCGGCCTGGCCGCGGAGCTGGCCGAGCGGACGGGGCTCGATACCGGGCTGCACCAGCCCGGCGGCGTCCATGTCTGCCTCTCCGAGGAGGAGTTCGAGCAGCGCGCGGCCTATATGGCGCAGCTGCAGCGCGAGGCCGGCAATCTCGGCATGGAATACCGGATGCTCGGCCATGCTGAGACGGCCGAGATGCTGCCCGGCATCGGCCGCGCCGTGGTGGGGGCGAGCTGGACGCCCTATGACGGCCATGCGAGCCCCTTGTACCTGCTGCGCGCGCTGCACGCCGCCTTCCACGATGCGGGCGGGATCTACCGCCCCAATGCCGGCGTCTCCGAGGGCACCGCCGCCCCGCGCGACTTCTCCGTGCTGGCGGGCGGGGAGACGCATCGGGCGCCGCGCATCGTTCTCGCCGCAGGGCTCGGCAATGCCGCCCTCGCGCCGCGCTTCGGGCTGGAGGCTCCGGTGCGGCCGCAGCGCGGCCAAGTGCTGGTGACGGAGCGCACGCGGCAGCTCCTGCCCATGCCCACGACCACCATCCGCCAGACCGACGAGGGTTCGGTGATGATCGGGGACAGCAAAGAGGAGGCGGGCTATGACAGCCTGACCCAGACGCCCGAGATCATGCGCACCATGGCACGGCGCGCGGTGCTCACCTTTCCCTGGATCGCGGAGCTGAACATCGTGCGCGCCTGGTCGGCGCTCCGCGTGATGGCACCGGACGGGCTGCCCATCTACGACGAATCCGAGCGCTTCCCCGGCGCGTTCACGGCCAACTGCCATTCGGGCGTCACCCTCGCGGGCGCCCATGCCGACATCTTCGCCCCCATGATCGCCGCCGGCGCGCTGACGCCGGAGATGGCCCCCTTCAGCGCAAGGCGTTTCCACGATGTTCGTTCCGCGGCCTGACATCCGCCCCGCCACGGTGGAGGTCTTCGTCGAAGGCCGCCCCGTCCTGGTGCCGGAGGGCGCCTCCGCCGCGGCGGCCGTGCTGCTGGCCGGCCTGCCCGCCATCCGGGAGACGCCGGTGAAGGGGGCGCCGCGCCTGCCTTATTGCATGATGGGGATCTGCTTCGACTGCCTCGCCGAGATCGACGGCGTGGCCAACCGCCAGGCCTGCATGGTGACCGTGGCGCCGGGGATGCGGATCGCGGCCCAGCGCGGGGCCCGCCGGGCCCGGCCCGATGCGGCGCCGGAGATCGCGGCGTGAGGGACTACGACCTTGCCGTCACCGGGGCCGGCCCGGCGGGCATGGCGGCTGCCATGGAGGCGGCCTCGCTCGGGCTTTCCGTGCTCGTGCTGGACGAGCAGCCCGCACCCGGGGGCCAGGTGTTCCGCGCGGTGGAGGCGGCAGGTTGCGACCCGGCGCTGGCAGGCGAGTTCCTCGACGCCGGCGCCGCCCTGGCGCGGGACTTCCGCGCCGCCCTGCATCCGGGTGGGGAGGTCGAGTACAGCCCGCGCAGCACCCTTTGGCATGTGGACATCGCGACCGGGGTCATCTCCGTGCTGCGGGAGGGCGCCTCGGAGGAGATCCGGGTTTCGCGTCTTCTCCTCGCGACCGGCGCGCAGGAACGTCCCGTGCCGATCCCGGGCTGGACGCTGCCGGGCGCGATGGGCGCGGGCGCGGCGCAGATCCTGCTCAAGACGGCGGGGGCGGTGCCGCAGGGGCCGCTGGTGATCGCGGGGCAAGGGCCGCTGACCTGGCTGCTAGCCGTTCAACTCCTCCGCGCCGGGGCGGGGCCGGTGACGCTGCTGGAGACGGGCGGCAAGGGCGCGCTGTGGGACGCCTTCCGCGCCGGCGGGCTCTGGACCGGTCGCCGCCTACTCACCAAGGGGCTGGCCCTGGTGCGCGAGGCGAAGCGGCGCGGGCTGAAGGTGGTGCGCGGCGTGCGCGAGCTGCGCGCCGAAGGGGAGGGGCGGGTGCAGCGCGTGCGCTGGGCCGGGGGCGAGATGGCCTGCGACACGCTGCTGCTGCATGAGGGCGTGATCCCCTCCACCCATGTCAGCCGCGCCCTGGGCCTCGAGCATCGCTGGGACGAGGCGCAGCGCTGCTGGCGCCCCGTGCTCGACGAATGGGGCGCGACCAGCCATGGGCTCGTCGCCGTGGCGGGCGATGGCGGTGGCATCGGCGGCTGGGAGGCGGCCACGGCGACCGGCCGCATCGCCGCCATCGACGCTGCCCGCCGTCTCGGCCGGCTGCCTGAGGCGGAGGCCGAGCGCCGCGCCGCGCCGCATCGGGCGCGGCTTGCCGCCGCCCTTGCGCTGCGCCCCTTCCTCGACCGGCTCTACGCCCCCGCGCCGGAGGTGCTGGTTCCACGGGACGACGCCACCATCGTCTGCCGCTGCGAGGAGATCACGGCGGGCCAGGTGCGCGAGGCCGCGCGGCTCGGCGCCACCGGGCCGAACCAGGCCAAGGCCTATCTCCGCGCCGGCATGGGCCCGTGCCAGGGGCGCATGTGCGGCACCACCGTCGCCGCCCTCATCGCCGCCGAGCGCGGGATTCCCATCGGGGAGGCCGGTGCGCTGCGTCCCCGCGCGCCCTTCAAGCCGCTGACGGTCGGCGAGCTTGCCGCCCTGCCGCTGGAGACGGTGGCGTGACCACCCTTCTCCTCTGCAGCGGGCCCGCCGCGCTGGAGGCCGCGCGCCTCCTGCCGGATGCCCCCGTGGTGCCTCGCGCCTGGCATGCGGAGCCGGGGCGGCTCTGGATCGAGGATGAGGCGGGGGTGCGCGCGCTTGCCTTCACGCGCCTGCTGGTGCTGGACGATGTGCCGCTGATCCTCGCCGCCCTCGGTTGCGGCTTCCAGGGCGGGCTCCCGGTGGTGGACGGGCGCGGCGAGACGTCGTGGCCCTGCGTTTTCGCCGCGGGGCCCGCCCTGGGCGTCTCCGGGGCGGAAGGGCTTGCCCTGGTCCGTGTCGCCGCGCTGGCCCTGGCCGGGCGGGCCGGAGGTGGGGGCGGCGTCGAGGCCGTTCCCCGCCCCCTGCCGGCGGCCGGGCGCCTGGACCCGGTGGGGATGGCCGGGCTGCTGGAGGAACCGCCCGGCCCCGAGCGTGACGGGGCCGTGCTGGCGCAGGCTGCCCTGATCGGCCCGGTCGCCTTCGCCCTGCCGGTGGGCTTCGCGGCCCTGGCCGCGATGGCCGGGGAGATGCCCGAGCCCCGGCCGGTCCAGGCCGATGCCGGAGGGCTGGCGTGAGCGGGCCGGAGGTGCTGGTGGTCGGGGGCGGGCTGCACGGGCTCTCCGCCGCCTTTCACCTCGCGCGCCGCGGGCGCCGGGTGCGGGTGCTGGAGGCCGGGCATCTGGCCCGGCATGCTTCCGGCTTCTCGGCCGGGGGTGTCCGCACCCTGGGCCGCCATCCGGCCGAGATCCCGCTGGCGCTGGAAGCCCTCGACCTCTGGCACCGGATCGGGGAGCTGGTCGGGGAGGATTGCGGCTTCCGCGCCTCCGGCCAGGTGAAGGTCGCGGAGAGCGCGGCTGACCTGACGGTGCTGGAGGAGCGCGCCGCCGCGCTGCGCGCCGGGGGCTACACGCATGAGGAGGTGGTGGACGCGGCCGGGCTGCGGCGCCTGCTTCCCGCCGTGGCGCCGCATGTCGTCGGCGGCATGGTCGCGCGGCGGGACGGCTTCGCCTCGCCCTACCGCACCAGCCTCGCCTTCGGCCGCGCCGCGCGGGCGCTGGGGGCGGAGATCGTGGAAGGGGCGCGCGTGATCGCCGCCGGGCGCCGCGGCGGGCTCTGGCACCTCCGCACGGCCGATGGCGCGGAGCACGCCGCGCCCGTGCTGGTGAATGCCGCCGGGGCCTGGGGGGCGCGCCTCGCCCGCCATATCGGGGAGACGATACCGCTCGGCTTCAACGCCTTCATGATGATGCTGACGGCGCGCATGCCCGCCTTCGTCACCCCCGTGGTGGGCGCCACCTCGCGCCCGATCTCCTTCAAGCAGGCCGAGACGGGCCAGGTGATGATCGGCGGGGGGCACAAGGGCGTCGGCAGCCTCGACACCGGTGCCACGGCGCTGGATGTGGAGCGGCTGGCCTATTCGGCGCGCACGGCGCTGGAGCTTTTCCCGGTGCTCGCGGAGACGCGGATCGTCCATGCCTGGGCCGGCATCGAGGGCGTGACGCCGGACGACCTTCCCGTCATCGGCGCCTCAGGCCTCCATGACGGGGTGATCCACGCCTTCGGCTTCTGCGGCCATGGCTTCGAGCTGGGGCCGGTGGTGGGGGACATCGTCGCCCAGCTGGCCACCCAGGGCTTCACCAACCGCCCCATCGCCGCCTTCGCGCCCGGCCGCTTCGGCGGCCCGGCCGGGGCGGGGACCGGGGCCGCGCTGCCGCAGCCGGCCGGCTGACGCCCGGCACCATTCAGAAGGAACGAAGACATGATCCGACGCCACGCCCGCACGCCCATCATGCACCGCGTCGTCGAGCACAACGGCGTTCTCTATTTCGGCGGCATCGTCGCCGAGGACCGCTCGAAGCCGATGAAGGAGCAGACCGAGCAGATCCTGGAGAGGATCGGCGCGCTGCTGGCCGAGAACGGCAGCGACAAGACGAAGCTCCTCGCCGCCACGCTCTACATCACGGATATGGGCATGAAGGACGCGATGAACGCGGCCTGGGCCGCCTGGTTCGGCCCGGACGACCTGCCGACGCGCGCCACCATCGGCGTCGCCGATCTCGGCCCGGGCACGCTCATCGAGGTGGTCGTCACCGCCGCGCTCTGAGCGCGCCGCGCCGCGCGGAAGGGTTCCGCGCGGAGCCCATCATGGACGGCAGGTTGCGGGATCAGGCATGCTTCGAATCGGCTTCGGCGGCACCTTCACCGACTTCACGGTGCATGACACGGACGTGACTAGCTGGCCGCCCTGGCCGCCGCCCTCTCGCTGACGCGCCCGGCGCTTGCCCAGGCCTGGCCATCGCGTCCCGTCCGGGTCGTGGTGCCCTTCGCGGCGGGGGGCGGGACCGACGTGCTCGCCCGCATCCTCGCCAACGGACTCTCCGAGCGCCTCGGCGGGACCGTGGTGGTGGAGAACCGCACGGGCGCCGGCGGCAGCCTGGCGATGGAGAACGTCATCCGCGCCCCGGCGGATGGCTACACCTTCCTCATGGGCACGAACGGCGGTGGCGGTGAATCGGCACCTCTACAGCAATCTCGGCTTCGACCCGCTGAAAGACCTCGCCCCGGTCAGCCTCGCCTTCCGGATCGAGCACCTCCGCGCCGTCTCCAACGCCCTGCCGGCGCGCTCCGTGGCCGAGCTGGTCGCCTTGGCGAAGGCGAAGCCGGGGACGCTCACCTTCGGCTCCGCCGGCACGGGCTCGATGATCCACCTGGCGGGGGTTGCGCATTGGTGGTCTCCGTTCCGGGCGATCGATGCGAGCGGCTTACGGTGCGGGGCGGCCCAGCGTGGCCGGGGCCTCGCCGGCGCGATAGTCCCCCTGGGCGACATGCTCCATCCAGGTGACCGGCGAGCCGTCCAGCTTTTCCTGGACCGCGACGTGACTCATGGCGGTGGTGGCGGTCGCGCCATGCCAGTGCCTCTCGCCAGGCCCGAACCAGACCACGTCGCCGGGGCGAATCTCCTCCAGCGGCCCGCCCTCGCGCTGCGCCCAGCCACGACCTGCGGTGACGATCAGCGTCTGGCCGAGCGGATGCGTGTGCCAGGCGGTGCGCGCGCCGGGCTCGAAGGTGACGAGGGCGCCGGCGACGCGCGCGGGATCGGGCGGGCTGAACAGCGGATCGATCCGCACCGTGCCGGTGAACCACACTGCCGGCCCCTTGCCGGAGGGCGCCGAAGCCGCTCGCGTGATCTCCATAACAGGCCTCCTTCGCTCATCGTGGCCGTGGGGGGCCGCAATGGCGGGTTGGTGTGGCGTGCAAGATGGCGGGTGCAGCCTGGTGCGATTAGGCGGCAAAGTCGGCATGGACCTTGAAGCAGGGCTTCATGATGCCTCGGACGGACCTGAACGATCTCCAGTCCTTCCGTGCCGTCGCGACGGCGCGCAGCTTCACGCGCGCTGCCGCCCAGCTCGGCGTCTCCCCCTCTGCGTTGAGCCAGACGCTGCGCTCGCTGGAGGCGCGGCTCGGGCTGCGGCTGTTGACCCGCACCACGCGCAGCGTCGCGCCCACAGAGGCCGGCGAGCGCTTGCTACGGACGCTCGGCCCGGCCTTCGACGAGGTCGAGGCGGCGCTCGCCGCCCTCGGCGAGCTGCGGGAGAAGCCGTCCGGCACCATCCGCATCACCGCGGCGGAGCACGCGGCCGCCACGGTGCTGTGGCCGGCGCTCGAGCGGCTGCTGCCGGCTTATCCGGACATCACGGTCGAGGTGCATGTGGACAACACCCTTGCCGACCTCGCGGCCGGCCGCTTCGACGCCGGCATCCGCATCGGCGAACTTGTGGGCAGGGACATGGTCGCCGTGCGCATCGGGCCGGCGCTACGGATGGAGGTCGTCGGCGCGCCCGCCTATTTCGCCGCGCGGCCGCCGCCGAGGACGCCGCAGGAGCTGACCGGGCACGCCTGCATCAACATCCGCCTGCCGACGCTGGGCGGTGTCTATGCCTGGGAGTTCGAGAAGGACGGCCGCGAGATTCGCGTGCATGTGGAGGGGCCGCTGGTGTTCAACGTGGCGCCCCCGCTGCTGAGGGCGGCGCTAGGCGGGTTCGGCTTGGCCTGCGTGTTTGAGGACCAGGTGCAGGCGCATCTCGCCGAGGGACGCTTGCTGCGCGTGCTGGACGACTGGTGCCCGCCATTCCCCGGCTACCACCTCGATTACCCGAGCCGCCGCCAGCCGACCCCGGCCTTTGCGCTGCTGGTGGATGCGCTGCGCTTTCGGGACAACGGCGAAGGACGCTCGCCACCCAGCGGGGGAAAGGGGGCATAGCCTCGCTGATCCGCCCGGACCGAGGGGGGAGCGCCCAAAGGGTTCTGTTGGATAGGTGTTATAATCGCTTGATTCTCTGGCGGTCGCTGCTTGGGCCTGGCGCTTTCTTGCCGGGCGGCTGCCGTCGATCACGGACGCCGCGCCGTTCGCCTCCGAGCTTCACCTGTCATCGTCGCCATCTTTGCATAGGGCCGTCTCGTCGGCCGTCCCGCGCTTAACGCCGGGCGCGACGGCCTGTCTTGCGCTGAGCCCGTGTCTTGGGCGGCTTGGCGGCCGGGGCGATCACGATGGGCTTGGCCGCCGGAATGCCGTCCGGCCCAACATAGCGCTGTAGTGTCGCGCCGGCCGCGAGGTGCGGGTAGCCCCGGGCGCCTTTCGGCCATGTCCTCGCGAAGGCGGCGACCTCGGCGTGATCCTGTCCCCGAATGGTCTGGACCAGGATGGATGCCGCCTGCGCCGGCTTCAGCCGCTGCTGGCGCAGCAGCTGAAGATGCCACTCGCGGGCGCGCAGAGGGCACCAATCCACCAGGGCTTCCTGCAGGGCCCGGCGCACCTCGACCGGCAGCTCCTCATAGGCCCGGTACGGATCACCCTTGAGCTTGCTGTAGGGCTTGGCGGCCATGCTGTTGTCCATGTCCGGCCTTCTACCGAAAGCAGAACCGGAGGGATATCGTCTTGCCGCCCCCTCCCGCGCATCAACCGCGCCCCCTGCCGGACCGGTGCCCGTCCCCCTTGCCGCAGGGCAAGGTCCGCGACAGGGGGATCAAGCGCGTGGAAGGCTGTTGCGGTCCGCATGCAGCTTCCGGCTGGCGGGGGGGGCATTCGAGGAGCGGGACCTGAAAGCGGTCCGCTGCGAGCCGGGTCATGACCGGCCCGTGCGCTGGTCGGCTTCCTGTCCGATGGCAGCGTCTGCCGGGACATGGCGTTCGCGGATTTGGATGTGCGCGCATGATGGCACGCATGGCTGGCCGGAGGGACGCGACGCGCTCCAGAACCCGACGGGCGTGACGATGCCCGCGCGGCGGCGCGAGGCTGTGGCCGCGATCGCCCGGCGCCTCGACTTCCAGCTTATCGAGGACGATGCCTATGGATTCCTGACGGAGGACGACCCGCCGGTTCCACCCCTGGCGGTCCTGGCCCCGGAGCGGAGCTGGCACCTGCGCTCCACCTCGAAGGGCTTCACCCCTGGCCTGCGGGCTGCCTGGATGCTCGTGCCACCGGGGCAGGAAGAGGGGGCCGCAAACTTGATCCGCGCCACCGTCTGGACCGCCCCGCCGCTGGGTGCCGCGATCGCCTCCCTCTGGGTGGGCGACGGGACCGCCGCGCTCCTGGAAGCGGAGAAGCGCCGCGAAGCGCGGGCACGCCAGGCGCTCGCCAGGGAGCTGCTGCCGATCCGGGCTTCATCCGCGTCGCACCCCGCCTCGATGCACCTCTGGCTCGACCTGCCGAAAGGGACCTCCGCGCAGGAGCTGGCCGCGCGCCTGGACGCCCTCGGCGTGAGGATTACCCCCGGAGCGGCCTTCGGGATCGGCAGCGCGCCCAACGCCGTGCGACTTGCCCTCGGCGCGCCAATGGATCGTGACGACCTGCAGCGGGCACTGCGGGCTGTCGCCAGTGCCCTGAGTTGAGGTGCCGCCACCACCATGTCACTCCGGGCCGCCAGAGGCCGAACACGGCGGAGCTACAGGCACCGGAGCCGTTCCGCGCTCAGAAGGGCATAAACAGCCGGCCGGCGGTCCGTTTCCTCGAAGCGGGCGAACTCATCAGCCAGCCGGGAGAGGTCCTCGAGGGCAAGGCCGAACCTCTCTTCGGCGTCCTCTCGCGCGACGTGGTGAACTCCAACACCTGCGCCGCCGACAAACCGAGCGTCTCTGGCCCCAGCACCTCCGGCAGCCGTCGCACCGCCTCCTGCGCCGCCTGCTTCTCCTCCAGGATCACCGCGATATTCGCATCCGTGGGCTCGATCAGCCGGGAGGCCCCCGGCTCCCATTCGTCGCGCCCGTGGATGTCCACCAGCATTCCGAAGGCCTTGTCGAGGGTGTCGGGGTACTGGTCATCCTCGTGGAAGAGGCCCTCGCACATAGGCGGCGCCCTCCATCGCCGCCCAGGAGGCATTCATGAAGGCCTCCATCCGAGCGCGCGCCCCATGGCCGTCCACCGCCACCGGCTCCTCCAGCTCGGAGGCAGTCCGCATCGGCGAGAGCAGCCCGTGCGCCGTCCAGGCGCCGTAGATGCCCGAGAGATCGCGCCCCGCATCCTGCGCCAGCATCGCCCCGCCGATCACGTTCAGCAGGTTCGGCGAGTTGAGGGCACCCTTCCATGTTTCACAAACACTTTAGGTGTGAGGACCCGTTAATTTACTAGCGGCGACGCAGGCATCCTGACGGCCGTTGTCCTGGATGCTCCGCCCCGGAGCGGAAGTACCGTTAATGTTCATTTTCGGCGGTTCGGCCTCTTCGGCTACCGCCGGGAGTTGACCCAGAGCACCACGGACCGTCCCCTTGCGGCGTTTGCAAAGCCGTGAGGCGTGCTGCTGGTGAAGCGGAAGGAGTCGCCCTGCGCCAGAGCATGGGTTTCCGTCCCGATGGTCAGCCGGATGCTGCCCTCCAGCACCAACCCGGCCTCCTCCCCATCGTGGCTGTAGAGATCCGTGCCCGTGCTGGATCCCGGATCCAGTGTCATCAAGAAGAGCCGCAACTCCCCTGCTGCGGATGGAGCGAGCGGTGTCTTGGTGATGCCGCTGGAGTGGAAGGTGACGGGCCGTGTGTCCGCCGCCCGGCGGATGGGTGACGCCCCCTCCCCTGCCGCCGTCGGGCTGACAAGGGAGAGGAAGTCTACCCCCAGCAGCTCCGCGATCCGGGCGAGATCCCGGACGGGAAGGGAGGAGAGACCGCGCTCCACCTGGCTGAGGTAGCCCACTGACTTGCCCAGGCTCAGGGCCACCCCGGCGAGCGGCATCCGCCGGGCCTCGCGCAGCAGCCGCAGCCGGCGCCCGATCGTAGCGTCGATGGCATCGGCGGAGACGGGCTCGGAGGGCCGAGGGGTTGGGGCAGGGTCGCGTGCCAAGCAGCCTCCGAGAATTTCATACGCGTGAAACAGACTTGCATCCTCGTGAACGCGATGGCTAGTCTCGTCCGAATGACAGCAGCCCTCTCCGCCCCGGAAAGCAAGTGAGCGACTTCCACGCCTCCATGGACCCCGGCGTGGTCGCCTACGTTGAGAAAGCAAGGCGGGACGCCGGCCGAATGGCAGGAATCGTGGACCTGTCGCCCGACCAGCGGCGGCTGCGGGCGGAGATCCTCGCCCGCCTCACCGCCGAGCGTCATCCGGACTGGCTTTCTACCTTCACCACCTACGTCACCCTTCCCGGGCGCGAGATCCCCATCCGTGTGTACGTGCCGGCGGGCGATGGGCCACGCCCCGCCATTCTCTACCTGCACGGGGGAAGCTGGATCGCCGGCAGCCCGGAATCCCACGACTTCATCACGGCCAGCCTGGCTGCCAACACTGGCGCCATCCTGCTCAGCGTCCACTACCGCCGCGCGCCGGAGAACCCCTACCCGGCAGCCACGGAGGATGCCTACGCCGCCCTGTGCTGGGCCGTGCAGCGGGCCGAGGCGCTAGGGATCGACCCGGACCGCATCGCCATCGCCGGGGACAGTGCGGGCGGCAACCTCGCCGCAGCCTGCGCCCTGATGGCGCGGGACCGGGGCGGCCCGGCCATCGCGCACCAAATCCTGCTCTACCCCACCCTGGACGATGATCTGGAGACGGAGAGCTACCGCGCCGGCACCGACCCCATCCTCACCCGCGCCGCGATGAAGGAGGCGCTGGAGGCCTTCCTGCCTGAGGGCGCCGCGGCAGATGACGGCTACGCCCTACCCATGCGCGCCCCTCGCCTCGCCGGCCTGCCGCCCGCCTGCCTCAGCATCGCCGCCCTCGACCCGCTGCGGGACGACGGGCTGCGCTACGCCGCCCGGCTGACGGAGGCGGCCGTCCCAACGGTCGCCCGCGTCGGCCCGGGCCTGATCCACGGCTATGTCCGCATGCGCCGGTTCAGCGCCGTCGCGGAGGCCGAGTTCCAGGCCGTCTGCGCCGAAATCCGCGCGGCCCTCGACCTGCCCGCCCGCCCTACCTGGTAGCCGCGCCCTGAAGGATCCCGAACGATGCACCTGACCCGCCGCCATGCCCTGCTCGGCTCGCTCGCTCTCGCGGCCCTGGCCGGCGCGCGGCCGGCCAGGGCGGCCTTTCCGGACCGGACCGTCCGTCTCGTCGTGCCCTATGCGCCGGGGGGCAGCTACGACACGACAGGGCGCCTGATGGCGGAGGGCGCGGCGCCGCTCCTCGGCCAGCCCGTGGTTGTGGACAACCGCCCCGGCGCCGGCGGCATCGTGGGGGCTGCCTCCGTCGCCCGCTCCCCGGCCGATGGCTACACCCTGCTGCTCAGCGGGCTGACGGCGCAGATCCTGGTGCAGGGCGCCAATGCCAGCCTGCCCTTCGATCCCATGGGCGACTTCGTGCCCGTCGCGCTCGTGGCCAAGGTGCCGCTGATCCTGGTCGCGGCCAGGAACATGAACGCCCGCAGCGTCGCCGAGCTCGTGCAGGCCGTGAAGGCCAGACCGGGCAGCTACAACTTCAGCTCAGCGGGGAATGGCGCGTCCGGCCACATCGCGGCCCAGCACTTCGCCAATGTCGCCGGTCTGGAGGTGACGCACGTGCCCTATCGCGGCAGCGCGGCCGGGCTAGCGGATCTCCTGGCGGGTCGCATTGCTTTTCTCGTCGACACGCCCTCCGTCGTCGGCGAGCACATCCGCTCCGGCGCAATCAGCGGGCTGGCCGTCATGTCGGATGCGCGCATCCCGACCCTGCCGGAGGTGCCCACCATGAAGGAGGCGGGCTTCCCCAGCGTGAACAACCTGGAGCCGTGGCAGGCGGTCGTCGCACCGCGGGGCACCCCGCCCGACGTGGTCGCCCGGCTGAACGCCGCCATTAATGAGGTGACGGCCCGGCCGGAGGTGCGCGGGCGCTTTGCGGCCATCGACCTCACTCCCATGTCCGGATCGCCGGATCAGGTGGCGCGGTTCTTCACGGAGGAGAACGACCGCTGGGTGCCGATCGTGCGCGCCATGGACATGCGCGCCGGTTAGGACGGAGCCAGGAACAACCGACGGCTCAACGCCTGAGGGTCCGTGGCCCTGGCCGGTGCGGCCGGCCCTGCAGTAGGGCCGGATCTAACCAGCCGCGGTGCAGAAAGTTGAGTCGCCCCGTGTGCAAGTCGCGCCGCGCGGGCATGCACGGCAGACTGCAACGTCGTGCGTATCGAACACCGCCGAGCGCCGGGGCAGCCCGTCGAGATTCGGCGTCGGTACGACAGTGGCGCCATCGGCGCCCAAGGCGCGCCGGTTGAGGGGGCTGCTTTGCGCCCATTCCAGTCGCCTGCGCGCCGCTGAAGTTTACTCGAAAGCGGACTTTCCTCAGTTTAGCCGCACTAATCCGAGGCAGCTATGCGGCCATCTCTGCGCTTCCCAACTTCTTGAGATGGCGGAAGATGCGCGCCGCGTCCTTGGCCGGAGGAGCGCCGAAGAAGCGGGCGTACTCGCGGCTGAACTGGGTCGCGCTTTCATATCCGACGTCAAAGGCCACGTCGCCTGCCTTCACGCCGCCGCTGACCAGCAGCAGCCGTGCCTGCAGCAGGCGGATGCGCTTCTGGAACTGCACCGGGCTGAGTGCCGTCGCGCTCTTGAAGTGCCGGTGGAAAGCGGAGGGGCTCATCGCGGCGATGGCGGCAAGCGCCTCCACCCGCAGAGGCTCGGCGAAATGCTGTCGGATCCACCGGATAGCGAGATTGATCCGTGCCAGCGCGGTGCTGGGTGTGGCGATGTCACGGAGCAGCGCCGCGTGCGGCCCTTGCAGCACCCGGTAGAGGATCTCGCGCTCGTAAGCAGGGGCCAGTGCCGGGATGTCGTGCGGCTGGTCCATTAGGCGCAGCATGCGGACCCAGGCATCCAGCAGTTCTGGAGTCACCGCAGCCACCGAGAAGCCCGCCATCGGCGCCTGTGCCGCCGGTGAGGGCAGGTCCGTCAGCAGGGTCGCAATCACCTGCGGGTCCAGCGTGAGGCTGACCGCAAGGTAGGGTGCGCCCGACGTGTTGGGGTGGACAGCCCCGACCGCTGGCAGGTCGACCGACATCACGAAGTAGGTCGCCGGATCGTAGTGCAGGGTCTGATCGCCGACCGTCATCGACTTGCTGCCTTGCAGGATTAGGTTGACCATCGGGTCGTAGCAGGCGGCGAGTTCATGCTCGGGTACCTGTCCCTGAACCATTGCCACGCGCGGAATGCCCGTCTCGGTTTTCCGGTTTTCGGCCCGCGCAGCCAGGGCGCGCAGTTCAGTCAGCTGCTGTTCCATGCCTGTGACAGTGTCCTGCCTGGTCAGGGGAAACAACCTGGAAAGCAGGATTAGGCAAGATTCGGGTAGGAACCGCGACGCGCGGTTGGGTGGTCGCCGCATAGCTTCGTTGGCAGATACTGGAGCTATGCACCATGGAAGTCATCGCTATCACGGGCGGCAGCCGGGGCATCGGCGCGGCCGCGGCACGAGCCTGCGCCGATCGCGGCCTGGGCGTCATCCTGACCTACAACAGCCATCCCGAGGCCGCCGAGGCTGTCGTGACGCAGATCGGGCAGATTGGGGGTCGTGCGGTCGCACTGCCGCTCGACGTCGCTGACACGGCAAGCTTCTCCTCGTTCCGCGAGGCGGTAAGGCGCGCGCTGGAAGAGACCTGGAACGGCGCCAGCCTGCGTGGTCTCGTCAACAATGCCGGGTTCGGGCTCTACAACCTGATTGAGACCGTCACCGAAGACCAGTTCGACGGCCTGTTCGCGGTGCATCTGAAGGGGCCGTTCTTCCTGACGCAGGCCCTGCTGCCGCTGATCCGCGACGGCGGCGCCATCGTCAACCTGACCAGTGCCACCACACGGGTGGCAACGGCTGGGGTGGCGCCCTATGCCAGCTTCAAGGGCGGGCTGGAGGTGCTGACCCGCTACATGGCCAAGGAGTTCGGCCCGCGTCGCATCCGCGCCAACGCCGTGTCACCGGGCGCGATCCGGACTGAACTGGGCGGCGGTCTCACGGATGAGTTTCAGGCGCGGCTGGCATCGCAGACGGCGCTCGGCCGCGTCGGTGAGGCGGAGGAGGTCGGCCGCGTCATCGCCAACCTGCTCACGGACGAGCTCGGCTGGGTCAACGGCCAGTCGATCGAGGTCGGCGGCGGCTACTGCATCTAAGGGAACGTTGACCATGCTTGACCACATCTTCCTGGCGGTCAGCGACATCGCGCGCTCGATCGCCTTCTATCAAGCCGCCTTGGTCCCGCTTGGCATCACTGACCGGCTGGATTACGACGGCCGCAACGGCCCGCCAGGACATCCGGACCTCAAAGGCTTCGGCGCGAATGGCCGCATGGTCTTCTGGCTCCGCGAGGGTGAAGCCAAAGGCCAGACAGCGCATGTCGGCTTCGTGGCGCGCTCGCGCGAGGCGGTTGACGCGGCCTATGCCGCCGCGATGGCGGCAGGTGCCACGGATAGCGGCGCGCCGGGCGCACGGATCCACTACGACCCGCGCTACTACGCGGCGAACGTCCTGGACCCGGACGGCTACAGCCTCGAGTTCGTATTCAAGCCCTGGCAGCATCCCCAATGACCCGGCTGATGATCTACGGCGCGACCGGCTACACGGGCCGCATGGCGGCCACCCATGCCAGGGCGGCCGGGCTGGACCTCATCCTGGGAGGACGGGACGAGACCCGGCTTGCGGAGCTAGGCGGCTCCCTCGGCGCGGAGCACCGGGTGTTCGCACTGGACGAGGATACGGTGGCCGACGCTGCCCTGCAGGATGCGGCGGTGCTGCTGAACTGCGCCGGTCCCTTCCTGCGCACCGCTGGCCCGCTGATGCGTGGAGCGATCCGGGCGGGCGCCCACTACCTCGATATCGCCGCCGAACCCGACAGCTACCGCCTGGCAGAGGCCTATGACGAACAGGCGCGGGCGGCCGGGGCCATGCTGTTGCCCGGCAGTGGCGGCAGCGTCGCTATGCTGGGATCGTTGGTAGGTCGTGCCACAGAGTGGGTCGGGCGCCCCCACACCATTCGCGTCGCGCTGCATGTCGCCGGGGCGATGTCCCGCGGCTCGGCGATCAGCGCGCGTGAGAACCTGACAGCCGAGTGCATCGAGCGCGTCGACGGGGCTCTGCGGCCCCGAGCGGCGGGCACTACGAGGGATTTCGATTTCGGCCGCGGCCCGGTGCCCTGCTTCCCCGTCACCCTGCCCGACCTGATGACCCTCTGGAGGGCCTTGCAGGCGCCGAACATCGGCACCTTCGTCCACGTCTCCGGCAGCGCCTTCCCCACCGGCGACCTGACGGTTTTGCCGGACGGACCCTCCGCCGAAGAGCGTGACGCGCACCGCTACCAAGCCTCGGCCGAGGTGACCGGCGTCCAGGGGACGACCGTCCGGGCCATCCTCGACACCGTCAATGCCTACAGCTTCACGCCCCTGGCGGCCGCCGAGGCATCTCGGCGGGTGCTCGCCGGAGAGGTGCGGCCCGGCTTCCAGACCCCGGCGGAACTGTTCGGCAATGGCTTCGCCGAGTCCATTGCCGACACAACCATCCAGATCTTTCAGGACTGACCATGACCGCCATCGATAAGCCCGTCGCCCTCGTGACCGGGGCCTCCAGTGGCATCGGCCTGGCCATCGCCCGCCGCTTCGCCGAACTGGGCATGCAGGTCGTCCTGGTGGGACGACGGCAGGGCGCCCTGGACGCCGCGGCCTCCAGTCTGGGTGCTGCCGCGCTAAGCCTCGCCGCCGATGTGACCAGCCCCGCCGACCTTGAGCGGCTGTTTGCCGAGGTGAAGGCGCGGTTCGGCCGGCTGGACGTACTGGTGCCCAATGCGGGTGGTGGGCAGCACGCGCCGCTGGGGCAGATCACCGAGGCACAGTTCGACCAGCAGTTCGCCACCAACGTGAAGGGGGTCGTCTTCACGGTGCAGATGGCCTTGCCGCTGATGAAGCCTGGCGCCTCCATCGTCATCGTCGGCTCGACGGCCTCCATCGACCCCGGTCCGACCATGAGCATCTACGGCGCGACCAAGGCGGCCGTGCGGAACCTCGTGCGGAGTTGGGTCAGCGACCTCAAGGGCAGCGGCATCCGCATCAACATCGTCAGCCCCGGCCCGACCAATACAGCCTCCTTGCGGGACGCCTTTGGCGAGCATGCGGAGGAGGGGATGGCGTTCCTTACCGCGAAAAGCCCGATCGGCCGGATCGGCGAGCCGGATGAGATCGCGGCGGTCGCCGCCTTCCTGGCCAGCGATGCCGCCAGCTACGTCAACGGCGTGGAACTCTTCGCCGATGGCGGGGCGTCGCAGGCGTGACAGGGTCCACCCCAGGCAGGGAGAGTGAGCCATGACCACGAAGGAGGTGCCTGCGTTTGTGGGCGATGCGATCCTCGACCACATCGAGCTCGCGGTGGCTGACGCGGAGCGGTCACGCCGCTTCTATGAGGAGGCGCTCCACCCGTTCGGCATGACCGTCATCCTCCGTGTCGGGCCTGAGCGGACACGCACGGGCGGCACGCGGTACGGAGTGGGCCGGGACCAATATCCGAGGATCTGGTTTCATGATGGGGAGCCTGCGGGCAGTCCCATGCACCTTGCGCTCGCGACCACCGATCGCCGTGTTGTGGACGCCTTCCATGCGGCCGCGCTTGCAGCCGGAGGCACGGACAATGGAGGGCCTGGCGTTCGTGAACGCTACCACCCGGACTACTATGCCGCCTTCGTGCTCGACCCGGATGGGAACAACATTGAGGCTGTGTGCCAGGTGCCTGGCCGGAGATGACACCCGACCCATGATGCACGTGGCGTCATGCCGGAGGCCGACACGCTATTGCTAAACGGCGCTTGCACAGGGCAATGCCCAGCCTGTAGCAGGCAGGTACCACACTGAGCTGGCCTGCACGGAATGTCCGCGACGGGTTCTGCCGTTACGTCCGCTTCCCGCTATTCCCGTCTCGGAAGCGGACTGACCGCTGTCGGCCAACAGCATCATCAAGCGACCAGGGCGGGGTCAGGCGCATGCCTCCCGGAGACGGCTTGCACGTCAGCCGTCTCCCTTGGTGGGGTCCATTGGTCGATCGGTGACCCGTCGCGGTGGCGGCGCATGGATACCTCGCGGGCGGTTGGCTTGGTCTGCACCACGACATCCTCGAGCACGGCGAGGCCGAGGCCGGGTCGGGTCGGGATCCTGACGAAGCCGTTCTCGGCCTTGGGCGGCGCGTCCACGAACTCCGACCCGAGCAGCACGCCGTCAGAGCGTAGCTCCAGGTTCTTGAACCCGGTCGGGTACTCCTGGATCGCGAAGATCGGCACGGCGGCCGCGACATGCAGGCAGGCGACCAGCCCCACAGGGGAGAGCGGGCTGTGCGGGGTGATCGGGATGTCGAAGGCCTCCGCGCTGGCGGCCGCCTTCTTCGCTGGGGTGATGCCGCCGACGGCGCAGGTGGAGATGCGCGCGAACCCGATTGGGCCGCGAAGAACTGGGCCTTGAACTCGGTTGGGCCGGTGAAGCGATCGCCCGTCGCGATCGGGACGGGGATGCTGCCGGCGAGCGCGCCCATCTCGTCGTGGAACTCGGGGCGGATGGGGTTCTCCAGCCGCATGGGCTCGTGGGGCTCGACGAGCCGCGCGCCAGGCGCTTCCGCACGGGTTCGGAATGCAGTCCTCCGGCTTGTGGGCCCATGCGCCTAGACGAGAGCCACTCGCTCCGGGATGGGGGCGCCCCCTTAGCAAACGACCAGGAGAAGCCGCTCCGCGTGCGGGAGCCCGTCAGCCGCCCGGCCCCCGCGTGGGCTTGCGCACCTACCTTGTCGCCCTCATCCTCCTGGCGCTCGCGCCTGCGCTCCTGCTCGGTGCGGTCACCACCTGGCAGGTCGGTCAGACCGATCAGCGCGTGGCCGAGGCTAGATTGGCCAGCACGGCCCGGGCGCTCTCTACCGCGTTGGACCGCGAGGTCGAGATCGCCTCCACCGCACTGGCGACCGTCGCCGCATCGCCATCCCTGCAGGACGGCGATGTTGAAGCTAATTGCCCGCAGGCCGCCGCGGCCGGCCAGGCCTTCGGCGGGTGGGTCGCCTTGCTGCAGCCCGACCTGCGCCAGGAGCATCGGCAAGTTCTTTGACCAGAAAGCGAGTTCTGGCCGTGTGACTGGGAGTGCGACAGTATCAGGGTGCCGCTTGGACGCAGATTTCCTGCTGCCAAATTCGGAGGGCCTTGGTCCGGGCGCGCCGGCACTCGCCCGCCGTCATCAGGTGCCGGCGAGGGCGGAAATGGGCATAGATCATGCTGTGCGCCGAAAGGAACCGCTGAACCTCCTCGGCCGACTTGAACCGCTGCATCTGCCGCTCCCGCCGCCGGGTCGGCAAATGCGAGTTCTTCGCCCGGTTGTTCAGATAGCGGCCGCTCCGATGCAGGACCCCGGGCAGGACCTCGCGCTGCGCCACACCACAGCTCTTCCGCCCGTCAGTGATAAGCCGCCGTGGCTCGTACTTCAGGCCCGCGAGCAGACGCTTGAAGAACTGCTTGGCTGCACTCGCATCCCGCCGATCCTGAACGAGAATGTCCAGCACCACGCCGTGCTTGTCCACCGCTCGCCAGAGATAGTGGACCTGGCCATTGATGCGCAGAAACACCTCATCGAGGTACCAGGTGTCGCCCGGCTTCGGCAACGCCGCCGCAGCTTGCGGGCGAACTCCGAACCGAACTTTCGGCACCAGCTTCGGACGCTCTCGCGCGTGGCGATGATGCCCCGCTCTGCCGGGATCAGTTCGACATTACGCAAACTCAGGCTGAACACATGGTACGGCCAGACCGCATGGCTGATGATCTCCGCCGGGAAGCGGCATCCAGGGTAGCTGGCGGAGTCTGCCGCCATTCGACCAGCTTCGCCCAGCTGGCTCGCTCCGGCTACTGCCACTCAACCTGGCAATGCGCGGCGTGCTGATCAACGATCGTGTCCCCGGGGGTCTGCCTCGCAACCGGAGAGCGTGACCGAGTTCATGCACGACTACACCTATTCCGGCCATCCTCTCGCAGCCGCGGCCACGCTAGCGATGCTGGAGGTATATCAGGAGGAAGGGTGCTTCCAGCGCGCGGCCAAGAGTGCAGGGTCCTGAGAGATGGCGCTGCACGGGCTGCGCGATGCGCGGGGCGTAACGGAGATCCGCAACCTCGGCCTGCTGGATGCCATCGAGTTCGGCCCGGAAGCTGGCGGCGGGCCGGCGCGCGCGCAGGCCATCGCCGCCCACTGCTTCAAGGTCGGGGTGCTCATCCGAGCAACCGGTGACTCCCTCGTGCTGTCGCCGCCGCTGGGCATCAGCGCTGAGCAGATCGGCCAGATCATGGACGCGGTCCGGCAGGGCGCGGCAAAGGCGTAACAGTGGCCGGGGCGGCGCTCGCCGCCCCTGTTCCACTTCTTTGAGAGGCGCGGCCGCGCTGTTCCGCGTGCTTCGCGGAGGACCCGGAGCTGGCCGGAGAGCACGTCTCTACCGTCCAGCGCCGAGCACCCAAACCCAAACCCACGGCCCGCCTGTCCTACAATCTGATTATTGTTGACTCGTGCCCGGTCCCGTTGGACGCTGCCCTATCGCCCGGAAACAGGGTGAGAGGAGACGTTCTTGTCCGAGAAGCTGTTGCTTCGCCGGCCTTGCCGGGCTGCGGTGCCGTGCCGCCGGTGACCACTATGACAGTGATGCGCGTGCCCGCAGCGGAGATGGCTTCGCCCAGTCTGGCCCGAGAGGCTGCATCCGCCGCCCTTGCGCCGCACCGCCATGACGAGGCTGTCCTCGGCAAGGTCCAAACCTGCCTCCTGGATGTGATCGGCGCGGCGCTGGAGTCGCGCGACCTCCCCTGGGCGCGCCAGGCGGTCGGGATCGCGCCCGCTGTGAAGGGCGGCGTTCCGATTATCGGTGCGGCTCGACGCACGACGGTGGGGGATGCCGCATTCGCCAATGCCGTCCTGGCCCATGGGCTGGTGCGCGAGGACATGCACGCGGCCTCGATCAGCCATCTCGGCGTGGTTGTCCTTCCGGCCCTGCTGGCACTTTCCCGCACTCATCCGACGTCCGGGATGCGCTTCGTCAATGCGGCCGTCTCGGGGTACGAGATCGGCGCACGGATCGGGGCCGCGTTGTTCACGACCGATCTGGCGCGGCTGTTCCGTCCGACCGGCATCACCGGCCCGATCGGCGGGGCCGCTGCCGCCGCGGTGCTGCTGGGCCTGGACGTGGACCGTGCGACGAGCGCGATCGGCATGGCAGCGAACGCAACGGGTGGGCTGAACGAATGGCCGGCCGTGGGCGGCACGGAAATGTTCTTCCATCCCGGCTTCGCCGCCCGAAACGCGGTGACATCCGCGCTGCTCGCGGAACTGGGCGCCGAGGCGTCCGAGAGCGCCCTGGATGGGAAGGCGGGGCTTTTCGCTGCCTTACGCCGCGACGAGACGCGGCCGGCGATCCGCTTCTTCGACGGACCGCCAGAAATCATGGCCGTCTACAACAAGCCCGTTCCTGCCTGCAATTTCGCGCAGACGGCGTGTCAGCTCGCCCTGCAGCTATTGCGCGATCACGGCGTGCGGGCGGATGAAATCCGGGCGATCCGGATCCGCGTGCCGAGGGCCGCCGCCCGCTACCCGGGCTGCGACAGCATGGGGCCCTTCTCCAGGCTGCTCCAGGCCAAGATGAGCATCCCCTTCGGCGTTTCGGCGACCCTGCTGCGCGGGGTCATCGAGGAAGCGAACTATCGCCTGCCGATCGGGCCGGAGATGGAGCGGCTGCTCGGCCTGGTCACGTTGGAGGAGGATGCCGCGCTGACCGCCGCCTTTCCCGCCCGGCAGGGCGCAGAAATGGAGTTGGCGCTGCCCGACCGTGTGGTTCGTGGCAGGCTCGACGATGTCGTCGCGGCGACGCCGGCGGAGGTCCGCGAGCGCTGCGAGCGCGCCGCGACGGATGCTCTGGGCCGGGAATGCGCGGCAGCGATCCTCCGCTTCGTCGATGCTATGCCGACCGCGGCGGACATGGCGCCGCTGGCCGACTTGCTGGCTGCGGACGGGGGCGGCGCGCCATGATGCCGCAACTGGAAGGCCTGCTGCAGGCGCTCAATGCGGGACTGCTTCTCGGCGCTCATTACGGCCTCATGTGCGTCGGGCTCAGCCTGATCTTCGGCGTCATGCGCGTGATCAACTTCGCGCATGGCGACTTCATGATGGTGGGTATGTACGCCGCCTTCCACCTCTTCGCCCTGCTGGGACTCGGCGCGCTCTTCGGGAGCGAGGCGGGGCCGTTCATCGCCGCGCTGTTGGCCGGGCCCGTGCTGTTCGTGCTGGGCTACGTCGCGCAGCGCTTCCTCCTCTCACGCGTCACCGGCACGCGGGTGGGATCGCTGGAGGGCGAAGGACATTACGCCCAGTTGATCCTGACGCTCGGCCTGTCCCTGATCCTGCAGAGCGGCGGGCAGATCCTGTTCGGCAGCGTTCCCGTCTCGATCCCGAGCGACATCTCCTCGGAAGCCTGGGAGATCGACCTGGCCGATGGCGCGCTGGTGCTGTTCATCAACCAGGCCCGCGCCTGGGGCGCCGCGATCGCGGCCGCTCTTGTCATTCTGCTCGTGCTGGTGATCACGCGATCCCGCCTCGGGAAATCGTTACGCGCAGCGGCGGACAACGTGCAGGCCGCGCTCTACATGGGGATCGACGTGGACCGCGCGCACCGGATCACCTTCGGGCTGGGTGTGGGCATCACGGCCGTGGCGGGCGGCCTGCTCGCCTCGAGCTATCCTTTCACGCCCTATGTCGGACTCGAATACGTTATCATCATGTATGCAGGAGTCGTGCTGGGCGGGCTCGGCTCTACTGTCGGCGCTTTCTGGGGCGGGCTGCTGATCGGCGTCATCCAGCAATGCTCCGCCCTGCTGTTGCCCACGCAGCTGCAGAACACCGCAATCTTCGTCGTCTTCCTGCTGGTGGTGTTCCTGCGGCCACAGGGCCTGCTCGGCCGCGTGTCGGAAAGGACCTGAGCGCCGTGTTCCGTGCCCTGAGCCGTGCGCGCATGATCCTGCCCGTGGTCGCCTTCTGCGTGGCCTATGCAGTGCTGGCGATGTTCGTGACCAATTCCTACCACCAGCTCACGCTGACGCTGGTGGCCGTCTGGGCCATCTTCGGACTGTCCTGGAACCTGCTCTCTGGCATGACAGGGCTGATCTCCTTCGGCCATGCCGCCTTCTTCGGGCTGGGCGCCTACACGGTCGCGCTGCTCTTCGTGAAGCTAGGCCTGACGCCCTGGGCCGGCATCCCGGTCGCGGCGGTGCTTGGCGGGCTTGCCGGACTGCTGATCGGCCTACCGACCTTCCGACTGCGCGGGCACTACTTCGCGCTGGCGATGCTGGCCTATCCGCTGGCGCTGCTGAATGTCTTCCTCTGGCTCGGGCACCAGGAGGTCTCGCTGCCGCTGATTCGGGAACGGGGCTGGGCCTACATGCAGTTCACCGACCAGCGGGTGTACATCCTTCTCGCCATCGGCCTGCTGCTGGCCACGATGATCGCGATGCGGGTGGTGGAACGCTCGCGCTACGGCCTGGCGCTGACGGCAATCAAGCAGAACGAGGCGGCGGCGGAGGCGGTCGGGATCGACACGCGCCGTCTGAAGCTCATCACCATCACGGCGAGCGGTGCGGTGGCGGGGATGATAGGCGGCTTCCATGCCGTGATCCTCCTCGTGGTCACGCCCGAAGCCGTGTTCGGGATGCTGATCTCCGCCCAGGCGCTGACGGTGGCGATGTTCGGCGGCGTCGGCACGGTCTGGGGGCCCGTCATCGGCGCTGTGGTGCTGATCCCGCTTGGGGAGACATTGCATGCGCAGTTCGGCGCGGTGCTGCCGGGCATCCAGGGTGTAGTGTTCGGGGTGGCGATCGTCGCCGTGATCCTCCTCGCGCCCGAGGGCGTGTACTGGAAAGTGGCCGACCTGCTGCGGAACCGGCGCGGGACAAGGGCCGCCACACCTGCCGCCGCCGTGACGGCCTCGGCAGGGACCGTGGCCCTCGGCGAGCACGCGCCGGCAAGGACGCCCGTGGGGCCCGGCGCACCGGCGATCCTGCAGGCGGAGGGCGTCTCTCGCGCCTTCGGCGGCGTGAAGGCGGTGCAGGAGGTGAGCTTCTCCGTGCGTCAGGGCGAAATCCTCGGCATCATTGGGCCCAACGGCGCGGGCAAGACCACGCTGTTCAACCTACTAAACGGCTTCGTGCGCCCCGACGCCGGGCGCGTGCTGCTGGACGGGCGGGACGTGACGGGCCTTCCCCCCAACCGGCTCTGCCGTCTCGGCGTCGGCCGGACCTTCCAGGTGGTGCGGCCCTTCGCGCGCATGTCGGTGGCCGACAACGTCATGAGCGGCGCCCAGGCGGCCGACAGCATCGATGAGGCGCGGGCGCTGGCGCGGGCAGCGATGGAGCGGGTGGGCCTGGGAGGGCTGATCGACGAGCGCGCCGGCACCTTGAGCAATCTCGACCTGCGCCTGATGGAGCTCGCGCGCGCCCTGGCCGGCGGGCCGCGGCTGTTGCTGCTGGACGAGACCTTCGCAGGGCTCGGCGGGCCGGAGGTGGAGAAGCTACTGGGCGTGATCCGCGGCATCGCGGCGGAGGGTGTCACGGTGGTGATCATCGAGCACACGCTGCACGCCATGGTTCGGCTGGTGGACCGCTTCGTCGTGCTCGACCACGGCGCCGTGCTGGCGGAGGGGCTGCCGGAGGAGGTGACGGCCAACCCTGCCGTCATCGAGGCCTATCTCGGAAGCAAATGGAGCGCCCGTGCTGGAGATTGACAATCTGCACGCCGGCTACGGCGGCTCCTCGGTGCTGAAGGGCGTCAGCCTGCAGTTGCGCCAGGGGGAGTTCGTGGCCGTGGTGGGGCCGAACGGCGCCGGCAAGACGACGCTGTTCAAGACGATCTCGGGAACGGTCGCGGCGCGCTCGGGCCGGATCCGCTTCAACGGGACCGACCTGGCGGCCATCCCCGCCGCGCGCCGCCCACATCTGGGCATCGCGCATGTGCCGGAGGGACGGCAGCTCTTTCCCTCGCTGACCGTGATGGAGAACCTGGAGATGGGTGCCAGCACGGAGGCGGGGCGGCGGGACTGGGCTCGGAACCTGGCGCAGGTGCTGGAATGGTTCCCGATCCTGGCAGAGCGCCGGAACCAGCTAGCCGGCACGCTCTCGGGCGGGCAGCAGCAGATGGTGGCCGTGGGGCGCGGCCTCGCCTCTTCGCCAAGCCTGCTCATGCTCGACGAACCCTCGATGGGGCTCGCGCCCGCCGTCGCCGAGTTCATCTTCGACCGGCTGACGGAGATCCATCGCCAGGCCGGGATGACGATCCTTCTGGTGGAGCAGCGCGTGGCCGAGGCGCTGGAATCGGCGGACCGCGGATATGTGCTGGAGGCTGGGCGCATCGTGCTGGAGGGCACGCACGAGGCGCTGCGGAGCGATGACCGTGTTCGGCAGGCCTATCTGGGCATGTGATGCAACGGCAGCCGGCAAACCGGCGCCATATCGGGGAGAGAAGCGGATGACGATCTCTGACAAGGGCGTTCTGCGGCCCACGCGGCGCGACCTTCTCGCGGGTGGCGCAGCACTGGCAGGCGCTGGCCTCCTGCCAAGTGTCGGGCGGGCGCAGACGGCAGCGGGTGGCACGGTGAAGGTGGGGCTGCTGGTGCCCCTCTCCGGCATCTATTCCCGCTTCGGGCAGCTGATGCGCATGGGCGCGGAACTCGGCATTCAGCATGTGAACGAGCGGGGCGGCGTGCCCTCGCTCGGCGGCGCGAAGCTGGAGCTGAAGCTGTTTGATGCCGGCGATTCCACCGAGAAAGCGAAGAACGCGGCCCAGCGCATGGTGGCCGACAACCCGGACCTTGTCGCCTGCTCCGGCGCCTACCTATCCTCCTTCACCCTGTCGGCGACGGAGGTGACGGAGCGGGCCGAGCTGCCGATGCTGACGCTGAGCTATTCCGACCTGATCACCACGCGCGGTTTCCGCTACGTCTTCCAGACCTCCGCCAAGGCGGGCGACCAGGCCAACGAATCCCTGCCCATCCTGCTGAACCTCGCGCAGCAGGCCACGGGCAAGCGGCCGGAGACGGTGGCGATCCTGACGGACAACACCGCCTCCTCCCTCTCCTTCGTGCAGCCGGTCCGCGACAATGCCGCGAAATTCGGGCTGCGCATCGTCATGGACGAGACCTTCACCCCGCCGCTGTCGGATGCGACGCAGCTGATCCAGAAGGTCCGTTCCGCGCGGCCCGAGGTGATGATCATGCCGATCACCGTCATCTCGGACGTGAAGCTGTTGATCGAGAAGATGAACGAGTTCGGTCTCGGGCGGGGCCGGGTGCCGACGATCGGCAACGGCATCGCGATGGCCCAGTCCGACCTGCTGCAGAACATCCGCCCGGCGCAGATGGAGGGCTTCATCACCGTGGTCGGCAACTGGGATGCCAAGGGGCAGGAGGCCATCATCGAGGAGTTCAAGCGCGCCTCCGGCGAGCCCTGGATGGGGCAGAACAGCATCGCGACCTATGGCGATATCTGGATCATGAGGGATGCTCTGGAAAAAGCGGGGCGGGCCGACCGGCGTGCGGTGGCCGAGGCGCTGCGCACGATCGACATCACCGAGGGCGCGGCCCTGTACTACCCGGGACGCCGCGTGAAGTTCGACGCCAGCGGCGTGCGCGAAACGGCGGGGCCGGTGGTGGTTCAGTGGCAGAACAACAGGCCCGTCACCGTCTACCCGAGTGACTCGGCCACTGCCGAGATCTTCTGGCTGAAGCGCTGATGAAGGGGGCCTGCCGCGCGGCAAGCGCGGTGGGCCGCCCATGGGGGAGATGAGCATCATGCGGATTTCCATCACCGGCGCGGGCAGCGGCATCGGGGCGGCCACGGCCCGGCTGCTGATCGAGCGCGGGCACCAGGTGGCCTGCCTGGACCGGGACATCGAGGCGGCGCAGCGGGTGGCCGGCGGGGCACATCCGGCCATTGCCGTGGACGTGGCCGACGAGGAGGCCGTGGTGCGCGCCTTCGGCGAGGTGCGGGCGGCCTTCAGCGGGCTGGACGCGCTGGCCACCTGCGCCGGCATCTTCGAGACAACCTCCTTCGAGGAAACCACGGTCGCGATGTTCCGCCGCGTGCACGAGGTGAACGTCATCGGCACCTTTCTATGCCTGCGGGAAGCGGCGGGGATGATGGAGGCGGGCGGGCGCATCTGCACCGTGGCCAGCGTGGCGGGGCTGCGCGGCGGCGGGCTGGCGGGCACCGTCTCCTACGCCACCAGCAAGGGCGCGGTGCTGGCTATGACGAAGAACGCCGCGCGCGTGCTGGGGCCGAAGGGCATCGCGGTGAACACCATCGCCCCGGGGATGATCGACACCCCCTTCGCCGCCACCCCGCTGAAGGACCCCGCGACCCGGGCGCGGGTAGAGGGCATGACCTCCTTCAACCGGTTGGGCACGGCGGAGGAGATCGCACCGGCGATCGCCTGGCTGCTCTCGCCGGAAGCCTCCTATGTGCACGGCGCCACGCTCGTCGCAGATGGCGGAATGGTCATGTACTGACCCTGCGTCTGCTCTGTCACCTGTGGGGAGACCTCGGATGAGGATCGGGATCGACGAGGCGCGGCGGCTCGCCGAGCGCGGGCTGGAAGGGCTGGGTCTCTCGGCGACGGATGCGGCGCGGGTCGCGGAGCATCTGCTGGATTGCGAGCTGCGCGGCCTCGGCTATGCCGGGTTGGCGCGGGTGCTGAGCATGGCAGAGCGGTACGCGGACCGACCGCATCAGGGCCGGCCCATCACGGTGCTTTCCGAAACGCCCGTCTCCGCCCGCCTGAATGGCGGCGACAATGTCGGCTATCTCGTCGGGCACGAGGCGACGCGCATCGCGATCGACAAGGCGGTGACGAGCGGCATCGCGATCGTGGGCGCGAACGACACTTGGTACACGGGGATGCTGTCCTTCTACGCCGAAATGGCGACGCGGGCGGGGCTGGCGGTGATGATCGCCTCCAACGCCACGCCCTGGGTCGCGCCGGCCGGGGGAACGGAGCCGCGTTTCGGGACCAATCCCATCTGCTTCGGCTTCCCGGGCGATCAGGGGCCCGTCATCTGGGACATCGGCATTTCCAACATCATCCACGCGCAGGCCGTGATGGCCCGTCGGCTGGGGCAGAACCTGCCGGAGGACGCGGCCTATGACGCGGAGGGGCGGCCGACGACCGATCCGGTCGCCGCGCTGAACGGTGCCTTCATGGCCTGGGGCGGGCATCGAGGAAGCGGGCTCGGCATCGTCGTCCAGCTGCTGGGCATGATCGCGGGGTCGCCGGTGACGCCGGAGCACCTGTCGGATTTCGGCTATCTGATCATCGCCTTCCGCCCCGACCTCCTCTCCCCGCTGGATGAGGTGAAGCGCAAGGTCTCCGCCTACTCGGCGCTGATCCGCGACACGCGGCCGGTGGAGGGCGGCCCGCCGGTGCGCATGCCCTTCGACCGTTCGGCGGCGCTGCGCGCGGAGAGGCTGGCCCAGGGGGAGATCCAGATCCCCGATACGATCCTGGACGCGGTGCGTGCGTTGGCGGCGCGGGGGTAGGTGCCGCGCGCACCCGCCCCCGCGCGGCGGGCTCTAACGCGGTGCAAGGCCTGCACGGCTGACGACCTCGGTCCAGCGCGTGACGTCGGAGGCGATCCGCTCCCGCATGGCTGCGGGGCCGCGTTCCGCCGGCGGCGGGATGGTGGTGGCCAGGTCGGCGAAGCGGGTGGCCACGGCCGGACTGGCCAGGGCCGCATCGATCGCCTTCAGCAGCCGGTCCACCCGCGCCTGCGGCAGGTTGGCCGGGCCCGCGATGGCGTTCCAAATGACCATGTCGAAGCCGGGCACGCCGGCCTCGGCGAAGGTCGGCACCTCGGGCAGCTGCGCGATGCGGCTGGAGCCCGTGACGGCGAGGGCGACGGCCGTGCGGCCTTGATGCGCCGGGATCATCGTGACGGTCTGATCGATGACGGCCGTCACCGTGCCGGCCGCGAGATCGCTCATGGCAGGGCCCGCGCCGCGATAGGGGACGAGCATCGCCTTCGTGCCGAGGATCGAGAGTAGATAGGCCGGGGCGAGATGGCCGGTGGTGTTGGTGCCCGGCGTGCCGAAGGTCACCTCCTCGCCGCGCGTGCGGATGCGCTCGATCAGCGTGCCCAGGTCGCGGATACCGGAGCGCGGGCCGGCGGCGATGACCATGGGGACATTGGCGACGATGCTGATCGGCGTCAGGTCGCGGCGCGGGTCGAAGTTCGGGTCGGCGCCGAGGGCGACCGTCGCCGCCATCGAGCCGAGATTGCCGAAGCCGATCGTGTAGCCATCCGGATCGGAGCGGACGAGGCGCTGCGTGCCGACCACGCTTCCGGCGCCGGAGACGTTCTCCACCACGACGGTGCGGCCGAGATCGGCCCCCATTCCCTGGGCCATGAGGCGCGCGAGGGCGTCGAGCGTGCCGCCGGGCGCGGATGGCACGATGAGGGTGACGGTGCGGTTGGGATAGTCCTGCGCGGCAGCGGGTCCGATGCCAATCAGGGCCGCGAGCCCGAGCAGAAGTGCCGGGCGCCAGGCAGCGCTGCGCATGATGAGGTCCTCCCTTTTCACTCTCTTTGCGGCAGGTGACCACGGCGGAGGACGCCGATCAACAGATTTGTCCGACAATCAGACGACGGGTTGATATGGTCCGGCGGACGGTCCTAGGCTCCCGGCAAGTCAGAACCGGAGGAGATGCCCATGAGCACGAAGCCCATCCCGCAATCCGCGCAGCGTGACCGCGTCCGTAAGACCGTGCCGGCGCTGGTCGAGTACACGGAGGGCGTCGTCTATGGCGATCTGTGGGAGCGCACGGATCTGTCCAAGCGTGACCGGAGCCTGGTCACTGTCGCGGCACTGGTCGCGACCTATCGGCCGGAGCAGCTCTCGGTCCATATCGGCCGGGCGCTCGACAACGGGGTGACGCAGGAGGAGATCGCTGGCCTCATCACCCATCTCGCCTTCTATGCGGGCTGGCCCGCCGCGATGTCGGGCGCGCAGGTCGCGACCGAGGTCTTCGAGAAGCGGGAGGGCTGAGCGCCATGCGTGTCGGGTTCATCGGCCTGGGCACCATGGGTGCCAGCATGGCCGCCAACCTCGCCAAGGCGCCGGATGTGGCGCTGGTGGTGCATGATGTCCGGCGTGAGGCGGCGGATGCGCTGGTAGGGGCTGGCGCGGAATGGGCGGCTTCGCCCCAGGCGATGGGCGAGACCTGTGACGTGGTCTTCACCTCCCTTCCGGGCCCCGCGGAGGTGAAGGCCGTGGGCGCGCAGCTGCTGGAGACGCTTCGCCCGGGATCGGTGCTCATCGACATCTCCACCAACGCTGTCTCCGCGGTGCGGGAGCTGCACGCGGCGGGCGCTGAAAAGGGCGTGGATGTGCTGGATGCGCCGATCAGCGGCGGGCCGCGCGGCGCATCCAGCCGCAAGCTTGCCTTCTTCGTCGGCGGGAAGGCGGAGGTGTTCGATCGCTGCCGGCCACTGCTGGCGGCCATGGGGGATCGCCCGATCCGCGTGGGCGAGATCGGGGCGGGCAGCATCGCAAAGCTGGCGCACAACCTGTCCGGCTACGCGCTGAACGTCATCATGGCGGAGGTCTTCGCCATGGGGTCGAAGGCCGGGCTGGATCCGCTCGCGCTGTTCGCCGCTATCCGCCAGGGCGTGCATGGCCGGCGGCGCACCTATGACGGAGTGACCGAGCAGTTCCTCATCAACAGCTACGACACCCCCGCTTTCCAGCTTCGCTTGGCGCATAAGGACGTGTCGCTCGCCTGTGCTCTGGGACGCGAGGTGGGGGTACCGATGCGGATGGCGGCGCTGACCCTGGAGGAGATGACGGAGGCGCTGGGCCGAGGCTGGGGTCAGCGGGATTCGCGTTCCGCCATGCTGCTGGAGCTGGAGCGGGCAGGGGTGGAAATCGAGGTGGACCGGGCGGCGATGCAGGCCGTGCTGGATGCGGATGGCGCGCCATGACCTATGAGGTTTACGCCATCCGCTACGCCCGCCGGGATGCGGTACGGGCGGAACACTTCATCGGCGGCGATCCGCATGACGGGCCCATGCCGATGGACTATTTCGCCTGGGCCCTGGTGAAGGACGGCCGCGCGATCGTGGTGGACACCGGCTTCACCGCCGAGGTCGCGCGCAAGCGCCGCCGCGAGTTCCTGCGCTGCCCGGTCGAGGCACTTGGGCTGATCGGCATCGCGCCCGATGTGGTGGAGGACGTGGTGCTGACGCACCTGCACTACGACCATGTCGGCAATTTCGACCTCTTCCCCAAGGCGCGCTTCCACCTGCGGGAGGAGGAGGTGCACTACGCCTGTGGCCGCTACATGCGGCACAAGCAGCTCTCCCATTCCTTCGAGGTGGAGGATGTGGTGGGAATCGTGCGCATGAACTACGCCGGGCGCGTGGTCTTCCATGACGGGGTGGTGGAACCCTGGCCCGGCATCCGCCTGCATTCCACGGGCGGGCATTCGGCGGGGCTGCAATTCGTCTCGGTGGAGACGGCGCGGGGGCGGGTGGTGCTCGCCTCCGATGTCACGCATTTCTACGAGAACATGGAGAGCGGCCGGCCCTTCACCACCGCATTCCACATCGGCGAGATGCTGGAGGGCTTCGACCGGCTGCGCGCCGTGGCCGACAGCCCCGCGCATATCATCCCCGGCCATGATCCGGAGGTGATGCGCCGCTATCCGGCGCCGCGGCCGGAGCTGGAGGGCATCGTCGTGCGGCTGGACGTGCCGCCGCGCGCCTGAGGGAAGGGGCCGGGAGGTGATCCCGGCCCCGCCTCTACTCCGCCGCGCGGTTGCCTCCGCCCAGCGTCTCGCCCACGAGCCGCTCGGAGAACTGCGCCATCGCGGTGTGGTCCTGGCCCGGACCCAGCAGGCCCTGCGCGCTCGCCCACATCTCCCGGCACAGCGCCGCGAAGGGGGTGGGCGTGTTGGTGTCGCGCCCGACCTCGAGCGCGACGGAGACGTCCTTCGCCATGAGGTCCAGCCCGAAGCCGGCATCGAAGCGGCGGGACAGCACGAACTGCTTGAACTTCTTCTGGGTGCTGTTGTTCATGCCGGTGGAGGCGTTCAGCACGTCCACCATGACCGCCGGATCGAGGCCGAAGCGCTGGCCGATCAGCAGCGCCTCCACCCCGATGAGGAAGCCGGCCGCGCCCATGAGGTTGTTCAGCGCCTTCATCGCCTGCCCGGAGCCGACGCCGCCGACATGGGTCAGCGTGGTGCCCATGGCGCGCAGCACCGGATCGGCGCGGCTGATCGCCTCGGCCTCACCGCCGAGAATGATGGCGAGATCCCCGGTTTTCGCGCGCGGCACGCCGCCGGAGACGGGGGCGTCGATCATCGTCACGCCGCGCGCAGCGAGGCTCTCGGCGTACCCGCGCGTGGCGGTCGGCACACCGGAGCTCATCTCGATGACGAGAGTGCCGGCGGCCAGCGCATCCCCCATTGCCTCCAGCGCCTGCCCGACATGCTTGGACGTCGGCAGGATGGTGATGACAGCGTCGGCGCCGCGCACGGCGGAGGCCGCATCATCGGCTGCATGGCCGCCCACCTCCTGCGCGAAGCGGGCGGCGCGGTCGGGCGCGGCATCGAAGACCACGAGGTCGAAGCCGGCCTCGATCAGGCGGGCGGCCATGGGCCAGCCCATGTTGCCGATGCCGATGAAGGCGATCCGGCGGAGGTTCCCGTCGCTCATTCCGCGGGCTTCGCGGGCTCACCGGTCAGAGCGCCCTCCTTCACGAGCACCTCATGCGCCGCCTTGAAGGCGTCGAGCCCGGCGGGGATGCCGCAATACACGGTGGCGTGCAGCAGGATTTCCTTGATCTCCTCCACTGTCACGCCGTTGGTGAGGGCGCCCTTCACGTGGAGCTTAATCTCGGGCGTGCGGCCCAGGGCCGTCAGCATGGCGAGGTTGAGCATGCTGCGCGTGCGGCGGTCGAGCCCCTCGCGGGTCCAGGCATAGCCCCAGCACCACTCGGTCGTGATGCGCTGGAAGGCCATCATGAAGTCGTCGGCCTTGGCGATGCCGCCATCGACATACTCGGCGCCGAGCACCGCGCGCCGGACTTCCAGCCCTTTCTCGAACCAGGTGTCGTCGGACATACTGTTTCCTCCGTCGTTGCCGCAGCCTATACTCCTGTCTGATTGTCGGTCAATTCTGATTGGGGGTTGCAGGATCGTTTCCGTCTGGACGGGGAATGGGCCAGCAACCAAATTGCCTGTGCGGGCCGGGGCTTCTCCCATGGCCCGGGATGTGGAGAGCAATGCCGAACGACGCGTCCCTGCGCATCACGCCACAGCCTGTGCGGCGGCAAGTCGAGGAACGCCTTCGTGAGGCGATCATCAGCGGCCGATTCATGCCCGGTGACCACCTGTCCGACCGCCTGCTCTGTGACCTGTTCGGCGTCAGCCGCGGGGTGATCCGCGAGGCGGTGCGGCTGCTGGAGGCGGAGGGGCTGATCGACGTGGTGCCGAACCGCGGGCCCTTCGTCGCCTATCTCTCCCCGGCTGAGGCCAGCCAGGTTTATGAGGTCCGCGCGGTGCTGGAGGCGCTGGCGGGCCAGGGCTTCGCCGAACGTGCCTCCGAGGACGAGATCGCGGAGCTGCGGGCCGTGTTCGAGGAGATTGCGGCAGCTCGCCCGGGCCTGGACCGCGTGGCGCTGCTGGGGCTGAAGCGGCGCTTCTACGATGTCCTGCTGCGGGGCTGCCGTAACGCCTATGTGGCGCGGATGCTGGATCAGGTGCTGAACCGGAATACCCAGCTCCGCGCCACCACCCTCTCCGACCCCGAGCGGCTGCCGCGCACGGTCACGGAGATCCGCCGCATCGTCGAGGCGATCGAGCGGCGGGACGCGGAGGGCACCTGGCAAGCCTGCCGGGACCATGTGGCCCAGGCCGCCCGCGTCGCCCTGCGCATCCTGAACCAGCAGGCGAGCGAGAAGGCCGAGGCGGCGCGCGGCCGCCTCCCGGCGCCCGCGGCGGATTAGCGCGGCCTATTTCACCGCCGAGAAGCCCGTCGGCTGCAGAATCAGGTTGGTGATGCTGGCCACGATGGCGCCGTTCTTCTCCGTCTCAGCCCGCTTGGCGATCCATTCGGGGTCGGCCTGAAAGGCGTTCCACTTCGTCTCGCGCTCCGCGAGGGACTGCCATTCCAGCAGGTAGTAGAGGTCCTGGTTCGAATCGCCGACCGCGACCGTCCAGAAGCCGGCCTGGCGGATGCCGTGCTTCTCCCAGATGCCCAGCGTCATCGTCTCGAAGCGGCGGAGGAGGTCGGGGAGGCGCCCCGGGACGCAGTGGTAGATGCGGAGCTCGTGAATCAAGGCGGCTTCTCCAGGGAGGGCAGGACGGTCCTGCTTGGGCGGGGCATCCTGACATCTGTCTGACAATCTGAAAATCGTTGACAGGATGTTCGGCGTGCGGAACCTTGCGGCCAAGGTCCGTCACAAGGACCGGGACGGGAAGCAGGAAACACGCCCCATGGATCAGATCACACGACGCGGGTTCCTCGGCGCCGCGGCCACGCTGCCGCTCGCCGCACCGGCTCTGGCGGCCTTCCCCGACCAGCCGATCCGCGTCATCGTCCCGTGGAACGCGGGCGGGCTCGCGGATGTAGTGATGCGGGCCATCGCCGCTGCCATGGCCGGCCCTCTCGGCCAGCCCGTGATCATTGAGAACCGGCCGGGCGCAAACGGGGCGGTGGGCACGCAGGTGGTCGCGCGCTCGGCGCCGGACGGGCACACGCTCATCCTGGCGAACGCCGAGACGCACGCGATCAACCCGCTGATCTATCCGCGCCTTGCCTACAACCCGGCGACGGACTTCACGCCGGTCACTCTCTTCGCGCGCGGTCCCTTCGTGCTGCTGACGCGGCCTAGCTTCGGCGTGGACAACCTGCAGGGCTTCCTGGCGAAGGCGCGGGCGGAGCCGGGGCGGATCACCTTCGCCTCCTGGGGCATCGGCAGCACCTCGCACCTCGCAATGGAGTCCCTGATCAAGCAGGCCGGGCTGCAGATGCTGCATGTGCCCTTCACCGGCGCGGCGCCGGCCAGCACGGCGCTGGTGGCGGGGCAGGTGGACGTGATGTTCCTCAATGCCGGCCCGGCCGAAGCGGTAGCGCGCGACGGGAAGGTGAGGATCCTGGGCGTGGGCGCCGCGCAGCGCATCCCGCTGCTGCCAGAGACGCCGACCATGGCGGAGCTGGGCATGCCCGTGAGCGCGGGGAACTGGTTCGGCCTGCTCGGGCCCGCGCGCCTGCCCATGCCGGTCGCGGAGCGGATCGCGGCGGTGGTGGCGGAGGTGCTGAACCAGCCCGCCGTGCAGGCCATCTTCCGGGCTCAAGCCGCCCTTCCCGTGAGCACGAAGCCCGAGGAGATGCGCGCCTTCATCGCCGAGGACCGGATGGGCTGGGCCAATGTGGTGCGCGACCTCAACATCCAGCTGGAGTGAGGGTCGCGCAGCCGATGCGGGCGCTGGTGGGCGGTGCCTCAGGCGCCGCCCACCTCCACCCCCGCCCAACCCTCGACCAACTTGGCGACGGAGGTGAAGTCGCTCTCCGGCCCGAAGGTCGCGCTGGTGACGGCGAGCATCTGCCGCACGGCGCTGCCGACCACCATCGGCACGCCCATCGCCCCCGCCTCATCCACGCAGAGCCCGACATCCTTGAGGGACAGGGCCGTGGTGAAGCCGAAATCGAAGGTCCGGGGAATGACGGCGCGCGGGAACTTATCTTGCGTCGCGCTGTTGCGGCCGCTGCTCGAGTTGATGACCTCGCACATCAGGCTGGGGTCGAGTCCGGCCTTCACGCCCATGGCAAGGGCCTCCGACGTTACCGCCAGCGCCGCGGCGGCGAGGAGGTTGTTGCAGAGCTTCAGCACCTGGGCCTGGCCCGCACCTTCGCCGCAGAAAAACGGCTTTCCCACTAGGCGCAGGACCGGTTCCAGCGCATCAAACTCTGCACGCGGGCCGGAGACCATGATGGCCAGCGTTCCTTTCTCTGCCCCGGTAATGCCACCGCTCACCGGTGCGTCGATGGAGGCGCGGCCACGTTCGGCGAAGGCGGCCGCCACCTGCTGCGCGACGCGCGGCCCGGTGGTAGAGAAATCCACGAAGCGCCGCGCTCGTTGGCCGCGCAGCACGCCATCCGGCCCGATTCCCACGGCGCGCACGATGTCCGGGGTTGGGAGGCTGGCCAGGACGGTATCCGCCAGATCCGCCAACTGCGCCGGGCTCTCCGCACGACGCGCGCCGCGGGCCACGAGCGGCGCGACGCAGGCCTCCACCGTATCGAACACCACCAGCGCGTGGCCGGCATCGAGCAGCCGCGACGCCATGCGGCTCCCCATTTGCCCCAGCCCGATGAAGCCCAGAACCTCGTTCGCCATTGCGATCCTCCCCTGGCCTTGCCCGACCAGGCACTGGTCTAGGCAGGGACCGGACAATGGACAAGCCGCATTTAGATATCGATATCAGATAAGCGGCGATACCGGCGGCCTTCAAAACCCTGATTAATGCCTGCGGCCCAAACCTTCTTGATATCGATCCCATAGAAGCCTAGCCTCATCAGGGCCGGGTCCAAGCCTCAGGCATGTGGCGACCGCGACCGAAAACGCGCGGCAAGCGAACGACCAGGCGCGGCAAATGCGACGCAAAGGAGGAGACGCGACATGGCCACAGAGCCAAATGGGCAGGCCAACGGAGCCGAAGCGGCTTCGCAGCTGCGTATCACCCCGATTAATCAGGACTTTGCCGCCCGCGTGGACGGCATCGACCTGCGGGAGCCACTCGACGCGGCGCAGGTCCACGAGATCGCCGCGGCGATGGACCGCTACGCCGTGCTGGTCTTCCCGGGACAGCTGATGGATGACGACCAGCAACTCGAATTCGGCAGCCATTTCGGCCCCGTCGAGGACACGCCCACTCTCGTGGACCAGGAACGCCGACGCCTCCAGACCGCCCGCGTCAATGACATCTCGAACCTCGGCGCCGATGGCCGCATCCTAGCCGCCGATGATCGGCGCCGCATGTTCAACCTCGGCAACCGGCTCTGGCACAGCGACAGCAGCTTCAAGGAGACACCCGCGCAGTACTCGATGCTACATGCGCGCGTCATCCCGCCAGAAGGCGGCGAGACCGAGTTCGCGGATATGCGCGCGGCCTGGGACGCGCTGACTCCGAAGATGCAGGCGCAGGTGCGCGACCTCATCTGCGAGCACTCACTGATCTTCTCCCGCGCCATGCTCGGCTTCGATGAATTCACGGAAGCCGAGCGCATCCGCTGCACGCCGGTGCCCCAGCGCCTGGTCCGCCGCCATGCGGGTTCGGGCCGCTTGTCCCTGTATCTGTCCGCCCATGCCGGGCGCATCCGCGGCTGGCAACCGCCTGAGGCCCTGATGCTTCTGCGCGATCTGACGGAGTTCGCGACGCAGAAGCGCTTCGTCTACACGCATCGCTGGGCGGTAAATGACCTGGTCGTCTGGGACAACCGCTGCACCATGCATCGCGGCCTCGCCTATGACGACAAGACTTACCCGCGCGACATGCGGCGCGTGACGCTGATGGACACGGCGTCGACCCTCGAACAGGCAGCGTAACCGGCACGCCTTCAGCGCGCCTCGACAAAGGGGCCGGAACGAACCCGGCCCAGTGGGAGATGAAGTCCATGAGATGGGATATCCGGCCGCGCCTGCGGCCCGGGGCGTGGCTTGGCGCGGCCGCCCTTCTCGCCTGCCTCGCGGCCCCGGCCGGTGCCCAGGCGCCATCCTACCCCGACCGTCCGATCCGCCTCATCGTCGCAACCGCAGCGGGCGGCGCGTCGGATATCGTTGCGCGCACGGTAGGCCAAAAACTCAGTGAGATGTGGGGGCAGCCCGTCGTGGTCGATCCGCGGCCGGGTGCCAATGGCAACGTCGCCGCGTTGCTGGCCGCCCAGGCACCGCCCGATGGCTACACGCTAATGATGGGCACGATCGGCGTCATGGCGGTCAATCGCGCCGTCTACCGCGACATCGGCTACGATCCTGCGCGCGACTTCGAGCCGGTTGCGCGCCTCGTCTCTTTCTCCAACCTCCTGGTCGTCCACCCTTCCATCCCAGTGAACACTCTCCAGGAGTTCGTGGCCTATGCCCGTGCGCGACCGGGCGTCACCTATGGCTCGCCGGGCAGCGGCGGCTCGCTGCATCTGGCCATGGTCGTGCTGTCCCAGATGGCCGGCATCCAGACCGAGCACGTGCCCTATCGCGGCGCGGCACTTGCGCTGAACGACCTTATCGCCGGCAACATCGCTTCCGCCTTTAGCGATCCACTGGTGACGCTGCCGCAGGTCGAGGCCGGCCGGGTCCGGGCGCTGGCCGTCAGTGGCCGCAGCCGACTTCCGGGCGCGCCCACCGTCCCGACAGTCGCCGAGGCCGGCTTCCCCGGCTACGAGGTCGCAGGCTGGCTCGGCATCGTGGCACCCCGCGGCACGCCGGCGCCGCTGGTCAACCGCCTGAACGCCGCCTTCAACACCATCGTGCGGCAGCCGGATACGGCGGCGCGCCTCGCGGGCCAAGGCGCGGAGGTGGTGACCGGCACGCCGGCGGAGTTCGGCACCTTCATCCGCTCGGAAATCGATCGCTGGGCGAAGGTCGCGGCGGAGACGGGGATGCGCGCGGAATGAACGGGATCACGGTTGCGGAGGCGCTGGTCCAGCGCCTCGCGGATCACGGGGTGCGCCGTATCTTCGGCGTACCCGGCGGCGATTGCAGCCTCGACATCATCGACGCTGCGCCTCGCCACGGCATCGAATTCGTACTGACACGCACAGAGACTGCCGCCGCCATCATGGGCATGGTCACGGCCGCGCTCACCGGCGCGTCCGGAGTGCTGATGACCACGCGCGGACCCGGCATCGCGAATGCGGTGAACGGCATCGCCTGCGCTGCGCTGGACCGGGCGCCGCTGCTGGTCCTCTCCGATGGGCAGGAACCCTCCCACGGGCATGTCAGCCACCAGCGCTTCGATCAGGCCGCGGTGCTGCGCCCGTTGGTGAAGGCCGAGAGCCGGCTGGAGGGCGCGGACCCGGTGGCGGAACTGGACTCGCTACTGCACGCCACCCAGGCCGGCCCGGCCGGCCCTGTCTACCTGGAGCTGGTCGGGCAGCGCATCCGCGCCCCCTCGCCACCCGCACCCCCTCCCCCCGTTCTCCGCCCCACCCCCCCGCCCCCGCAGGCGGCGGCGCTGGAGGCGGCGCGTAAGGTGCTGGGTGCCTCACAGCGCCCGGTGATCATCGCGGGGCTGCAGGCCGCCGAGGAGGATGGGGCGCAGGCACTCCGCGCGCTGGCGGCCGCCTGGGATTGCCCAGTCCTCGTCACCTACATGGCAAAGGGCGTCATCGCAGAGAGCGACCCGCGCGCCATGGGCCCCTTCATCAGTGGCGCGGCGGAGGACCCGCTGCTGCGTTCGGCCGACGCGATCATTTTATTCGGCGCCGACCCGATCGAGTTTATGCCGCAGCCTTGGCGCTACGAGCAGCCGGTGGTGCAGATCTCCACCCACAGCTTCGAGCGGCCCTATCTGCAACCGGCTGCCGCCGTGGTGGGCGATCTCGCCGACGCCGCCAGGGCACTCGCTGATGCCGTGCGTCCCGGCGGGTGGCCGGCGGCCGAAATGGCCTCGGTGCGCTCCGCGATGCGCGCCCTTGCCCTGGCGCCGGAGGATGGCGACTTCTCGCCCGGCGCCATCGTCGCGGCGCTGGCCGAGGCAGCCCCGCCGGACACGCGCATCGCGGTGGATGCCGGCGCGCATATGCTGCCGGTCATGGCACTCTGGCCGGCGCAACGGCCGCACGGTGCGCTTATCTCGCGCGGGCTCGCCACCATGGGCTACGCGCTGCCCGCCGGCATCGCCGCCTCCCTCGCCGAACCCGACCGCACTGTCATCGCCTTCACCGGCGATGGCGGGCTGATGATGTGCGCGGCGGAGCTGGCAACCGCGGCGCAGCTCGGCTGCCGCTTGGTCGTCGTCGTGCTGAACGATGCGAGCATGTCGCTCATCAAGGTGAAGCAGCGCCGACGGCAGCTCCAGGCCCAGGGCATGGATTACAGCCGCACCGATTTCGCCAGGGTGGCGCAGGGCTTCGGCTGCCTCGGCCTGCGCGTGGAGACGGCCGACCAGCTCCTGCCCGCTTTTCGGCAGGCCACGGAGTCCAACGGCCCGGCCGTGCTGGACGTGGTGGTGGACCCAGAATCCTACCACGCCTCCGTCCGTCGCTTGCGGGGCTGAGACGATGGTGGGACCGGAGCGGCTGGACGGCCGCGTCAGCGTCGTTACCGGCGCGGCCGGTGGCCTCGGCGCCGCCGTTGCCGAGCGCCTGGCGGAGCTCGGCAGCCATCTCGTTCTGCTGGAGCCCCGGCCGAAGCGGCTCGACGACCTCGCCGCCCGCCTCTCGGCCGGCGGTACCCGGGTCCTCGCCCCCGCCTGCGACATCGCGGACCCGAAGGCGGTGGCCACGGCGGCAAGTATGGTTGCGGAGACCTTCGGCCGCTGCGACGTGCTGGTGAACAACGCCGGCATCTTGCCGCCCGCCACCCCGCTGGAGGAGGTGCGGCTGGTGGACTGGGACCGGGTGATCGGCATCAACCTGCGCGGCACCTTCCTCTGCACCCAGGCATTCGGCCGCGCGATGTTGGCGGCGGGCTCGGGCAGCATCGTCAACATTGCCTCGATCGCGGCCTCGCTGCCCAATGCCTCCGGCGCCTATGCAGCCAGCAAGGGCGCGATCCTGTCATTGACCCGGCAGACGGCGGTGGAATGGGGCCCGCGCGGGCTGCGCGCCAATGCGGTCACGCCGGGCCTCATCCGCACGCCGTTGTCGCAGGCCTTCTATGACAACCCCGTCGTGCATTCGGCACGCCGCGCAGCCGTCGCATCCCGCCGGATCGGCACGCCGGAGGAGGTGGCGAATGCCGTCGCCTTCCTCGCCTCGGATGCCGCAAGCTACATCAACGGGCAGGAGATCGTGGTCGATGGTGGCTTCGGGCGGACCGCACTCGCAAGCCTGCAGCTTCCCGCAGGCGCCTCCGCGGGCTGAGGGCTCAGGTGCTCTCCCGCTGGATAATCTCGAAGCCCAGGTCGACGACCACCCGCTCCTTGCACCGCCCCTCGATCCGGTCCAGCAGCACCTCCGCCCCGCGCCGCCCGATGCCCGATCGCGGCAGGCGCAGCGTGGTGATCGGCGGGACGACATGGCGCAGCATGTCGATATCGTCGAAGGCCGCGAGCGCCACCTTGCCCGGCACCGCCCAGCCGCGCCTCTGGCATTCGAACAGGGCGCCCGCGGCCAGCACGTCGCCGGCCATGAAGATGGCGTCCGGCGGGGTGGGGCCCTGCATCAGCCGCACCACCGCCTCGGCGCCGGAAGCGAGGCCGGGCGGCATCTCCAGCATCAGCCCCGGTTCGGCGGGCAGATCCAGCGCTGCCAGCGCGGCGCGGTACCCGGCCTGGCGATCCCGGCTGCGGTCGTTATTCCCCGCGGGCAGGCTGACGAAGGCGATGCGGCGGTACCCCAGCCGGTGCAGGTGCCGCACCATCGCGCCGGCGGCATCCTGGTTGGAATAGCTCACCACCATGTCCAGCGGGTCGGGCACCAGCGTGCCCGTCTCCACCACCGGCACGCCCGCGCGGCGGATCATCTCGCAGGCCGTGCGGGTGTGGCGCGTATCGTGCAACATGAGCCCGGCGACCTGCTGCGCAAGGAAGGCGATGATCAGCGCCTCCTCCCCCTCGAGGCTATAGCCGCAATCGGCAATCATCAGCTGGTAGCCGCTGTCGCGCAGAACCGCCGATATGCTCTGGATCGTGGGGGCGTAGAGCGAGTTGTCGAGGCTCGGCACGACCAGCCCGATCACGTTCGACCTCATGGAGGACAGATTGCCAGCCAGCCGGTTGGGCACATAGCCCACCGCGCGCACCGCCTCCTCCACGCGCCGCCGCACACCTTCGGACACCTTGGACGGGTCGCGCAACGCGCGCGATACGGTCATGGGCGAGACGCCGGCCTGCTTCGCCACGTCCCGCATGCGGCTACCCACGACGCGTCCCGCGACATCATCCGGCATGGCGCGCACACTCCATGAGAAGCGACCCGGGAAGGAAGGCAGAATGATGAGCCAGGACGACGAGACCTACGAGATTCACGCGGTGCATTACGCGCATCACGACCGCCCCGCCTACCAGAACTTCCTGGGCGGGGATCCGCATGACAACGGGCCCATGCCGCTGGACTACTTCATCTGGGCCATCATCGGCCGCACCCGCCGCTTCGTGTTGGACACCGGCTTCGATGCCGCCATGGCCCGCAAGCGCGGCCGCAACCTGATCCGCTCGCCCGCCGAAGGCCTGGCCATGATCGGCGTGGAGGCCGCGACGGTGCCCGACGTCATCCTCTCCCACATGCATTACGACCATGCCGGGAACCACGCGATGTTCCCCGCCGCCTGCTACCACGTCCAGGACCGGGAGATGGCCTACTGCACCGGCCGCTGCATGTGCCACGACACGCTGCGCCACCCCTTCGAGGCCACCGATGTCACGGCCATGGTGGGCCGGGTGTTCGAGGGACGTGCGAAGTTCCATGACGGCTCCTCGGACATCGCGCCGGGGATCAGCGTCCACCATGTGGGCGGCCATTCGCTGGGCCTGCAGGTGGTGCGGGTGCGGACGCGGCGCGGCTGGGTCGTGCTGGCCTCCGACGCCTCGCATTTCTTTGCCAATTTCCAGCAGAAGCGGCCTTTCCCGATCGTCGCCGACCTGACGCAGATGCTGGAAGGATACGATACGCTGCACCGGCTGGCGAGTTCGCCCGACCACATCATCCCAGGCCATGACCCGCTGGTGATGCTGAGGTACCCGGCCTCCGCGCCGGGGCTGGAGGGCATTGCCGCCCGGCTGGATGCAGACCCGGTGGCGTCCTAGACCGCCCGCACCCACCCGCCATCCACGTCCAGGATCGCGCCCTGGACGTAGGACGCGTCCGGCCCTGCCAGGAAGGCGACCGCCCCCGCCACCTCCTCGGGCAGGCCGAAGCGGGAGACGCCGGTTTCCGCGGCCAGGACCTGGGCCGCGGCATCGGATTCCAGCCCGCGCTCCCGCGCCAGGGTCGCGATTCGCCCGGTCAGGCGATCCGTCCGGATACTGCCGGGGTTGATGGCGTTGACACGCACGCCATCCGCCACGCCGCGATCCGCCAGCGCCTTGGTCAGGTTCATCAGTGCGGCGTTCACCGAACCACCGATGGTGAAATCCGCGCTCGCCACGCGCCCGCCGACGCCCGCGATGAGCACGGCATTGCCGCCCGCCGCGCGCAGATGCGGCCAGGCGGCCCGGCACAGGCGCACGGCGCCGAACAGCTTCAGCGCGTAGCCATCCGCCCAGGCCTCGTCATCCAGCGCCAGGAAGTCGCCGCGCTGCGTGGCACCCGCGCTGTGCACCAGCAGGTCGAGCCCGCCGAAGCGCTCCACCGCCACCGCCACGGCCCGCGCCGCGGCCTCCGGCTGCGCGAGGTCTGCGGCGAAGGAGGCCGCGCCGGGAAGGGCCGCGGCCGCCTCCTCCAGCGCCGGCGCGGAGCGGGCGACCAGCATCACCCGCGCCCCCTCCCCCGCCAGGCGCCGCGCGATCGCCAGGCCGATGCCGCGGCTCGCCCCGCTGACTAACGCCGCCTTGCCCTGCAGGGATTTCCCCATCGCCGCCCCCTATTCCAACGTGACGCGCGCGTCGCGCACCACGCGGCCGATCTTCTCCATATCCTCGGTGATCAGGCGCCCGAAAGCCTCCGGCGTGCCCACGGCCACCTCCGCCCCCATGGCCAGCAGCCGCGCCCGTTCGGCGGGGGCGGAGAGGATGGCGGAGATCGCGGCGTTTAGCTGCTCCACCGTGGCTGCGGGCATGCCGCGCGGGCCGATGCAGCCATACCATTCGTCGATGGCGAAGCCTGGCAGGCCGGATTCGGCGATGGTCGGCACGTCTGGCAGATAGGGGACGCGCTGGGCCGAGGTGACGGCGATGGCGCGCAGGCTGCCATCCCGCACATAGGGCAGGGTGGAGCTGGCATTGCCGAACATCAGCTGCAGCGACCCGCTGACCAGATCCGCCAGCGCCGGCCCGCCGCCGCGATAGGGCACGTGGACCAGGTTCGTGGCCGTCGCCAGCCGGAACATCTCGCCGGAGATATGCACGGCCGAGCCGATCCCAGGGGATCCGAAGGAGAGGCCGCCCTGCCGCTCGCGCGCATGGGCGATCAGCTCCGGCACCGTGCGCACGGGCAGCGACGGATGCACCACCAGGATGTTCGCCACCCGCGAGTGCTGCAGGATGGGCGTGACGTCTCGCACGGGGTCGTAGGACTGGCGCTGCAGCAGCGCCATGGAGACGAGCGTGCTGGTCACCATGCCGAAGGTGTAACCATCCGCCGGCGCGCGGATCACCTCCGCCGCACCGATCGCGCCCGAGGCGCCGCTGCGGTTGTCGATCACCACAGGCTGGCCGAGGGCCGCGCTGAGCGGCGCCTGCATCTGCCGGGCCAGGATATCCGCCGAACCGCCCGGCGGCCAGGTGACCACCAGCCGCACGGGCCGCACGGGATAACGCTGCGCCCGCACCATGCGCGGCGCCACCAGCACGGCCGCGCCCGCCATCAGCACTCGTCTCTGCACGTCATCCCTCCCCGGCGCCGGCTTATCCCGGTCGCGCTTCGCTCAGCAGGCGGACCAGCCTCCATCCATCGGCAGCACCGCGCCGGTCACGTCCCGCCCCGACGGGCCGCAGAGGAAACCGACCATGTCGGCCACCGCCTCCGCCTCCACGAAGCGCCCGGTGGGCTGCTTTCCCTTCAGCACCGCGGCCGTCGCGGCCTCCCGCTCCATCCCGCCCGCCATGGAGGCCTCGATGCGGCTCTCAATTCCCGGGGTGAGGCTGGTGGCAGGGCAGATGGCGTTGCAGGTGATGCCATCCCGCGCCGTCTCCAGCGCCACCGCGCGCGTCATCCCGATCAGCCCAGTCTTGGTCACCACGTAGCCGACGCGATCCGGCGTGCCGATCAGCCCGTAGATCGAGGACATGTTGACGATCCGCCCCCAGCCCCGCGCCCGCATCCCCTTCACCCCGAGGCGGATGGCGTGGAAGGGCGCGGAAAGGTTCACGGCGATATCGGCGTCCCAATCGGCGGTCGCCATGGCGTCGATCGGGGCGAAGTGCCGCGTCGCCGCGTTGTTGACGAGGATGTCGATCGCCCCGGCCGCCGCCATCAGCGCCTCGATCGCAGGCGGGTCGGCAAGATCGGCGCGGTGATAGCTCACCGCCACGCCGAACTCCTGCGCGAGTGCGGCACGAACCGCCTCGGCTTCGCCCGGCGCCGCGAGCCCGTGCAGGACGATGCCGCAGCCATCGGCCGCGAGGCGGCGCGCCACCGCGAGACCAAGCCCGCCGGTGGAGCCGGTGATGAGGGCCCGCCGGTCGCGCAACGCGCCGCTCACGCCGGAAGCCCGCATCGATTTCCCGCCATTGACCACCTCTTTGCCCTTCCTCAATGTGATATCGGTATCAAAAGCCCCCGGCAAGACCGATGGGGCCCGGAGGACGCCCCATGCACCCCTTCCCGCGCCGCGCCCTCCTAGCCGGCCTGCCGTTTCTGGCTGCCCCGGGCATCCTTCGCGCCCAGGGGACCTGGCCTCAGCGGCCCGTGCGGCTCCTGGTTCCCTACGCGCCCGGTGGTGGGACCGATATCTTCGCGCGCTCCCTCTCCGAGGGTTTGTCGCAGGTGCTCGGGCAGACGGTGGTCGTGGAGAACCGGCCCGGCGCGAACGGCTCGATCGGGTCGGATGTGGTGGCCCGTGCCGAGCCGGACGGGCATCTCTTCCTCGTCGATACCGGAAGCCACATCATGAACAGCTACGTGATGTCGCTCTCCTACCAGCCGCTGCGCGACTTCGCGCCGGTCTCGCTGCTCTCGCGCTACCCGCTGCTGCTCACCGCCTCCGGCGCCGCGCCCTTCCGCGACGTGGCCGGTCTGGTCGCGGCCGCGAGGGCAGCGCCGCGCACCATCGGCTTCGGCACCTCGGACGCGGCCATCTCCTATGCCGGCAACCTGTTCACCCGGCTGGCGGGGATCGAGATGGTCGAGATTCCCTATCGCGGCGCGGCCCCCATCCTGAACGATCTCGTGGCCGGCCACCTGCCGACCGGCTGGAACAGCACCGTGGCGGCGACGCAGCACCTGGCGGCCGGCCGTATCCGCGCGCTCGGCGTCACCACCACCACCCGCACCCCGCTGCTGCCCGAGGTGCCGACCCTCGCCGAGGCCGGAGTGCGCGGCTACGACTTCGCCGGCTGGTACGCCATGGTCGGCCCGGCCGCGCTGCCGCCTGCCATCGCCACGCGTATGCACGACGCGGTGGAGAAGACGCTGCAGATACCGCGCGTGCGGGAACGCCTGGCCGCCATCGGTGCCGATCTCGGCGTGATGGGCCCGGCCGAGCTGGCCGGATTTCTTCGTGAGGACGACGCAAGATGGGCCCAGGCCGCGCGTGACGGCCTGATCACGCGGGTGCAGTGAGCATGGCAGTGGACACCCACCCCTTCGCAGGCGAGGCGCTCGGCGCGTTCGTCGCAACGTCTCGCTGGGACCGGATCGAGCCGCCACTGCGCCACGAGGCCACGCGATCTCTGCTGAACTTCTTCGGCGGCGCATTGGGCGTCGCGCAGGATCCGGCGGTCGAGACGGCCGCGCGCGTCATGGCGCCCTTCTCGGGGTCGCAGCGAGTGACGGTGATCGGGCGGAGGGAGCGGCTCGACGCGATGGCCGCATCCTTCGTCAACACGATCGCCGCCAACTTGCTGGACTACGACGACACTCATCTCGAGACCGTCATTCACCCCACGGCCGCCGTGGCTCCGCCGCTGCTCGCGCTAGCGGAGCTGCACAACCTCTCCGGGGCCGAGGTGCTGCACGCCTTCATCCTCGGCGCGGAGGCGGAATGCCGGATCGGCGCCGCCGTCTCGCCCGGGCACTACGATCGCGGCTGGCACATCACATCCACCACCGGCGTCTTCGGCGCCGCCGCGGGATGCGCGCGGCTGCTCGGGCTGGATGCCCGACAGGCCTGGCACGCGCTGGGCATCGCTGCCAGCCAGTCCGCTGGGCTGGTGGAGAACCTTCCGAGCGCGGCAAAGAATGTCGGCATGGGCAATGCCGCACGAAACGGCCTTCTCGCCGCGCTGATGGCCCGGGACGGATACGAGGCCGCCCCGGCCGCCATCGAGGGCCCGCTCGGCTGGGCGCGCGCGATGGGGGACGTGCCGGACCTCTCCCGCATCCTGGACGGGCTCGGCACGCGCTGGGAATTCGCCCGCAACACCTACAAGCCCTATCCCGCCGGCATCGTCTTCCACGCTGTGATCGATGCGGCGCTGGAGCTTCGGGCACGCGTACCGGCCGGGGCCGTAGAATCCGTGCTCGTGGAGGGCGACCAGCTCCTGCTTGATCGTGGCGACCGGCCGGTCAGGACGGAGCGCGACAGCCGCGTCAGCATCCATCATTGCGTGGCCGTGGCAATGCTGCGAGGTGCTGCGGGCGTTGCCGAGTTCGCGGCGGCGGCAGTGCATGACCGCGCCACTTCCGCCCTGCGCGACAAAGTGCGCGCAAGACTCGATACAAGCCTGCCGAGGGGTGCGGCGCGCGTTACTGTGTGGGACACCGCGGGGCAGACGCACGTCGCGCTTGTGATGGAGGCTCGCGGTAGTGCCGCCCGGCCGCTGACAGACGGCGAGCTAGAGGCGAAATTCCGGGACAACGCCTCCCTGGGCGGGCGCGCAGACAAGGCCGATGGGTGGGTCGATGCAATCTGGGCGCTTCAGGAAACGGCCGACCTGGCACCGCTACTCCGCTCTATGGGGGCGACGGACTGACACCCTTGCGCCCTCCTCCGTCCGTCAGTCCCTTCACGATCAATGCCGGGCCGATGTCGATAAAGGGAGCAAGAAACGTGATGTTCGATTCCAGAGTGTATCGTGCAGAGACAAGCCCTTTTGCAGCAGGTTTTGCGAGTAGCGGCAGGGGTCATCGATCGGCCCAGACCTGCGCAAAGAACCCAAGGGTGTCGTTTCCCCGGTCACAGCACGCCCGGCAGCACCGGCCTCCCGGCGTCGCCTGCGTCGCGCGCCACTGACCTTGCCGCGATCAGTCCGAATGTGAGACCCGAGACAAGGGAGAAGCCTGTCTGGTAGCCGGATCCCGTCTCGGTCCGCGCCGCCGCGTTGCCAACTGCGAAGACGCCGGGGATGGGATGGCCGCGAACATGAATCACCCGCGCTTCGCCGTCGGCCACGAGCCCCGCTGATGACAGCGCCGTCGGACGCAGGCGGATGCCATAGAATGGCGGCTGCTCTATGGGGCCGAGCGTCGTGCTCGGGTCGAATCGCGCCAGTCCCCATGGAGTTTCACCGCGGTGCTGCTCGCTCGAGAGCATCGCCGCCCGCGAAGGCGTGTCCCGCTCCTACCTCGCCCGGCTGGTCCGGCTGGCCTACCTCGCCCCCAGCCTGACCAAGGCCATCCTCTCGGGCGCCCAGACCGCCGCGATCACCCCGTCGCGCCTGATGCGCGACACCCGCCTGCCGCTCGACTGGCACGATCAGCAGCGCCTCCTCAGCGCGGACTGAGACCAGCCGGCCGACGGGGCGCATCGCCTCCCTCGCGACCGCTCGCGCAAATCCGCATCGCCGCACACGTCCAGAGACACGACTTCGGGTGCGGTAGCCTCTCAGTCCGATCGAGAACACGCCGGCGTCTCCAGTCCCCACTCCTAGGGCCCTGGTACTGCTTTCCTGCGCAGGGGA
>NZ_FQZF01000013.1 GCF_900141905.1 Muricoccus roseus | reverse complement strand
TGCATCTGCTCCATCAGCTGCCGCTCGGAGCGGACCGAGAACAGGATCTGGATCAGGCTCGCTCGGATCAGCCGCTCGGGCGCAATCGAGGGGCGGCCGAAGTCGGTGTAAAGCACCTCGAAATCGGCATCCAGGCTGGCCAGCGCCTCGTTCACCACCTGCCGGATCTTGCGCAGGGGATGCCGCGCCGGGATGCGCGCCTCAAGATCGACGTAGCTGAACAGCGACCCGCTCGTCTCGTCCGTCCCCCGCATCATCAACCCCGCGGTTGCCCTGCGGAGGTGAATCATGTTCCTCAAATCGCGTCGAGGGCCGACTTCTTCAGCAACCTGTTAAAGCCCGCCTTCACGAGGGAGTGCCATGATCCACGTGCTGCTTTCCGAGGGAGACCCGGTCCGGTTGGGCTTCCTGCAGGCCCTGCTGCGCGATGCCGGGCTGCGGCCGCTGCTGCTGGACAGCCATATCAGCGCGGTGGAGGGGCGGATCGGCGCCTTTCCCCAACGCCTCGCCGTACCGGAGGAGGAGGCGCGGGCGGCCGAGGCCCTGCTGCGCGAGGCGGGGGAATGGACGGAGCGCTGAAGGCCGGAGCGGTCCACACCCTGCTCGGCGGGCTGGTCCGGCTGCGCCAGCCCGAGCAGGGGCTGCGGGCGGGGCTGGACGCGGTGATGCTGGCGGCCTCGGTGCCGGCCAGGCCAGGGCAGCAGGTGCTGGATGCCGGCTGTGGGCCGGGCGGGGTGTTCCTCTGCGTCCTGGCGCGCTGCCCCGGTGCGCGCGTCGTTGCGGTGGAGCGGGACCCGGAGTTGGCGGCGCTGGCGCGGCAGAATGCGGCGCTGAATGGCTGGGCAGACCGAGCCGAGGTGTTGGAGGGCGACATCGCGGACCCGGCTCTCCGGGCCCGCCTTCCCCGCTGCGACCACGCCGTGAGCAATCCACCCTATTGGCCCGGCGGCACGCCGCCCCCTGCCCGGCTCCGTGCGGGCGCGACCCATGGCGGCGATATCGGGCTCGGCCCCTGGGCGGCGTTGCTCGCCGGCGTGCTGGGCCGCACGGGACGGGCCAGCTTCGTGCTGCCGGCAGCGCGGCTGGAGGAGGGGATCTCGGCGCTGCGCGAGGCCGGGCTGGGCGGAACCGAAATCCTGCCGCTCTGGCCACGCAGGGGACGGCCTGCCAAGCGCGTGCTGCTCCGGGCACGCCGCGCGCCGCGCGCGCCGTCCGTCATCCTGCCGGGGCTGGTCCTGCACAATGCGCAGGGTTGGACGGCCGAGGCAGAGGCCGTCCTGCGGGGTGCCCCGCTGGGCTGGCTGGAAGAAGCGGCCGGGGGCGGAGCGCCCTAGCTCTCCTTCTCCGGGTGGCGGAGCAGCCAAAGCCGCTCATGGGCAGCCACGAGGCTCTCCATGTTCTTGCGGCGGTTCGTATCGGGGGAGGTCACGCGGCGCGTGATCATCATCTCCAGGATGCGGAGCATCTCCTCCGCCACCTCATAGTCGCCCTGATCGCAGGCGTGGTGAAACGCGATGAGGATCTTGTCCGTCAGCCGGCGAGTGTGCCGCGGCGCGGCGGGGGGGCGCCCGGCCTGCCTTGCCCCCTCTGGCTCATCCGCAGCCATGCAGCTTGCAACCTCCCAACCCGATCAGCTCGTCGCCCGGCTGGGCGGCGACTCCCTCCGAGAGGGCAGGACCGGAGCATAGCGGCCGAAACCACTATCGTGAACGGGGCTGACCCTCCACTTGGGGCTCTCGGGCCCACTGCGTTGCAACATTGCCGCTACCCCTGTGGCCGAGCAGCAACAAAAAGGGGGCGGGATAGGTTGCCCTGGGGGGCGGCTGCCCTCCGGGCAGCCGCCCCCCAGCGGGTCAGGCTCGGGACGCCTCGCCCAGAAGGATCTCGCCCCGCGGCTGGGGCGAGCCGTTGAAGGCCTGGTCAGCGAAGGCCTCCTCCCAAGTCCCCGCCGTGGAGGCGCGGGAGTACTCGGTCGCCCGGTTTTCGAAGAAGTTGGTGTGCTCCACCGCGTTCAGCATCTCATCGAGCCAGGGCAGCGGGTTCTTCTCGATGTGGTAGAGCGGGTCGAGGCCGAGCTGCTGCAGGCGGCGATCCGCGATGAAGCGGATGTATTGCTTGGTCTGCTCCGCATCGAGGCCTTCGACGCCGCCCATGCTGAAGGCGAGGTCGATGAACGCGTCCTCGTGGTCCACGATGGTGGCGCAGATCAGGTAGAGGTCGCGGCGCAGTTCCTCCGTCCAGATCTCCGGGTTCTCCTGCACGAAGGTGCGGAAGAGGCGGATAACGGACAGGCAGTGCAGCGTCTCGTCCCGCACGGACCAGGAAACGATCTGGCCCATCCCCTTCATCTTGTTGTGCCGGGGGAAGTTCATGAGGATGGCGAAGGAGGCGAAGAGCTGCAGCCCCTCGGTGAAGGCGCCGAACGCAGCAAGGGTCTTCGCGATCTCGACCTTATTCTCGACCGAGAAGTTCTGCATGTAGTCGTACTTGTCCTTCATCTCCTTGTACTTGAGGAAGGCCGAGTACTCGAGCTCCGGCATGCCGATCGTGTCGAGCAGGTGGCTGTAGGCCGCGATGTGGATCGTCTCGATGTTCGAGAAGGCCGACAGCATCATGAGCACTTCCGTCGGCTTGAAGACCTGAGAGTAGTGCTTCATGTAACAGTTGTTCACCTCGACATCCGCCTGGGTGAAGAAGCGGAAGATCTGGGTGAGCAGGTTCTTCTCGCCCGGCGTGAGGTTCTTCTGCCAGTCCTTCACGTCATCGGCCATCGGAACCTCTTCCGGCAGCCAGTGCAGGCGCTGCTGCATCAGCCAGGCGTCATAGGCCCAGGGATAGCGGAAGGGCTTGTAGACCGGATTGGAGGTGAGAAGGTCGAACTGCACGGGCAGCTCGTCGGGGGACATCGCGCCGTCGGGCATGGCGACTTTCCTGCTGGGCTTGAGACAAATGGGCAGCGGCACCGGCGGGCAGCGCTCCCCGCCGGTTCGGAACGAGAGTGCGACCGCCGGTCCCGGCGGTCGAATCACGTCCGGTTACGTCACTGGCAGGCGAGGCATTCCTCGTAATTCGTGCTCTCGGCCGGGGCCGCGGCGACCAGCGGCAAGGGCGCCGCCACATCATTCGCGATGATCCCGAGCTTGGGCTGCACCGCCACCTTCTCGCTGATTGTATCCGCACGCTGGATGGAGAGGCTGCGGCAGTAATAGAGCGACTTCACGCCCTTCTTCCAGGCCTGGAAGTGGATCTGGTGCAGGTCCCGCTTGTGGATGTTGGCGGGCAGGAAGACGTTCAACGACTGGCTCTGGCAGATATAGGGCGTGCGGTCCGCCGCATGCTCGACCACCCAGCGCTGGTCCAGCTCGAAGGCCGTCTTGAAGACGTCCTTCTCCTGCTGGGTCAGGAAGTCCAGATGCTGGACCGACCCCTTGGTCACGGTGATGGAGGTCCAGGTGTCCTCATCATCGCGCCCGTGCTTCGCCAGCACCTTCTGGAGATAGGGATTGCGGACGATATAGGAGCCGGACAGCGTCTTGTGGTTGTAGACATTGGCCGCGATCGGCTCGATGCCCGGAGAGGCGCCGCCGCAGATGATGCTGATGCTGGCGGTCGGCGCGATCGCCATCTTGTTCGAGAAGCGCTCCATGACGCCGTATTCGGCGGCATCCGGGCACGGGCCGCGCTCGGCGGCGAGTTCCCGGCTGGCCGCATCGGCCTGGGCGCGGATGTGCTTGAACATTTTCATGTTCCACACCTTCGCGATCACGCTCTCGAAGGGCACGTTCTGCGACTGCAGGAAGGAGTGGAAGCCCATCACGCCGAGGCCGACGGAGCGCTCGCGCATCGCGCTGTACTTCGCCTTCGCCATGGTGTCGGGCGCGGTGTCGATGAAGGACTGCAGCACGTTGTCCAGGAACCGCATCACGTCCGGGATGAAGCGCGGCTCGTCCTTCCAGTCGAACCAGGTCTCGAGGTTCAGCGAGGAGAGGCAGCACACCGCGGTGCGGTCGCGGCCGTGATGGTCGCGGCCGGTCGGCAGGGTGATCTCGGAGCAGAGGTTCGAGGTCTTCACCTCCAGCCCGGCCAGCTTGTGGTGCTCCGGCTGGTGGCGGTTCACGTGGTCGGAATAGATGATGTAGGGCTCGCCGGTCTCGATCCGGGCCGTGAGGATGCGGATCCAGAGATGGCGGGCCGAGACCTTGCGGATCAGCGCCCCGTCCTTCGGGCTCGTGAAGGCCCACTCCTCATCGGCCTCAACCGCACGCATGAACGCATCCGAGATGAGGATGCCGTGGTGCAGGTTCAGGGCCTTGCGGTTCGGGTCGCCGCCGGTCGGGCGGCGGATCTCGATGAACTCCTCGACCTCGGGGTGGGAGATCGGAAGGTAGACGGCCGCCGAGCCGCGGCGGAGGGAGCCCTGGGAGATGGCGAGGGTGAGGCTGTCCATCACGCGGATGAAGGGCACGACGCCGGAGGTCTTGCCGTTCATCCCGACCTTTTCGCCGATGGAACGGAGGTTGCCCCAATAGGAACCGATGCCGCCCCCCTTCGAGGCGAGGGCGACGTTCTCGTTCCACAGCCCGACGATGGCATCGAGGCTGTCATCGGCCTCGTTGAGGAAGCAGGAGATGGGCAGCCCGCGCTTCGTGCCACCATTCGACAGCACGGGGGTGGCCGGCATGAACCACAGCCGGGAGATGTAGTCGTAGATCCGCTGGGCATGCGCCGCATCGTCGCCATAGGCGCTGGCGACCCGGGCGAAGAGGTCCTGATAGGACTCGCCGGGCAGCAGATAGCGGTCGCTCAGCGTATCCTTGCCGAACGCGGTCAGCAGGGCGTCGCGCGAGCGATCGACCTTAACCTGGCCATGGCCCTCAAGCTGGATGGCATCGAACATAGTCAAACCCCTGAATTCCCCCGGAGCGGAGGATGCCTCTGGGAGGGACGCCACACAAGATATCGCGCAGCCCTGTCAGAACGACCCCATATATAGACGGTTTCCCGTGGCATCGGCGACACGGTCGGCCGCGCAAAGCAGCGACTCGCTGAGTCACGGCGAGTCGATTACCGGCAGGCCGGGTTTCACAGAACGGAAACATTCGCGTGAGGGCGGGTAACCCCCGTGATCCCCTCAATCCACAGGCTCGTGGCCCGGCCTAGCGCCCTCTCAGGCGGCCAGGCCGGGCGTTCGGGAAGGCTCAGCGGAGCGGCGGCGCGTATTGCAGGCCGCCCCTGGTCCACAGCGCGTTGATGCCGCGCTGGATCCCGAGCGGCGCCAGGTTGCGGTCCCAGACCTCGCCGAAATTGCCGACCTGGCGCACGATCTGGGCGGCCCAGTCGTTGCTCATGCCCATGCTCTGGCCCAAGTCGCCCGTCCGGCCCAGGAATCGCTGCACATCCGGATTCGGGTTGTTGGCGAAGCTGTCGATGTTCCGGCTGTCGATTCCCAGCTCCTCGGCGGTCACCATGGCGAAGTGGGCCCAGCGCGCCATGTCGAAGAAACGCCAATCACCCTTGCGGACGGCGACGCCGAGCGGCTCCTTCGAGATGATGTCGGGCAGCACGCGGAAGCGGTCCGCATTCGCACCCTGGCTGGCGCGGTAGGTGGCCAGCGCCGAGGCGTCCGTGGAGTAGCTGTCGCAGCGGCCGGCGAGGAAGGCGGCGCGGAGCTCCTCGATATTGTCCATCACCACCGGGGTGAAGCGCATGTTGTGGGTGCGGAAGTAGTCCGCGACGTTCAGCTCATTGGTGGTGCCGGGCAGGAGGCAGATGGTGGCGCCGTCGAGCTGGCGGGCGGAGGTCACGCCTGAATCGGTCTTCACGAGGAAGCCCTGCCCGTCGAAGACATTGATGCTGGCGAAGGCGAGGCCCAGCGCGCCTTCCCGCGACATGCTCCAGGTCGTGACCCGGGCCAGGACATCGATCTCGCCGGATTGCAGCATGGTGAAGCGCTGCGCCGTGCTGGCCGGGACGAAGCGGAACTTCCGGGCATCGCCCAGCACCGCCACCGCGATGGCGCGGCACGCATCCACGTCGATGCCGTGCCACTCGCCCCTGCTGTCCGGCGTGCCGAATCCGGCGGAATTCGGCGTCACCCCGCAGACGAGGGAGCCGCGGGCCCGGATGGCGCCGACGGTGTCCTGCGCGGGCTGTGCCAGGGCGGGAAGGCCGAGAAGGGCCGCCATTCCGGCGGCCAGGATGGTCTTGAGCATGATCGTTTCCCCCGGGAATGACTCGCCGCCCCGTTCCGGGGTGGCGAGCCGCATCCTGGCCGTTCCGACGGCCGCTTCCCAGGGGTGCTAGGCGTTCCGGGGGCCGACCACCGCGAATGGGGCGCCCTGCGGATCGGTGCCGACGACGATGAAAAGGCCGCCAGGCACCTCGTCCGGTCCGAACTGGACGGCCCCTCCCCCGCTCCGGATGGCCTCCGCCGCGCGGTCGATATCCGCCACGCCGAAGTAGAACCGCCAGCCCGGCCGGGGGCCACCGGGCGGGGTGGTCATCACGGCCCCCAGCGTCACGCCGCGATGGGAGATGAAGCGGTACTCGCCGAGATCGCCCATCGGCATGGCGTTTCCCTTCTCCCAGCCGAACACGCGGCCGTAGAAGGCCAGGGCGGCCGGCTGGTCGTCGGTGGACAGCTCGTTCCAGCGGCAATGGCCGGTCTTCTCGGGCGCGAAGGAGGAGCTTTCGTCCTCCGTCGCACCCCGCATGACGTAGAACGGCGCGCCCTGCGGGTCGGCGAGCAGGGCGAAGCGCCCGATGCCCGCGAGATCGATCGGCGGCATGTGCTGCGTGCCACCGGCCTCGAGGACCGACCGGACCGAGGCGTCGACATCCTCCACGGCGACATAGCCCAGCCATTGCGGCGGCATCCCCGCCCCGGCGGCGCCGGGCGGCATGGCCATGAAGCCGGCGACCGCGATCTCCGCGGTCGAGAACAGGCCGTAGCCCGGGGTCGGACCGCCCGCGTCGCGCGACGTCCAGCCCAGCACCGCGCCGTAGAAGGTCGCGGCGGAGGCGGGGTCGGGCGTCAGCAACTCGTACCAGATGAAGTCGCCGTGCATGTTGCCCATGATCGGCCGCTCAGACGTCGAGGATCGGGGCGAAGCCACCGAAGATCATGCGCTTGCCGTGGAAAGGCATCGCGCCGGCCATGGCCTTCATGCGCGAGTCGCTCATCATTTTTTCTCATGCGCCGCGTCCCGGACTTCCTTGGACGGGTATTCGATCCAGCTGAACACCACGACCTCATCCTCCGTTGCCTGCACGGCGCGGCGGAAATCGGTGAGCTTGCCGTCCGGGACGTCGTCGCCCCAGCATTCCACCATGCGGGTGGCGCCGAATTCCTTGAACAGGGGCGCCGCTTCGGCGGCGTGCTTGCGGTAGGTTTCCCTGTTGGCGGCTGGAACGGCGAGCACGAAGCCATCGACATAACTCATCTGACTCTCCCTCTGCCCGGGAGACCGTCTCGCTCCCTTGACGAAAACGTTGATATCAACGTTAATGGGCCATGTCAAAGCAGGTTCCGTTCGAAACCACCCTCGCCGTCCGCGACACCTGCCTCTGCCTTCATGTGCAGCGCGCGGCGCGGGCCCTGGCGCGGCGCTTCGACCTGGCCCTGCGGCCGGTGGGCCTGACGAACGGGCAGTTTTCGCTGCTGATGGCACTGAACCGGCCGGAGCCGCCGCCGATCGGGCCCGTGGCGCATCTGCTTGCGATGGACCGGACGACCCTGACGGCCGCGCTCAAGCCGCTCGAGCGGGAGGGACTGGTGGCCGTCGAGACCGACCCGACCGACAGGCGGAGCCGGCGGCTCCGCCTGACCGAGAAGGGTGAGGCGCTGCTGGCCTCCGCACTGCCGATCTGGCGCGACACCCATGCGGCGCTCGAGCAGGGAATGCCGGCGCTTGACGCGGAGGGGCTGCGCGGGGCGCTCCGGGCGCTGTCGTGAACGGTCGGATGATCCCGGCACGTGAACCGGGGTGAGGCGGATGGGGCGCGGGCCGTGTGGGCTGCCCGGGCGGGCCCGGGGGCATGGCTCCGCCGGCGCCTGCCAGACCACCTCCGTTTGGGCGATCGCGGCCGGGTGCATTTCGACCCCAACGCCGCCGGTGATGCAGGCAAGACCTAGCGCCGCATCGTCTCTGCCTGGATTGCAACCAGGAGCATCGCGCATCGGAGATGCGCGATGCTCCTGCTGCATCATTGCGGCTTGGATCAGAACTCCAGACCGCAAGCCCGGCGAATTGCCAACTGCACGGCGGATGGCGGCTGCGCCGGGTCGAACTCACCTCTGGGCATCAACGGGGGCTGAGCCATGAAACGTGGCCGGGTTCCCCGAATGGCTTGTGCCGCGTGAACGAGGAACGGATGGCACAGGAAGACTGTGCCGGCCAAGCCCGTTGCCAGTTCGACCTCGCACTGCTCCGTCGATGCGAAGCCCTCGGCAGCGAGTTGCCAGAGCGAGGCACCCTTCTCGCCATAGGGCAGCAGTTCACGCGCGATCGTCGCGTGCGAGCCTTTGCGGATGCGCGCTGGCGCGTCATCCGGCCCGACATCCGACAACAGGAAGAGCATCAACAAGGCCCGACCGCTGCTCTTCACATTGGCTCGCCATTCCATGAAGTCGGGAGAGTCCCCGAAACTCACATCCACGTGCCAGCCGTCGTCCGTGGGGGCGATGGATGACGGAAAGCGGATTGGGAATGTTCCAAGGCCTCGGGGCTTCAACCACCGGTCCACACCGACGAGTTGATCGAAGGCGCGATGAAGCTGGGACGTGTTGGCAGCCGCGGCGAATGGTGGAGACGCCATGGAGGCTACTCGGATGACTGGCTCTGTCCATCCGGCCGGATCATCCGGCGACAGCCCGATCCTGTCCCACAGTTCCTTCCTGCATTGCTTCGCGAGGTCAGGACTGAAGGCGCCGTCAAGCTTGACGAAGCCATCGACGATGAAGCTCAGGACCTGACCATCCGTCAGGCCAACTTGCTCGATTCTGGGCATAGACGTTACCCATTCAGCACTCGCATGCGCGAGGCCAAAGTGATCTCAAAAGCGCGCATGCGCGCCGAAATGGCCGAGGGCCGTTCAGATCAGCGGGAAGGACGTCGACATAAACATCGTTGTTCGACCTTAGTTCAGGACATGCGGCGGCGCAAGCGAGGCGCGGGCAGGAGCAGTTTGCACGGGCGAATGTGCCTCACCAGATGCATCGCTGAGACCGATCCTGCCCCGCTATCCCGTTGAAGGTTCATTTGCGGGAAGGTCGTTGAGGCGGGTTATAATGCCGTCATTTAAAAGGTCTGCCACTCGCCTTGCCAATCGTAGAGCGTCGCCGTTGTGGCATACTCACGTAGATACGAAAGTTTGCCGTCGTGCAGCTTCGCGATGGTTACGCCGTCAAAGCTCTTTTCCTCACGGCGCCACGTATAGTGGAAATTCCATTCCGCGGTTTGACCCTCAGGTGAGGATCGTAGATCGCGGATCGTCCAGTCGATGACGCGGCCGTCCTCAGCCAGCCACGTCGACACCCATCGCGCTACCCAATCGTGCCCGCGGTAGACCGGTCCGAAGCTCTCGATGACGACGCGATCCGGGGTGAGCGTTGCAAGGATCGCGGCCAAGTCGTGCGTCCGCCAGCCGGCGATATATTGCTCCAGTGGCGTCATCGGTGTGATGGCTTTCCTGCAGGTCTCCACTTGATAAGGCATCCCGACGCCGCGTGCACGAGGCCAGCCGCGGATCGACGCCTGGTTTCGGCCGCTTGCGGCAAGACAGTGAATCCGCGCAAATGCCCGAACCAAGCCATTCTCAAACACTACCGTTTCGGGATTGCCAGCCGCATAACGAAAGGCAGTTATCCGCTTTGACGCTCCCGATAGCTGCAGGGCGGAAAAGTCGCCACTTGCGGACGTCCTTCGACGTCTATCGGATTATCGGAACCGCCAAGGCGACGAGGCAGTATCCGACGCTGTCCGGGTCCGCGCCTCGTCACTCCCACTCGATTGTTCAGATAGCCTATAAGGCTTTGAAAACTATAGGATAACACCCCATTTCGACGGCCATTTTCCGATTGCATGGCCGTCAAAATTGTACGCTTTTGATTTCATTGGGAAAACTGCCAGAAAAATATTTTCGCGGGTCCGGCATCTATCGAGGTCAATCGCCGCTCAGAGCCCGTTCTTTTGCCTGCCGAGCGTTACTCAGAGGACTGCCCGAAAGGAACATCAACGTCATTTAGCAGCATACGTACCTTGAATCGAGTGAGTGCTGAAGCCTGATTGCTCCACCCCCATCGACGGCGCTTGGGCGCGCTAACGCGGCTCGACGACAAACCGCCGGGCGCGGAACTCCGTTACACGTTTGATACGATGAGTGAGGTATTCGCGATAGCTGGACAAGATCCCGTTGGCGTCAGCACCATTTTCAGCCAACAGCCGCTCCGTCTCGTCAAGCGCCTGACGCAGCGTAAAGCCCCCAGCGGCATGGTCTATCAGACGGTCGGTCAAGTCACACTCCACACCAAGCTTCACGTCATCCGACAAGGCCGACCGGCCGCCGTAGTAGATCAATCGCCGACCAAAAACCCGGAGCCGTTCATCGTCAAATTCTTGAACGATGGCCGCCGCCTCCCCCCAACCCACGGTATGGAATTTTGCCATGCGATCCTCGTCATCTCGACCAGGAAAGCCCTCGTAGATCCGCCCTTCCACATGGCTAGACGGCGAACGACGTGCTCGCGTCGCCACGAAGGCCTCAATGATCCGAGAGCGCAGCGCCGTATCTTCCTTGATGCTCCGGGCACGTCTCTCCAGATCATCAATGTCGGCGCCGTCGAGCATGGCGTCGGGCGCATCGTAGAAAGCTGTCAATGTAGGGGCAGCATTGATTCGGAGCCTTCGGACAGGACTTGGTTTTGCTGACAAGTAGCTCTGGAACGCCTCTTCCGTCATCACAGCAAGCTCTTCGCGGGCGACGTCCAAACGTAAGCAGAACCTACCATTGGGCTGATCCGGATCTGCGCCGATACACACAACCGGCGTGTGATAGGGCGCATTGCCAAAAAACTCGGTGAGGAAAAACCCGTCTTCGGTGTCGACGAAATCTCCAACAGTCGCTTTCTTCGAAAAGCGCACGAAGCGATGCCAGAGTTCGGGCGATCGTTCATGGACGCGGCGGCAAAGACCGAGCGTGGCAACCACATCACCCATAGCGTCGTGCGCGTCTGTGTGAGCAACGTCATTTGCCGATGCAAGCTGTTCCAGACGAAAAATCGGGCGCCCTTCTGGCCCGTAGGGAACAGACAGGCTGGCCGGTGATAGACCCGCCGCCGCCATTACAAGGCCCAGAACATCGGCGCGGGAATTACCGTGGCTGCTGGTGAGATAAGCTGGCTGCAGCGTCTGAAAAAATGCGTGCCTGAGCATTTCCTCGTCGAACCGGATGGAGTTGTAGCCCACAAAAATCGACGGAGACCAGCACAGGAGCTTTTCTCGGATAAGGAGGACCATCTGATAGTGCGACGGCAACCCCTCATCGGTGAGGCGTTCAATTGGCAGCCCGTTTGTCAGAAGTGCGCTCGGGTGGGGAACGACATGCGGCAAAAGACGTGAGCGCGCCTCGAACCGATCGACCTCGTTGAGATCGTTGTCAGTCCGTATTGCCGCGAAATGCACGATCTGATCGAAACCATGCCTGAGCCCCGTTGTCTCCGTGTCGAAGAATACGAAGCCCATACACACCCCCTCGCCTAGAAATGACTCGCTAGGCGGAACCGCATCGCGGATGCACTCACCCGGAACTTTTTTGCAAGCACCTCAATCCCGACGTCATCCTCCATGTCCAGTCCACTAGCGTCCAGGGCATTCGCAAGGAATTCTCGAGGCATAAGTAGCTCAGACGCAAATGCGTTGGCCTCGATTTCCAGAGGGTCGATTCCCTGTGACGAGACGTCATCGCGCAACAGAACCCGAAACCCTTTGTCGACATGCACGGCCTTCTGGATATTCGCGGCATGCAACACATGATGCCCAAGCTCATGTGCGGCCGTAAACCGTTGCCGGTTCGGGTGATGCAAGGCGTTCACGCCGATGATACCGATGCCGTCCTTTATGAAGGCCATGCCGGAGAGATCGTCCTCCAGAGGCGCATACTGAAGTACAACGTTCCTAGCCTTGATAATGCGCTCAATGGGAACTGGGGCTCCCTTCACTCCGAACTCCCGCAACATCCTGCGCGCAGCTTCCCGCGCCATTTCGGGGTTGGCGGTCACGACCCGGCTCTTCCGGAACTATGGCGCGCAAGCGCATCCGCGATCAGATCATTGATCTGCGCCTTGCCGCGAGCGGTCACTGTTTCGTCTGACAAGATCATCTGCATATCCTCACGGGGCTGTGGTTTTGGCACGGCGGGTAGCAAATCGGCGGGCTTTGAAAATTCCAGCGCCGACGCGAGACTGTAGACGTGATGCAACAACACGTTCTGCCGGCCGCTCTCGATATTTGCCACTGACGCACGCGACATACCCACTTTGGCTGCCAGCTCGGCTTGGGTGAGTTCAAGTGTCTTTCGCCTCGAAGCGACAAGCTTCCCGAACGCTACATAGATCGACTCATCTGGCATTCCCAATGTTTGCGTTCCACACCGCACGATGTCAATGTCACAAACACAATGTGCTTAATATTGTCATTTAAAATGTGTGTATTGACAACAATCCAGCGTCCTGAAATTGGTTAGGCGTCGGTGAATGTCCGATTCGGGCAGCGGCGAGCAGGAAGGAAGTCAGAATGTCAAAACGCATCCATGTCGTTCCCCACGATTCCGGTTGGGCGACGCGCCGTGAGGGAGCTTCCCGCGTGGGAACGACACACAGCACCCAGGCGCAGGCAACCGAAGCAGCGCGCAACACCGCGATCCGCGAGCGCGGCGAGGTGGTGATACACCGTCCCGACGGTCGCATCCGGGACGCCAACTCCTACGGCAACGATCCCTTCCCTCCGAAGGGGTAAGCCCAGCGGCCGCAGCCGCTTGGGCTCAGTTTTTCCAACTTTCGCATTCAACCCGCCAGGCAGGCGACGCGAGGACGATCACGATGCAGAAGCTGACGGCGGTGCAGAACGAGGACTTCAATCAACCCAAGGGCATCCAGCGCGCACGCCGGCTTCCCGATCCCGCGCTCGGAGCACTCTGGAATTCGATCATCCTGGACGAGCGCCTGAAGGCCCAGCTCCTCTCGCAGGCGATGCTGAACTTCACGATGCGCGGTAAGGTCGACCGTAGTGTTATTCCGCTCCACGGCGTCATTCTGCTTGTCGGACCACCAGGGACCGGCAAGACATCTCTCGCTCGCGGATTGGCACATCGTACCGCCGAGACATTTCCTGGCGGCGGGTTCCGCCTGCTCGAAGTCGAGCCCCACGCGCTAACCAGTTCGGCGATGGGCAAGACCCAGCGTGCGGTCTCGGAGCTGTTCTCACAGTCGATCGCCGAAGCGGCCGCCGCAGGACCGACGATTGTGCTCCTCGATGAAGTCGAGACGCTTGCCGCGGACCGGTCGAAAATGAGCCTGGAGGCCAATCCGATCGATATCCACCGCGCAACCGATGCCGTGCTCGTTCAACTTGACGCTCTGGCCGAACGGCATCCGAACCTGCTGTTCCTTGCCACCAGCAACTTTCCCGAGGCGGTCGACGCGGCCTTCACCTCGCGCTGTGACCTGGTCGTCCATGTGCCGCTGCCCGATCGTGAAGCGTGCGGGCTTATCCTGAAGGATTGCCTGACTGGTCTCGGCAAGACCTATCCAGCCATCGCGAAGCTGCCGACGACCTCGGGTTTCGACCGCTGCGCGGCCGAATGCGTCGGGCTCGACGGACGCGCCATCCGCAAGATGGTGGCCAACGCCTTGGCCAGCAGCCCGCAAACGGCCATGAATCCCGAACGCGTCACGCTCGAGGATCTGTTAGGCGCGGCGCGCGCTGCCAAGGCGGGCCGTATGTCGGGAGGCAAGGCGTCATGAGCACCGTTGCCAGCCGCACATTCAAGAGTACGCCCGAGCGCGACGCCTCACGGACCTGGACGGCGATCGTTGATCTCTTGACTCAGGGCAAGGCAGGAGATGCACGGACGGAGCTTCTTGCCGTCACCGGTGTCGCCGCCAGTGTGATCGCTGATCAGGCGCCCAAGGACGCCGCGATCACAGTCACCTGCGATGGTCCGCGCACGCGCATCTATTGCCTCTATGACGATGACGCCATCGACGGTTCCGGTGCGAATGAAGACTCCCTTGGCTTTGACCCGCTGAAAGGGGATTGGCGGGTATCGCTGCCTTGCCTGGCGGACGATCTCGCATGGGTCCAGGCTGCGCTCAAAAAGCACAGCACACGCATCACGGCGCGCGATCTTGATGCGGCTGTCTCCAGCGCAGACGAGTCGGCGACCACGAAATCACAGACCCTTATATTCGATCCGAAAGGGTTTCTGGGCTCATGACCAGCGTCGCTGTCAACACCTATACCCACTCTGTCACCTATGTGGCTGACAACATCCTCAAAAGCTTGAAGGACATCATCCGCCTTGTGGGCCTCGATCCAACCGAGTTTGTCGGCGACTGGGAACTGCACATGCGCGGTGTGCAGACCTGGTTGAACACTGGCGATCTCGAAACCGTAAAGCTGGAAATCTACAACCCGAGAACGGACGCGCTGATTGTCCGGTGGGACATCGACATCGCCTATGGCTGGTCCGGAGGCGATGGCGGTTTTTGGACGGATACCGAGCAGCTCAAATACGCCATCAGAAAGGCGGGGCTGGTTCCGAGCGAGGCGCGGTATCGACTCCTTCTTCAAAGCAAGCCGGGACGTCCCGACGTGGCTGGGTGGAGCAAGGCGAGCGGCCGTTCGACGGAGGGCATGGTTCGTCAAAGCCTCGGGACGACTGTCGAACACAGCGGCCTTGGCGCCAGCACCTCTTATCTTAGGAGAGCTTGATGCTCACGATCGACGAAGCGTTCCGGAAATTCAAAAGTCGATTGGAATTGAACGATCGTGAGCAGGCAAACGCCTCCGCGCGCCAGAAGGAAGTCCGGGATTATCTGGACACCAAGTTCAAGATCGACCGGAGCTTCCTGACCGGATCCTATGCGCGCTGGACCAAGACAAAGCCATTGAAAGACGTCGACATCTTCTTCGTCTTGAAACCGTCGGAAGATCACTATCGTTCCAAAGCGCCATCGGTTGTGCTGACTGATTTTCACAACGCCTTGGTCGAGAAGTACGGCGACAAGGCCAAGAAGCAGAACCGCTCGATCAACGTCGATTTTGGCGTGAGGGCGGATGCCGAGGATAACACCGATTACCGAGTCATCAGTGTCGATGTCGTTCCTGCTTTCGACAAAGATGAAAATTTCGAGATTCCTGATAACGAAATCGGCAAGTGGATCGGGACCAACCCTCAGACCCATGCCGCAGAGGCAACGACCGCACATCAGGCCTATTCAAACGAATGGAAGGGTCTCGTGCGGATGTTGAAATACTGGAACAACAACCCCAAGCACGGCGAGAAGCCGGTGAAGCCCTCGTTCCTCATCGAAGTCATGGCAATGCAATGTCTTTATGGCGGCTGGGGTGGCAGCTTTGACCGCGAGATTCAGGGGTTCTTTGCAACGCTCGCGGCCCGGGTTTTCGACGAGTGGCCTGATCCCGCCGGCCTCGGTCCGCCGATCAGCAACAGCATGGACACGGCCCGCAAGACGCGGGCGCGCGACCTTCTGCGTGCAGCGGAGCGTGAAGCAACCGTTGCAATCGACCATGTCCGCCACGGCCGTAACGGAGAGGCGTTGCGCGCCTGGCGGGAATTGTTCGGCCCGAAATTTCCGCTGTCTTAACGACAGCCATCAAAATCCCACGGAGTTTTTCGATGTCGGAATGGTCCTTGTCCCAGCTTCTTTCCTCGTTGCATGAAGACATTCAGCAGCGTCTCGCAACCGTCCGAAAGTCGTTCAGCCACCCGGGGACGAAGGGCGATGCCAGCGAGAATGTTTGGATCAGCATGCTGGAGACATATTTGCCGAAGCGCTATCAGGCTTCCAAGGCGCATGTTGTCGATAGCCTGGGCAACTTCAGCCAACAGATCGATGTTGTGATTTTCGATCGCCAGTATTCACCCTTCATTTTCACATATGAGAACGAGACGATCATCCCGGCCGAGAGCGTCTACGCCGTCTTCGAGGCAAAGCAGACGGCGAATGCCGGCCTAGTGGCATACGCGCAGCAGAAAGTTGCAAGTGTCAGGTGCCTTCACCGCACGAGCCTACCGATTCCATATGCCAAGGGCGTCTATCCCGCGAAACCGTTGATCCCGATCTTGGGCGGCCTCCTGACTTTTGAAAGCGAATGGAGTCCTGCTCTCGGAGCCTCATTTGAGAAGGCCCTGGCCGCCGACGTTGGTGACGGGCGGCTCGATATCGGCTGTGTCGCCTCACATGGCCACTTTTTCTTCGATCAGCCGACCGCGAGCTTCAGCTTCGTCAACGAAAATAAGCCTGCGACAGCATTCCTGTTCAAGCTGATTTCTCAACTGCAATTCAGCGGAACCGTTCCGATGATCGATGTGGAAGCCTACGGACAGTGGCTAACCAAATAGGTGATCGGCTGTCCGTCCAGCACATCGAAAAAGTGAAATATCTATTCGCGCAGCTGAGGAAGCTGGATGACCCGGGAGTCCCTGCGGCCTCCAGCGTCTCCAGCTGGTCACAAAATGTCATCGTCCGACGCTGCGTTTACTATCAGCGCCTCGCCCTCAGCCGCCACAGCGGCATCGGCCGGACGGAGCGCTAGGCGGATGTCAGCGGCTCGACCTTCCTCGTGAAACCACAGATCGACCACGGCGGTATCATCACTGCGCGGCCGCGGCGATGCCTCCCTGACCTTGAAGGTCGTTGGCAAATTAACCGACGTTCCAAATACCAGCGCGTGCTGCCGAGGCAATGACGGCAACCGCTTCAGGACCGATTCTGAGATGAACGGCGTCATCTGGCGGATCTGGGAGAGATCGTCGGGATTCTGGATTCGGTGAACCAGGAAGTTGGAGCACTGGCTGAGAACCGTCTTGGACAGCTCGCTCGGGCGCTGAGACGCCAGCAGCACGAACATGCCGTATTTGCGTCCTTCCTTGGCGATGCGCTCGAAAATCTTGGTGGCGTCGATGGAAAAGCGGGACGGCGCAGATGCGATATATCTATGAGCCTCTTCGAGCAATAGGTGTATCGGGAAGCGGTTTCTCGGTTCCGCATGGCGAAGAAACCGAAAAAGCATGCGTGCGATGACCGCACTGACCAGCTCAACGATTTCATCTTCGACAGAATTGAGATCAATAATAATGACTTGATTGCGTTTGGTGAAAGATTCTCCGGCCGCCCTTTGCAGGCCGACGATGTTGGTCAAAAATTCCAGATCGCTCACGGCTGCGGCAACGTCGGTTCCTTCGTGACGCAGAAAGGCATATTCTGTTCTCTCCTGGAGGGATCTGAGGCGCGTAACCATGGACGAGCAGTAGTCTCGGATTTGGCGATTGCCGTGAGCCTCCTCATAGAGGATCGCGAAGTCGAGACACTCGTGCAGCTCATCAAAAGAGAATGGTGTCCGATTATAGGCTGGTAAGGGCGCGTCCTCCCGGAGCTTTTTTCTCACTTCGTCCAGGAACGCCGATTGGTTGTTTCCCGAAAAATTTCCATACTGAAAATTGGGATTAAAGCGGTTCAGAAGCGCCATATTTAGGTCGGTTGTCGGATACTTCTGGAGAAGGGAGACAACGCGCTGAAATTTTGATACAGGGGAGTCGCCATCTGCCCCTCGAAAACACTCTATGATGCAGGTGGCGACAAAGTGCTCGCGCAGCGCCAGAGCTTCTGGCGTATTGGCATGAAAAAGACTTGTCAGACCTAACGCTGTCCGAAGGACCGGCAGCTGTGTTCGCTCGCTGGCCTGCAAGAGCAGTTCCCATTCTGCCATCTCCAGGAACCAATGCGGCATACGGAAGCCAGCCGCCGTGCCGTCGAGGATGACGCGCTCGACCCCGATGGCTCCCTCCTTCGCGGAAGCGGCCAGCGCGGCGTGATACTCGCCATTGACGTCGAAGACGACGAAGGTCGCGCCGCGGGCGTGATGCTCCTCCGGCTTGCTGAAAAGGGACTGCAAGACCGAGGCGACCGTGCAGGACTTGCCGCTGCCGGTATTGCCCAGGACGGCGACATGACCGCCGAAGAACTCGTTCAGCCGGACCTTGATGTCGTAGTTCTCGAACACCACCGATCTGCCGATCGGCAGCACCCGGTAGCGCGTGGCCCCTTCGGGTTCGCAGGCGCCGCCGTTCAGGCCGACTGAAGGTTCGACGGCGGCCTCGGTCTCGAAGATGCGGTCGAGTTCGCCGTCCAGCGCATAGAGCGCGTCCGCATACAGGGACGGGAAAACGGACACACCGAAACGGAACGCGCCGCCATGCATCGGCAACATGCCGACCGGCACCACGTCCAGATACTTCGGGGAGCCGGCCCTGTCGAAATCGCCGCGCTCGGACGGCGTGCTCGCGTCGCGCTCACGCAGGCCGACAACCTCGACCACGACATATTCCGACTGCGACGGGATCATCAGGAACGATCCCAGCCGCGCCACATAATGCACGCCGTCGAAGCCAACGACCGTGAAATTGTCGGTCCCGGCGTGCATCTCGACGACGAAGCGGTCGGCCGCGACCGACACCACCTTGCCGATCGCGCGCTTGCGATCATCGTGGCTCATGCCCCGCCAACCTTGGTCTCGTCATCCCTCTTCGGCGCCAGTTCGGACAACACCTTGCGAACGGCGTCATCGATCCTGTCGCTGGGGCGCTGTGGCATGAAATGCTCGACGATCATGTCGAAGTAGTGAGCCCTGGTTCCCTCGGCAGGACCGTCGCCCCCGATGATCCAGATGCGCGGGTCTCGCAGCGCTCGCAGCTTGGCGATCTCGCCGCCCGTATCCGGCGCCGCGAAGATCACCAGACGGAACGTCGGGATCGTTAGCGCCTGGTAGATAATGTTGTTCAGGTGCTCATCGCCGAAGGCGTAGCCGGCCGTGATGAGAACGCTCTGCTCGCGCACGATCCGGGACTGAAATTCCCGAAACATGTCTGCATAGGGCGAGCCGAGCGAAGAGTTCTGTTTCGCCGGCGTCGGATAGATCAGCATCTGGTTCGTGGATTCCGGCGGCCAGACTTCCTTGATCGGGAACAGGCCATGATCGTCTTCGGTCCAAGTGACCGAGCCATGCAATTTGCAGAGATAGACGAAGGCGTCGACGGCGGTCCACTTGCGGCTGGCGACGTCGAGCTGTTCGGCCAGGGCATAGCGGAAGATCGCCGGATTGAAGCGACGTTCCACGACGCCGGAAAAGCCGTTGGCATAGGGAATGCCAAGCCGATCCATCGCCAATTCGCTGAAATGATCATAGTTGGTCGTGAACACCCACGGTCGGGGCAAGGACCGATCGCGCAGGACCAGCTTTTTGTAGAACCGCTCGTAGAGGTCGCGCACGGTGGTGTCGCCGTCCGTGGCGAAGGCCCCTTGGGTGACACGTGTCCAGAGGAAATCCTGGACCTTCTTGATAATGCCGTCGAGAACAGCGCGGTAGGGGTGAAGAGCGGCATTCTCGCTCTGGCGCAGCACGAACCGCTGCGCGAACAGCACCTCCATCAGGCGTTCCAGGTTGCGGCTGTAATCCTTCGCCAGATCGATCCCGAGTGCATCGAGATATTCGAGTTCGTCCTTGGTCAGTCGCCATGGCGCCGGGGCAGCGCCGACCACCGGCGGATCGGCGTAGAAGCCCGCCGCGCGCGCATCGAGGGTTTCTCCGCAAAACTCCTTGGCCAGGGGCGCCATGGTTGCAATGCCGAGTTCCTTTTTGCCCTTCATCAGGGAGGAACATCCGGCGCCGAGCAAGAACGCGATGTTCTTGGCATTCATAGCCTCGGAAATCGCCTGGCGGGCACTCTCGATCCCCTTGTTCCAGTCGAGGCTATTCGGTTCAGAATTGCCATCCCGCAGAAAATGAAATCTGGCTTCTCTGGCGTCTTCGTCCATTGAATCTCCCCTGCGCTCACTGCATCAGGTAACCGCCTCAACTCTATGCAGCAGCTCGCCCCACGATATCCATGAGCTTCTCGTAACTCGTCACCACGTCATACTTGACCCGATCCTCGGACACGCGCTGACCGATCTCGTCGAAGAATTTCCGCGCGCAAGCGATCTTGGTGTTCTCGATCTCGCGGAGCTTCATCGAGGACATGGTGCCCTTGGTCTCGGCAACGAAGTAGATGTGCTTGACGCTTCCCTCCTTGAAGGAGATCGCCCAATCGGGGTTGTAGTCGCCCACCGGCGTCGGGATCAGGAAGCCGCGTGGCAGCTTGGCGTAGACCACCACCTCGCTCGCAGTATCCAGCTCGTCGGCAAACTTTCGTTCGATCTCGGAGTCGGTGACCACGTAATCGTACACGTGCCGCTTGAGCTTGGCCGATGCCTTGGAGAAGTCCTGGCCGGTCTGGTTCGCGGTGAAGATGTCGACGTCGTAGCGTTCGGCCAACCCGTCGTAGGCCAACCGCTCGATTACCATTGTGGCCTTTTGCTCAGCGATGATCCGCGATGCTTCGGCGATGAAGTGCTCGGGGTTCTCCTTGAACTGCCCGAACACGCTGGCCTGTATGCCGGTCAGGATTTCCGCTGCAGTCTTGCGCGTGAGCTCCGTGTTTTCGGCCATCTTCCCGAGGAGGTCGTACTTCACGAGCGAATGGACAGATCCGCCGCGTTCGGTCGTTGAGCCTGTCAGGGCAAAACCATCACCCGCCTTCAGCTGTTCGTCCGTTAACCCGTCACCCTGTATGCCGGTCTGAACCGTGTACTGGAGCGGCGTCACGCGAAGCTGGCTATCAAGGGCGCTTACGCACTTTCGGACCAATTCATCGGAGTCGAACTCGACCCGATAAACAGCCTTCTGATTGATACGCCACCAGAGCTCCTGGAACTCCTTCTTATCGAAATTCTCATTGAGCGGATTGGTCTTCGGCTTGCGGCCGTCCTCGACCTTCGGGAGTTGCGCGTCGCTGAACACGCTGTCGATGATCTGGAAAATCTGATCGGCATGCACCTTCAGCTCATCCGGCAAGGCCGCCAGGGTTCCGGCCTCCTTCGCCTGGTGGTAGGCGCTGGTGATCTGGTCTGCGTCGTCGGAATAATCGTTCTTCACGAGGTAGCGGTAGATCTGCTTCGCCATGGCCGGCGTGATCTCGATCGGGCCAGCATCGGTCGTGATGCTCTTCCCGGTGAAATAGGCCTCCGTCGCCTTGCGCGGGCGCGACGTCAGCGTGTCGGCGATCTCCTTCTGGAGGCCCGCCACAAAGTTCTTGTAGCTCTCGCTGGCGACGACCGTGAGGACGTTGATGTCATGGACGACCGCGGGGTTGTCCATCCGGTCGCCGTTCTGGTCGACCGACAGGCGAAGGCCGCGGCCCACTTCCTGGCGCCGTGAGACGGTGTTGTCACTGTGCTTGAGCATGCACATGACGAAGACGTTGGGATTGTCCCACCCTTCGCGCAGTGCGGAATGCGAGAAGATGAACCGCGTGGGTTCCGCGAAAGACAGCAGCCGTTCCTTGTCCTTCAGGATCAGGTCGTAGGCGTCCACGTCGTCTGAATCGACCGACCGTGCGCCGACGGCGGGGTCCTTCAGCCGGTTGGTCTTCTTGTCGATCGAGAAATAGCCGTTGTGAGTCTTGGCCGCATCGATGCCCGCCAGGTGCTTCCGGTAGGCGTCGTTATCAATCGCCAGCTCAGCCAGATATTCCGCCTTGAGAAGCTCGTACTCCTCCTCGAACACGCGGGCATATTCGCCCTTCTCATCCGGCTGTGCGTAATCGCGGTACTTCACGACCTCGTCGATGAAGAACAGCGACAGCACCTTGATGCCCTGGGCGAAGAGCTGCTTCTCCTTGTCGAGATGCGCCTTGATCGTCTCGCGGATTTGGATGCGCCGGATGTCGCGCTCGGACACATCACCGGTGGCCTCCCCGGCCTGGAGCACCAGGCCGTTGGTAAATTCGACCGTGTCGTTGCGCGCGTCGATCTGGGAGATCGTGAAGCCGTCGCGGTATTGATCCAGCTCGCCGGACTCGGCGAACAGGTCGTCACGGAACTCCAGCCGCTTGAGCTGGCGCTTGATCTCGCCGCTCGCGAGCTTCACCTCGATTTCGAGCCGGGCTACCGGCGCCTTCTTCGATATCTCGATACCCTCGAGGTAGAGGTAGGCGTTCGTGCCGGCGAGCCCCCGCGTCTGGATGCCCCGGACGGCGATCTTTTTCACCAGCTTCTGGTTATAGGCGTCGAGGGCATCCAGCCGGTGAACACGGTTGTGCTGCGTCTTATGGGTCGCCGAGTAGCGCAGGATCATGAGCGGCTTGAACTTCGGCAGTGCCTCCATCGTGGCCGCGCCTTCCATCTTCTGCGGCTCGTCAAGGATCAGGATCGGCCGGTTGCTGGCGATGACGTCGATGGGCTTGCGCGACTGGAAGTCATCCAGCTCCTCATAGATGCGTCGGTTGTCAGCGCCGCGCGCAGCGAACGCCTGGATGTTAATGACCATCACGTTGATGCCGGCGTCCGACGAGAAGCTCTCCAGCTCATGCAGCCGCTTGGAATTGTAGATGAAGAAGCGCGCCTTCTTTCCGTAGCTCTCGGTGAAGTGGTCGGCGGTGATCTGCAGCGACTTGTGGACGCCCTCCCGGATGGCAATCGACGGCACCATGATGATGAACTTCGACCAGCCGTAGCGCTTGTTCATCTCGAAGATTGTCTTGATGTAGCAATAGGTCTTGCCGGTCCCTGTCTCCATCTCGATGTCGAGGTTGAGCCGGCATCCAGCGCTGGCGACCAGCTTGTCGGAAAGAGGCAGGTTCTGGCGGCGCTGGACGTCCTTGATGTTGGCCAGCACCTGAAGCTCGGTCAGCGCCAGATCGGCGTTCTTGAACCCTTCCTCGAAGGCGCTCGTCTGCGCCTTCCGGCCGGGATCGATCCGGTAGGTAATCCCGGTCGACATCGGCTGCCCGGCGAAGCAGTCCATGACCGCAGTCACGGCCTGCGTCTGATACGGCTGGACCTTGAATTTCAGCTTCACGGTCGCCCCCTCAGATCGACTTGACGTCGGTGCCGGGGGACACCTGGCGGAAGACCTGCTCGACGTTGATCTTCACCGCATCGGACACAAAGCCGTTGTCGCGGAAAACGACGCGCAGCGGCTCGCGGCCGGCAAGCTGCTTCACCAGTTCCTCTGTCACGCCGGTCTCAAAACAGGCGACCAGCGCATTTCCGTCCACGAAGAAGACGGTCTTGCCCTGTATGGTCTCGCGCTGGATCGGCAGCGTCAGGTCCACGCCCCAGTCGACGAGCACCTGGAACAGCAGGTCCTCAGGGGTGCGGTCGGGCTTGATGTTGTCGACGGCAGCGAGGAGGTCCTTCTGATCGATCTCGTCAGGGCGGTAGTACACGTCCTGCATGTTGGACGTATCGACCTTCAGGACCCGGAAGCCGACATCGCGGTTCCAACCCGGATCGCAAGTCTCCGACAACACCGCTGCCCCGGCCTGTCTCACGCGTTCTTTCGACACTTCAGACAAGACCAGCGGTCGACCATTCTTCTTCATGAGCTTAATTGCGGCCTGCACCGTCTTCTTTGCAGTTCCCGTAGTCGAGGCTTCTGCCTCCTGCAAATCCTCGGGGAGCTGAACCATGATGAAACGGTGATTGGTTCCATAGGTGGCATTAGCCCGGAAGACAGCTTCGGCGGTACTGGCAGATCCAGCAAAGAAGTCCATTACGAGGGCGGCACGGTCATTCGGCGTCATATATTCGATCAGTTTTGCCAACTCATCGTGATCCTTGGGGTTCGTGAAGACCTTCGCCCCCATGAGCTTACGCAGGTATTTTACCGAGACTTGAGATTGCTTGTAGAAATACGACCCACGAACCTGGGTGGCGAAATCCGCGTCCTCTTCGCTGTCGTCATCAATATCGTTCGAGTCGACTTGGCTTCCATCCGCCTCTTCGGGGATCGGTCGAATATGGGCCTTCCTGAAAGGTGGTTGTGTGTGGTCATCGCGAAACTCGACAAGTCCGAGCTTAATCTGTCGCTGCATCTCCTGCGACGTTGAATATCTCCAGCCCGCTTCGGGGACTTCGCAGGGAAGCCCTGTCACTGGGTGAATTACGTCATACCTCGGTCCATCACCACCGGGCCAAGAGATATCGCGGTCTCGCCACGGACCATTTTCATCGACCCGCTTGTACCGCGCCCACTTTTTTGCAGGATGGCCCTTCGGCAAGTCGGAGTACCATTGAGAAAGATCAGCCTCGATCGCCTTGAAGTTATCACCATGAACTTCGCGTAGCCTGACGAATTCGGCCCATATATCGCGCGCACCGGGCTTCTCTTCCCGCCAAATTTCTTGCTTCTCGCGTAGCCGCGTCACGTTCTTAGCGAAAACCATCATGTATTCGTGGCCAACGGAAAAGAACTTTGCATCGTTCTTTCGGCCTTTCTCCCAGACCAGTTGAGCCACGAAGTTTGTCTCGCCGAAGACCTGATCCATCAACTTTCGGAGCGCAGCCTGTTCGTAGTCGTCGATGCTGACGAGGATAATCCCATCATCCTTCAAGAGCCTCTTCGCGACCGTCAGACGCGCATAGATCATCGACATCCAGTCCGAGTGATATCGACCGCGCGTATCCGGGTTCGCCACCAGACGGCCGCCTTCGGCAGTTTTCTCCCCCGCGTCTATCTCGAACTGCTCTTTGGCTGCGGTGAAGTTGTCCCGATAGATGAAGTCCTTGCCAGTATTATAGGGAGGGTCGATGTAGATCAGCTTCACCTGACCGAGATAGGTTTCCTGTAGCAGTTTCAGGGTCTCAAGGTTGTCGCCTTCGATGAATAGGTTCTTCGTCGTGTCGAAGTTGACGCTTTCGTCCTGTGCAGGTCGTAAGGTTTTTGAGAGGGGGGAGTTCGCAGTGATCAACGCCTCGCGTTTTCCGGGCCAATCCAACCGGTACCGCTCCTGTGACCCTTCGACGATGTGGTCGCTCAGCTCCTGGCGCAGCTGATCGAAGTCTACCGCTAGACGCACTACCCCCGTCACCTCGTCGCGTGCCTCGGTCACGCAGCTGGGGAACAGGTCGCGGATCTTCCCGATGTTCTCCTGGCTCAGGTCAGGGCTGTGCATCTTCAGCTTATCCATCGTCATTCCCTTACTCATTCGTCATGGCAGTGACGGGTACGCGGCCGGAAAGGCGCTCCAGTTCCTGCCGTGCGGCGCGCAGCTCGGCATTGATCGCCACGCGCTTGTTGAACTGCTTCTCGCGGGCCAGGCGGGCCCTGATCCGGTCCACTTCCCGCGTCTTGACCCGGATCGCCTCCACCCGCGCTACGCGCGTCTGGATGTCCTCACCGGCTTGCTCCGCTTCGGCGGCGGACTTCGGCATCAGCGCCGTGATGAGGGAGTCGTAGAGACCGCCGAGATTGAGGGCGACCGGCAATGGCCGGCGCGGCGCGTCGTCAGGTGCCCAATCGGTCGCGAAATAGCCGCTGACAACCCACTTCGTGGAAGCGGCATCACTCGGCCGCTTGAAAGCGGCCACCGCCTTGCGCTTTCCGGACCATGTGAGCTCGAAGATCAGCGGGAAGGGGATTGCCCGGTCGATCGCCCGCAGCACTTCTTCGTCGAGGTTGCCGGTGCGCAGGCTGATGCCGAACACCTGGATCTCCTTGACGGCCTTCGTCGCCGCGAGGTTAGTGGTTTCTGGGGCCAGCTTGTACTTCCAAACGATTTGGTCAACCTGGGTGACGAAAAGGTCCCGGAGCGCCGTGCTGGCGCCCGCATGCTCGTAGATGCGGCTTTTGGGGACAACCCGGCCGAATGCTGCAGCCTTGGGATAATCGAAGAACGCTGCCGTCATGTGGCCCCCTCCTCGATCACGAGGAAGGCGATCAGCTCGAAATCGTCGAGCCCGGCGATGGTGTGGACCAGCGCCGTGGTCCGCCCACCGCTGAACAGGCTGTCAATGTCCTTCTCTTCCTTGACCTCTATCATCGAGCGGATCGCCGCGCTCAGAAGGGCGGAGCACTGCTCCATCTTGCGACCGTCCTGCGTCCGCTCGTTGAACAGCTGGCAGACCGCCCGGATCGGTTCCGCCTGGCCCTTGCAGCTCGTGCGGATCAGATCGAGCAAGCGCTTCACCTCGGTATGGTCGATGATGGCCCCACCGTCGTGACCGACATAGACGAGGTAATATGGGTGCAGCCGGTTCTGCTGGTTGATGTTCACGCTGTCGTGGATGTTCTTTAGCGCGAAGATCACACCGGGCTTCAGCCCCAGCGCCGGCTGTGCCGGCACCACCGCATGCATGCCGTTGGGCAGATGCTCGAGGTCGCCGTGCTCCTTGATGTGGTTCAGAAGGTCCATCCGGAAATCGTTGAGACCGAGGTCCGTGATGGAAATCCCGGTCCGCACATCCTCCAGCTCAATCACCTCTTCCTGGAGCCGCTTGAGCTGCTCCTTCCGGTAGGCGATATCACTGCTCTTGGACGTCAGAACATTGTCGTCGCCGGTCGCCGTGACGTCGGCAATCATCATGCGGTTTTCGACCCGCTCTTTGAGATTGATGTACTCGTCGAGTGAGATGTCCGGCCAGTAGCTGACAAGCTGTATTTGCGCGTTGTGTGAGCCGATACGGTCAATGCGCCCGAACCGCTGGATGATGCGAACCGGGTTCCAGTGGATGTCGTAGTTGATCAGATAGTCGCAATCCTGAAGGTTCTGGCCCTCGGAGATGCAGTCCGTCCCGATAAGGATGTCGATCTCGCCGGTTTCGTGCGGCAGGACCAGATGCTTCTCCTTCGCGCGCGGCGAGAACAGCGTCAGCAGCGACTGGAAATCATAGCTCTTCTTCAGAGTGCTCTTCGGCGTGTCGGACCCGGTGACCATGCCGCAGTGCAGGCCGTGCGACTGAAGAAACGCTTCCGCCAGATTGGTGTAGAGGTACTTTGCCGTGTCCGCGAAGGCGGTGAAGATTAGAACCTTGCGGTTGCCGGGGTTGAGCGGGTCAGCGACCTTGCGGGTGATGACGTCCTTTAGATGCTGCAGCTTGGCATCATCCTCGGGAACCACCTTGTCCATCGAGGCGATCAGGTCACCGATCAGCGTGAGATCGGCAGCAAGGTCATGCTTCCACGACGGGAGGTCCATGTCCGAGAGGCTGATCTGGATCTTCTTGCCGACTGTGAACTCATCCAGCCCGCTCAGATCGTCGTCATCGGGATCGAAACCCGGATCGCCAAGATGGTCGGTCACACTCGCGGCGGCGCCCGTGCGCTCAAAGGTGTCGATCGCCTTGAGCGTCTGCGCGATGTTGCTGCTCAGCGCCCGCAGGGTGAGCCGGAAGGCTTCGACCGAACTCTCCAAGCGCTTGAGCAGGTTCGTGGTCATCAGAGCCTGAAGGCTCCGCTCGCGGTCAGCTTGGCGCAGCTTGCCGCGACCGCCCTCCACCTGGGTGTCGTAGATTTCTTCGTACTTCTGAAGCCTGCTCGGCAGGATGTAGCTGATCGGCGCGTAGACGGCGAGCTTGAGCACCGACAGGCTGCCGAAGATGTCGTTGAGGCCGAGCACATCTGCGCGATGGGTGATCGGGCATTGGTACGACAGCGGCTTTCGGCGCTGGGGGAATTTTCCGATATCCTTGGTGTCGTAGAAAGTCTCGATATGCTTGCGCGACCGGGCGATCGTCACGGCATCGAGCATCTCGAAGAAATCGAAGTCCAGGGCCTTCAGGATTGCGGCTGCGGTTCGCTCGTGCGGCGGCAGATCCGACCAGGCATTGAACGCCTTTTGGGCGCGCCGGAAAATCTCTTCGATCCCGGTCTTGGTTTTCAGCTTGCGGCTGAGGTTTTCTGAATCCCCTTCATAGGCCAGCGCGAGCTGATTGCGCAGGTCGTTGAACCGGTTGTTCACCGGCGTCGCCGACAGCATCAGAACCTTGGTCTTCACGCCGGCGCGGATGACCTTGTTCATCAGTTTCTGGTAGCGGGTCTCCCGATCCTTGAATACATCGTTGTTCCGGAAATTGTGCGACTCATCGATGACGACGAGATCGTAGTTACCCCAGTTCACGCGGTTCAGCGGAATCCCGAACGCCTCTCCTGAGGTGCGGGAGAGATCGGTGTGGCTCAGGACGTCGTAGTTGAAGCGGTCCTTGGCGAAGATGTTCGTGGTCAGATTGGTGTTGTAGTTGCGCCAATTGTCCGCAAGCTTCTTCGGGCACAGGACGAGCACCGACCGATTGCGCAGTTCGTAATATTTGATGACCGCGAGCGCGGTGAAGGTTTTCCCGAGGCCGACGCTGTCCGCCAGAATGCACCCGTTGTGCATCTCCAGCTTGTTGATGATACCAGTGGCAGCATCCCTCTGGTAGTTGAACAGCTTGTTCCAGACGAGGCTGTCCTTGTAGCCGGTCAGATCGTTTGGCAGCGCATCCTGATCAATCTCTTCGAGGAAATCCTGGAAGAGGTTGTAGAGGATGTGGAAGTAGATCCGTTCCGGTGAATTTTCCTGGTAGACGGACTCGATGTGGTCGCAGATGGCGGCGGTGACGTCGCTGACCTTGTCCTCATCGTTCCAGATCTGATTGAACAGTTGCAGATAGACCTGTGTGTGCGCCGCATCGTCGATGCGCGTAACGAGATTCGAGACGGCGTCGCCCTTCTGATAGCCCAGGTCAACGGCCGTGAACCCGCTAATCGGCATGTAGGCGACGTCGCCGGCTTCCGATCCTGCGTGAATGAACTGCTGCATCGGTGCCTTAGTCTTGTTCGACTTGAAGCGAGCCTTCTTTCGTATCCATTCGGCGCACTCGCGCGCGACTGCGCGCTGCGTGAGCTTGTTGCGAAGCTGAATCTCGAACTCGGTGCCGTAGAGCCCCCGCTCTCGCGTCGTCTTTGGGATGAAGAACTCTCGCCGCTCCTTGCGGAGGCGGTCAGTCACAGCCGTCGCGACGAAGGTCGGGGCTGTGAAAATGAACTGCAGGCTCTCGACCTTCGAAAACTCCGCCTTCAGGGCCTCGAACGCATAGATCGAGAAGCAGGACGCTGCGATTTTGATCCGAGCGCCCCGCCCCAACGTCGCCTTTAGGTCATCGCCGAGAAGCAGTGAGGTGTTGTCGATTATCTTCATCGGCTTTTCCTCACGCCCACAGACACGATAGTGGCGCGGCCGCCAGGCGGTCTCCGAACGGCACGACATCCGTGCTGTCGTAGAGGACGACGCCAAACGCGAAGCGGTCCCCACAAGCCTCGGCCAGTGCGCGCAGGCCCGAAAAGTCGCTGGCCTTGACCGTTGCGCTCGCCTTCACCTCAATGGCGGCAATCATGCCGTCATCGCGCTCGAGCACGATGTCGACCTCGCGCATGTCCCGATCGCGGAAATGATGTGGCGTCAGACGCAGGTCTGAGGCCGTCATCAGCTTCAGCACTTCGGAGAACACGAAGCTCTCGAGCAGCGCGCCAAATGCCCCCCGATCCGCCTTGATCCGATCGAAAGTCAGCCCGCGCGCGGCAGCCAGCAGGCCGGAATCAAGGAAATGCAGCTTGGGCGTCTTAACGATGCGCTTGAGCGCATTGGTGAACCATGGCTGCAGGGTCGCGATCAGGAACACCTGTTCGAGCAGACCGACATAGCGCTGACCGGTCCTGTGGTTGACGTTGATGCCGCTCGCAAGCTGGGAATAGTTGACAAGCTGCCCGGAATGTTCGGCGAGAAGACGCACGAACTTGGGGAGTTCGGTGAGCTTCTCAACTTCAGCGATATCGCGCAGATCACGGGTCAGGATCGAGGTGAGATACGCACGCGCCCAGTCTTGTCGCCGGCGTTCGCTGTCGCGGCTAATCGCCTCAGGAAAGCCGCCGCGCAACGCAAGCTGGACCAACTCGTCGCCGACAATGGCGGCGCTTTGACTCTCCAAATTCCCCTCGAACAGGCGTTCCAGAAAGGTCGGTGCTCGGCTATCGATTTCCGCCCGAGCCAAGGGCAGCATCCGAATGGTTTCCATCCGGCCAGCGAGGCTGTCAGCGACGCGCGGCAAGGTCAGCACATTGGCCGAGCCGGTCAGCAGGAAACGGCCCGGGCGATAATCTTCGTCGACCGTCTTCTTGATCGCCAGCAACAGATTGGGCGCGCGCTGGATCTCGTCGATGATGGCGCGATCCAGACCTCGGATGAACCCGGCCGGGTCGGACTGGGCGGCCTCAAGGACGGTCTGGTCGTCGAGTGTGCTGTAGGTCCAGCCGGTTTCTCCCATCTTTCGCACCAGCGTCGTCTTGCCGGCCCGGCGCGGTCCGACGATGAGGACGACCGGCGTATCTGCAAGCGCCTCCTCCGCCCTCCGCTCAACGAATCGCTGGAACATGAAATCTCCGACTACCGGCTGATTGGCATCATCAGCCTCGGCAGATTTGTAGTCAATGGTCCGCTGATTGGTATCGTGAGCATTCCCAGGATCTGAGGGGAAAGCCTTCCCCTGCGGCTGAACTTTGTCTCTGCCGACCCTTGTCTAGCGGGGAGCCCCCGCAACGCCCCCCGAGAGTGAGAGTGCAGGCCGGGTGTGCCGTGACGGGTTGAAGGCTGGGAGAGAGGCTTCCGGCACCCGTCGCGGAGACCCGTGATGTCGAAACGTGATCCACGCGGCCGGCCGAGCGCCGACCGGACGAGCCTGTATGACGAAATCACCGGCAAGATCCTGGCCGAACTGGAGGCCGGACGGTTGCCCTGGGTCCAGCCCTGGGGGACGGCCGCGGCCAAGGCGCCACTCGCCATGCCGACCAACGCTGCGACCGGGCGCGGCTACTCGGGGGTCAATGTGCTGATCCTCTGGGGCGCGGTGATCTCGCTTGGCTTCCCGAGCCAAGGCTGGCTGACCTTCCGCCAGGCCCTGTCGCTCGGCGGCAATGTCCGGAAGGGCGAGCGCGGCACCACCGTCGTCTATGCCGACCGCTTCGTGCCGGACGATGAACGCCGTCGTGCGCGAGAGACCGGTGAGGAGGCACAGGCGATCCCGTTCCTGAAGCGCTTCACGGTCTTCAACGTCGCTCAGTGTGACGGCCTGCCTGAGGACCTCGTGGCCGCCGTGCCGGCGCCCGAACCCGGGCTGATCGAGCCCACGGTCGACGCGCTGATCCGGGCGAGCGGGATCGACTTTCGCATCGGCGGCGACCGGGCTTACTACGCGCCGGCACCTGACTATGTGATGGTGCCGCCGCCCCAGGCCTTCTTCGAGCCCATCAACTGGCATCGCACGGCGCTGCATGAATGCGCCCATGCCAGCGGCGCGGTCCATCGGCTGGGACGCGATCTCACAGGATCGTTCGGCTCCAAGAAATACGCGTTCGAGGAACTGGTCGCCGAAATCGCCTCGGCCTTCTGCTGCGCCGCCCTCGGCATCGCCCCGACCGTCCGCCACGCCGACTACATCGGATCCTGGGCCGAGGTCATGCGCGAGGACAATCGCGCCATCGTCCGTGCAGCCAGTCAGGCAAGCAAGGCAGCGGACTGGCTGCTGGCCTTCGCCCCAAACGCCGGAGAACCGGGTCAGGCAATTGCCACCACCCCCGAGACCGCATGCCAGGCGGCCTGACCCACTAGCATACGCTCCAAGCGTCGGCGCAGTCCCGTCTTTCCGGCTCTACGGCGTTCCGGCTTTCCGGAAACAATGAGAGGAAGAGGGCTGCGCCGATTGTCGTGACGGGTTGGAGGTCGGGAGAGAGGCTCCCGGCCGCCCGTCGCGGAGACCTGTCATGGCCACTGCCATTCAGAAGATCATCCTGTCGCCGTCTCGCGACATCCCCTTCAACAAGCTAACGCTGTCGCAGGCGAATGTCAGGCGCATCAAAGCCGGCATTTCGATCGAGGAACTGGCCGAGGACATCGCACGCCGCGGTCTCCTGCAGAGCCTCAACGTCCGGCCCATCCTCGATGCCGACGGCGCCGAGACCGGCCTGTACGAAATCCCGGCCGGCGGGCGTCGCTACCGGGCGCTCGAGCGTTTGGTAAAGCAGAAGCGCCTCGCAAAGACAGCCGCGGTGCCGTGCGTGGTGCGCGATCCCGCGACGCCGATCTTGGCCGAAGACGACTCCCTCGCAGAGAACCTTCAGCGTGCCCCGCTCCACCCGCTAGATCAGTTCCGGGCGTTCCAGGCGCTGCGCGACAAGGGCCAGTCCGAGGAAGACATCGCCGCGGCCTTCTTCACCTCCGCTCATGTGGTGAAGCAGCGTCTGCGCCTTGCGGGCGTCTCGCCGAAGCTTCTCGACATCTATGCCGAGGACGGCATGACGCTGGAGCAGCTGATGGCCTTCACGGTCAGCGCAGACCATGCAAGGCAGGAACAGGTCTGGGAGACGATCGCAGGCTCCTGGTCCAAGGAGCCCTATCAGATCCGCCGCATGCTGACCGAGAAGACGGTGCGCGCGTCGGACCGTCGCGCCATGTTCGTCGGGCTCGATGCCTATGAAGCGGCTGGCGGCACGGTCCTGCGCGATCTCTTCCAACAGGACGATGGCGGCTGGCTCGCCGATGTCGCCCTGCTCGATACCCTGGTTGCCGCCAAGCTGAAGACAGAGGCTGAGGCCATCGCGGCCGAAGGTTGGAAGTGGATCGAGGTCGCTGCCGACTTCCCCTACGGTCACACCCACGGTCTGCGCCAGATCGACGGTGCCGCCGCCGAACGATCGGCTGACGAGCAGGCGACGATCGACGCGCTCAACGCTGAATATCAGCGGCTCGAAGCCGAGTATGAAGGTGCGGACGAATTGCCAGACGAGGTCGATGCGCGGCTCGGCGAGATCGAGGCCCTGCTGGAAGAGCTCGACACCCGGCCGGTGATCTTTGATCCCTGCGATATCACGCGTGCTGGCGTCTTCGTGAGCATCGGCGCGGACGGCAGGCTCGTGGTCGACCGCGGCTATGTTCGCCCGGACGACGAGGCGCCCCTCGTCCTGCCCGATGACGAGACCGGTGGCGCTACGGCGGCCACCAGCGCACATGCCGGCGAACCCGGACCGAGCGGTACGTCCCGCACCGTCATCACGGTCGGCGGGCAGCCGATCGAAAGCGAGGACGACGAGGACGACGTGATCAAGCCGTTGCCCGAGCGCCTGGTGATCGAACTGACCGCCCATCGCACGCTCGCGCTGCGCGACGCCGTGGCGAGCAACCCACAGATCGCGCTGACGGCGCTGCTGCACAAGCTCGTCATCGACACATTCCAGCGCACCAGCACCGGCGGCGGATGCATCGAAGCGTCCGTGCGACACGTCTTCTTCCCCGCGCAGGCCGCCGACCTCAAGGACAGCCCCTCCGCATACGCGATCGCGGAGCGTCACGACACCTGGAAGGCTGATCTTCCGCAGGACGATCAGGCGCTCTGGGACTGGCTGTCGGCACTCGACGATGCGAGCCGACTCGCGCTGCTCGCGCATTGCGTGAGCTTCGGCGTCAACGCGCTTTACGAGAAGCCGAACCCCTACGGCGGGAACGGCGTGTCCCAGCACGGGCTCGAACGCCGTCTCACCCAAGCCGACCGGCTCGCGCGGGCGACTGGTCTCGACATGGTGGAGGCCGGATGGCGTCCTTCGGTCGACAATTATCTCGGCCGGGTGCCGAAGCGACGCATCGTCGAGGCCGTGCGTGAGGGCGCGGGAGACCGGGCGGCGCAGCTCATCGAGCATCTGAAGAAAGCTGAAATGGCCAAGGAAGCCGAACGACTTCTCGCCGACGCCCGGTGGCTGCCCGAGCCGCTGCGGCTCGCCGACACGGACACATCCTCCGAAATGGCCGAACCCGAAGCTGAGGCAAGCTCCGTGGATCTGCCGGCGTTCCTGTCTGGCGACGAGGAAGCTTCGGACGAAGACACCGAGCCGCTCCCGGCCATCGCAGCCGAGTAGCCGATCCAGGCGGGACCGCTCCGGCGGTCCCGCATCTTTCCTCACACGCCCCTGCCATCAGCCCGGTCGCCACGCCGGGCTTTTTCAATTTCGTGGGAGACTGTCATGGCAGACTATTTCACGCACTTCTCGTGCTTGCTCGACGTCGGCACACCTCAGAACGCCGCGCGCGCACTCGATCTCTACAATGCCCTGTCCGAAGCCGGTGCTTCGGAAGAACCGCCGTCGGAGGGATTCCTTGTCTCCATCCAGCCGGAGCACGGCGGCTCGCAGCTCTGGCTACGGGATGACGTCTCCGGCGATCCCGAACGGCTGATCCAGTTCGTGAAACTCTGCGCGACGGAATTCAGCCTGAAGGGTCGTTGGGGCTTCCAATACGCCAATACCTGCTCGCGGCCCCGGCTCAATGCGTTTGGCGGCGGTGCGCACGTCCTCGACCTCGGCACGGGTGAGACCCTCGGATGGATCGACACCGATGGCTGGCTCGCCGCCGCGGTGGATGGAGGTGATCCCGATGCCTGAGATCATCGAAACCATCGTCTATCGCCTCGACGAACTCTCCGCTGCGGCGAAGCACGCCGCGCGCGGATGGTACCGCGAGGGTGGCTTCGATCATGACTGGTTCGAGTTCGTTTATGACGACTTCGAACGCATTTGCATGATCCTCGGCATCAGCCTCAGGAGGCGCCCTGTCCGACTGTTCGGCGGTAGCACCCGCTCGAAACCCTGCATCTGGTTTTCGGGCTTCTGGAGCCAGGGCGACGGAGCCTGCTTCGAGGGCGACTACCGACACGCGAGATCCGCCGCCGGGCGCATCCGGGCCTATGCACCGACGGATACCGAGCTTCACCGGATCGCCGATACCCTCCAGGCCGTTCAGCGGCGCAACTTCTACCAGCTCCGCGCCACGATGACCTACCGGGGGCGCTACTATCACGAGCAGTGCATGGCCATCATGGTCGATCGCGACAGTCCCGTGGGTCAGGACATGACCGCCGATGCAGAAGATGCCGTCTCTGAAGCGCTCCGTGACCTGGCCCGCTGGCTCTATCGCCAGCTCGAAAGGGAATATGAGCATCTGACCTCGGACGCGGTGGTCGACGAGGCGATTGCGGCGAACGGCTACACCTTCACCGAAGCGGGCCGGCGCTTCGGCTGATTCAGCCTGCCGCTCGCACGTCGAGAGGCAGAGGGGGCCGGGACGGGTTTGAGCCCGGACGGTCGAGAGAGAGCGCCCGAGGGCTCGCCCTGTTCCCGCTCTCCTCGAGGTCTTCCCCATGCACGATCGTTCCGCACCATGCGCGCAAAAACATATGCCGGCGTCTCATCTGCCACGCGTCGACCGAATGGCGGCCCTGCTCGATGCCGCCCGATCCATCCTCGTCCATCTCGAAGCCGGCCGACGTGTCGACGCCACCCTGCTTCGTGACGCGATGGGAGCGAGCTTCAACGCGAGCGACGCTGCCGGAGCCTGGGACTGGAAACGGGCCTACGATGCCTGCGAGGCAGCAACTGTTCTCTTCCTCCGCAAATTCGGCAAAGCGCTTTTGCAAAAAACCGGCTCTCCGGCCGCTGCCCTTCCGCTGGTGGCAAAAGTCGCCGGTCTGCTTCCCACGCACACGCGCCGCTCCCTCGAAAGCGAGACGTTCCAGCAATTCTCGACGCCCATCCCGCTCGGATTCATCGCGTCTTGCGCGGCCGCTATTACACCTGCCGACCGTGTGCTCGAACCGTCCGCCGGGACCGGTTTGCTCGCCATTCTGTCCGAGATTGCGGGCGCTACTTTGATCCTCAACGAACTGGCGGAAACCCGCGCCAGCCTCCTCTCCTCCCTCTTCCCGGCGGTCGCAGTCACGCGCTTCGACGCAGCGCAGATCGACGATCATTTGCACCCGGCCGTGGTCCCGTCGGTCGTGCTGATGAACCCGCCATTCTCGGCGATGGCGAACGTCACCGGTCGCATGGCCGACGCAGCGCTGCGACATATCGCATCCGCGCTCGCCCGCCTCGCCGAAGGCGGGCGCCTGGTGGCCATCACCGGCGCCAATGTCAGCCCGGAGCATCCAGCCTGGCGCGACGCGTTCATCCGATTGCAGGAGCGCGGACGCGTCGTATTCACCGCGAGCATCGACGGCGCCGTCTACGCCAAGCACGGCACAACTATCGAGACACGGCTCACCGTCTTCGACAAGCTGCCAGCAGACGATCCGGCCCGGTTTCCCGCATCACAGGGTCAAGCACCCGACACGCAGACGCTTATGGGCTGGGTCACGGAACACGTTCCCCCACGGCTCACACTGGCGGGCTCGGTCGCCCTGCCGGCACCATCGGCGATGGCGCCGAAGCAGGTTGCCTGTCCGATTGCGCGCAGCACCGTGAACGCGCCGCAGAGGTCATCACTCGAGGAGCCGGTTTACCTGGACCTCGCCTATGAGACCCTTGACTGGAAGCCGGCCGAGGGCGGTCGGCTGACCGACGCCATCTACGAAGAATATGGACTTCAGACGATCCATATTCCCGGCTCTCAGGCCCATCCGACCAAGCTCGTGCAATCGGCGGCCATGGCGTCGGTCGCACCGCCCAAGCCGAGCTATTGTCCACGCCTGCCCGAACGGCTCATCACCGAGGGCGTACTGTCGGACGCGCAGCTCGAAACCGTGATCTATGCCGGCGAGGCGCATACGGGCTTCCTCAGCGGCGCCTGGACTGTCGAGGCGACGTTCGATGTCGTCTCTGCCGCACCTGACGAGGCGGCATCCGCCGTCCGCTTCCGGCGCGGTTTCATGCTCGGCGACGGCACGGGCGCGGGCAAGGGGCGCCAGTCCGCCGCCATCATCCTCGACAACTGGCTGCACGGTCGGCGCAAGGCCGTCTGGATCTCGAAGTCCGACAAGCTCATCGAGGATGCACAGCGCGACTGGTCGGCCCTGGGCATGGAGCGCCTGCTGGTAACGCCGCTCTCCCGCTTCCCGCAGGGACGGCCGATCACACTGCCGGAAGGCGTCCTATTCACCACCTATGCCACGCTGCGGTCCGATGAGAAGGCCGACAAGGTTTCGCGCGTCCGCCAGATCGTCGATTGGTTGGGCTCCGATTTCGACGGGGTGATCATCTTCGACGAGAGCCATGCCATGCAGAACGCCGGCGGCGGAAAGGGAGAACGAGGCGATGTCGCGCCATCGCAGCAGGGCCGTGCCGGCTTGCGGCTCCAGCACGCCCTCCCCGGCGCTCGAATCGTCTACGTCTCAGCGACAGGCGCCACCACCGTCCACAATCTCGCCTATGCCCAGCGTCTCGGCCTGTGGGGTGGCAAGGATTTCCCGTTCTCCACCAGGGCCGAATTCGTCGCTGCCATCGAGGGCGGCGGTGTCGCAGCGATGGAGGTGCTGGCCCGCGATCTTCGCGCCCTCGGCCTCTATACCGCAAGGTCCCTGTCGTATGACGGTGTCGAGTACGAGCTGATCGAGCACGCGCTCACCGACGAGCAACGCCGCATCTATGACGCCTATGCTGGCGCGTTCTCGATCATCCACAACAACCTCGATGCCGCGATGCGCGCCGCGAACATCACCAGCGAGACCGGCACGCTCAACCCGCGCGCCAAATCCGCCGCCCGTTCGGCCTTCGAAAGCACCAAGCAGCGCTTCTTCGGGCACCTGCTGACCTCGATGAAGACCCCAACGCTGATCCGCTCGATCCAGCGCGATCTCGATGACGGGCACGCGGCTGTCGTCCAGATCGTCTCCACCGGCGAGGCACTGATGGATCGGCGACTGGCCGAGGTGCCGACCGAGGAATGGAACGACGTACGCGTCGACATTACGCCGCGCGAATATGTGCTGTCTTACCTTCAACACTCCTTCCCGGTTCAGCTCTACGAGCCGTTCACCGACGCGGATGGCAATCTCTCTTCGCGACCTGTCACCCGCGACGGCCAGCCCGTCGAAAGCCGTGAAGCGGTCGCCCGGCGTGACCGGCTGATCGAGAAACTCGCAAGCCTGCCGCCGGTGCCTGGCTCGCTCGATCAGATCGTCCAGCGCTTCGGAGTGGACGTGGTTGCCGAGGTGACCGGGCGATCGCGGCGCATCATCCGCAAAGGTGATCGGCTCATGGTCGAGAACCGTCCGGGCTCCGCCAACCTCGCCGAGACCGCCGCCTTCATGGATGATGCCAAGCGCATCCTCGTGTTCAGTGATGCTGGCGGCACCGGGCGCAGCTATCACGCGGACCTCGCGGCGCGTAACCAGCGCCTTCGCGTCCACTATCTCCTCGAGCCGGGCTGGAAAGCCGACGCCGCCATTCAGGGCCTTGGTCGCACCAACCGCACCAACCAGGCGCAGCCGCCGCTGTTTCGTCCGATCGCAACCGACGTGAAAGCCGAGAAGCGCTTCCTGTCGACCATTGCCCGCCGGCTCGACACGCTCGGGGCAATCACCCGCGGCCAGCGCCAGACCGGCGGACAGGGCCTCTTCAGACCCGAGGACAATCTCGAAAGCCCCCATGCGCGCGACGCGCTGCGCCAACTTTACCTGCTGATCGTCCGCGGCAAGGTCGATGGCTGCCCGCTCCAGCTCTTCGAGAGCGCCACCGGCCTCAGCCTGATGGACGACACGGGCATCCGTGACGAGCTGCCGCCGATCACGACCTTTCTCAATCGATTGCTGGCGCTGACGATTGACCTGCAGGGCATATTGTTCACCGCCTTCGAGCAGCTTCTCAATGCCCGAATTGCCGGAGCACTGGCCAGTGGCACCTATGACATCGGGCTGGAAACGCTGAAGGCCGAAAGCTTCGTCGTCACCGACCGGCACACCATCTACACACATCCCGCCACGGGCGCGGAAACCCGCTTGCTGACGATCACCCAGCGCGAGCGCAACCGGCCCCTGTCGCTCGACCAAGCCTTCGACCTTCTCGCCGATCCGCGTGCAGCTCTGCTGATCAACGAGCGGTCAGCGCGGGCAGCGGTTCAGGTGCCTGCCCCGAGCATCATGCTGGATGATGGGGAAATCGAACGCCGGGTGCGCTTGCTCCGTCCGATGGAACATCACCATGCATCGCTGGCGTCGATGGCGGAAAGCCATTGGCGGGCGGCCGATCGCGAGGTCTTCGCGGCGGCGTGGCAGCGCGAACTGACGCAGATCCCCGAGTTCACCGACAGCACGATCCATGTCGTCGCCGGGCTCCTGCTCCCGATCTGGAAGCGTCTCCCGGATGAGTGCACGCGTGTCTATCGTCTCCAGACGGACGACGGCGAACGCATCATCGGGCGACGCGTGTCTCCAGCCTGGGCAGCCAACGCGCTCGCGACCGACGCGCCGACGCTGACGGCCGCCGATGCCTTTGCAGCCTTGGTGGCAGGCAGCACCGTCCTAAATCTCACTGAGGGCCTCCAGCTTCATCGCGCGCGGGTGATGGGCGTCCACCGCATCGAGCTATCGGGCTTCTCCGACACGATGCGCGATCGCCTCCGGTCCTACGGACTGTTCCACGAGATCATCTCCTGGAAGCTCCGGATGTTCGTTCCCACCGACGCGACCGGCGTGGCCGTCCTTGCCAAGGTGATGGAGCGCTATCCAGTCACGCGGATCTCTGAACGGGAGGCCGCATGATGGCCAGCTTGGACGCATCCGATCTCGCGGCCCGCCTCGCCGGCCAGGCCGAAGCCGTGTGCCGGCACTATCTGTCCAACGGCACAAGGCAGGGAGGCTACTGGCTGGTCGGCGACGTTCGCAACACGCCGGGCCGCTCAATGTTTGTGCGGCTCAAGGGGCCGCAGACGGGTAAGGGCGCCGCCGGCAAGTGGACCGACGCCGCGACTGGCGAGCATGGTGATCTGCTCGATGTCATTCGCGAAACCTGCGGCCTTCCTGACTTCAAGCAAATCGCCGAGGAGGCGCGGCGCTTCTTGAGCCTCCCGCATCCAGAGCCCGCACGAGAGTCGCGGCGGGCCAAGACGTCCTTGGCGCCAATGGGTTCACCAGAAGCCGCGAGGCGTCTCTTCGCGATGGCACAGCCGATCAACCGTACACTCGCCGAGACGTATCTGCGCAGACGCGGCATTACGTCTTTGCACGAAACCGGATCGCTGCGCTTTCATCCCCGCTGCTTCTTCCGCCCCGATGAGCATTCCCCGACCGAGATCTGGCCGGCGATCATCGCAGCCGTCACGGATCTCAATGGCGAGCTCACCGGCGCACATCGCACCTGGCTGGACCCCGGCGGCTTCAACGAAGCGACCTTAGGCAAGGCGCCCGTCGAGACACCAAGACGGGCGATGGGCAATCTCCTCGGATCTGCCGTGCGCTTCGGACTGCCGGGCTCGGTGATGGCGGCCGGCGAAGGCGTCGAGACCATGCTGTCGCTGCGCTGCGTCCTGCCGACCATGCCAATGGCAGCCGCGCTGTCGGCGGCGCATCTCGCAGCTATCCAGTTCCCCGACACCCTGCACCGGCTGTATGTCGCGCGTGATGACGATCCCGCCGGCGATGCAGCGGTGACGACCTTGATGACCCGCGCGGAGGAAGCGGGCATCGAGGCGGTCATCCTGTCTCCGACCCTCGGCGACTTCAATGAAGACCTCCGGCTGCTGGGACTCGCAGCGCTCCGGGCGGCCATCCGTGTCCAGGTCGCGCCCCAGGACATCGCACGCTTCATGGAGCACGCAGCTTAACCGCGATGGAGGCAGGCGGCTGCCGGTCGAGCACTTCGATCAACGCTCGCATCTGGGATGACCGTTTCGCCAGAGGACCGCGCCCCGGCCTTCCAGAGGGCGATCGGCCATCAGACGGTCCATCCCGGCAACCTTGTGGCCGACTATTTTCCGGCGGCCCGTTCCACCCCACGCGGTGAAGCCGCGCGGGGACCCCGGCTCGGGCCTTTCCATCGCGAGACAAAATAGCCGGCCCCTACGGTCCTTCGCTCACGCTGCGGCCCCTCGCTTCGCTCCGGGTGCCAGTCCAGCCCGTCCGACGGCTTCGTCGCCATGAAGGCCGCGGCGGTCGCGGTCCAGCGAACGGAGCTTCCCATGAGCGAGCACGACGAATTTGAGCCCGACCACATCTCTTCTGCCACCGACCACGTTCTGACCGAGCTTCATCTCTACGGCTTCCATCCCCGCGACGATGAACCCGATCCTCGACCAATTCCGGAAGATCGCGTGATCGCTGGCGCCGTCGCCGACATCTTCGACGCGCTGATTGCCACCATGGCCGATACCGGCCTCGACGCTGATCTCGACGACCTGCTGTGGTCAACGGTCAACACCTTCCACCGCGCCGTCGAACGAGTCGAACGCACACTCGACGACAACGAGCAGGCGCAGAAGCAAGGGCAGCGCGAACAGGACGGCTCCGAGGTGAAGGCCGTGCAGCTCGAAGCGCTGATCGCCACCGGACAGCGGCTCATCGAACGCCGCGACGCCCTCGAACTCCTTCGTGACACCGGCGCCGACCTTTACCGGAAAACGACCGGCTCGAACTGGTCTCCCCGCCACGGCTCACGCGTCAACCATCGACAGCTCACGTCTGCGATGATCGACAGCCGCGACTTCATCGCCGCCCGCAAACGCGCCGATCGCGAGGTGCTGCTGCCCGCCGGACCGAAGATCGCGCTGACCGGCGGGCTCGACTTCAACGACCATCAACTGATCTGGGCCAAGCTCGACCAGGTCCGCATGAAGCATCCCGACATGGTGCTGATGCACGGCAAATCTCCGAAAGGGGCCGAGAAAATCGCCGCCCGCTGGGCCGACCACCGCGGCGTCGCGCAGATCGGCTTTGCCCCCGACTGGACCAGGCACGGCCGTTCAGCCCCGTTCAAGCGCAACGATCAGATGCTGGACGTGCTGCCGATCGGGGTCATCGTCTTCCCCGGCACCGGCATCCAGGACAACCTGGCCGATAGGGCGAAGAAGCTCGGCATCCCGGTCTGGAGGTTCGGCGGCGCGTGAGCGCCGCCTTTAGCCGAACAAAAGCTGTGGCTGCGTGGGCAGCATGACCCACTCTACGATGTTGCCCGCCTTTATCGTGAAGCCACGATCTCGCAGGGCGGCGGCGTCTGCATCGCTCAACCGGCATTGGGTTCCGTGGCTTGATGAGCCGTCCAAATTCACCACACCTATTTCTGCCCCTTTGCGCCCGTATATATGCGCATGCGTCTGCCCAACGCCGTGTGTCGGCTGGTCGATACGGATGTTTCTGTCAAAACGGCCGTTCACCCATTTGCCTTCGTCAAGCCGCTCGAAACTTTCGTCATCTTTGGACAAAATTATTTCGGTCAGCATCGGCAAATTTACAAAATCACGAAACCTCAACATCCCTCTCCCCTTTGCTTTCGACGACCGCTTTCTGCCCTATTCAGGCATGAGGGAAATCGGATGCGGGATACCGCCAACTGCTATGGCCACGCTACTGGTCATCGACCGGCCGCACTGGCGCCGGAGGCAGAGCCACCGCCCCGCTTTTGTGCGCTCATCCTTGGTCCAACCGAGGGCCTGACGCCATCAACCCATGAAGGGTCGGCTACGCCCATTGCGTGCCGCCGCTTCGTCTTCGCCTGCGCGGTGATTGCGGCCCTCGGCCGGACACTTCGGGCGCCTGTCAGCGGGGGATGGTCCTCCGCTCGGAACAGGAGCCGGACCGATGTCCCTCGACGCCGCTTATGCCTTCGCAAACAGCCTCGCTGGCACCCTGATGGTCGCCATCATCATCTTCCGAGCGGGCGACGGCACGCTGTCTGTCACTCCCTGCAACGAGTTTGACGGCGATGCCGAGGTCGTGGCCGAGATCGATCCGTTCGACGTCTGACGTCTGGCGGAACAGCTTCGCGGGCGGAGATCGGTTCGATTTCCGCTCCCGAAGCACGTCGAATTTCGCTATACTCTGCAATGCGCCTTGGTGGTGGTGGTTGGCGCACCCGTCAGACCTATTCTCACGGAGGCCACCACCATGATCGTCTTCGCCATTCTCGGTTCGCTTGCCGCCATCGGCGTGCTTTGCTGGCTTTTGTTCACGCTTGCCGTCTTTGCGCTTCCAGCTTTCATCGGCGTCAGCGCGGGCATCTGGGCGCATGAGACCGGCGCTGGCCTGCTCGGTGCCATCGTCATCGGCGCCGTTGGTGCCGTTATCGCACTCGGCGTCGGCCAGCTTCTGCTCGCCATCCTGCGGCCGGCCTGGCTGAAACTCCTCGTCGCCTTGGCTTTCGTCGCGCCCGCAGCCATCGCGGGCTTTCACGCGACGCATGGCATCGTGAAGCACACCATGCCGTCGGAAACCTGGCAGCTCGTGTTCTCGGTCATAGGGGCGATTGCCGTTGCGGTCACGACCTTCATCCGCGTGACGTCGCTCACCCCGCCAGGATCGACCAGCCGGGGCGTTGCCAATGCCTGAATGCCGAACTGACCGCAGAGCCGGACCAGCAAGCGGACGTGCACCACGCACCAACCATCGACCGACCTGATGTGGGATCGGGCGAAAGGGCGCGCACGTCAGCGCGCAACCTGTCATGGCGCAGGGCTCGCTGATCGTCTGATCCCAGGCTGCTCATTCGCCGACTGACCAAACTCAGGCTGACGGGCGTCACCGGTCAGGCGCCCCTCATCAGCAGGACAAGACGTGTCAGCTCAGAGCTCAGAAACGCCGATCGCGTGAACCGCGCGTGCCAATTCGGCCGATGCCCTGCGCCGCCACGTCATCCCCTCGGGATCTAGCCAGATCGAGCGCACCCGAGCGGCCTCTTCAATGGCCTGATCTGGCCGAAGACCGGCTCACGCCTCGCTCGCCTATGGCGCAACAGCGGCGTCACAACTTTCTTCCCCTGCCGGCTGCGCCGCCATTCCTCGCGGGACAAGAAAGTTCCTCCTTTGCTGTCAGGCCCCAAGCCTACCCCAGCGAGCTGGGGCCCCGAGGCTGGGGTGCGCCACCGAGCGTCTCCGGCCCGCCGATCGCCATCGAGGCCGCAATGGTGCGGGCTCGAGACTTCAGATCGAGGAGAAATGACATGGCCACCATCGGCACCTTCAAGAAGACCGGCACGAACGAGTTCACCGGCGAGATCGTCACCCTGAGCGTTCAGGCCAAGAACGTCCGCATCGTTCCCGAGACCCGGGCCACCGGCGAGAACGCCCCCAGCCACCGCGTCCTGGTCGGTCGCGCCGAGATCGGCGCCGCCTGGTCCAAGCGCTCCAACGAGGGCCGCGACTATCTTGGTCTCAAGCTGGACGACCCGAGCTTCAACGCCCCGATCTACGCCAACCTGTTCGACGACGAGGACGGCGAAGCTTTCAGCCTCATCTGGTCTCGCCCCAGCCGCCGCAACGGCGACTGAGGCTCCGGCGACGCCCCGTCCGGTCGATCCGGACGGGGCCTTCGTTGGCCAAAGCATCCGAATCAGGTTGCGGCCTGAACTACTCGAACGACCGCAATAGACGCTCTTCAGTCTGGCCCGAGAAGCCAAGAGCGACTATTATAGTCGTAGTTCTGGCGTGCGCTGAGGTCCGAGTGGAGGTGATCATGCATGATCACCGCCCGACTGTCGCGGGCCGCACGCGCGCTGCTGGGTTGGACACAGGAGACGCTCGCTGACGAAGCCCGTGTATCACTGACCGCGCTTAAGCGCCTCGAGTCGGAGAGCGACTTGAAGGTCTACGAGAGCACGCGCGATCAGGTGCGCCGGGCATTTGAAGCGCATGGCATCGTCCTTTTGCAGTCCGACCAAGGTGAAGGGGTGATGCTCGTCCATGGCCGAAAAGCCGCCAGTGACATGCGGAAGAGAAACTAGCGCCGTTCCACGACGGCCAACCCGCGTTGCGAGCAGACAGCCATACCAGTTGCCGTCGAAGTCGGGCTTGGTTAACGCCATGCCGACACGCAGGGGCTCTGTGATTCCAGGTGGGGCGTCGTGACCAAGGCAGACTTTCTCGAACGACCGCCCGAGAGCGCGTCGATCACCGACTATGATCGGGCGCACATGACGCTCTACCTCCGTCTCCTCGATGCTGCGTCGGATGGCGCTGCTTGGGAAGAGGCCGTGTCGATCCTGTTCGGCATAGACCCGGCCGCCGAACCGGAGCGGGCCCGCCGCATCCATGACAGCCATCTCGATCGTGCCAAATGGATGACCCAGCACGGCTACCGCGAGCTCGCACACGAGCACCCGCGTCGTTGATGCGGGGGTGATGCCGCAGCGGCATCGCCCGTTTCCATTTCTCCGGCTTCCGCTTGCGCTTGCGTGGCGGAATCCTGCGCAGCGAAGCTGCTGCAGGTTTGCTGGCGGAGGATGCATGACCCCCGACATCTCGCACTGGCGATCATCCGAGCGCTACGAATACGTCGAAGGCCTCGTCTCGCCCGAACTCGCCTGGGAATGGCTGCGCCGGAACGAAGACTATCAGCGCGACTTCGAGGCCGCTCAGCTGGAACCGAACGCCGACACCGCAGCAACCGAGGCGACGAGGTCTCGATGGGGGCTGCGATTTCCTGTTGTCGCCGGCCCTCGACGCCAAAGAGGCCGCGCCCATCTGGGCGCCCACCGTGAACACTGGCGTCGTACTACTGACCGCACCGCCCGCCATCCTGCCGAAGGACGACACGTCACAATCCATTGACGCGCAGGCGCCCGGCCAGTCAGACGCGCAAGGCTGCCACTTCGTCCACACCCTCACGAATGGCGACCGGCTCCAGATCCTGCGCCTCGGCGGATTAGGCGCGGACGAAGGCGCGGCGGCCGTCATCCCGCTAAGCCCCGAAGGCTTCGATCGGCTCGAGGCCTTCGCCCGTCTCCTGAGTTCGCTTCATGGTCGCGCGATCCCTGCCGACACGCGGCTCACGCGGCAGCAACGTCAACGTGCGCGACGGATGTTGCAGGCCGTGGACGGTCGTCTCAGCGGCGCCAGCTACCGCGAGATTGCGGCGGCACTGTTCGGCGCACGCGACCTCGCCGATGAACCCTGGAAAACATCCTCGCGCCGGTTCGCCACCATGGACCTCGTGCGCGGCGGCCTCGCCATGATCGCCGGCGGCTATCGACGCCTGCTGAGCCATCGCCGTCGACGCTAGCACGCCTGGTGTGGGGATTTGCTCCCGCCAGCTTCCCACTCCCTCCGCAACTTCGCGATCCGCCAGGGTAGCCGCCAACCGCCGCTGTCCCCCTGCGGCTCTCGCGCAAACTCGGAGGCCCGATCATGTCACCCAATGGCGCCGGCGTGCCGCAACGCTTTCTCCGCACGCCTGAAGCGGCCCGCTTCCTCGGTCTCTCGGATCGCACGCTCGAGAAGCACCGGACCTACGGCACCGGTCCCGCCTATCGCAAGCTTGGCGGGCGCGTCGTCTACGCGCTCGAAGACCTGAAAGCGTGGGCTGACCGCGGGTTTGTCACCTCGACGTCCGATCCGCGCGGGAGTGTCCTTCCCGCCAAGCGCCATGCCGCCGTCACGCCTGCCTTCGGCGGCGGCCAAGCCCGCTGAGCCGTCCGACATGTCCCCGCGGCAGCGCCCCCTCTCCTTGAGCGAACGATCGCGGCTCGACCCGTTCGTCGTCGCCACCGGCGACGCCAGTCCGCGCGACCAGCGCGATCTGATGGAGCGGCCCTTCTTCTCGCTCGCCAAGGCTAAGCGTACCTCACCGATCCACTACCAAGCCGGCGACATCCGCGTCGAAGTCTTCGCGGTCCCCGAGCATGGCATGGCGACCATCTGGGATGCTGACATCCTGATCTGGGCCGCGAGCCAGATCGTCGAGGCCGCAAACCTCGGCTTCCAAACGTCACGCTTCCTGCGCTTCACGCCGTATCAACTCCTGACCGCGATCGGGCGCCAGACCGGATCGCGCGACTATCGGCTCCTCAAGGGCGCTCTGGCGCGCCTTCAGTCGACGGTCATCCGCACCACGATCCGCAACGGCGAGCATTGGCGGCGTCAGCAATTCTCCTGGATCAACGAGTGGGGGGAATGCACGACGCGCGACGGCCGCGTAGAGGGCATGGAGTTCGTCCTGCCCGACTGGCTCTATCGCGGTGTCATTGACCGCTCGCTCGTCCTCGCCATCGATCCCGCCTATTTCCGACTGACCGGCGGCATCGAGCGCTGGCTCTATCGGGTCGCCCGCAAACATGCCGGCCGTCAGCCAGCGGGCTGGACCTTCGAAATCCCGCACCTGCACGCCAAATCGGGCAGCCAGGCGCGTGTTTCCGACTTCGCCATCGACATCCGCCGCATCGTCGCGCGCCAGCCGCTGCCCGGCTATCGCTTGGCTCTGGAGCGCACCGGTCGTCAGGAACGCCTGCACATCCGCCCCATCAACTTGTCCACAGGCCCTGTGGACGGTGTTGTGGATGCGATCGGGACTTCGGGCGCAAATGGTATCGGGATTTCGGGCGTTGCCGGCTCGGGACTTCGGGCGCGGAAATCGCAACTAACCCTCTGGCCTGAAACGGCGATTCCGAGCCTTAACTTAGAGTCTAACAAGGATTCTAACTTCTTGTTGGAGCGGGGCGACGGTGGAAAACCACCCCGCGGCCGACGGAGCGCGCGATCATGATCGTCGCGTTGCTCAACCAGAAAGGCGGCGTCGGCAAGACGACGCTCGCGCTCCATCTCGCCGGCGAATGGGCCAACCGCGACAAGCGCGTCATGTTCATCGACGCCGATCCGCAGGGTTCTTCACTCGACTGGTCCGAAGCCCGCGCCCGTGAAGGCCTGCCCCGCCGCTTCGCCGTCATCGGGCTGGCGCGCGACACCTTGCACCGCGAAGCGCCCGAACTGGCGCGCGGCGCCGATCATGTGGTGATCGATGGTCCCCCGCGGGTCGCCGGCCTCATGCGCTCGGCCCTGCTCGCCGCCGATCTCGTCCTCATCCCGGTTCAGCCGTCGCCCTTCGACGGATGGGCGTCGGCCGAAATGCTGGCACTGCTCCGCGAAGCACGCCTGTTCCGCCCGTCGCTTGTCGCCCGGTTCGTACTCAACCGCTGTGGCGCGCGCACCATCATCGCACGCGAGACCGCCAAGGCGCTCGCCGAACACGATCCGCCGGTGCTGGCGAGCGCGATAGGCCAACGCGTCGGCTTCGCGGATGCCGCGCGATCCGGCCGCCTGATCTCGGAGCTCGATGGCCAGCGTGCCGGCACGCGCGAGATCGCAGCGCTCTGCGCCGAAGTTGGAAGGCTCGCACCATGACCAGGCGCAGCTTCGCCGCGCGGCCCGGCGACCCGGACACCTGGATCAAGGCCGCCGACGGTCCGCGCGGCCCCAGAGCCGACCCCACCGCCTACACTGCGCGCCTCACGATCGACGTCACGCCGGAGCTGCGCGGCCGTATCAAGGTCACTGCGTTCCAGCGCGGCCAGACTGTCGCCGACATGCTGCGCGAGCTCCTCGCGGGCGCCTTTCCTGCCGAGGGAGACGCGCCATGAGCGCTCCGGCAATTCATGGCGCAGCGGGCGTTCGGCCGTCATCACCTCCCGGTCGGCTCACCGAAGTCGAACTGGTTTGGCGCGAGAAGCAGATCGAGCACTGGATCCGCTTCGGCCATGCGGTCCACGAACAGATCCTCGACCGACGGCGCCGCGTCCTCAGCTTCCCCGCCGGGGCGGTCTTCGCCTTCGTCCGCTGGGCATCGAATGGCTTTGGCACCGTCGTTTCGCGCATCGACATCCTGCGCGCCGTCCGCGCAGGCGACGGCTATCAGACGCTACCCTCGGTGCGACCCGGTGGTGAAATCCTGCTGCAAACGAGCGGCTGGCCGAGCGTCGAATGCGTGCTGCTTCTGATCGACGCGATCGAAGCGCTCGACATCGATCCCGCCGAAGCTGCGCCTGACTATTGGCGCCATGTCCATAACCGGCTCGCCGCCGGGGACGCCCCGCGATCCTACTCGCGACAGCAGCACCGCGCCTGGCGCTTGCGACAGAGGGCCGAGCCATGACGCGCGCCGGCTACCTGCTGACGGCCACGGGCGCCGCGCTCCTGCTGATCACGCTGGCGATGGTGCACGTTGCACCGCGGCTCGTCTGGAACGCATCGGCCAGTGTGCCGGTCGGCCTCTATCAGATCAGCCCGGCGACACCGCTCGAGGTCACCGACCTTGTCGCGGTCAATGCGCCGGAGCCGCTTGCCGCCTTCCTCGCAGACCGGAGTTATCTGCCACGCGGCGTGCCGCTCTTGAAGCGCGTTGCTGCACTTCCCGGGCAAACGGTCTGCCGTTCGGGCGCTGACATCACCGTCGACGGAACCACCGTCGGCAATGCGCTCGACCGCGACCGTCTGGGACGCACGCTGCCAATCTGGAGCGGCTGCCACCGGATCGGCGCGAGCGAACTCTTCCTCATGAACATCGGCGTCCGGGACAGCCTGGACGGCCGCTACTTCGGGCCTCTCGCCGTCACTACCGTGATCGGCCGTGCCACCCCTCTCTACACCGACGAAGACGGCGACGGTCGCTTCGTCTGGCGCGCGCCGACTTGGGTAGACGGCGCCGCCATGACCCGTTCCACCGCATCGCCAAGGAGGTTGCCATGAGCCTGATCGGAGAATTCACCCGCACCAAGAGCGGCTATGGCGGCCGCATTCGCACGCTCGCCCTCGACGCCGCTCTGGTGCTCGTGCCGGCGGAGCACTCCGACGCCGAGAATGCGCCCGACTATCGCGTTCACCTCGGCGACGACTCCGATGGGCCGGAAGTGGGCGCGGGATGGAAGCGCACCGGCGAGAAGGCCGGCGAATATGTGTCGTTGCAGCTCGACGATCCGACCTTCGCACAGCCGATCCGGGCCAACCTGTTCCAGTCGGCCGACGACAAGTCAGCATGGGGTCTCTACTGGAACCGGCCGACCAAGCGTAGCGAGCGGGACTGACCGATGCGCGTCTCCCATCGCCAGCCCGCTGCCGGAGCGAAAGGGGCCGCCCGCCGACTGCCCTTCCTTCTCCTTTCCGGCCTGGCCTTTGTCGGCGCGATGCCCGCGCCGTCTCTGGCGCAGACCTCGGTCATCGAGCGACCCGCGGCAGGCTCGCCCTACACACGAGCGGTCGCCGAGGCAGCGCAGCGGTTCGGCATTCCCGAGGGCTGGATCTGGGCAGTCATGCGCGTCGAGAGCGGCGGTCGTGTCCGCGCGGTCTCGCCCAAAGGCGCGATGGGACTCATGCAGATCATGCCCGCGACCTGGGCTTATCTGCGGGCGCGCCACGGGCTGGGCGCCGATCCCTTTGACCCGCGCGACAACATCCTCGCTGGTGCAGCCTATCTGCGCGAAATGCACGATCGCTACGGCGCGCCGGGCTTCCTCGCGGCCTACAATGCCGGCCCCGGGCGCTACGATGACTATCTCTCGGCTGGCCGCGCGCTGCCCGCCGAGACCATCGCCTACGTGGCCGCAATCGCGCCGTTGATCGGCAGTGAGCCGCTCGCTGCCGGCGTCGCTGTCGCGACCGTCGACCCGCTCGCCTGGACTCGGTCTCCGTTGTTCGTCGCGCGCTCCGACGGCAGCGTTGCAGCAGAACGATCGCAGCCCGAGCGCCAAAGGTACGGCAGCCGAACGGCAGATCCGCAGCAGCCCCCGATCGCCGGTTCGACGCAAACGGCAGGCATCTTCGTGACCCGCGCCGATGATGGGGGGCGCCCATGACTAGAATCGCACTCCGGCGCGGTCTAGCGAGCTCCCGGAAAGAGGCGGCATGGGGCGGCTGGAGCGAAGCAGACACGACCAACAGACGGCGAGATAAAAGCGGCTCGCCACTCGCGTGCAAGCCATTGCTTTCGCATGACTTTTCACGTGCCGGTCGGTCGGCGGCAGTGCCGGTTCCGGCTTTTATCCAAGTCATTTCAAGGACATTGCCGGCACTGTCCCGCGTTTGGCCCGCCGGAGGCCGGCGATGAGCGAGGGCGACAGCGACTTCCGGGTCCGGCCCGGCCGCATCGGTTCGACGCGGGCGCCGAAACCCAAGAGCTTCATCAACCAGGTCCTGCGCGCCGCCAAGCGCTCGGGGCATGTCGGCACCGGCGGCGGTCCGAGCCGAAAGGCGTCCGGCTATGGCCGTTCGAGCTTCGGGCGCGGACGGATTGCCTTCAGCCGCGCGCGGCTTTTCAGCTCGTCGCGCCGCGTCGTCGTCAAGGCGCGGATCGCCCGCCACCAGGGCCGGGCCTTTCGGTCTGCGCCGCTCAATGCCCACCTCTCTTATCTCAAGCGCGACAGCGTCACGCGCGACGGTGAAAAGGCCGTGATGTTCGATGCCGACAGCGACCGCGCCGATGACGCTGGTTTCGCCGCGCGCTCGAAGGACGACCGGCACCATTTCCGCTTCATCATCTCGCCCGAGGACGCCGGCGAGATGACGGATCTGCGCGCCTTCACGCGCGACCTCGCGCGCCAAATGGAAGCCGACCTCGGGACCCGGCTCGACTGGGTCGCGGTCGATCACTGGAACACCGACAATCCCCACGTCCACCTGCTGGTGCGAGGCGTTGACGCCCAGGGCGCCGACCTCGTCATCTCACGCGACTACATCAGCCGCGGCTTGCGATCCCGGGCCGAGGATCTCGTGTCGATCGAACTCGGCCCGAAGCCGGAGCACGAGATCAAGACGGCGCTCGAGCGCGAAATGACGGCCGAGCGCTGGACTCGCCTCGATGTCGAGATTCGCATAGCCGCCGACGAGACCGGCTTCATCGATCTTCGTCCCGAGCAATCCGGTGCCGGTGATCCCCAGACCCGCCGGCTCATGATCGGCCGGCTCCAGCACCTGGAGAAGATGGGCCTCGCGTCATCCGCCAGGCCCGGCGAGTGGATGGTCGGCCTCGACGCCGAACGCCACTTGCGCGACCTCGGGCTTCGCGGGGACATCATCAAGACCATGCACCGGGCCTTCGCCGAGCGTGGTGAGGATCGCGCTGTCGCCGACTATGTCATCGAAGGCGGCAGCGGACAGGCGCCGATCATCGGGCGGCTGGTCGATCGTGGGCTGCACGACGAGCTGACGGGCGAAGCATATGCGGTGATCGACGGCACCGACGGCCGCGCCCACCATGTCCGGTTCCGCGGTGTCGAAGCCTTCGAGCATGCGCCTGCGATCGGCGGCATCGTGGAAGTGCGCCGCTTCGGCGGCCCCGACGATGGCCGACCGACGCTTGTGCTGGCCGGACGTTCGGACATCGACCTTGTCGCCCAAGTGACGGCGCCCGGCGCGACCTGGCTCGATCACCGGCTGGTGGAGCGCGAGCCGACACCGCTTTCCATGGGCGGTTTCGGGCGCGAGGTGCGGGACGCGATGACGGCCCGCGCCGAGCATCTCGCCGAGGAAGGGCTCGCCCGTCGACAGGGGCAGCGCATCATCCTTCAACGCGACCTGCTCAACACGCTGCGGCGGCGCGAGCTGGATGCGGTCGGGGCCAAGCTCTCGGCCGAGATGGAATTGCCTCACAACCAGTCGGCGGCCGGCGAGCATATCACCGGGACTTACCGCCAACGTCTGACGCTCTCGTCAGGCCGCTTCGCAATGATTGACAACGGGCTCGGCTTCCAGCTTGTGCCGTGGTCGCCGCCGCTGGAGAAGCAACTCGGCCGCCGCGTCGCCGGCGTCGCCAAAGATGGTGGTGGCATCGAGTGGGGCTTCGGACGAAAGAGATCACTCGGGCTGTAGCCCGGAAAGGGCGACAAGTGAGGCACCCTCGAAAATATAAATATACCTAAGCCTTGAACCTCTAGCGACTAGAGATACGATATAGAAAGTTCGAAGGCCCTCTGGGGTCGCGGCTTCGCTTCGAAACTTAGGAGAGAGAAATGGTAGACATCGCAAATACCGCAGCTGATGACAAAGGTCATGGGCTTCTTTGCCCCGCCTGCAAAGTCGATCTGGTCATGAGCGAGCGCCAAGGCATCGAGATCGACTATTGTCCCAAGTGTCGGGGCGTCTGGCTGGATCGCGGTGAGCTGGACAAAATCATCGAGCGCAGCGCAAGCGAAGAGACTCAAACCTCACAGACACAGCCCTATACGCCGCAACCAGCGCCGCAACGGGGGCAATCTTATCCGTCCCAAGGTAGCTACGATAGCGGTCATGGTTCGGGGCACGGTGGTGGACACGGAGGCGGCCACGGTCAAAGTCGCAGGCACGGATCGTTCCTGGGGCGGTTATTCGACTGACGAGGTTTGCTCCATGATTTGGGATCGGCCTTGGCGGCGCAGCGCCAATGGAATGACTGTGGTTTGACAATGGGCGCAGGGCATTCACACGCGGCGGCAGTTCCTTCCGGAACCGCCGCGGGGCGGCACAAGAGCAGGCTCACGGGGGCGCTCGCTCTCACCACAACGTTCATGGCAGTCGAGGTGATCGGCGGCCTGTGGACGGGGAGCCTCGCGCTTCTGGCAGATGCAGCGCACATGCTGACGGACGCGGGCGGCCTGGCCCTCGCGCTGATCGCTATCCGTTTCGCGGAACGGGCCGCGACGCCGCAGAAGACCTATGGCTACGTGCGCATGGAGGTGCTGTCGGCACTGACGAATGCCGTCGTTCTCCTGCTGCTGACGATCTACATTTTCTACGAGGCCTACAAGCGTTTCCTGAACCCGCCGGAAATTCTGGGCGGCCCGATGCTGGCGGTGGCTGTGGTCGGCCTCGCGGTCAATCTGATCAGCATGAAGCTTCTGTCCGCCGGGTCATCGGAAAGCCTGAATGTAAAGGGCGCCTATTTCGAGGTGCTCAGCGACATGCTGGGCTCACTCGGCGTCATCGTCGCCGCAGGCGTCGTCATGCTCACCGGCTGGACGCTGGCCGATCCGATCATCGGCGCCGGCATCGGGCTTTTCATCATTCCGCGCACGTGGATATTGTTGAAGCAGGCAATCCACATACTCATGGAAGGCACGCCGCCCGAAGTCGACATCGCGCTCCTGGAGCGAAAGCTGCTCGACCTCCCTGGCGTAACCGCCGTCCACGATTTGCATGTCTGGACGATCACCTCCGGCATTGACGCCATTAGTTGCCACCTCGTCGTGGCCGACATGGCCCAGGCGCAAGCGACGCTTCTAAGCGCCCAGGACGCGATGAAGACGGGCTTTGGCCTGACGCATGCGACTATCCAGATCGAGGATCAGATCCTGCGCGAGGCCGAGGGTGAGTTGAGGCTATAAGGGCAGTGGTAAGGCGCACTCGAAAGCAGTGCCCGCATGAGCTCGATGCAACTCATTCCAAGCGCCGCAACTCGAGACACGGCACGTGCGATATTCGTTGGATGTGGCGTTGGCTCTAGCTGCCAACAGTAAGAATACCTATCTGCGATAAATAGCGATGAATCCTTTCGGATCGCACCCGAATCGGACGACGGAGACAGAGATGGGTGGACATAGGCGGGATGGCCGCTGGCCTCGCGGCGGTCATGGCGAGGACCAATTTTCCAGGCGGTGGCCAGGCAACCCATCGGGCGTTGATCCTGTGCCGCGACTGTTGAGGCCGATCTCCTGGATCGTCGTGATCGCCGGTCTGGCGGTGTGGTCGCTGCTTGCGTGGATTGGTTACGCTTTGGTCGATCCCGTCCTCGGCTGGGTTGCGGCCAATGCCGGCCTCCTGGTGGACGGCGGGAAGGGCCTCGCAACCGCGACCGGAGCCGGCAAGGAAGTCGGCAGCGTCGTTGACAATCTCAACGTCAGCGGTTTTTTGGGTCAGGCCATAGCTTTGCTGCGAGTAGTTCTGAAGCCGGCGATTATTGTTCTCTGGGCGATCGGCGCCCTCGCCCTCATCGCCGCGCCCGTGATCCTGCCGAGGATCATTGATCGCGCCCGGCGACTTCTCTAAGCGGGACGAACCCAAGACGGCATCGCCCCTTCATGGAGCATCTCGCCGATCATCTTTGGCATCTGTTTCACGCGCGGCGTCCTTGAGCGGCGCGAGATAGCGCAACGTCACGTAGGTGGTCGCACTCAGGATCACGGCGATATCGTAAAGGCCATAGCCCACCGCCGCCCCGAGCGCACCGGTCGCCCACAGGCTTGCCGCCGTCGCCGTGCCCAAGGCCTGGGTGCCGTGCTTCAGGATCGCGCCGCCGCCGATGAAGCCAACGCCGGTGATCAGTCCCTCCAGGATGCGCGCCTGGCCGGGTGAAGTTGCGCCGAGGACGCCGATGGCGACGAGCACGAAGCCGCATGCGGCCATGGCAACAAGCGGAAAGGTGCGGATGCCGGCGCTGCGTTCCTCGCGTTCGCGGTTCCAGCCGATTGGGAGCGCGAGCACATACGCGACAACAAGGCTGATCACATGGGACAGCACCTCCCATACGTTCATTGATGACATCATAGCTGGGTTTATATGCTAGCCTTCTGCCTCTCGCACGTCATTTGATGTGCGCGGCAAGCGCGGGCGGCACGGCCTGCGCCAAGGTTATGCCCATCATTCGGCCACACAATCTGGACAACCTCCTGATGGGCTCGACACTCCGGCCAAGCTGCAGGGGTGCTGCCCAAATCAAGCTTGAGGAACAAGCGCGCGACTGGCGCATTCCTCCTGACCGCCTTCAGAAAAGGAGAATACTATGGCGCAAGAAAAACCCGGCCAACATCACGACCATCCTAACCACAAGCCAGGGGATGTGGATCAGCACGGCCACCGCGACAAGCCCGGCCCAAAAGAGGTACCCGGCGAGCACCACGACCATCCCGACCACAAGCCCGGAGATGTTGATCAACAGGGCCACCGCGACAAGGGCGGCGCGAAAAAGAAGTAATACAGTAATATTCTTATCAGACGGGCGGCTCCGCGTACCTGGCGCTGAGCCGCCGATTGAGTTAGGGCCTGCTACGAGCGTGAAGTAAGGATCCCTCAACGATCGGGGAGCCGGGCGGCGCGCTCCACTAGTAGGGACGGCCGTTATGCCGAGATAATGGATCCCGACACGGCAGATTTCCTGTCTTTATTCGCCAGCACAGCCGAATCTTCGACCGCCGTTTCCGACACCTTGTGACGGACAGGACCAGGCACCTACCTTGACGGTATTCGCTGTTGAGGAAGCCCGTTTTGTCCGCCACCAAAATCCTCTGGGGCCAGATCACTACCGTGTTCCTCATCGTGCTGCTCACGAGCTGGGGCGCGACCCAATGGACCGCCTGGCGGCTCGGCTTTCAGGCGCAGCTCGGTACGCCCTGGTTCGAGCTGGCGAGTTGGCCGGTCTACTATCCGCCCGCATTCTTCTGGTGGTGGTATTTCTATGACGCCTATGCGCCGCCGATCTTTGTTGAAGGCGCGGTGATCGCCGCCTCCGGCGGCTTCATATCAATAGCCGTCGCCATCGCGATGTCGGTATGGCGTGCCCATGAGGCGAAGAATGTCGAGACCTATGGCTCGGCCCGCTGGGCTGAACTCCGGGAAGTGAAAGTGGCAGGCCTGCTCGGACCCGACGGCGTCATCCTCGGCAAGCTCGGCGACGCCTATCTCCGGCACGACGGGCCGGAGCATGTCCTGTGCTTCGCACCCACCCGATCGGGCAAGGGTGTCGGTCTCGTCGTCCCGACACTCCTCACCTGGCCGGGCTCCGCTATTGTCCACGACATCAAGGGCGAGAACTGGCAACTGACTGCCGGCTTCCGCGCGAGGCACGGCCGCGTCCTGCTCTTCGATCCCACCAACGCCAAATCGGCCGCCTATAACCCGCTCCTGGAAGTGCGACGCGGCGAGTGGGAAGTCCGCGACGTGCAGAATGTCGCCGACGTTCTCGTCGACCCCGAGGGCTCACTCGACAAGCGCAATCACTGGGAGAAGACGAGCCATTCGCTGCTCGTCGGCACCATCCTGCATGTCCTATACGCCGAGGAGGAGAAGACGCTCGCCGGTGTCGCTGCCTTCTTGTCTGACCCGCGCCGTCCGATCGAAGCCACCCTGAAGGCGATGATGACGACGCCGCATCTCGGACCCGACGGCCCCCATCCGGTCGTGGCGTCGACGGCGCGCGAACTCCTCAACAAAAGCGACAACGAGCGCTCGGGCGTCCTGTCCACCGCCATGTCCTTCTTGGGCCTCTATCGCGACCCGGTGGTGGCGGAGGTGACGCGCCACTGCGACTGGCGGATCGCCGACCTCATCGCCGACGAGAAGCCAGCGACGCTCTATCTGGTGGTTCCGCCGTCGGACATATCCCGGACGAAGCCGCTGATCCGGCTCGTGCTCAACCAGATCGGCCGACGCTTAACCGAGGATCTGCATGCGCGAGACCGGCGGCATCGCGTGCTGATAATGCTCGACGAGTTCCCGGCGCTCGGCCGCCTCGACTTCTTTGAAAGCGCGCTCGCCTTCATGGCGGGTTACGGCCTGAAGTCGTTCCTCATCGCCCAGTCGCTGAACCAGATAGAGAAGGCCTATGGCCCGAACAACGCGATCCTCGACAACTGCCATGTGCGCGTGAGCTTCGCCACCAATGACGAACGCACCGCCAAGCGCGTGAGCGACGCCCTCGGTACGGCGACCGAGATGAAGGCGATGCGGAACTATGCCGGGCATCGGCTCAGCCCTTGGCTCGGCCACCTGATGGTCTCGCGCTCGGAGACGGCGCGGCCGCTTCTCACACCCGGCGAGGTGATGCAGCTGCCCGCCACAGACGAGATCGTCATGGCCGCCGGTGTCCATCCCATCCGAGCCAAGAAGGCCCGTTACTTCGAGGATCGCCGCTTCAAGGAACGCATCCTGCCATCGCCGGATCCGACGAACCGCAGGCGTTCGACCCGAAAGGACTCCTGGTCCGAGTTGAAACCGCAGCGGCCCGACGCGGTGCTCGCGGCTGAACTCGACAAGGTGGAAGACGCTGCCAATGGCGGTCTGCGGCGCGAGCCCGAACTGCCCGACCATGTCGCGATCGCCAAGGAGACGACCGGACCTGCCGCGGCCGACGAGTTTTCCATCATGCTGGACGATGAGCCGGAAGACGCGGCGCGGCAGCGTCAGGCGCTGCGCCAGCAAATGCGCGGCGTGGCGAGACAGGTCGCGCTCGATCCCAATGACGGCATCGATCTGTGAGGTAACCATGCGTGACCGGATGAACGTTTATTTCCCGCCCGAGATGCTCCGCCAGATCGCCGATCTCGCCGACCGCCAGAAGCTCTCCCGCTCCGCGATCGTCGAGGCGGCGGTTGCGTCATTCCTGTCACCTGATGGCGCGGACAAGCGCGAGGCCGCGTTCGCGCGCCGTCTTGATCGCCTGTCGCGCCAGGTCCAGCGCTTGGAGCGCGACCTCGGTGTCACCGCAGAGACACTCGCCCTCTTCGTCCGGTTCTGGCTGACGATCACGCCGCCCTTGCCGAACGATGCTCAGGCGTCAGCACAGGCCAAGGGGCGGGAACGCTACGAGGGATTCGTCGAGACGCTGGGGCGGCGCTTGCAGAAGGGACAGAGCTTTTTGAAGGAGATCCCGGAGGACGTACGCGCCGATAGTTCCGAGGTTTAACGAATGGCCTCGGCAAGGACCGTTGACCCTCGTCGCAAGCAGTTGCCATTCCAGCCATTTACATCGGGAAGCCATGTCCGTCTGGGCGTTGAGACACTTCTGTTTACATTTCAACACCTATTGAAATATACAGACTCATGGATGAACGACAGGCTCTCGACGGATTTGCGGCATTGTCGCAGGAGACGCGACTGCGCATCGTGCGCATGCTCGTGAAAGCTGGAGCAGAGGGAATGTCGGCGGGCGCCATCGCAGCCGAGCTCGATGGGTCGGCTGCCTCGCGCGTTTCATTTCACCTGGGTCACTTGGAAAATGCAAAACTCATAACAAAGCGCCGCAATGGCCGATCCATCATTTACAGCGCCATCTTTCCCCAGCTCTCCGACCTCGTCGCTTTCCTGATGCGGGATTGCTGCCAAGGTCATTGCAAAGTTTGCGACCAAGCCATCACGCTTTTCGCGCAGTGCACCGGCCGTCCCACTGAGCCGCAGACCTCGAAGCTGGCGCTAGGGCGCACCTGATTGCGCCGTGCGCGCCAATTCCTGGGATTGATCATGACCACATCATTGCGCGAAACGCTGGAATCAAATCAGGTCGCAATTTACTTCTTAACAATCCTGATTGCTGGTGTCGGCTCGCTTATCGTACCAACAACTGGCATTTCAGCTTTCATTGAGCCTGCGCTGACTCTGATGCTGTTCCTGACTTTTCTTCAAGTGCCACTGGCCGCCCTTAGCAAAACTCTTTTGCAGGTACGCTTCCTAGTCGCTCTTGCCGTGTCCAACTTCATTGCCGTACCTGTTCTCGTCGCCCTGATCCTCCCACTGGCACCTGCCGACCCAGTGGTGCGCCTCGGCGTACTCATGGTTCTGCTTACTCCATGCATCGACTACGTCGTAACGTTCTCTCAGATTGGACGCGCCAACTCCCAATCGCTCTTGGCCGCGACCCCGATGCTTCTCGCGTCGCAAATGCTACTTCTGCCCGTCTACCTTAGATTATTTCTCGGAGATAAGGCTGCCGATCTCGTCGCGCTCGGACCGTTTCTCAAGGCCTTCTTGTGGCTCATCCTTGTCCCGTTGTTACTTGCGGCCTTGGTGCAATTTGGCGCCAGTCAAAGAACTGAAATGCGGCGGCTCAAGGCAGGGCTAGATCGGCTACCGGTTCTGTCGACAGCTCTGGTGCTGGGCTTGGTCTTCGCCGGAGTGGTCCCACAGCTCGGGCTGGCAGCTCCAAGCGCACTCAGCGTGATGCCAATTTACGCCACCTTCGCGGTTGCTGCCCCCGTAGTAGGCTGGACGATTGGGCGAATAATGCAACTTTCTGCTCCCGATGGTCGCGCCGTTGCGTTCAGTACCGCGACGCGCAACTCGCTCGTCGTCCTGCCGCTGGCCTTCGCTGTTCCCGGGGCGATGCCGTTGCTACCAGCGGTCATCGTGGCGCAGACTCTCATCGAACTCATAGCTTCGCTGATATACATGAAGCTGATGCCCGTTCTCGGATCGACGGCCCGCCCGCCTGCTTCATCGGACTAGTCTCAATTCCTCCGCGTTAATATCCGCAGCCGACCTTGGCTTGACCTAATCGACGCATACCCGATCCATACGGGGATATCCCGCCCTTAGCCTGTCTTTCTCCATATAGTCCGATGCCCCCGAGGGTTGTTGCAACACCCCAATTCCCGCCTTTCTTACTCGTCCCCGACCCAGGGCCGCGCGTCGCACGGGTCCGCAAGCGAACGGGGACAACGTGGCGGTCAATGATCAGCAATCGGAAGCAGCCTCCCGCAGCGCACGTATGTTGCGCACCGCGTTGGGACCCGCGGTCGCCCGATTCCTGGAAGACCCCGCGATCGTGGAGATGATGCTAAACCCCGGTTGGCGGCTCTGGGTCGACTAATTCACCGAACGGCTCCCGCGACCGTCAAGGCGCAGCGCTCGGCGCGGTCGCGGATCGTTTCGGCAAACTTCTCAATAGCCATACGGTCCAACTCGGGACGCGAAAGCTCCTCTGCGACGGCGGCTGCTTTCTCAAGGACCCTGTTGCTGATCTCCGCAACCCGCCTTCGTATCAGTGGCAGGCCGAGACCCGCGTCCGCCGCGAACGCTGCCCAGCTTTTGGCATCCAGCTCCGCGAGCGTTGCACGTTTTCCGATCTTCATGGCGAATTTCGGCGAGAGATCGGGATAGGCGACAGTCGCAAGCAAATCATAGAGCGGGGCGAGGCGTGGACCTTCGGCGTCATAGAGAATCGAGAAGTTCTTGCCGTGTGCGTCGGCGTTCCCGGCGATCACATTGAAGATCACCGCATCGAGAAGCTTCAGCACATCGACAGCGGGCCTTGCGGCGACGCGGCGGAGCAGCGCGAAGCAATCCTTGAAGGTCGGGCCGCCTTCGCTCGCGTATTTGGTCTCCGGTGGCACGCCGAGCGCCTGGCAGAAATCCTCCTGATGGATCCGGCGCACGAAGCCATCGTCGCCGATGGCGCGGTCATAGCGCTGGACCAGTAGAAGCGTTCGATCCTGCACGGTGCGCGCTTCGACTGGCGCGACATCGAGACCGATTGCGGCGGCAAGGCGCATTACGAACGCCTCGTTCTCGGTCGTGGCCGTGAAGCGCGAAATCGGCGGCTTGAGAATATGCGTGGTCGGCTGGCCCGGCGCAGGCAGCGCTACCGCCCCATCCACCAGCACCACCGGCACCTTCGATTGCGCGCCGGCGAGCGAAAGGCGCAGCCCTTCCTCGCCCGCGAGCAGCGGGCGGACAGGCAGCGCATCCAGCACCCGGATCAGCCCTGCATCGTCAAGCGGCGTTGGCTGCTGGTCGAGGGCGGGTGTGGTCGGTGCTTTGCCGGGCGGCAGAAGCTGAAGCGCGCCCGCGACATCCCCGCCGAGGCGATCGAGAAGGGCGAAATCATTGGCGCGCGACACGCCGAGTGCCTGAGCCGCCGCATCGCGCTGGCCTTCCTCCGGCAATAGGCCGCCGAAAAACGGACGGCATTCGCGACGGGTGAACGGCTCTGCCCGCTTTGGCAGCGAGGCGGACAAGGGCTGCGCCTCCTCATCGCTCAGCCACTCCGGCGCATAGGCGAAGCCGAGTTCACCATGCTGGTTCTGCGTCAGTTGGCCCACCAGGTGCCCGTCCCACCAGATATCGAGGGTGCGCGTCATGCTTTCGGCGCTCCTTTGGGGTCGGGTGGCGGTGTGATATCGAGCGAACATCCGAGCGCAGACAGGACCTGAAGCGTCTTGCCGATCTGTGCGGTCGGCTTGCCCGCTTCGAGATCGACGATGAAGCGCAGGCCGACGCCAGCGGCGCCGGCAAGCTCGTCCTGCCGCAGGCCAGCGGCCTTGCGGGTGGTTCGCACAATGTCGCCGATCTGGGCGGTGGTGAAGTTGCGTCTGGCCATGATATTTACCGAACGGGAAAGTATCATGGATTTCCGAAGAATGTCTATAAGAATTTCCCGCTCGGGAAAGCTTGCGCCTCGGGGTAGCTCCTTGGTCTGAATTATTCCCGCTCGGGAAAACGCGCCGATCGGGAGCCTCAGACGCTGCCGTGGCTCTGCGCGGGTCCGCCGATCGCCTGTCTTTCTTCGCCACAGTACGATGACCCCCTGAGCGTTGTTGCAACGCCCCAATTCCTGCCTTTCTTACTCATCCCCGATCCAGGGCCGCGCGTCGCGCGGGCCCGCAAGCGAACGGGGACGACGTGGCGGTCAACCATCAGCTATCGGAAGCAGCTTCACGCGGCGCACGCATGCTGCGCACCGCGCTGGGGCCTGCGGTCGCCCGATTCCTGGAAGACCCCGCGATTGTCGAGGTCATGCTCAACCCCGATGGGCGGCTCTGGGTCGACCGGCTCTCTGACGGCCTGTCCGATACGGGGGAACGACTTTCGGCGGCCGATGGCGAACGCATCGTCCGCCTCGTCGCCCATCATGTCGGCGCCGAGGTGCATGACCGTCGGCCGCGTGTCTCGGCCGAACTGCCCGAAACCGGCGAGCGCTTCGAAGGCCTGCTGCCGCCTGTCGTGACGGCTCCGGTCTTTGCGATTCGCAAGCCTGCCGTCGCCGTCTTCACGCTCGACGACTATGTCGCCGCGAGCATCATGACGGCCGACCACGCCGCCATCCTCCGGCAGGCGGTCGCAGCGCGCGCCAACATCCTCGTCGCCGGCGGAACCAGCACCGGCAAGACCACGCTGACCAATGCCCTGCTGGCGGAGGTCGCGAAGACAACCGACCGCGTCATCGTCATCGAAGACACCCGCGAGCTGCAATGCCGGGCGCAGAACATCATCGCCATGCGCACCAAGGACGGCGTCGCGACCCTGTCCGACCTGGTGCGCTCCTCGCTGCGGCTGCGGCCGGATCGGATCCCGATCGGCGAGGTGCGTGGGTCTGAGGCGCTCGATCTCCTGAAGGCCTGGGGCACCGGCCATCCTGGCGGGATCGGCACGATCCACGCGGGCACCGCGCTCGGCGCGCTGCGCCGCCTCGAGCAGCTCATCCAGGAAGCTGTCGTCACCGTCCCCCGGGCGCTGATCGCCGAGACCATCGATCTGGTGGCCGTGCTCTCCGGCCGCGGCGCTGCGCGGCGTCTCGTCGAACTCGCCCGCGTCGAAGGGCTCGGGACGGACATCGACTACCGCCTTTCCCCCGCAACCCAGCCTCCCGACCCACAAGGAGAACCCGCATGATCCGACATATCGCGCGCGGCCGTCAGCGCCTCGCAACCGCCGCCACGGCGCTGACCCTGAGCTTTCTTCTGGCGCCCGCCGCCCACGCATCTGGCTCCTCGATGCCCTGGGAAGCGCCGCTGCAGTCCATCCTCCAGTCGATCGAGGGACCGGTCGCCAAGATCATCGCGGTGATCATCATCATCGTCACCGGCCTGACGCTGGCGTTCGGCGACACGAGCGGAGGATTTCGGCGCCTCATCCAGATCGTCTTCGGCCTGTCGATCGCCTTCGCGGCGTCCAGCTTCTTCCTGTCGTTCTTCTCGTTCGGCGGCGGGGCGCTCGTCTGATGGCGGGCCTCCTGCATCATCCCGATGAAGTCGCGGGCTTCTCGGTTCCGGTCCACCGCGCGCTGACCGAGCATATCCTGCTGGGCGGTGCACCGCGCAGCATCGCCATCATGAACGGCACACTCGCCGGCGCTGTCGGTCTCGGCTTGCGGCTGTGGCTGGTCGGTCTCCTCATCTGGGCGATCGGCCATTTCGCTGCCGTTTGGGCAGCAAAGCGCGATCCGCTATTTGTCGAAGTCGGCCGCAGGCATATGCGCATTCCTGGCCATCTCACGGTCTGAGGCTTGGCCATGATAAACCTCGCCGAGTATCGCCGCACCGCGACCCGCCTCGCTGATTTCCTGCCCTGGGCGGCGCTGGTCGGCGAAGGGGTCGTGCTCAACAAGGATGGCAGCTTCCAGCGCACCGCGCGTTTTCGTGGTCCCGATCTCGACTCAGCTGTGGCCGCTGAACTAGTGGCCGTCGCCAGTCGCCTCAACAACGCCTTCCGGCGTCTGGGCTCGGGCTGGGCGATCTTCGTAGAAGCGCAGCGCCACGAAGCCGCCTCCTATCCGGCAAGCCGCTTCGCGGACGCCGCCTCCGCCCTCGTTGATGCGGAGCGCAAGGCCGACTTCGAGGAAGCGGACGCGCATTACGAGTCAAGCTACTTCTTGACCTTTCTCTATCTCCCGCCTGCCGAGGACGCCGCGCGGGCGGAGACCTGGCTCTACGAGGGTCGCCAACAGTCCGGCGTCGATCCCCATGAAGCCCTCGCGGCCTTCATTGACCGCACAAACCGCGTCCTCCAGCTCGTCGACGGGTTCATGCCGGAATGCCGGTGGCTCGATGACGGCGAGACCCTGACCTACCTGCACTCGACCGTCTCCACGAAGCGCCACCGCGTCCGCGTACCCGAAACACCGATCTACCTCGATGCGCTTCTCGCCGATGAGCCACTGACCGGCGGCCTCGAGCCGCGGCTCGGCGCCGCTCATCTGCGCGTACTGACGATCAACGGCTTTCCGACCGCGACGACGCCAGGGATTTTCGACGATCTCAACCGGCTCGCCTTTCCCTATCGCTGGTCCACGCGGGCGATCCTCCTCGACAAGACGGACGCCACGAAACTGCTGACGCGCATCCGGCGGCAGTGGTTCGCCAAGCGCAAGTCGATCGCCGCAATCCTGAAGGAGGTAATGACCAACGAGGCCTCCGCGCTTGTCGATACGGACGCTGCGAACAAGGCGGCCGATGCCGACATGGCCTTGCAGGAGCTTGGCGCCGACTATGCCGGTCAGGCCTATGTGACCGCCACCGTCACTGTTTGGGATACCGATCCGCGCACCGCCGACGAGAAACTGCGCCTCGTGGAAAAGGTGATCCAGGGCCGCGACTTCACCGCGATGTCCGAGACCATCAATGCCGTCGATGCCTGGCTCGGTTCGCTGCCCGGCCATGTCTACGCCAACGTCCGCCAGCCACCGATCTCCACCCTGAACCTCGCCCACATGATTCCGCTCTCGGCGGTCTGGGCCGGGCCGGAACGGGACGAGCATTTCGGAGCGCCGCCGCTGCTCTACGGCAAGACCGAAGGCAGCACGCCTTTCCGCTTTTCGCTGCATGTCGGCGACGTCGGCCACACACTTGTCGTCGGGCCGACAGGTGCAGGCAAGTCCGTCCTGCTCGCGCTTATCGCGCTTCAGTTCCGGCGCTATCCGGACGCCCAAGTCTTCGCCTTCGACTTTGGCGGCTCGATCCGCGCAGCCGCGCTCGCCATGGGGGGCGATTGGCACGACCTCGGCGGCAGCCTGACGGACGGCGCCGCGTCCTCTGTGTCCCTCCAACCACTCGCGCGCGTTCACGAGACCCATGAGCGTGCCTGGGCAGCCGACTGGATTGCCGCCATGCTTGCCCGCGAGGGCGTCACGATAACGCCGGAAGTGAAAGAACATCTCTGGACGGCGCTGACCTCGCTGGCGTCCGCGCCGATCCCTGAGCGCACGCTGACAGGCCTCGCCGTCCTCCTCCAGTCGAACGATCTCAAGCAAGCGCTGCGACCCTTTTGCGTGGGCGGTGCCTACGGACGGCTGCTGGACGCCGAAGGCGAGCAGCTAGGGGAAGCTGCGGTCCAGGCCTTTGAAACCGAGGGGCTGATCGGCGGCGGCGCGGCGCCGGCGGTGCTCGCCTATCTCTTCCATCGGATCGGCGACCGTCTGGACGGGCGGCCCACGCTCCTGATCGTCGACGAAGGCTGGCTCGCGCTGGACGATGACGGCTTCGCGGCGCAACTGCGCGAATGGCTGAAGACGCTGCGCAAGAAGAACGCGTCGGTCGTCTTCGCCACGCAATCGCTGGCCGACATCGATGGGAGCGCGATCGCTCCGGCCATCATCGAAAGCTGCCAGACGCGCCTTTTGCTGCCGAACGAACGCGCGATCGAACCCCAGATCACCACGATCTACCGGCGCTTCGGCTTGAACGACCGCCAGATCGAGATCCTCAGCCGGGCCACACCCAAGCGCGACTATTACTGCCAGTCGCGGCGCGGCAACCGGCTGTTCGAGCTGGGGCTCTCCGAAGTCGCCCTCGCGCTCTGCGCGGCATCCTCGAAAACTGATCAGGCCGCCATCGAGGCGATCCTCGCCGAGCATGGCCGCGACGGCTTCCTGTCCGCCTGGCTGCGCGCCCGCGATGTCGGATGGGCCGCCGACCTCATCCCCGATCTCACCAACCTGGAGCCCACGCCATGATGATCCGACGCTCTCGCGCGGCGCTGTTCGCCGCAACCATCCTGTCGCTGCCCGTCACCTTCTCGCCCGTGTTCGTGACCCCGGCAGCGGCGCAGTGGGTCGTTTATGATCCGACCAACTACGTCCAGAATGTCCTATCGGCCGCGCGGGCGCTCGAGCAGATCAACAACCAGATCCAGAGCCTCCAGAACGAAGCGCAGATGCTGATCAACCAGGCCCGCAATCTTGCGAGCCTGCCCTATTCCTCGCTTCAGCAGCTCCAGCAATCGGTGCAGCGTACGCAAGCGCTTCTGGGTCAGGCACAGCGCATCGCCTTCGACGTGCAGCAGATCGACCAAGCCTTTCAGAGCCAGTACAGCAACATCTCGCTGTCGACTTCGGATCAGCGTCTCGTCTCCGATGCACGATCGCGCTGGCAGAACACGGTCGGCGGCCTTCAGGACGCGCTTCGCGTGCAGGCCGGTGTGGTCGGCAATATCGACACCAACCGCGCCGAGATGGCGGGTCTGGTCGGGCAGAGCCAGGGTGCGACCGGCGCGCTTCAGGCAACCCAAGCCGGCAACCAGTTGCTCGCATTGCAGGCGCAGCAACTCGCAGACCTGGTCGCTGTGGTCGCTGCGAACGGCCGAGCGCAGGCGCTTGTCGATGCCGAACGAGCCGCAGCCGCCGAACAAGGCCGTGAACAGCGCCGCCGGTTCTTGACGCCCGGCTCCGGCTATCAGCCCGGCAACGCCCGGATGTTCCCGAACGGCAACTGAGGACAGCAGGATGGACGGCAAGACGCTGGCCCGCGTGGGCGCAATCATCTTCGTCTCCGTCGCAATCACGGCAACGGCGATCGAGATGACCCGGAAAGAGGAAAGGCCAGCGGCTCGGCCGACGCCCGTGCTTGAGGCGCCGCCGGACCCGCTGCGCGAGGGCCAGCGTCGGTGCCAGCAGATGGGGGAAGCCGCCGCCAGAGACAGCGAGTGTCTGCGCATCTGGGCCGAAACCCGCGACCGTTTCCTTGGCACCCGCACCGCGCCGCGACGCGCCGACGAAGGGCGGTGAGCCATGGGCGGAAGCGGCGTCATCGACAATTTCCTCGGAGTCTTCACCTCCTACATCGACAGCGGGTTCGGCCTGCTCGGCGGCGAGGTGGCGTTCATCGCGACGACGCTGATCGTCATCGACGTCACGCTGGCCGCCCTGTTCTGGAGCTGGGGCGCGGATGACGACATCATCGCGCGTCTGGTGAAGAAGACGCTGTTTGTGGGCGTCTTCGCCTACATCATCGGCAACTGGAACAACCTCGCGCGGATCGTCTTCGAAAGCTTCGCCGGCCTCGGACTTCAGGCGTCTGGCACCGGGTTTTCCATCCAGGACCTGATGCGCCCGGGCCGGGTCGCGCAGACGGGTCTCGATGCGGCGAGGCCGCTGCTCGAATCCATCTCAAACCTGATGGGCTGGATCGCCTTCTTCGAAAACTTCATCCAGATCGCCTGCCTGCTCTTCGCCTGGGCGCTGGTGCTGCTCGCCTTCTTCATCCTCGCCATCCAGCTCTTCATCACGCTGATCGAATTCAAGCTGACCACGCTGGCCGGCTTCGTCCTGATCCCGTTCGGCCTGTTCGGGAAGACTGCCTTCATGGCCGAGCGCGTGCTGGGCAACGTCATCTCGTCTGGCATCAAGGTACTGGTGCTCGCCGTCATCATCGGCATCGGCTCGACTCTGTTCAGTCAGTTCACAGCAGGATTCGGCGGTCAACCACCGACCATCGACGACGCGATGGCCGTCGTATTGGCGGCGCTGTCGCTTCTCGGTCTCGGCATCTTCGGTCCGGGTATCGCCAACGGCATCGTTTCCGGCGGCCCGCAACTGGGCGCAGGCTCCGCTATCGGCACCGGCCTCGTCGCGGGCGGCGCAGCCATGGCTGCCGGCGGCGCGGCCGGGCTCGCCTTGCGCGGTGGCGCGAGCGCCATTTCCGGCGGCGCCGCCGCCGTGCGCGGTGGAGCCACCGCGGCGGGAGCCGCCTCCGCTGCCTACAGTCTCGGTTCCCTCGGCCAGTCGGGCGCCGCCGGCGTCGCGTCGGGCCTCGGCGGCGTCGCACGAGCGGCCGGCGGCGCGGCAGCCTCTCCGCTGCGCCGGGCCGCGCAAAGCGTTCGCTCGAGCTTCGCCGCCGGCGTCAAAAGCGGCTTCGGAGCCACCGGCGGTTCCTCGAGCATGGGAACGGTCGCGAATGATGCCGGTTCGGCCGCACCGGCAGCCACAGGCTCTGCCGCCAGCCCGCCGGCTTGGGCGCAGCGCATGCGACGTGGGCAGACCATGAGCCACGGCGTCACACTCGCGGCACACGCGATCCGATCGGGCGACAGCCACGGCGGCGGCTCTTCCATCAATCTCTCCGGAGGCGACCGCACATGAGCTTCTTCAAGCGACCCGCAACCCACTATGGAAAGACGCCCGAGCCCGAGACGCCGTATCAGCGCGCGGCGCAGATCTGGGATGATCGAATCGGCTCAGCGCGTGTCCAGGCCCGAAACTGGCGGCTCATGGCCTTCGGCTGCCTGATCCTCTCCGCCGGCTTCGCTGCCGCGCTGGTCTGGCAGTCGGCGCGAGGGACCATCGTCCCGTGGGTGGTGCAGGTCGACAATCTCGGCCAGGCGCAGGCGGTCGCGCCAGCGCAGGCCGACTACCGCCCAACCGACCCGCAGGTGGCCTGGCATCTGGCGCGGTTCATCGAGCAGGTCCGCTCGATCCCGGCCGACGCCATAGTCGTGCGGCAGAATTGGCTGCGCGCCTACGAGTTCACGACCGATCGCGGCGCGGCGGCCCTCAATGACTTCGCCAGCGCCAACGATCCGTTCACCCGCGTCGGGAAGCAGCAGGTGTCGGTCGAAGTGTCGAGCGTGATCCGCGCGTCGCCTGACAGCTTCCGCGTTGCCTGGACCGAACGCCAGTACGAGAACGGCCAGCTCTCCACGACACAGCGCTGGACAGCCATCCTGACCATCGTGATCCAACCCCCGCGCGACGCAGAGCGGCTGCGGGCCAATCCGCTTGGGATCTACGTCAACGCCATCAACTGGTCGCGGGAGATGGGTCAATGAGAGATCATCTCCGCCGATCCGCGAGCCGCAGCTTCCGCCTATCCGGCTCTGCGCTTTTGCTGATCTCCGGATTGGCGCTGGCCGGCTGCGCGACCAACCGGCCGCCACAGGTCAGCTACGACGCCGATGTGCCGCCGCTTCCCCCTGTGCCGGCTGCCGTCACGGAGGCGCCACCAAGGCCGCTTCACACACCGCCCGCCTGGACACCCGCGCGCGGTGGCGCTGCCGCAGGGACGCCGGCGGGCCGCGTGGAGAATGCCAACGCCGCCGCGCGCGTCGAACCACGCCGCGAGGGGTATTACAACTCGATCCAGATCTATCCCTGGAGCGAGGGCGCGCTCTATCAGGTCTATGCCGCTCCCGGGCAGATCACCAACATCGCGCTGGAACCAGGCGAGAGCCTGACCGGCGCCGGCCCGATCGCTGCGGGCGACACGGCGCGCTGGATCATCGGCGACACCGAGAGCGGCTCGGGCATCACCCGGCGCGTCCATGTCCTCGTGAAGCCGACACAGCCAGACATCACGACCAATCTGGTCATCACCACCGACCGTCGCATCTACATGATCGAGCTGCGCTCGGGCGAACGCCCCTATATGCCGGCCGTCGCCTGGGCCTATCCCCAGCCGCCCGCCTCGCAGAGACAGGCAGTGCCCGCAACGCCAGTGATCCCGGCCGTTGCGGCACGGAACTATCGCTACGGCCTCACGGGCGACACGCCGCCGTGGCGGCCAATTTCGGTCTACGACGACGGGCGCCGCGTCTATGTCGAGTTCCCGCGTGGGATCGTTCAGGGCGAGATGCCGCCGCTCTTCGTCATCGGCGCAGATGGCGAACCGCAGATCGCCAACAGCCGGATCCACCAGAACATCCTGATCGTCGACCGCCTGTTCGGCGCCGCCGAGCTCCGTCTCGGCAGTGGCGAGCGCCAGCAGACGGTCCGGATCGTTCGCACCGATGGGAGGCCCGCGTCATGAGCGAGCGCGACACGCCCAACGAAGCCGACGCACCGCTGGTCGGCACACCGCCCGACGATGCCGCTGCGCCCATGCGGCTGCGCGCCGAACCGCCCCGGGTCACCCGACTGTCGCGAAAGGTGCTGGGCGGTATCAGTCTCGTCGCCGCCCTCGGGGTCGGTGGCGCGCTCATCTATGCGCTTCAGACGCGCAGTATCGGCCCTGGCAGTGAGGAGCGTTACTCAACGCAGAACCGGCGAACCGCGGACGGGCTCGCCGGCCTGCCACGCGACTATACCGGTCCGGTGCTTGGGCCTCCGCTGCCCGGGGATCTGGGGCGCCCCATCCTCGATGCGCAAAATCGTGGCCAGCCCGTCACGCCGCCGATGGCGGCAGCGCCCACCGTCGATCCGGTCGAGCAGCGCAGGCGCGCGGAAGAAGAAGCTGCCCGAACGAGCCGCGTCTTCTTCCAGACGGAGGCGCGCGTCGCAGCTCCGATTGCAACAGCTGGCGGAGCAGGCAGCCCGAGCCTCTCTGGGTTGGGTCTTCCGGGCCAGCCAGGCGCACCGACGGCGCAGGATCGCCAACTCGCGTTCCTGAATGCGGGCGTGGATCGCCGCACGGTCTCGCCAGATCGCGTGATGGGTCCGGCATCGCCCTATGTGCTTCAGACCGGCGCTGTCATCGCCGCGGCCCTCATCACCGGCATCCGATCCGACCTGCCCGGCCAGATCACCGCGCAGGTCACGGAGCATGTCTACGACAGCCCGACCGGGCGCATCCTGCTCGTGCCGCAGGGCACGCGGCTGATCGGCGAGTACAGCAACGATGTCGGCTTCGGTCAGCGCCGGGTGCTGCTCGTCTGGAAGCGGCTCATCCTCCCGAATGGCCGTTCGATCGTCCTGGAACGTCAACCCGGAGCCGACGCGCAAGGCTATGCGGGTCTTCAGGATGGCGTCGACTATCACTGGTGGGATCTCGCCAAGGCTGCCGGCCTGTCGACACTGCTGTCGGTCGGCGCGGAACTCGCCGTTGACGATCAGGATCGGCTGCTCCGCGCGATCCGCAACGGCGGGCAGGACACCATCAACGACGCAGGCCAGCAGATCATCCGTCGGCAACTCAATGTCGCGCCGACCCTCACGATCAGACCGGGGTTCCCCGTGCGTGTCATCGTCACCCGCGACCTAGTGCTCGAACCTTATGGAGGGTTGTGATGACCAAGCTGAAGCTCGGCCCGATCATCGACGATAAGCCGGTGAAGGTGACGATTGAACTCCCTGCGCCGCTGCATCGGGACCTCGTCGCCTACGCCGCAGCACTCGGCCGCGAACAGGGCCAGACCATCGGCGATCCGACGAAGCTGATCGTGCCCATGCTCGAGCGCTTCATTGCAACCGATCGGGGGTTCGCCCGCGCGCGCCGCCATGGCAGTCAACGTGCGGCACGCGCCGATGCTCAGGACGCATGAGCCGTTGCCGGGCGAACCAAGCGTCATCACGCTCCGAGAAAGACTTTGCCAGCGCCAGCAGGCGCTCGAGGTTCCGATGCAGCGCCCCTCGCGGGTGGACAGCACCATAGCGGAGAACTGCATCCTCGATCAGGCGAAAAGTGATGCCTGGCACTCCGTAACGGACATGCGCGCTACCTGCGATGGTGACGCCGTCCCCATGCGCGACGATCTGCATCAGAGATTCCCGAGTGACGGACAATTGCTCGATCCGGAGGTCTCCGGGCGAAGTCTGGAGGTTTCGCATCAGGTAATCCTTCGCGAAAACGCCGGTCGGTAAATCGGTCACCACAAAGTGCCGATCACGCAAGTCCTCCCACCGCAGCGCCTTCTGATCGGCAAGTGGGTCACCGTCCGGCATTGCCACGTACACAGGCTCGGCCCACAATTGCGTCACGTCAAAGCCCTTCGCGGGCAATACTTCGGCGACGATACCAACATCAAGCTGCCCCCGCCGCACGGCCGCGATAAGTTCGGGACAGCTGCCCTCGCTGAACCGCAGCTTGACCCCCGGGCGGTCACCCCGAAAGGCCCCGAAAAGCTCGGACAGAAAGCCCATGGTCAGAGGACCGAACACGCCGATCCGAAGATGCCGTCCTCTGTTCGCCACTGTTCTTGCGCCGTCGAGCGCCGATCCGATCTGGCGAGCCCCAGGGGCGGCCTGATGCAGGAATTGTTTGCCGATGTCCGTCAGGTCGACGCCGGCAGGATGACGGCGGAACAGCTGAGCGCCGATCTCATCCTCGACATCACGGATGCGGCGGCTGATAGCCGACTGCTCGACGCCGAGATCCTGTGCCGCGCGTCGGAAGCTGCCGCATTCCGCGGCGGCGATGATGTAACGCACGTGGCGTAGCTCGATCTTCGATCTCGGCACGATGGTTCCCCATGATGCAAAGGTCTTTGCAAACGTAGCCCATTCAGCCCCCGAGAACCGTTCCGATCAGAATATGGGTCTTCTCCGTCTCCTCGCTACCGCCGCCCACGAAATCCTTAAGCGCCGCACGCTCGACTATTGCTACGTCGCTTGCGGACTTCCGGATCGCATCTCGCCGGAGTAAGCAGTAAATGGTGCGTGATCTGAACGGCGCAATTACGGCGCGCAACGCGTGCGCCGAGTCGTGCAGATTCTGTGGACTGACGGATATCCGGCTGCCCTGTCAGCACTGATTAGGACCCGCCGATTTCTACGCTAGAGTCCGCAATTGCCGCACGCCACTCAGACGGGACTTCCGGTATCGGCACCTATCGTTCTCAATCGCCAGCAACAGCCGCGAAGGAGATTGAGCATGGGTCAGAGTGAGCCTCTGGAGATCCGGAAGACCATCAGGCGGCACCATCTGCGCGAGATGGTGCCGCTCGCAGACAGCACGATTTACGAGATGGAGCAGCGCGGCGACTTTCCACGCCGCTTCGCGCTGTCACCGCGCTGCATTGTCTGGGATCTCGCCGAGGTTCAGGCCTGGTTGCTGGCGCGGCGTGCCAAGCCGATCCATCGCGCACAGCATCCAGACGTCACAAAGCGCAAGTGCCGGCCTGTCAAAGGGCGGGATCGAGCGCAACAACAGGCATAGCGGACGGAAGCAGCGTCGGAATATGCTTCCGGCCTTCCACCCAGGCGTCTACGATATCAGCGCATTTGTGCATCATATGACGCCTCCGAAACGACTTGGCGGGCGAACTGCGGCCACTCCCCGCCCGAGATCACCACGACATCGATCAAGGCCAACAGTGGTGCGAGCGTCGCCGCCATCTCGGGCGATAAGGGCCGCTTGCTATCCGCAAGCGTCCCGTCGAGGTCGAATACAATCAACCATTTCACGACGCGGTGCCCTTCCCGTCGCGGTTGCGGAGATCATTATGGAGGGCGGTCCCGGCGATCGCCGCGTGGCCCATCGCGACGCTGATCTGATCGAGCGACATGACGATATCGCCCGCCGCATAGACGCCGGCGACGCTCGCCCGCTGCTTGGTATCGACGACGATGCAGCGATCCTCGCTCAACTCGACGCCGAGCTGACGCGCGAGCGCGTTGTTGCTGTCCGACCCGAGTGCCGGATAAACCGTGTCGAAGTGCAACTCGCTGCCGTCGATCAGGTGGATCGCAACTCGATCGCCCGAAAAGTCCATCCGGGCCAGCGGCTTCGGTGCGATTGCGATCCCGGCCGCCGCGAGCGCCGCGCGATCGCCGGCACCAAGGTCGATCGTCTCCTGCGCAACAAGCGTGATCCGATCCGAGAATGTGCGTAGGAACAGCGCCTCGGCAACGCCGTGCGTGTTCGCGCCGATCACCCCAATCGCCAGCCCGGTCGCCTCGTAGGCGTCGCAGACCGGACAATAGCGCAGCATCCCCCGCTGCAAGGCGTCGCGGTGCGTATCGGCACCAAGCGCAGGGCGGCGATTCTCGACCCCGGTTGCGATCAGAACGGCGCGCGCGGCGATCGTCACTGTGGACCCTTGGGCTTCGAAGGCATCGGCCCTTCCAACGATCGTCTCGATCCGGTCCGTCAGGATCGTGGCACCGTAGCGTTCCGCGTGTTCGCGCATTCGCCGCAGCAGCTCGTCGCCGGCGATGCCGTCTGGAAAGCCGGCGTGGTTGTGGGAGAGCGGTATCCACATCGCCCGGCTGTGCCCTTCATCGACCACAACGACCCGACGGTGATAACGCGCCAAGTAGATCGCCGCCGTGAGACCCGCCGGTCCGCCGCCGACGATCAATGCATCGTAACGATCCGCCGTCATGCCGCCTGCTTTGCCGGATCGCGGTAGGCGAGAAGCCGCAGCGCGTTGAACACGACCAGCAGCGTCGAGCCTTCGTGCATCGCGACCGCCGGGCCGATGCCCAGGCCCAGGATCGTCGCGGGCACGAGGAACGCGACGACGCCGAGGCTGACGAACACATTCTGCCGGATGATGCCACGGGTGTGGCGGCTCAGCCCCACCGCGAACGGCAGATGCGCGAGATCGTCAGCCATAAGCGCGACGTCGGCCGTTTCCAGCGCCACGTCCGAGCCTGCAGCACCCATCGCGATGCCGACGGTCGCGCTTGCCATCGCCGGCGCATCGTTGACGCCATCACCGACCATCGCAACCTTGTCTTCGCCAGCGAGCTTCTTGATCGCAGCAACCTTGTCCTCCGGCATCAGGTTGCCCCATGCCTCGTCGAGCCCAACATCCCTGGCGATGGCGTCGGCCACCTTCTGGTGATCACCTGAGATCATGATCATCCGGGTGATGCCCATTTCGCGCAGCCGCTTGAGCGCGACCTTGGCCGCCTCACGCGGGGTGTCCATCAGCCCAATCGCGCCGATGTCCTTATCGCCCTTGCGGACCACCATCGTCGTCCGCCCGTTTTCACGCAGGGTGGCGATGGCGTCGGTCGCGGCCGCGTTCAGTGTGGGGATGCCCTCCACGCCGAACATCTCGGCCTTGCCGATCCATACCGTCTCGCCATCGACAGTTGCGGTGACGCCGCGTCCCGTCAGGCTCTTGAGATCGGTCGCTTCCGGCAGCTCCCGCCCACCCAGGCGCTCGCGGCCGTCCTTCACGATCGCCTGTGCCAGCGGGTGATCGCTCAAGCCCTCGACCGCGACGGCGAGCGCCAACAGATCCTCTTCGGTCGCGCCATCGACCGGGACGACATCGGTGATGCGTGGACGCCCTTCCGTCAGCGTACCGGTCTTGTCGAACGCGATCGCCTTCAGAGAGCCGAGATTCTCGAGCGGCGCGCCGCCTTTGACCAGTACCCCGCCGCGTGCGGCCCGCGCGACACCTGATAGAACCGCGCTGGGGGTGGCGATGGCCAGTGCACAAGGGCTGGCGGCAACCAGCACCGCCATCGCCCGGTAGAAGCTGTCGCGGAACGGCTCGTCGACGACGACCCAGGCAAACAGCAGGATAAACGACAGCGCCAGCACCACCGGCACGAAGATGCGTTCGAACCGATCGGTGAACCGCTGGGTCGGGGATTTCTGCGTCTCCGCTTCGCTCACCATCTTCACGACCTTGGCGAGCGCGCTTTCGTTGGAGCGCCGTGTCACTTCGATTTCAATCGCGCCGCCGCCGTTGATCGTCCCAGCAAAAATCCGTGACGCAGCGTCAACGGCATCGGGCTTGGCGCGCGCCGTCTCGACATCTGCGACGGGTTCCTTGTCGACCGGGATGCTCTCGCCGGTGACTGGGGCCTGGTTGATCGCGCTCGACCCCTTGATGAGGAAGCCGTCAGCGGGCAGGCGCTCGTTCGGTCGCACGATCACGACGTCGCCGACCACCAGCTCTTCGACGGGGATTTCCGAGGTCTGCCCTTCACGGCGCACCGTCGCCTTGTCGGGCGCGAGTTCGGCCAGCGCCTCGATCGCGCGCTTGGCGCGACCCATCGCATAATGCTCGAGCGCATGGCCGAGGCTGAACAGAAACAGCAGTAGCGCGCCTTCCGCAAAGGCGCCGAGCGCCGCGGCACCGGCGGCCGCGACGAGCATCAGCGTGTCGATCTCGAATTTCTTGAGCTTCAGATTGTCGATCGCCTCGCGCAGCGTGAAGAAGCCTCCGAACACATAGGCACCCACATAGAAGGCGGTCGGCAGCCAGTCGGGGGCACCCGCAACCAGCTTTTCGATCGCGAAGCCGATCGCCAGCAGCGCGCCGCAGGCGAGCGCGAAGATCAGCTCCGTATTGGGGCCAAGGAAATTGGCATGGGCGTGATCGTGGCCATCGCCCGGTCCGTGCTTTTCCGCGCCTTCGGCATGGCCGCCAGGCCCGTGATCGTGGCCGGCATGGTCGCCGGCGCCGTGATCGTGTCCAGCATGACCACCGGCCTGATTGGAGCCCGTCCGCTTGCCCGGTTTGACCTTGAGCTTGCCCAGCGCCGCGACGATCGCTGCCTCGTCGACTAGTTCCTTGTCATATTCCACGCGAACGCTGCCCGAGGCGCTGGCATCGGCCTGCAGCACGCCGGGCATCTGGCACAGGGTCTCGCCGACGGTGCGGGCGCGGCGTTCGTGGCCGATTCCTTCGACCTGCCATGTCGCATGACCGTATCGCCCGCTAATCTCGGCGCCTGCCGCCCGCACCATGTCGCGCACGCGTGACAGCGGCAGCGCTTCGCCGTCGAAATGGATGCACAGCTTTGCCGGCGTATCGCCATCGGCGGCCAGAACGTGCGCGCGCTCAACGCCGGGCTTGGCGCTCAATGTCGAAACGAGGCGGCCGACACAGGCGTCGGCCGCGTCGGGAACCTCGGGCAGCAAGACGGGAATATCCAGTTCGAACTTGTCGGTCATCACGCTGTCTCCGCCCTAGAGGGCGTCGCGTTCTGATTGCACCAGAACGGACGCTCTATGTACTTGTCTTTCCGCATAGTTTTCGAGTCTGGTGGTTCCACCAGGTCGAAACATGCTCCGATCTTGGTTTCAGCCCGCGCATCGACCAAGACGCTGTTGCTGCCCGCGATCCCGAGCGTACGCCGCTCGGCGGCAACCTTTGCCTCCGGCTGAGCCGTCATGCCATGATTTCCTCAAGCAGGAGAATCGCCAGGAAGCCGACGAAGAACATCGCGGAGATAAGCGGCGAGTCCGGCTTCTCGTGCGCTTCGACCAGCAGTTCTTCGGTGACAAGGTAGAGCAACGCCATCAGGCCGAAGCTCAAGAACCCGGTGATCCATACTGGCGGCAGCAATGCCACCGGCTGCGCGATCAGCGCACCCATCGGCACCAGCAGCGCCAACGCGCAAGTCAGGCCGATCGCCTTCGCCTTGGGATACCGGCCCGCCAGATCGATGGTAAGGGTCAGGGCCAGGAACAACACTTCCAAGGTCAGCGCGACGGCCAACAATATTCCCGCCCTCTCGCCGGCGATGAAGGCAAGGCCGAGGACCAGGCCGTCAATCGCCAGATCGAGACCGATCGCAGCAAGCAGCGCCACCGGACCCTGCCATCGGCTTTCCGCCGACTTCAGGCCGAGCATCACTGCAACGCCCAGCGCCCCGCCGATCACCGTCGCCATCGGAGAACCGCCGTGCATCACTTGGGGCAGGATCTCCGTCGCAGCGGCAGCGAACACCACGCCCGCCGCCAGATGCTGCACGACCGCGACCTGTTTCTCGCCGGGCGTGCGCCACGCCGCGAGAAACGCACCAATCATGATCGCAAACATGGGGATCAAGGAGAACTTGAGCGCGGCCACCGTCAGAGCCCTTTCATGCCGAGGCATTCGATCCTCATTTCGCTTCCTTCCGGTACAGGAGCGGCGCCTTGACCGCCTCCCCGATTTTGATTTCGTCGATAGTGAAAGTCGCGCTCATCGCGTCGCCGACAAGTTACAGCCCAAGTGCGGGCGCCGCTTGGACAATCGGCACCGCCCTTCATAGCAGAGTCATCTATCAAATAGAGCAGCGCGGCGAATTTCACGCCGCTTCGCGCTGTCACCGCGCTGCATCGTCTGGGATCTCGCCGAGGTCCACGCCTGGTTGCTGGCGCGGCGCGCGAAGCCGATCCATCGCGCACAGCATCCCGACGTCACCAAGCGCAAGTCCCACCCGGTCAAAGGGCAGGATCGAGCGCGATAGACGGCATGACTGTCGGCAGCAGCGTCGGAACATACTTCCGTCCCTCGACCCAGGCATCGACGGTGTCGGCCCATTCCTGCATCATGTGGCGACGCTGAACCTCGTATTCGGCCTTGTTGTAGACGCCGCGTGATGAACGCCCGTCCTCGTGCGCCAGGCACTTTTCGATCCAGTCGCGGTTGAAGCCCAACTCATTGAGCAGCGTCGAACCAGTGCGACGCAGGTCATGCACGGTGAAAGGCTCCAGCGGCAGCCCCTCCTTCTTGGCCTGTTCGACGACCGCGTAGGTGACCCGGTTGAAGGTCGCCCGCGACATCGGCGCATCCGCATCGTAGCGGGAAGGCAGCAGATACCGGGAATTACCGGCGCAGGTCTTGAGCGCGATCATGATGTCGAGGGTCTGCCGGCACAGGTAGACATTGTGCGGCTTCGATCGCTTCATGCGCTCCTTCGGGATCGTCCAGACGGCGTTTTCGAAATCGACTTCATCCCAGACCGCGTCCTGTAGTTCGCTCTTCCGGACCATGGTGAGGAGGTAGAGCTTCATGCCGAGCCGGATCGTCGGCAGCGTCGCGACATGCTCCAGTTGCTTGAGCATGATGCGGATCTCGGTCGGCGAAAGCGCCCGGTCCTTGGGCGTGAACGTGGCAATCGAAGCCGGACCAACGTCATCGGCCGGGTTCGCGACCTTCTCGCCGTGGAGGATGGCGAAGGCGTAGATCTGCTTCAGGATATCCCGCACATGGATGGCCGTCGCGGGCGCGCCCCGTTCCACGATCTTGGCGCAGTGGGCGCGCAGGTCATCAGGCGTGATTTCGGTCAGCAAACGGTTCTGCCAGACCGGCTTGAGTTCACGCTCGAATATGGCGCGGCGCATGGCGCGCGTGCTGTCCGCCATGGGCGCGCCCGTCAGCCACTTCTCGCCGAACTCGCCGAAGCTCTTGGCCTCCTTGATCCGGCGCTTCTCCCGCTGCTTCTCGATGGCGGGGGACCGCCCCTCGGCGATCATGCGTTTCGCGTCCAGGCACAATTCCCGCGCGCGGGCGAGCGAGATCCCATCTCGGGCGTACTTGCCGAGATGGACGGTCTCCCGCCTGCCGTTCAGCCGATAGTCGAGCCTGAACGAGATGCCGCCTGTCGGCGCGACACGCACATACATGCCGTCACGATCGGTCACCTTGTACATTTTTGCTTTTGGTTTCATGCACTTGAGTGCTGCATCCGTCAACATTCTGGGCCTCTTCGCGGAAAAGTACCGTCACGCGGCTTTTGGAGGCTTTTGACGGGAATATCTGTTTATGTTCAGCGTGTTAGGCTGAAAAAAGTACCGTCATTAGCCTCGGTCGCTATGACGGTACTTTCGATTTTCCGGATGATCAACGGGGGCAGGGTCCGTCAGCGGGCACGACAGACGCGTTTGATACCCACCGATAGCTCTCGATAGGTCTCGACTGAAATGTTTTTGTTTTTCAGGTGGTTACGTCGTATTCTGGCGTAGTTTCGGATACCCTCGGATGGGCAAAAATTATTCCCACTCGATCGTGCCCGGCGGCTTGCTTGTCACGTCATAGGTCACGCGGTTGATGCCGCGCACCTCGTTGACGATGCGGTTCGCCACGCGGGAGAGGAAGGAGACGTCGAAGGGGTACACATCGGCCGTCATGCCGTCCGTGCTCGTCACGGCACGCAGCGCGCAGGCCTGGTCATAGGTGCGGCCGTCGCCCATCACCCCCACGGTGCGCACGGGCAGCAGCACGACGAAGGCCTGCCAGATGGCGTCGTAGAGGTTGGCGTTGCGGATCTCCTCGAGGAAGATCGCGTCGGCCTTCTGCAGGATGGCGACCTTCTCCCGCGTCACCTCGCCGGGGATGCGGATCGCCAGGCCCGGCCCGGGGAAGGGATGGCGGCCCACGATGACCTCGGGCACGCCCAGCTCGCGGCCGAGGGCGCGAACCTCATCCTTGAACAGCTCACGCAGCGGCTCCACCAGCTGCATCCGCATGCCCTCGGGCAGGCCGCCGACATTGTGGTGGGACTTGATGGTGACGGAGGGCCCGCCAGTGGCGGAGACGCTCTCGATCACATCGGGGTAAAGGGTCCCCTGCGCCAGGAAGTCGGCGCCGCCGAGCTTCGCCTGCTCCTCCTCGAACACCTCGATGAACAGGCGCCCGATGGTCTTGCGCTTCACCTCGGGATCCGTCACCCCGGCCAGGGCGCCGAGGAACAGGTCGCTCGCGTCCCGATGGATGAGCTTGATGTTGAAGCGGTCCCGGAAGGTCGAGACCACCTGCTCCGTCTCGCCGCCGCGCATCAGCCCGTGATCCACATAGATGCAGGTGAGCTGGTCGCCGATCGCCTCATGCAGCAGCACGGCGGCGACGGAGGAATCGACGCCCCCCGAGAGGCCGCACACCACCTTGCCCTTGCCGACCTTGGCGCGGATCCGCTCAATCTCCTCGTGCCGGAAGGCGCCCATGGTCCAGTCGCCCTTAGCCCCGCAGATCCGGCGGACGAAGTTCTTCAGCAGCGCATGGCCGTGCGGCGTGTGGACCACCTCCGGATGGAACTGCACGCCGTAGAAGTGGCGCGCGTCGTCCGCGATGGCGGCGAAGGGCGCGCCCTCGGAGGTGGCGACGGCGCGAAAACCCGGCGGCAGGGCGGTCACGCGGTCGCCATGGCTCATCCAGACCTGCTCGCGCGCGCCCTTGTCCCACACGCCCTGGAACAGCTCGCAATCCTCAGCCACCACCACATGGGCGCGGCCGAACTCCCGGTGGTCGCTCCCCTCCACCTGGCCGCCGAGCTGAGCGCACATGGTCTGCTGGCCGTAGCAGATGCCGAGGACGGGCAGGCCCATGCCGAACACGGCCTGGGGCGCGCGGGGGCTCTCGCCCTCGGTCACGGAGGCAGGACCGCCGGAGAGGATGATGCCCATAGGGTCGAAGGCGCGGATCCGCGCCTCATCGGCGGTGAAGGGCCAGATCTCGCAATAGACGCCCTCCTCGCGCAGGCGGCGGGCGATGAGCTGCGTCACCTGGCTTCCGAAATCCAGGATGAGCAGGCGCTGGTGGCGCTCGCTGCCGGGGAGGTTGGCGTAGGGGGCGGGGGGAGTCGTGTCGGCCATGGCGGCCATCACCACAGAATCCCGTCCGCTTCAACCCTCCCCTCGCGCATCCCCTTCCCGTGTGGCGGCCGTCGCATCCAGAAGGAGGGTGATGGGGTTCCAGAGCACCGCCGTCTGCTCCACCGTCCGGCCGCCGACGCAGATCGCCTCACGCCCCACCGCCCGGCCGCCCAGGCGCCGGTAGAACCAGCCCGCGCCATTGGCCGAGAGAACCCAGAGCATGGCGGAGGCGCAGCCAATGGCCGAGAGATGCGCGGCCGATGCCCGCATTAGGCGGCGGCCCACCCCTTGGTCGCGCCAGTCCGGCAGGAGATAGAGGGTTTCGATCTCGCCCGCCGCGATCCCCTCGCGCCGGGCCGGGCCGGCCGAGGCGAAGCCGACCATGCGGCCGTCCGGGGCGCAGGCGACGAAGACCGCCTCCCCGCCCCGCCGGGCGAGCATGGCGCGAAGATAGCCGGCCGCGATCCGCCTCTCGTCCAGCCCGGCCAGATAGGCGTCGGGCAGGATCCCGGGATAGGTATCCTGCCAGGCGATGCGATGCACGGCGCCGATGGCTGGCGCATCCTCCGGCCGGGCCCGACGCACCTGCACCACTGCCGCGCCCGCCGGGCCGGGGGGCTCAGGACCGGCGTCGCAGCACGGCGGCGAAGAAACCGTCCGTGCCGTGGCTGTGTGGAGCGAGGGCCATATGCGCCCCCTCCCCCGGCGGCGTGCCGTCCATGCCCGCCTCGGCCCAGGCCTGGGCGAGAGGGACGGCTTCGAAGTCGGCATGCGTGTCGAGGAAGTCGCGCACCTGCTCTTCATCCTCACCCGGTAGCACCGAACAGGTAGCGTAGATCAGCTTCCCGCCCGGGCGCACCAGGGACGCCGCCTTATCGAGAATGGCGCGCTGTTTCGTGATGAGTTCGGCGTAATCTTCGCCTGTGGTGCGCAGGCGTGCGTCCGGGTTCCGCCTCCAGGTGCCCGTGCCCGTGCAGGGCGCGTCCACCAACACGCGGTCGTAATTGCCGGCCCGGCGCTTCACCCAGCGGTCGCCGGCCTCCAGCAGATGCGTCTCGGCATTGTCCACCCCGGCGCGCCGCAGGCGCTTGGCCGCCCCGGTCAGGCGCGGGGCGGAGACGTCCAGCGCGGCAATGCGACCGCGATTGGCCATGGTGGCCGCCATGGCCAGGGTCTTCCCGGCCGCGCCGGCGCAGTAATCAGCCACCTTCATCCCGGGCCGGGCATCGGCCAGCAGCGCGATGAGCTGGCTGCCCTCATCCTGGATCTCCACCAGCCCGTCCTGGAACGCGCGGGTGTTAAGGATCGGGCGCCGGTCCGCCACGCGCAGCCCCCAGGGAGAGAAGGCCGTGGGCTCGGTGGCGATGCCTTCCGCGGCCAGGGCCTTGGCTGCGGCTTCGCGGGTGGTCCGGAGAAGATTCACGCGTAGGTCGAGCGGCGCACCGGTCTCCATGGCCGCGGCCGCCTGCGGCAGCGCTTCCCCGAAGCGGGAGCGCAGCCCGTCCATGGCCCAGCCCGGCAGGTTGAGCCGGGTGGCCTCATCCATCTCGGGATGGATGAGGGGCTGCCCCTCCAGCTGCGCCAGCACCCGCCGCTCCTCCGGGGTCAGGCGCGGCTCGGCATAGCCCTCCCCGCTGAAGGCGGCATCGACACCGGGAAGGCGCCCTCCTTCGACCAGGAGCATGTGCGCGGCGAGGAGGAGGCGGGCGGTCGGCCGGGCGCCGGCGCGGGCGAGATGCCAGTCCAGGCGCAGGCGTTCCCGCACCACGGTCCAGGCGCGTTCGGAGACGGCGCGCCGGTCGCCGCCGCCGATGTAGCGGCGGGCACGGAAGAAATCATTCGCCACCGCATCGGCCGGGCGGCGCGGGGCCGCTTCCAGCTCGGCCAGGAGCGATACGGCGGCGGCAAGGCGGGCAAGCGGGGTCATGGCGGGGAACCGGGCGATCGGGCGCGGGGCGCTGGCGCCGCGTCGCAAGGATTTGGAATGGACATGGATGCTAGATCGGCGGGACGCGGCCCGGCCGCAAGCGGCACGGCGCTGGGCAGCCCCTCGGCAGGGTCGCTGCCCGTGATAGGGTCGTTGCGTTCAGGAAAGAGGTCCCCTTGATGATTCGTGCCTGGTCGATTCCCCTGCTCGCCCTGGGCCTGGCCGGCTGCGCCCAATGGGAACGCCCGGGCGCGACGCCGCAGATGCGGGACGCGGCCCTGGCGCGCTGCGAGGCCGGTGCCTTCCAGGCCGCGCCGCCCGCCAACATGACGGTGATGACCGACCGGGGCGGATGGGTGCCAGGCTCCCGCGAATGCAAGGGCGAGGGCGCGAACCGGCGCTGCCGCGAGACCGAGGGCTATTACCGCCGCCCGAGCTACGGCACCCGCGACCAGAACGAGCCGATGCGCGAGGCCTTCGTGGAGGATTGCATGCGCCGGGATGGCTGGGTGCTGAAGTAAAGGCCAGCCGCGATTGGCCGGCACGGGCCCGGGCGGGCCCGCGCCGCCGGCGGTCAGCCCTCCTGCCGGTAGTTCGGCGCCTCGCGCGTGATGGCCACGTCATGCACATGGCTCTCCCGCAGCCCGGCGCCGGTGATGCGGCGGAAGCGGCAGTTCGACTGCATGTCGCCAATGGTGCCGTTGCCGGTATAGCCCATGGCCGATTTCAGCCCGCCGACCAGCTGGTGGATGACGTTGCCAACCGGGCCCTTATAGCCGATCCGGCCCTCGATCCCCTCCGGCACCAGCTTCAGGCTGTCCTGAACATCGGCCTGAAAGTACCGGTCGGCCGAGCCGCGCGCCATGGCGCCGAGGCTGCCCATGCCGCGATAGGACTTGTAGGAACGGCCCTGGTAGAGGAACACCTCGCCCGGCGCCTCGTCCGTGCCGGCGAAGAGGCTGCCCATCATCACGCAATCCGCGCCGGCCGCGATGGCCTTGGCGATGTCGCCGGAGGTGCGGATGCCGCCATCGGCGATGGCCGGCACGCCCTGCTCCTTCGCCGCGGCGGCGCATTCCATCACGGCCGTCAGCTGCGGAACGCCCACGCCCGCCACGATGCGGGTGGTACAGATGGAGCCCGGCCCGATCCCGATCTTCACCCCATCGGCGCCCGCCTCGATCAGCGCCTGCACAGCCTCGGGCGTCGCCACGTTGCCGGCGATGATCTGCACGGAGTTGGAGAGGCGCTTGATCACCTCCACCGACTTCAGCACGCCGGCCGAATGCCCATGAGCCGTGTCCACCACGATGATGTCCACATCGGCGGCGACCAGCGCCTCGGCCCGGCGGCGCCCGTCCTCGCCCGTGCCGGTCGCGGCGGCGACGCGGAGGCGGCCCATCGCATCCTTCACGGCGTTCGGGTTGGCCTGGGCCTTATCCATGTCCTTGACGGTGATCAGGCCGACGCAGCGGAACTTCTCGTCCACCACCAGCAGCTTCTCGATCCGGTGCTTGTGCAGCAGGGAACGGGCCCGGTCCGGGGTGACGTCGGTGGGAACGGTGACGAGGTTCTCCCGCGTCATCAGCTCATAGACACGCTGGTTCGGGTCGGTCGCGAAGCGCACGTCGCGCGAGGTGACGATGCCGACCAGGCGCCCGGTCTCCGGCTCCACCACGGGGATGCCGGAGATGCGGTGCTGGTCCTGCAGGGCGCGGACATCGGCCAGCGTCTGGTCGGGCTGGATCGTGACGGGGTTCACCACCATGCCGCTCTCGAACTTCTTCACCCGGCGGACCTGGGCGGCCTGCTCCTCGATCGAGAGGTTCTTGTGGACCACGCCGATGCCGCCCGCCTGGGCCATGGCGATGGCCATGGGCCCCTCGGTGACGGTGTCCATCGCGGCGGCGACGAGGGGGATGTTCAGCCCGATCTCGCGGGTGATGCGGGTGCGGGTGTCGGCCTGGTGCGGCAGGATCTGGGAGAAGCCGGGGACGAGCAGAACGTCGTCGAACGCATAGGCCTCCTCGAACCGGGCGAGGAAGCGAGGCGGGGTGGTGTCGGGTGCCATTGAGCGGGGGCCTCTCGGGACGGGGCGGCGCTGCCTTGGCGATCCCTCCTACGCCCCTTCAGCCCCGCGCCGCAAGATCGGGCGCATGACGGTGACGAGACACTGCCCCCCGCCCGGGGCGTGAGTCACGGCCCCGTGTTGCCCTGCGGGCCGCCCCGGAAGCCCTGGGCCACCACATACATCTCGGAGCTGTCCTTCCGGCTGGCCGGGGGCTTGGCGTGCCGGACCGTGGCATAGTCCCGCTTCAACGCCGCCAGCAGCTCCCGCTCCGTCCCGCCCTGGAAGACCTTCGCCACGAAGGCTCCGCCGGGGGAGAGGACGTTGTGGGCGAAGTTCGTCGCCAGCTCCACCAGGGCGAGGATGCGCAGGTGGTCGGTGGCGTTATGGCCCGTGGTGTTGGGCGCGATGTCGGACATGACGAGGTCTGCCGGGCCATCCAGTGCCTCCAGCACGGCCTGCTCGGCCGATTCCTCGTTGAAGTCGCCCTGCAGGACGATGGCGCCCGAGATCGGGTCCATCGGCAGGATGTCCAGCGCGACGACCTTGCCCCGCTCGCCCGCGCGCTTCACCGCCACCTGCGTCCAGCCGCCCGGGGCGGCGCCGAGATCCACGATGCGCTGGTTCGGGCGGAAGAGCTTGAACCGCTCGTCCAGCTCGATGATCTTGAAGGCAGCCCGGGAGCGCCAACCCTGGGCCTTGGCGGCCCGCACATAGGGGTCGTTCAGCTGGCGTTCGAGCCATTTCTGGCTGGCGGTGGTGCGGCCCTTGGCGGTGCGCAGCCGGGTGGAAAGGCTGCGCTCGCCCGTGTTGCGGGATTCGGTCACGGAGTCGGTCCTAAAGGTTCAGTTGCCGCGGCGGCCGCGGCGGCGCTCCCGCATCGCCCGCAGCAGCAGGCCTTCGCGCAGGCCACGGTCGCAGACGGTGATGCCGGCAGCCGGCCAGACCTGGCGGATGGCGGCGTAGATGGCGCAGCCCGGCAGGACGAAATCAACCCGCTCCGGCCCGATGCAGGGATGCGCGGCGAGCCCGTCCCGCCCCATGCAGCGCAGCGCCTCCAGCGCGCGGTCGGCGCAGGCCATCTCCAGGTCGTGCCCGTCCACCACCGCCCGGCTGTAGCGCGGCAGGCCGAGCGCGATGCCGGCCAGGGTGGTGACGGTGCCCGAGGTGCCCATCAGCCGCACGCCCCCGGCCCGCATCTCCTGCCGGATGCAGTGGACGGCATCGAAGGCCTCGAACTTCGCGGCCACCTCCTGCACGACCCGGTCGAACCCGTCCGCCCCGAAGCAGGCGGCGCCGTCCCGCTCCACCAGCGTGACGACGCCGAGCGGGACGGAGATCGTGCCGATCAGCCGGGGCCGATCCGGGTCGTCCGTGCGAATCCAGGCGATTTCGGTCGAGCCGCCGCCGATATCGAAGAGGAGGGCGCGCCGGTCCTGCGGCCGGAGTAGCGGCGCGCAGGATTCCATGGCGAGCTCCGCCTCCTCGCGGGCCGGGATGACACGGATCGGGGCACCCAGGGCCTTCTGGGCCCGTTGCATGAAGCGGGGCCCGTTGGTGGCGCGGCGGCAGGCCTCGGTCGCCACGGCATGGATGGCCAGGACGGGGCGGCGGGCCAGTTTCTGGCCGCAGGCTTCCAGCGCGGCCTCGGCCCGGTCCATCGCAGCATCCGACAGCGCGCCGGTGGAGCTGAGCCCCTCGCCGAGCCGGATGATGCGGCTGAAGCTGTCCAGCACGCGGAAGCCCGCGGGGCCGGAGGGGCTTGCGACCAGCAGGCGGCAGTTGTTCGTGCCCAGGTCCAGCGCGGCGAAGAGCGGGGCCCCCGAAGGGGCCGCTGCGTAGGGGATGCTGGGCGGCGCCGGGGGGGGCTCCCCCCGCCTGCCACCCGGCGGCTGGGAAGCGTTCCGGGTCTGCATGGCACTGTAAATTCGATGATCCGCCTGGAGATGGGGTGGAGCAAGCCCTTATTCCACTAGGCCTGTCACAAGCCGGGTTGCAGGGTGCTCCGCACCGGGCTATAGGGCCGGGCGCCTGCCGTTGGGGAATAGTTTAACGGTAGAACTCCCGACTCTGACTCGGGCAGTCTTGGTTCGAATCCAGGTTCCCCAGCCAACCCTCCAGCGGGGTCTGGCAGGTCAGCAGCATAGCCTCTGACATCCAGTTCTTTTAGGCGCCGATCGGGCCTTGGCCGGGTGCTGCATAAGCCCGTCACCGGCCGACTTGGCAGCCGGCGGGTTCGCGGCGCCGCTCCCTCCCCGCCCTTTCCCGGCACGAGGTGACGCGGAACAAGCTCGAGACGGTCGAACCCCTTCTCCGCGCCGCCCAGGGTAGCACTGGACTGAGGTCAGCTGACATACGGGGGCGCCGCGCTGTCCCCGCTACGGCGATGACCGTCGCTCCTCGAGGCCTTCCGGAAGGTCAGGAGAGCTAATGTGGCCTGGACGGCCAGGGCCGAGCGGGATGTCGATGCCACCATCCGCCTCTCCACGGAGTTCTTCGGCGACATTCCGCTTCGCGAGATCGCGCGCGAGATGGTCCGCAAGTTCCGGAGCCACCAACTCCACGTCTGCTCGGAATGGGGTCAGGCGGCAGAGTACGCCGACTCCACCGATCCCAAGGACAAGCAAAAGATGCGTGCCGGCGAGGCGCCGAGGATCTCCCGCAGCCGGCCCCGACCAACCGGGCTTTAGTCCACCTGGATACCGGCCTCATGCACCAGCGTGCCCCACCTCGTCACCTCCCCCCGCACCATGGCGTCCCCGGCCGCGGCGTCGGACGAGCCGGGTTCCAGGCCCACGCCGCGAAGCCGCGCCTGGATCGCGTCCGTGCCGAGAATGGCGGCGACCTCCTGACGAAGCCGCTCAAGCGGTGCGGCCGGCGTGCCCGCACGCGCCGACAGGGCATGCCAGACGGTGAACCGGAAACCCGGGACGCCCGCTTCCGCGACCGTGGGCAGGTCTGGGCTGCCGGGTGAGCGCTGTTCCCCGGTGGTGGCCAGGGCGCGCAGCCGGCCGGACTGGACCTGCGCCAGGACTTCCGAAGGGCCGGCAAACATGAAGTCCAGCGTGCCGGCCACGAGGTCGGTCACGGCCGGGCCGCCGCCGCGATAGGGAACGTGCTGCGCGCTGATTCCGGTCATCTTCGAGAGCAGGACGACGGTGACGTGGGAAGGCGAGCCCACGCCGGGGGAGCCGTAGCTCAGCCCGCCCGGCCTGGCGCGGGCGAGGTCGAGCAGCCCCTTCAGGTTCCGGACCGGGCTGGCCTGTGGCACCACGAGCACGGAGGAGGAGGTGGCGGGAACCGCGACGGTCGTGAAGTCGCGCAGCGTGCTGTAGCCGGGGCTGCGCATGATGGCCGGCGTGATCGCGTGGGTGCCGATGTGGCCTTGCACCAAGGTGTATCCGTCGGCGGGGGACTGGGCCACGGCTGCCATCCCGATCGCGCCGTTGGCCCCACCGCGGTTCTCCACCACCACCGGCTGGCCCAGCCGTGTCTGCAGCTCCGTCCCGATCAGCCGCGCGATCAGGTCGGAACTGCCGCCTGGCGCGAAAGGCACGATGATGCGGACCGGCCGGTCCGGCCATTCGGCGCGGGCCGGACCCGCGGCCAGCAAGGCCGGGAGGAACAGGGCGGTGCGGCGGCGGACCGATCTCATGTCGGCTTCCTTTCGTGGAGGTCGGGACAGGTCAGCCGCGAAGCGGGCGGGGCACGATCTTCCGGGCCTCGAGAATGGCATCGCTCGAAGGCTGCAGCAGCCCGCAGCCGCCGGCGATCGACCACCAGAGATGGTCCGCCCGCTGCACGATGAGGCATTCCAGGCTGCGGATCAGGTGCTCCCCCTCGAAGGAATGGGCGAGGGCGATATGCGCCAGCTCCTCGGGCAACCCGGCCGCGATGCAGAGATGCGCCCCATAGACGGGATGCCGAAGGGAGGGCAGGCCCGTGGCCGAGGGATCGCCGGCCCAGCGCGCGCGGTTGGCGGCGTCGAACTCCCAGGGCTTGCCCACGTCGTGCGTCAGTCCGCCAGCGATCACGAGGTCCCGGTTGATCCGCACCGCGGGGTCCATGGCCGCGAACTCGTCAGCGATGGAAAGGGCGATGCGGGTCACGCCGCGCAGATGCGTGGCCTGGTCACCGCGCTTCAGGGCGAACTGGCGGGGGTTGGACTCACCCGGGATGTCGGAGACGCGGGCGAAGCTGCTCTCGGCCAGGGCAAGGCACCAGACCTCCACGCATTTGCGTCGCAGCTCCTCGTTCCCGATTTGCGCCAGCTCCGGAAGGTCCTCCATGACCTCGGCGCGCATGGCGTGGGTGATCGCCCGAGCTTGGCGGCGGTCGAGGAAGTTCATGGCGCGTCCCTATTCCAGCACGATGCTCAGGTCGCGCGTGACGCTCCCCCATTTGGTGATCTCGGAATCGATGAAGCGGGCGTAGTCGGCGGAGGAGCCTCCGCCGGGGATGTAGCCGCTGGCCGCGAAGCGTTCCCGGAGCTGCGGGTCCTGCAGCGTCCTGGCTGCCACCTCATGCAGGCGCGCCACGATGTCGGGCGGCGTGCCGGCGGGCACCGAGAGGCCGAGCCATCCGGTCGCTGCGAAGCCGGGGAAGCCGCTCTCGGCCACGGTCGGTGCATCGGGGTAGAGCGCGCTCCTCGCCTCGCTCGTCACGGCCAGCACGCGCAGGCGGCCGGCGCGCACATGCGGCAGGGGAATGTCCACGTTGATCATCACCACCGGCACCTGCCCCGCGATCACGTCCGTGATGGCCGGCGCCGCGCCGCGATAGGGAACGTGCAGCATCTCGACCCCGGCGGCGCGCATCAGCATGGCCATGGCGAGGTGGCCGGAGGAGCCGCTGCCCGGGCTGGCGAAGGTGATGCCCCCCGGCTTCTCCTTCGCCATGCGGATCAGATCTGCCAGACTGCGGGCGGGGAAGCTGTCCGCCACGACCAGGGCGTTCGGCAGTAGCGCGAGCTGCGCGACATGGGTGAAGGCGGTGCGGGAGTCATAGGGCATGTTCCGGTACAGCCCGTGGTTCATCGCGTTCTGGCCGTTGCCGGAAACGAGCACGGTGTAGCCGTCCGGCGCCGCACGGGCGACCTGCGCCGCGCCGATGTTGCCGTTGGCGCCGGGCCGGTTGTCCACCACGAAGGGCTGGCCCATCTCCCGCGACAGGGGTTGCGCCACCATCCGCGCGACCACGTCATTGCTGCCGCCCGGCGGGAAGGGAACGACGAGGGTTACGGGCCGCTCCGGCCAAGCGGCGCGCGCCGCCCGGGGCAGGGCAAGGGCGGGCAGGGCAAGGGCGGGCAAGGCCAGGGCGCCGAGGGCGGAGCGGCGGGTCAGCATCTGCATATCGTCTCCTCCGTTGGGGCATTCAGGCGGCGAGGCGCCAGGTCTCGCCGGTCCAGGGCGCCAGCCGCTCCCCTTGCAGGTCCAGCCCGGTGCCCGGCGCGTCGGGCACAAGCATCGTGCCGTCCGCCTCCACCGGCAGCGCCCCCGCGATTTCCAGCAGCGGGTTGGCGGAGGCGTCGTACTCGATCCAGGGGTACTCGCCCCGCGCGCCCCGGCGCGGGGTGACGAGCGCCGCGGCCTGGAGCGCCGCGCGCATATTCACCACCGTCCCGAAGACATGCGGCATGACCGGGATGTCGTAGGCGGCGGCGAGCGCTGCGACGCGGAGGAAACCCGTATAGCCGCCGCAGACCGTGAGATCCGGCTGCAGCACGGACATCGCGCCCGCGGCCAGGAAGTCCCGGAAGGCCGCAGGGCTGGCCAGCGCCTCCCCACCCGCGATCGCGACCGGCACGGCGGCGGAGATCGCGGCATAGCCCGCCACGTCCTCCGGCTGCACCGGCTCCTCCATCCAGAGGAGGCCCGCCTCCTCCATGCGGCGCGCGGACTCGATCGCCGCGCGGGCGGTGTAGCCCTGGTTGATGTCCACCATGATCGAGACATCCGGCCCGACCTGCCGGCGCACCGCCATCGCCATGGCCCCGTCCGCCCGGGGCGAGACGCCGGCGCGCGGCTTCAGGGCACGGAAGTTGCGGCGGAGGATGGAGTCGATCTCGGCCTCGTAATGGCCATAGGGCTCGGCGGCGTCGGTCGTGATGAAGGGTGCGCTGGCATAGGCGGGAAGCCGCGTGCGCAGCGCGCCGCCGAGCGCCTCCGCCACGCTGACGCCGCGGTCCTGCGCGGCCAGGTCGTGCAGCGCCATGTCCACGGCCGAAATCGCCATCATCCCCGGCCCCCGACGGTCATAGCCGAGTGTGCCGAGCATCCGGTCGTAGAGGCGGCCGTGGTGGTGCGGCGAGGCACCGAGGACGATGGGTGCGAGCCGCGTGCGGACCAGGGCGGCCGCGGCCGCGGGCGAGGCGAAGACCTCCCCCCAGCCCCGCGCGCCGGTATCGGCCACCAGCTCCAGCAGCAGGAAGTCCCGCCGGCGGATCATGCGCGACGCGTTGCCGATGGGGGGCGCGGGCGCGAAGCCCAGCAGGTAGGCGCGGATCTCCACCACCTTCAACGCGACGTTCCTCCATTCCAGGCCAGGCTCTCAGCGGCCCGAAGGCGCAGTTTGTCGCGCCGGGAATGATGTGCGCAAATGCCGATCTGCGCATGGATCATGTCTGATGGTTATGACCTTCGACATCAGAGAGATGGAGGTTTTCCGCCGCGTGATGGAGCTCGGCAGCGTCACCGCTGCCGCGGCAGCGATGAACATCTCCCAGCCCGCCGTCACGCGGATGCTGCAGAAGGCCGAGGCGCGGCTCGGCTTCGCGCTCTTCGTGCGGGAGCGCCGGCGGCTGCGCCCGACGCCGGAGGCGCAGATCATGTTTCCCGGCACACTCGGCGCCTTCACCGCGATCGAGCTGGTGCAGCGCCTGGCCGGGGAATTGCGGGAGGGGCGGGCCGGCATCCTGGCGGTCGCCGCCATCCCCTCGCTCGCGGCGTCCATCCTGCCGGCCGCCATTCGCCGCTTCCGCGAGAAGCGGCCGGAGAGCGCGGTCACTCTCCAGACCTTCAGCGCCCACGAGATCATCCAGCGTATCGCGTCGCACCAGGACGATCTGGGCTTCATCATAGGCCCCGTGGGTCACGAGGCCCTGGTCGTGCAGGACCTCCAGAGCACGGGCCTGGCCTGCGTCATGCCGCCCGGTCATCCACTGGCGGGCCGGCGTAGCATCGGGCCCGAGGCCCTGGCCGATCACCCGCTCATCTGCCCCAGCCGCAATCTGGTCCTGAGTGAGCAGTTGGCCCGCGCCTTTGCCGACAGGAACATCCCCTTCCGCATCGCCGTCGAGGTTTCCCACACCCATGCGGCATGCGCCCTGGTCCGGGCCGGGGTCGGGATCGCGCTGATGGATGGCTTCGGGCTGATGGGCGCGCGGGCCGAGGATCTGGTCAGCCGGCCCTTCCGGCCTACCCTCCTCAGCACCGCACGCCTGCTCACGGCGCGCCTGCGCCCGGCGTCGAGGCTCGCGCAGGATTTCATCGGCGCATTGGGAGAGACGCCGTGAAGCGCGGGCCCCAGGCGGGATGACCCGGTCAACGTGGAGGTGAGCGCAGGCCACCCTGGATCAACGACGCGAGGACACCGGCGGCTTCGGACTCGTTGAACTTGCCGCGCACCAGAGCGGCTGAGAGCGCCTCGCCTGCGCCGACAAGGCCGATGCAGCGCCGCTCCAGCTCGGCGGCCACCAAGGTGCTGTGTGGCTTCAACACCGACACGAACATCTGTACGGAGTTGTCGAGAAGCTCCTGGAAGACCTGGGCTTTCTCCTCGCTGCCTGCCAGGGCGGCGCCCACCGCGTGGAATTCGTCGGTCTTGTCGGCGGAGCAGTGGATGTAGGCGGCCGCCAGGACCCTCGCGCATTCCTCCAGGCTCCGCTCACCAACGGTCATCGCCTCCCGAAACGCGTTCACCCGCTCCACATCGATCCACCGGTAGAGCTCGATCAGCAGGCCCGACCGCGTGCCGAAGTGATCATAGGCCACTGGCTTGGAGACGCCGGCGCGGGCAGCCAAGTGCCCCAGGGTCAGCCGATCCGCGCCCTCCTCCCGCACGATAACGAGGGCCGTATCGAGCAACTGGCGCCGTCGCTCGGCCTTCGAGAGCCTGCGCGGCGCCATCGGACCGCCCTCCTCCTGCGCGTTGCCTTTCACGTCCCCGCCCGCCTTGAAACCTACCAATGGTAGCCACGTTAGGATACCTACCAAAGGTAGGCAATAACTCGAGGCAAGGAGGCCTAGCAATGTCATTCGCTCCCATCCTGCTCATGGGCGGCTCCGGCGCCATCGGGCGCTGGACTTCACGGTTCCTGCGCGCCGCCCACCCCGATCTGCCGTTGCTGATCGGCGGCCGCGACCTCACCAAGGCCCAGGAAGCCGCGGCCCAGATCGGCAGTGCGGAAGGCGCCGCGCTTGAGCTGGCCGCCGCCGACCTCGGCCTCGGCGGCCGCCCCGTCAGCGCCGTCGCCGTGCTGTTCTCAGACGAGAGCCTCGCCGGGCTCCGGTTCGCGCAGTCCAGCGGGGTCCCACACCTCAGCATCTCGTCCGGTGTCTACGAGATCGCTCCCGAGATCGCGGCCTTCATGCACAGGCCGGACGCCGCGCCGCTCGTCCTCGGCTACGAATGGCTCGTCGGCGCCACGACGGTTCCCACGCTCGAGTTTGCCAAGGCTTTCAGGCGGGTCGACGACATTGTCATCGGTGCGTTGGTCGATGAGCAAGATACCGGCGGCCCGGCGGTGGCCGAGGACTTCGAGCGGCTCAACCGGATGTTGCCGGCGGCGCTGACGCGCCGCGACGGCCGCTACATCTGGCGCACCGGCGAGGACTGCAAAACCGCGTTCCATGCCGTCGACGGCACCATGATGGAGGCATCCGGCTTCTCGTCCATCGACGTCGTTGGCCTGGCGACGGCGACCGGCGCGCCCAGGGTACAGTTCAACATCGCGACTGGCGTCAGCTCCAGCCGCCGTCGCGGCGAGCCGATGTCGACCGAGATCGTCATTGAACTCGCCGGGCAGGATCATGCGGGGCGGGCGCTCCGGACCCGCCATGCGGTCGTGCATCGTGGCGGTGCGGCGCCGCTGACCGGGCTCGGAGTGGCGATGATCCTCGAACGTCTCCTCGGGCTCGACGGCCACCCGGCGACGCCGGCTGGCCTCTACTTCCCCTACCAGCTGCTACATCCCGCGGCTTACTTCCCGCGCCTCGAGCAGACCGGCGGCGAGATCCTGACGCTGGAGACACGGTGATGCATAGGGGCCGGCTTCCGCTCGATGTGGCCGAGAGCGGCATTCGGGTGAATGCATCCACTCCTGGCCGAGGGGGGCGCAGCTCGCCTTGCCCTTGGTTCTGTCGACACTTGTCCGAGCCGCAGGACGTTGGCGGCAAGGGTGACGACGGCGGGTAGTTCCTGGCGAGCTTGTCGAAGCGAGTGGCGATGCGTCGGAAGTGCTTGAGCTTGGTGGAGAAGCGCTCGACCAGGTTACGCTCGCGGTAGAGCTCGGGCGGGACGGAGCGCTGCACATTGCGGTCCCGCTGGGTCGAGATGCGCGCCTGCCGCCACGGGCAGCGACGAGGTCGAGGACGGCGGTGGCACCACAGCCGCGGTCAGCGACCAGTTCGCGCCCTGGCGCGATGCGCGACCAGGTCAGGCACGGCCGCCTCGTCGCAAGCCTCGCCAGGGACGACGGAGAGCGCGACCGGCAGCCCAGCCCCGTCGACTAGGGCGTTGGCCTTGGTGCTCAGTCCCCCGCGAGACCGACCTGTGAGCTCTCTGACGCGCTTCGCGCGGCAAGCGAGGCGGCGTCCCCGCCCGGGGCGCGGCTCATCCCGTTCATTGGCTTCTCCTTTGGCAGGGCCAGCTTCCCCGGTCGGCATGACCAGCCTGCCTTGAATCTGGACCGGCCGCAAACCATTGATATTTTTCGTCTATTGAATGACTCTCAAACCTGTGGCCGGTCGGCGCCTACTTCCGAAGATGATGGCTCCTGGTCCAACTGCCTGAGCAGCCAGGTGATGCGATGCTGCTGGGCTGAGCGGAGGTGCTCCCGCATCGCCGCCTCCGCCGCTGCGCCGTTCCGTTGGCTCAGCGCCTCCAGCAACGCTCCGTGCTCCTTGTGTGATTGCTGGGCGCGACCAGGGTCGCCCAGCATGGTGGGCAGCAGGGCCATGGTGTCGGTGAGCTGGGCGAGGGCCCGCAGGAGATAGCGGTTGTGCGCGGCGCGGTGGAGCAGTGCGTGCAGGCGCAGGTTGATGGCCGAGAGCTCGGCAGGGCGCTCCAGGGCCGCGGCCTCTTCCGCCACGAGCCGCGCGAGAGCCTCCAGCTCCGCCTCGCTCGCGTGCTGTGCCGCGAAGCGCGCGGCCGTGCCCTCCAGCACCTCGCGCAGGGCGTAGAGTTCGATCACCTGCTGGTGGTCGGGGCGGCTCACGACGATGCCCCTGCGCGGCTCGTGGCTCACCAACCCCTCCGTCTCCAGCCGGGTCAGGGCCTGCCGCACCGGGGTGCGGGAGATGCCGAGCCGCGTCACGAGGTCCGCTTCGGTCAGCCGCAGGCCCGGAGGCAGGCTGCCGTCGCGGATGGCGGCCTTCACGCGCTCATAGGCGTCGCGCCCCAGGTCGGGCGCGGGGGTACGGGGGGGCAGCTTCATAGCCAATGGATAACGGGACTGCCCCCGGACCGCCAGACGGCTGGACAATAGCGTGTCCCACCGGATACGAAGGTATCCGAACATTGGAGATGCCCATGCCCGCCAGCAATGCCATGCGCCTGATTGTCCTGCCTGGAGACGGGATCGGGCCGGAGATCACCGGCGCGACGGTGGCGGTGCTGGAGGCGGTGTCCGATCGCTTCGGATTGGGCCTGCAACTGGAGGACGACATCGCCGGACATGAGAGCCTGCGCCGCCACGGCATCACCGTTCGGCCGGAGCTGCTGGACAAGGTTCGGGGGGCGGACGGGCTGATCCTCGGCCCGATGTCCACCTTCGACTACACGGACGAGACCAAGGGCGGGATCAACCCGTCCATGTACTTCCGCAAGAACCTTGATCTCTTCGCCAATATCCGCCCCGCGCGCACCTATCCCGGCGTGCGGCATCACGCCGCCGAGGAGTTCGACCTGGTGGTGGTTCGCGAGAACACGGAGGGCTTCTACGCCGACCGCAACATGACCTCGGGCGGCAGCGAGATTCTCGTCACCCCTGATGTCTGCATCTCCATGCGCCGCATCACCCGGGAGTGCTGCGAGCGCGTGGCGCGGAGCGCCTTCCGCCTGGCAATGACGCGGAAGAGGCACGTCTCCGTCGTTCACAAGGCCAATGTGCTGAAGATCGGCGACGGCATGTTCATCGAGGAGTGCCGCAAGGTCGCCGCCGAGTTCCCCGAGGTGGTGGTGGACGACTACATCATCGACGCCATGTGCGCCCATGTCGTCCGCGCACCGGGCAAGTTCGACGTGATCGTGACCACCAATATGTTCGGCGACATCCTCTCCGACCTCACGGCGGAGCTCTCGGGTAGCCTCGGCCTTGGCGGCTCGGTCAACGCCGGCGTCCGGTACGCCATGGCGCAGGCCGCGCACGGCTCGGCGCCCGACATCGCTGGGCAGGACAAGGCGAACCCCTTCTCCCTCATCCTCTCCGTCGCGCAGCTCCTGGAATGGCACGCGGACCGTCTCGGCAGCACGGCCTATGCCCAGGCCAGCCGCGCGATCGAGGCGGCTGTTGAGAGCGCCGTGGCCGCGGGCGAGGCCACGGCCGATGTGGGCGGCCGCCTCGGCACGAAGGCGACGGGCGAGGCGATCGTGAAGCGGGTGCGCGAGGTGGCCGTACCGGCCTGATGTGCCGCCCTCCCGCCGATGAGTGGGCACAGCGCAAAAAGAAGCCGGTGAACGGCCGACGCCGAAAGAACACGAGGAACCAGGAATGCAGCGTCGTCACATTCTCCGGGCCGGTCTGGCCCTCCCCGCCCTGATCACGGCTGGTCGGGCTGTGGGCCAGAACCTGCCGGATGGCTGGCCCAGCCGGCCGATCCGCCTCATCGTTCCCTATGCCCCCGGCGGAGGAACGGACGTGCTGGCCCGCGCCGTGGCCGACAAGGCGGGGCAACGCCTGGGCGCCACCATCGTGGTGGACAACCGGCCGGGCGGCGCGGGCAACCTCGCCACCGCCATGGCGGCGGAGGCCGCGCCGGACGGCTACACGCTACTGGTCGGCAATATCGGCCCCATCGCCGTCAATCCCAGTCTCTTCCGCAACCTGCGCCCCGACCCCGCGACGGCGCTCGCGCCCGTCACCTTGTTGGCCGCCGCGCCGATGCTGATCCTGGTGAACCCTCGCCTGCCCGTGACCGACCTGCGCGGCCTGGTTGCGCTGGCGAAGGGGAAGCCGGGGGAGATCAACTATGGCTCCGCCGGGAACGGGTCGGCTAACCACCTCGCCGGCGCCTATTTCGCGCTGAAGGCAGGGATCGACATCCAGCACGTACCCTATCGCGGCGCGGGGCCGGCGCTGAACGACCTTGTGTCGGGCACGCTGCAGATGATGCCCGCCACCCTTCCCTCCTCTATTGGCATGGTGAAGGACGGTTTGGTGCGGGCGCTGGCCGTCACCACCGCCGCGAGGCTGCCCGCCATGCCGGCGCTGCCCACCGTGGCGGAGGCCGGGGTGCCCGGCTACGAGATGAGTGCCTGGTACGGGATCATGGCCCCCGCCGGCACGCCCCGCCAGATCGTGGACCGGCTGCAGCGGGAGATCGCCGCAGCGATCCATCTGCCGGAGGTGCGTGCGCGGATCGAGGCGGAGGGGGCTGAGCCCTCCGGCAACACGCCCGAGCAGTTCCGGGACTTTGCCGCCGCCGAGCGCCGGAAATGGGCCGAGGTGGTGCGCGACGCGAAGATCGCCGTCGACTGACGGGAACGGAAGAAGACACGCCATGATCCCGTGGATCGCACGCGCCGCTGCGGGCTGCCTCGCCCTCGCTGCCCTCACTGTCGCCTCGGCGGGCGCGCAGGACGCCCCGGCCTTCCCGAGCCGGCCCGTCCGCATGATCGTGCCCTTCGCCGCCGCCGGCACGGCCGACATCGTCACGCGCCTGACCGCGAGTTGCATGGCACCCTTCCTGGGCCAGCCCGTGGTGGTGGAGAACCGCGGGGGCGCCGGCGGCACCATCGGCACGGACGCCGTCGCGAAGGCGGCGCCCGACGGCTACACCGTCGCGCTGCACACCGTCTCCTCGGCGGTGCTGAACAGCTTTCTCTACCACCGCCTGCCCTATGACGCCCGGCGAGACTTCGTGGCGGTGAGCCAGGTGGCGCAGAGCCCCAACGTGCTGGCGATCCGCGCCGACATTCCGGCGCGCAATGTCCAGGAATTCATCGCGCTGATGAAGGCGAAGCCGGGCGGTTACAGCTATGGCACCTCGGGCCCCGGCACGATCCTCCACCTCTCGGCGGCGCTCTTCACGCGCATGGCCGGGGTGGAGGCGACTCACGTGCCCTATCGGGGCGAGGGGCCGGCGATCAACGACATGATGGCCGGGCAGATCGACTTCATGGTGAACGTCGTCCCCGCCCTGCTGCCCTATGTGCGGGACGGGCGGTTCCGCGCCCTCGCCGTCACCACACGTGAGCGCGCGGCAATTCTGCCGGAGGTGCCGACAGTCGCGGAGTCCGGCCTGCCGGAGTACGAGACCTACATCTGGCACGGCATCTTCGCCCCGGCCGGCACGCCTGCCCCGGTGGTGGAGCGGCTGGCGGACGCGGCGATCAGGGCGGTGAACGATTCCGGCTGTCGGCAGCGGATGACGGATCTGGGGCTGACGCCCGTTGGATCCCGCCCCGCGGAATTCACCGCCTTCTGGGACCGGCAGCTCGCCTATTGGGGCCCGGTCGTGAAGACCTCGGGCGCGACGCTCGACTGATGAACACACCCCCGCCCCTCGGCAGCACGGACTGCCATGTCCACGCCTTCGGTGATCCCGCTGCCTTTCCCTTCGTGCCAGAGCGCCACTACACGCCCGACCTGGCCGATGCGGGCCACCTTCGGGCCTTCCTCGACAGTCACGGCCTGGACAACGTCGTCGTCGTCCAGCCCAGCACCTACGGCACGGACAACCGCTGCACCCTGGATGCCGTCGCGCGGCTCGGCGATCGCGCGCGGGCGGTGGTGGTACTCGATCCCAGCATCGGCGATGCGGAGCTCGCTGCGTTGCACGCCGCCGGCGCACGCGGCGTGAGGTTGAATCTTCAGACCGGCGGCCAGGAGGACCTGCGCGCGACGAAAACGCTGGTGGAAGCGTTCGCCGGCCGGCTGCGCGGGAGCGGCTGGCATCTCCAGGTCTATGCCGCCCACGGGGTGCTCGCAGCCACAGGGCCGATGCTGGCCCGGGCCGGACTGCCCGTCGTGGTCGACCATTTCGGCCTCGTCGGGCGGCGTGATACCCCCTTCGCTGAGGCGGCCGCGGCGGTGGAGCACCTGGTGGCGGGGCTTGGATTGCACATCAAGCTCTCCGCCCCGCAGCGCTCCGTGCCAGATCCGGAGACGGCGCCGGAACTGGCCGGCCTCGTCCGCCGCCTCCTGCGCGCCGCGCCAGAGCGACTGCTCTGGGGCAGTGACTGGCCGCACTCGCCGAGTGGGCGCGCGCCTGGGTCGGAGAGGACGGTGCAGCCCTTCGACCGGATCGACGATGCCCGAGCCCTGGAACGGATCGCCGAATGGATCGAGGACGAGGCGGCAGTGAGGAGAATTCTGGTCGGCAATCCGGCAGCGCTGTACGGCTTCGGACTGACCTCCCCAACCTGCGGCGTCCGGTAGCAACATTTGGCCGCTTCAGGCCGCCCAGCGCGAGGCGGCGGTCCTGGGTAGAGAAAACGGGTGCGACAGGGCCCAGTCGGGGGGGATGACCGCCCCGAACGGGGAAACAGGAACGCCTCATCGAGCGGCACGCTCATGCCAGCCACAACGTTCCCTTCCCCAGCCTGAGAGGGCCTCTTCCCACTCGACGGAGATGCAACAGCCCGTTTTCACCAAGTGATCAGGGGCGCCTGGTGCACCCACCTACCGGCGCGCAGCTGACCCAGAGCGAAGCGTGCCGCGTCCTCTCGTGGCAAGCTTCTCCTATGGAGGCCGGCGAGATCCGTGAGCACCCGGACCTCCTCTCGGCCGCCCCTGTCGTTCAGGATGGCCGGACGGACGGGGCCGCGGCGAGTGCGGCGGCGACCTCGCGATAGCGGTGCAGAGGTCGGCCCAGCATGGCGGTCAGGCGCTCGACATCGCCCGACCCAGGGATCATGCCGTCGCTGACGTAGCGCTCGGCCATCAGGCGCATCTCGTAGGCCATCCACTTCGGCATCATCCTCGCCATGTTCTGTTCGAAGCCGCTGGGATCGTCACCGGCATAGGCGATCGGGCGGCCCAGCACGTCCGACCAGATGGCGGCCACCTGCACGCCGGTCAGCGTTTCAGGGCCGACGACGTTGACTGTCTCCATCGGCAGCTTGCCCGGCGCCTGGTCGCGACGGATCAGTTCGATCGCGGCGACCTCGGCGATGTCGCGCGCGTCGACCATGGCGACGCCCTTGCCTCCGATCGGCATCGGGTAGATGCCGTGCTGGAGGATCACGTCCTTCACCATGGCCTCGTTGTCGATGAAGTAGGTGGGGCGCAGGATCATGGCGCCGAAGCTCATCTGCTCCAGCATTCGCTCGGCCCCGTACTTTACCGCGAAGTGCGGCACGTTGACTGCCCGATCCGCCTCGAACACCGAGAGGTAGACGACGCGCTCGACGCCCGCCTCACGCGCGACGTTCAGAGTGAGGATCGCCTGAGTGAATTCGTCGCCCGTCACCGCGTTGAGCAGGAACAGGGTGGAGATGCCGGAGAAGGCTGCGCGCAGCGCATCGATGTCGAGCAGGTCGCCCTGCACCACCTCGACACCCGGCGGGAAGGCGGCCTTGGCGGGATCGCGGGTCAGTGCGCGCAGGTCGGCGCCGCGCCGGACGAGTTGCTCAACCACGTTGCGGCCAACGCGGCCGGTGGCACCAGTGACGAGGATGGTCATGGGGATCACTCCGTTCAGGTTCTGAAGACATCCGGAAGATGAGTGATCCACATCGCCGCCAATAGACTGTAGATTGGGACCCATCGTCCCATCGGTGGAACGCATGGACCTCCTCGCCCTCGCCGATTTCAACCTCGTCGCCCGGCACGAGGGGTTCGGCCGCGCCGCCCGTGCCGCGGGCCGACCGAAGGCAACGCTGTCTCGAAGGGTCGCGGAACTGGAGTCCAGCTTGGACCTGCGCCTCTTCGAGCGCGGCGCCCGGACACTCAGGCTGACCCAGGAAGGGCGCGCGCTCTACGAGCGGACAGGAGCCCTGCTCACCGAGCTCGACGAGGCGGCGGCGGCGATTGCGTCCGGCGTGGACAGTCCGCGTGGGCGGCTGCGGGTCAGCGCGCCGCTGCTCTTCTCCCAGACCGCGATGGGCAGGCTTGCGGCGGACTTCGCCCTGAAGTTCCCGGACGTCCGGCTCGAGGTAACGACGGAGGACAGGGCCGTCGACATGGTCGAGGAGGGGTACGACCTCGTCATCCGCGTCAATCCGGATCCGGACGAGAGCCTCGTCGGGCGGGTCTTCCTGCGCGACCGGCTGGTCGTCGTGGCGAACCCGGCCCTTGAACGGCCGAAGGACGGCTCGGCGGTTCCCGTGGTGGTGCGCGGGGCGGGCGAGGGCAGCGCAGCCTGGGACGTGGTGACGCCGGCCGGGCGCGCGCGCATCGCAGTCCGTACGGTTCTCGGCCTGTCGTCGCTCATCATGGTCCGCGATGCGGTCCGCGCAGGCGTCGGCGCCGGACGCCTCCCGGTGTCGCTGGTGAGCCGTGATCTGGCGGCCGGTCGGCTGGTCCAGTGGGGTGACATGGATGGCCCGGAGATCGCCTTGTGGGCCCTCTACCCGTCCCGGCGGCTGTTGAGCGCGCGCGTCACCGCCTTCCTGGACCACCTGAGGGACGCCTTTCCGCAGGGGCACCCCGACGAGCTTGCGGCCTATCTCGAGGATCGATGGTGTCGGGCGCCCCGGTCGACTGACTCGGCTTCAGCGACCGCGACGGGCACGACAGCTTGGGCCGACCGTCTCGGCAGAGACAGCATCATCGTTCCAGAGGAATAACCGCGGGTTCAGAAGCACCGACGACCGTTGCGGGTCCTCAGGTCCTCCCAATGCCTAGCGGTTCCCCGGCAGCAGATCGGGCAGCTCGAAAGCCGTGATCGGCGGTGGGTCAGCCACCGGGCCGCTCACCTCCACCAGGCAGGTCTGCGCCGAGCATCCCTGCGAGAAGCCGGAGGCGCCGACGTCCAGCGTCAGCACGTTCGGGTTGCCGTGCTTCTCCACTCCCGTGGCGGGGTCCGGGTCGTACCAGGCGCCGGTGTTCAGCCGGACCACGCCTCGCATCACCTGCGCGCTCCGCTGCACCGCGGCCTGGCAGCGACCGCGATCGTTGAAGACCTCCACGATGTCGCCATCCGCAAGGCCCCGCGCGCCGGCGTCCTCCGGGTGGATGTAGAGCAGCTCCCGCCCGCGCACCTTCCCCGCCGTGCTGTAGCCGCTGGCGTCGAGTTGGCTGTGCAGGCGCCTTACCGGCTGGTCGGAGAGAAGGTGCAACGGGTGGCGGTCTGTGCCAGGGCCGCCCAGCCACTCCGCCGGCTCCCGCCAAACCGGGTAGCCGGGGCAGTCCGGCAGGCCGAAGCCGGCGATCCGCTCCGAGAAGATCTCGATCCGGCCGGATGGCGTGTTCAGCGGGCTCTCCGCCTGATCGGCGCGAAACGCCTCCAGCATCACCATCGGCCGGTCATGGGCTGAAAGGCTCACCAGCCCGGCTTCCTGGAACGCCTCGTATTCGGGCAGGTCGATGCCCTGCCGCGCGGATTTCTGCCGCGTTTCGGCATAGAGGCGGCGGAGCCACCCCTCGCTGTCCAGCCCCTCGGTGTAGGTGCCGGCCGCGCCCATGCGGGCGGCGAGCGCGGCGAAGATGTCGTAGTCGTCCCGCGCCTCGCCCGCGGGTGCCGAAACAGGGCGCATGGCCACCAGGTAGCCCTCCTTGGTGGAGGAGCCGATGTCGTTGCGCTCCAGCGTTGTCGTCGCGGGAAGCACGATATCCGCGCGCTTGGCGGCCGGGGTCCAGTATTGCTCGTGGAAGATGATCGTCTCGGGCTTCCGCCAGGCGCGCTCCAGCCGGTTCAGGTCCTGGTGGTGGTGGAAGGGGTTGCCGCCCGCCCAGTAGACCAGCCGGATGTCGGGATAGGCGTAGTGGCCGCCGACATAGGTGAAGGGGGCGCCGGGGTGGAGGAGCATGTCCGCGATGCGGGAGACGGGGATGAAGTCCCGCACCGCATTGCGCCCCTGCGGCAGGGTGGGGCCGGGCAGGCGCGGGTGCGGGCTGCCCATCAGGTTGGTGGCCCCATAGCCCAGCCCGAAGCCGCCGCCGGGCAGCCCGATCTGCCCGAGCATCGCGGCCAGCGTCACCAGCATCCAGAAGGGCTGCTCCCCGTAGGTGGCGCGCTGGAGTGACCAGGAGATGTTCAGCATCGTGCGGTGCGCCGCCATCTCCCGCGCCAGTGCCGCGGTGCGGGCGGCGGGCACGCCGGTGATGGCCCCGGCCCATTCCGGCGTCTTCGGCTGGCCGTCCTCCTCGCCGGAGAGGTAGCGCTCGAAGCGCTCATAGCCGGTGCAGCAGCGCGCCAGGAACCCGCGATCCGCCAGTCCCTCCTCCCGCAGCACCCAGGCCAGCGCGAGCATCAGCGCGGTGTCGGTGTTCGGGCGGGCCTGGATCCACTCCGCCTCGGCGCCCGTGTCCAGGTTGTCGTGCACCGGGCCGATATTGACGAAGCGCACGCCCCGCGCGGCCATGCGATGCAGCCCTTCCCTCACACGGTGGCGGCCGGTGCCGCCCGCGGAGATCTGCGCGTTCTTCGCGGGCACCCCGCCGAAGGCGACGAAGAGCTGCGTGTGCTCCGCCATGACATGCCAGGAGGTGTGCTGGGCCATCAGCTCGTCCATCGGCGCGACGATGTGCGGCATGAGGGCGCGCCCGGCGCCGAGGGAGTAGGAATCCATATGGCGGACATAGCCGCCGACGGCGTTCAGGAAGCGGTGGACCTGGCTCTGCGCGTGGTGGAAACGGCCGGCGGAAGACCAGCCATAGGAGCCGCCGAAGATGGCGCTGTTGCCATGCGCCTCCCGCACCCGCAGCAGCTCGGCGGCCACGAGGTCAAGCGCCGTCTCCCACGACACCTCCACGAAAGGCTCCCGCCCCCGCAGCTCCGGCGCGGCGCCAGGGCCCTTCTCCAGCCAGCTCTGCCGGACGGCCGGGCGCAGCACGCGCAGCCGGGCAAGGGAAGCGTCCATCTGGTGCAGGCCGATGGGGCTGGGGTCCGGGTCGTCCGCGAAGGAGCGCAGGCTCGCCTGGCCGGCGGCGTCGCGCGCCACCTCGTAAATGCCCCAGTGGGAGGCGGTATAGGCGGTCATGCGGGCGCTCCGGCCTTGCTGGGCCGCGCCGCCAGGACAGCGGCGCGATAGTCCTGGATCCGCCGCTTCAGCCCGGGCCGGGCGACGGAGCGGGCCAAGGCCGCCAGGTCGGCATCGTCGTCGGCCCGGCGTGTGCGCCCGTGCAGCGCGGCGACGGTGGCGGCGTCCAACCGGGCCGCCGACCGGGCCGCGGCAAGGAGCGCATCGGGTACCTGCCCCTCCTCCAGCACGGCGGAGGCCAGGCCGAGCGACAGTGCGGCATCGGCCCCGACTGGCGCCCCGGCGAGGAGGAGGCGGCGCGCGGCGGTGTCCCCCACCAGTCCGGCGAGCCGCCCCGTGCCGAGCACCAGGCCAAAGGCTGGCCCCGGGAAGGCGAAGCTGGCGCCCAGCAGGGCCACGCGGTGATCGCAGGCAGCGAAGAGATCGGCGCCCGCCCCGAGGACCCGCCCCCCCGCGATCGCCATCGTCGTCACGGGCAGCATGCTGATCCGCTGCAGCAGCAGCTCGACCCGGATCATGCGGAGCGCGAGGTCGCCCTCCGTGGCGGTCTCCAGATCCGCGAGGTCGAAGCCGGTGCAGAAGTTGCGGCCACGCCCGCGGAGAACGACCAGCCGGGCACCGCCGGCGAGCGCGGCGTCGATGGCGGCGTCCAGCGCCTCCACCAGCTCCGGCCCCAGCGCGTTGCCTCGCTCCGCCCGGTCCAGCCAGAGGACCGCCGCATCCCCGTCCCGCTCCAGCGCGACCGGTCCTGCCGACACCCCGCTCATTCCATCCGGATCCCCGTCTCCTCGGCCACGCGGCGCCACTGCGTCATCTCCCGTTCCACCTGCTGGCGGAAGGGCCCCGGCCCCTTGCCGCCGGGCAAGGAAGCCTGCTCGTCGAGGAAGCGCCGGAACTCTGGTGTCTTCAGGGCGGTGTCCGCGTCGTCGGCGATCCGGTCCACAACCGGCCTGGGTGTGCCAGAGGGGGCGAAGAGGCCGTACCAGACGCTCGCGTTGAGGGTGGGATAGCCGCTCTCCGTAAAGGTCGGCACATCCGGCAGCTGCGCCATGCGCTGCTCCGAGGTGACGGCGAGCGCTCGCGCCCTGCCCTCCTTCACCATGACCAGCGCCGTCGTCATGGTGGAGAAGGAGACCTTCACCTGCCCGGCGATCAGGTCCTGCAACGCGGGCGCCGTGCCGCGATAGGCGACGTGCTCGATCTCGGTCTTCGTCGCGGCCTTGAAGATCTCCCCGGCGAAGTGCCCGCTGCCGCCAGCCCCGGAGGTGGAGTAGGAAAGCTCGTGCGGGCGCGCCTTCGCATAGGCGACCAGCTCCGCCACGGTCCGCACCGGCAGGGAGGGATGCACCAGCAGCCCGGTGGGCGAGCTGGCGGTCTGGTAGATCGGCGTCAGGTCCCTCAGCACGTCGTAGGGGACGTTGGTGTGCACGATGGCGCTGGTCAGCAGGTTCATCGCCGCGTGCAGCAGGACGTGGCCGTCCGCGGGCGACCGGACCACGGATTCGGTCGCGATGACGCCGTCCGCCCCGGCGCGGTTCTCCACGATGACCGGCTGCCCCCAGGCGGCCTGCAGCTTCGGCGCCAGCAGCCGCGCGATGGTGTCCGAGGGTCCGCCCGGAACGAAGCCGACGATGATGCGGACCGGCCGGTCCGGCCAGCCCGGCTGCGCCCGGCCGGCCGATGGCAGGGCCACGGCCCCGAGCCCGCCGAGCACGGCCCGCCGTGAGATTTGAAAGCCCTTCATGGGACTGGTTCTCCGCTGCTTCTGATGTTCACGCGTGTGGCCGGAGGATCTGGCGGAGCACGCTGCCCTCGGCGAGCTTGTCGAAGCCGGCGTTCAGATCATCGAGCCCGATGAAACCACTCCGTAGCCGCTGGATCGGCAGCTTTCCCCTCTTGTAGAGGCCGACCAGGCGCGGGATGTCACGCTCCGGCACGCAGCTACCCATGTAGCTGCCCTGGATGCTTCGCTCGTCCGAGACAAGGCTCGCATGGAGGTAGGAGAACTGGCTGTTCACGTTCGGCAGGCCGGCGCTGATCGTGCGCCCGCCGCGCGCCGTGATGGCGTAGGCCGTCTCTAGCGCGGGGATCGTGCCCGCCGTCTCGATCACGATGTCCAGCCCGCCATCCGTCGCGTCGCGGATGTCGGCCACGCTGTCGCGACCCACCTGGAAGATGTCGGTCGCGCCCCATTCCTGCGCGAGGCGGAGCTTCTCCGCGTTGGTGTCCACGGCGACGATCCGCTCGGCGCCCGCGATCACCGCGGCCATCAGCGCGTTCATCCCGACGCCGCCCAGCCCGACCACCGCAAGCTGTCCACCGGGCTTCAGCGCAGCCGTGTTGAACACGGCACCGGCCCCGGTCATCACCGCGCAACCCATGATGGCCGCGTCCTCCAGCGGCACGTCGGGGTCGATCTTCACCACGGAGCGGTGGTTCACCACGGCATACTCCGCGTAGAGCGAGAGGCCGCTGTTATGGTTGATCGGCTGCCCGTTCCAACGGAGCCGCTTCGAGCCCGAGGGAAGCGTGCCGGTGGCGCGCAGCGAGAAGCCGCTGGGGCAGATGTTCGGGCGCCCGCCGTTGCAGTAGCGGCAGTGCCCGCAGCTGTTGACGAAGACGAAGACGACGTGGTCGCCCACCTTCAGCCCGGGCACTTCCGGCCCCACCTCGCGCACGATGCCCGCGCCCTCGTGCCCGATGACGATCGGCAGGGGCCGCGGGCGCTGGCCCTCGATGTTCGAGAGGTCGGAGTGGCAGAGGCCCGCGCCCGCGATCTCCACCAGCAGCTCGCCGACGCCGGGCGGGTCCAGCTCCACCTCCTCCACCGTCATCGGGCAGGTCTCGGCGTAGGGGCGGGGTCGTCCCTGCTCGTGCAGCACCGCGGCCCTCATTCTCATCACGTTTTCCTCATCATTGCTCTTGTCGGCCGCTATTCCACCGTGATCTTCGCCTCGCGCGCGACCGCGGTGAATTCCGGCACCTCGCGGCGGATCAGGGCCGCGAACTCCTCCGGCCCGCCCGTGGCCGGCAGGGAGGCCTGGTCGGCCAGCGCCTTCACGAAGGCCGGCTGGGACTGGATCGCCCGCATGTCTTCCGCGATACGCGAGACCAGCGGGCGCGGCAGGTTCGCCGGCGCCAGCATCCCGTACCAGACGTTCGCCTCGTAGCCGGCGTAGCCCAGCTCGGCGAAGGTGGGCGTGTCCGGCAGGGGCGGAACGCGGTCGAGCGTCGCCACCGCGATCGCCCGAAGCGTGCCCGCGCGGATGAAGGGCAGCACGGTGGTGAGGGTGGCGAAGGAGGCGGGAACGCTGCCGCCCATCATGTCCTGCAGCGCCGCGGCCGTGCCGCGATAGGGGATGTGCGGCATGTCCAGCGCCGCGCGGTGCTTGTACATCTCCCCGGCGAAGTGACCCGCCCCGCCGGCCCCGGAGGTGGCGTAGCCGACCTCGCCGGGATGAGCGCGGACATACGCCTCAAACTCCTTCAGGCTCCGGGCGGGAAAGCCTGGCGCGACGATCAGTACGGTGGGTGCGGTCGCCGTCATCGCGATGGGGGTGAAGCCCCCCACCGTGTCATAGGGCAGGCGCGGAAAGGCCGCGGCATTGGTCGTATGGTTCGTCGCGGTGAAGAGCAGCGTGTGGCCGTCCGGCGCGGCGCGGGCCACGGCCTCCGTGCCGATCACCCCGTACGCGCCGGGGCGGTTCTCCACCACCACGGGCTGTCCCCACAGCGCCTGCAGCTCCGGCGCAAGCAGGCGGGCATAGGTGTCGGCGGGCCCGCCGGGTGGGAAGCCGACCACGACGCGCACGCTGCGCGCGGGCCAGGCCTGCGCGTGGGCCGCCGACGACGCGGCGGCCATCCCTGCGGCGCCGAGAAGCAGGGCCCTACGGCCGGCTCCCTCCTGAAGCATGCTCGTTCCTCCTGGACGTTGCCCGCCTTCGGCGGTGCATCTTGTCATCCGCCGTGACGCGGGTGCGGCTTCGTACTCTTCCCCTCGGTGTTGCTGCCTTCCCCGGATGCGCCCCCGCTCTCGGGGGCGCATCCGGAGCCGTCAGGCCGCAGCGCGCTCCTCGGCCCGGGACAGGCGCGCGGAACCGCTCGCCACCACCCGGTCCACGAAGACCCCGGCCATGCCGGTGTAGCCGGCGGGATCCAGCATCCGGTCGATCTCCGCGGGCTTCAGCTGCCCGCCGATGAGGGGGTGTGCCAGCAGCGCGTCCTTGAGCGGCGTCCCCTCCTCGAAAGCCTGCATGCAGAGCTCGTAGACCATCTCGTGCGCCTCCTGCTTTCCGAAGCGCTCGCTGAGGGCGAACATCACCGGCTCGGACATCAGGAGCCCCTTCTGGAGGCCGAGGTTCCGCGTCATGTTCTCCGGCCGCACGGTCAGGCCGCGCATCACGGCCGCGGTCTTGCGCACGGCGGCGTCCACCATGCAGCAGGTGCGGCCGAGGAATTCACGCTCCATCTGCAGCACGATCTTGTCGCGCTCGTGGTCCGCCAGCATAGTCTCGATCCCGAGCGCCGCCGACCCCTTCACCACCCGGGCCAGCGCCACGATGCCCTCGCAGGCCGGCGGGTTGCGCTTGTGCGGCATGGTGCTGCTGCCGACCTTGCCGGGGGAGAAGGGCTCCTCCAACTCCGCGAACTCGGTCTTCTGCAGGCTGTAGACCTCATGGGCCATCTTGCCGAGCGTGGAGGCGCAGATGGCCAGGGTGCACATCAGCTCCGCGACGCTGTCGCGCGAGGTGTGCCAGGTGATCGCGGGTACCTGCAGACCCAGCTCGGCCAGCAGCCCCTTCTGCACCGCATCGCCTTGGTCCCCGAGCGCGGCGAGCGTGCCGACCGCGCCGGAGAACTGCCCGATCAGCACGCGCGGGCGCATGTCCCGGATTCGGTCGAGGTTGCGCTCGATCTCGGCAGCCCAGCCGGCGGCCTTGAAGCCAAAGGTGATGGGCAGCGCCTGCTGGCCGTGGCTGCGGCCGGCCATCACCGTGTCACGATGACCCTCAGCGAGGGCGAGGACGTGGCCGAGCAGGATCCTCATCCCTCCCTCGATCTCGTCCAGGATCTCGCGCACCTGCATCACCGTGCCGGTATCCATGATGTCCTGCGTCGTCGCACCCCAGTGGACGTACTCGCCGGCATCGCCGTCGCAGAGCTTCTGGATCGCGCGGAGCAGCGGCACGATGGGATGGCTGGTCCGGTCCATCTCCTTCTTCATGGCGGGCAGGTCCAGCAGCTCCACGCGCGCCACGCGCTCGATCTCGGCCGCCGCCGCCGCCGGAATAATGCCCAGCCGCGCCTGCACGCGGGCCAGCGCCGCCTCGATGTCCAGCCACTTCTGCACGGTGTTGGCGTCGCTGAAGATCCGGCGCGACACCTCGGTGCTGAACTGGTCGCGGAACAGCTCGCTGTCGATGACGTAGCTACCCATGGAAGTCGCCTTTCTAGTTCTTGTTCCTGGACGTGCGGGCGCGGGGAGAGGTCAGGCCGCCGCGCGCGACCGGTCCCAGAGATTAGGGACCTGGTCGCTAGAGTAGCCCGAGATGAAGGACTTCTCGCGGCCGTCCATGTCGAAGACGTGCCGGTTCACCGCGCCAATGTTGCCGCCATAGAGATGGATGCTGATGGAGACGCGGTCGTCATAGGCGTTCACGACCTGGTGGATGTCGCCGATCTCGGGCGCCACCGCGTCGATGTCACCGGGCTCCAGCCGGACGGGCTCGCCCTCCGCGTGCAGGCTGCCATCGGGGCGGCGGGAGAAGCCGGTGGATATCTCGGCGCCGCGGAGCATGCCGATCAGGCCCCACACCATGTGGTCGTGGATCGGCGTCTTCTGCCCCGGGCCCCAGACGAAGCTGACGAGGGAAAAGCGCTCGGCCGGGTCGCAGTGCAGGAGGTACTGCCGGTAGTACTGCGGATGCGGCACCGTGCAGGCCTCGGGCAGCCAGTCGTCGCGGGCGATCAGCTTCGCCAGGAGCGGCTTCGCCGCCTCCATCATGGCGGCTCCGGCCGGGACCGTGTCGGCCACGCGGGTCATGTCCGTGACGAAATCACGCAGTCTGTCGATGCTCATGCAAAATCCATGTCTTCTTGGAGGATCCCGATCTCGGCCAGCACTTCCGCGGTATGCTCACCCAGCGCCGGCGGCGGGCGGCGGATCGGGGCCGAGTGCCCGTCCACCACCACCGGCGAACCGAAGCTGCGCGTCGTCCCGCCGCCCGGCAGCTCCAGTTCCTGCACCCAGCCCATATGGGCCACCTGCGGGTCTGCCAGCGCCTCGGCGTAGCCGTTGATGCGCCCGGAGGGCACGCCGGCGGCGGCGAGCGCGGAGAGAAGGGGCTCCACCTCCTGCCGGTCGAGATAGGGCTGCAGCGCGGCGCAGAGCGCGGCCTGGTTCGCCGCGCGCAGGGCGGTGGAAGCGAAGCGCGGGTCCTGCGCCAGCTCCTCGCAGCCCAGCACCCGGCAGGCCGCTTGCCAGAGCCGGTTGTTGCCCGCGGCCATCACAAAGTGCCCGTCCCCCGCCCTGAAGGCCTGGTAGGGCGCGTTGCGCGGGTGGGCGGAGCCGAGCGGCCGGGGGTTGCGTCCGTTGCCGAAGAACTCGCTCGTCTGAAGCGCGCCGACGCCAAGGGTGGCGCCCAGCATCGACATGTCGATGTGGCGTCCCGTGCCAGTGGCGCGGGTCTCGTGCAGCAGGCTGGCCACCGCGAAGGCCGCGTAGAGTCCGGTGGAGAAGTCCGAGATGGGGACGCCGCACTTCACCGGCACGCCGTTCGGCTCGCCCGTCACGCTCATCACGCCGCCCATGGCCTGGATGGTCAGGTCGAACCCGCCCTCCGTCCGGCGCGGGCCGGTCTGCCCGAAGGCGGAGATGGAGCAGTAGAGAAGAGCCGGGTGAAGCGCGTGCATCGCCGCGAAGCCGAGGCCCAGCCGGTCCATCACGCCCGGACGGCTGTTCTCGACCAGCACGTCGGCCGACCGGATCAGCCGCCGCGCCGCCTCGGCGCCGGAGGGCTGCTTCAGGTCGAGGACGACCGAGCGCTTGTTGCGGTTCACCGAGGCGAAGTTCTCGCTGTAGCCCTCCCGGTGGGGGGGCCAGGCTCGCATGCCGTCGCCGTCCGGGCTCTCCACCTTGACGACATCGGCTCCCATGTCGGCCAGCAGCATGCCGCAGAAGGGGCCGGCGGCCACCTGGCAGAACTCGACGACGCGAACGCCCTGCAAAGGTCCGTTGCCGGGCCCGCTCACGCTGCTTCGCTCCGCGCATCGTGCCTGGCCGCCACATGTCCCAACCGGGCCGAGGTCTGCCGCGCCGCGTCCCGCACCAGCGGCACGAAGCGCGCGAAGGCCTCCGCCGTGAAGCGGCCCGCGGGCCCGGAGACGCCGATGGCAGCGACGACCCGCCCCTCGGCGTCGATCACGGGCGCCGCAATGCCCCAGACCTGGTCGCGCCACTCGCCGCGGTTGATCGCGATCCCGGTCGCCCGCACCTCTTCCAGATGGGCGAGGAGCAGGTCCGGGTCAGTGATCGTGCTCGCAGTATAGGCGTGCAGCTGCTGCGCGACGTGCCGCACCGTCTCGTCCGGCAGGTAGGCCAGCAGCGCCTTGCCGGTCGCGACCGCATGCGCGGGGGCCCGCCCGCCGACCTGGCTATAGGCACGGACGGGCTGCGGGCTCTCGATCTTGTCGATGTAGATCACCTCCGCCCCGTCCAGGATCGAGAGATGCGCGGACTCCCTGGAGCCTTCCGCGATGGCCGCCAAGGATGGCGCCGCCATGCTCTTCAGATCGAGCCGGCCATGCACCAGGGAACCCACGGTCCAGAGCCGCAGCGTGGCCGTGTAGCGCCCCTCATGCACGGCCGCGTAGCCGCAGCCCACCAGCGTCTGCAGCGTCCGATGGACGTTGCTCTTCGACCATTCAAGGGCGCGGGCGAGCTTAGCGATGCCGTCCAGCTCCGGCCGCGTGGCCAGCATTTCGAGAAGCTGCAGCCCTTTTCGAAGTGTCTTGTCTGTCATTCCAATATTCAGAACGTCGTTCCGATTTACAGCATGGTCTTGCTTCAGAAAGGGTGTCAAGGCGTTCGTGCGCATTGATCCGGGAAAGCTCCATTGCCTTGCCGGGACGGGACGGCAGGCGGCCAGGCACGCGCGCCGGTATTGGCGGGTGCGACGAAGGCTATGTTCCCGGGCTTACGGGCCCGTGCTCCGGTGCCTTTCGCGGCGGCCGGGTGGACTGCCCGCCCAGTACCCCTGGCGTTGTGACGGAAGGTTCCGCACACTTCCCGGTCCTGCCCAGCGGTCCCGGCCACCCAGGGGAGGCATGATGTAATCCGAGAAGGAAGGGAGGGAGCATGCTGGATCCGGACTTCCTCCTGGAGCGTCAGGCCGGCTGGGGCATGGCGCCGGCCGCGGCACTGCGGAGCATTCCTTCCACCGGCGCGTCGGTTCTCCGCTGGCGCAGCCCAGCCGCCGGCCCGTTCGAGATGCAGCCGCTGCTGTCTGAGCACACCATCGTGTCCCTGAACCTGCGTCCCATGCGCGCCGAGGCCTGGCTGGGGAAGCGGCGGGTCTGGGCGGGGCCGATCGCCTCCCACGCCGTGCGGATCGTCCCGCCCGGCGTCGAGCGCCGGTGGGCGACGACCGACGCCTTCGACCTGCTGCACATCATGTTGCCCCCGCGGGCCTTCCAGGCCGTGGCCGGGCCGGGCTGCGGTCCTTTCGTCCTCTCCGACCCGCTCTACGGCTCCGACGCGCTGGTCGGGCAGGTTGGGCTGCAGCTCGTCAGCGCCATGGAGGAGGGCGGGCCCTATCTGACTGAACTGGCGGACGGGCTGTGCCGGGCCCTCGTCGCCCACCTGCTGCGCCATTATCATACCCCTGCCCCGTCCGGCCCGCGCGCCCTCCCCCCGGCCCGGCTACGCCGGGTCAAAGCACTGGTGCGCGACCGGCTGGGGGAGGACCTCACCGTCGGGCGCATGGCCGCCGAAGCCGGGTACAGCGAGTTCCACTTCGCCCGCCTCTTCCGCGCGGCGACGGGTCAAACGCCCCATCGTTTTCTGCTGGAGGCGCGGATCGCCCGTGCCCGCCGGCTGCTGGCGAAAGAGGGGCAGACCATCCTCGCCGTTGCCCTCGAATGCGGATTCAAAAACGCGTCGCACTTCTCCCGCGTCTTCCGCGCCCAGGTCGGTGCCACGCCACACGCCTACCGTGACGGCCTAGTGTAGCGCAGAGCAGGATTTGCGCATTCCCCGCAAGTTCCGGCGCGCCGGGCGCGCGGCCAACCCCTAGGCTTCCGGCCCGAAGGCCGCCCTGCGGCCGGGAAAGGGGAAACGCCGGGATGACGGATGCGGTCGTGGACGACCTGATGGCCCGCCAGTCGGCCATTCGCGCTCGGCTGGACGCTTTCCTGCGCCTGCCGAGCGTCAGCGCCGACCCGGGCTATGCCAGGGGAATGGAGGCCGCTCGCGACTTCCTGCTGACCTGGCTGCTCGAAATCGGTGTCTCCGACGCCCGGTTGCTGGACGGAGGCGGCCAGCCCGCGGTCTACGCCTCCTGGGAAGGGGCACCGGGCCGCCCTACCCTGCTGGTCTACGGCCATTACGACGTGCAGCCCCCCGACCCGCTGGCGGCCTGGCAGACGGATCCCTTCGAGCCGGTGGAGCGGGACGGCCGCCTCTACGCCCGCGGCGCCTCGGACGTGAAGGGCTCCACCACAATCGCGATCGAGGCGGTGGCCGCCTTCCTCCGCGTCACCGGGGGGTGCCCCGTGAACGTGAAGTTCTTCATCGAGGGCGAGGAGGAGACCGGCAGCCCCAGCCTGCGTGAACTCGTCCGGCGCCACGGCGACCTGCTGCGGGCGGACGCCATGATCTCCGCCGATGGCGGCCGGGCCAGCAAGACGATCCCGACGATCAATGTCGGCGCGCGCGGGATCGCGGGGCTGGAGGTGGCGCTCCGCAGCGCCGGCAAGGAGCTGCACTCCGGCCGCTACGGCGGCGCCGTGCGGAACGCACTGCACGAGATGGCCCGCCTGATCGCCTCCCTGCACGACACCGAGGGACGCATCGCGGTGCCCGGCTTCCTCGACGTGGTGCCGGACCTCAGCCCGGAGCAGCGCGCCGATACCGCCGCCTTCCCGCTGGACGAGGCGGCGTTCCTCGGCGAGGTGGGCGCAGTTGCCTTCGGGGAGCACGGCTACACGCTGCGGGAACGCCTGACCCTGCGTCCCGCCATCGACGTGAACGGTATGTGGGGCGGCTACACCGGTGCCGGCAGCAAGACCGTGATCCCGGACGAGGCCTTCGCCAAGATCACCATGCGTCTCGTTCCGGGCCAGGATCCGGAGCGCGCGGTCGCCCTCGTCGCGGACCATCTCACGCAGGTCTGCCCGCCCGGCCTCGCGCTGCGGATCACGCCCAAGAGCGGCAACTCGCCCGCCTCCGGCCTCACGGCCGGCCACCCGCTGCTGCGCGCTGGCTCGGCGGTGCTGGAGCAGCTGATGGGGCGCGCCCCCGTGCCCGTGCGGCTGGGGGCCACGGTGCCGGTGACGGCGCTGTTCAAGGAACTGCTCGGGATCGACACGCTGATGTTCGGCTTCAACCTTCCGGACGAGGACGTGCACGCCCCCAACGAGTTCTTCCACCTCGATTCCATCCCGCTCGGCCTGCGCGGCTGGGCGATGCTGCTCGCCGAGCTGGGGCGCATGACGGAAGCGGATTTCGCGCCTTTCCGGCGCAACGGCAAAGAGGAGGCCCGGGCATGAAGGGCATGGTCGTGGCCGCCCAGCCGGAGGCGGCGGAGGCGGGAGTGCTGACCCTGCGACGCGGCGGCAACGCGGTTGACGCCGCCATCGCCGCCGCCTTCGTGCAGGGCGTGGTGGACCCGCTGATGACGGGGATCGCCGGCTACGGGGTGATGCAGGTGTACCTGCCGAAGCGCGGGGTGCACCAGCACCTCACCTTCTATGCCCGCGCGCCCCGCGCCGCCAGGCCGGATATGTGGGCCGACATCGTCACGGGCCAGTCGCGCGACGGATTCGCCTATCTCGTGAAGGATGCGGTCAACGAGATCGGCTATCAGGCGCCCGGCACGCCCGGGAACCTGCGCGGCTACACCGACGCGCTGTCCGACTTCGGCACGATGGAGCTGGCCGATGTGATGCGACCCGCCATCGAGCAGGCGCGGCGCGGCTTCATGGTGCGCCCCTATGTCCACTACTACTGGACGCTGGACCAGCGCGCGACGGGGATGCTGAATCCGGCGGACTATCTCCGCTTCAGCCGCACCGGACGTGAGGTCTACTGCGAGCCGGACGGGTCGCCGAAGCGGCCGGGCCGGATCGTCACCAACCCCGACATGGCGAAATCCCTGGAGCGGATCGCCCGGCACGGTCCCGAACTCTTCTACCGCGGCGAGATGGCGGAGGAGATCGTGGCGGACTTCCGCGCCCATGGCGGCCTGCTCTCGATGGAGGATCTGCGAGAGTACCGCACGCTCCGCAGCGACCCGGTCTGGGGCAGCTATCGCGGCCATCGTGTCGCCAGCCTCCAGGCCCCGGGCGGCGGCCTCAGCCTCGTCCAGCTCCTGCATATCCTGGAGCGCTTCGACCTCGCCGCGTTGGAGCATGGGAGCGCCGAGCACCTCCGCATCCTGGCGGAGGCGATGAAGCAGGTGGCCATCGACAAGGACGCCCATATCGGCGACCCGGAATTCTTCGATGTCCCCGTGGAGATGCTGCTCTCGAAGGATCGGGCGGAGGAGGTCGCCGCCCGCATCCGCCGTGGCGAGAAGGCTCATGTCCCTCGCATGCCCTACGAGGCCGCGGACACCACCCAGGTGACGGTGGTGGACGAGGAGGGCAACGCGGTCGCGCTGACGCACACGCTCGGCAATCCGTCCGGCGTCATCACGGACGGGATGGGGTTCATGTATAACGGGCTGATGAACGGCTTCGATCCGCGCCCGGGGCGCGCGGGCTCCATCGCGCCGGGCAAGAGCCGCACCTCCTCACAATGCCCGACGATCGTCTTCAAGGGCGATGATCCCTTCATCGTCGTCGGCGCGCCGGGCGGCACGGCCATCGTGCCGGCGCTGGCGCAGGGGATCAGCAACGTGATCGACTTCGGCATGACGATGTTCGAGGCCGTGGCCGCGCCGCGCATCTCCGTCAACAGCGACACGATCGACGTCTCCAACCGCATCCCGCGCTACGTCACCGAGGCGCTGGAGGCGCAGGGCTACCCGATCGCCCGCTCCTACATGGGCTTTGCCTTCGCAGCGCTGCACGCGATCCGGATCGAAGAGGGCCGCCTGACGGGCGGCGCCGATCCGCAGCGCGACGGCGTCGCCCTTCACGCCTGAACCGCGGCCAAACTCGGAGCATTCTCATGGAACGTCGCCACTTCCTGGCCCACACGGCCAGCTGGCTCGCCGCGGCCGGAGCTGGTCCCGCCGCCGCCCAGAGCGCGGGACCGCGCGTCACCATCGCGATCGGCAGCCCCGCCACCTCGATGGATCCGCATTTCTACAACGCCACGCCGAACCACACCGTGGCGATGCACATCTTCGACCGGCTGACCGAGCGCATGCCGGACGGCACCCTCGTGCCCGGCCTGGCCACGGATTGGAAGCTGCTCTCGCCCACGCGCTGGGAGTTCAGGCTCCGCCCGGATGTCACCTGGCACGACGGAAAGCCTTTCACCGCGGAGGATGTGGCCTTCACCTATACCCGCGCCCGCAACGTGCCCGGCAGCCCGGGTGGCTTCGGCGGCTTCCTGCGCGCGATCACCGGCGTGGAAACCCCGGACCCGCTGACCCTGCACCTCGTCACCGCCGCGCCCGCGCCGAACCTACCGCGGGAGCTCGCCTTCGTCAGCATCGTCTCTCGCCATGCGGGCGAGGGCGCGACGACGGCGGACTACAATTCGGGCAAGGCCGCGATCGGCACGGGCCCCTACCGCTTTCGCCGCTACGTCCCTGGGGAATCCAGCGAGTTCCTGCGCAACGAGTCCTGGTGGGGCGAGAAGCCGGAGTTCGAGGCCGTGACGATCCGCTTCGTCGCGAACGACGCCGCGCGCACCGCCGCGATCCTGGCAGGCGATGTCGACGTGGTCGACACGCCCCCGGCCATGGACCTGCCCCGGCTGCGCCGGGAGCAGCGTGTGTCGCTGCACGCCATCGCCGGCCTGCGCGTGATCTACCTCTTTCCCGCCTTTAAGGAGGGCGAGAGCCCCTTCATCACGGATGCGGCCGGCAAGCCACTGGCCGCCAACCCGCTGCGCGACCGCCGCGTGCGTCAGGCGCTCTCGGTGGCGATCAACCGGCAGGCGCTGGCGGACCGGATCATGTCCGGCGCGGCCAAGCCCACGGGACAGTGGCTGCCGCCCGGCACCTACTCCCACGCGCCTTCGGTCGGCGTGCCGACCTATGACACGGCGGGCGCGAGGCAGCTCCTGGCGGAGGCCGGCTTCCCCGAGGGCTTCCGGCTGACGCTGCACACGCCCAACGACCGCTATCCCAACGACGCCCAGGTTGCGCAGGCGGTCGCCCAGATGTGGTCGCGCGTCGGCGTGCAGACGGCGGTCGAGGCCCTGCCCTTCAGCAGCTATGTCGGCCGGGCGAACCGGCGGGAATTCGCCATGGGCCTGCTCGGCTGGGGAAGCCCCACCGTGGAGGCAGGCTATCTCATGTCCAACGTCATGCTCACCCCGAACCCGGCCACGGGCGACGGCGTGTTCAACTACGGCGGCCACAGCAACCCCGAGCTGGACACGCTCATCCGGCAGGCCCTCACGGAGCTGGACGAAGCCGCGCGGGAGCGCCTGCTGATCCAGGCCGTGGAAAAGGCCAGCGCGGAGGTGCCGATCATCCCGCTCTTCATCCTCGAGAACACCTGGGCCACGCGGAAGGGCCTCGTCTATGACGCGCGGGCCGACGAGCGGACCCTGGCCACGAACCTCCGCAAGGGCTGAGGCGGGACGCGACGGATGACGCCCGGGATGCCCCTCACCGATCCTGCGCCGTGTCTGGCTGCTGTCGCGGCCGCCATGGCAGCGCCCGGACAGCCGGAGGCCGGGTTGCGCGCGCTGGACCGGGCCCTGGCCGCCACGGTCGGGCACAAGCTCTTCACCGTGCTCGTGCTGAACCATGCGGCCGGGCAGAACCAGCGCTACTACACCAGCCGGCCCGAGGCATATCCGGCCGGCGGCCAGAAGCCGATCGACTTCTCCAGCGAGTTCTACAGGACGGTGGTGACAGCTGGCCGGCCGCGCTTCCTGCACGACCGCGCCGACATCGTACGCGCCCTGTTCGACCACAAGCTCGTCCTCTCGCTCGGCTGCGAGGGGGCGGTCAATGTTCCGGTCCGATGGAACGGCCGGACACTGGGCGGGCTGAACCTCCTGGACGCGGCGGGCCGCTACGACGAGGCACAGATGCCGCTCCTCCTCACCTTCGCCGCCCTCGCCGTGCCAGCCCTGCTGCACATCACCCGGAACTGGACGGAGGTCGGGCCATGATCCCTCTCATCGGGCGCCGCGGCGCCGGCACGCTCCTCGCCGGGGCGCTGGCCGCGCCGGCCCTCGCCCAGGCGCCCTGGCCCAAGGCGGGACCGATCCGCTTCGTCGTCCCCTTCGGCAGCGGCGGCACGACCGATATCGTCGCCCGCCTCCTCGCCGGCGAGATGTCACAGCGGCTCGGGCAGACCGTGCTGGTGGAGAACCGTCCGGGCGCGGGCGCGACGCTCGGCACTGGCCAGGTCGCGCGTGCGACGCCGGACGGTTACACGATCCTGCTCACGGTCATCAGCGCGATGGTAGTGGGCAAGGTGCTCTATGGGCCCCGCGTGACCTGGGACCCCGTCGCGGACTTCGCACACATCGCCATGGTGATGAGCACGCCCTACCTCGTGCTCGTCCGCCCGGACCTGCCGATCCACAGCCTGACCGATCTCGTTGCGGAGGCGAAGCGCCGGCCCGACGGGCTGACCTATGGCACAGCCGGCATTGGGTCGATGCCTCACCTGACGGCCGAGCGGCTGTGCCGGGCCGCTGGCATCTCGATGCAACACGCCGCCTACCGCAGCATCGCGCAGGTCGCGACCGACGTGATCGCCGGCAACATCCCCTTGATGGTGGACAGCCTGACGGGCGCGAGCGCCAACATCCGCTCCGGCGCGCTGCGGCCCCTCGCCCAATCCTGGCCGGAGCGCGTGCCGGACTTCCCGGAGATCCCGACCTTCAAGGAGCTGGGCTACTCCGACCTCGTCGTGGATGGCTGGTCCGGCATCGCAGCGCCCGCCCGTACCTCGCGTCCCATCGTCGAGCGGCTCGCCGAGGTGGTGAGGGACTCCCTTGCCTCACCCGACCTCCTGCGCCGCTACAAGGAGACCGCCACGGCGCCGGGACGGTTCTTCCTGGAAGATGCCCAGAATTTCGTTCGGGATGAGCTGACCACCTGGACACCCATTATCCGCGCCTCCGGCGCCACTGTGGACTAGGCTCTGGAATCGCGAATCGAGCGGCATGGTCAGCTGCCATCCTCCGCTCCGAGGAGGTCGGTGATGCCCGGAGGAAGCACCGAGCTGAGAAGAGCGCGCGTATACGCCTCCCGCGGGTGCTCGAGCACCTGCCCGACCGGCCCCTCCTCCACCATGCGCCCCTGGCGGAGCACCATCACCTCCTCGCAAAGCAGCCGCACCACGGCAAGGTTGTGCGAGACGAAGAGGTAGGAGAGCCGGTGCCGCTGCCGCAGGCCACGCAACAGCTCAATGATCTGCGCCTGCACGGAGACGTCGAGCGCCGAGGTGGGCTCGTCCAGCAACAGGGGCCGGGGCTCTGGCGCCAGGGCGCGCGCGATGCAGACGCGCTGCTTCTGCCCGCCCGAAAGCTCATGCGGGTAACGCCAGAGGAATTCCGCCCCGAGCCCCACATCCGTCAGCAGCCCGGCCACCCGGTCCCGCAGCCGCGTCCGGTCCAATCCGCCGAGAATGCGCAACGGCTCGGCCACCGGATCATGAACCGTGCTGCGTGGGTTCAGCGCCGAATGCGGATTCTGGAATACCACCTGGACGGCGCGTCGCAGCGGCCGCAACCCGGCCTCCGACGCGCCCGTGATGTTGGCGCCATCCAGCAGCACGCGCCCGGCCGAGACGGGCTGCAGCTTCAGCAGCACGCGCAAGAGTGTGGACTTGCCCGAGCCGGACTCCCCCACCAGGCCCAGCGCGGCGCCGGGTCGCAGGGCGATCGACACGTCGTCCACCGCCAGCGTCTCGCCGAAGCGGACCGAGACCCCTTCGGCGCTCAGCAGCGGCACCGTCATGCTGGAGACGCGGCCATTGCCGGCCCGGCCGTAGCCACCGCCTGCTGTACCGCGTGGCAGGCCACGCGGTGCAACGGGTCAACCGCCGGCGCCAACCGCGGCTTCTCCCGCGCGCAGATGGGCATGGCCAGTGGGCACCGCGGATGGAAACGGCAGCCCGAGGGGGGGCGGCGCAGGTCCGGGATGCTGCCGGGGATGCTGGCGGGCATGTGCTCCGGCCTGTTCAGATCCGGGATGGCGGCCAGCAGCCCGCGCGTATAGGGGTGCCGCGGCGCGCGGAACAGCGCCTCGGCCGGCGCGTCCTCCACGACATTGCCGGAATACATGACGACAATGCGCCGACAGACCGCGCCGATCACGCCGAGATCATGGCTGATGAGCATCAGGCATCCACCACGTCCTGGGCATGGATGAAGGGCGTATGCATCCGGAAAGGGCGGAAGATGCTGGTTCTGGCGAGAACGATCAGGTCGGAACCGCGCCCGTCCAGCTCCTCCAGCAAGGGCTCGAGCCGGCGCAGGACGAAGCCGCTGCCGAGGACAACGCTCGCGCCGCTCGCCAGCCGGGTATAGAGCCGCCCTTGCCGGGGCGCGGGCAGGTGGGCGCGGATCTCGGCCTCCGGCAGACCGTCCAGCACACCGAATTCCTCGACCGGCAGTTCGCCGGGAGTGGCCTCCAGCAGGGCCAGCATCTCAGGGACGACATCGGCCCGCGGCGTCTGGCCGACGGTGACGAAGGCGAGCCGGGCAGGCATCATCCTGCCTCCTCTGGCGCAGGTTCTCGATGGCCGATGGGCCGAAGGCGGGGCGTGGGGGATGCGAGGAGCCCCGCATCCTTCCGCCGAGGCTGCCACCCCGATGCCATTGCCGCCAAGAGGCCTGTGCCGGTCGCAAGGAGCGGCGGCCCTCCCCTGCCCCTCTCAAGCACCCCTTGGCGCGGAACGCTTCCCATTCAGTTGGATTGGCCGGTCGCCGTGCGAATCGAGGGCGGCGTGAGGTCGTGAACGCAGCACCGGCACAACCGATCGTGGGGCAGTTCACACGCCCAGGTGCCGCCTGAGGAGGGCTGGGTTCGCGAGAATGTCGCCGGAGGGCCCATCGAACGCGATCTCATGCGCCCCCAGCACCACGGCGCGTGGGCAGAGCCGCAGGGCCAGGGGGACATTCTGCTCCACCAGCAGCACCGTCATCCCTTCCTTGGCCAGTCGCCCGACCTGCTCGACAATGATCTCCTCGGCCATGAGCGGCGCGAGGCCCTCGCTCGGCTCGTCGAGCACCAGCAGCCGGGCCTGGGTCAGCAAGGCCCGGCCGATGGCGAGCAACTGGCGCTCTCCCCCGCTCAGCGAACTGCTGAACGAGGCGCGGCGCTCGGCCAGGCCGGGGAAGGTGTCGAAGACGCATTCCAGCGTCCAGGTGCCCGGGCGATTTCGGAAGCTTGCGAGCTGGAGGTTCTCGGCGACGGTGAGGTTTGGAAACACGCCGCGCCCCTGCGGTACCAGCGCGGCGCCCAGCCGCGCGATCCGGTGGGTCGGCCAGCCCGTCACCTCCTGCCCCATCAGCCGTATCGCGCCGCTCACCTGGGGGCCTAGGTTGAAGAGAGCGTTCACCAGCGTTGTCTTGCCCACGCCGTTGCGCCCGAGAACGGCCACGGCCTCCCGTGGCGCGATCCGGAGGGAAATATCCCGCAGGACCTCCACCGCGCCGTAATGCGCTGAAACCCCGGACAGGGAGAGATGCGGCTCTCCCGCTGGATCCGGCGCAGCGCTCATGAATCGGCCAGGGCGCCGAGATAGGCGGCTCGGACAGAGGCATCGGCCCGAACGACCTCCGGCGTGCCACAGCACAGCACCTGACCGAGATTCAGCACGGCAATCCGGTCGCAGGCCCCGAAGACGATATCGATGTCATGGGCGATGAGGACGACGGAAGTGCGGGCGTCATGATGGCGCACGATCTGAAGCAGCCGTTCCGCCTCCTCCTGTGCCAGCCCCGCGGTGGGCTCATCCAGCAGAAGAAGACGCGGCTCCAGGGCAAGGGAGATGAGGAGGTCGACGATCCGCTGCTCACCGTAGGACAGGTCGGACATCCGCTCGCCGCCGCTGCGCCGCAGGCCGCTGTCCCCGATGAGCTGATGGACCCGTGCCTCCGCAGCCCCCAGGCGACGCTGCGCACCGCCCCAGCGCAGACCGACGCCGGCGCGCTGCCGCGCGGCCATCGCGATGTTCTCCCGCACCGTCAGCTCCGGGAAGACCATGGATTTCTGAAAGGTCCGCACCATCCCGCGTGAGACGCGGCGTTCGGGCGAAAGGTGGTCGATGGCCTCGCCGCCATAGTGCAGGCCTCCCGCATCGGGGCGCAGGAACCCTGTGATGATGTTGAACAGCGTTGTCTTGCCCGCGCCGTTCGGGCCGATCAGACCGAGCGTCTCGCCCTCGCGGACGTCGAAGGTGACGTCCGTCAGGGCACGGAAGGCACCGAACCTCTTGCTCACGCCGGAGACCTCCAGCACGGCGCTCATGCCTGCTGCGCCCTCCGCCGCCGCATGCGGCTGGCAAGCCGGCGCAGCCCGCCGGCAAGGCCATTCGGCAGCAGCAGCACGGTCAGCACGAAGATCAGGCCGACGAAGAGCTGCCAGCGATCGGTATAGGCGCTGATGTAGGTCTGGATGGCGAGGTAGACGGCGCTTCCCAGGAAGGCACCCCAGAGGGAGCCGACGCCGCCGATCACGAGCATGATGATCATCGTGGCCGACAGGGTCCAGTGGACGCTCTGCGGCCCGATATAGAGGTTCACGAAGGGGTAGAGGGCTCCCGCGGCCCCGGCAATGGCGCCGGCCACGAGCATGGTCAGGAAGCGGATGCGCGGGATGCTGTAGCCCAGTGCGCTCATCCGGATCGGCTGCTCCCGCGAGCCGATCAGCGCCCGGCCGAGCGGGGCATCGACAAAGGAGTGGGCGAGCCAGAGCGCGGCCAGGGCCAGCAAGCCGGCCAGCAGGAACAGAGGACGGGCGCTGCTCAAGACCCAGGGGCCGAAGGAGAGCGGCGGGAGGCCGCGAAGCCCGTCCGCGCCGCCGGTGACGTCGCGCCAGTGAAAGACGATCTCCCAGACAATCTGGCCGAGGAGGAGGGTGAGGATCAGCAGGAAAAGGCTGCTGGTCCGGACGATCACCGCGCCCATCAGGGCGGCGACGGCCGCACCCATCGCGATGCCCGTGCCGAGGATAAACAGGAGATTGCCGCCGAGGTGCTGCGCGGCCACGGCTGCCGCATAGGCGGCGGCGCCGAACAGCGCGGCATGGCCGAGCGACACCAGGCCACCGAACCCCACCAGCAGATCGAGACTCATCACCGCGGTGCCGATGATGAGGATCTCGGCCAGGAACCGCAGGTGGAACTCCCCGGCCAGCAGTGCTGCTGCGCTCAGGCCAGCCACGGCCACCATCAGCAGGGCTGGCTTGCGTGCGCGCCGATGCGCGAAACGATCTGGAAGAAGGGCCAAGGAATTCAGACCTGGCGCAGCCTTGGGGCGACGAGCCCGGCCGGGCGGAGAAGCAGCAGCACCGCCATGGCGGAGAAGGCCACGACATTGGCGAACTCGGGGAACCACACCTTACTGAAGGTCAGGGCAAAGCCGACCACCAATGCGCTCAGCACCGTACCACGGAAGGTTCCCAGCCCTCCCACGACCACCGTAACGAGGGCGAGGATGAGAACCTCCTCGTCAAGCCCGGGATAGGCCGCGAGCATGCCGGCGCCCAGCGCGCCGCTGACACCGCCAAGCCCTGCCGAGAGCACCAGCACGGCGGAAAGGACCCGGCGCGTATCGATGCCCAGCGTCTCCACCATCCCACGATCTGCCACCGAGGCGCGGACCACCGCGCCCCAGAGCGTTCGGTCGAGCAGCACCCAGAGGATCCCCGCCAGAAAGAAGCCCACACCGATGAGGAACAGGCGGTAGACCGGGAACGGCATGTCGAGGAGGAAGACCACACCTTGCAGCGGTTCTGGCAGCTCGGGCGAGAGAATCTGCGCGCCGAACCCCCAGCGCATCAGATCGGCGAAAACCACGGACAGGCCATAGGTCAGCAGCACCTGCATCAGGTGTGTGCGCGCGTAGAAGCCGCGGAAGGGAAAGCGTTCCAGCAGGGCGCCGGCAAGTGCCGTGGCGAGAAAGGCGACGGGAAAGGCAAGCCACCAGGGTGCGCCGGAGGCGAACCAGAAGACCGCGATGTAGCTGCCCAGCAGGTAGAAGGAACCATGCGCCAGGTTGATGAAATTCATCAGGCTGAGCACGACCGAGAGGCCCAGCGCGGTCAGCAGCAGCAGCGCGGAGAAGGAAAGCGCGTTCAGCACCTGGACAATGGCGTAGCCCATCCCGGCCTGGCCTCAGGCATCCGGTCCGGGGTCGCGCACCGACTCATAGGTGTGCACGACCGTGTTGATCATCTTGCCGTCCGCGCTCCGCCGGACCTCGTTCACATGGATGTCGAGAATGGCCTGGCCGTTTCGGGGATCGAAGGGGATGCGGCCGAAGGCGGTGTCCACCGGCTCGGCGAAGAGCGCCGCACGCGCCTTCTCCCAGTCGGAGAGGTCGCCCTCCACTCGCTCGAGCACCGCCTTGATGGTCTGGCCACAGACATAGCCGTTCGTGCTGAACTCCCCGGGAAGGGGCTTCCCGGCCGCCATATAGGCCCGGTTGAAGTTCGCGCTGGCCGGCGCGGTGGGCGACTGGTTGAAGGCGTTAACGGCACCGAGGGCGGCATCGCCGACGGCCGGCAGCACGTCCTCCTGATCGAAGAAGGCGCCCGGGCCGACGAGGGGAATTCGCCCGGCCAGCCGGTACTCCTTCCACTGGCGCAGGAAGCGCACGGCGTCGCTGCCGGCGAAGAACCCGAAGACCATGTCGGGCCGCTCCGAAGCGATGGTGGTCAGCAGCGGGCCGAAGTCCGCACTGCCCAGCGGTGTCCAGAGCTGCCGCCCGAGACGGCCCCCCAGCTGCTGAAAGGTCTGCACGAAGTCGCCGACATATTCGCGGCCCGCCGCGTAGTCGGAGCCGACGGTGAGCACCCGCGCCTTCGAAACCTTGTCATACGCCCAGCGTGCCGCCGTATGGCCCAGCATCCAGTTCGTCTTGGTCGGGCGCACGATATAGGGGCTGGCCGCCTTGCGGGCGAGGTCATTGGCCGAACCGAGGAGGAAGGTCGGAACCTTCGCTTCCGTCACGACGTCACGCAGCGCGAGCGCCACGCCGGAGCTGATCACGCCGCAGATCACATCCACCCGGTCCTGGCCGATCAGCTTGCGCGCCTTGCGTACGCCGTCCTCCGGCCTGGCCGCATCGTCCTCCACCAGGAACTCGACGCTCCGCCCTGCCATGCTGTTGCCGGACTGCGAGAGCAGGAGCTGCATGCCCGCCCGCATGCTCTCGCCGAGCGCGGTGAAGGGCCCGGAGAGCGAGGTCACCATGCCGATCCGCAGCGGCCTGGCCCCCTGCGACAAGACGGGGCGGGCGAGCGGCAGGAGGGTTGAGACACCGGCCCCCACCAGCAAGCGGCGGCGGGTGGCGGCAAGGCGGGGCTGGGCATCGTCCCGCATGGGATCGCTCCTCGTCATCAGCATTGTCGATCGGCGCCAATGCGAATTGATCGCATGTGTCTTCTCGCAGAGGGGGTCTCTCCGCACAAGGGCGGGTGCGAGGCCTTGCCGCCTCCGCGATATTATTTTATTGATAATCAGTTGCAAATAGCTCCGGAGCCGCGGCCTGGGTGACGCCCTGGCTGGGCCCGGGACGAAACATACGAGAAGGCCCGAGATGCCGATCAGCCCTGCCGCCGGTCCCCGCCCCGCGCTCTCCCGCCGTCACCTTCTGGCCCTGCTCGGCGCCGCAGGGGTCGCGGCCAAGGGCTCGCCAGCCCTGGCCGCTCCCACGGTGGAGAGGACGGTGAAAGTCGCGCCCGGGCTGTACGAGCTGGTCGTCAGCACCACCACCAACCTCCTCCATGTCGCCAGCGCCGGGCCTCGTGGCGGCAACAGCGCGAAGATCCTGGGCCTTGATCCCCGCACGCTGGAGCTGCGCTCGACCGTCGAGCTCGGCGACGACCCTGCCTTCGGCCTGGCGGTGAACGACCGGACCGGCATGCTGTTCGGCACCGCGACGCGCGACGGCAAGCTCCTGGCGATCGACCTGCGCAGCGGAACGGTGAAGGCGCAGATCGGCGAGGGCGCGGGCGCCCATGTGCGTCAGGTCGTGGTGGACGAGGCGCGGAATCGGGCCTTCGTCTCGGTCTTCGGCGCCCGCGAGAAGCCCAGCGCGATCTGGGTAGTGGATACATCCGCCAACACGGTGTCCACGGTCATCACCGAGGGGCTCGAGGGCGGCATCTCCGGCCTCGCCTATGACCCGGCCGGGGACAGGCTCTTCGCCGCGGCGATGCAGGCGAACGAGGTGGTGGAGGTGAGCCTTGCGCGGAAGGCGGGGGTGCGGCGCTTCGCCTGCGGCGGCGATTCCCCGGTCAACCTGGCCTATGACGCGGCCGGCGGCCGCCTGTTCTGCACGAACCAGAAGAGCGGGCAGCTTTCCGTGCTCGATGTCGCTTCCGGGGAGGCGCTGAAGGTCCTGGAGACCGGCGCGGGCGCGCTGGGCGTCAGCCTCTCGGGGGATGGCGCGGTCGCCTATGTGGCCAATCGCGGTGCGGGCACGGTGAGCCTTGTCGATACACGCAACCTGAGCGTGATGACGAGCCTGGAGACCGGCACGCATCCGAACACGGTCGCGGTCGATCGCCGCTCAGGCCTTGCCTATGTCACCAACAAGGCCCGCATGGCTCCGCGCGGGCAGCCGCCGGTCGAGGACCCGAATGGCGACACGGTGAGCCTCATCCGCGCCTGAGGCGCGTGGCGGCGGGCCCGGCCCGCCGCCCTCAGGAATCCAGGAGGGCGCCCAGCACCGGCGCGATCAATCCGGTCGCCCTGCCGCCCACCATCTCCCCATGCAGCGCGGGAACATCCACCACCTCCAGCCGCCCGGCATAGGGCGCCCACATGGCGGGTGACAGAGCGCGCCCGGCATGGTCCCGCGCGGCGCGGAAATGCGTCACCGTGCCGCCAAAGCGCCGGTGGCGATGGCCGCGGACAAGACGGTTGTTGCCCTCCACCACGCGCACGACCCCGTCCAGCGCCGCCTCGGGCAACCGGCCGAGCGGGGTGCCGCCCTGCCGCAGGAAGTCGATCACCGCCTCACGGTGCATCGGGAGATCGGGGTGCTGCGCCGGGTCGTGGCCTGCGATCACCAGCAGGGCGCGGAAGATGGCGGCCGCGTCGGGCTCGGGCTCGGCCCGCCAGGCATCGGCCGGATAGGCATCCAGGAGCGCCAGCGCCCCGACCGCGTGGCCGAGTTCGCGCAGCCGCACCGCCATGGCATGCGCGATGATACCGCCGACCGACCAGCCCGCGAGGTGGATCGGGCCGGGAGGCGCCGAGGCCAGGATTCGGTCCACGTAATCGGCGGCCAGCGCGTCGAGGCTCGCGGGCGGGGGCACCTCCGCATCCAATGAGGGGGCCTGCAAGCCGAGGACGCTGCGCCCGGGCGCCAGGGCACGGGCGAGGTTGCCGTAGCACCAGGCGATGCCGCCGGCCGGATGCACCACGAAGAGCGGCGCGCGGGTCTCCTCCCCCTGGGCAAGGCGGATCAGGGGGCGCAGCCCGTCATCGCTGGGCGGAAGGGCAGCGGCGTCGATGAGAGCGGCGAGGCGCGCGACCGTCGGCCGTTCGAAGAGCGCACCCAGCCCGGGGTCCCGGCCGAAGGTTTCCTGCACGCGCAGCATGAGATCGACCGCGAGCAGGGAATGCCCACCGAGCGCGAAGAAATCCTCCTCCGCCCCGATCTCCGGCAGGTCCAGCACCTCCGCGAAGAGCTGCGCGAGGCGGCGCTCCGTCTCCGACTCGGGCGGGCGCCCCCTGCGCTGCTGCATCCCGGGCGCGGGCAGCGCGGCGCGGTCAAGCTTGCCGCTGGTGTTCACGGGCAGCGCATCGAGCGCGACGAAGGCCGAGGGAACCATGTAGTCCGGCAGCCGGGCAGCCACATGGGCACGCAATCCGGGCCCCTCGTATTCCGCGGCCGGGACGAGATAGGCGACCAGGCGCTTGTCGCCGGGCCGGTCCTCACGCGCGACGACCCGGACCTGGCGGACCAGGCAGGAGGAGGCGATCACCGCCTCGATCTCACCCAGCTCGATCCGGAAGCCCCGCAGCTTCACCTGCCCGTCGGAGCGGCCGAGATAGAGGATCGCCCCATCCGGTCGGAACCGTGCGAGGTCGCCCGTGCGGTACATGCGCTCGCCCGGGCGGAACGGATCCGCGATGAAGGCCTGGGCGGTGAGGTCGGGCCGGCCGAGATATTCGCGCGCGAGCTGCCGGCCCGCGATGAAGAGATGGCCGGTAACACCGGGCGGCACCGGGCGCAGCGCCTCGTCCAGCACATAGAGGCGCGTGTTCCAGACCGGCCGCCCGATCGGGATGGGCCGGCTGTCGTCGCCCAGGGAAGCATCCCAGTAGCTGACATCCACCGCGGCTTCGGTGGGGCCATAGAGATTGTGCAGCTCCGCCCTCACCGTCGCGTGGAAGCGGTCGCGGAGATCGGGCGTCAGTTCCTCGCCGGAACAGAAGACGCGGGCCAGTTCGATGCCCCGCACCTGCGGGTGAGCGAGGAAGGCGGAGAGCATGGACGGCACGAAATGGGCCGTCGTGATCCGCTGGTCCCGGATGAGGCGGGCGATGGCCGAGGGGTCGCGATGCGCGCCGGGTGATGCGAGGACGAGGCTGGCCCCGGTGATAAGCGGAAGAAAGAACTCCCAGACGGAGACATCGAAGGTGGCCGGGGTCTTCTGGAGGATGCGGTCCTCGGCCGTGAAGCCGTAATGGTCCCGCATCCACAGTAGGCGGTTGACGATGGCTCGGTGGGAGATGACGGCGCCCTTGGGCTCGCCCGTGGAACCGGAGGTGTAGATGGCATAGGCCACGTCCCCCGGCGCTGGGCCGGCGGGAGCGGTGCCGTGCCGCGGCCAGGAGGCGGGCGGAAGCACCTCGACCCCCCCAGGCAGGACCGCCTGCGCGAGGGCCAGTCGCGGCCTCGCCGAGGCAAGGATGCGCGCGAGCCGGTCGGCCGGATGGGCTGGATCCAGCGGAAGATAGGCCGCCCCGGCGCGCAGGATGCCGAGCAGCGCGACCACGAGTTCAGGGGAACGGTCCAGGGAGACCGCGACCAGGTCACCCGCCCCGATGCCGCGCGCCGCAAGCAGGGCGGCCAGGGCGACGCTGCGGGCCTGCAGCGCGCCGTAACTCAGGGTCTGCCCCTCGAAAACGAGCGCGGTGCGCTCGGGGTGCGCGGCCACGGCCGCCTCGATCAGTGCCGTGAGGGTCGTGTCCGGAACAGGATGGCCCGTCTCGTTCACCGTTTCGATGAGGCGTCGCGCCTCCTCGGGCGTCGCCGTGGGCACATCGGCCAGGCACCCGGCCGTCAGCGCGGCGGAGACGAAATGCGCGGCCCGGACGGCATGCGCGGCGGTCTCCTCGGCGGAATAGAGGCTCGGATTGGCTTCGACATCGAGGCGAAGCGTGGCGGCGCCCGGATCGGTGCGGAGGTCGAAGGTGATGTCGTCCACCGGGCCGGTGCCGAGCAGATGCAGCTCGGCGGTGAGTCCAGGAAATTCCGGGATCTCATGAAAGGGCTGGATGTTGATGATGGCGCCGTGCAGCCGGCGGCCCGCGCCGACACGGCCGAGGTCGCGGCGAAGCTGCTCGCCGCGGTAGCGGCCGTGCCGGCGAAGGCGCGCGAGCTGGACCGCCACCTCCTCCACGGATTGGTGCAGGGGCAGCGCCTCGTCCATGCGGATGCGCAGAGGGAGCACGTTCATCAGCGTCGCGGGCACGCGCGCCGCCGCGCTGCCGAAGCGGTTCATGAAGGTGACGCCGAGCACCGCCTCGCCCTCCCCGCCGATGCGCCGGCAATAGGCGCCGAGAAGCGCCGTGAGGAGGTCCGGCCAGGCCAGGTCCTGTGCCGCGGCGATGCGGCGCAGGGCGTTGCCGGTCGCGGCATCGATCCTTGCGTGGGCGCGATGGGAGGATCGTGCCGTCAGCGCCCTGCCCTGGGCCATGCCGGTGACGTCGGGCGCATCGGCCATGGCCTTGCGCCAGTACTCGGCATCGGCCGCCCGTCGCGGCGAGGCGCGATAGGCGGCGTCCTCCTCGACCGTGGCGGCGAAGGGCGAGAGAGGTTGGCCCGGATCGCTCCCGGTGAGGCGCGCGGCATAGAGAGCGGCGGTGCGGCGGACGAGCAGTTCCGTTCCGAAGCCGTCCAGCACGAGGTGATGGGCGCGCTGGTACCAGAGATGATGGTCCCGCGAGAGGCGATAGAGGCGTTCGGCGGCGAGCCCGCCGCGCGCGGGATCGCCAGGGCGTGCCATTGCGCGCGCCATGTCGCGCGCCATGGCTTCGCGAGCCTCGGCGAGGGGGGCGGTGGCAGCGGAGAGGTCCACCACCTCCAGCCAGGGGCGCAGTGCGGGATCGAGCCGCTGGGTGGCGCCGCCGGGCGCTTCCTGGATACGAAGGGCAAGAGAATCCGCCTCGGCCACCATCCCGTCCACGGCCGCGCGGAAGGCCTGCACGTCCAGCGGGCCGCGGAACTCGATGTACTGCCCCGTGTTGAAGACCGGGTTTCCCGGGTCGAGCCGCTGCGCGTACCAGAGGCCCTCCTGCGCCTCGGTCAGCGGCAGGTCGGGCACCGTCGCGCCGCCGCCGTCAGCCATGGGCGCGCTTCGCCATCGCGCGCTCCGCCACGGCCCACCAGGCGCCGAGGGTGACCTTTTCGGCCAGCTCTCCGAAATCGAGCTGCAGCCCCGCCTCGGTCCAGCGCATCACCAGGTTCATGGCGCGCATGGAATCGAGGCCGAGATCGTCCAGGTTGTCGTCGTCCCCAATCTCCTCGGCCTCCATCCGCAGCGCGCGCGCGAGATCGGCGCGCATCCGCTCCCGCGTCATCGGCGGGTTCATCGCATCGGCCATTCCGCCATTCCTCCCGTTCAGCTCACACCGTCCTCGGCCATCAGCCGCGTGCGCAGGCGGGCGCGCAGCTCCTTTCGGCTGACCTTCCCGGCCGCCGTCGTCTCGAAGGAGTCCACCAGCACGATCTGGTCCGGCACCTTGAAGGCCGCGATCGCGCGCCCGCGCATCCAGGCCTTCAGCGCGGCCGGGCGCGGGCGCTCGCCGCGCGGGATGATGAAGGCGCAGCTGCGCTCCCCGAGGAACTCGTCGGGGACGGACACCACCGCGGCATCGAAGACCTGGGGGTGGGCGAGGAGGTGATCCTCCACCTCCTCCGCCGAAATCTTCTCGCCGGCGCGGTTGATATGGTCGCCCGCCCGCCCCTGCACGACGAGGTAGGCCCGCTCCGTGCGGCGCACGATGTCGCCGGTACGGTAGAAGCCGTCGAGCGTGAAGGACCGCGCATTCGCGGCCTCGTCATTATGGTAGGCGCGGATGGTGTAGGGCCCGCGCGTGAGGAGATAGCCCGGCTCGCCCTCCGGTACGCGCTCGCCGATATCATCGACGATCAGCACCTCGTCATCGGGGCAGATGGGACGGCCCTGGGTTTCCAGCACGATCTCATCGGGATCGTCGAGGCGGGTGTAGTTCACCAGCCCCTCGGCCATGCCGAAGACCTGCTGCAGCTTGCAAGGCAGTCCTTCCCGGACCCGGCGCGCCGCCTCGGGGGTGAGCTTCGCGCCGCCCACCAGCAGCACCTCCAGGCTGGAAAGGTCGTGCTTGCCCGCCGCCGCGGCCTGTGCCCAGAGCAGGGCGAGCGGCGGCACGAGGCCGGTGATCGTCACGCCTTCGCCTTCGATCAGCGGAAAGGCCGCCTCGGGGCTCGGCGTCGGGCTGAGGACGACGCGCGCACCGGCATACAGCGCCCCCATATGGCCCGGCGAGCTCATTGGGAAGTTGTGGGCTGCGGGCAGCGCGACGAGGAAGACGCTCTCCGGCCTGACGCCGCAGATCTCGTTGCTGGCGCGGAAGCTGTAGATGTAGTCGTCATGCGTGCGCGGGATGAGCTTGGAAAGGCCGGTCGTGCCACCGGATATCTGCAGGAAGGCGACGCTGGACGGGTCCGGGTCGCCGGGCAGAGCCGCCCGGTCGCCATCCAGGGCATCGAAGGGCGTGAACTCGGCCGCATCGCCCACGATGACCACCCGCAGATCCGGGCGCGCAGCGCGCAGATCACGCGCGAGGCCACGATAGTCGAAGCCCTCCTGCCGCTCCGCGGCCACATAGGCTGCGGCCTCCGCCCTGGCGACGAAATGCGCGATTTCGGTAAGGCGGTGGGCCGGCAGCGCATAGACGGGCACCAGCCCCGCCCGGAACAGGCCGAAGACGACGGCGAAGAACTCCGGGATGTTGCCGAGCTGCACGACGACACGGTCGCCCGGCCGCAGCCCCAGGGCGAGAAAGCCGGCTGCCGCCCGTTCGGCGCGGGCATGGAGCTCCGCATAAGTCCAGCGCTGGCCACCGCCGATGATCGCCTCCGCCCCGGGCCGCTCCTCGGCCCGCTGGCGCAGGAAGCCGGGGAAGGTCTCGCCCCGCCAGTAGCCGGCCGCGCGATAGCGTGCCGCGAAGTCGGAGGGCCATTCCTGTCGCAACGGAATCAAGGCAGAGGTCCATCCTGAGCGTTCCGGCGGTGGCGCGGAACCGGCGCGGGCAGCGGTCTCGCGGCGCCCACCCGTATTGATAGTCATTCTCATTATTCCCGCAGATTGCGGGATGCAAGTGGTGGAAGCCGCAGCCCCCTTCACCGAGAGGTGAAGCGGCGCGGATGCTCCATAGAACCTCGGCCTCGCAGGCCCGGCGCGAGGAGCAGCCGCCGTTTGGCAGGCTGTCCGCCGTCCACATGCCTGCCCTCCGGGCTCCCGGCCCGACCCGGTTAGGAGGGTCGATCCTCAGGGGGAGACGGCTCGGAAGGCACCTCCGGGCTGCCCTCCAGCCTGTCCCTGTGCAAGGCCGCGCGACCTACCAGCATCAAGGTCACCGGCATGGTGACGAGCAGAAGGATCCCGATCAGCACCTCATGCACCACCAGCCGGCTCTGCAGCACGGAGAAGAAGATCATCGAGGCGAGGAGAATAAAGGCCATGCCACAGGAGGTTGCGATGGTCGGCGCGTGCAGGCGCTCGTAGAAGCTCCTCAGGCTGAGCAGGCCTATCGAGCCGGCCAGCGCCAGTCCGGCGCCCAGCAACAGAAGCGCGGCGACTGGCAGGGCCGCCCATAGGGGCAGGTCGGCGGCATGGCTCATTCGATCACCTCCCCCCGCATCAGGAACTTCGCCAGCGCGGCCGTGCTCACGAAGCCGAGCAGCGCGATCACGAGAGCGATCTCGAAGTAGATGTCGGTGCCTGAGCGGATGCCGAAGGTCAGGAGCAGCAACATTCCGTTGACGTAGAGGGTGTCCAACCCAACGACCCGGTCCTGCGCCCGGGGGCCCAGCAACACACGCAGCGCGCAACAGACAAATGCAATCCCCAGCATGACCTGGGTGCCGAGGAGCGACCACTGAAGCACGGCCTGGCTCATTGAAAGATCTCCATCAGCGGCTCCTCGTATCGCTCCTGGACGATGCGGGCCCAACTGGCCTCGTCGATGAGATCGAGGACGTGAAGCAGCAGCCAGCCCTCCTCGGAGTCGAACTCCAGCCAGGCGGTCCCGGGAGTCGCGGTCAGGATGACGGCCAGGACGGCAAGTGCCTGCGGGTCCCGCAAGGCCAGCTGGATGCGAACGAAGCCGGAGCGCCGGTCCTTCCGCCGGAAGAGGATGACCTGTGCGACGCCGAGATTCGACCGGATCACGTCCACGGCGACGTGCCTGGCAAGGCGGAGTATGGCGCCCAGCCGGCGCACACGGACCGTGTCGGGGCGCAGCAGGGCGAAGGCCCAGCCGCCCAGCACCGCCACGACGGCGCCGACCAGTGCCGGACCCGGCTTCACCGTCTGCTGCATCAGCAGCCACATGATGAGCAGCCCTGCCGAGAGCAATGGATGCGGCAGCAGCGCCTTCATGGCCGCGCCTCCATCACGCCCCGCACGTACTCGCGTGGCGTGTGCAGGGACTCCGCCGCGGCCTGCATGTAGCGTGTCGTCGGCCCCGCCGCCGCCGTCATGGCGACGCAGAGTCCGATCAGCATCAACACCGGTGCGATCTCCACCACGCCGACGAGGGGAACGCTACGAGTATTCGCCCAAAGACTGCGGATACCGGCGCGCGCCATGGCCAGCACGGTGGCGAAGCCCGAGAGAACCAGCGCCACCAGCAGCGCCCAGCCGCCGAGCGAGAGCGAAGGCGGCCCCTCGCCCAGCCCGACCGGATTCAGGATGCCGCTGAGCATGGCGAACTTCCCGATGAAGCCGGACAGTGGCGGCAGACCCGCCAGGACCAGGGCGCAGCACATGAAGGATATGCCGAGGACGGCCATGGTGGCGGGAATGACGGTCCCAACCTCGTTCGTCTCCTCCTCCTCCTCCTCGCCTTCCCCGTCGCCGAAGGCTTCGAGCGTGACGGCCAGAACATCGGCGCCGACCTCGCGGCCGCGCTCCAGCAGCTCGATCAGCAGGAACAGGGCGCCGATCGCCAGAGCCGAGCTGGCGAGGTAGATCAGGGCACCGCCCGTGACCGCCACCTGCCCGGCGCCGATCGCCGCCAGCAGCGTGCCGGAGGAGATGAGCACGCAGCCTCCGGCGAGGCGGGACAGGTCCTGCGTCGCGAGCACCGAGACGGCGCCGAAGCCGATGGTCATGATCCCGCCGGCCAGCAGCCAGGTCCCGCCGAAGCCGGCCGAGGCGCCGGCATCCTCGCCGAACAGCAGCAGGGACAGGCGCAGTATGGCATAAACGCCAACCTTGCTCATCAGGGAGAAGATGGCGGCGGCGGGCGGGCTGGCGGCGGCGTAGGTTGGCCCCAGCCAGAAGCCCAGCGGCCACATGGCCGCCTTCGTCAGGAACGCCATGCCGAGAATGGCCGCGCCCGCTTCCAGCAGGGGCCGGTTTTCCGCCGGTAGCGCCGGGATGCGGCTGGCGAGGTCAGCCATGTTCAGCGTTCCGGTCACTCCATAGATCATGGAGACGCCGATCAGGAACAGCAGCGAGGCCGCGAGATTGATGGAGATGTAATGAAGCCCGGCCTTCACGCGGGCGATGCCGGAGCCATGCAGCGCCAGGCCGTAGGAAGCCGCCAGCAGCACCTCGAAGAACACGAAGAGGTTGAACAGGTCGCCTGTGAGGAACGCGCCGTTCAGCCCCATCAGCTGGAACTGGAACAGCGCGTGGAAATGCGGGCCCATCCGCTGCCAGCGCGTGAGGGAGAACAGGAGCGCCGAGAGGCCCAGCACCGCGGTCAGCACCAGCATCAAAGCCGCGAGCCGGTCCACCACCAGCACGATGCCGAAGGTCACGGGCCAATTACCCAGGCGGTAGATGCTGACCGCACCGCCCAGATGCGCCTGCCAGGCCAGCATGACGGCGAACGCCACCAGTGCCAGCGCGGAGGCGATCCCCAGCGCAGCGCGCAGCCGGCCGCGCTGGTCTTCCATCGGGATCATGATCGCGCCAGCCAGCAGCGGCACGGCGATGGGCAGGATCGCGAGGTGCTGCATCCAGCCGCTCACCGGCCCGGGCCCCTTCCGTCCACATGGTCGCCGCCCGTCAGCCCACGGGAAGCGAGCATGACGACGAGGAACAGCGCCGTGGTGGCGAAGCCGATGACGATGGCGGTCAGCACCAGGGCTTGTGGCAAGGGGTCGGCGAAGACGGCCGGATCCCCCGATGTGCCGGGGTCCAGGATCGGCGGCCGGCCCACGGGAAAGCGGCCCATGCTGAAGATGAACAGGTTCACCGCGTAGGAGAGCAGGGACAGGCCGATGATCAGCTGGAAGGTGCGCGGCCGCATCAGCAGCCACACGCCAGACCCGCCGAGCACGCCGATGGAGATCGCCAGAATGAGTTCCATCAATCGTCTCCTGCGGTCACGGGGCTGGGGGCTGCGCGCTCCGGCAGGACAGGGCGGGCCGGCTTCGGGTTGCGCACGGATTGGTGCGCGATGGCGATCAGCATCAGCACCGTCGCGCCGAAGACCAGGGCGAAGACGCCGAGGTCGAAGAGCACCGCGCTGGCCATCGGCAGCTTGCCGAGCCAGCCCAGATCCGCATAGGCGAAGTAGGAGGTCAGGAAGGGGCGCCCCGCCACCGTGGCGGCGGCGCCGGTGCCCGCCGCGAGCAGCAGGCCGGCGCCCATCCAGCGCAGCGGGTGTACGCGCAGGTGATCATCCACCCAGCGCGTTCCACCTGCCATGTATTGCAACAGGATGGCCACCGACATCATCAGCCCTGCCGCGAAGCCGCCACCGGGCAGGTCATGCCCGCGCAGCAGCAGGAAGATCGCGACGGCGCCGATGACGGGGAACATGAGCTTCATGATGACGCCGGGCACCAGCAGCCAGTCCCCTTCCCGCCCCTGCTGCTGGTCCGGCATCCCGATGCTCTCGGGCGCCGGGCGGAAGCGGCGCAGCAGCGCGAAGACGGTCAGCGCAACGATGCCGAGGACGGTGATCTCGCCCAGCGTGTCAAAGCCCCGGAAGTCCACGAGGATGACGTTGACGACGTTGGTCCCGCCGCCTTCCGTGTAAGCCCGTTCCAGAAAGTCGCGGGAAAGGCCATCGGGCGAGGGACGGGTCATGGTGGCATAGGACACGGCCGTCAGCCCGGCGCCGGCGGCGACCGCGATGACAAGGTCCCGCGCGCGGCGCAGCCGCGGCAGCAGGGCCCTGGATGTGTCGGAGAACTCCACCCGCTTCGGCAGCCAGCGCAGGCCGAGCAGCAGCAGCACCGTCGTCACCACCTCCACCAGCAGCTGCGTCATCGCCAGGTCCGGCGCGGAGAACCAGACGAAGGTGAGGCAGGTCGCCAGGCCCGCCCCCCCCAGCAGTACAAGGGCTGCCAGGCGGTGGTACTTGGCCTGGTAGGCGGCGGCGACGGCACAGCCGGCTCCAACCAGCCAGATCAACGCCACGACCGGATCCGCCCGCGTCAGCGTGACGCCGCCCAGGCGCAGGCCATAGGGCAGCAGGGCCATCGCCGCGGCGAGGAAGGTGCCGCAGACCATCAGCCGCAGCTGCATTTGCAACCGGCTGGTTCCCAGCAGGCGCTCCAGCGTGCGGGCGAAGCGCCAGGAGAGAAAGACCATCGTGCGGTCGAAGATCCGGCGAGCGTCCAGCCCGCGGATCAGCGGCGTGCCCTCCACGCCCGCGCTGAGGTGGCGCTGCAACAGGCGGTAGAGCAGCACGCCGATCGCGAGGGCGCAGAGGCTCATCACCAGCGGCAGGTTGAAGCCGTGCCAGACCGCAAGGCTGTATTCCGGCGTGTCGCCCCGCAGGACCGAGCGGACCGCCACATCCAGGTAGGGGCCGATGGTCGCGGCGGGCAGGATCCCGACCACCATGCAGAGGAAGACCAAGACTTCCACCGGCACGCGCATCCATTGCGGCGGCTCGTGCGGGGTGCGCGGCAGGTCGCTCGCATCCGGGCCGAAGAAGGCGCCGTGGATGAAGCGCAGGGAATATGCGACCGCCAGGGCACTGGCCACCAGCGCCGCGATGGGCAGCACGGCGTGCAGCGCGGTGGGGGCGGAGGTGGCGGTCAGCGCCTCGGTGAAGAACATCTCCTTGGAGATGAAGCCGTTCAGCAGCGGCACCCCGGCCATGGAGGCGGCGGCCACCAGCGCCAGCCGTGCCGTGAAGGGCATGGACCGGTTGAGGCCGGACAGGCGCCGGATGTCGCGCGTGCCGGTCTCATGGTCGATAATGCCTGCGGCCATGAACAGCGAGGCCTTGAAGGTCGCGTGGTTCATGGTGTGGAAGATGGCAGCCACCATCGCCAGCGGGCTGTTCAGACTCAGCAGCAGGGTGATGAGCCCGAGATGGCTGATGGTGGAGTAGGCCAGCAGCCCCTTCAGGTCATGCTGGAAGATCGCGACATAGGCGCCCAGCAGCAGGGTGACCATGCCGCAGGTGCCCAGGATCCAGAACCACGCATCCGTGCCGGCCATGACCGGCCAAAGCCGCGCCAGCAGGAAGATCCCGGCCTTCACGAGCGTCGCGGAGTGCAGATAGGCCGAGACCGGCGTGGGCGCGGCCATGGCCTGCGGCAGCCAGAAATGGAACGGGAACTGCGCGCTTTTGGTCAGCGCGCCCAGCAGGACCAGCACCAGCGCGGGCAGGTAGAGCGGGTGGTCGCGGATGACGTCGCCCGCCGCCAGCACGCGGTCGAGGTCGTAGGAGCCGACAATATGGCCGAGCAGCAGCATGCCGGCGAAGAGCGCCAGCCCACCCCCGGCGGTGACCGTCAGCGCGATACGCGCGCCGTCCCGCGCCGCGGCCGAGTGCTGCCAGTAGCCGATCAAAAGGAACGAGAAGAGGCTGGTGAGTTCCCAGAAAAAGACGAGCTGGATCAGGTTGCCCGAGAGCACTAGCCCCATCATCGAACCCATGAAGAACAGCAGGAACGAAAAGAAGCGCGGGATCGGGTCGTCCGGCGACATGTAGTAGCGGGCGTAGAGCACGACCAGAAAGCCGATACCCGTCACCATGGCGGCGAAGACAGAGGCCAGACCATCCATGCGCAGCACGAAGGTGAGGCCGAGCTCCGGCGCCCAGGGCAGTTCCAGCCGCGGCACTTCCCCCTGGGATACCGACGGCCAGAGCAGCCACACCATGATGAGCGACAGGAGCGCCACGCCGCCGGCGAGCCAGGATTCGAGGTTACGCCGGTTGCGCGGCAACAGCGCCACGATCAATGCGCCGAGATAGGGGAAGCCGATGGCAGCCGAAAGGGAGAGGGCGTCGGGCACCAGGCGCCGTCCTTGTTCTGGGGTACGTAGGGGGCGGGCCGTCCAGCTTGGCCCGCGATTGGGATCAGGGCTGCGGGTCGCGGTCCTGCTGGTCCGCTGCCTGCAACATCGCCAGCGCCTCGGCCGCCGAGCGGGCCTGACGCAGCTGACGCGGCAGGTGGTCGTCGCGCAGCGCACGGCAGATGCCGGAAAGGGCGGGCAGGAACCCCTCCGAGGCGGATTCCGGCCACAGCACGAGAAAGACGAGGTCCACGGGCTCGCCGTCCCGCGCGTCGAGGTCGATGGGCCGGTTCAGACGGGCCAGGATCGCCAGGGGCTCCTGCAGCCAGCTCAGCCGCGTATGCGGCAGCGCAACCCCGCGCCCGAGCGCGGTGGAGCCCAGCTTCTCCCGCGCCAGCAGCGCCTGGAGAATATCGTCCTTCGGGTGCCCCAGCCGGCTCGCGGCTTCGGTCGAGAGCATGTCGAGCAGCTCCGCCTTGTTCGCGGGCCCGAGACTCAGGATGCCTTCGGCGGCAGGGAACAGGTCTGCGATCGCCATGATGTACTCCGGGGTTGCGATGGCACCGGGGCGGCGGCGCATGGCTACGCCCCGCTGCCCGCCATCCTCTTAGCAGGCGATACCCGGCTCCGGGGGCCCCTGGCACGCCGGAATCTGAAGACGCCGTCATTTATTCCGCCCGGCCCTCACATTGGCGCGAGTTCGCCGACGTCGTTCGACAGGCCGGCCGGAAGAAGCGTGCTGCCGGCATGGGCGATCATCTGTCTCGTCCCGCTGCGCCGGCCTAACCTCCGGACGGGCACGGAGAACTTCCTTGCTGAGCTTTCACTGAATGTTTGGCCGCAGGCTGATCACGACCTCTGCCGCTAAGGAGTGGCGAACTCCCCTCGATCTTTATGCGCCCTGACACTTCCCGCGGGCGATCGTTCCTACGACCCATTGGTGCAATCTGCATTTCCTCGTAGGAATCAGCACAACAACCCGCTCATAAGGACGAGGGAGCGAATGGCCGATCCTGCACTGTCACGCTTCGGCATCGGCCGGCCGAACCCCGCCCTTTTCGGCCCCGGCCGCATCGCGCAACTCGGGGAAGGGCTGCGCGGACTGGGCGCCCGGCGCGTGCTCCTGGCCTCCGATGCCGGATTGCGGGCGGCAGGGCTGGTGGACCGCGTCGCCGACCTGATCAAAGGCGCCGACTTTCCGGTGGAGGTCTTCGCGGGCGTCCCCCCCAGCCCGCGCGAGGCGGAGGTGGAGGCCATCCACGCGCTCTGGCAGGACAGCGGATGCGACGCCATCGTGGCACTGGGCGGCGGGAGCACCATCGACGCGGTCAAGGGCGCCTGCCTGCGCCATTTCACAGGCCGCTCACTGGACAGCCTCTTCGATGACGGCATCCAGGAGACCCCGCGGCAGCCCCTGCGCTTCGTCGCGGCTCCCACCACCTCCGGCACGGGCAGCGAGACGACGCTGGGCGCGGTGCTGAAGACACCCCGCCGCAAGCTCGTGCTGCGGAGCGAGCACCTGCGTCCCGCCCTGACCATCCTGGGCCCGGAACTGGTGGCCAGCCATCCCCCACGCGCCACGGCCGCGACGGGGCTGGACGTGCTGATGCACGCGATCGGCGTGCTCACCTCCAACCGCCCACACCCCATCGGCGACATGGTCGGGGCCGAATCCATGCGTCGCGCTTGCGCCCATCTTGTCCTGGCGGTGGCGAATGGGCAGGACCTCGCCGCGCGATCCGAGGTGATGCTGGCCAGCTATCTGGCCGACCACGGTATCACGCTGAAGGGGTTGGACGCGATCCACGGCCTCTCCACCCCGGTCGAGTCCCTGGCGGATTGCACGCATGCCGACTCCCTCGGCGTGATCTTTCCGCATGTTATGCGGTTCAACATGCCGGCGGCGGCCGCGCGCTACGCATGGATCGCGCACATGATCGGCGCGGCGGAGGCCGGCGCGACGGAGGACGAGGCCGCGCTGGCGCTGGTGGCGCACCTGACCGCGCTGCGCGACCGCTTCGGCATGCCGGACCGGCTCAGCGCGCTGGGCGTGGAGCGCTCCATGATCCCGGAACTGGCGCGGCAGGCCCAGCTGAGCGCCGCGACGCGCGGCAATCCCCGCCCGCTGGATACCGCGGATGCCGCCGCGCTGTATGAGAGGATGATCTGATGCCCGGTCCTCTGCACGGCCTGCGCGTGCTCGACTTCTCGGAGCTTCTGCCCGGCCCTTTTCTCACGGGCTGCCTGGCCGAGCTCGGCGCCGAGGTGCTGAAGGTGGAACGACCGCCTGCCGGCGATCCGGTGCGGCGGATGTCACCCGGCGTCTTCGGGGCCGTGAACCGGGGCAAGCGCAGCGCGCTGATCGACCTGAAGCAGCCGGAAGGCCGCGAAAAGGCCCGCGCGCTGGCAGCAGATCACGACGTGCTGGTGGAGAGCTTCCGCCCCGGCGTCATGGCACGCCTGGGGCTGGGATATGCGGAGTTGGCCGCCATCAACCCGCGGCTGATCTACGCCTCCCTCAGCGGCTACGGGCAGGACGGGCCCTTCGCGGCCGTACCCGGCCATGATCTCAACTATCTGTCCGCGGCGGGGATGCAGGCCCTGTCGGGCGGCGGTGCGGGCGTCCCGGTGGCGGATCTCTGCGGTTCCGTCTACGGGCTGGCGGGCGTGCTCGCCGCCCTGTTGCAGCGCGGCGTGACGGGGCGGGGGCAGTTCCTCGACGTCTCGCTGACCGAATGTGCCCTGCACTGGATGAACCCGCGCCTCGGTCGTTTCGCGGGCGCGGGGGCGGATACGCTGGAGGCGCAGCGCCGCCTGTCCCTCGCCCGCCCGGGCTACGGCGTGTTCCCCTGCCGGGACGGCCGCGCGATCAGCATCGGCGCGCTGGAGGACCACTTCTGGACCCGCCTCGCCGCGGCCCTGCAGCTTGCGCCCTTCGACACGGCCGAGCACGCGCGCATGGCCCAGCGCGCCCCGCAGACCGAGGCGATTAACGCGCTGATCGCGACCCGCTGTGCCGAGGAGGACAGCGCCGGGCTGCTGGACCGTCTTCTCGCCGCCGATGTGCCCGCCGCCCCGGTGCTGGCGCCCGCCGAGCTGGCCGGCTTCCCCCAGTTCCTGGCGCGGGGCGCGATGCAGGAAACCGAATTGGGCCCCCTCGCCCGCTTTCCCGTGCGGCTGGAGGGAATGGAACCGCTGGGCGCGGCACCGCCGCTGGATGGCCGGGCGGAGGCAGCCCCGTAAGCGACACGCTGCCGGCGCGCATCGCGCGGGACTTGGAGAACAAGGTCGCGATCATCGCGGCCGCCGTGACAGCGCGCGTCACCCGCGCAGCGTCACCACCGCGTCCAGCACCCAGGCGCCCTCCCCTCTCGCGCCGACGCGCAGCGGGTTGATCTCGATCTCCTCGATTTCTCCCGGCCGCGCCTCCACCAGGGCAGACACCGCCGCCATGGCTGCGCAAAGCGCCTCCACGTCACAGGCTGCCGCACCGCGCAGTCCTTCGAGGAGCGGGAAGCCGCGCAGCTCCCGCAGCATCCTCCCGGCCTCGGCGGCGTCCACCGGCAGGAGCCGGCGGGTGACATCCCGCAGCAACTCCACATGCACCCCTCCGAGGCCGCAGGTCATCACATGGCCGAGCACCGGGTCGCGCGAAACAGAGAGCAGGATCTCCTGCCCCCCCGGGGGCGCCATCCGCTCCACCAGCGCGCCGTCGATCCGTGCAGCCGGCTGATGCGCCCGGGCGGCCTTGATGACGGCCCCGACCGCCGCCCCGGCCTCCTCCGCCGTCCGGAGCCCCAGCACCACGCCGCCGACATCGGATTTGTGCAGAATGTCGGCGCTGGCGACCTTCACGGCGACGGGAAAGCCCAGCCTGGGGGCGAGCGCCACGGCTTCCGCCTCCGAGCGGACGACCGCGCCGTCCGGCACGGCAAGGCCTGCGCCGCGCAGCATCGCTTTGCCCTCCGCCTCGGACAGGGTTCTGGTCGGCCCCTCCGGCACGCCCGCGCCGAGGCCTTCGGGCATCCTGCCCGCCTCCCACGCGCCGCGGTCGATGAAGCGGCGGAACGCCTTGGCCGCGTTGCGCAGGCTGCGGATCGGCACCATCCCCGCTCCGGCGAAATGCCGGTAGGCCGCGCCGGTCCGTTCGCTCATCCAGACCGGGACGAGCGGGATGGGCGACCGGAGCTGTGCGGCCGCCATCCGCTCCGCCACGACCTGCGAGACGGGGCCGTAATCCAGCGGCATGGGCAGCATGACCAGCGACACGGCCGGGTCGTTCGCCACCGCGGCGAGCGTCTCCTCGATCACGGCGGGATTGGTCAGGGTGACAGTCGTGGTATCCACCGGGTTGCCGAGCGCGGCATAGGAAGGAAGCTTCTCCGCCAGCAGCACGGTGGTCTCCGGCGCGAACTCGGCCAGAACCAGCCCGGCCTGCCCCACCATATCGGCGGCGAGCGCGCAGGCCCCGCCCGAGGAGCCGAAGACGGCGACCCGCGCGCCGCGCGGCGGCCGGCCGCGTGCGAGAAGCGAGGCGACGTCCACCAGCTCGTCCACGTCATCCACCTCGATGATGCCGAGCTGCCGGAAGGCGGCGCTGTTCACCTCTGCGGAGCCGGTGAGCGAGGCGGTGTGGGACGCGGCGGCCTTCATCCCATATTCCGACCGGCCGACCTTCAGCGCGACGACCGGCTTGCCGGCCTCCGCGGCGGCCCGGGCGGCGGCGAGGAAGCGCGGCCCGTCCTTAATGCCCTCCAGGATGGTACCGATCACCCGCACATCGGGCGCACCGGCCATGTAGTGGATGAAGTCGGCGACCTGCAGGTCCACCTCATTGCCGGTGGAGCACCAGAGGGCGAAGCCGGCGCCGCGCTCCACGGACTGGATCAGGTTCCGCCCGAGCCCGCCGCCCTGCGTCGCCAGCCCGATCGGGCCGGGGCGCAGGTCATCCTTGAAGGCGGGGGAGAAGGTGAAGCCGAGGCGCTTGTTGATGTTCGTCACCCCCGGGCAGTTCGGCCCGTAGAGGCGCATCCCCGTGGACTGCGCGAGCACCTTCATCTCCGCCTCGACGGCGCGGCCCTCCTCGCCCGTCTCGCCGAAGCCGGAGGTGAGGATGACGCAGATCCTTACCCCGAGGGCGGCGCATTCCCGCAGCGCCTCCATGACGCCCGCGGCGGGCACGGCGATGATCGCCAGCTCCGGCGCGGAAGGCAGGTCCGCGACGCGCCTGTGGCAGGGCAGGCCCCGGATCTCCGGCCGCGACGCGTTCACAAGGTGCAGCGTGCCGCGGAAGTCCGAATGGTCCAGGATATTGGCGAGGGTGCGGCCGCCCACGCTCGCGGCGCGCTCGGAAGCGCCGACCAGCACGACGGAGCGCGGGTCGAAGAGCGGGGCGAGGTCGGAGAAGCCGCTCATGTCAGCGCCGAGAGTCCGAGGATCTCTCGCCCGGCGATGAGCGTCTGGATCTCCGTCGTCCCCTCCGGGATCATGCCGCCGCGGGTGTCGCGGAAGATGCGCTCGATCGGGTAGTCGGTCGAATAGCCGAGCCCTCCATGCACCTGGAGGGCCATGTTCGCCACCTCATGCGCCGCCTCGGTCGCGTAGAGCTTGGCGATGGAGCATTCGGTGCGGGCGTCGCGCCCACGGTCCAGGGCGATGGCGGCGTTGTAGGCCAGGGCGCGCGCCGCCTCGGTCCGGATGGTCATGTCCACGATATGCTTCTGGATCAGCTGGAAGCTGCCGATCGGCTTGCCGAACTGCTTGCGGGTCCTCGCATACTCCACCGAGAGGTCCAGCGCCGCCTGCGCGGCGCCGACCGCGCCCATGGCGATGTTCACCCGCGCGGCATTCAGCCCCTTGAGGACGTTGCGAAAGGCACCGCCCTCTTCGCCCAGCAGATTCTCCCGGGGGATCGTCACGTCCGTGAAGCCGAGCTCGGCCGTGCCGGTGCAGCGCAGCACCATCGTATCCAGCGGCCGCACGTCGTAGCGCGCCAGATCCCGCTCCACGATAAAGGCGGAGAGCTGCCCGTCGCAATCTGGGCTGAAGGTGCGGGCGATGACGATCGCGAAATCGGCGTTGGTGCCGTTGGTGATCCACATCTTCCGCCCGTTCAGGACGTAGGTGTCGCCCTTGCGGTCCGCGCGCGCCTGCACGCCGGCGGCATTGGAGCCGGTATCGGGCTCCGTCAGCCCGAAGCAGGCCTGGCGGCGGTTCTCCAGCAGCGGCCGCAGGAAGCGCTCATGCTGTTCCGGCGTGCCGTGGGCATGCAGGCGGTTGATCGCGCCGTTGGTGATGTTCACGAGGGTGCGGAGCGACATCCAGTAGTAGCCCGTCTGCTCCAGCAGCATCCCCCAGGTGACATAGTCCAGCCCGAAGCCGCCATCCGCCTCCGGCAGGCGGCCCCCGAGATAGCCGAACTCCGCCAGCTCGCCGAGGATCTCGAAGGGAAAGGTCTTCGCGGCCTCGTGCCCGTTGATCAGGGGGACGACACGGCGCTCCATGAACCGGCGCACATTGTCTCGAAGCAATTCCTGCTCCGGGGTGAGGTCAATGGCCATGCAGACCTCCGCGCCGGCCAGCCGCGCCCGGATGTCGCGATCGGTGATCCCCTCGCCCAAGGCGCGCCATACCCGCTTCCTTCCCATCGCCGGGCGTTTCCCGCCCTGGCATCCCGCTCAAGTGAAGCCATGGTAGCGGGGGTTACTTTAGAGTCAACGCTTCATCGCGGAGGTTACGCCCGTCCGAGCGATGCCAGCCTGGAAAGCGGGCGGCCGCTCGTCTAACGGCATGGCGCAGCGGATCCCCCTCCCCAGCTCCTGGAACCCCAATGCCGACCACCGTTCCGGCGACCCTGCGCACCCTGGCCGTCTTCGAGATCTTCGCCCGGGAGCAGCGCGATCTTTCCAATGCCGAGATCGCCCGTCTGATCGGCTTGCCGGAGAGCAGCACCTCGGACCTGCTGCACACGCTGCACGAGGCCGGATACCTGCTCCGCACCGTCCGCTCGCGCCGTTTCTACCCCACGCGCCGCCTGCTCGACGTGGCGCGCCAGTCCGCGGAGCGGGACCCGATCGCCACCTTCGCGGCGGATGCGATCGCGGCCCTGAGTGAGCGGACGGGCGAGACGGCCATCTGCGGCCGGCCGGACAGGATGCGGGTGCAGGTGGTCGCCATCCAGGAGGGGAGCCACCCCCTGCGATACATGCTGCGCGCGGGCGAGCGCCTGGCCATGCACGCCTCCGCACTCGGCAAAGCGCTGCTCGCGCTGATGCCGCCGGAGGAGATGCGCCGCGCCATCCGCGCCCGCCCCCTCCGGCAACTCGGCCCGGCCGCCATCACCGATCCCGGCCGGCTGGAAGCCTCCATTGAGGAGGTGCGGGCGCGCGGCTGGGCCTGGGTGGCCGACGAGGCCGGCGAAGGCGTGGCCGCCATCGCCATCGCCGGCCTCGTCGGGGGGGAGCCCCTGGCCATCTCCCTCGCCGGCCCGACCACGCGGCTCGAGGCCAGCCGTGAGACCTACCGTGCCGCACTGGAGGAGGTGCGCCCCCTCCTCTTCGGGCGTCCCGCCCCCGCCACCTGAAGACGCGCGTTGATTCCCGCATCTCCTCCGGTATCCTGTCGGTCACTCCGATGACTCGGAGGTAACCACAGAAAGCACGGCAGAAAGCCGGAAGCGGGAGGATAGGATGCGGATCACCAGACGGGCTCTCGGCCTCGGCCTGGCGGCGCTCGGCCCCATGGGGGGGCTGAGGGGCGCGGCGGCGCAGGGCGGCTATCCCAGCCGCCCCATCACCTGGATCGTGCCCTTCACCCCCGCCGGCATCACGGATGTCAACTCACGCCTCTTCGCCCGCAAGCTCGGCGGGGCGCTCGGCCAGACCGTCATCATCGACAATCGCCCCGGAGCCGGCGGCACGCTCGGGACGGAGATGGGCGCGCGCGCCGCGCCGGACGGTTACACGATGATCTACGGGACACAGGGCACCCTCGCCACCGCGCCCGCCCTGTTCCGGCGCCTGCCTTATGACCCGCTGCGCAGCTTCATCCCGATCCAGGCGATGTTCGAGACGCCGAACGTGCTCGTGGTGCACCCCTCGCGCCCCTACCGCACGGCACAGGAGCTGATCGCCTATGCCAAGGCGAATCCCGGCAAGGTGAATTTCGGCAGCGCGGGCGTGGGCACCGGTACGCATCTGGCGGCCGTGCTCTTCCAGACCGTCGCGGGCATCGAGATGACGCATGTGCCCTATCCCGGCAGCGGCCCGGCGCTGACGGACCTCATCGCCGGCACGCTCGACATCATGTTCGACTACGCGGTCGCTACGCGGGACCATATCGAGGGGAACCGCCTCCGCCCGCTGCTGGTCACGGCGAAGGAGGCGGTCCCCGCCCTGGCGGAGGTCCCCACCGTGGTCGAGATCGGCCTGGCGGACGCCACCTCCGCAGCCTGGTCCGGCATCCTGCTGCCCGCCGGTTCCCCGCCCGAGGTAGTGGAGAAGCTCGCCGACGCGACGGCCACGGCGATCCGTGACCCGGAGATCCGCCGCGTGGCCGAGGCCAATGGCAGCCGGCCCATGGTCGAGCTGAACCGCGACCGGTTCGCGCGCTTCATCGAGGCCGAGATTCCGCGCTGGACCAGCATCGTCCGGCGCTCCGGCGCGCAGCCCAGCTGAGCGGCGGGAGAGCCGTGACCGCGCCGCCCTCTCCCTGGAGAAGCGGCGCGGGACAGCCTCACTCCATGCGGATACCGGCACTGCGGATCACCGCGCCGATGCTCGACCGCTCGGCCGAGACCGCGGCGGTGAAGTTCTGCGGGCTCAGCCAGGGGGACTGGCCGCCGAGGTCCTTGATGCGCTCCGTGAAGCCGGGGTGGCTCACGGTGCGCCGCAACACATCGGTCAGGTAGGCCATCAGGGCAGGCGGCAGGTCCGGCGGACCGCCCAGCCCGACCCAGGTGGTCATGACGACTCCCGGCACCACGCTGTCCAGGGTGACGGCGCCGGGAAAATCCGGATGGGCCTCCCTCCCCGTCACCGCGATGGCGCGCAGCAAGCCGGCGCGCACGTGAGGCAGGGTGGGGCTGACGCTGTCGGTCATGAAGTCGATCTTGCCGCCGATCAGATCCGCCACGGCCGGGCCGCTGCCGCGATAGGGCACATGCGTCGCCTCGAACCCGCCCTCCTTCTTCAGCATCTCCATGACGATATGCTGCGAGGTGCCCGGCCCCGGCGTGCCGTAGGACAGGGGGTTCCCGCGTGACCTCGCCCGCGCCGCCTCGAGCAGTTGGCGCAGGTCGCGGAAGGGGGAATCCTTCGGCACGACGGTCACCAGCTGGCCGGCCGTCATGCGCGCGATGGCGGTGACGTCCCGCTCGGGGTCACAGGGCACGCGCATCAGCAGGGGGTTGGTGACGACCTGGCCAGGGGTGAGCATCAGCAGCGTATAGCCATCCGCCGGCGCGCGGGCCGTCAGCTCCGTGGCCAGGTTGCCGCCAGCGCCCGAGCGGTTCTCCAGCACCACCTGCTGCCCCAGCAGCTCCGACAGGATGGGGGCCGCGAGCCGGGCGGCGATGTCGGTCGCGCCGCCCGGCGCGAAGCCGATCAGCAGCCGGATGGGCTTGGCGGGATAGCTGGGGGGCGGCTGGACCGCCGACTGCGAAAGGGCATTGGAACACGCGGCAAAGGGGGACGCAGCCCCGAGTGCCAGCAGGCCGCGGCGGGTCCGACGCATACCGGGTCCTCCTCCCGGCCGGCACGCCGCCGGCCACCGCTCTCCGGCGGCGACTTATTGGTCGGAAATGTTACTCCAGAGTCAGGTCTTCTTGTCGGCCCCGACCGACCCGCGCAGCCCGTTCAGCACGAAGCCGGCGAAAGCCTCCCCGATCTGCCGCCCCGTGAGCGGCCCATCCGGCATGTACCAGCGGGCGATGTGGTTGATGGCACCCATGAAGAAGGCGACGGCCAGCTTCGGGTCTCCGGGCGAGATGGAGCCGGCATCCATCGCGGCCTGCACCATGTCGCGCAACGCCCGGTCCGCCTCGCGCATGCGCGCGCGAATGGGCTCGGCATATTCCGGCGGCAGCGAGGTCACGGGCTCGGCCAGCACGGCATAGGAGCCGAGTTCGCTCGTCACCAGATCGATGTAGTGGACGATGTAGAGCCGGAGCCTCTCCAGCGGGTCCTCCGTGGCGGCGAAGGCGGCCTTGCGCGCCTCGGCCCCCGCATCGAAGGCGATCGCCTTCGCCTCGTAGAGGATCTCATGCTTAGTGCGGACATAGCGGTAGAGCGCCGGCTTGGTCACGCCCAGCGCCTCAGCGATCTCCTCCAGCGACGTGTTGTGGAAGCCGCGCCGGCCGAAGGCGCGGGCCGCCTCGCGCACGAGGGCGCGGCGCTTGGTCTCGAACTGGGCCTCGCGCGCGGGGACGGCATCCGCCCAGCGCGCCGGCTTCTTCACGCTTGCCGTCCGGTTCATTCCGCCATCCCGCTTTGCATCATTTGATGGCCTCCCCGGCCGGCCGGCGCAAGCCGGCCTTAGCAGGTCGCTGAATTACTCGGCGTTCTGGAGCGTTTTCCCGTCGGAGGGACCAGCGGCTTTGCGCGTCCGGCCCGTTCCTACGAGCGGCATGGACGCCGGATGCCGGTTTTCGGCTTCATGCTGCCAGCAGCCGGGGCAGTCGGGCCAGGTTGTTGGCGACCATCGTCAGGATGAAGCGGGATCGCACGCGTTCGATGCGACGATAGACGGTCTGGGCCATGCCGCCGACGGTCTTGGCCCAGCCGAAAGCCTCCTCGATGCGCTTGCGGTGTTTCTGGGACAGGGCATGGCTCTCGTGCCGGGTGG
>NZ_FQZF01000014.1 GCF_900141905.1 Muricoccus roseus | reverse complement strand
TTGCGGGCGATGCCACGGCGCGACAGCTCGGCGGCCACCGCCTCGGCCCGGCGCATGGAGAGGCGCTGGTTGTACTGCGGGGTGCCCGAGCGGTCGGCATGGCCGGCCACTTCGATGCGGGTCGTGCCGGTCGACGTCACGGCCTGGGCGGCCTCGGCGATGATCTGGCGGGCGCGGTCCGTCAGGTCAGCGCGGTCGAAGTCGAAGAACACGAGATAGGTGCGGGCCGGCGCCGGAGCCGCGGCGGGCGCCGGGGCAGCCACGGCGACAGCCGCCGGGCGCGGCGGGCTGAAGGCGTAGCGCAGGCCGATCATGGCGCTGTGGTTGTAGTTCTCCATGCTCGGCACGCTGGAGGTGGTCGCGTTGGCGATCGTCTGGGTGCGGCGCACGCGGAACTCCGGCTCGGTCGTGCCGAAGAAGCGGTACTCGGCCGTCAGGCTGAGGCCGGGAACACCCAGCGGGAAGGCGGCGCCGGCGATGCCCTGGAAGGCGAACACATCGTCCTCGCCATCACCCAGGCCGACCTGCGAACGGCCCGGGCGGAAGTCGGCGCGGACGCCGTCCAGCTCGATATGCGACCAGCCGATACCGGCACCGAAATAGGGATAGAAGACCGGCTCGGCCCAGCCGAAGCGGCGCAGGTCGAGGTCGAACAGCACGTTGCCCATGGCGCCGGCCTGCCAGACATGGCCGGCATTGGTGCGGCTGGAGAGGCCCGCGGCGCTTGCGCCGTGGAAGTCGTTCTGGCGATAGAAGCCCTCGAGCTCGGCGCGCAGGCCGTTGCCGAAGCCCCAGCCGAGCGCCACGGCACCGACGAAGCCGTTGTCCCAGTTCACCTCGGCCTTGGCCGGCAGGCCGGCGGCGCGGGCATCCGCCCCGGCGCGGCCGGTCAGGTCACGCTCGGTGCCCTGGAGGTAATTGTAGCCGCCGCCGGCGCCGATATAGAGCCCGGTGACCGGCTGAGCCTGGGCGACGAAGGGCGTCGCGAGCAGGGTCGTGGCGAGGAGGGCTGCGCGGAGGCGGGGCATCGGAGCGGATCTTCCTTGAGGAATGGGCAGCCGCCCCAGGGGCGGTGCGCTTCACCCGCCGATCATGCCGCATGCCGGATGCGGCTTCATCCCTGTCCTGTCATCGCCAGGACGCGTGTTGCCGCAGCGCAACATATCGAGCACCTGCCGCCTCAAAACCCACCGTTCGTCTCAAGATACGCCACTTCCTCGGGCGTGGAGGGGCGCGCAAGGATCGCGTTCCGGTGCGGAAACCGGCCAAATCGGCGGATCACCACGAGGTGCCGCCAGGCGTAGTCGATCACCCCTCCGGGACTCGGGGCACGCGGATCATCCCGCAGCCCTTCGAACAGCGCGACCGACAGATCCTGATCATGCGCATCCTCCGAATGCTCGAAGGGCAGGTAGAGGAAGATCCGCTGCATCGGCGCCAGGCTCAGGTCATGCCGCCGGACCAGCACGGCCTCACGCGCGACGCGCCGCGCCTCGGGATCGGAAGCGAAGGCCCGGGGCGTGCCGCGGTGGATGTTCCGGGGCACCTGGTCGAGCAGCAGGCACAGCGCGAGAGCGTCTCCCGGCTCCTCCAGCAGCCCGGCCAGGGAACCCGAGGCGGCCTGCTCCGCCGCCTCGGCGAAGCGCTCCCGCAGGAGGGAATCGAAGGCAGAGTCGCTGCGGAACCAGGCCTCTCGGTAGAGGTCCGGCTCACCGCCGAACCAGGTTTCGAGGATGGGGTGCTTTACCTCTCGCCCTCCAGCGCCATGTCGAGCAGCCGTACGCTGTGCAATGCCTTCCGGCCAGTGAGGTCGGCGATCTGGTGACGGCATGAGGTGCCATCGGCCACGATCACGTCGCCCTCCGGCGCGGCGCGCACGGCTGGGGCGAGGGAGAGTTCGCCCATGGCCTTCGAAGCCTCCACTCGCCGGGCGTCGTAGCCGAAGGCGCCAGCCATGCCGCAGCAGGAGGAGGTGACGGGCTTCACCTCCATCCCCGGCACGCCCCGCAGGGCCTTCACCGCCGCCGGGAATGCGCCGAAGGCCTTCTGGTGGCAGTGGCCATGGATATGGGCCGCCGGGGCGACAGCCCTCAGCGGCAGCTCCGCCTTCTCGCGCACCAGGAATTCCGAAAGCAGCAGGGCGCGGTCGGCCAGCCGGTCCGCCGCCTCCCCGGGCAGCAGCGACTTGAACTCGTCCCGCAGGGTCAGCAAGCAGGAGGGTTCCAGGCCGAGCACGGGCAGGTCTGAGCCGGACAGCGCGTCCATCGTCCGCCGCGCCTCCGCCCGGGCCTCGTCCACCATGCCGGCCGCGAGATAGGTGCGGCCGCAGCAGAGCGGGCGGGTGCCCGCGGCCGCGCGGGGTGCCACGGCGCGATAGCCGGCCGCGCGCAGCACGCGCCGGGCGGCGCGGAGATTCTCCGGCTCGAAATAGCGGTTGAAGGTATCGCCGAAGAGGATGACGTCGCCGCGCGGGGCGGGCGCCTCCGCCCCGGCCTCATCGTCGCGGAAGGGGCGGGCGGCGAAGCGGGGCAGGGCGCGCTCCTTGCTGAATCCCAGAACCCGCTCCCCGATCGCCCGCGCACCCGGAACCCATTCTCGCGCATTGGCGAGGAAGGGCGCGCGGGAGGCCAGCGGCGCCCATTGCGGCAGGGTGGCGATCAGCCGGTCCTTCGCCGAGACGCCGTGCTTCTTCGCGCGGGCGTACTGCGCTTCGATCTTCATCTTCGCCATGTCGACGCCCGTCGGGCACTCGCGCTTGCAGCCCTTGCAGGAGACGCAGAGCGAGAGCGCCTCCGCCACCTCGTCCGAGGCAAGGGCGTCCGGGCCGAGCTGGCCGGTCAGCGCCAGGCGCAGCGTGTTGGCGCGGCCGCGCGTCAGGTCCCGCTCGTTCCGCGTGGCGCGGAAGCTCGGGCACATGACATTGGCGTCGAACTTCCGGCAGGTGCCGTTGTTGTTGCACATCTCGACGGCCGCGAGGAAACCGCCCTGCGGACCCGGCCAGGCGGACCAGTCCAGAACCGGCGTCACCGCCGGATCGGCGGCATAGTCCGGCGCGTAGCGGAACAGGCTGCGGTCATCCATGGCGGGCGCACGCACCACGCGCCCCGGATTCATCAGCCCCGCCGGGTCGAAGGCATCCTTCACCGCCTCGAAGGCGCGCACGATGCGCGGGCCGTACATCTCCTCATGGAACTCGGAGCGGACGATGCCGTCGCCATGCTCGCCGGAATGGCTGCCCTTGTACTCACGCACCAGCGCGAAGCACTCCTCGGCGATCTGGCGCATCCGGCGCACATCCTCGCCGTCCTTCATGTTCAGCACGGGGCGCACATGCAGGCAGCCGACCGAGGCATGGGCGTACCAGGTGCCCTTGGTGCCGTGGCGCTCGAACACCTCGTTCAGCCGCTCGGTGTAGTCGGCCAGGTCCTCCAGCGGGACGGCCGTGTCCTCGATGAAGGAGACAGGTTTCCCGTCGCCCTTCATGGACATCATGATGTTCAGCCCGGCTTCGCGCACTTCGGCGACGGCGGCCTGGAAGGCGGGGTCGATGCACTCCACCACCGCGCCGGGATAGCCGAGATCGGCCATCATCTCGTCCAGTCGCTTGAGGTCCCGCGCCAGCGCCGCGTCCTCATGCCCATGGAACTCGACGATGAGCAGGCTGTCCGGCTCGCCGATCACCATGCGGTCGATGGTCGGGCGGTAGATGTCGATGGAGCGGCCGAGGTCGATCATCGTCCGGTCCACCAGCTCTACCGCCTCGGGGTCGAGGGTGACGAGGTGCTGGGAAGCGGCCATCGCGGCCCGGAAGGTCGGGAACTGGCAGATGCCCAGCGCCTTGCGCGGCTTGATCGGCCAGAGTTTGAGATCCAGCCCCGCCGAGAAGGCCAGCGTTCCCTCGCTGCCCACCAGGATGCGCGCGAGATTGCCGCGGCCCTGCGCCCGCGCCTCGGGGGTGAGGGACTCCAAGTCGTAGCCGCCGACCCGCCGCAGCACCTTGGGGAAGCGCGCCGCGATCTCGGCGGCCTCCGCCGCGCCCAGGGCGCGCAGCCGCGTCACCAACTCCGCGACACTTCCCGGCACGCCCTCGCCGAGATTGTCGGGCAGTTCGCCGAAGGTGAAGTGCTCGCCGCCGGGCAGCAGCGCGTCGATCGCCATCACGTTGTCGGCCATCAACCCGTAGCGGATGGACTTGGACCCGCAGGAGTTGTTCGCGGCCATGCCGCCGATCGTGCAGCGCGCCCAGGTGGAGGGATCGACTGGAAAGAACAGCCCGTCCTTCTTCAGCGCGTCGTTCAGCGCGCCGAGGGCGATGCCGGGCTGCACGGTCGCGCGCATCCCCGCCTTGTCCACCGAGGTAACGTTCCGCAGGTGCTTGCTGCAATCCAGCACCAGGGCGCGGTTCACCGTCTGCCCGCACTGGCTGGTGCCGCCGCCGCGCGGCAGCACGGGCACGCCTTCCTCGCGGCAGATGGCCATGGCGGCCGCCACGTCCTCCACCGTGCGGGGGATGAGCACGCCGAGCGGCTCCACCTGGTAGATGCTCGCATCCGTCGCGTAGCGGCCGCGGTCGCCGGCGCCGAACAGAACCTCGCCCTGGGTTTCCCGCTTCAGGCGGCTGGCGAGGCGGCTGTCGCCGGGGGCGATGCGCGACCGGGTGATAGCATTCATTCGGGCGTCTCCTGCGGTCCGTAAACTAGCCGAGCCGGCCGTGGACGTCGCATCCATAATGCTCATCAATCGGACGTGCCGAACTCATTGGCGGCCCATGGGGCATACGGGCTAGACCACCGGCCAGAGCGGAGGACGCCCATGGCCTATTTCACCAGCCGGCCCGAGAACGGCCGGCATTTCCTGCAGATCCCCGGCCCGACCAACGTGCCGGACCGCGTGCTCCGCGCCCTCGATAACCCGACCATGGACCATCGCGGGCCCGATTTCGGCGTGCTGGGCAAGCGGGTGCTCGACAAGATCAAGCCCGTCTTCGGCACCACCGGCCCGGTCGTCATCTATCCGGCCTCCGGCACCGGCGCCTGGGAAGCGGCGCTGGTGAACACCCTTTCGCCCGGCGACACGGTGCTGATGTGCGAGACCGGCTGGTTCGCCCATCTCTGGCGCGAAATGGCCGAGCGCCTGGCCCTCAAGCCGCGCCTGCTGGAGACGGATTGGCGCCGCGCCGCCGACGTGCCGGCGATCGAGGCCGCGCTGCGCGCCGACAAGGGTCATGAGATCAAGGCGGTCTGCGTCGTCCATAACGAGACGAGCACGGGCTGCACCTCCCGCATCGACGAGGTGCGCCGGGCCATGGACGCCGCCGGCCACCCGGCGCTCCTGCTGGTGGACACCATCTCCTCCCTCGGCTCCATCGAATACCGGCATGACGAGTGGCGGGTGGATGTCACCGTCTCCGGCAGCCAGAAGGGGCTGATGCTGCCGCCGGGCCTGTCCTTCAACGCCGTGTCGGAAAAGGCGCTGAAGGCGAGCGAGACGGCCAAGCTGCCCCGCGCCTTCTGGGACTGGAAGCCGATGCTGGCGGCCAATGCCACGGGCTACTTCCCCTACACCCCGGCGACCAACATGCTCTACGCGCTGGACACGGCGCTCGACATGCTGGCCGAGGAAGGGCTGCCCAACGTCTTCGCCCGCCATGACCGCCATGCCGAGGCGACCCGCCGCGCCGTCCGCGCCTGGGGGCTGGAGGTGCAATGCGCCGAACCCCGGCACTATTCCTCCGCGCTCACCGCCGTGCGCCTGCCGGAAGGCCATTCGGCCAATGCCCTGCGCGCCGCTATCCTCGAGCGCTTCGACATGTCGCTCGGCAACGGCCTGGGCCGGCTGAATGACCGTGTCTTCCGCATCGGCCATCTCGGTGCCTTCAACGACCTCTCGCTGCTGGGGACGCTCGGCGGGGTGGAGATGGGATTGCGCGTCGCCGGCGTGCCGCATCAGCCCGGCGGCGTGGGGGCCGCCATGGACTACCTATCCGGCAACGCCTGATCCGGCGGGGAGCAGGGCGCCCGCCTCGTGCGACTTCGGGGCTCCGCGGCAGACGCGGAGTTCCGCCCGCCCGGGCGCAGCCTTGGATTGCGTGTTCGAGACGCCGGGCCGTTTGCCTTCTACCCGGCGGCCTGCCGCCGGGCGGAACCTCTCCGGCGCCATGCGGTTCGCATGGCGCGGACGTCCCGAGCCGGAGCTCCAGGGGCCCGGCCAGGGGCGGGGATGAGCATGCGTGGAACGGCGCCGCCATCGGTTTGCCGTCCCGTCCATTTCTGTTTAGGCATGGCTTGCTAATCCCAGGCCGCGCGAACACGCTGGGCCTTCCATTCGGCGGGAGTCGTTCGAAGCTGATGACGTCCTGCCCAACTGGCGGCTTTTAGAACAATGCGTTACTGGCTGTCCCTGGCGTGGAGCGACACCTTCCGCTCCCTGCATCCCGGAGGCGGGATAGCCGGGAGATGACCGCGCGCGTCCTCGTGGTCGACGATATCGCGGCCAACCTGAAGCTGCTGGAAGCCCGGCTGAACGCCGAGTACTACGAGGTGGCCCTGGCCAGCTCGGGGCCCGAGGCCCTGCGCCTGTCCCAGTCCTGGGGCCCGGATGTCATCCTGCTCGACGTGATGATGCCAGGGATGGACGGCTACGAGGTCTGCCGCCTGCTCAAGGCCTCCCCGGTCACCGCCCATATTCCGGTGGTGATGATCACCGCCCTGGTGGACCAGGCCGAGCGGGTGAGGGGGCTGGAGGCCGGGGCGGATGACTTCCTCTCCAAGCCCGTGGACCATGCGACGCTCTTCGCCCGGCTGCGCGCGCTGCTGCGCACGAAGCAGGTGCTGGACGCCTTCCGGCTGCGCGCGGAGACCGCCAAGGACCTCGGCTTCGAGCCGATGCCCGATCCGTCGCGCAGCGTCGCCGGAGCCCATGCGCTGCTCGCGACCGAGGATGATTCGGAGGCCATGGCGCTCTCGGGCATCCTGGCGCAGGACGGAATCATCGTGACCCGCGCGGCCGATGTGAACGTCGCCTGGGACCGCCTGCTCCACGAGGATTTTGACCTCGCCGTACTCAGCCTCTGGCTGGATGACGGGGAGGGGCTGCGCCTCGCGTCGCGCATGCGCGCCCAGTCCTCCACCCGCGAGGTGCCGGTGCTGCTGGTGGCGGATACCGATCAGCGCAACCAGGTCCTGCGCGGCTTCGACCTGGGCGCGAACGACCATGTTCTCCGGCCCGTGGATGCGAATGAGCTGCGGGCGCGCGCGCGCAACCAGATCCGCCGCAAGCGGTACCAGGAGAGGTTGCGGGCGGATTTGCAGCGCAGCCTCGAGATGGCGGTGACCGACAGCCTCACCGGCCTGCGCAACCGCCGCTACGTCACCCGCCACCTGGAGGGGCTGCTGCGCGCCGGCGGCGCGACCCTCCTGCTGATCGACGTGGACCGGTTCAAGTCGGTGAACGACACCTATGGCCATGCGGTCGGCGATGCCGTGCTGCGCGAGGTGGCCGAGCGCCTGCGCCTGCACCTGCGGGCGGTGGACGTGGTGGCCCGCTTCGGCGGCGAGGAATTCGTCGTCGCCATGGCCCCGCAGCCCGCGGACGATGCGGGAATGGTGGCGGAGCGCTTGCGGCTGGCCATCTGCGAGACGCCGGTTGTGGTCGGGGACAAGTCGCTCGGGATCAGCATCAGCATCGGGGTGGCCGTCGCCGTGCCGGATTGCACGGTGGACGAGCTTGCCGCCACGGCCGACATCGCCCTCTACCGGGCCAAGGCGGGTGGGCGGAACCGGGTCGAGATCGCCGAACCGGCCGATTGGGCGCGCAGCGACGCCTGAGGCGACCGCTGGCTCGCTGCAAGGCGACGATCTCGAACCGGCGGCCGGCCGCGCCCTAGGCCTGAAAAGCAAAGGGGCGGCGGACCCCCATCCGCCGCCCCTTTCGGGCCCTTCCCCCTAGAGGGGCCACTTAGCGAGCGGCTTCGACGCCGAGCCCACCGACCGAGGTGTTGATGAAGCGCAGATGCGAGCTGGGCGCCGGCGCTTCGGCCACTTCCTGCAGCGCACCACCATTGTTGCGCACCATCACCGGGCCACGGGTCGCCGGGGCACCCTCGGGCCGGTTGAAGATGAAGCCGTAGGTCGGATAGGTCCGGCCATAGGTGCCGGAGTCGTGGCCGACCTGCACGCGCACCGCGGTCCAGTCATTCGCGTCGGAGACGTCCACCACCGAGATGTTCCGGGTGACGGTGCCCTTGCGGATGCCCGGCCCTTCCCAGTTGGCGTGGTGCACGGTGATCTCGCGGGAGCTCACCTGGCGCTCCACCACCGCCACATGGCCGGCGCGCATGCCGCCGGAGGAGCGGAAGACGAGGACCGAGCCGGCCTCGGGGCGGTGACCGCGGGCATAGAGGCCGGCGGCGTTGTTCCACCAAGTCCCGCCATTGCCGCTCACCTGCATGCCGGTCGCCATGCGGGCATAGGGCACGCAGGAGATGCGGCTGAAGGAGGCGATCTCCGTCGAAGCCTCACCGCGGCTACCCTGCCGGGCGGCGGCCTTAGCACCGGAGAAGCGGGCCGGGCGAACCGAGGCTTGGCGCGCGGCCGGCGCGGCGGGACGGGAGGCCGAAACATGCTTGGCTCCGCCCCGGCTCGGGGAGGAAGCGTCGGCCGTAGAGATCAGCTGCGGTGCGAGCATCAGCCCGCAAACGGTGAAGATGGCAACGGCGGCGCTTTTTGCCTGCATGTTGTCCCCCAGAATCAAGCCTTAATCCCCCGGCCGTCCGGCCCGCCGTTTTCAGCGGTGCGTCCGGCGATGTCACAGAGGTGTTACCCGCCCCGCGGAAACCCCGGCAACCTCGGACGTTGTTTCAGCCCGCAATGCCGCGTGATTCGCCCGGGGGAGGGTTGCCGGGCGCGCATGATCGGGATGGATTTCCTAGGGAGGAGGCGGCGACACGGCTCAGGACACAGTGTTGCGGCCGTGTCGCCACAGGCTGGTTGCGCAATGACGCCGGATTCCGGCGTCACTGGCGCGTGAGGATCAGCGGCAGGCCGTAACCATGATTTCAACGAGGTGGCGCGGATCGGCCATGTTCGCCTCGACGCAGGCGCGCACCGGGGCGCCGTTGGCGGGCAGCCAGGCGGTCCAGAGCTTGTTCAGCGCGTCGCGGTCGCGGATGTCCTTCAGCCAGACCTGGGCCTGGAGAAGGCGGGTCTTGTCGGTGCCGTGCTCCTCGAGCGCGGCGTCGATCTTGTTGAGGACCTGCTGGGTCTGCCCCGAGACATCCTGGGACAGGTCGTCGGCGGTCATGCCCGCCAGGTAGACGAAGCCGTGATACTCGACCGAGGTCGAGAGAACGGGGCCGACGCCCTTGCGAAGGATCGCGCTCATTGTCGGAAGCTCCATGGCCGGAATGGCGCGGGGCTTCTAAATCGGATCGTGCGAAGGCGGAACCGCCCGGAGGCGGGAATCGCCGCCGGGCATGATATCGGCAGGGCGGCGGGGGCCCCGTTCAGGGCACCAGGGCGGGCCCGCCGCTGGCATTCGCATGGATCATCGTCTCGAACACGCTGACGCCATGGATGGCCTCCTCAGGCGGCAGGGGATAGGCCGGCCCGCCGGCAACGGCCGCCGCAAAGGCTTCCAACTCCGCCCGCTCGATGTCGGTCGGCTCGAATCGGCGCTCCCAGCCCTGGCCCTCGCGCGGGTGGAAGACGAGGGTCTCCGGGTCGCGCTGCTCCAGACGCCCCTGGGTGCCGAAGAGCCCAACGCGCCAGACGCGGGGAGCGGAGGCGAGGGTGGCGAAGAGGCCGGTGGGCCCGGACCGGAAGCGGCAGAGCATGGCCGTGGTGTCGTCCAGCCCGATCGTCAGCACCCGCGCCTGGCTGATCACCGAAACACGCTCGATCGGTCCCGCCAGGTTGATGAGCATGTCGATCATGTGGATGCCCATGGCGCCCATGCCGCCCAGCGGGCTCTCATGCGGGTCCGCGCGCCACATGCCGGGCTTCCAGGCATCAGCCGCGGCGCCGCTGATCTGGCCTTCGACATGCAGCAGCGTGCCCAGCGCGCCTTCGGCCAGCAGCCGCTTCATCTCGGCCACGGCCGGCAGGAAGCGGCGGTTATGGCCCAGTGCCAGCACCACCCCGGCCTCCCGGCACGCCGCGACCGCCGCCTCGGCCTCCGCGCGGGACAGGGTGAAGGGCTTCTCGACGAAAACATGCTTGCCGGCCCGGGCGGCGGCGATCACCTGCTCGGCGTGCTGGCCATGCGGCGTCGCCAGCACCACCGCCCGCACGCGCGGGTCCGCCAGCACCGTATCCAGGTCCGGCAGCAGGTCGAGGCCCTTCTCGGCCGCCCACCCGCGCGCCTTCTCCGGCGAGCGGGTCGCGCCCGCGACGAAGCGGATACCGGCCCCGTTCCGCCCCTGCACGCTGTTCACCAGGGTCTGTCCCCAGCGTCCCATCCCCACCAGGGCGGCATCGAGCATCACGGTCTGTCCTCCGACGTTTCGGTCAAATCTATCCGGGCCTTCTCTCGGGCGCGGTCTCGAGGGAGCGCGCGATCGGTCCGATGCGGGAGAGGCCCCAGGCGAAGACCACCAAGGCCAAAGCCACGGCGATCAGCGTCGGCAGCCGCAGCCCCAGCGCCTCGCCCGCCAGCCCCAGGGCCAGCGCGCCCAGGGCAGGGCAGGCACGGGTGACCAGCGCCCAGAGCGACATGATCCGGCCGCGCATGGAGGGCGAGGCGGCCGTTTGGGCCAGCACCTGTACCGAGATGCCGTGTGCGGAGGCGGCTGCCCCGATGGCGGCGCCGCAGAGCAGGGCGAAGCCGAAATGTCCCGTCGCGACGAAGCCCGCCGTCGCAAGCGCCTGGGCGAGGATGGCGAAGACGGCGATCCGCGTCGTGCCGGGCAGGCGCCCGCGCGAGGCGACCGCCAGGCCGGAGATGAGGGCGCCCACGGCGAAGGAGGCGGTCAGCATGGCGAGCGACTCGGCACCGCGTCCGAAGAGCCGCTCGACATAGGGGGGGAGGATCTCCTGCACGCCCCTCAGGAGGATGGAGGACAGGGCCGAGAAGGCGATCACGGGGCCGAGCCCGGGGTGGCGGGCCACGTAGCGGAACCCCTCCACTGTCTCGGCCAGCAGGGAGGTGGTGGCCGGGTGTCCGCGCCGCTGCTCCGGGTCCATCCGTAGCCAGGGCATGGAGAGGGTGGCGAAGCCGTGGCCGATCGCGTTGCAGAGAATCGCCGGTGCCACCCCCCAGGCGGCGATCACGGGTCCCGCCAGCCCCGGCCCGATAAAGCGGGACACGTTGAAGAGCAGGCTGTTCGCGGCGACCGCGGCGGGCAGGTCTTCCCGCGCCACCAGGGCCGGGATCAGGGTCTGGCGCGCCGGCTGGGAGAAGCAGGCGGCGGTGCCGCTGACCATTTCCAGCGCGAAGAGCAGGCCGATGGAGATGTTACCGGACGCTGCGAGGGCCGCCACGACCAGGGCCTCCGCGGCGATAGTGCCCTGGGACAGCATGGTGAGGCGCACGCGGTCCACACGGTCGGCGATCGCGCCGGCGATGGGGCTGACGAGCACGGCCGGAGCGAGGTCCGCGAATGCGATCAGCCCCACCCAGGCGGCGCTGCGCGTCAGCTCCCAGGCCAGCCAGGCGACGCCGATGCGGTGCATCCAGAGCCCGGTCCAGGCGCTGAGGCTGGCTCCGAAGAAGATCCGGGCGTTGCGGCTGGACAGGGCCCGGCTGAGCGGCCCGGCGACGATGCGGGCGAAGGGGGAGGGCAAGGGCGCCTCAGCGCCCGGCCGAGCTCCCGCGGCGGCGAGTCGGGGCGGCAGCCGGCGCCGCGGCCGGTGCAGCCGCGGGCTCGGCCGCCGGCGCGGCCGGGACCGGGCCGCTGTTCGCCCCGCGCACGCATTCGGCCGCGATGCGGTCGCGGTCGTAGATCTGGGCGATCTGGTCGGTCATCACCTGGGGGCCGAGATGGGAGGTGGTGCCCACCCGTGCATTGTAGTCGTCCTGCCGCATCAGCTGGCCACGGTCGCGGTAGCGCACCACGCGCTCCGCCTCGACCCGGCATGCGGCGTTGAGCGCGGAGCGGTTGCCATCCGCGCCCGCGGCGGGCGAAGGGGCCTGGTTGGCGCAGGCGGCGAGGAGCAGCACGGGCATCAGCGCGAAGGGCAGGGGCTTCATGCGGGCGTCGCTCCGGTGGTCTCGTTCGGCATGGTAAGGCGCGGCCGCGCCAGGCGATGCCGCAATCCCTCTTCATCGAAGCGGGCGCCGCCGTCCAGGGGCTCCGTGGCCGCGGCGCGCAGAAGATCGGGATGCAGCACCGTCCCCTCCCGCCCGATATCGAACAGGCCGCGCATCCAGGGCGCCCGCCCCATCACCTCCAGCAAGGCCAGCAGGCGCAGGAGGATGGCGAGGCCCTCGGCATGATCCAGGCCGAAGCGCCGGTCCAGCGCCTCCGCCCAGCAACAGGCATCCCGGTCCTCCAGCAGGAGGTCCAACGCCGGGACCTTGGGGCTGGGGCCCTGGAAGCGGAAGGCGCGCGGCGGGCCCTCCAGCGCGGCCGTGGCGGCTTCTCGCGCGGTGTCCCAGGCACGGAGCAGGGCGCGCGGGGCGACGGAGGGCGTCGCTTCCGGCGCGAAGGGAATGGCATAGGCGGTCGGCATTTCGCCAGCAGATGGGGCGCCGGGCACGGAAGGTCAGGGCTTGACCGGATTACAGTCCCTTCAGCGTATCCGCCGTGTCGAAGTCCCGCAGCACGCCGTCATCGGCCATCTCGACATTGAACAGCCGGTCCGCATGGCGGCCGGTCAGGTGCCGCGCGCCGACATCGCCGGTGATGGACAGGATCTCCTCGAAGAACTCCCGCCCCCAGAGCACGGGGTTGCCCTGCTTGCCCCGGAAGGTCGGCTGGATGATGGCCCGCCCCTCCTCCGGGTCGAAGCCCGCGATGATCCGGTCCAGCATGGCCGGGCTGACGAGGGGCATGTCGCCGAGCATCACCAGCACCCCCTCCACATCCGGGGGCAGCGCCGCGATGCCCGCCTTGAGGGAGGCGGAAAGTCCCTCGGAATAGTCCTCGGCATGGGTCATCAGCACGGGGCGCCCGGCCAGGGCGTCCTCCACCCGCTCGCGCTCATGGCCGGTGACGACGAGCACCGGCCGCGCACGGCTGGCCAGGGCGTTGTCGACCACCCTTGCGACCATCGCCTGGCCTGCCCTGTCCGTGACCATCAGCTTGTTGAGCGGTGCCATACGGCGGGAGCGGCCGGCGGCGAGCACCAGCGCGGCCACCCGGCGCGGCCGGCGCGGGGCGGCGGCGGGGGCATTTCGCGGCGCCTCCCCGCGCGGCAGCGGCCGCGTCTCGATCTCCTTCAGCAGCCCGCCAACCCCCATCCGCATGACGGATTTCGGCGTAACGGGGATGCCGGCGAAGAGCCGCTCCAGCACCCAGTCAAAGCCGTTCACCTTCGGGCTGCGGGCACAACCCGGAAGCACCATGGCGGGCGTCTCCCCGATCCGCCCGAGGCAGAGCAGGTTGCCCGGGTCCACGGGCATGCCGAAATGCTCGATCACCCCGCCGGCGCGGATGATGCCGGCCGGCGCGACGTCCCGCCGGTCCACCACGGCGGAGGCGCCGAGGACCAGCAGCATCTCCGCCCCGGCCTTGCGCAGCCGCCCCAGCGCCTCCGCGATGGCGGCGGTCTCATGGGCGCAATGCTCGGCGGGCAGCAGGCTGCCGGCCAGGGCCTCCACCCGGGTCCGGGTCGCCTCCACGCCGTTCTCGATCACCTTCTCCTTCAGCCCCGGCAGCTCGGTGGCGACCAGCCCCACCTTCAGCGGGCGGAAGGGGTGCAGGGTCAGGGCGGGGCTGCCGCGCAGCATCGCCTCGGCCACCTGCAGCGCGGGGGCCGGCACGGCGAAGGGGATGACCTTCAGCGTGGCCAGCATGTCCTTTGGGTGGACCACCGTGAAATCGGCCAGGGTGGCGAGGGTGAGGCTCTCATCGAGCGTGTTCAACCGGTCGATCAGCGCGGCATCGACGCGCAGGAGACCGTGGGTCTCGGCCAGGAGGTTCACCCGCCCGGTCGCCGCACGGCTGCGCGCGATCAGCGGGCGGAGCATGGCATTGGCCATGCGGTCCGCCGCCTCGTCCTCCGGCACGTCGCCCGATTCCAGCCGGGCGGCGACCACCTCCCGGTGGCGGGCGGCCCGCAGCGCCGCGATGGCCTCGGCGTCCAGCACCGTGCCTTTCTTGAGCACCCGGTCCGGCAGGCGGAGCGTATGGGCGAGGATGGCGCCGCGCGCCTCCTCCAGGGGGGTGGGGCCGAAGAGCATCAGGGCGCCCCGTCCAGCTTCCCACGGCGCGCGGCGACGACCTGGGCGATGATGGAGAGCGCGATCTCGGGCGCGGTGACGGCGCCGATATCGAGCCCGACCGGGGCGCGGATGCGCGCGATCGCCTCCGGGCCATGCCCGGCCTCGGTCAGCCGGTCCACGCGCTTCGCGTGGGTCCGGCGGCTGCCGAGGGCGCCGATGTAGAAGGCGTCCGAGCGCAGCGCGACGTCGAGCGCGGGGTCGTCCAGCTTCGGGTCATGGGTGAGGGTGACGATGGCGGTGCGCGAGTCCGGGCGCAGGGCGTTCAGAGCGTCGTCGGGCCACTCATCCACCAGGGTCGCCCCGGCCGTGAAGCGCTCCTCGGTGGCGAAGGCCCGTCGCGGGTCCACCACCGTCACGGCCAGCCCCACCTGCACCGCCATGGGCACCAGCGCCTGGGCCACATGCACCGCGCCGACCACGATCAGGCGGGGCGGCGGGGTCTGGGGCTGGATGAACCAGCTTTCCTCGCCCAGGGTGACGGGCGCGGCCCGGTCATCCCGCAGGGCCGCTTCCGCCGCCTCGGCCAGGGCGGCCGGCACGGGCTGGTCGGGGTAGAGGAGCTGCGCGCCATCCGGCAGCCGCGTCAGCAAGGCGACCGGCCGCCGCGCGGCGCGGGCGGCCTGGAGGGTCTCCAGGGTCTCGGGCGTCACGCCAGCGGTTCCACGAAGACCTTCAGCTTGCCGCCGCAGGCCAGCCCCACCTCCCAGGCGCGCTCGTCGCTGATGCCAAAATCCAGCAGCTGCGGGGTGCCGCTTTGCATCACCTGCCGCGCGATATCGGCCACTGCGCCCTCGATGCAGCCGCCCGAAACCGAGCCGGCCAGCCGGCCCGTCTCCGTGACCGCCAGGCGCGACCCGGCGGGGCGGGGCGAGGACCCCCAGGTCTCGACGACGGTGGCGAGGGCCACCTTTTCTCCTTCCGCGCGCCAGGCGCGCGCGGTCTCCAGGATATCCTCGGTGCCGCTCATGCAGGCCTCCTGTAGCTCGGCCCGTCGGCGGAAAGTGTCGCCACCAGGGCTCGCAGGCTGTTCAGATTATGCACCTGGCGATGCTCATGCACATGCGGGAGGAGGGCGCGTATGCCCGCCGCGCGTGGCTGGAACCCGGCAAAGCGCAGCAGCGGGTTCAGCCAGATCAGCCTCCGGCAGGAATGGGAGAGGCGTTCGGCGGCTTCCGAAAGCCCCTCGGCACCGCCCCGGTCCAGCCCATCCGTGATCAGCAGCACGACGGCACCCTGGCCGAGCACCCGCCGCGCCCAAAGATGATTGAACCGCTCCAGTGCCTCGCCGATGCGGGTGCCGCCCGACCAGTCCGGCAGGATATGGGCGACGGCCTGGAAAGCGACCTCCGGGTCCCGGTTCCGCAGCGCGCGGCTGATGTTGGTGAGGCGCGTCCCGAAGACGAAGCTGTGCACCCGCGCCCGGTCATTCGCCACGGCATGCATGAAATGCAGCAGGATCTGTGCGTAGCGCGCCATGCTTCCCGACACGTCGCAAAGCAGCACGAGCGGCGGCGGGCGGGTGACGCGGCGCCGGCGGGAGATGCTAGCGATCTCCCCGCCCAGGCGCATGGAGGCGCGAAGCGTGGCGCGGAGATCGGCTCTCGGGCCCCTGGAATCCGGCCGGAACCGCCGTGTCGGACGCTCTGCCAGGGGGAGCACGAGGCGACGGATCTCGCGCCTCGCCGCAGCGAGTTCTTCCGCCGTCATTGCTTCAAAATCAAGGCGGTTCAGACGTTCGTTGTCACTGACAGTGAGCGCGGAATCCTCACGCCGCTCCGGCTCTCCGGCCGGCGTGGAGGGTGGGCGGGCGCCGGGCATTGCCTCCGACACACGCCGTGCGGCCGCGGGCAGGGCAGCGAGGGGCTGGTCATCGGGGCCGGCCTGGCGCGTGGGACGGTCGGGGTCTCGCCAGAACAGGTCGAAGGCGCTGTCGAAGACCTCGAAATGGTCCCGGCGGTGGACCATCGTCGCGCGGAGCGCGGCGCGGAAAGCGGCGCGGTCGGAAAGGGGGATGTGGCTCAGGGCTTCGGCGGCACCCAAAGCCTCAGCGGGGCCGACCGGGAGGCCGGCGCGGCGGAGCACGCGGCCGAAGGCGAGGAGGTTGGAGGCGAGGGCGCTCAAGAGGCCGCCTCTCGCGCCTCCTCCACCCGCCGGGCGAGTTCGGCGCCGCGCAGCCGGGCGATGTCGTCCTGATACTTCAGCAGCACGCCAAGCGTCGCCTCCGCCGTCTCCGGCTCCAGCTCCCGACGGTCGAGCGCGGTCAGCGCGCGGGCCCAGTCCACGGTCTCGGCGACCCCGGGCGGCTTGAAGAAGGCATCGCCTCCGCGAAGGCCCTGGGCGAAGGCCACGACCTGGGCGGAAAGCCCGGCCGGCACCTCCGGCGCGCGGCTGGCCAGGATGGCGCGCTCCCGCGCCGCGTCGGGATAGTCCACCCAGTGGTAGAGGCAGCGCCGCCGGATGGCGTCGTGCACCTCCCGTGTCCGGTTCGAGGTGATCACCACCACGGGTGGGGTCTCGGCGCGGATGGTGCCGAGCTCGGGCACGGTGATCTGGAAATCCGCCAGCACCTCCAGCAGGAAGGCCTCGAAGGGCTCGTCGGCGCGGTCCAGCTCGTCGATCAGCAGGAGAGCCGGGCTGCCCTCGATCGCCTGGAGGAGCGGGCGCGGCTCCAGGAACCGGCGGTCATAGAGGCCGTTCTCGAGCGCCGCTCGATCGCCCTCGCCGGCGGCCTCCGCCAGGCGGATCGCCATGAGCTGGCGCGCATGGTTCCACTCATAGGCGGCCGAGGCGAGGTCCATGCCGTCATGGCATTGCAGCCGCACGAGGCGGCGCGGCAGCTGCGCCGCCAGCACCTTGCCGATTTCGGTCTTGCCGGTGCCCGGCTCGCCCTCCAGCAGGAGGGGCCTGCCCATGGCGAGGGCGAGGTGGACCGTGGTCGCGAGGGCCCGGTCCGCGACATAGCCGCCGGCCTCGAGAAGGGCCTGGGTGGCGGCGATGTCGCGTGGCGGGAACTCAGCCAATGACGAAGAGCAGGGCGAGAACCCCGAGCATCGCCGCGGAGCCGATCCAGAAGGTGATCGGCATGCCATAGGGCTCGCGGGGGATGGCCGCCAGCATGTCGCCCAGGCCACGGCCCGCCGTGGCGGGGCGCAGGGCGGCGGTGGAGGTGCGGCGCTCGGTCACCGGGTGACCATCGGAGGCGATCGCCGTGCCGGCGGTGGTGGGAACGGTGTCGGAGGCAGCCATGGTTTCGGTTCCGGGTGCGGGGGCCAGCTGGGCGGCGAAGCGGTCGAAGAACTGGTCGGCCATCTGGCGGGCGGTGCTGTCCACCAGCCGGGCGCCGAGCTGAGCCATCTTGCCGCCCACCTGGGCCTTCACGTCGTAGTTGAGGAGGGTGGTCGTTGGGCCTTCCTCGACGAGGGAGACATCGGCGCCGCCCCGGGCGAAGCCCATGGCGCCGCCCTGGCCCTCGCCGGTGATGGTGTAGCCCTCGGGCGGGCGGATGTTGGTCAGCGTCACCTTGCCGCCGAATTTGGCGGACATGGGGCCGATGCGGACGGAAACGCGGGCCTGGAAGCTGTCAGGCCCGGTGCGCTCCACCGACTCGCAGCCGGGGATGGCGGCCTGGAGCACGGCAGGGTCGTTCAGCGCGTCCCAGACCCGCTCGCGCGGGGCCTCGATGCGGCGGCTCCCCGACATGTCCATGCGTGATGCTCCGTCTTGCGCCGCGGCGGCGCTGTTCCGTCTCGCGGCGCAAACTAGGGGAGGGGCGGCCCATGGGAAAGGGGCGGCGGGCCCTATCTGGTCCGGCATGGGGGCGGGTGGTAGCCTCCGGGGCAAGGTGGAGGCGCCGCCTGGCCCGCCCGGCCCCGCGCCCCGCGACGACCATCCGGGAGGTATGCATGCCCTATGTGATCGGTGACGACCTGCCGGATGCCCCGGCCGGCCAGCGCTTCCGCGCCCTGCTGGAGCGCCCCGGCATCCTGCGCCTGCCCGGCGCCCATACCGGCATGGCCGCGCTGCTGGCCAAGCAGGCGGGCTTCGATGCGCTCTACATGTCCGGCGCCGCGATGTCGGCGAATATGGGCCTGCCCGATCTCGGCATGATCACGGTGGACGATGTCTGCTGGTACATCCGCCAGGTGGCGCGGGCCGCGGCGTTGCCCGTGCTGGTGGATGGCGACACGGGCTATGGCGAGGCGCTGAACGTCATGCACATGGTCCGCGCCTTCGAGGAGGCCGGGGCGGCGGCGGTGCATCTGGAGGACCAGCTCCTCCCGAAAAAGTGCGGCCATCTGAACGACAAGAAGCTGGCCGATGCCCATGACATGGCCGCCAAGGTGGCTGCGGCCCGCAAGGCCCGGCGGCACCTCTATCTCATCGCCCGCACCGATGCGGCGGCGAGCGAGGGCATGGATGGCGCGGTGGCCCGCGCAAAGCTGTATCTCGAGGCCGGGGCGGACGCGATCTTCCCCGAGGCCCTGAACACCGCCGAGATGTTCCGCGAATTCGCCCGCCGCATGCCCGGGGTGAAGCTGCTGGCCAACATGACCGAGTTCGGCCGCACCCCTTTCTTCACGGACAAGGAGTTCGAGGAGATGGGCTATGCCATGGTGATCTGGCCCGTCTCGGCGCTCCGCGTCGCTAACCGCGCGATGGAGGAGCTCTACGCCGCCATCAACCGCGACGGGGGCACCCAAGGCATGGTGGACCGGATGCAGACCCGCGCCCAGCTCTACGAGACCATCGGCTACCACGACTACGAGGCGCTGGATCAGACCCTGGTCAAGACGGTGATCCCCGAGGGAATGCCCCAGCGATGAACCGTCGCGCCCTTATCGGCCTGCTGGCGCTCGCGCCCGCCGCCGGCCTTCCCGCCCTGGCGCAGGACGGTCCGCAGCCGAAGCTGCCCACCGAGCCGCTGGTCATCGTCACGCGCGACGGCAAGCGGCACGAGTTCCAGGTGGAAATGGCGGTCGAGCCGCAGCACCAGACCGTTGGGCTGATGTTCCGCCCCTCGGTCGGGCCGAAGGAGGGCATGTTGTTCGACTGGGGCCAGCCCCGCGAGAGCAGCATGTGGATGCGCAACACCATCACGTCCCTGGACATGCTGTTCATCACCCAGAACGGCACGGTGCTGCGGATCGCGGAGCGCACGGTGCCGCACAGCCTCGCCACGATCAGCTCCAACGGCCCGGTGCGGGCCACGCTGGAGCTGGCGGCGGGCACGGCCGAGCGCCTGGGCATCCGCGTTGGCGACAAGGTGGAGCAGCGGATCTTCGGCACCGCGCGTTAGCCCTTCCGATCAGGGAGGGCGCGGCATGTCCGTCGATCCGAGCACCGACGGCGCTTTCATGCAGCGGCGCTTCGCCGCCCCGCCGGAGCATGTCTTCGCGGGCTGGACGGAGCCGGCGCTGGCCCGCCAGTGGCTTCTCACTGGCATCATCGGCGAGATCACGGCCCTTTCGATGGATGCGAGGGTGGGAGGGGTGTTCCGCGCCACCGGCACGCGCTTCGAGGCCTTCGGCGAGTTCCTCGAGCTGGGCCGCCCGCGCCGCCTCGTCCTGACCTTCGGCATCCCGGCCCAGGGCCCGTCCAGCGAGAGGCTGGTCGTGGAGCTCGAGCGGGAGGGTGAGGGGTGCCTGCTATCCCTCACCAAGGAGGGGCTGCCGACCGAGCTCGGCCAGGAACCGCAGGAGGTCTGGGACGGAATGTTTGACCGGCTCGCCCTCGCCATCCGCTGAAGGGCTGGATCAGCCCTCCCGGCCCGGCCGCGCGATCCAGCGGACGGTGCCCGCCAGCCCGGCGAGGTCGGTCCAGAGCTTCCCGCGCCGCAGGGTGACCGCATGGCCGAGCGCCTTGCCCCCATGGTGCAGCAGCCGTGCCGCTGCCTGGCGAGCCGCCGCCCGCTTTCCCTGGTATTTCGCGGCATAGACCAGACGCGAGAAGGCCATGTGCTGCGCCTTGCGCCAGTGAATGCGCGGGGAGGGACGGGAGGACCGCCCGCCGGCATGGGTAACCACCGCCCCCGGAACCACCACAACGCTCCGCCCGAGGCAGCGCGCCTGGGTGCAGAGGTCGTCATCCTCGTAGAAGAGGAAGAAGGCCTCGTCGAAGCGCAGGCCATCGGCCCGCCGCAGCAGCATGGCCGCGCCCTGGACGTAATCGGCGCAGAAGGGGCCGGAGGGCCAGGGCTCCGCATCCCGGCAACGGATGAGGCGGGGCCGCCTGGGCTGGGCCGCATCCCAGGAGCGGACCGGGGCACCGGATGAGTCGAGCAGGGCGGGCGCGACGATCGCGGCCTCCGGGAACTCGTCGGCGGCCCTGACCAGCGCCTCCAGCGCCTCGGCGCCGATCCGCGCATCCGGGTTCAGCAGAAGGACGAACTCGGTGCGGATCGCCGCCATCCCGAGATTGCAGCCGACGCCGAAGCCGAGGTTCCGGGGGCTCCGGATCACGGTCGCCCCGGCCACCTCAGCCAGGGCGGGACCTCCATCGGTGCTGGCATTGTCCACGATGATCGCGCGCAGCCCTGGCGGCAGTGCGTCCAGCAGGCCCTTCAGGGCAGCGGCGCTGTTATGGGTGACGGTCACGGCCGTGACCCGCGTGGCAGCATCGGGCAAGCGCCCGTCCTTCCGCTCCAAGGCGTGCATACCGATCCCCCCAAGGAGGCGCAGGCCTCCGGCCGCCCCCGCGGCCGGAGCCCTGATACATCGGGGCCGCCGGCGTCGTCACCTCTGCCGCCCCGGGGCTCAGCCCAGGGGCAGGATGAGCGTCTCGCCGAAGCGGGGCACGATGAAGGCGCCGGGTGGCAGGCCGGCGGCCTCGCGGGCCCCGGCCAAGGCGCGGGCAGGCTCGTCGATGCCCTCCTGCGTCAGCTTGAAGGTGCCGAAATGCATGGCGATGGCGGTCCGCACCCCGGCATCGGCGCGGGCGCGCACCGCCTCCTCCGGGTTCATGTGCACATGCCGCATGAACCAGCGCGGCTCATAGGCGCCGATCGGGATCAGGCCGATCGCGAAGGGACCCGCCTCCGCGCCGATCTCGGCGAGATGGCCGCCATAGGCTGTGTCGCCGGTGAAGAAGATGGCGCCCGCCGGGGTGCGGATGGCGAACCCGCCCCAGAGCGCGCGCCCTCGGTCGCCGATGGCCCGGGCGGAGAAATGATGGGCGGGCAGGTAGGTGATCCGGGCCTCGCCGATCCGCGTCTCGCCCCACCAGTCCAGCTCCTCGGCCCCGCCGATGCCATTGCGGGCGAGGATGGTGGCGTTGCCGAGGCCGGTGACGATCCGCGACGGCCGGAGCAGCCGGAGGGTCCGCACGTCGAGATGGTCGTAGTGGTTGTGGGACAGCAGCACGGCATCGACCGGCGGCAGGGCCTCGATGGCGAGCCCCGGCGGCCGGGCACGGCGCGGGCCGGCAAAGGCGAGGGGACTGCAACGATCGGACCAGACGGGGTCCGTCAGCAGAGTGGGGCCGCCGGCGATGCGGATGAGGAAGCTCGCATGGCCGATGAAGGTGATGGCAGCATGGCCGGGCGGCGGCGGCGCGGGCGGTGCCTCCGCGGGATCCTGCACCTGACGGGGCCAGGGCGTCCCCGCGCCCTCGCGCATCATCCGCCAGACCTGGCCGAGGGGATGCCCGGAGACGCTGCCGTCCGGGTTGAGAAAGCGCCCGTCCGGGCCCCGGCGGGCGCCCTGCCTCAAGCCTTCACCTTCACGCCCAGCTCACCCGCCATGTCGAGGGCGAACTGCCATGCCACGCGGCCGGAGCGGGAACCACGGGTGATCGTCCACTCCTTCGCGCGGGCAAGCAGCGCGTCCCGCTCCATCGGCAGGCCGAGTGCCTGCGCGTAGCCCTCGACCATGGCGAAATAGGTGGGCTGGTCGCAGTTGTGGAAGCCGATCCAGAGCCCGAAGCGGTCGGAGAGGGAGACCTTCTCCTCCACCGCCTCGCTCGCATGGATGGCGCGCTGCTGCTCGTTCTCGATCATGTCGCGCGGCATGAGGTGCCGGCGGTTCGAGGTGGCGTAGAAAATCACGTTGTGCGGCCGCCCCGCGATGCCGCCGTCCAGCACGGATTTCAGCGCCTTGTAGTCGGCGTCCTCGCGCTCGAAGGAGAGGTCGTCGCAGAAGACGAGGACGCGGCGGGGCTGCTCGCGCAGGATCTCCAGCAGCTCGGGAAGGGTGGCGATGTCCTCCCGCGCGATCTCGATGAGGGCGAGGCTGCCGGGTACCTCCTGGTTCGCCTGCGCATGGGCGGCCTTGACCAGCGAGGACTTGCCCATGCCCCGCGCGCCCCAGAGCATGGCGTTGTTGGCGGGCAGGCCGCGGGCGAAGCGGAGCGTGTTCTCCAGCAGCAGGCGCTTCTGCTGCTCCACGCCCTGGAGCAGGCCGATATCCACCGCCGCGACACGCCGGACAGGGGAAAGGCGGGGCAGGGGGGTGGGGTGCCAGACGAAGGCGTCGGCGCCATCCAGCCTCGGCGCGGCATGCGGGGCGGGCGCCAGGCGCTCCAGCGCCTCCGCGATACGGGTGAGCAGGGCTTCTTCCATGGGGTGTTCCTGAGGCGGCCTTTCCGGCTCGGCTTGACGCCAGGGGGTCAGAGGCTAGTTTCCGCCCCTCTTCGCACCCTCAACGCCCGGACGGAAGCCCAGCCCCATGTTCATCTCCACGGCCTACGCCCAGGACGCCGCCGCCGGCGGCACTGCCGGACTGGTGATGCAGTTCGCGCCGCTGATCCTCATCTTCGTCGTGTTCTATTTCATCCTCATCCGCCCGCAGCAGAAGAAGATGAAGGAACATCGGGCGATGCTCGGCGAGCTGAAGCGCGGGGACCGCGTGGTGACGGCGGGCGGCATGGTGGCCACCATCACCAAGGTAAAGGAGGGCTCGGATGAGATCGAGGCCGAGATCGCGCCGAATGTGCGCGTCACGGTCGTCCGCGGCACCATTGCCAGCGTGATCCGCCCGACCCCGGCGAACGACGCGGCGCCGGCCAAGGTCTGATCCGGCACGCCGGACGCGCGAAGGGCGCCGCGGGGAGGACCCGCGGCGCCCTTCGTGTTTTCTGGTCAGCCAGATGGGGCCACCGTCTCGGCGGCCCCTTGGCCCTCAGGCGGACTGGCCAGAGGTCATACCCTTGTCGAGCAGCGACGCCACGTATTCCCAGTTCACCAGCTTATCCAGGAAGTTGGTCAGGTAGTCCGGGCGGCGGTTGCGGAAGTCGAGATAGTAGGAGTGCTCCCACACATCGACGCCGAGGAGCGGCGTGCCCTCGCCGGTCGCGATGGGATTGGAGCCGTTCGGGGTCTTGGTGATCTTCAGCTTGCCGGAGGCATCCTGGATCAGCCAGGCCCAGCCGGAGCCGAACTGGCCGACGCCCGCCGCCTTGAAGTCATCCTTGAACTTCTGCAGCCCGCCCAGGTCGCTCTCGATCTTGGAGGCCAGAGCGCCCGGGATCTTGTCGTCACCGCCCTGGGGCGACATCACCTGCCAAAACAGCAGGTGGTTCCAGTGCTGGCCGGCCTGGTTCAGCACGGGGGTGCCATCGGCGCCGGCCTTGCCGGCCTCGGCGACGATCTGCTCCAGCGTCTTGCCCTGCAGGCCCTTGCTCTCCACCAGGCCGTTCAGCGCGGTGACATAGGCCTGGTGATGCTTGCCGTGGTGCAGCTCCAGCGTTTCCTGCTGCATGCCACGGGCGGCGAGGGCACCGGCGTCATAGGGCAGGGGGGGAAGGCTGAAAGCCATGAGGCGTCTCCTTGGGGGATGATTCGGGCCGCAATGTCGCCCTTGTCAGGGTCCAGGCCAAGGGCAGGGGGCCTCAATCCGGCGCGATGCACGCCCTTTGCCCGCGCCCGGCCCCCTTGGCCGCTTGCCAGCGCGGCGTGGCCGGGCCAAGGGGCGGCATGCCCGAGGCAGACGCGCTTCATCCCCTCGCCGCGCTGGCCCGGCGGCACGATCCGGACCGCTTCCTCTGCGCCCTTTTCGCGCCCGCCGAGGCGCGGCAGGCCATCTTCACCCTCATCGCCTTCAACCATGAGTTGGCCCGCGCCCGCGAGGTGGCGCGGGAGCCGATGATGGTGCTCATCCGCCTGCAATGGTGGCGGGACACGGTGGAGGAGGCGGTGGCCGGCCGCCCGGCGCGCCAGCACGAGGTGGCGGCCCCGCTCTCCGCCGCCATCGAGGCCGGCCGGCTGGACCCTGCCGCGCTGCTCGCGATGATCGAGGCGCGCGAGGGCGACGAGCCGCCGGAGGACCGGCAGGCGCTGGAGGAGCGGCTGCTCGGCACCGCCGGGGCACTGGCCGCCGAAACCGGGCGCATCCTGGACGCGGGCGCCGGGTTCGCGGAGGCTCTAGCCCGCGCCGGGGCGGCCTATGGGCTGGCTGGCACGCTGCGGAGCCTTCCGCATCTGCTCGCCGCGGGGCGGCGCCCGCTGCCCGGAGAGATCCTCCCCGCGAACACGCCCCTCTCGGACCCCGCGGCGGCGGGGGCAATTCGGGCCCTGGCGGGCCGTGGCCTGGGCATGCTGGGAGAGGCGAGGCGGGCGCTCTCAGGCCTGCCCCGCCGATCGATCGCGGCCGCCCTGCCGGCGGTGCTGGCGGGGCGTGACCTGCGCCGGCTCGCCTCGCCAGGCTGGCGGTGGGACGCGCCGCCCGCGCCGCGCGGGGCCGGGGACCGCATGGCCGTCGCCTGGGCGGGGTTGCGCGGCCGGCTCTGACCTGCCGAGCGGCGCTGGACTCGGGCTGGCGCCGCTCGCATTCCGCAGGGTGCCTGCCGGCCGCCGGAATCACGCTTTCGCGTCAGGACGGAACGGAATCCCGGAACTAGGTTCCGCACCCCACAACCCGGGAGCGACAATGTGAGCTTCGCCGCCGTCCAATCCGCCTTTCCGGACAGGCCCCTGACGATCAACGCGCCAGTCACGCGGTGGCGCGGCTGGTTCGCCGCCCTTGTGCTCCTGGTCCTCTGCGGCTTCTTCGCCTGGTGGGCCTCGGCCTCCATCGTTCCGAACCTGGTATCCGACTTCCAGATCCGCGACGGCGCCGTGCCCACCTCCGGCCGCGTGGAGAACGGACGCTGCCGCAGCCGGTTCGGCATGTTGCAGACCTGCGAGATGGTGCTCGTCGCGAACGCGCAGACGAAGGACGGGCAGCTCCTCCGGCAGCAGGCGGACTACATCTTCGTCGATCCGCATCTCGGCAGCTACAGCGTGCAGCTCCTCGCGGATCCCTCGCGCCCCGGAAAGCTCTCGACCGATCTCGGCATGCGGCATCTGACGAACCGGGCGATCACCTTCCTCGTCGTCGCGGCGCTGATGGCCTTCCTGCTGGTCGGCGCCATCGTCCTCCTGCGGGCCGGCGGCCGGGCGAAGCGGAACATGCAGGCCCTGTCCGGCCAGCGGCTCATCCCCGTCCCGGTGCGGGTGAAGGGGGACCAGAACGGCTGGAACGTGCTGCCGCTGGAGGCGAAGCGCGGCACGCAGTGGCCCATGCCCAAGAAGGCCGAGCCCTTCTGGCTGGACCCGGATTCGGGCGTGGCGCTGGGCGTGACGGCGCCGGGGGGCCCCGTTTTCGCCCTGGATCGGGAGCTGAGCTGGGCCGACTTCACCGAGGAGGAGCGGATGCGGCTCCGTGCCGCGGCGCCGCAGGCCTGAGGCCGGCGCCGCCGGTTCTCAGGCGCGCTTCTTCCGCTTGGCCGGTGCGGCGATGGGCCGTCCGGCCAGGAGCGGCGCCAGGAAGCGGCCCGTATGGCTCTCCGGGCTCGCCGCCACCTCTTCCGGCGTGCCCTCGGCCACGATGCGGCCGCCGCCGTCGCCGCCCTCCGGGCCCATGTCGAGCAGCCAGTCCGCAGTCTTGATGACCTCCAGATTGTGCTCGATGACCACCACCGTGTTGCCCTGCTTCACCAGGGCATGCAGCACCTCCAGCAGCTTCCGCACATCCTCGAAGTGCAGGCCGGTGGTCGGCTCGTCCAGGATGTACAGGGTGCGGCCGGTGGCGCGGCGGGCGAGCTCCTTGGAGAGCTTGATGCGCTGCGCCTCGCCGCCCGAGAGCGTCGTCGCCTGCTGGCCGAGATGGATATAGCCCAGGCCGACTTCCGTCAGCACGCGGAGCTTGTCGCGGATGGAGGGCACGGCGGAGAAGAACTCCAGCCCCTCATCCACCGTCATCTCCAGCACGTCGGAGATGGACTTGCCGCGGAATTTCACCTCCAGCGTCTCGCGGTTGTAGCGCTTGCCCTTGCAGGTGTCGCAGGTGACGTAGACGTCGGGCAGGAAGTGCATCTCGATCTTGATGAGGCCGTCGCCCTGGCAGGCCTCGCAACGGCCACCCTTCACGTTGAAGGAGAAGCGGCCGGCCTTGTAGCCGCGAGCCCGTGAGTCGGGCAGCTCCGCGAACCAGTCCCGGATCGGCGCGAACAGGCCGGTATAGGTCGCCGGGTTCGAGCGCGGGGTACGGCCGATCGGCGACTGGTCGATGTCGATGATCTTGTCGAGATGCTCCAGCCCCTCCAGCCGTTCGTGCGGGGCGGGGACGGTGCCCGCGCCCATCAGGCGGCGCGCGGTGGCCTTGTAGAGCGTCTCGATCACCAGCGTGGACTTGCCGCCGCCGGAGACGCCGGTGACGCAGGTGAAGGTGCCCAGCGGCAGGGAGGCCGTGACCGACTTCAGGTTGTTCCCCGTGGCTCCGACCACCTTCAGCATGCGCTTGGGGTCGGGCTGGCGCCGCGCCTCCGGCACCGGGATGGAGCGGCGGCCGGACATATAGGCGCCGGTGATGCTGTCCGGGTTGGCGGCCACCTCCTCCGGCGTGCCATGGGCGATGATGCGCCCGCCCCCGGCGCCGGCCGCCGGGCCGATATCGACGAGGTAGTCGGCCGCGCGGATGGCGTCCTCGTCATGCTCGACGACGAGGACGGTGTTGCCGATGTCCCGCAGGCGCCGCAGCGTGCCCAGCAGCCGCTCATTGTCCCGCTGGTGCAGGCCGATTGAGGGCTCGTCCAGCACATAGAGCACGCCGGTGAGGCCGGAGCCGATCTGCGAAGCCAGCCGGATGCGCTGGCTCTCGCCGCCCGATAGGCTGGCGCTGCCGCGGGCGAGGGAGAGATAGTCCAGCCCCACATCCACGAGGAAGCGGAGCCGGTCGTTGATCTCCCGCAGGATGCGCCGGGCGATCTCCTGGCGCTGCGGGCTGAGCTGGTCGAATACGCCGGCGAACCACTCCATCGCCTTGCGGATGGAGAGGTCCGAGGCCTGGGCGATGTTCAGCCCGGCCACCTTCACGGCCAGGGCCTCGGGCTTCAGCCGCGCGCCCTGGCAGACATGGCAGGGGCGGTGGGACTGGTAGCGGGTCAGGTCCTCCCGGACCCAGGGGTTGTCCGTCTCGCGCAGGCGCCGCTCGAGATTCGGGATGACGCCCTCGAAGGGCTTCTTCACCTCATAGGCGCGCAGCCCGTCCTTATAGCGGAGGGTCACCACCTCCCCGGTGCCGTGCAGGATGCCGTCCCGCACCGCCTTCGGCAGTTCCGCCCAGGGGGTCCGGGTGGAGACCTTGTAGTGCTTGGCCAGGCTTTCGAGCGTCTGGTCGTAATAGGGGGAGGAGGCGCCGCCGGCCCAGGCCGCGACGGCGCCCTCGGCGATGGGCTTCTCGTCGTCCGGCACCACCAGGGCGGCGTCGAAGAAGGTCTCGACCCCGAGGCCGTCGCATTCGGGGCAGGCGCCCTGGGGGGAGTTGAAGGAGAAGAGCCGGGGCTCGATCTCCTCGATGGTGAAGCCGGATTCCGGGCAGGCGAAGCGGGAGGAGAAGACGGTCCGCTCCCCGCTATCCGCGCCTTCGAGGTAGACGACCCCGTCCGAGAGGCCGAGGGCGGTCTCGAAGCTGTCGGCCAGGCGTTGCTGCGCGCCTTCCCGCACCACCACCCGGTCCACCACCGCGTCGATGTCGTGCTTCTTCTTCTTGTCGAGGGCCGGCACCTCCTCGATCCGGAGGAGCGTACCGTTCACCTTCACCCGCTCGAAGCCGCGGCGCTGAAGCTCGGCGATCTCCTTCTTCCACTCGCCCTTCTTGCCCTTGGCGATGGGGGCCAGGATCAGCAGGCGCGTGCCCTCGGGCATCGCCATCGTCCGGTCCACCATCTGGGAGACGGTCTGGGCCTCGATCGGCAGGCCCGTGGTGGGGGAGTAGGGGATGCCCACCCGCGCCCAGAGCAGCCGCATGTAGTCGGCGATCTCGGTGACCGTGCCGACGGTGGAGCGCGGGTTGTGGGAGGTGGTCTTCTGCTCGATCGAGATGGCCGGGGACAGGCCCTCGATGCTGTCCACATCCGGCTTCTGCTGCAGCTCCAGGAATTGCCGGGCATAGGCCGACAGGCTCTCGACATAGCGCCGCTGGCCCTCGGCATAGATCGTGTCGAAGGCGAGGGAGGACTTGCCGGAGCCGGAAAGGCCGGTGATGACCGTCAGCGTGCCCTTGGGGATGTCGAGGTCGATATTCTTCAGGTTGTGCTGGCGCGCCCCGCGGATGCGGATATGGCCGCCGCTGCCGATCTCAAGAGCGCCGCGGTTGGCCAGGCGCTTGGCGGCGGTATCGGCCAGAGCATCGGAGTGGCTGTCAGGCACGGGCAATCCGACCTTTTGTTCGCATTGTGTTCAGGGGCTTGTGCCACCATATAATGGCGACGGGAAGGGGTTGCCGGGGGGCGCCCCGACCGTTCCCCCTCGGGGGGTGGCCTCGCCAGCCCCCGAGGGGTAGCTTCCGCGACCCGCCAGGGTTTCCCGGGCGGGATGCGGCGATTCGCGGCCCCGGCACGCGGCGCCAGATATGGTATGGTGAGATGACCAGCCCGGGCAGCCAATCAAGGCTCCCCCGGCCGGACAGGGATGTGGGTGGCATGGCCGGCGTCAACAAGGTGATCATCCTCGGCACGCTGGGGCGCGACCCCGAGGTGCGGAACTTCCAGAACGGCGGAAAGGTGGTGAACCTGCGGGTCGCCACCTCCGAGCGGTTCAAGGACCGCGAGGGGAACCAGCAGGAGCGCACCGAGTGGCACTCGGTGGCCATCTTCAACGAGAAGCTGGGCGAGATCGCCGAGCGCTACCTGAAGAAGGGCAACCAGGTTTATCTCGAGGGCCAGCTCGAGACCCGGAAGTGGACCACCCAGGAAGGCCAGGAGCGCTACTCCACCGAGATCGTGCTGCGCCAGTTCCGCGGGGAGCTCGCCCTGATCGGCGGCCGCAACCAGGGTGGCGGCGGCGGCGAGGAGGGTGGCTACAGCGGCGGTGGCGGCTTCAGCGGCGACCGGGCCGAGCGCGGGGGTTCCTCCTCCAGCGGCGGCTTCGGCGGCCGCCCCTCCGGCGGGGCCGGCGCGAGCAAGCCGCGCAGCGGCGGCGGTGGCGGCGGCTGGGACGCGCCCAAGGCCGACCTGGATGACGACATTCCGTTTTGATCGAATTGGATACCGATAAGTGAGCGAGACGGAAGGCGGCGGCCCTCAGGACGAGCGGCCGTTCGACGAGACGATGCCCGTGACCCTCGAGGAGGAGATGCGGCGCTCCTACCTCGACTACGCTATGAGCGTGATCGTGGCGCGCGCCCTGCCGGATGCGCGGGACGGGCTGAAGCCCGTGCATCGCCGCATCCTCTTCTCGATGAACGAGAACGGGTTCACGGCGGACAAGGCCTACAAGAAGTCGGCCCGCGTCGTCGGCGACGTGATGGGTAAGTACCACCCGCACGGCGACAGCGCGATCTACGACGCCATGGTCCGCATGGCGCAGCCCTTCTCCATGCGCGTGCCCCTGATCGACGGCCAGGGCAATTACGGCTCGATGGACGGCGATCCGCCAGCGGCCATGCGCTACACCGAGGCGCGGCTGGCCAAGTCCGCGGCCGCGCTGCTGGCCGGGATCGACGAGGACACGGTCGATTTCCAGCCGAATTACGACGAGAGCGCCGAGGAGCCGCGGGTCCTTCCGGCCGCCTATCCGAACCTGCTCGTCAACGGTTCCAACGGCATCGCCGTCGGCATGGCGACGAACATCCCGACCCACAACCCGGGCGAGGTGATCGACGCGACGCTGGCGATGATCGCCAATCCCGACGTCACGCTCGAGGAGCTGATGGCGATCATGCCGGGGCCGGACTTCCCGACCGGCGGCCTCATCCTCGGCCGCGCCGGCATCCGCTCGGCCTTCGAGACCGGGCGCGGCTCCATTCCGGTCCGTGCCCGCTGCGAGATCGAGGAGATGCGTGGCGGCCGCCACGCCATCATCGTCTCCGAGGTGCCGTATCAGGTGAACAAGGCGACGCTGATCGAGCGGATCGCCGACCTCGCCCGCGCCAAGCAGGTGGAGGGCATTTCCGACCTGCGCGACGAGAGCGACCGCGATGGCATGCGGATCGTCATCGAGGTGAAGAAGGACGCGACGGCGGAGGTGGTGCTGAACCAGCTCTACCGCTTCACGAACCTCCAGACCTCCTTCGCCGTGAACTTCCTGGCGCTGGATGACGGCACGCCCCGCCAGATGGGCCTGCGCGACGCGCTGCAGGTCTTCATCCGCTTCCGCGAAGAGGTCATCACCCGCCGCAGCCGCTTCCGGCTGAACAAGGCGCGGGACCGCGGCCATATCCTCATCGGCCTCGCGATCGCGGTTGCCAATATCGACGAGGTCATCCGGATCATCCGGGCGAGCCCGGACGCCGCCGCCGCGCGCGAGGCGCTGATGGCCAAGGACTGGCCCGCGGGCGATATCGGCGTGCTGCTCGCCCTGGTGGATGACGCCGGCAACATCGTGCATGACGATACGGTGCGCCTGACCGAGGCCCAGGCGCGCGGCATCCTCGAGCTGACGCTCCGCCGCCTGACCGGGCTGGAGCGGGAGAAGATCAACCAGGAGCTGGACGAGATCGCGGCCAATATCCGCGAGCTGCTGGACATCCTCTCCTCCCGTCCGCGCCGCCTGGAGCTGATGGCCCAGGAGCTGGCCGAGGTGCGCGCGCAGATCGCCGTGCCGCGCATGACCCAGATCGTGGACGGGCTGGCCGACCAGGACGACGAAAGCCTGATCGAGCCGGGGCTGATGGTCGTGACCATCACCCGCGACGGCTATGTGAAGCGAACGCCGCTGGAGACGTTCCGCGCCCAGAACCGGGGCGGGCGGGGCCGCAGCGCGGCGGGCACGCGCGAGGACGATGTCGTCATCCGCAGCTTCAACGCGCATACGCATCAGCACGTGCTGTTCTTCACCAGCCGCGGCATCGCCTTCCGCGAGAAGGTGTGGCGCCTGCCGGAAGCCGGCCCCACCGCACGCGGCCGCTCCCTGCGCCAGCTCCTCCAGCTGCAGGACGGAGAGACGGTCACGGCCGTGCTGCCGCTGCCGCAGGATGAGAGCCTGTGGGAGAACCTGCACCTCGTCTTCGCGACGGAAGGCGGCAATGTCCGGCGCAACAAGCTGTCGGACTTCCGCAACGTGCGGGCCGCCGGCCTGATCGCGATGAAGCTGGACGAGGGCGACAGCCTGGTGGGCGTGCAGACCTGCCGCGAGGGCGACGACATCCTCCTCGCCACCCGGCTCGGCCGGGCCATCCGCTTCACGGCGGAGGAGGGGGTGCTTCGCGTCTTCGCCGGGCGTGACTCCACCGGCGTGCGCGGCATCCGGCTCGTCGGCAAGGGCGATGCGGTGATCGCCCTCTCGGTGCTGCGGAACGTGCCGGCCAGCCCGGACGAGCGCGCGGCCTATCTGAAGCTGTCCGCCGCGCGGCGCCGCGCCCAGGGCGAGATCACCGGGGAGGCGGCGGCGGAGGAAACCGCCGAGGCCACCGCCTCCGCCGAGGAAGGCGAGGAGACGACCGAGGAGGTCGCGCTCTCCACCGAGCGGGTGCAGGAGCTGTCAGAGGCCGAGGAGATCCTCCTCATCGTCACCGATACGGGCTTCGGCAAGCGCAGCTCCGCCTATGAATACCGGCGCACCGGGCGCGGCGGGCAGGGGATCACGAGCATCCCGCTGGGCCGCGGCAAGGGGCATGCGGTTGTCGCGACCTTCCCGGTCCGCCCCGGCGACGACGTGATGCTGGTGACCGATAACGGCCGCCTCATCCGGATGCCGGCGGACCAGGTGCGGGTCATGGGCCGCCCGGCGGCGGGCGTGACGCTCTTCCGTCTGGACAAGGGCGAGGCCGTCACCTCCTGCTTCCCCGTGGTGGATGACGGCCCGACGGCGGATGCCGCGTCGTCCGAAGCCGGCGCGATGGATGGCGGGGTGGCCGATGCCTGAGCGGGTCGGCGTCTATCCCGGCACCTTCGACCCCGTCACCAACGGGCATCTGGACGTGATCCAGCGGGCCGCGCGCCTGCTGGACCGGCTGGTGATCGGGGTGGCGATGAATGCCGGCAAGGGCCCGATCTTCCCGATCGAGGAGCGGGTGGAGCTGGTGCGGGCGGAAACGGATGCCATTGCCCGCGCCACCGGCACCAGCATCGGGGTGGTTGCGTTCGAGGGCCTGCTCGTGACCCTCGCCCGCGAGCAGGGGGCCGGGATGATCGTCCGCGGCCTGCGTGCCGTCTCCGACTTCGACTACGAGGTCCAGATGGCCGGGATGAACCGCCGGCTCGACAGCGAGGTGGAAACCGTCTTCCTCATGGCCAGCGAGACGAACCAGTTCATTTCCTCGCGCTTCGTGAAGGAGATCGCGCGGCTGGGGGGCGACATTTCGAGCTTCGTGCCCCAATTGACGCTCGAGCGCACGCTGCGACGCGTGGGCCGGAGTGGCTGACGCCTAGGAACCCAGCCCGGGCGCTGTTGGAGGAGAAATGCCGATGCGGCGACGGAACATCCTGGCGGCTGGCCTTGTGGCCGGGGCCGGGGGAAGCCTGGCGGCGCCTGCCCGCGCGCAGAGTGATCGCGAGAACACGCTGTTCATGGACCTGAAGGACGGGCGCGTGGTGATCGAGATGCGGCCGGACCTGGCGCCCCGCCATGTCGAGCGCATCAAGACCCTGGCCCGCCAGGGCTTCTACGACAACACGCCCTTCCACCGCGTGCTGGACGGCTTCATGGCCCAGGGCGGCGACCCCACCGGCACGGGAACGGGCGGCGCGCGCGACAAGGGCTTCGCGGACCTGCCGGACGAGTTCACCCCGGCCACGAGGGCCCGCTTCCTGCGTGGCACCTGCGGCATGGCCAAGACCCAGGCGCCGAACACCGCGAACAGCCAGTTCTTCATCTGCTTCGCGCCCGCGCCCTTCCTGGACGGCAACTACACGATCTGGGGCCGCGTCGTGTCCGGCATGGAGAATGTGGACAAGATCAAGAAAGGCGTGAGCGGCAGCGGGGTCGTGCAAAACCCCGACCGCCTCATCCGCATGCGGGTGGCCGCCGACGTACCGGCCTGAGCCACGGCCCGAACACCCACCGGAACACCACGCGGGGTGTGGCCCCGCAGACGTATTGGACATTGAGATGAGCGACGAGACCCAGCCGGTTGCCCCGGCCGACGACGCGAAGGCGGCGAACACGCTGTTGCTGGAGCTGAAGGATGGCACGGTGACGATCGAGCTGCTGCCCGATCTGGCGCCCAAGCATTGCGAGCGCATCAAGGCGCTGGCGACGGAGGGCTTCTATGACAACACGCCCTTCCATCGCGTGATCGAGGGCTTCATGGCCCAGGGCGGCGATCCGACCGGCACTGGTACGGGCGGCAGCCAGCTTCCCGACCTGCCCGCGGAGTTCACCCCGGCCGCCCGTGCCCGCTTCCTGCGCGGCACCTGCGGCATGGCCCGCACCCAGAACCCGAACAGCGCGAACAGCCAGTTCTTCATCATGTTCGGGCCCTATCCGAGCCTCGACGGCCAGTACACGATCTGGGGCCGCGTGACCTCCGGCATGGAGCATGTGGACAAGATCAAGCGCGGCGCAGGCGGCTCGGGCATGGTCCAGAACCCGGACCGCATCGTGAAGATGCGCCCGGCCGACGCGGCCTGATCCTGCCTTGACGAAAGGGGCCCGGCCTTCCAATGGTCGGGCCTCTGGTTGCGCCTGTAGCTCAGTCGGTAGAGCACGAGACTTTTAATCTTGGGGTCCTGGGTTCGAGCCCCAGCGGGCGCACCAGATTTCCAGCCGCACCGCTTTTCCGGTCCCCTTGGCCGCCACTTTCCCGGCCGGCCGGACCGCCGAGGTGCCTCCGGATCAGGAATGGCGGGGGCTAAGATCCCCCGCCTCGGCGAAGCTGCGCCGGCGCTTGCCGGGTGTCAGCGTGGGCCCTTCGGCCCCGACGCTTCCGCCACCTCCACCAGCCCGACCGGCTCCACCGAGACCATGGCCGTTCCCGTTCGCCCCATGCCGAGGCGGCTGGCAACGCCGGGGCTCACATCGAGGATCCGGTGGCGGATATGCGGGCCGCGATCCGTCACCCGGACCAGCACGCTGCGGCCGGTGCTGAGGTTGGTCACCCGCGCCCGGCTCCCCAGCGGCAGGGTGCGGCTGGCCACCGTATCTGCATGGGGGTCGAAGCGGTTGCCATCGGCCATGCGCCGCCCCGTGAGGCTGTACGCGTAGATCGAGGCATGCCCACGCTGCACATCATGGGCCTTGCCGCGGGGCCCGGAGGATGCGGAGTGGCTGGGCTCGGCGTTCCTGGTTCCCCGCGGATTCTGGCGCGCGGCGGCCTCATGGCTTCCCGCGCAGGCAAAGCCCAGCGTGGCGCAGAACAGCGCGATCCCCCAAGCCCTCAATACCTGTCTCCCCCGGTTCAGCGGGTGCTGATCTGGTGACGCGGCCCGGGATAGGCCAGCGGGTCAGTGGACCGGCCGGCGCGACTCGCGATCAACTCTTGCGCGAGCAGGGTCAGGCGAGCCCGACCTCCTCCCGCCGGCGCTTGTCCAGCTCCTCGCCATAGCGGCGCAGGACGTGGCTGGCAGTCAGGAGGCCGATCACCTTCCGCCCCTCCTTGCTGTCGATCACGGGCAGGGCTTCCGCCTCGGCGGCGTCGAAGGCGGCCATGGCCTCCTTGGCGTTCATCGCCGGCAGCAGGGCGTGGTCCCGCAGGCGCAGCAGGGCGGCGACCGTCTCCACCTCCGGCCCAGCCGCTTGGGCTTCGGCCACCAGCACCATCCCGGCATAGAGGCCGGCCTCGTCCAGGGCGATCACGCGCTCGGTGGAGCCGAGGGGGAAGTCGCGGCGGAACGCGGTCATCCGGGTATCGGCGCGAACCGTGCGCACGTCGCGCCGCATCATGCGGCCTGCCGTCAGTTCCCGGAGCCAGCCGACATCATGGGCGGACCGGATCGCCTCGCCGCGCAGGTGGAAGCGCCAGGTGGCGAAGGAGTAGCCGAAGAGCCGCCGCACCACGATGCCGGACACCGCCACGGCCGTGAGCACCGCCCCGGCCACCTCGAAATTGCCGGTGCTCTCCAACGCCAGGAAGGTCATGGCCAAGGGGGCGCCGATGACGGCGGTGCCGAAGGCGCTCATCCCCACCACGGCCAGGAAGAGGGGATCGACCAGGGGCAACCCGGCCAGCACCATCAGCCCCGCCGCCACCTTGCCCAGCAATGCTCCAAGCAGGAGGGAGGCGAAGAACAAGCCGCCACGATACCCGGCCCCGAGCGACACGGCGGAGGCAACGGCCTTCAGCAGCAGCAGGAGCAGCGCGGCCCGCATCGGCCCCTCGGTGCTGAAGGCGAGATGCAGGGCGCCGTGACCCGCCGAGAGCACCCCTGGCGAGAGCAGCGCGAGGGCGCCGACCACCAGCCCGCCGGTCGCCGGGCGCAGGAAGCCCCAGGGGACGCCGCGCTTGATCGCCACCTCGATCCACCCGACCCCGCGCATCAGCCCGATGGCCGCCAGGGCGCAGAGGATGCCGACCAGCACCGCCAGCGCATGCCCCTCCCAGCCCGGCGAGGCGACCCCGCCGGGCTCGACGAGATAGGTCTGCCCATGCAGGGCCCGGGCGACGAGGGTGGCCGCGACGGCGCTGGCCACCACCGGGGCAAGACTGGCGATCGCATAGGTGCCGATCACCAGCTCGAAGGCATAGAAGGCGCCGGTCAGCGGGGCGTCGAAGGCGGCCGCGATGGCGCCGGCCGCGCCGCACCCGACCAAGACCCGCAGATCTCCCCGCCGGAGGCCGGCGAGGATTCCTAGCCGCGAGGCGACGCCGCCCGCCACCTGGGTATAGCCCGCCTCCAGCCCCACCGAGGCCCCGAAGCCGTTGGAGAGGAGGTTCTGACCCGCCACCACCGCCCCGTCCTGCAGGGCCATCCGGCCGCCATGCAGCGCATTCGCCTCGATCGGGTCCACCGGGACGCGCGGGTGCCAGCGCGCCAGGGCGAGATTGAGCAGGCCGAGCAGCAGGCCCCCGACAGCGGGCAGGAGCAGGAGGCGCCAGGGTTCCCCGGCCTGATGCGCGCTCAGCCCGTGCCCCTGCTCGGCACCGAACAGCGCCTCCTGCATGGCATGCGCCACCCCGCTCATGGCAGAGGCGAGCAGGCCACTGGCCAGGCCGATCACGACCGCGAGGGCGACGAGGCCGGGTTCCGTGCCGCGCACCCAGTCCCGTACCATCCGCAGCCGATCCGCCAGGAGCCGGAAGCGGCCGGCTGCGACCTGATCTGGCGCCCGGTCTGGCGCCCGGTCTGGGGCCCGGTCTGGGGCCCGGTCTGGGGCCAGGGCCAGGGCATCTTCGGCAGGGCTGGGCTGCGTGCGGGTTGACATGACCTGCCGGGCTGACAATTCAGGGCTTCCATCGCTCCGGCGGCCGCAAGGGTTTCGGCACGCCGGTGCGGGTGGCGGCGCATTCCCGCCGGAGCCATGCGCCGGAACGGCCCCCAGGCATGCGGAGATTACCCGCCCGAAGGTCAGGCCGCGGCCAGGGACCGCGTTTCCGGCCTCCCATGCACCCTCACCGTGCCGAGCCCGGCGATCGCATCCCGCAGCACGTCCCGCAGCAGCCGCACCTCGCGGATCCGGCCGAAGCTCGGGCGGTGGAAGAGGGAGATGTCGCGGCCGGGGAGGGTGGGCGCGCGGATGAGGCGATAGGCGACCATGTCGTCCAGCAGCGAGCCCACCTGCACGGCGAGCTGCGGCAGGAGGGAGCAGCCCATCCCCGCGCCGATCATCTGGCGCAGGGTTTCCAGGCTGGTCGCCTGGACGCCCATCCCGCCCTGAGTCCCGCCCTGGGCCCCACCCTGGGAGGCGCGCTGGCAGGCCGGGAACAGTGAGAGGGTCTGGTCGCGCAGGCAGTGCCCCTCGCTCAGCAGGATCAGCTCCGCAGGCGGAACATCCTCCATCGTCACCCGTTCGGCCACCGCCAGCCGGTGGTCGCGAGGAACCGCGAGGACGAAGCTCTCGTGGAAGATGGGCAGTTCCGAAAGCTCGATGTCGCGGATGGGCGAGGAGGCGAGGAGCGCATCCAGTTCCCCGGCCTCGAGCGCGCGGACGAGGCTGTAGGTCAGCCCCTCCACCAGCTGCAGGCGGAGGTTAGGAAAGCGCTGGCGTAGCGGGCTGAGGATGATCGGCGCGACATAGGGGGCGAGGGTGGAGATGACGCCCAGGCGGAAGCTCCCGCCCAGCGGCTCGCCGCGGGACTGCGCCATTTCCAGCAGGCGCCGGCCTTCGGTGAGAATCGTGCGGCACTGGGCGAGGATCTCGGCTCCCCGCTCCGTCACCATCACGCTGCGGCTGGCGCGCTCGAAGACCTGCAAGCCCAGATAGTCCTCCAGCTTGCGGATCTGGGCGGAAAGCGTGGGCTGGCTGACGGCGCAGGCCGTCGCGGCCTTGCCGAAATGCAGGTGATCGGCCACGGCGACCAGGTATTCGATGTCGCGGAAACTGAGCCCGGCCACATTCATCGCGTCAGCTTCCCATCGTCAGGGCAATGCCGTGCCCCAAGGCAAGCAGAGGGCGGCCCCGCACGGCGGCGCGGCCCGCGGCTCCGCCGGATCGTTCCATGGCTGACGTATGTCACCGCCGTCCCGACCGCGGCAAGGCCGGCAACCCCGCTCGGCTCCGCCTCGCGGAACCGCGCCCCGGCGCGGGTCGGGGCGCTCAGGGCAGCTCGGGAGGAAGGCCGCGTCCGGACCCGGTGTTTCCGGCCGTTGGTGCCGACCGGCACCAGGCCTTCCCGAACAGGACCTCAGGCTTCCGCAGCGAGCGCCTCAGCTCCGGATAGGTGAAGCAGGCGCGCGAGCGCGCCGTCGATGCTCTTCGAGTCGAAATGCCCGGCGATAAAGGAAAGACCAGCGGCGGCGCAGGCCGCGTTCTCCGCTTCATCCTCATGCAGCCGGAGCATCAGCTCGGCCAGGCGTGGGGGAGTGCTGCCGATGCAGGCCTCCAGCGCCGGGGGAAGGGGGAGCCCTTCCGCCGCGACAGGGCTGCAGACACAGGGGATGCCGGCGGCCAGGCTCTGCAGCACGCGGCCCTTCAGCCCGGACCCATAACGCAGAGGCGCAACCGTGACCCGCACCTTCTCCAGCGCGGCGACCGGGTCGGCCCCCGCCTCCAGGAAGACCAGCCCTTCGGCATTCCCGCGCGGCAGACGCGATGCGGCCTCGCCCGCCAGGACGAGGCAGCGGATCTGCGGGTTCCGAGCCCGGAGCCGGGGCATGATCCCCTCCATGAGCCAGAGTACCGCGTCGAGGGTGGTATCCTAGGCGTCATCGGCGAGGAAGGCGATATCGCGCCGGCCGCTGAAGGGCGTGCCCACCGGCCGTGGCGCGATAGACCAGGGGATGGCCTGGATGTCCGCGCGCGGCAGATCCTTCGCCAGCAACGCGGCATCGTAGGCCGAGTAGGTGACGACGCTGTCGGCGAGGCGCGCCGCGATCAGTTCGCTCGCCTTGGCCGCGCGGGAATGGCGCATGATCTCGCCCAGCTCGTCCACGGCCGCGCGTCGGCTGAGATGGAGATGGCGCAAGGTGCCGGCGCCATAGACCAGGCGCGCCCGCGGCGCGTGGTGCCGCGCCATGCCGCCATATTGCATGAAGTTGCCCAGGCGCTGGATCCAGACCAGGTCCAGCATGCCGGCATTCCGGCGCAGCACTTCCTCCACGGAGCTGTAATAGGGGCCGAGGCAAGGCTTGATGCCCAGCCCCTCCAGAGCAGCCTCGGCGACCGGATCGCCTCGCATGTCCTGCGGAGCGAGGACGACCTCGTATCCGAGCCGCCGCAATGCCCGCATATGGTCCAGCAATGCCGTGTCAGCGGCAGAGCGGCCCGGGCGGGGCAGGGTGTCGTCGATCACCAGTGCCCGCCGGCTCAGCTCCGGAGGCCGGTCCGCCGCCTGTCGGCGCACGGGAGGGGTCCGGTTCTCCAGAAGCGGCCGCCACCTCTCGTAGAAGCCATCGACATCCAGCGCCGCGGGCTCGCCATGGTCGAGCCGGGCCCGCAACATGCGGTCGGCGGTGTTAGCCAGGAGTTGCAGCAGGGCGTCATGTTCCGCCGCATCGCGTGACACGCCATCCGCGGTTGCCGCGCGGACGAGCTGCTCTAGGGAATGCTGCATCCGCGTGGCGGCATCCCCCGGCAGCTCGGGGGTGGTGGGCGAGCCCGGAAGGATCGCTCCGTCCGAGACCCGCCGCACGGTGATGGCACGCTCCGTCATGCCGGACCAGCCGAGCGGCACGCGCAGCGAGAAGCTGCAAAAGCCGCCCAGCCCGACCTTCTCCAGATCGGCGCGATAGCGGTTCGCGACGAAACGGGCGATCGGCTGGTCATTGTCCAGCACTTCGAGCTCGACGGGAGACCCGGGGGTCTCCGCGTCATAGGCCCAGCCGTCCAGGCTGTTCCAGGTGGCACGATCCAGACGGCCGCGCAGCGTGCCCATCAGCCTCGCCTCAGGCCGCCTTGTCAGCGGCGGGGAGACGGACAGCCTCGCCCCGGGCATGGAAGCGGGTCTGCCGGGCATGGCCCTGGCCTTCATCCCGCGTCTTTGCCTGGACCACCCTGTCCAGGCCTTCCATCACCAGGCGCAGCATCCGGTCGAGCTGCGTCGGATCGGCACCGCCGATTTCCGAGAAGACCGCGTTGAGCAGGCTGCCGCTGTTCGCCAGCTCGGGCACGGCTTCCAGCAACAGCGGCGCGCCGCGCAGGGGCTGAGCGTCGGCGGCGCGGCGGATCTCGATCGAGTGGTGCGACCGGGGCGAGAGCGCCTCGGGCAGCTCGATGTCAAAGCCGCAGCGCCCGTCCCCGAAGCCGGCCTTCTGGAGGTCGGCGCGGTACCGGTTTGCCATGACGCGGGCGACGACCCGGTTGTCCACCAGCACCTCGAGCTCAACGGGCCGGCCGGGATTGGCCCGGTCATGAGCCCAGCCCGCGACGCGCGACCAGTCGGCCCGATCCACCGCACCTTCCAGCACGCCGGACGCCGCGGGCACGGCGCCGACGAGGCCGGCGCGCGCATCCAGGCGTTCACGGATAGCGGCCAGCGCATGGCCATCCGCCACGCGCCGGGCATAGAAGACGGGCTCGCACGGCGCCTCGTTGGGGTAGAGCGCCTCATACTCCGCCGCATTCTGGAACATGTCGCGGCAGTCACGGTTGAGGAAGCTCTCCGAGGGCGCGCCCTCAGCGAGGATCACGTCATGCGTCTCGAACTCGAGGTTGAAGTACTCCACGGCCTCGTCGGTCTCGATCCGGCGGATGGACTTGCCGTTCACCAGCAGTTCCGCATCCACCAGCACGCCGTCGATGAACATGGCGTGCTGAGGCGAGACGTAGAGATCGCGCACCGGCACGTTCTCGGCGATGGAGCCGCGCGTGAAGAGGACGGGCTGAACCTCGGGGTTCTTCGCGGCATAGGTGCTGGAATAGCCGCGGCGGCCGATCCACTTCACCGTGCGGAAGGCGCCGGAGACGGTCGCCACCCTGTCACCGATGCGGATGTCCTCGATCGCGACCTCGCCATGATCCGTGGCGATGCGGGTGCCGCGGAGGTAGCAGGCGACGACGCTCAGCGATCCGTCCGAGTTGACGCTGATGGAGAAGTTATCGGCGTTCACATCGCCGTCGAGCCCGAGCTGCAAGGTGGACACCTGCTCGCCCTCGGCATCGTAGAACACCAGTTCGCCCGTTTCGGTGTTGTAGTCGCCGGAAGCGATTGCACCGTTCGGGTTGGCGATCTGGAGAGAGTCGCTCACGCCGAAGCCGTCGATGGAGCTCACGACGTTCGCGCTCAGGACGCTTTCCGGAATGACGAGAGTTCCGCCCGGCCCATCGGAAGGCGAAGTGAAGTTGATGTTGTCCAGGGCGCTGGCCGTCACATCCTCGCCCAGGCTGAGAGTACCGCCCGAGCCGATGTTGAAGGTGTTCGCAGCAGTGATCCCGGCGACAGGATCATAGTTGAGTGTTCCGCCCTCAGAAACGTTGACGGTTGTGGCCACACCCACCGCTGCAACCGGGTCGAGGTTCAGGGTCGAGCCATTGGTCACGTTGACCGTGCCGCCAACATACACCGAAGCGACAGTCGTGTCGTAGCTCTGCCCGTCGGACAGATTTTGAGCGCCAAATAACGCGCCAATTGTAATCAGGTCTGGCATCTTGCACACGCTCCCGATGTTCTTGCCGCCTGGAAGTCACAGTCTTCCGAAGGCAGAAGTGAGACTTTCTCACGCCTGCGCTTTCCTGGACTACTTCTTCTGAACCCCGGGGTGATTCCGGTGTTCGAAACTTAACTTTGTTAAAAAAGGCCGGTCAACAACTAACCTCCCGGTGGAAGAGACCGATTCCCTACAACCTGGGATAGATCGCGGAGTCTTGAACACTCGGGATGAAGAGGCGTCCCGGGAGCAGGCGGCATCCGCTGTGTTGCTCTTCGCCCGCGAAATATTGGTGTTGAAACCAAAACAATATCCGGCGCTTCTCCATACGCCAGTGCTGTCGAGCCAGCGGAGCGCACCGCCACCTCTCGCCCGCCGGGCCGCGCGGCTGCGGAACGGAGCGACCTATTCTTCCCCGCCGCTGGGAATGATTATCCGCCCAGAAGGCCGGAGATCCCCCGGGCCGCGGTGACAAGCGCGACGAGCGCGAGCGTGGCCAAGGAGACGTTCCGATGCGCCCCGCCCGCGCGCCGGAAGAGCAGGGCGCCGAGGCGAGAACCGCCGAGCATCAGCGGCAGCCCTGCCAGGACCAGCGCCACCTCGCGCCAGGCGAAGGCCCCGATGGCGACGAGGCTCGCGGTGGAGGCCATGGCCGAGAAGGCGAAGAAGACCATGAGGGAGGCGCGCACCTGCGCCGGCGTGAGGGGGAGGGCAAGGTAGTAGGCCAGGGCGGGCGGGCCCGGCATGGCGGCCAGCCCGTTGAACAGCCCCGAGAGAACGCCGGCCCCCATCGTCGCCCCCCGGCCCGGCATGCGGTGGAAGCGGAAGCCCGAGGCCAGGGCCAGCACCGCCGCCCCGCAGGCCGCGGCAAGGGCGAGCCGCGCCGCATCGGCCGGCAGCCAGGCCAGGAGCAGCGTGCCGAGCGGCGACGCCAGGAGGGCGCCGGCCAGCAGCCAGCGGACCGAGGGCCAGTGACAGGCACGGGAGGCCTGGGGCAGGTCCATGAGCCCGCCCAGCAGCTGCAACCCGGCCGCCAGGGCGACCGCGAGCAGCGGCGGCAGGGCCAGGCTCAGCAGCGGCACGGCGATGATGGCGAAGCCGAAGCCAGTGAAGCCCCGGAACAGCGCGGAGAAGGCGACGATAGCCACCACGGGCCCGAGCGCACCGAGCGAGGGCATGCCCGGCGGCAGGAAAGAGAGGTCGGGCATGGGGCACTCCGGTTGCGACGCCTCCGCTAACCCCATCGGCCCCGGGCCGGAAGGGGCGGGGCCGCGAGGCAGCCCGGCCCGGGAACCCCTTCCGGCCCGGCGCGGCGCGGGCTAAGCCGCCGCCGTGCCGGCCCAGACCCACGCCCCGACCCAGACTGCCGAGCTGCCCGCGGAACTCACCGTGGTCGTGCCCTGCTACAAGGAGGCCGCAAATGTCGCGCCCATGGTGGCGCGGCTGGAGGCTGCCCTGCGGGGAATCGCCTGGGAGGTGGTCTTCGTCGATGACGACAGCCCGGACGGCACCGCCGCACGGGTGCGGGAGATCGCGGCGCGGGACCCGCGCGTGCGCGGGCTGCGGCGCATCGGCCGGCGCGGCCTCGCCTCGGCCGTGACGGAAGGCGTGCTGTCCTCCTCCGCCGCCTATGTGGCGGTGATCGATGGCGACCTGCAGCACGACGAGACCATCCTGCCCGCCATGCTGGCGGCCGTGCGGGAGGGGGCGGAGGTCGCGATTGGCAGCCGCCATGCGGAAGGCGGCGAGGCCGGGACCGGCTTTTCCGCCGCGCGGGCGAAGGTGAGCGATGCCGGCACGCGGCTCGCGGCGATGCTGCTGCCCACCCCGGTGGGCGACCCGATGAGCGGCTTCTTCCTCATGCCGCGCGCGCTGTTCGAATTCCTGGCGCCGAAGCTCTCGGCGCGCGGCTTCAAGATCCTGCTCGACCTGCTGCTCTCGGCCGGCCGGCCACTGCGGGTGGCGGAAATCCCCTATCGCTTCCGCCCGCGCCAGGCAGGGGAGTCGAAGCTCGACGCGACCGTGCTGCTCGAATTCCTCGGCCTGCTGATGGACAAGGCGCTGGGCGGCTGGCTGCCCTGGCGCTTCGTTTCCTTCGCGGCCGTGGGGGCCATCGGCGTGGTCGTGCACCTGGCCGCGCTCTTCCTGGCCGTGCAGATCCCCGGCATCCGCTTCGAGGCGGCGCAGTGGACCGCCACCTTCGTCGCCATGACCGTCAACTTCCTGCTGAACAACCGCATCACCTATCGCGACCTGCGGCTGCGCGGCGCCCGGCTCGCGCGTGGGCTGGTCATCTTCTACATCGGCTGCGGCATCGGGGCGGCGGCGAATGTCGGTGTGGCGGGGCTTCTGCTGCGTGAGGGCCTGGCCGGCTGGGGGCTGGCGGGAGCCGCAGGCGCGCTGCTGACGGTCGTCTGGAACTATGCGGTCTCGTCCACCCTGGTCTGGCGCGGCCGGTGAGGCGCTGGCTGACCGACCCCTGGCTGGCCGCCCTGCTGGCGGTCACCGCCCTGCGCCTGGGCGCGGCGGCGCTGCTGCCGCTATCCCCGGACGAAGCCTATTACTGGGTCTGGGGGCGAGACCTTCAGCCCGGCTATCTCGACCATCCGCCCATGGTGGCGGTCTGGATCGCGGCAGGCACGGCCCTGACCGGGGACGGCGCCTTCGGCATCCGCCTGCTCGGCCCGATCGGGCTGGCCCTCGCCTCGCTGGCGGTTGCGGGGGCAGGGAATGCGCTGATGCCCCGGCTGCGACCGGGACGCTGGGCGGCCCTGCTGCTGAACGCCATGCCGGTCACCAATGCCGGCGCGGTGCTGATGACGCCGGACACGCCGCTCTTCGTCTTCTGGTGTCTTGCCTTATGGGCGGTGGCGCGGCTGCACGCCTCGGGGGACGGCCGGTGGTGGTGCGCCGTGGGCGGGCTGGCGGGCTGTGCGCTGCTCTCGAAGTACACGGCGGTGCTGTTCGGGGCAGGGCTGGTGCTGTGGCTCCTGGCCGAACCCACCGCACGCCGATGGTGGCGGGACTGGCGGCTCTATGCGGGCGGGGCGCTCGCCGCCTTGGTCTTCCTGCCGGTGGTGGCCTGGAACGCGACTCATGGCTGGGCCTCCTTCGCCAAGCAGGGCGGACGGGCGGGGGCGGGGCGGGAATTCGGGCTGCGTTACGTCGGTGAGCTGGTGGCCGGGCAGCTTGGGCTGGCCTCGCCCATCCTCTTCGTGCTCTGCACCGTCGGCGCTGCCCTCGCCGGGCACGCCTGGGCGCGGCGGCGGGATGCGGCGGCCGGGTTGCTGGCTGCGCTGACGCTTCCGGCGGCGGCGCTGTTCCTCTGGCAGGCGACGGGGAGCCGGGTCCAGGGAAACTGGCCGGTCGTCATCTACCCCGCGGCGTGCATCGCGGCGGCGGCTCTCACCGCCCTGCCCTGGCAGCGCGTCGGAGCCGTCCTCGGGGGCGTGCTGACGGCGCTGATGTTGGTCCAGGCCGGTTTCGCGCCGCTCGCCTTACCGCGTTCGGCCGACCTAACCCTGGCACGGCTGGGCGGCTGGCCGGACCTGGCGAGGGCGGCGGAGGAAGCGCGGCTCCAGGCGAACGCGGCTTTCATCGCCGCCGAAGAATACGGCCTCGCCTCCGAGTTGGCGCTGCATCTGCCCGCCGGAGTCCCCGTCGTCGCCATTGGCGACCGATGGGACCTCTTCACCTTGCCCTCACCGCCGGAAGGGCAGGGGGGGATCATGCTGCGCAGCCTCCGGCGCGGGGACGGCCCCTCACTATGGCCTGGCGCTGCGCCGATCGGGGAGATCACGCGGAGCCGCCACGGCGTCGAGGCTGAGCGGTACCGCGTCCTTCGGGTAGAGACCCCCGCGGGCGAGCAGCCGGCCGCCCTAATGCCGCGGCCGCGCTAGGCAGGGTTCCAACCTGTTCCTCCGGCTGCGACACTGGGCGCAAGGCCCCCGCCGACCGGGCAGAGGAGCCGTGCTGGAGAAATGTCCCGATGCGCCGCCGCGCCCTGCTTGCCGCCACCCTTGCCGCCCCCGCCATCTCGGCCCGTGCCCAGACCCAGAGCTGGATGCCGGACCGGCCGATCACCCTGGTCGTGCCCTTCCTCGCGGGGGGTTCCACGGATATCGCCGCGCGCGTGCTGGCCGAGCGCATGGGGCCGCGGCTCGGCCCGAATGCCCGGATCATCGTGGAGAACCGGGCCGGGGCCGGCGGCGCCGTGGGCAGCGAATGGGTGCGCCAGCGCCCGGCGGACGGCTACACGCTGCTCGTCGGCACGGCGTCTTCCCACGCCACCAACCCGGCCGCGCTGCCCAGCCAGACGCCCTATGACCCCGTGGCGGATTTCAGCCCCGTGGCGGTGCTGGGCGGCGGGCCGCTGGTGGTGGTGGTGCCGGCTAGCTCGCCGCACCGCTCGGTCGCCGAGCTGGTCGCGGCCGTTCGCGCCCAGCCCGGGGCGCTGTCCTGGGCCACCTCCGGCGTCGGCGGCGTCGGACATCTCACGGGCGAGTACCTGAAGATCTCGGTCGGCGGCATGGATGCGGAGCATGTGCCCTATCGTGGAGGCTCGGCCGTGATGGAGGCGCTGGCCAAGGGCGAGGTGGCCTATTCCTTCGAGGTGCTCGCCTCCTCCGCGCCGCATCTGCGCGACGGCCTCTCGCGCGGCCTGGCCGTGACCTCGAAGGCGCGCCATCCCCTCTTCCCGGAGATCCCCACCCTGGACGAGACCGTGGCGCGGGGCTTCGATGTGACGACCTGGAACGTGCTGCTGGCGCCCAAGGGCCTGCCGCAACCCGTGCTGCTGGCCCTGAACGCCGCGGTGAGCGCGGCCCTGGCCGATCCGGCGACGCGGGACCGCCTGGCCGCGGCGGGGGTGGACCCGTCCCCGGCGACGACGCCGGAGGAGACGCGCACCTTCCTCGCGGCGGAACTGGCGAAGTTCCGTGGGATCGTCCAGCGCGCGGAACTGCGCCTGGGGCGCTGAAGCGCCCCGCCCTTGAACCCGGCGCGGGACACCCGAGTTCAACGGAACCGCCTTGGGAGGCCAGCATGCTCATCCGCATCCGCCGTGGCTGGGAGTTGCCCGAAAGTGCCGCGACACCGGAAGCCCTGGTGATGGGGCGGCGCGCCGCGCTGGGCGCCGGCGCGCTTCTCGCCGGGGGGGCGCTCGCGTCTCCCGCGCATGCGCAGGCCGCCGCGCCCGCCATGCGTAACACCCGCTTCCAGCCCGGCCGCGAGCCGACGCCGGAGCGGGACGTGGCGAGCTACAACAACTTCTACGAGTTCGGCACCTCCAAGAGCATCGCCTCCGCCGCGCAGAGGCTGAAGGTCAGCCCCTGGTCCATCCGCCTCGACGGGCTGGTGGAGAACCCGCGCGAGATCGGGCTGGAAGACCTGCTGAAGCAGGTGAACCTGGAAGAGCGGGTGTACCGCTTCCGCTGCGTGGAAGCCTGGGCCATGACCGTGCCCTGGACCGGCTTCCCGATGGCGGAGCTGGTGCGGCTGGCCGCCCCCAAGCCGGAGGCGAAATACATCGTCTTCGAGACGGCGGCCCAGCGCGACACCATGCCGGGCCTGCGCCAGTCCTGGTATCCCTGGCCCTATTCGGATGGCTTCACGATGGAGGAGGCGCAGAACGAACTCGCCTTCATCGCCACCGGCATGTACGGCAAGCCCCTGCCGCCCCAGAACGGCGCGCCGATCCGCGCGATCACGCCCTGGAAGTATGGGTTCAAGGCGCCGAAATCCATCACGCGCGTCACCTTCCAGGCGCAGCGTCCGGTGGGCTACTGGGAAAAGCTCCAATCCAGCGAATACGGCTTCTGGGCCAACGTGAACCCGGAGGTCGCCCATCCTCGCTGGAGCCAGGCCTCCGAGCGCCTACTCGGCTCGAACGAGCGCGTGCCCACGCGGATCTTCAATGGCTATGGCGAGTTCGTCGCCCCGCTCTACACCAATCTGCAGGGTGAGCGGCTCTACGCCTGATTTGGCTGGAGGGAGGGCTCCGCCCTCCACCCGCCAAGGGCCTGAGGCCCTTGGAACCCCGTTTGACTGCCGTGGATACGATGATCGAAGGGGTCTCTGGCTGAGGGTGCCCTTCCTGCCTTTGCAGTCGCCTGAGGTCATCGACCTCAGGCGCACCGCCAGCCCCGTGATTCCAAAACTCCTAGAAAAAGATGATGGCGAGGGGTCCGGGGAGAGGAAGAATTCCTTCTTCCTCTCCCCGGGGACAGACCGCCAGCTCAGAACATCGGCAGCAATCGGCGCCGCGCCTCGGCAATTACGCGCAGGGTCTCGTCCCACAGGGTGAGCCCGCCCAGTTCGGCGGGGGAGAAGAAGCGCGCCTCGCTCGCGTCGTCGCCCGCCCTCGGTTCGCCGGCGGTCCAGCGGCCCGCGAACTCCACGATGGTATAGTGGAAGCGGATGCCGCCCTCCTCTCCCGGCAGGACGATATCGACGCAGGCGGCCAGGGTGAGGGGCCCGACCTCCACCCCGGTTTCCTCGCGCAGCTCGCGCCGGGCGCAGTCCTCGGCGGTTTCGCCAAGGCTCTGTGCCCCGCCAGGGACGGTCCATTCGCCCGCGCGCGGCGGGCGGGTGCGGCGGACCAGCAGCACGTCCTCGCCCCGGAAGGCGAGGCAGCCGATGCCGACCCAGGGGCGATCGGGATATTCCCGTCCGCTCACCCCTCGCGCTTCCGCAGGGTCTCGAGGCTGGGCGCGAAGGCCGGGAGCTTCCAGGTGCCGACCTGATAGGCCCAGCCGCGCCAGCGCGCGTTGAGCCGGGCCGCTTCCTCGTCGCCCGTGGCCGAGATGGTCATCCAGACATTGCCGCCGTCCTGGCGCATGCGCGCGGTGACGATCAGGTTGTCGGTCAGGATGAAGCGGCCCTCTCCCGCGGGCTGGCCCGGCGCCTGGGCTTCCGGCCGCACATCAAGCAAGGTCAGCCCTTCCAGTGCGCGCCCGACCTCGTCCAGCGAGACCTCGTCTGCGGGCGGCGCGTCGCCGGGCAGGACGATGCGCAAGCGGCCATCCGGGCCTTCCTCGCGCAGCAGCTCCACCGTCCTGCCGTCCCGCACCGCGATCACGCGGCGGACGCGTTCCTCCGGCAGGTTCGCGATCTCGCGCTCGATCCAGAGCTGGGCATCGGCATCCACGGGGATGCGCCCCTCGGCGAGGTAGGACTGGCTCTCGCCGGGCCGGCGGACATAGGCGCTCTCCGGGACGCCGCCCTGGGTGCGGGTCCGGCGCCGGCCGACGACGAGGGCGGCGAGTGGCGCGCCCGCACCGTCCAGCACGCGCACCAGCACGGCGGTGGAATTCGGGCCCGGATCATCCAGGCCCAGCCGGGCGAGCGATTCGGGGTCGGCGGTGCGGCGCTCGGCCAGGCGCAGCTCGGTCAGCCCGACCAGAAGTTCCCGCACCCGGTCTCCCCGTGCGGGATAGCCGCCCTTCTCCGGGAGCAGCCAGATGTTGTTCGGGCTCCGTTGCAGCGTCAGGCTGGCGGGGCCCTGGCGGATCTCGATCCGCTGCGCGGCCTCCAGCCGACCGGGCAGGGCAGGAAAGGCGAGCGGCGAGGCCGAGGGCTCCGGCGGCGCCTCTCCGCCCGGCGTGAGCAGGACGGCCGCGCCCGCGACGACGATGGCGGTGCCGCCGAGGGCGAGCAGGTGGCGTCGGTTCAGCGGCATGGCATCAACCCCGGGCCGCGGCGCGGCGCCGCGCGCGCATGACGGCCAGGCCGATGGCGAGCAGGGTGATGAGCGCCGGGACGAGTGCGATGTTGAGGATCCGCAGCCAGGTCTCCAGCCCCTCGATCCCCTGTCGCAGCTCGCGCTGCACGCCCCGCAGTTCCTGCCGCGTGCGGACGATCTCCGCGCGGGCGGCATCGATCTCGGCCCGCTGCTCCGGGGTGATGACGGTCTGGCTGTTGTTCCCGCCCGGGCCCTGGCGCAGCTCACGCAGGCGCCGCTCTGTCGCCTGAAGGCGCTCGGTCAGGCCGCGCTCGGTCTGTCGGTAGCGGGCCTCGGCCTCGGTCCGCATGGCGTCCACCAGCGTGAAGGGGCGCAGGCTCTCGCCGCGCGAGCGCAGGGAGATGAGGGAGTCGCCACCCGCCAGCGTGTCGGCCAGATTGGTCACCAGCGCGCCGTTGTCGCTGGTCGGGGTCGCCACCTGCTGGCCGAAGAAGTCCTGCACGCGGACCCAGAAGCGGTCCTCCAGGATGTCCGCGTCATTCCCGATGACGAGGTTCGCGGGGCCGTTGGTCTGCGCCATATGGGCCGGAAGCCCCTCGGCGCGCTGCACGCCCTCGGGCAGGGCGGGCGGCCCCTCGGGAAAGGCGGTGGCCAGCATGCCCCTCACGCGGGCGAGCAGGACATGGCGTTGCCCGTCCGCCCGGAACTCCGCCAGGATACGTGCCGGATCGGGCTGCTGCCGGACGCGCGCGGCATCGATCAGGGCGGATTGGGGCGAGGCGGTGAGGAGCGGCGTCAGCTCGATCGTGCTGCCCTCGCGCCGGCGCACCTCGCCGGCGCTGGCGAAGGTCACCTGGGAGAGCTCGGCACTCGCCACATCCGTGCGGTTCAGGCTGTCGCCCTGCGTGCTGAACCAGGCGAGGTAGTCCACGCCCTGGACGCGGTCGTTCGGGCCGGCGCGGACGCGCCAGGCGCCGCGCTGGTCCACCACCACCTGCTCCGAGGATGCCTCGATCCCCCAGGCGTTAAAGAGGCGGTCGAGGTTCGAGGCGGTGGAGGCGGCAGGGCGGCCCGTGGGGTCAGGGCGCGCGGCCTGGCTCTCGCTATGCGGGTCGGTCAGCGCCAGCAGCTTGCCGCCGCGCATGACGAACTGGTCGATGGCGTAGAGCGTCGCCTCCGGCAGGTTCTGCGCATGCGCCACCATCAGCACCTGCACCTCGGAGGGAATGGCTTGGCTGTCCGCCGCCAGGTCCCGCACGGTGAAGAACTGCCGAAGCTGCGTCATGACCTGGAAGGGCTGCCCGGCGCCCGGAACCCGCATCATCATCGCGCGCGGGTCGCCGTTCAGGGGCAGGGAGGAGATCACGCCGAGAACGGGGCGCGTCGGGTTGGACAGCTCGTGGACCAGCCGCGTCAGGTCGTATTCGAGGAAGCGCTCGCGGTCTGGCTGGAAGAAGGGGATGGTCCGCTCGTCATCCAGCAGGTTGGTGCCGACGAGGCCGAAATAGACCTGCTCCCCCGCATTATCGAGCGGCACGGCCTGCAGGCCATAGGCCAGGGCGCGGTCCTCCGTCTCCGAGAAGGGCTCGGGGTCCAGGATCTCCAGCCGGATCTTGCCGCCGGAGAGGGAGACGTATTCGCGCAGCATCTCGCGCACGCGGTCGGCATAGGCGCCGAAGACCGGCACGGCGGCGCCGAGGCGGCGCGAGTAGAAGAGGCGCAGCCTGACGGGGTCGCGCAAGCCGGCGAGCTCCTGCCGCGTGCCTTCGGAAAGGGTGTAGAGGCGCTGTTCCGTCAGGTCGATCCGCGCGCGGGCCAGGAACCGGTCGGCCAGCACGTTCACGCCGATCGCCAGGACCAGCACGGCGGCGAGGGCGCCGAGGGAGAGCCAGAGGCCGCGGCCGCGCGGCTTCGCAGAGGTGTCGCTCACGGGATCAGTCCGCCTTCCGCAGATCGACGGCGATGGCGTTGGCGAAGAGCCAGACGCCGATGAAGCTGATGAAGAAGATGACGTCGCGCAGCGCGATCACGCCGCGGGAGAAGGCCGCCAGCCGGTCCGTCACGGACAGGCCGCGCGCGATCTCCGCCAGAACGGGCGTGTTGCGGCTGAGGAACTCGATCACGACCGGCGAGCCGGCGGCGGCGAAGAGGAAGCAGACCGCGACGGCGAGGACGAAGGCGATGACCTGGTTCTTCGTCAGGGCCGAGATGGCGACGCCGATGGCGAGATAGGCGCCGGCGACCATCAGGCAGCCAAGATAGCCGGCCGCGATGACGCCGTTATCCGGATCGCCCAGCACGTTCACCGTGATGATGAGCGGGAAGGTGAGGGCCAGCGCGATGGCGCAGAAGGCCCAGGCCGCCAGGAACTTGCCCAGCACCGCCTGCCATTGCGCGATGGGCAGGGTCAGCAGCAGCTCGATCGTGCCGAGGCGCCGTTCCTCCGCCCAGAGGCGCATGGTGATGGCGGGCACGAGGAAGAGGAAGAGCCACGGCACGAAGGCAAAGAAGGGCTGCAGATCCGCCGTGCCACGGGCGAAGAAGCCGCCCACGGTGAAGGTGAGCGCGCCCGACATGACGAGGAAGATGACAATGAACACATAGGCCACCGGGGTGGCGAAATAGGAGGCCAGCTCGCGCCGGGCGACGGTCATGGCGCCTCCCATCACGCGGCCTCCCGCGTCAGCTCGCGGAACACCGTGTCGAGGTCGGGGCCGCGCTGCGCCAGCTCGGCCGGCGTCGCATCGGCCACCACGCGGCCGCGCGCGATGACGATGGCCCGCGTGCAGACCGCGCCCACCTCCTCGAGGATATGGGTTGAGATGATCATGGCCTTGCTCGGCGCCATGCGCGCGATGAGGTTGCGGACCTCGTGCTTCTGGTTCGGGTCCAGCCCGTCGGTCGGTTCGTCCAGCACCAGCACGGGCGGGTCGTGCAGCAGGGCCTGGGCCAGGCCGACGCGCCGCTTGAAGCCCTTGGAGAGGGTCTCGATGGGCTGGAGGCGCACTTCCTCCAGCTGGGTCATGCGCATGGCGTCGTGCACGCGGTCCGCCGCCTCGCTGCCGCGGTAGCCCCGCGCGCGGGCGGTGAAGGCGAGGAAGCCCTGGACCGTCATCTCGGGATAGGTCGGCGCGCCTTCCGGGAGGAAGCCGAGATGGCGCTTCGCCTGCACGGGGCGCTCCACCACGTCCTCGCCCATGATGCGGGCGGTGCCGGCGGTGGGCGTCACGAAGCCCGCCAGCATCTTCATGGTGGTGGACTTGCCGGCGCCATTCGGGCCCAGGAAGCCCAGCACCTCGCCAGCCCTGACGGTGAAGGTGACGTCATCCACGGCGGTGAAGGCGCCGAAGCGCTTGGTCAGCCGGTCGATCTCGATATGCGGCGCGTCCACGGTCGGAACTTCCCCCAAGGCAGGGGCCACAACCGAAGAGGTGGGCGCCCCCCGCGCCCGCCGGGTTAAGGCGGGGCGGGAAGGGGCGCAAGACCCCCTGGGGGCGGGGAGGGGAGGGGCGTTGTCCGCGTCCCGATCTGCGTCGAGAATGGAACGGTGCGGCGCCGAATCGGTGGGCGCGGCTTTCCCGGGAAAATCCATGGTCGCCGTCGTGGCTGGTTGGGCGTTCGCCGCCTTCCTCTATTTCAAGATCGCCTTCGAGGCGGGCTTCCACAGCGGCATCAGCCTCGTGGCCGCGCTGCTCCTCGGCATCCTCTTCGGTGTCTTCGTCTTCGCGGCGAGCGGCGCCTACGCCTTCCGGCTGGCCCGCTTCAACATCGAGCCGGGCCGTTACTCCGCCTCGGCGCTGACCCTGGTGGGGCTGACCTTCTGGCGGTTCTTCCTCGGGACCGCCCTGTTCGGGGTGGTCGCGCGCCTCGTCATCTTCGGCTTCGCGCCCGGCCTGAGCCGGGAGATCCGCTGGCGCAGCTACTATGGGATCGCGGATGAGGGCCCGCTTTTCGTGCTCATCATCCTGGCGCCCGCGCTGCTCCATTATGCGTCCTGCATCCTTACCACGCGGCAGAACACCGCCCCCGCACGCTAGCCCGCCGCTCTCAGCCGGCGGCGAGGGGCTTCAGGCTAGGATCGTGGTCGAAAAGCGCCAGCAGGGTCCGGGCGGCCCGGCCCCGTTCCGTCGCGGCAAGGCCCGGGTCCTTCTCCAGCAGCAGCTCCGCCTCCTGATGCGCCACCCGGACCAGCCCGCCATGGCGCTGTGGGTCGGCGATCCGCCGCCCGATCTGCCCGGCCTGGCGGGTGCCCAGCGCATCGCCGCCCCCGCGGTGGTCGAGATCCGCATCGGCGATGAGGAAGCCGTCCTCCGTGTCCCGGATGACCGAGAGCCGGCGCTTCTCGCCCTCCAGCAACTCCGCGGAGGGCAGGAGGAGGCAGTAGGACTGGGCGCTGCCCCGCCCGACGCGGCCGCGCAGCTGGTGCAGGGCTGAAAGGCCGAAGCGCTCGGCCTGCTCGATGATCATGATGGTGGCCTCGGGCACGTCCACGCCCACCTCCACCACCGTGGTCGCGACGAGGAGCTGGGCCCGGCCCGCGGCGAAGTCGCCCAGCGCCGCCTCGCGCACCTCCAGGCTTTGGGCGCCATGGGCCAGGCGCACGGTCTCGCCGAACACTTCCTTCAACTGGGCGAAGGTGGTCTCGGCAGCCACGTTGTCATGGGCCTCGCCGTCCTCAATGGCGCGGACCACCCAGTAGGCCCGGTTCCCCGAGGCGAAGGCGCGGCGCAAGGCGGCCAGCACCTCGTCCCGCCGGTCCCGGCTGACGATGCGGGTGACGATGGGCTTGCGGCCCGCCGGGCGCCCTTCGAGCCGCGAGACGGCCATCTCGCCCCATTGGGTCAGCAGCAGGGTGCGGGGGATCGGGGTCGCCGTCATGACCAGCACGTCGGTTTCCGTGCCCTTCTCGGTCAGCATCAGCCGCTGCGCCACGCCGAAGCGGTGCTGCTCGTCCACCACCACCAGGGCCAGGTCGCGGAACTGCACCCCCTCCTGGAACAGGGCATGGGTGCCGATCACCAGGGGCAGCGAGCCATCGGCCAGGCGGCGCAGCACCCGGGAGCGCTCCTTGCCCTTCACGCTGCCGGCCAGCAGGGCGCATTCCACCCCGGCTGCCCCGGCCAGGCGCTGAAAGGTGCGGAGATGCTGGCGGGCAAGCATTTCGGTCGGCGCCATGATGGCGGCCTGCGCCCCGGCCTCCACCGCTCGGAGCATGGCCATCAGGGCGACGAGCGTCTTGCCGCTGCCGACATCGCCCTGCAGCAGGCGGAGCATCCGGCGCGGGGCGGCGAGGTCCGCGTCGATCTCGGCGACCGCCTGCGCCTGGGCCGCGGTCGGCTCGTGTCCGAAGGCGGCCAGGGCGCGGGCGCGGAGCGCGCCATCGCCGGCGAGGGAACGCCCCGGCCGTTCCAGCACCGCCCGGCGGACCAGGCCGATGGCCACCTGCCCGGCCAGCAGCTCGTCATAGGCAAGCCGGTCCGTGGCCTCGGGGGCCGGCACTGCCTCGGGCGCCTGAAGGGCGCGAAGGGCTTCCGTGAAGCCGGGCCAGCGGCGACGGCGCAGATGGGCGGGGTCCTGCCATTCCGGCATCGCGGGCAGGCGTGCCAGGGCGGCATTCATCGCCTTCTGCACGTCCTTCGGCCCCAGGCCCTTCACCAGCGGCCAGACCGGCTGGATGTCCGGGATGATGTCGGGCGGGGAGACGAACTCCGGGGCGTCCATCTGCCAGCGCGGGCCATAGCGGCGGACGCGGCCGGAGACGGTGCGGGCCGCGCCTTCCGGAAAGGTCCGGTGCAGCCACGGCCCGACCCATTTCGCCCGGAGGAAGTAGACGAGGTCGATCATCGCCCGCTCGCTCAGCCCCTTCACCACCCAGGGCTGGGAGGGGCTGCGGGGCGCGGTCACCGCCTCCACCAGGAGGGGAATGGTCGCCACGTCCCCATCCGCGGCATCGGCCAGTCGGGTGATGCGCTTCCGGTCCACATAGCGTTCCGGCAGGTGCAGCAGCAGGTCCAGCACCCGCGGGCCCGCCGCATCGGCCAGCTGGCGTGCCTTGCCCGCGGCCTCCGGGAGGCTCTCGATGGGGGCGAGAAGGGGGGAGAGGTGGTCTGGCTGGGCTGGCATGATTCGGAGCGGGGCGTATATGGCACGCCACGAACGAATGCCGAACGGGGCAAGCGCGATGGATGACGAACTGAACGAACTCTCCCCGCGGCGGCGGCGTTTGCTCTTCCGGGCACGCCATCGCGGCACGAAGGAGACCGACCTGCTGATCGGCGGCTTTGTCTCGGACCGGATCGAATCCTTCTCCGAGCAGGAGCTGGACGAGGTTGAGGAGCTGCTGGAGCTGCCGGATGTGGACCTGACCGACTGGCTCTCCGGCCGCCGCCCCGTGCCGGCCGAGCTGCAATCCCCGATGATGCTTCGCCTGATGGAGGCGAGCGCGCTTCCCGGGGCGGGAATACCCGAAGAGATGCGGAAGAACTGAATGGCCCTGGACGTCTACGGCGCCCCCGAGGGGTATGACGGGCTCCTGGTGGCCCGCCGGCGGGCGGAAGAGCAGGGGGCGGTGCTGCATGTATGCCGGGACGATGCCCGGATGCAGCGCATGGCCGACGCCCTGGCCTTCCTCGCGCCGGAGGCGGAGGTCCTGACCTTCCCGGCCTGGGACTGCCTTCCCTATGACCGCGTCTCGCCCAACCCCGAGATCACCGCCGAGCGCGTCGCGACCCTGACCCGGCTGATGGAGCCGCCGGCGCGGCCGCGCATCGTGCTGACGACCGTCAACGCCCTCGTTCAGAAGGTGCCGCCCCGCGCGGTCTTCGCCGGGGCCACCCTGCGCCTGGCCAAGGGCGGGCGGACCGATCCCGAGAAGCTGATCGGCTTCCTCGAGGCCAATGGCTATGGCCGCGCGGGGACGGTGATGGAGCCGGGCGAATACGCCGTACGCGGCGGCATCATCGACCTCTATCCCGCCGGGGAGCCGGACCCGGTGCGGCTGGACCTGTTCGGCGACGAGATCGAGAGCATCCGCCGCTTCGACCCGGGCACCCAGCGCAGCCGAGAGGGAATGGAGGAGCTGTGGCTCCGGCCCATGGGCGAAGTCTTCCTCGACCCGGATTCGATCACGCGCTTCCGCACCGAATACCGCGACCTCTTCGGCCCGGCGGCGGGGGACGACCCGCTCTATGTCAGCGTCTCCGCGGGGCAGCGGCACCCGGGAATGGAGCACTGGGCCGGGCTCTTCCACGAGAAGATGGAGACGCTGATCGACTATCTCGGCCCCGCTTCCACCAGCCTGGACCATCAGGCCGAGGATGCGCTGGAAGCCCGGCTGGAGATGATCGAGGACCATTACGAGGCCCGCCGGCTGCCGCCGCGCGAGGGGGAGGTGCCCTACCGCCCGGCGCCGCCGCGCCGCCTCTACCTGGACCGCAAGGGCTGGGACCGGATGCTCTCCGGCGGGCCGGTGCTGCGCTTCAACCCCTTCGGCAAGCCGGACGGCACCGAGGGAGTCGAGGCGGGCGGCCGCCAGGGGCGGCTTTTCACCGAGGTGCGCCAGGCCGGCGGCAACGTCTTCCAGGCCTTCCACGACCATGCGAAGGCCATGGCGGGGCAGGGTCGGCGGGCGGTTCTCGCGGGCTGGACCCGCGGCTCACGGGACCGGCTGGCGAACCTGCTGCGGGAGGCGAATGTGCCGACCCAGACGGTGGACGACTGGCCCGGCGTGCGGAAGCTGCCGCCGGGGGTGGTCGGGCTGGCCGTCTGGGGGCTGGAGCGCGGCTTCATCGGCGGGGCCGGCGCCGATGGCGAGCCCGGGATTTCCGTCACCGGCGAGCAGGACCTGCTGGGCGACCGCATCGCCCGCCCTCCGCGCCGCCGCAAGCGCGCGGACCAGTTCATCGCGGATGCGACGGAGATCGAGGAGGGTGACCTCGTCGTCCATGCGGATCACGGCATCGGCCGCTATGACGGGCTGGAGACGCTGGATGCGGGCGGCGCGCCGCATGACTGCCTCCGCCTGATCTATGATGGCGGGGACAAGCTCTACCTGCCGGTGGAGAACATCGAGGTCCTCACCCGCTTCGGCAGCGATTCCGCGGGCGTCGCGCTGGACAAGCTCGGCGGCGTTTCCTGGCAGAACCGCAAGGCGAAGGCGAAGTCCCGCATCCAGGACATGGCGGCGCAGCTCATCCGCACCGCCGCCGAGCGCCAGACCAAGGAAGGGGTAATGGCCACCCCGCCCGAAGGCGCCTGGGACGAGTTCTGCGCCCGTTTCCCCTTCGCCGAGACGGAGGACCAGCTGCGCGCCATTTCCGATATCCTGGAGGATCTCTCGGCCGGCAAGCCGATGGACCGGCTGATCTGCGGCGATGTGGGCTTCGGCAAGACCGAGGTGGCGCTCCGCGCCGCTTTCGTGGTGGCGATGACCGGTGCCCAGGTGGCGGTGGTCGTTCCCACCACTCTTCTCTCGCGCCAGCACTACCGCACCTTCACCAAGCGCTTCGAGGGGCTGCCCATCAAGGTCGGCCAGCTCTCCCGCATGGCGACGGCTAAGGAGCAGGCGGAGGTGAAGGCGGGGCTGAAGGACGGCACGGTGAACATCGTGGTCGGCACCCATGCCGTGCTGGCCAAGGGGGTGGAATTCGCCGATCTCGGCCTCGTCATCGTCGATGAGGAGCAGCATTTCGGCGTGGCGCATAAGGAGCGGCTGAAGTCGCTCAAGGCCGATGTGCATGTGCTGACGCTGACGGCCACCCCCATCCCGCGCACGCTGCAGCTCGCGCTCTCCGGCGTGCGGGAGATGAGCGTGATCGCGACGCCGCCCGTGGACCGGCTGGCGGTGCGCACCTTCATCATGCCCTGGGACAGCGTGGTGATCCGCGAGGCCATCCAGCGCGAGCGCTTCCGCGGCGGCCAGGTCTTCTGCGTGGTGCCCCGGCTGGAGGACCTGCCGAAGGTCGCGACGCGGCTGACGGAAATCGTGCCGGATATCCGCGTCGCCCAGGCGCATGGGCGGCTGACGCCCACCGAGCTCGAGCGGGTGATGACCGAGTTCGGCGACCAGAAATACGACATCCTGCTCTCCACCAACATCGTGGAGTCCGGGCTGGACATGCCGGCGGTGAACACGCTGCTGATCCACCGGGCCGACATGTTCGGCCTCGCCCAGCTCTACCAGCTGCGCGGGCGGGTCGGGCGCGGGAAGCAGCGCGGCTATGCCTATCTCACCTGGCCGCAATCCCACCGTCTCTCGGCGGCGGCGCAGAAGCGGCTGGAGGTGATGCAGACGCTCGACAATCTCGGCGCCGGCTTCACCCTGGCCTCCCACGACCTCGATATCCGCGGCGCCGGTAACCTGCTGGGCGACGAGCAGTCCGGCCATGTGCGGGAGGTCGGGATCGAGCTCTACCAGCAGATGCTGGAGGATGCGGTGCAGGACATCCGCAACCGCCAGCGCGGCAAGGGAGCGAAGGGCGAGGCGCCGGACCGGGACTGGACGCCCAACATCAATCTCGGCCTGCCCGTCCTCATCCCCGAGGACTATGTGCGCGACCTTCCCGTGCGCCTCGGCCTGTACCGCCGCATCGGCGGGCTGGCGAACGAGGCGGAGCTGGAGGCGATGGCGGCGGAGCTGACCGACCGCTTCGGGCCCATCCCGCCGGAGGTGGAGAACCTCCTCCAGGTCGTCTCCATCAAGCGGATGTGCCGCGAGGCCGGGGTGGAGAAGCTGGATGCGGGACCCAAGGGCATCGTGCTGGCCTTCCGCCGCAACAACTTCGCGAATCCCGGCGGGCTGGCGGGCTGGGTCGTCTCCCAGAAGGGCGCGGTGAAGCTGCGGCCGGACCACAAGCTGGCCGTGGTGCGGGAGATGGAGCTGGCGCAGCGGGTGAAGGTGGCGCGGGAGATCCTCCAGGCGCTGCTGCGCGTCGCCAGCGAGGCGAAGGCGGCTTAGCGTCCCCCCGAGGACCGGCGGATCGCCGAGTCCCGGGGGAGGCGGCATGGGTGAACGGGCGGCATCGGCGTCATGGCCGCTGGATTCGCGGCCGCCCTGGCCCACCCTTCTCGGGGCCGCGCTGCAGCATGCCGCCATCATGTCCGTCACCCTGGTCTTCCCGCTGCTCGTCGCCGATGCGGCCGGCGCGGACGAGGCGACGCGGGCGCGCTACCTCGACCTCTGCATGCTCGCCCTGGGACTGGCCACGCTGGCCCAGGCCTGGGGCTGGCGCGGCATCGGCTCCGGCTTCCTCATCCCCGCCGTCTTCACCGCCGCCTATGTGCCGCCGGCGCTCGTCGCCGCGCGGGTCGGCGGGCTCGGCGCGGTGGCGGCCATGACCATTGCCGCCGGGGCCATGGAGATCCTGCTGGCGACCCAGATCCGCCGCCTCCGCGCCTGGGTCCCGGCCGAGGTGATGGGGCTGGTGGTGCTCCTCATCGGGGTGATCCTGGGCCTGCTCGGCTTCCGGCTCATGCTCGGGATCGGCCGTGGCGCCGGCCCCGACTCCCCGGCCGCCCTGGCCGGCGGCCTTCTGGCCCTCGCGGTCGTGCTGGGCGTCTCAGTCTGGGGCGGGGCGCGGCTGCGGCCGCTCGCGGCGCTCTGCGGTCTTGTCGCGGGAACGGCGCTGACCTTCCTCCTCGAAGGAGCGGGCGGGCATGCCACCGCGCCGGCCGTCCCGGACTGGGCGCCCATCACCTGGCCGCTGGTCCTGCCGGCAGCGGGGGAATGGACGCTCCTGCCTGGCTTCCTCATGGGGGCGCTGGCCTGCCTCGCCCGCGCCTCGGGCGACATCGTCACGGCCCAGCGGGCCAACGACCCGCGCTGGACCGCGCCCGACATGGAAAGCGTCCGGCGCGGCACGCTGGCGGATGGCGTGGGCACGCTGCTGGCCGGGCTGCTCGGCGTTCCCGGGCTAAACACCTATTCGGCCAGCATCGGGCTTTCGGTCGCCACCCGGATCCTCGCGCGGCGGGTGGCCGTGGCCGTCGGGCTGTTCTGGTGCGCCCTGGCCCTGCTGCCCGGCACGGCGGGGCTGGTGCTGGCCATTCCGCGCAGCGTCCTCGGCGCGATCCTGCTCTTCTCCGCGGCCTTCGTGGTTTCGGCCGGCATGGGTATCGTGGCGCAGCGGCTGCTCGACGCCCGGCGCACGGCGACCATCGGCCTCGCCCTCATCCTCGGCCTCTCCTACGACCTCGTGCCGCAGTTCTACGCGCGAATGCCGGAATGGCTGGGCGGGGTGATCGGCTCCTCGCTGGTCCTCGCCCTGGTCACGGCGCTCATCCTCAACGCGCTGTTCCGGATCGGCACCGCACCACGGGCGGCAACCCGCTGGGTGCCGGCGGAGGGGGCCGGCGCCCTGTCGGCCTTCATCACGGAAGAGGGCCGCCGCTGGGGCGCACTGGCCGCGCTCGTCGAGCGCGCCGCCGATGCGCTGGAGGAGTTCGGCCACGCGGCGCCCGATCTGCTCGATCCCGGAACCTCGCTGGAGGTGGAAGCGCGCTGGGACGAGCTGGCGCTCGAGATCCGCCTCTCCTGGGCTGGGCGGATGCTGCCGGCCGGCGCCGCCGCACCAGAGGAGGATCCGGTGGCCCTCGCCGTCGCGATCCTCCGCTTCCGGGCGGGGCCGATGCGCGAGACCACACGGGCGGATGGACGGCGGGAGTTGCGGCTGCGCTTCGAGGGCTGAGGCGGGCCTTCGGGGGATTGTTCCGCGCTGACGGTCTGTCCCGGGGAGAGGAAGAAGGAATTCTTCCTCTCCCCGGACCCCTCACCATCATCCTTTTCTTCAAGTTTGGAGTCATGGGGATGACGGTGCGCCTGAGGTCGATGACCTCAGGCGACTGGAAAGGCCGAACATGCGCCCGCCATCCAGAGACCCCACTGGTCCGGGGCATCCACGGCAGCCAGGCGGGGTTCCAAGGGCCTCAGGCCCTTGGCGGGTTGGGGGCGGAGCCCTCACCGGCGAAACCGCGCCGCTCAGAACCCCCAGAAGGGGGATATCAGCCGGTCTGCGTCCCCGGCGATGCCAGGGCGATTTCACGGATGAGCTTCGCCCGGAGTGCCCGGGCGAAGTCGCCGCGGCGCTCCGCCGTCATGACGAAGGCGCCGTTGCCGGCAATCACGGTTTCCTCGTAGGTCCGGGTCAGGCCGGGGCGGCCGCCCTCGATCGCGAGGGCGTTCACGACGATACCCTGGGCGGCCGCGGCTCGGCGGGCGCCCTCGACGGGGTGCAGGCTTCGCATGTCGGGCGCATCGCCCGAGAGGTCGATCACGCGCTCGCTCGCGGCCCAGGGGGCCTGGGCGATGAGGGCGGCCGAATGGTCCAGGGCATCGCCAATGGCGTTCCAGCTCTGGCGGGAGCGGGGGGCGTCCAGCACGGCGCGGGCGAGCACCCCGGCGGAGGCGGCAGCGATGACCCGGTGCCAATCAACCATCGTGGCCGCCCCGCCCGGGGCGCCCCATTCCACCAGGGCCACGCCGATGGAAGCGCGCGGGCCGGCGCTGATAGCCGAGAGCACGGCCGGATGGGTGAGGGCTTCCGCGCAGCCTTCCCGCTGCAAGCGGAATTCATCCGCGTCGATGCTGCCGGAGGCATCGATGGCGAGGACGAGGAGGAGATCGACGACGGCCGGCTGCGCGGCGGTGGACCCCGCGGCGAGTGCGGGCGGGAGGAGGAGGGCGCCGCGGCGCCCGATCCGCCCTCGCGTCACGCGGCCTCGGCCTGGGCGACGTCCAGCAGGCGCTGCAGCACCTCGGGCTCCTGCGCGCCGGCAATGGCATGGCGACCGGCCAGGACGAAGCAGGGCACGCCGTTGATGCCCAGGCGGTGGGCGCGGAGGTTTTCGGCCTGCACGGCCTCGGCTTCCTGGTCCCCGGCGAGGAAGCGGCGCGTCGCGGCACGGTCCAGCCCGGCCGCGGCGGCGATGCCGGCCAGGGTCGCGTGGTCGGCGATATCCGCGCCCTCGGCGAAATGCGCGAGGAACAGCCGGTCCACCACCTCTTCCGCCACGCCCCGCCGGGCGGCCAGACGCACCAGCCGGTGGGCATCCAGGGATGGCGGGGTGCGATGGATCAGGTCGAAGCGGAAGGGCACGCCTTCGGCCCGGCCCATCTCGGCCAGGGTGGTGTGCAGGCGCCGGGCGCGGTCCGCCCCGCCGGGACGGCGCGCGAAGGCGTCCCGGCCCGAGGCGGGCTGGTCCGGGTTGAGGAGGAAGGGGCGCCACATCAGGTCGGCCACCAGCTCCGGCCGGGCACGCAGGGCACGGCGCAGGCGGCGCGTGCCGAGGAAGCACCAGGGGCATACGAGATCGAAGACCACCTCGATGGGCAGCCGGGCGCGGGGCGGGGTGAGCGCGTTCACCGGCCCAGTCTAGCCCTGCCGGGGTCGCGCGGGCCAGGGTTCTCGAAGGCGCCCGGCCCGCCCTAGGATCGGGCGAGCCTTGCCGGAGTGCCCATGCCCAACCCCTATGCCGACCGGCCCGATCACGCCTTCTGGTCGCGGGCCGTGGCCGACCCGCCCGGAGGTGTGGTGGACCCGGTGGTGGCGGCGCCTTTCAACCTGACCCCGGCGGACCGGGTGGCGACCGCCGGAAGCTGCTTCGCCCAGCACATCGCCCGGCATCTCGCGGCCTCGGGCTACGGGCATCTGCGCACCGAGGCGGGCGACCCGGCCGAGGACGGCGGCTTCTCCGCGCGTTACGGGAACATTTACACGGCCCGGCAGATGCTGCTGCTGATCGACGAGGCCTATGGGCTGCACCGCCCGGCCGACGATGTCTGGCGCCGGGCGGATGGGCGCTTCGTCGATGCGCTGCGCCCGCGCGTCCCGATGAATGGCCATCCCAGCGAGGAGGCGGTGCGCGCCGCGAGGTCGACGCATCTCGGGGCGGTGCGGCGGGTGTTGGAGGATTGCACGGCCTTCGTCTTCACCCTGGGCCTGACCGAAACCTGGCTGGGCGAGGATGGCACGGCCTATCCGCTCGCGCCGGGCGTGGTGGCGGAGGCGCCATCGAGCATGCGGCACCGCTTCCACAACTTCACCCTCGACGAGGTGCGGGCCGACCTCCTCGGCGTCGTCGAGCGGCTGTGGGACGTCAACCCGTCGGCCCGCGTCATCCTCACCGTCTCGCCCGTGCCGCTCGTCGCCACCATGAGCGCGGCGCATGTGCTTCCGGCGACCACCTACAGCAAGTCGGTCCTGCGGGTGGCGGCGCAGGAGGCGGTGGACCGCTTCCCGCATGTCGCCTACTTCCCCTCCTACGAGATCATCACGGGGCCACAGGCGCGCGGCGCCTATTTCGCGCCGAACCTGCGGGCCGTGACGGAGGAGGGTGTGGCGGCGGTCATGGCGGTGTTCGGGCGGCATTTCCTGGGCCGGGGCGACGAGGAGGGGCAGGGGGCTTCCCAGAAGGCTTCTCACGGGGCGAGAGCCCCGGCGGCCGTACAGGCAGGCGCGATCGATGCGGAGACGGAGGCGACCCTCGGGGTGGTCTGCGACGAGGAGGCGATCGAGCATTCCCTCCCTTCGGCACGGGCGCGCTGACCGGGATGCGCTTCGCCGTCATCGGCAACTGCCAGACCGGCACCTTCGCCGACGCCCTGGCGCTCTATTTTCCCGGCGCGGAGGTGGTCCGCCACGGCACCGGGAACCCGGCCACGGCCGAGCGCGCAGATGCGATCGCGGCGGAGCTGCGCGGGTTCGACCGGGTCTTCGCGCATCCGGAGGTGAATGAGCGGCTCGGCCCGCTGCGGCACAAGCAGCTGCGGGAGACGCATCCGGAGACGGTCTTCATCCCCACCATCGCTTTCAACGGCTTCCAGCCCGACTGCATCTACCTGTCCGACTCACGCGGCGGGCTTGGATCGCCGCTCGACGTATACCACTCCGCCCTGGCGGCGGCGGCCTTCACGCTGAGGCTGGACGAGGCCCGCACGGCCGCGCTCTTCAACGCCATGGTCTTCTCTCGGCTCGGCTATTTCGAGGACCACGCCAAGGCAGCCGGCGCGATGGTCGCGCATTTCCGCCGGATGGGGATCGAAATCGGCGACCGGCTGCCGCTGTGGCAGCGGCACGTCGCCTTCATGTACACGATCAACCATCCGCGCAGCGTGGTCGTGGCGGACATGGCGCGGCTCGTGCTCCGCAAGCTCGGCCACGACCTGCCTGAACTGACCGACGCCTCGGACGTGCTGGGTGAGCCTCTGTCGCGGATGCCGGTGTTTCCGGTCTATCCCGAGATCGGGCGGCGGCTCGGCCTGCCCGGGCACTACCTGTTCCGCAACGTCATCCGCGGCGAAGGGCCGATCCAGGTGATGGACCTGGCGGGCTTCATCGCCGCCAGCTTTGCCCTCTACCGCGCCATGCCGGAGCGCGTGACGGAAGCGGTCGAGCGGCATCCGCGCGCAAAGCCGGTGCGGGACACGCTGGCCACCCTGCTGCGCCTGGGATGATGCCTCAGCGCGCCGCCGTCACCCCGACCTGCCGGCACATGTCGAGCAGGAGGCAGGTGGAGCAACGCGGGCGCTCCCCGGTGCAGACGAACTTGCCAAAGGGCACGAGGCGCTCGTTGATCTCGACCCAGTAGCGCCGGGGCAGCACGGCCTCCATCGCCGCCATGCTCCGCTCGGGCGTGCCGGCCGCTATCACGCCCCAGCGGTTGGCGATGCGGTGCACATGGATGTCCACGGCGATGGCGGCGCGGCCGAAGGCGACGCCCAAGGTGAGGGCCGCGATCTTCGGGCCGACCCCGCGGAAGGCCATCAGCCCCTCCATCGTCTCCGGCACCACGCCGCCATGCTCATCCAGGATGCGACGGGAGAGGGCGAGGATGTCCCGCGCCTTGGGTTCGGGGAAGGTCGCCCCGTGCAGGAGCCCGGCGAGGGTCGGCTCGTCCAGCGCGACCATCTCTGCCACGGTGCGCGCCACTGCGAAGAGGCGGAGGCAGACCGGGGTTGTCACCTCGTCGCGCGTGCGGGCGGAGACAAGGCTGGCGACGAGCTGCTCGAAGGGCGTGCCATGGCCACGGTCGCGCAGTTCGAACATCGCGGCCTTCGGACGGTCCGCCAGCATCACGCGGAGGCGGCGGAACGCTTCGTCATAGTCGAAGGGGCGCTTGTCCGGCGCAGCCGGTCGGGCAGGGGCGGAGACGGAGGCTTGCGGCGCCGACATGGTGAGCAAACGCCGGGGCGCCGGCCGGGCTGCGTTCCGTTTCGCGCGGCGGCATCCGTGCCGCGGCGGGCCGGACAGGCCGCCCTGGCGGATGGGGTGGGATTCGAACCCACGGTGGGCTTGCGCCCACGCCGGTTTTCAAGACCGGAGCAATCGACCGCTCTGCCACCCATCCCCGGCGATCGCGCCGCGACAGGCGCGCGGGGCCGGGTTACACCGGCTTCGTGACCAAGGGAACCATGATGCGCAGACCGCGCCTTCTCATCGCCGCGCTGCTTTCCGCCGCGCCGGCCTTCGCCCCGGCCATGGCGCAGGAGCCTCCGGACTGGCGCGGCACGCTGAGCCTGACTGTGGAGAACGACCTCTTCGGCGGGTCGGACCGCTACTACACCAACGGGCTGCTGCTGACCTGGCGCTCGCCTTCCGAGAACCTGCCCTGGCCGCTGGCCTGGATGGACCGGGCGCTGGACTATGCCGTGGAGCCGGGGCAGCTCCGCTGGGGCCTGTCCTTCGGCCAGAACATCTACACGCCCCAGGACACGTCCCGCCGAAACCCGGACCCGCGGGACCGACCCTATGCGGGCTATCTCTATGGCGCGGCGAGCCTGACCCGCACCACGGAGCGGAGCCAGACCCTGGCCGAGATCCAGCTCGGCGTGGTCGGCCCTTCGGCGCTCGGCGAGTTCGTGCAGAACAACTACCATGACCTCCTGAACATCAAGAACGCGGAGGGCTGGGACCGGCAGCTGAAGGACGAGCCGGCGGCGACGCTGCTGCTGGAGCGCCGCTGGCGCATCCCGGCCGGGCAGATCGGATCCCTCCAGGCCGAGACCATCCCCGTGGTAGCGGGCGCAGTGGGCAATGTGCAGACCTATGCCTCCGCCGGCGCGATCTTCCGCATCGGGGATGGGCTGGACGCCGACTGGGGCCCGGTGCGGATCCGCCCGGCCCTGGCCGGCTCGGGCTTCTTCCAGCCGCGCCAGGATTTCGGCTGGTATGTCTTCGCCGGCGTGGAGGGGCGCGCCACCGCGCGCGATATCTTCCTGGATGGCAACACCTGGCGGGACGGGCCGCGCGTGGACAAGCGCATCGTCGTGGGCGACGCGCAGGTCGGGGCGGCCGTGATGTGGCGGGGGGTGCGCTTCGCCTATACCCATGTGCTGCGGAGCGAGGAGTTCTACGGGCAGAAGGGCGTGCAGTCCTTCGGCTCCTTCAGCGCCTCCTTCCGGTTCTGAGGGGGGAGCGCGCCCGGCCGGACCGGATGAGGCGAGGAGTCAGGCGGGGCGCGCAACAGCTTGTTGCAAAGCGTCCCGGTTGCCCCGGAGACCGGGAAGTGGCACCTCTCCGCCCATGAGCCGCCTCAGCCGCCGGTCCGTCCTTTCCCTCCCCGCCCTGCTGCTGGCCACGCCCGCGCTGGCGCAGCAGGGCAGCTTCGAGGCCTTCCTCGATGGCGTACGGGCGGATGCGCGCCGCGCGGGGGTCTCGAACGCCACGCTGCAGCGCGCCCTGTCCGGCATCCGGCCAGTGGACCGGGTGATCGAGCTGGACCGCCGCCAGGCCGAGAGCACCCTGACCTGGGACCAGTACCGGGACCGGATCGTCAGCCAGACCCGCATCGACAACGGCCGCCGCGCCTATGCGGACAACCGCGCCATGCTGCAGTCGCTGGAGGGCCGCTTCCGCGTGCCCGGCCGCTTCATGGTGGCGATCTGGGGCATGGAGACGAATTACGGCCAGAACACCGGCGGCTTCGGCGTGATCGAAGCCCTGGCGACGCTCGCCTGGGAGGGCCGGCGCGCGAGCTTCTTCCGGGGCGAACTGATGGCGGCGCTGCGGATCCTGGATGCCGGCCATGTCACGCCCGAGCGGATGCGCGGCTCCTGGGCGGGGGCCATGGGCCATCCGCAGTTCATGCCCAGCAGCTTCGAACGGCTGGCGGTGGATGCCGATGGCGACGGCCGTAAGGACATCTGGGACAACCGGACGGACGCGCTCGGCTCGATCGCGAACTACCTCGCCCGCTCCGGCTGGCGCGAGGATGAGCGTTGGGGGCGGGAGGTGGTGCTCCCCTCCGGTTTCGACCCGTATCAGGCGACGCGGGAGAATGTGCGCCCGCTGCGTGAGTGGGCACGCCAGGGCTTCACCTTCATTGACGGCACGCCGGTGCCGGCGCTGGACATGACGGGCGCGGTGATCTGCCCCGGCGTCTCGTCCGGCAGCCTTCAGGCCTTCCTGGTCTACCAGAACTTCAATGTCATCCGGCGCTACAACCCCTCCAATTTCTACGCCCTGGCGGTCGGCATGCTCTCCGACCGTGTGGCGTGAGGCGGCCTGTCACCCTTCTCGGGCCCGGGCTCGCTTTTGGGCTCAGCCTGGCGCTGCTCTCGGGCTGCAAGGCCCCGGAGCCGCCAGTGCCGGCAGGGGAACCGCGCTACGTCGTGGGCGAGCCTTACCGCCTCCGTGATCTCTGGTTCTATCCGCGCGAGGATTTCGGGCTGGTGGAAACAGGGCTGGCGAGCGTGGCTGCGGATGCCCGCGCCGGCCGGCGGACACCGAATGGCGAGGTGCATGACCCCGCCGCGCTGATGGCCGCGCACCGCACCCTGCAGCTGCCCGCCATCGTCACCGTGACGAACCTGGAAAACGGGCGCTCGCTGGCCGTGCGTGTGAACGACCGCGGCCCGGCGGATCCCGGCCGGGTGGTCGAACTCTCCCGCCGGGCGGCGGAGTTGCTGGGCGTCGCGCCGGGCCGTGCTGCCCAGGTGCGGCTTGCCGTGGACGGCAACCTGTCCCGCAGCCTTGCCAGCGGCCTCCCGGCACCGGAAGGCAGCCGCCCCATCATCGCGGCAGCGCCGACCGGGACCGTCGAGCGGGAGTCCCTGGCTCCCATCGCCGGGGCGCGGCAGGCGGACCGGGTTCGGGAGGGGCGCGGTCCCGTCGTCCAGGCGGCGGCAGCCGGGCCGGAGCGCGCGGCGGCGCCCGTGCTGCTACCCGAACGCGTCTCGCAGGGGCCGGCCATGCCGGGGCGCCTGTTCGTGCAGGGCAGCAGCTTTACGAACCGCGTAGCGGCCCAGCGGCAGGCCGCACGGCTCGGCGGCGCCAGTGTGCAGGCCTTCGGCCCGGCGCGGCAGCAGGAGTGGCGGGTCCGGCTCGGACCCTTCGGAACGCCCGCCGAGGCGGACAGGGCGCTCGACGGCGCGCTGCGCGCGGGCGTATCGGAAGCGCGGATCATCGTGGATTAGGACGGCCCCGCCATGGCTGAATGGCGGGCGCGGTCACGGAACTGGGGGGCATGGGGATGCCGAAGCGTCGGAACATGATCGGGGCGATGGCCGCGATCGGGCTTTCGGGCGGGCTGGTGGCGGGTGAGGCACAGGCGCAGTCGCGCGGGGCGCAGCGCGGCTCGCGCGCGCCCGCGCCGCCGCCGGGCTCGCCGGCCAGCACGCCGCTCGGGCCGGTGGACACGATCGCGCGCCAGGCGCTGATCGTCGATGCCGACACCGGCGCCGTGCTACTGGAGAAGAACGCGGACGAGCGGATGCCGCCCTCCTCCATGTCGAAGCTGATGACGATGTATGTCGTCTTCGACCTGCTGAAGCAGGGCCGGCTCCGCATGGACCAGGAGCTGCCCGTCAGCGAGCGCGCCTGGCGCATGGGCGGCTCCAAGATGTTCGTGGGGCTGGGCGACAACATCAAGGTCGAGGACCTGATCCGTGGCGTCATCATCCAGTCCGGCAACGATGCCTGCATCGTCCTGGCCGAAGGCATCTCGGGCAGCGAGACCCAGTTCGCTGAGCTGATGAACGACTACGGCCGCCGACTTGGCCTGGAGAACAGCACCTTCCGCAACGCCACCGGCTGGCCCGACCCCGAGCACCGGATGACCTGCCGCGACCTGGCGACGCTGGCGCGGCACATCATCAACGACCACCCGGACCACTACAGGATTTATGGCGAGCGCACCTTCCGCTGGCACGACATCAACCAGGAGAACCGCAACCCGCTGCTGGGTCGTGTGGCCGGCGCGGATGGGTTGAAGACCGGCCATACGGAAGAGGCTGGCTACGGCCTGACCGGCAGCGCCAAGCGCGGGGACCGGCGCCTGATCCTCGTGGTGAACGGGCTGCCCAGCATGTCCGCCCGCCGCGAGGAGACCGAGCGGCTGATGGAATGGGGCTTCCGCGAGTTCGAGAACGTCGCCCTCTTCCGCGCCTCCGACACGATCGAGGAGGCGCCGGTCTATCTCGGGGAGCGGCTGAAGGTGCCGCTGGTGGGCGGGCGCGACGTGGTGCTGACCCTGCCGCGCCAGTGGCGCCGCAACCTGCAGGTGAAGCTGCGCTATGACAGCCCGGTGCCCGCGCCCATCGCTAAGGGGCAGGAGCTGGGCAAGCTGGAGGTCTCGGGCGCCGGCGTGCCGCCGATGACCGTGCCGCTGCTGGCCGGTGCCGATGTGGCGCGGCTCGGCCTCATTCCGCGCATCCCCGCGGTGATCGGGCGGATGGTCGGTGGCGCCTGACGCGCCACGCGGCCGCGGGCGCTTCATCACGCTGGAGGGCGGGGAGGGGGCGGGGAAGACCACCCTCTCCCGCGCGTTGGCGGCGGAGCTGGCCGGGGCAGGCCTGCCGGTGCTGCGGACGCGCGAACCCGGCGGGGCGCCAGGGGCGGAGGCCGTCCGCACGCTGATACTGCATCAGGGCCCCTGGGACCCTGTGGCCGAGGCCATGCTGCATTTCGCCGCGCGGCGGGAGCATGTGGCGATCAGCCTGGAACCGGCGCTGGCCGCCGGCATCTGGGTGGTCTGCGACCGGTTCGCGGACAGCACGCTGGCTTATCAGGGCGCGGGGCAGGGACTTTCGCGCGAGGTATGGGAGCAGCTCTGTGACCTTTCCCTCGGCGCGCTCCGGCCGGACCTGACCCTGGTGCTGGACCTGCCGACGGAACGCGGGATGGGCCGGGCGCTCTCACGCGGGGATGCCAACCGCTACGAGATGCAGGGGGCCGATTTCCATGGCCGTGTGCGCGCGGCCTTCTTGGACATCGCGGCACGCGAGCCCGGGCGCTGTGCCGTGCTGGACGCGGTGCGCCCGGCCGGCGAGGTGCTGTCCGCCGCCCTGGGCACACTCCGGGACAGGCTGGGGGCGCCCTTGTGAGCCTTCCGCCGGAGCCCCGCGCCAATCCGGCCCTGTTCGGTCATGACCACGCCGCCGCCGCGCTGCGCGACGCCGCACTCTCCGGCCGGATGCATCATGGCTGGATGCTGACCGGGCCGCTCGGGGTGGGCAAGGCGACGCTCGCCTGGCGCTATGCGCGCTGGGTCCTGGCCGGGATGCCCGCGGCGACTCCTCCCGGCGAGTCACCGCTCTTCGTGCCCGCTTCCAATCCTCTCTTCGCCCGCGTGGCGGCGGGCGCCCATGCCGACCTGCGCGCCCTGGTCCCGAGCACCGGCGAGAAGGGCAAGAAGGTCATCATCCGGGTCGAGGATGTGCGCGAGCTGACCCGCTTCCTCGCCATGACCCCGGCCGAGGGCGGCTGGCGCGTGGTGGTGATCGAAGAGCTGGAGGCGATGAACGAGCAGGCGCAGAACGCCCTGCTCAAGACGCTGGAGGAGCCCCCGCCGCGCGCCGTGCTGGTCCTGACCGCCTCCGCGCCCGACCGGCTGCTGCCCACCATCCGCAGCCGGGTGCGGCGGCTGGACCTTTTCCCCCTCGAGGAAGGGCTGATGGGCTCCGTCCTCGCCCGGTGGCTGCCTGACATGACCGGTGATGACCGAGCCGCGCTGGTGCGGATGGCCGCCGGTAGCCCGGGCCGGGCCCTCACGCTTGCCGAGGGCGAGGGCCTGGCCATGGCGCGCGAGGTGGAGGGGTTCCTCGCCCGCCTGCCCCGGCCGGACCCGCGGGAGCTGCATGCCCTGGCCGACCGGCTGGCCGCCAAGCGCGATGGGAGCGCCTTCGCCACCTTCTTCGCGCTGCTGCGGGACGCCATCGCGGGAGCCCTGAGGCAGGCCGGGCGAGGGCAGGGGGCGGCCCCCTGGATGGAGGGGCGCGGCCTTGCCGAGTGGGCGGGGCTGTGGGACATGCTCGGCCGGCTGGCCGACGAGACCGACACGCTCAACCTGGACCGCAAGCAGGCGGTGCTGACCGGTCTCTCCAGGCTCTCGGTTTAGCGGGGGCCGGATCGCGCCGGCGGGACAAGGGCGCGGGACTGGACGATGAGCGAGGCCAACAGGGTTGCCGGCGGGAAGCGGTACTTCCTGACGACGCCGATCTACTACCTGAACGGCCAGCCCCATATCGGCCATGCCTACACCTCCATCGCGGCTGACGTTCTGGCACGCTGGAAGCGGCTGGCCGGGAACGAGGTCTTCTTCCTCACCGGCACGGATGAGCACGGGCAGAAGGTGGAGCAGGCGGCGGTCGCGGCCGGGCTTTCCCCGCAGGATTTCACCGACCGCCTGGCGGGTGATTTCCGCTCCATGGCCGAGAAGATCGGCGTCTCCTTCGACGACTTCATCCGCACCACGGAGGAGCGCCACAAGCGCGCTTGCCAGGCGCTGTGGGAGAGGCTGAAGGACGCCGGCCACATCTATCTCGGCCATTACGAGGGCTGGTACGCCGTGCGGGACGAGGCCTTCTACGGCCCGGACGAGATCGAGGAGCGCGACGGGAAGAAGGTGGCCATCGCCTCCGGCGCGCCGGTGGAGTGGACCCGCGAGCCCTCCTACTTCTTCCGCCTCTCGGCCTGGACCGGGAAGCTGCTCGAATTCTACGAGGCGCATCCGGATTTCATGGCGCCGGCCAGCACGCGGCGGGAGGTGACGGCCTTCGTGAAGGCGGGGCTGCAGGACCTCTCGATTTCCCGCACCTCCTTCAAATGGGGCGTGCCGGTGCCGGGGGACGACGCCCATGTCATGTATGTGTGGCTGGACGCGCTCACGAACTACATCACCGCGCTCGGCTACCCGGATACGGGCTCGGAGAAATGGGGCTTCTGGCCGGCCGACGTGCACATGGTCGGCAAGGAGATCACGCGCTTCCACTGCATCTACTGGCCGGCCTTCCTGATGGCCGCCGGGCTCGAGCCGCCCAGGCGCGTGTTCGCCAATGGCTGGCTGACGATCGAGGGGCAGAAGATGTCCAAGTCGCTCGGGAACGGGCTGGATCCGCTCCAGCTCGCGGAGGAGTTCGGGCTGGACCCGCTGCGCTACTACCTGCTGCGGGAGGTGCCCTTCGGCAATGACGGCGACTTCTCCCGCCGGGCCGTGATCGGGCGGCTGAACAGCGAGCTGGCGAACGACCTTGGGAACCTGGCGAACCGGGTGCTCGCGCTGATTGGCAAGAATTGCGAGGGCCGGCTACCGCCGCTCACCGCGCCGACCGAGGCGGACCGGGAGCTGCTCGGGCCCGTCGAGGCGCTGCCCGCGCAGGTGGACGAGGCCATCTCCCGCCAGGCCTTCGGCGAAGCGCTGGAGCGGGTCTGGGTGGTGGTGCGGCAGGGAAATTCCTGGATCGATGCGCAGAAGCCCTGGTCCCTGAAGAAGACGGACCCGGAGCGGATGGCGGCGGTGCTGCGCAGCCTGCACACGGCGCTGCGGGGCGTGGCGACCGTGCTGCAGCCCTTCATGCCCGGCACCATGGGGGCGATGCTGGATCAGCTCGGGGTGGGGCAGGGGGCGCGCGCCCTTTCCGACCTCGCCACCCCGCTGGCCGACGACACCGCCCTGCCGCCGCCCTCACCGCTGTTCCGAAAGATCGAGGACGCGGCGTGATGCTCGTCGATAGCCACTGCCACCTCGACTACTACTCGGAAGACGAGATCGAGGCGGTGATCCACCGGGCGACCGAGGCCGGGGTGGGCCGGATGGTCACGATCGGCGTTCGGGTGGAGCAGGCCGCGACGGTGAAGGCGCTGGCCGAGCGCTTCCCGCAGGTCTGGGGCACGGTCGGCGTGCATCCGCAGAATGCGGGCGAGGGACCTCTCCCGACGGTGGATGAGCTCGTGGCCCTGGCCGACCATCCCCGGATCATCGGGATCGGGGAGTCGGGGCTGGATTATTTCTACGACAAGGCTCCCCGCGAGGTGCAGCAGGAAGGCTTCCGGCGGCATATCCGCGCCTGCCAGCGCACGGGCCTGCCGCTGGCCATCCATGCGCGGGACGCGGATGACGACGTCGCCTCCATCCTCTCGGAGGAGCGGGAGGCCGGGGGGGCTTTTCCGGCGCTGCTGCACTGCTTTTCCTCCACCCGCGCCCTGGCGGAGAGGGTGGTGGCGGATGGCGGCTATGTGTCTCTCTCCGGCATCCTGACCTTCCCCAAAAGCGAGGAGCTGCGGAGCATCGCCGCCGACCTGCCCGAAGACCGGCTGCTGGTGGAGACCGACAGCCCCTATCTCGCTCCCGTCCCTCTGCGCGGGAAGCGAAACGAACCGGCGCTGGTGGCCCATACCGCTGCCATGCTGGCACGAGTGAGGGGCTGGGAGGTGGCGAAGGCGGTGGAAATCACCACGCGGAACTTCGAGCGCCTTTTCACCCGATGCGCCTAGGCCTCTGTCCTTGTTGAAGATCACTGTTCTTGGTTGCGGGGGGTCGGGCGGCGTTCCCTTGCTTGGTGGGGCGGATCACCATGGTGCCTGGGGTGCCTGCGACCCGTCCGAGCCACGCAACCGGAGAAGCCGGTCCAGCATCGTGGTCCAGGCACCTGACGGGACGACACTTCTGGTCGATGCCGGGCCGGATCTGCGGGCCCAGCTTCTGGCCCATGGCATTGGCCGGATCGATGCCGTGCTGCTGACCCATGCCCATGCGGACCATGTGATGGGGCTGGACGAACTCCGGATCATGAACCGGATCATGGGGCGGGCGCTGCCGCTCTATGCCACGGCTCCGACCCTGGAGGATGTGGAGCGGCGCTTCGACTATGCCTTTCGGCCAGCCACGCCGGGCTTCTTCCGGCCGGCGCTGGAGGCGCATGAGGTACAGCCGGGCGGGACCGTGACGATCGCCGGCTTCGAGGTGCGGCTGTTCTCCCAGGACCATCGGGTGGTGGAGACGCTGGGGATCCGGATTGGCGGCTTCGGCTATTCGACCGATGTGGTGGAGATGCCGGAAGCCGGGTTCGAGGCACTGGAGGGCGTGCGGGACTGGGTGGTGGGTTGCTTCCAGCGGAAGCCGCATCCGGTGCATGCCCATGTGGAGAAGGTGATCGACTGGGCCGGCCGGCTGCGTCCGGCGCGCACCGTGCTGACTCATATGGGGCCGGACCTGGACTGGGCCTGGATGCGGGGCGCGCTGCCGATGGGGATGGAGCCAGCCTTCGACGGCATGGTGCTGGAGACCGCCTGACATGCGCTCCTATTTTTACATAATCTACATTACGCGACTTGAGGGTGGACGGAAGTGAGCGATACCGAGGCCCTCTCCGAGCTGTCCCGCCTGCTCGACATCATGGCCCGGCTGCGGGCGCCGGATGGCTGCCCCTGGGACCAGGTTCAGGACTTCACCTCGATCGCGCCCTACACGATCGAGGAAGGCTACGAGGTGGCCGAAGCCATCGGCCGGCGCGACCGCCCTGCCTTGAAGGATGAGTTGGGCGATCTGCTGCTGCAGGTCGTCTACCACGCGCGCATGGCTGAGGAGGCTGGCGACTTCGCCTTTGGGGATGTCGCGAAATCTGTAAATGACAAGATGATACGGCGGCACCCTCATGTGTTCGGTGAGGATGCTGCGCGAGATGCGGCAGCCCAGACAGAAGCTTGGGAGACCCAGAAGGCGGCCGAGCGGGCAGCCCGGGCGGAGACCGGCACCCTGTCCGGCGTGGCGGTGAACCTCCCTGCCCTCACCCGCGCCGCCAAGCTGACCCGGCGCGCCGGGCGGGTGGGCTTCGACTGGCCGGACGCAGGCTCCGTGCTGGAGAAGCTGGACGAGGAAACGGCGGAACTCCGGGCCGAGCTTCCGGGGGGCGATCCGGCCCGGCTCGCGGATGAGCTGGGCGACATGCTCTTCGTGCTCGCGAACCTCGCGCGCAAGCTGGACCTGGACCCGGAAGCCTGCCTGCGCGGGGCGAATTCCAAGTTCGAGCGGCGCTTCGGCGCCGTGGAGGACGCGCTGGCCGCCCAGGGCCGCGGCCCCTCCGATGCCTCGCTGGAGGAGATGGAGGCGCTCTGGCAGGCCGTGAAGCGGACCGAGCGGCCCTAGTCGCCCAGCAGGGCCTCGCGGGCCGCTTCCCAGCTCGCGCGGTCCGGGGCGCAGATCAGGCCGCCGGCCCGGTCCGTGGAGGCCCGGTACGAGCTTCCGTCGAAATGGGCGCTGTAGCCGCCGGCCTCGCGATGGATCAGCCAGCCCGGCGCATGGTCCCAGGGCATCAGGCGATTGTAGAGCGAGAGATGCGTGTGGCCGCCGGCCAGCAGCCGGTATTCATGGGCCGCGCAGCCGAGCTGCCAAGTCTTGGCCAGGCGCGGCAACCGCGCCGCGACATGGCTCTTCAGGGGCTCCACCAGATAGCCGTAGGAGACACAGCCGACCATCCGGTTGACCGGCACCGGGCCGGCGACGCGGAGCGGGATGCCCCGCGCTCCGTCGGCTCCGGCGATCCAGGCGCCCTGCCCCTCCGCCGAGATGAGGCTGTCCTGCCCCACGGGGTCATGGATCCAGGCGGCCACCACCTCGCCGCGGACGAAGGCGGCGGCCATGCAGCCGAAGATCGCCATGCCCGCGGCGAAGTTCGCGGTGCCGTCCACGGGGTCCACCACGAAGGCCAGCGGCGCGGTGCCGAGCCGATCGGCGAGAGTCGGATCGGCCGCATAGCCCTCCTCCCCCACCACGAGGCAGCCGGGGAAGCGTTCCGCCAGGGCGGCGGCGATGAGTCGCTCCGCGCCTTCGTCGGCATCGGTCACCATGTCCAGCGGCCCGGACTTGGTGCGGATATCGGTCGCCGCCAGCCGGCGGAAGCGCGGCAGGATTTCGGCGGCGGAGGCGGCGCGAAGGATGGAATCCACCTCCGCGAGGGCCGCGGCGTCGAAGCGGGTCACGCGGCGCCGCGCTGCGCGAAGCGGGCCAGGTCGGCCGAGGAGAGCCGGACGGCGAGGCGGATGGCCTGTTCGGTATCGGCGCGTTCCAGCACCTCGCCATGCTCGTAGAGCCAGGCCAAGGCTGCGCCATCCTCGAGAGAGAGGATGAAGGTCTCGGTGACCAGCCCGGCCGCCAGCCGCTCGTCCAGCAGCTGGCGCAGCGCATCCAGCCCCTCCCCGTTCAGGGCGGAGACGGGGATGGTGCCGGGGGTCGCCGGCGGCGGCGCCTCCAGCAGGTCGGTCTTGTTGAGCACCTCGACCACACGCTGCTCCCAGCCCTCGTCCAGGGCCGCGTCCGGGCCCTCGGCCATCTCGGCCAGCACGCCCAGCACATCGGCGCGCTGCGCCGCGCTGTCCGGATGCGCGACGTCGCGCACATGCAGGATGATGTCGGCCGCGGCCACCTCCTCCAGCGTGGCGCGGAAGGCCTCGACGAGCTGCGTGGGCAGCTCCGAGATGAAGCCCACCGTGTCCGAGAGGATGACCGTGCGGCCGGACGGCAAGCGGATGGCGCGCATGGTGGGATCCAGCGTCGCGAAGAGCTGGTCCTGGGCATAGACGCCCGCGCCGGTCAGGGCGTTGAAGAGGGTGGACTTGCCGGCATTGGTGTAGCCGACCAGGGCCACGACGGGGTACGGCACCTTGCTCCGCGCCTTGCGATGCAGGCCGCGGGTCCGCCGGACCTGTTCCAGCTCCTTCTTCAGCTTCACGATCCGCTCGTCGATCAGGCGACGGTCGATCTCGATCTGCGACTCACCGGGGCCGCCGAGGAAGCCGAAGCCGCCCCGCTGCCGCTCGAGATGGGTCCAGGACCGGACGAGGCGGGTGCGCTGGTAGGAGAGATGCGCCAGCTCCACCTGCAGGGAGCCCTCGCGCGTGCGGGCGCGCTCGCCGAAGATCTCGAGGATCAGGCCGGTCCGGTCGATGACCTTGCAGCCCCAGGCGCGCTCCAGGTTGCGCTGCTGCACGGGCGTCAGCGCGGCATCCACCACGGCCACCTGCACGCCGTGCTCGGCCATGGCGGCACGGGCGGCTTCCACCTGGCCCTCCCCCATGAGGGTGCTGGGGCGGCGGGTGCGCAGCGGGTGGATGGCGGTGTGGACGACGGCGACACCGATGGAGGCCGCCAACCCGACCGCCTCCGCCAGCCGTGCCTCGGCGGCGCGGGCGGCGCCTCGTCCGTCGGGAATGCCCTGGGGTCTCTCCCAGGGCAGGATCACCGCGGCGGGGGTGGGGCCCCCGGCCCCGATCTCAGTCTTGGTGTCCGACAGGGCTTGGCTCGCGCGGTGAGAGGGTCATGGTGGTCTCCCGGACGGGAGCGCCAGCCTGGGTGGGCTGCTGCGCGCCGGCAGAGGCGGCATCGAACAGCATGATCGGTGCGCCCGGCATCACGGTGCTGATCGCATGCTTGTAGACGAGCTGGGTGTGTCCGTCACGGCGTAGTAGGACCGAGAAATTGTCGAACCAGGTGATGATGCCCTGCAGCTTGACGCCGTTCACCAGAAAGACGGTGACGGGAGTTTTGCTCTTGCGAACATGATTCAGGAACACGTCCTGCACGTTCTGGGACTTGTCGGCAGCCATTGGCTGATGTCCTTCTTCTTGCTCTCCACCCGGGCTTTGCCGTGGCGGATCGGGGGCGGTTGTTCTTCGCGGGGCGCCCGGATGACGCCCCCCGTTCCGGGGCGCGCACCCTCGCCCACGGGGGCGACAAACTCACCCAGCGGCAGCCGCCTTGTCCAGGGCGGATAGCGCATCCGTCATCTGCGCCGCGGTCAGGAAATGCAGGGTGGGACGGGAGGCGGCCGGCCCGCCGTCATGGGCCGCATCGCCCAGCAGCACCGGCACGCAGCCGGCCCGGCGGGCGGCGTCCATGTCGAGCGAATTGTCCCCGACATACCAGACATTGGCCCCAGCCGGCACGCCGCAGGCCGCGCAGGCCAGGCGCATCGGACGGGGATCAGGCTTGTCGGCCACGCTGTCCCCTGCCCCGACCAGCGCCCGGAAGAAGGGTGCCCAGCCCAGATGCGCCGCCTCGGCCCGCAGCAGCGGGCCAGATTTGTTGGAGAGGACGGCCATGGGAGCCACCCGCGCCGCCGCCCGGATCAGCGCGCCGGCGTCCGGCATCGGGCGCAGGACCTCCAGATGGGTCGCGCGCACGCCGGCGTAGAAGATGTCCCGCGCATGCTCCCAGCGATCCCCGAAGAGGATGGGGAAGCTGTCCCGCAGGGAATGGCGGACGCGCTCGCGCACCTCCTCCAGGCTCCATTCGGGCAGGCCGGCATCGCGGAAGGCGGCGTTCAGCCCGGCCCGGATGGCCGGCCAGCCATCGACCAGGGTGTTGTCCCAGTCCCAGACAATGGCAAGCGGGCGCCTCACGCCGCGTTGCGCGGGGCGCCCTTCACATGGCGGAAGAAGATGTCGAACAGGCGGCGGGTCACAGGGCCGGGCTTACCGTCCGCGACGGGCTTTCCGTCGATGGAGAGCACCGGCTTCACGAAGGAGCCCGCGGAGGTGATGAAGGCCTCCCGCAGGGTGGGCAACTCGTCGAGGGAGAGCGGACGCTCCTCGGAGGCGATGCCGTGCTCCGCCATCTCGGCCAGAAGGGCCGCGCGGGTGCAGCCGGGCAGGATGGTGTTGCTCAGCGCGGGGATGCGGATCACGCCCTCCGCGTCCACGCCCCAGAAGCTGGTGGCAGCGCCTTCCGTGACCTGGCGGGTCGCCGGGTCGAAGAGGATCGCCTCCCCTGCCCCGGCCTCCCGCGCCGCTTGGCGAGCCAGGACGTTGGGCAGCAGGTTCACGCTCTTGATGTCCCGCCGGGCCCAGCGGAGGTCCGGATGGGTGATGCAGGCGATGTTCCAGCCCTCGACGCTGGCCGGATAGGGCACGCCGTGGCGGGAGGTGACGGCGAGGCTGACGGGCACGGGCTTGCGGGGAAAGGCATGGTCCCGCCGGGCCACCCCGCGGTTCACCTGCAGGTAGACCAACCCCTCGGTCACGCGGTTGCGGCGCGCCACCTCGCGGATGACGAGCTTGAGCGAGGCCATAGGCATCGGCATGGGCAGGCGGATCTCGCCCAGGGAGCGCTCCAGCCGGGCGAGGTGCAGGTCCTCGTCCAGGAAGCGGCCATCAACGAGGTTCACCACCTCGTAGATGCCGTCGCCGAACTGGAAGCCCCGGTCCTCGATGTTCACGCAGGCGTCGCGCTGCGCGACGTAGCGCCCGTTCACATAGGCAATGCGCGACATCTCAAGCGTTCGCCCCGGGGCGGAAGCCCTCAAGCATTGGCTCTATCCTCGGCCTGCACACCCAGGAACTTCAGCTTCCGGTGCAGGGCGGAGCGTTCCATGCCGACGAAATTGGCGGTGCGGCTGATATTGCCGCCGAAGCGGAGGAGCTGGGCCTCCAGATACTGCCGCTCGAACAGCTCGCGCGCGTCGCGGAGGGGCAGGGTCATGATCTCGCTGGAGCGGTCCAGCTTGAGCATGGCCGGCGCCGCGGAGCCGACCTCGGGGGGCAGCATTTCCGGCCGGATCGGGTCGGCAGGGCCGCCCGGGGCCATGATGAGCAGCCAGTCCACGAGGTTGCGGAGCTGGCGGACATTGCCTGGCCAGTCATAGGCCTGCATCGCCGCCATCGCGTCCTCGCTGATTTCGCGCGGGGGCACGCCGGAATTCTCGGCCGACTTGGCCATGAAGTGGCGGGCGAGCGCCGGCACGTCTTCCCGCCGCTCGCGCAGGGAGGGCATGCGGATCGGCACCACGGCGAGCCGGTAGTACAGGTCCTCGCGGAAGCGGCCGGCCGCGATCTCGGCGGAGAGGTCCCGGTTCGTGGTGGCCGTGACGCGCACGTCCACCTTCACCCGGGTCGCGCCGCCGATCCGCTCGAAGCCCTGCTCCTGCAGGGCGCGGACGATCTTGCCCTGGGTTTCCAGTGGCATGTCCGCCACTTCGTCCAGCAGCAGGGTGCCGCCGTGGGCGCGCTCCAGCACGCCCTGCCGGCGGGGCTGGGCGATCGGGTCGGGGCCGCCCTCCACGCCGAACAGCTCCTCCTCGAACCGGGCGGGGTTCAGGGTGGCGCAGTTCAGCGCCACGAAGGGCTCGTCGGCCCGGCGGGAGCGGGCATGGATCATGCGCGCCGCCACCTCCTTGCCGGAGCCGGCCGGGCCGGTGAGCAACACGCGCGAGCCGGTGGGCGCCACCTTCTCGATCGCGTTCCGGACCTGCGCGATGTGGGAGGAGGTGCCGACCAGTTCGGTCTCGGAGCCCGTGCGGAGCCGCAACTCGCTGTTCTCGCGCTTGAGGCGGGCGGCCTCCAGGGCGCGGGCGACGATCAGGAGGAGCCGGTCCGACTTGAAGGGCTTCTCGATGAAGTCATAGGCGCCCTGCTGGATCGCCTGCACGGCCGTCTCGATGGTGCCGTGGCCCGAGATCATGACCACCGGCACGCGCGGCTCCTCCCGGTGCAGCGCCTCCAGGATGCCGAGGCCGTCCAGGCGCGAATTCTGCAGCCAGATATCGAGGATCACGAGGTTGGGGCGCTTCTGGCGGAAGGCAGCCAGGGCCTGGTCGCTGTTCGCGGCCTGGCGCACCTCGTAACCCTCGTCCCCCAGGATGCCGTCGATCAGGGCGCGGATGTCCGGCTCGTCGTCGACGATCAGGATGTCATGCGCCATGGCGCAGCATCTCTCCTCTCTCCTGCAATCCGTCCTGCTCCGATGTTTCGTCCAATGGCAGGCTCAGGGTCGCGCGCGCGCCGCCCTCCGCCCCGTCGGCGAGTGTCAGCCCGCCCCCATGGTCCTCCATGATCTTCTTCACGATGGCAAGCCCGAGCCCGGTGCCCTTGGCCTTATGGGTCACATACGGTTCCGTGAGCCGGTCGCGCTCGCTGTCTCCGGGCAGGCCGATCCCGTTGTCCTCGACCGCGATATGCAGCCATCCCGGGCTGGTGGACACCTCCACCAGCACCCGCCCGCCGGCCTCCCCCTCCGGCCGCATGGCGACGGCGTCGGCGGCGTTCTGGAGCAGGTTGGTGAGGGCCTGGTTGATGAGCCGCCGGTCGCAGCGGATGGGCAGGAGCGCCTCGGGGGTGCGGAACTCATAGGTGATGGCCGGATGCGCGTCCCGTTGCAGCACCAGCGCCTCCCGCACGAGCTGGGCCGGGTTCTCCGGGCGGATCACCGGCTGGGGCATGCGGGCGAAGGCCGAGAACTCGTCCACCATGCGCCCGATATCGCCCACCTGCCGCACGATCGTATCGGTGCAGGCGCGGAAGGTGTCGGGGTCGTCGCTGATCTGCTTGAGGTAGCGGCGCTTGAGCCGCTCGGCCGAGAGCTGGATGGGGGTCAGCGGGTTCTTGATCTCATGGGCGATCCGGCGCGCCACATCGGCCCAGGCGGCCATCCGCTGGGCGGAGAGAAGCGCGGTGATGTCGTCGAAGGTCAGCACGTAGCCGGTCAGGCCGCCGGTATCGAATTCCGCCCCGATCCGCGCCAGCAGGGTGCGGCGGCCGGAGGGGCCGGGGACGGGTATCTCCTCGGTCCGCGGCTTTTCCGGCGTGGCGGCGGCCGCGGCAAGGAAGGCGCGGAACTCCGGCACCACCTCGGCCAGGGGCCGGCCCACCGCGGATTCCAGGTCCTGGCCCAGCAGCTCGCTGGCTGGACGGTTAGGCAGGTTGATCCGCCCTTCCGCGTCCAGCCCGATCACCCCGGCCGAGACGCCGGCCAGCACGCTTTCGGTGAAGCGGCGGCGGTCGTCGAGCTGGCGGTAGGCCTCCAGCAGCTCGCTGCGCTGGGCGGCGAGCTGGTTGGTCATGCGGTTGAAGGCGCGGGACAGGCTGCCGACCTCGTCATCGGCGCGGCCCTCATCGACCCGCACGGACAGGTCGCCCCCCCTCACCCGCTCGGCCGCGTTGATCAGCCGCGAGATAGGGCGGGCGATCTGGTTAGCCATGACCAGGCCGATCAGCACCGCCGCCAGCAGCACCAGCAGGGTGGCGATGGCGAAGATCATCACGAAGGTGATCTGCAGGCCGGAGCGGTTGCGGTCGAGCTGGTCGTATTCCTGGAAGGCCAGCTCGGTGCGCTGCATGTGCTCGATGATGGAGGGGTCGAGCGGGCGGCCGATCATCAGCATCAGCCCGGGCTCGATATCCAGGGCGACGAGGCCGCGCACGCGCCCCTCCTCCCCTTCCTCGGCCAGCACCGCCACGTCCCCCTGGCGCGCCACCTCCATGGCCCAGGCCGGCGGAGGGTCCATGACGACAGCGGTGCCGAGGCCGGCATTGGCGGTGACGCGGCCGAGCACCGGCTCGAAGACTGTCGCCTCGGTCAGGCCGCGGAGCGCGGTGTGGGTGGCCAGGACCCGGCTGAAGCCGATGGTGTTGTCGGGCAGCAGCGGGGCGGCGCGGTTCAGGTCCGCCGCCATGGCCAGGGCATCGGCGCGGATGGTGTTGCGGTTCTCGTCCAGATACGCGCGGGAGGCGACGAGGCTCGCCTCCAGCGTGTCCCGCACCTTGTCCCCGAACCAGGCCTGGATGCCGAGCTGGAAGAACACCGTGGCGAAGACCGCGACCAGCAGGGCGGGGACGACGGCCACCCCGCCCAGCAGCATGACCAGCCGGACATGCAGGCGCGAGCCCGCGCTGCCGCGGCGGCGTTCCGCCCAGACGCGCACGAGGCGCCCCGCGAGGCTCGCGGCCAGCAAAAGGACGAAGGCGGCGTTGACGAAGACGAGGCCGGCCGTCTGGGCCGGGCTGGTGGGGCCGAAGGGGCTGCCGCCGGCCAGGACGGCGAAGGAGGCAATGCCCACCAGCAGTGCGCCGAGCGCCAGCCCCAGCGTCATGGCCCGGCCGAGCAGCAGGTCCGCCAAGCGCCGGACCAGGCTCTTCCGCGTCCCGCCAGGTCCGTGGGCGACGCCGTTCATGGCCGGCCCGTCACGACAGCCCCCGCACGACCGGCAGCTCCAGCTCCCGGATCTTCTTGCGCAGCGTGTTGCGGTTCAGGCCGAGCATGGCCGCGGCCTTGATCTGGTTCCCGCGGGTATTGGCCAGGGCGAGGCGAAGGAGCGGGCGCTCCACCTCGGCGAGGACGCGCTCATACAGGTCGCGCACGGGAAGCCCGTCCCGCTGCGCACTCATGAAGGTGGCGAGGTGCCGCTCCACGGCCTGCTCCAGGGTCTCCGGCGCGGTCGGGGCGGAGGGGATGCCGGGCACGGCCTCGGCCTCGGCCAGCTCGGCCGCCACCGCATCCTCGCCGATCACCTCCTGGGGGTAGAGGGCGGCGAGGCGGCGCATGAGGTTCTCCAGCTCGCGCGCATTGCCGGGCCAGGGATGCGCCTTCAGCCGCTCCACGGCGCCGTTGTCCAGCGACTTGGCGGGCAGGCCGGCGGCCTTGGCGCGGTCCAGGAAGTGGCGGGCCAGGAGGGGGATGTCCTCCGCCCGCTCGCGCAGGGGCGGCAGGCGGATGGGCACCACGTTCAGGCGGTAGAACAGGTCTTCGCGGAAGACGCCGGCGCGGATGGCCTGGCGCAGGTCCCGATGGGTGGCGGCGACGATGCGGACATTCGCCTTGATGGGCGTGCGGCCGCCGACGGTGGTGAACTCGCCCTCCTGCAGCACGCGCAGCAGGCGGGTCTGGGCCTCGGGCGGCATGTCGCCGATCTCGTCGAGGAAGAGGGTGCCGCCGGCCGCCTGCTCGAAGCGGCCGACGCCGCGGGCCATGGCGCCGGTGAAGGCCCCGCGCTCATGGCCGAACAGCTCCGCCTCGATCAGGTCGCGCGGGATGGCGGCCATGTTCACGGCCACGAAGCTGCCGGTCCGGCGGCGGGAATAGTCGTGCAGGGCGCGGGCTACCAGCTCCTTGCCCGTGCCCGACTCGCCCGTGATCATCACGGTCAGGTCGGTCGTCGTGAGGCGGGCGACGGTGCGGTAGATCTCCTGCATGGCGGCCGAGCGGCCGACGAGCGGCAGACGCTCCTCCTCCGGCCCTTCCCCATCCTCCTCCGGCGCGGCGGCCGGGGCGGCAAGGGCCCGCTGGACGAGGGAGATCAGGTCCTTCAGGTCGAAGGGCTTGGGCAGGTAGTCGAAGGCGCCGCGCTGGGCGGCCTTCAGGGCGGTCGCGAAGGTGGATTGGGCGCTCATCACCACCACACGCAGCTCCGGCCGCACGCGCCGGATGCGGGGGACGAGGTCCAGCCCGTTCTCGTCCGGCATCACCACATCGGTGATGACGAGGTCGCCCTCCCCGTCCTCCACCCAGCGCCAGAGCGTCGCCGCCGAGGAGGTGGCGCGCACATTGTACCCCGCGCGTCCCAGCGCCTGGGCCAGGACGGTGCGAATGGCGCGGTCGTCATCCGCGATGAGGATGGTGCGTTCGGTCATTCGTCTTCTTCGGAGGGCTTCTTCTGGAGGCCGGGGGCGGGGAATCAGGCGGTCAGGCGCTGGCGGGCGCGCGGCTGGGCCGGCGCGGCGCCGGCGGGCGCCTTGGCAAGGGAAAGCCGGAACACGGTGCGGCCCGGCCGGCTGTCGCATTCGATCAGCGCGCCGTGGTCGGCCACCAGCTTCGCCACCATGGCCAGACCGAGCCCCTGCCCGCCCCGCTTGGTGGTGATGAAGGGCTCGAACAGGCTGGCGCGGACGTCCTCGGCAATGCCGGGGCCGTTGTCGCGCACCGTCACCTCCAGGGGCAGGTGCACCCTCTCGCGCGAGCCCGGGATGGCGAGGCGCACGCCGTGGCGGTAGGCGGTGGTGAGGGCGATCTCGCCCTCCCGCGGGTCCACCGCCTCGGCGGCGTTCTTCACCAGGTTCAGCAGGATCTGCACGAGCTGGTCGCGGTTGCCCCAGACCGGCGGCAGGGAGGGGTCGTATTCCTCCAGGATGCGGAGATGCGCCGCGAAGCCGGTGGCGGCGATGCGGCGCACATGGTCCAGCACCTCATGGATGTTGACCGCCTCGCGCTCCAGCGGGCGCTCGGAGAACATGTCCATCCGCTCGACCAGGTCGCGGATGCGGTCCGCCTCGTCCTGGATGAGGATGCACAGCTCCCGGTCCGCCTCATTGGCGGCCTGCTCCAGCAGCTGGGCCGCGCCGCGGATGCCGGAGAGCGGGTTCTTCACCTCATGGGCCAGCATGGCCGCCATGGCGCTGGCGCCCCGGGCGGCCCCCCGGAAGTTCATCTGGCGGTCCAGCTTCTGCGCCGTGGAGCCATCCTGGAGCGTCAGCACCACCGCCCCGGGCATTTCCGGCATCGGCGCGCCATGGGCCGCCACGCCATCCCGGTGGATGCGGGGGGAGTGCAGCGTCAGGTCGTGATCGGAGATGGGCGCATCGGCCGCACGCACCTGCCGGACCAGGGCGGCGAGGCGCGAATCCTCCGGCAGGAGGTCGGTCAGATGCATCTGCGCCAGGCTGGCGGCGGAGATTCCGAGGAAGAGCTCGGCGGCCGGATTGGCGAAGCGGAAGCGTTCCTCGGCGTCCAGCAGCACCACGGGCACCGGCAGCGCGGAGAGGAGATGCGCGCTGCCCGGCAGGCCGGCGCTGCGGAGGGAGTCGATGCTGTCGGGCATGGGGTCCCTCCCTCAGGCGGCCAGGGCTTCTTCGCCGGCATCCCCCGCGCTGCCCGCCTCCCGGCCGGCCTCGCGGAACATGTCGCGCACGCCCTCCACCCCGGCATCGAGCAGCGGGCGGTAGAAGGATTCGATGGCGGCCAGCGCCTCCTCCACCGTGTCCGCGGCATTGATCCGCACGCGGAACTCGGCGCTGCCGGGCAGGCCGCGCGAGTACCAGGCGATGTGCTTGCGGGCGAGGCGAAGGCCGGGATTGCTGCCGTGATGCGACAGCATGTCCGCATAGTGCTCCAGCAGCATGGCGTGCTGCTCCGCCAGCGAGGGCAGCTCGGGCATGGTGCCGGTCGCGAGGTATTCCGCCACCAGCCCCGCCAGCCAGGGCCGGCCATAGGCGCCGCGTCCGATCATCACGCCATCCGCGCCGGACTGGCGCAGGGCCTCCTCGGCGTCCAGGGGGCCGAGGATGTCGCCGTTCACGATCACGGGGATGCCGACCGCCGCCTTCACCTTCGCGACGAAGGCCCAGTCGGCGGTGCCGGTGTAGAGCATCTGCCGGGTGCGGCCATGGACGGTGACCATGCGGATGCCACAGGCCTCGGCGATGCGGGCGAGATTCGGTGCGTTGAGGCTCTGATGGTCCCAGCCCATGCGCATCTTCAGCGTCACGGGCACCTTCACGGCTTTCACCGTGGCCTCCAGAATCCGGGCGGCCTTGATCTCGTCACGCATGAGGGCGCTGCCGGCCTGCTGGCCGATGGCCACCTTCTTCACCGGGCAGCCGAAGTTGATGTCCACCAGCGCGGCGCCGCGATCGACGGCGAGCTTCGCCGCCTCGACCATCACCTCCGGCTCGCAGCCCGCGAGCTGAACGCTGGCGGGCCCGCCGAAGCCATCGACCTCGGCCATCTTCAGGGTCTGCCGGTTTTCGCGCACCATGGCCTGGCTCGCGATCATCTCGCTCACCACCATGGGCGTGCCGCGCGCGCGGGAGATGCGGCGGAAGGGAAGGTCCGTGACTCCCGACATCGGGGCGAGAATCACCGGTCGTTCGATCCGGACATCGCCGAGCACGATGGGCCGCAGCTGCGGCCTGCCCTCGGGTTGGGCAGCCTCTCCAATGCGTGATGTTGTGGGCATGGGCATCTGCCTATCAACTGGGCAGGTGGGCGGTCAAGCGCCATCGCATGAAGGCCGCGAAGCCGCCCCTGGGCGGCACCGGGCCGGGAAGCTAGGTTCCGGCCGCGATGAGCGGGAATGACGGAATGCGGGTGGCGGCACTGTTGATGGCGGCGGGGCGCGGCGAGCGGCTGGGCGGCACGGAGGCGAAGCAGTTCCTGCCCCTGCTAGGCCGCCCGGTGCTGCGCCACGCGGCCGAGGCGCTGCTGCGGGACGGGCTCGTGGACGCCATCCAGCCCGTCTGTGCCGAGGGCGAGCGGGCGCGCGTGGATTCGATCCTGGCCGGCTTGCCCGTGCTTCCCGCCGTGGCGGGCGGCGCCACGCGCCAGGCGAGCGTCCGCGCGGGGCTCGAGGCGCTGGCCCCGCGCGAGCCGGCCCTGGTGCTGGTGCATGATGCCGCGCGCCCGGTGGTGCCCGCCGGCACGGTCGCGGCGGTCGTCGCGGCGCTGGAAAGGGCCGAGGGGGCGATTCCGGCGCAGCCCGTGGCCGATACGCTGAAGCTGGGCGAGGAGGGCCGCATCCGCCGCACGGTGCCGCGGGAAGGTCTGCACCGCGCCCAGACGCCGCAGGGCTTCCGCTTCCCCCTGCTTCTGGCCCTGCATCGCACCGCCGCGGAAGGCGCGACCGATGATGCGGCCCTACTGGAGGCGGCGGGCCATGCCGTGCGCCTCGTCCCCGGATCGGAGAGCAATGTGAAGATCACCTATCCCGGCGACCTCGAGCGCGTGGAGGCCGGGCTGCTGCCGCGCTTCATCCCCCGCGTGGGCACCGGCTTCGACGTGCACCGGCTGGTGGAGGGGCGGAAGCTCTTCCTCTGCGGGGTGGAGGTGCCGCATTCGCTGGGGCTGGACGGACATTCCGACGCCGATGTCGGACTGCACGCCCTGTGCGACGCCATCTACGGCGCCCTGGCGGAAGGCGATATCGGGCGCCACTTCCCGCCCAGCCAGATGCAGTGGAAGGACGCGGACAGCGCGGATTTCCTGCGCCACGCGGCCGGGCGGATCGCGGCACGCGGCGGCGTGCTCGCCAATGCCGATGTCACCCTCATCTGCGAGCGCCCGAAGATCACCCCCCACGCCCCCGCGATGATCGCGCGCGTCGCCGAGCTGCTGGGCGTGCCGGAGGACCGGGTTTCGGTGAAGGCGACCACGACGGAGCGGCTGGGCTTCCCAGGGCGGGAGGAGGGGATTGCCGCCCAGGCGGCGGTCAGCCTGCTCGTGCCGGCCTGACGGGCGCGGGCAGCCCCTCCAGCACCGCGGCGCAGGCCTCGATCACCTCCGGCCGGAGCGGGCCGGGGCGGGGCGCGTCGACGAGGGTGGTGAACCAGTGCGGCGGCGGGTTGCGGCCCGCCGCGCGATACCATTCCAGGCCGCGCAGCACCGCCTCGGCGGCCGGCGGCAGGCGCTCCGGCATGGGGCGGTGGTCCAGCGTGCCCCAGATGGCGGTCCAGCAGCGGGCCACGGTCCAGGGGTTGTAGCCCCCTCCCCCGGTCACGATCAGCCGCGGCGCTTCCTCCATGACCGCGCGGACGACCGCCTGATGCGCGTTGTTGGACAGGGAGAGCCGCGCCAGCGGGTCCTCCTCCAGCGCGTCGGCGCCGCACTGGATCATCACCCCCTCCGGGCGGAGATGGCGGAGGATGGGGAGGATGGCCGCGTGCAGCACATGGTCCATCTCCGTGTCGTTGAAGCCCTGCGGCACGGGAATGTTGCGGGCATGGCCGCCCGCGCGGTCCTCCAGCCGGCCGGTGAAGGGCCAGCGCCCGGCCTCGTGCACCGAGAGGGTGAAGACGCGCGGGTCGTCGCGGAAGGCGAATTCCACGCCGTCGCCGTGATGCGCGTCGATGTCGAGATAGAGGATGTTGGCCAGGCCGAGATCGAGCCATTCGAGCAGGCCGAGGACGGGATCGTTGATGTAGCAGAAGCCTGCCGCCCGGTCGGGGAAGGCATGATGGGTTCCGGCGCCGGGCACATGCACGATGCCGCCCTGGCGGGTGAGCCGCGCGGCGAGGATGGCCCCGCCCGCGCTGGTGGCGGGGCGGCGGAAGACCTCGCGATAGACCGGGTTGCCATGCGCGCCGATGTGATGCCGCTCCCGCACCTCCGGCGGGACGCTCTGCTCGGCCTCGGCGCGTTCGAGCGCGGCCACGTAGTCTGGCGTGTGATAGCGGGTGAGCTGCGCGGGCGTGGCGGGCGGGCTGTCGAGGTAGCGCCGGGGATCGAGCCAGCCCAGCGCGCGGACGAGGTCCAGCGTGGCGGGCACCCGCGGGATGGCCAGCGGGTGCTTCGCCCCGTAGGTGGAGCCGCGATAAACCTCGGACCCGATGAGGAGCGGAGGCCTCAGCGCAGGCGCTCCATGATCGAGACGTAATTGGCCACGGCCGCGCCCCCCATGTTGAAGACGCCGCCGAGCGTGGCGCCCGGCACCTGCATTCCGCCCGCCTCCCCGGCCAGTTGCATGGCGGCGAGCACATGCATCGAGACGCCGGTGGCCCCGATCGGGTGGCCCTTGGATTTCAGCCCGCCCGAGGGGTTCACGGGCAGGCGCCCGCCCTTGGCGACCGTGCCGTCCAGCACGGCCCGGGCCCCCTGCCCCTCCGGCGCCAGGCCCATTGCCTCGTAGTCGATCAGCTCCGCGATGGTGAAGCAGTCATGCACCTCGGCGAAGGAGAGGTCGGAGAGGCCGATTCCGGCGGTGTCATAGGCGCGCCGCCAGGCCTCGCGCGCGCCTTCGAAGCGGGTGATGTCGCGGGCGGAGATGGGCATGAGGTCATTGACCTGAACCGCCGCGCGGAACTGGATGGCCTTGCCCATGGTGCTCGCCGTCTCGGCATCGGTCAGGACCATGGCAGCCGCGCCGTCGGAGACAAGGCTGCAATCCGTGCGCTTCAGCGGGCCGGCGACGATGGGGTTCCGCTCGCTCTCGGTGCGGCAGAACTCGTAGCCCAGGTCCTTGCGCATCTGGGCATAGGGGTTCTCCACCCCGTTGCGGTGGTTCTTGGCCGCGATCGCCGCCAGGGCGTCGGACTGATCCCCATGACGCTGGAAATAGGCCTGGGCGATGCGGGCAAAGACGCCGGCGAAGCCCGCGGGAATATCCCCTTCCTCCCGCCGGTAGGCGCAGCCGAGCAGGACGTCGCCCACCTGGGCGCCGGGGATGGCGGTCATCTTCTCGACCCCGATGACGAGGGTGAAGCGGCCCCGGCCCGCGGCCATGAAGTCCATGGCGCCGTGAAGGGCGGCAGAGCCGGTGGCGCAGGCATTCTCCAGCCGGGTGGCGGGCTTGAAGCGCAGCTCGGGCACGGATTGGAGCACCAGGGAGGACGGGAAGTCCTGCTTCTGGAAGCCACCGTTGAAATGGCCGACATAGATGGCGTCGACCTCAGCGGGATCGATGCCGGCGTCCTCGATGGCCGCCCGGGCGACACGGCCGATCAGCGCCTCGGCATCCGCGTCCTCGAGCTTGCCGAAGGGCGTGTGGGCCCAGCCGATGATGCAGGCCCCCTTTGAGGCGCCCTTGGTTTCCGTCCCGGCCATCGCTTATCCCTCCCTTGTCGCGGGAAAGAATAGGCGCCCCGCCCGCCCCATTCCACCGGCGCGGCGTGGCCGGGGGAAGCGGGGCGGCGGCCGGGCTAGCCGCGGAAGAGGCTGAGCAGGCCCTGCGGGGACTGGTTGGCGATGCCGAGCGCCTGGGTGCCGAGCTGCTGGCGGATCTGCAGCGCCTGGAGCTTCGCGCTTTCCTTGGCCAGGTCCGCGTCGATTAACGAGCCGAGGCCCGTCTCGAGCGCGTCCAGCTTTTCCTTGTTGTAGCTCATCTGGGCTTCCAGATAGGTGGAGTTCGAGCCGAAGGTGTTCAGCGCGGTGTTCACCGCGCTCATCTTCGTCACGAAGTCGCCGCTGGAGGCCAGGGCCGAAGCGGCGGCGGCGGCATCGGTCGGCGCTGCCGCCACGACGAGGGAGCTCGCCCCCTCGACGGCGGTCAGGGTATAGAGTGTTGCCTGCTCGTTGCGGGTGGTGGCGATGTCGCCGCCGCCTGAGGCGCTCGCGGTGGTGAGCAGCGTGCGCCCGTTATAGGTGGCGTCCGCGATGTAATTCTGCACCTGCGTACGCAGGGAGTCGTACTGCGCCTGGTACTGCGTGCGCTGAGACGAGGACAGCGTGCCGTCGGCGAGCTTCACCAGCACGCCGCGGATGTCCGTCATAGTGTCCGAGACCTTGTTCAGGCCGGCGAGGGTCGTGTCCAGAATGCCCTGGACGCTGCCCATCTGCTCATTGGCCGAGGTCAGGCCGGCGATATCGGCGCGGACGGCCTGGGCCACCGCGAAGGCCGCTCCGTCATCCTTGGCGTCCGACACGCGATAGCCGGTGGAGACGCGCTTTTGCGTCACCGCCAAAGCCTCATTGGTGCGGTTCAACGACTGCAGCGCGACCTGCGCGCCGATGTTCGTATTGACCGAATTTGTCGCCATCGGGGTCTTCCCTTCGCGTCGGCGGGTCGCCCGCCCTCGGGAAGACACTGAGCGAGAAGGATGAACCAATCGCTAACGGCAGCCGGGCCACGTATTTTTCCTGAAGCACGGGTCCCCAGGAATCAGAAAGGCCCCGGCACATGGCCGGGGCCCCTCATCAATCAGCAAGGGATGCGGCGATCAGCCGCCCTTGTACTGCACGGCCTGGCGGCCGCGCTGGCCGTCGCGCACGTCCAGCGCCACCTTCTGGCCCTGCTGCACGTCGGTCACGCCGGCGCGCTGCAGGACGGAGGAGTGCAGGAACACGTCCTGGCCGCCATCATCCGGGGTCACGAAGCCGAAGCCACGAACCTGGTCGAACCACTTCACCGTGCCGTTCACGGCATAGGTCGGGCCACCCTCGTCACGGCCGAAGTCGCGGCGCGGCGGACGGTCGCCACCGCCACCACCGAACTCGCGGCGCGGGGCGCCGAAGCCACCGCCCGGCGGGCCACCGAAGCCACCACCACCGGCGCCGCCGTCACGGCGCGGCGGCGGGTCGCCGAAGCCACCACCACCGCCGCCGAAGTCACGGCGCGGCGGACGGTCGCCGAAGCCACCACCACCCCCGCCGAAGTCACGGCGCGGCGGACGGTCGCCGAAGCCACCACCACCACCGCCGAAGTCACGGCGCGGCGGGCGGTCCCCGAAGCCACCGCCGCCACCAGCGCCGCCGCCGGGGCCGGGCTTCAGCTCAACGATGCGGGTGACCAGGCGACGCCCCTGGCGGTCGGTGCCGATCTCGCAGACGAGCTTGTCACCCGTATCGGCCGACTGGATGCCGGCCTCGGCCATTGCCGAAGCGTGGAAGAACACATCCTGACCGTCGGGCCCGAGCACGAAGCCGAAACCCTTACGGCCGTTGTACCACTTCACCTCGGCCTCTACGGGCCCGGTGCCACCCTGCGATTCATTCTCGGGGAACACTGTATCTCATTATCCGCAAACAGATCGGCCCGACGGGATGCAGGACCGGTATCCTCATGCTGGCACGGCCAAGCAAGGAATGCTAGCCGAATCGGCGGGGATCATAGGGCCTGAGGTCAATCCCGGGCTCGCCGCCGGCGGCCAGCGCCGCGGCGGCTTCCCCGCTGCGCGGGCCGGCCACCAGCCCCACATGGCCGTGGCCGAAAGCCAGCACGATATCGGGCGTCGCGGCGGCATGGCCGAGGCAGGGGAGCCCGTCCGGCATGGAGGGGCGGTGGCCCATCCAGAAGGCCAGCTTCTCCGGCGGCAGGTCTCGCGGCAGCTTCGGAAAGGCCCGGAGCAGGTGGTCCCGCAGGATTTCCGCCCGCTTCCAGTTGGGCGCCGCCGCCAGCCCGGCGATCTCCACCTGCCCCGAGGCGCGAAGCCCCGCGCGGGTGGCGGTGATGCCCATCTTCCCGTCCGACGGCATGATCGGGATGCGCGGCCCGGTCTGCGCCCCGAGGATCACGGCATGGTAGCCGCGCTCCGTCTCGAGCGGCACGCGCGAGCCGGCGGCGGCGGACAGGGGTTTGGAATGGGCGCCCGCCGCGATCACCGCGCGATCGGCCAGGATCTCTCCCTCCCCGGTCCGCACCGCCTTCAGCCGACCGCCCTCCAGCCGGAAGCCGGTGGCTTTGGCGCGGCGGAGCGTCGCACCCTCGGCGACGGCCCGGTCCACCAAGGCCGCCACATAGGCGCCGGGGTCCGTGCAGTGCCCGGCTTCCTCGAACAGCGCGCCGAAGCCGTAGCGCGGGTCGAGCTCAGGCTGGAGCTGGCGCATTTCCTCCGGCCCGATCTCCTTCCAGCGCAGGCCGACCGCCCGCCGGATACGGAAGCCCATCGCCTCGCGCTCGAACTCGGCGCGGGAGGGATAGACATACATCAGCCCGTCGCGCCGGATCAGCTCGCCGACGCCGGCCCGCTCGGCCAGGGCCCGGTGCAGGGCCGGAGCATCGGCCAGCAGGTTGTGAAGGGCCCGGGCGGTGGCCAGCACCCGCGCCTCGGTCCAGCCGGAGCGGAGATAGGCCCAGAGCCAGGGGAGAGCCCGCGGCAGGTAGGACCAGCGGATGGCCAGCGGGCCCAGGGGGTCGCGCAGGAAAGCCGGAACCTGCTTCCACAGGCCGGGAACGGCCGGTGGAATGACCGACATCACCGAAAGCCAGCAGCCATTGCCGTAGGAGGCGGCCTGCTCCCCGCCCGGCGGGCCGGGATCGAGGATGGTGACGCGAAGGCCCCGGTCCAGCGCCGCCAGGGCGGTGGCGGCGCCGATGATGCCGGCGCCGATGACGACGAGATGCGCGCCGCCGGGCGTGGGCTCAGCCCGCATCCAGGACGGCGCGCTTGGCCATCACCGTGACGAGATGGGCGCGGTATTCCGCGCTGCCATGGATGTCCCCGTTCAGCGTGTCCGGAGACTGGCGGATGCCGGCCACGGCGTCCGCAGACCAGTTGGCGGCCAGCGCGGCTTCCATCTCCGCCTGGCGGAACACGCCGGGCCCAGCCCCGTTCACCGCCACCCGCACGCCCATGGGCCCGCGCGCGACGAAGACGCCGGTCATGACATAGCGGGAGGCGGGGTTCCGCATCTTGGCGTAGCCGGCCTTCTCCGGCACCGGGAACTCGATGGCGGTCAGCAGCTCGCCGGGCTCCAGCGCCGTGGCGAACATGCCCTGGAAGTAGTCATCCGCCCCGATGCGGCGCCGGCTGGTGACGAAGGTGGCTCCCAGGCCCAGTGCGGCGGCGGGGTAGTCGGCCGCTGGGTCGTTGTTCGCGAGCGATCCACCCATGGTGCCGCGATTGCGGACCTGGGTGTCGCCCAGGTTGCCGGCCATGCGGGCCAGCGCCGGAATGGCGGCCGCGACCGTCGGATCCCGGCTGATCTCGGCATGGCGGGACATCGCACCGATCACGATCCGGTCCCCCTCCCGCCGGATGCCGCGGAGCTCGGCGATTCCGGAGAGGTCCACCAGGGCCGAGGGGCGGTCCAGCCGGTGCTTCAGCGCGGGGAGGATCGTTTGGCCGCCCGAGATGGGGCGGGCATCGGGATCGGCCAGGAGGGCGACGGCCTCGGAGAGGCTGCTCGGCTTGTGGAAGGCGAAATCATACATCGGGATCAGGCCTCCGGATCACGCTTCGGCGGGCGCCAGCGTCTCGCGGCGGCCATGGATGACCTCCTGCGCCGCGGCGATCGCCTTGACGATGTTGTGGTAGCCCGTGCAGCGGCAGAGATTGCCCTCGAGCCCTTCCCGGATTTCATGCTCGGACATGCCGTCCGGGTGCTTCTTCACCAGGTCGATGGCCGACATGACCATGCCCGGCGTGCAGAAGCCGCATTGCAGGGCGTGGTATTCGCGGAAGGCCTCCTGCATCGGGTGCAGCGTGCCGTCCGGCGCGGCAAGCCCCTCGATGGTCGTCACGGCGCTGCCATCCGCCTGCACGGCCAGAATGGTGCAGGACTTCACGCTTTCGCCATCCACATGCACGACGCAGGCGCCGCACTGGCTCGTGTCGCAGCCCACATGGGTACCGGTGAGGCGGAGCTTCTCGCGCAGCAGCTCCACCAGAAGGGTGCGGCCCTCCACCTCCACGCTGTGGGGCTGGCCGTTCACCGTCAGGCTCACACTCGGCATGGTCACCTCCCCGCGCAATCCACGGCACGGAACCTCGCGCGGCGCCCCCGACGCGTCAAGCGACGCCCCTCAGATGAGGGGCGACGCATCCGCCGAAAGCGGGTTCTGTTCCGGCGGGAGGTCGTGCAGGTGGCAGGCCGCCGTATGCGCCGGGCTGGTCGGCTTCAGCAGCGGTTCGTCCACCCGGCAGCGGTCGAAGACATAGGGGCAGCGCGTGTGGAAGCGGCAGCCGCTGGGCGGGTTGATCGGGCTCGGCACGTCGCCCTTGAGGATGATGCGCTGGCGCGCGGCCCCGGGCTGCGGCACCGGCACGGCCGAGAGCAGCGCCTGGGTATAGGGGTGCTTCGGCGCGGCGAAGAGGCTGCGGCGCGGCGCCACCTCCACGATCTTGCCGAGATACATCACGGCTACCCGGTGGGTCATGTGCTCGACGATCGCCAGGTCGTGGCTGATGAAGAGCAGGGCGAGTCCGAGCTCCTTCTGCAGGTCCTGCAGCAGGTTGACGATCTGCGCCTTCACCGAGACGTCGAGGGCCGAGACGGCCTCGTCGCAGATGATGAGGTCCGGCTCGGCCGCGAGCGCGCGGGCGATGCCGATGCGCTGGCGCTGGCCGCCGGAGAATTCATGCGGCCAGCGGGTGATGGCATCGCGCGGCAGGCGCACGGTGTCCATCAGCTCCGCGAGTCGGCGGTCCAGGTCGGCATTGTTCTTGGCGAGGCCGAAATTGCGGATCGGCTCCGCCAGGATGTCCTTCACCCGCATGCGCGGGTTCAGGCTGCTGAACGGGTCCTGGAAGACCACCTGCACGCGGCGCCGCATGGGGCGCAGAGTGGATTGCGGCAGGGTGTCGATCCGCGTCCCATCCAGCACCACCTGGCCGGCGGTGATGTCGAACAGGCGCAGCACGGCCTTCCCGACCGTGGACTTGCCGCAGCCCGATTCGCCCACCAGCGACAGGGTCTCGCCCTTCGCGATCTCGAAGGAGATTCCGTCCACGGCATAGACATGACCCGTGACGCCGCCGAGCAGGCCGCCGCGCAGGGGGAAGTGCTTCTTCAGGTCGTCGACCTGAAGGATCGGCTTGGGAGGGGTGAGCGTGGCACTCATGCCGCCAGCAGCTCCTTCTCGGCATAATGGCAGGCGGCGACGTGGTTCGGCGCCTTGGGCTCCAGCGCAGGGGCCACGGCGCGGCAGAGATCAGTCACCTTGGGGCAGCGCCCGGCGAAGACGCAGCCGTCGATCCGCTGCTTGAGGCTGGGCACCAGGCCCGGAATCTCGGCCAGCCGCTCGGTCGAGCCATCGAGCGAGGAGCCGAGCTTCGGCACGGCGCCAAGGAGCCCCTGGGTATAGGGGTGCTTGGGGTCGTTGAAGAGCTCCTTCACCGGGGCCTCCTCAACCTTGCGGCCGGCATACATGACGATCACCCGCTCCGCGACCTCGGCCACCACGCCGAGGTCATGGGTGATGAGCACGATGGCCGCCCCGACCCGGTGCTTCAGGTCGCGCATCAGGTCCAGTATCTGGGCCTGGATGGTCACGTCCAGCGCGGTGGTCGGCTCGTCCGCGATCAGCAGCTTCGGATTGCAGGCCAGCGCCATCGCGATCATCACGCGCTGGCGCATGCCGCCGGAGAGCTGGTGCGGGTATTCCTTCACCCGCCGCTCCGGCGCCGGGATGCCGACGAGCTTCAGCATCTCCACCGCCTTCGCCTCGGCCTGCTGCGCGTTCAGCCCCTGGTGCAGGCGGAGCGTCTCGCCGATCTGCCGCCCGACCGTGAGGACGGGGTTCAGCGAGGTCATCGGCTCCTGGAAGATCATGGAGACGTCGTTGCCGCGAATGGCCCGCATCTCCTTGTCCGAGAGCTTCAGCAGGTCGCGCCCGTTGAAGACGATCTCGCCCGCGATCTTGCCCGGAGGCTCCGGGATGAGGCGCAGGATGGACATGGAGGTGACCGACTTGCCGCAGCCGGATTCCCCCACGATGGCCACGGTCTCGCCCGCGTTCACATGGAAGGAGAGCCCATCCACCGCGCGGTTGATGCCATCCGGCGTCCGGAAGTGGGTCTGCAGGTTGCGGACGTCGAGAAGAGGGGTTTCAGCCATGGTCAGACCCTCTTCGCCATGCGGGGATCGAGCGCGTCGCGCAGGCCGTCGCCGAGGAGGTTCACGGCGAGCACGGTGAGCGACAGGAAGATGGCGGGGAAGAAGACGATATAGGGCTTCACCTGCCAGAGCGCCCTCCCCTCCGCCATGATGTTCCCCCAGGAGGGGATGATGGGCGGCGTGCCGGCGCCGATGAAGGAGAGGATGCTCTCCGCGATCATCGCGCTGGCGCAGATATAGGTCGCCTGCACCGTGAGTGGCGCGAGCGTGTTGGGCAGGATGTGGCGGAAGATGATGCGAGGCGTGGTGGTGCCCGAGGCGACCGCCGCATCCACATAGGGCTGCTCACGGAGCGAGAGCACGACGCCGCGCACGAGGCGCGAGACGCGCGGCACCTCGGCGATGGTGATGGCCAGGATCACGTTGCCCACGCTGCCGCGGGTCAGCGCCATGAGGGCGATGGCCAGCAGGATGGAGGGGATGGACATCAGCCCGTCCATGATCCGCATGACGATGGCATCGGCCCAACGGATGAAGCCCGAGGTGAGGCCGATGGTCAGCCCGATGAGCGAGGAGAAGAAGGCGACCGAGAAGCCGACGGTCAGGGACACGCGCGCGCCGTAGAGCACGCGGGAGTAGACGTCCCGGCCCAGCATGTCCGTGCCGAACCAGTACATGGCCGAGGGTTCCCGCGTGCGCCGGGCGGGGGCGAGCGCGGTGGGGTCGGTCGTCCAGAGCAGCGGCGCGAAGATCGCGATTGCGATGATCAGCAGCATCAGCCCGCCGCCGATCGCGATGGTCGGGTTGCGGCGAAGAAAGCCAATGAAGCCCTTCCGGGCCTTCACGGGCGGCATGATGTCCGGCAGCGGCGCCGCGGCGGCGACATCGCCGGGCCCGAGGCGGCCCGGCTGGAGGGTGGTGGTGCTCAATACCGGATCCTCGGATCGAACAGGGTGTAGAGGAGATCGATCAGCAGGTTCACCAGGACGTAGACGAAGGAGAAGAGAAGGATCACGCCCTGGATCACCGGGTAGTCGCGGCGGAGGATGGCATCCACCGTCAGCCGGCCGAGGCCGGGAATGGCGAAGACGCTCTCGGTGACGACCGCGCCGCCGATCAGGAGCGCGACGCCGATGCCGACGACCGTGACGATGGGCACCGCCGCGTTCTTGAGCGCGTGCAGGAAGAGGATGCCCGACTGCCCCACGCCCTTGGCCCGCGCGGTGCGGATGTAATCCTGCTGCAGCACCTCCAGCATGGTGGCGCGGGTGATGCGGGCGATGAGGGCGATATAGACGCCGCCCAGCGCGACGGCCGGCAGGATCAGGTTCTGGAACCAGGGCCACATCCCGCGCGAGAAGGGCGTGTAGCCCTGCACCGGGAGCCAATCGAGCTCCAGCGCAAAGACATAGGCCAGCAGGTAGCCGACGACGAAGACCGGCACGGAGAAGCCGAGAACGGCGAAGCCCATCACGGCCCGGTCGATCCAGGTGCCCTGCTTCCAGGCCGCGACCACGCCCATCGGCACGGCGATGCCGATGGCGAGGAAGAGCGTGATGACCATGAGCGAGAGCGTCGGCTCGATCCGCTGCGCAATCATGGTGCTGACCGGCAGGTTGGTGAAGATCGAGGTCCCGAGATCGCCCCGGACGATGTTCCACACCCATTCGCCGAAGCGGACGAGATAGGGCCTGTCGAGGCCCAGGCTCGCCCGGATGCGCTCGACATCCTGGGGCGTGGCCTGGTCGCCCGCGATCACCGCCGCCGGATCGCCCGGAGAGATGTAGAGAAGGCTGAAGACGAAGAGGGCCACCACCGCCATGACGGGGATGGTGGCGACGATTCGGCGGATGGCGTAGGCGAACATCCTGATACCCTAGCTCTTGGAGACGCCCCAGAAGAAGGGCAGCGGCCCCTTCACGATGCCGGACACGTTGCGGCGCCAGGCGGTGTAGAAGGAGAAGAAGCCCGTCGGGGCAAAGATGACATGGTCCATCGCCGCCTTGTTCAGCGCGGCCATGGCGGCCTTTTCCTGCTCGACGGTGGTGGCGGCGAACCAGGCGTCGCGCTTGGCCTCCACCTCGTCGCTCTTCGGCCAGCCGAACCAGGCGCCGTCGCCATTGGCGCGGATGGCGGTGTACGCGGCCGGGTTAATGCAGTCCGCGCCCGCATGCCAGGAGAAGAAGATGTTCCAGCCGCCCTGGCTGGGCGGGTTCTTCATCGCGCGACGGCTGCCCACCGTGCCCCAGTCGGTCGCGACATAGTCCACGTTCATGCCGATCTTGCGCATGGCCTCGGCGGTCACGTCGCCCTGGGCCTTGGTGATCGGCTGGTCCTGGGCGACCAGCATCACGACGGGCTCGCCCTTGTAGCCGCTCTCGGCCAGCAGCCGCTTGGCGGCATCGTAGTTGCGAGGGCCCTTGAGCAGGTCGCCGCCCTCCTCCGAGTAGATCGGCGTGCCGGGGGTGAAGAAGCTCGGCAGGCGCTTCCACATGCTCTCGTCGTCGCCGGCGAGCGCACGCATCACGTCGGCCTGGTCGATCGCCATCAGAACGGCCTTGCGGGCGCGCACGTCGTTGAAGGGCGCGTGCAGGTGGTTCATGCGGAAAGTGCCGATGTTGCCCAGCGGATCGGCGACGTCGGCCTGGATGTTCCGGTTGCGGCGGAGCAGCGGCATCAGGTCGCTGATCGGGTTCTCCCACCAGTCCACCTCGCCGTTCTGCAGGGCGGCGGCGGCGGTGGCGGGGTCGGGCATCACCACCCATTCCACCCGCTCCACCATCGCCCGCTTGCCGCCGGCGAGCCAGGAGGCGGGCTCGCTCCGGGGCTGGTAGTCCGCGAACTTCTCGAACACGGCCTTGGCGCCCGGCACCCATTCGTTGCGCACGAAGCGGAAGGGGCCGGAACCGACATATTCGGTGATCTGCTGGAAGGGATCGGTGCGGGCGATCCGCTCCGGCATGATGAAGGAGCAAGGGCTGTTGTTCTTGCCCAGCGCCAGCAGCATCTTGGGATAGGGTGCCTTCAGCGACCAGCGGAAGGTCCGGTCATCCACCGCGGCCAGCTCGTTCTGGATAGCCAGGATCATCTGACCCATCGGATCGCGCACCGCCCAGCGCTTGAGGCTGGCGACCGCATCCTTGGCGAGGACCGGGGCGCCATCGTGGAACTTCAGGCCGGAGCGGAGGCGGAACGTCCAGGTGAGGCCGTCGGAGGAGACCTCCTCGCTCTCGACCATCTGGCGCTGCGGCTGAAGCTGGGCGTCCACGCCATAGAGCGTGTCCCACACCATCGCCGCCGCGTTGCGGACGACATATTGCGTGCCCCAGATCGGGTCGAAATTGGCGAGATTGGCCTGCGGCACGAAGCGCAGCGTGCGCGCATCGGCCCCCTGCGACAGGGCCGGTGCCGAAAGCCCGGCGGCAGCCAGGCCCGTGCCAGCGATCAGGAAGGAACGACGATCCATCTCAAGCCCCCAAACGGGCCGGCCTTCGCCGTGCCCCGATCCCTGTCCGGCGCAGCCTGCCGGAAAAACCCGGCCCACGCCACCATGGCGCGGGCCCTTGCACGACGCGTGCCATGCCTAGTTCTTGGCGATGTTCCAGAAGACCGTGGCCGGCGCGCGGAACACCCCCGTGACGTTCCGCCGCCAGGCGCTGGGCTGCCAGTAGAAGCCCAGCGGCACATAGGGCAGCACCTCCATCGCCCGCGCGTTGAGGGCGGCGCCGATCCGCGTGCTCTCGGCCTCGTCCTTCGCGTCCAGCCACTGGGCCCGCAGCGTCTCGATCTGCTCGTCCTGCGGCCAGCCGAACCAGGCATTCGGCCCGTTCGCGCGCAGGAAGAGATGGATGGTGGGCACGCCGAGATCGCTGCCCGAGGAGGTGGTGTGCACCACGCTCCAGCCGCCGCGCTCGACCGGCTCCTTGCTCGCCCGGCGCTGCACCACCGTGCCCCAGTCGGCCGAGATCACCTCCACATTCAGCCCGATCCGCGTCATCAGGTCGGCGGTGACGAGGGAGAGGGCGTTGATCTGCGGGTAGTCGCTGGGCGCGATGAGCACCACCTTCTCGCCCGCATAGCCGGACTCCCGGAGCGCCGCCTTGGCCCGGTCCAGGTTCCGGGTCTTGAGGATCTCGCTCCCCCGCTCGCTCGCCAGGCTGGTGCCGCAGGTGAACACCCCTTCGCAGGTGCCCCAGCCCTTGGGGTCATCCCCCGCCACGGCGCGGAGGTAGTCGCGTTGGTCCACCGCCATGGCCACCGCGCGACGCACCGCCAGGTTGTTGAAGGGCGGATGGAGATGGTTGAAGCGCAGCACCCCATAAGTGCCTTCCAGCAGCCGCTGCTCCACCACCAGGTCCCGCGAGCGGCGCAGTACCGGCAGCAGGTCATGCAGCGGGTATTCCCAGTAGTCCTGCTCCCCATTCACCATGGCCGAGGCCGCGGTGGATGCGTCGCTGATCACGGTCCAGACGATCCGGTCGAGCCGCGGCATGCGGCCGCCGGCGAGCCCGTTCGGCTCCTCCTGGCGGGGCTGGTAGGCGTCGAACTTCTGCCAGACCGCAGTCTGGCCCGGATTCCACTCCCCCGCCACGAAACGGAAGGGGCCGGAGCCCGTGGCGTCGCGCACCTGCTGGAAGGGATCGGTGACGGCGAGGCGCTCGGGCATGACGAAGCAGGGGTTCTGGCTCTTGCCGATGGCGAGCGCCAGGAAGGGGAAAGGCTTCTTCAGCCGGAAGCGGAAACGCCGGTCGTCCAGCGCCGCGAGCTCGTCCGTCTGCGCGGCGAGCGCCTGGCCGAAGACGTCGCGCACCATCCAGCGCTTGAGGCTCGCCACGCAATCCTGCGCGCGCACCGCCTCGTTGTCATGGAACCTCAGCCCGCTGCGGAGGGTGAAGACCCATTCCCGGCCGTCCTGGCCGATCTCCCATCCCTCGGCCATCTGCGGCCGCGGGGTGTTGGTGGAATCGACGGCGCAGATCTGGTCGTAGACAAGATAGGCGTGGTTGCGGGTGACGACGGCGGTCGTCCAGACCGGATCCAGGCTCGTGAGATTGGCCTGGGGCACCACGCGCAAGGTGCGCGCGGCGCTGCCCTGCGCCAGGCCGGGCCTGGGCAGTTGCATTGCGGCAGCCGCCGCAACCAATCCCGTAAAGGTGTCGCGGCGGCGTAGCATCGGTCTTTCTCCTCAGGCCCGCTTGATGTTCCAGAACATGGCGAACCCCGCCACGCGGTCCCTCAGGTCCTTCCGGATGCCGGTGAGGGATTTGTAGGCGCCGACCGGGATGTAGGGCAGCTCGTCCAGAGCCACGCGCTGCATCTGCTCGGCGATGCGCTTCTGGTCGGCCGGGTTGGGGGCCACGAACCACTCGTCGCGCAGCGTCTCCAGCTGCGGGATGTTGGGCCAGCCCGGCCAGGCATTGGTGCCGTTGCCGCGCAGCGGGAAATGCGCGGAGGGATCGACGAAGTCGAAGGACGAGAAGGAGGTAAGGATCATGCTCCAGCCGCCCTTGTCCACCGGCTCCCGGCTCGTCCGCCGCTGCACCGTGGTGCCCCAGTCCGTCAGAACGATATCCGCGTTGAAGCCGAGCCGTCGCACGAGGTCGGCGCAGACCTGCGTCATCGCCGAGGGGGCGAGGATGTCGGTGGGCCCGACCAGACGCATGGGCTGATTGGTGTAGCCGGCCTCGCGCATCAGCGCCTTCGCGCGGTCCAGGCTCCGCGGCCCCTTCAGCGGCTCCATCCCCACATCGCTCGCCAGCGGCGTGCCGGGGGTGAAGACGCCGGCCATCTCCCACAGGCCCGGCTCGGTGCCGACGATGGCCTGCATGAAATCGGCCTGGTCGATGGCGGGCAGCAGGGCCTGGCGCATCTTCTTGTCGCTGAAGGGGGCGTGCAGGTGATTGAAGCGCAGGATACCGATCAGCGGCAGCGGGTCGATCGCTTCGACCGAAAGCGCGCGGTTGCGACGGATCAGCTGCTGGATCTCGGGCGGGGGCTGCTCGAACCAGTCGATCTCGCCGGCCTGGAGCGCGGCCGCGGAGGTCGAGGCATCGGTGATGATGTGCCACTCGACCCGGTCGAAATGGACGACCTTCGGCCCGGCGGTGAGGCTGGGCGAGCCGACCGTCGTCGGGACGTAATCCGAGTTGCGCTCATAGACCACACGGCTGCCGGAGTTGAACTCGTCGGCCTTGAAGCGGAACGGCCCGCTGCCGACGGATTCCCGCACCTGCTGGAAGGCATCGGTCTGGGCGATGCGCTCCGGCATGATGAAGGCCGGGCTGTTGCTCACCTGGGCCAGGGCGGGCAGGAGGAAGGGGAAAGGCCGCTTCAGCCGGAACTGCAGGCGGCGGTCGTCGAGCGCGGACAACTCGTCCACGAATTCCGCCAGCTTCTGGCCGGAGGGCGAGCGTCGCATCCAGCGCTTGAGGCTCTGCACGGCATCGGCCGCGCGCACGGGCTGGCCGTCATGGAACTTCGGCCCCTGGCGGAGCGTGATGATGACCCGCTTGCCATCATCCTCCACCACATGGCCTTCAGCCAGCTGCGGCTGCGGCCGGAACTGGGAGTCCATGCCGTAGAGGTTGTCATAGACCATGTACCCGTGGTTGCGGGTGATGTTTGCGGTGGTCCAGATCGGGTCCAGGCTGGTCAGGTTGGCCTGGGGTACCATCTTCAGCACGCGCTGCCCGGCGGGCTGCGCGAGCGCTGGCATGGCGGGCGCGAACGCCGCAGCGCCCGCGGCCCCCATGAGGTGGCGGCGTCGAATCATCCGTCCTGCTCCCAAACGTTACCGTTATGTGAGCAGCATGCGGGACGCCGGGGCAAGCCCGGCGTCCCGGAAATGATCAGGCGGTCTTCTGCACGCTCCAGAACATCGGGAAGCCCTTAGGCACGCCCGAGATGTTCCGGCGATAGGCGGTGGCCTGGAAATACTGGCCCAGCGGGAGGTAGGGCACCTCCTGGAAGGCGAGCTGCTGAATCTCCTGCGCCACCTTCTTCTGCGCGTCCAGGTCCGGCGCGTCGAACCAGGCGTTCCGCAGCTCCTCCATGCGCGGCATGGTGGGCCAGCCGAACCAGGCTTGCTGGCCATTGCCGCGCAGGCTCTGGCTGACGCCGGGGTTGATCATGTCCAGCCCGGCCCAGAAGGTGAAGAACATGCTCCAGCCGCCCCGCTCCACCGGCTCCCGGCTCGCGCGGCGCTGCACCACGCTGCCCCAGTCGGTGGAGACGAACTCCACGTTCATGCCCGCCTTCGTCAGCATGTCATTGCCGACCTGCGCCAGCGCGTTGAGCGAGGGGAAGTCGGAGGCGGCGATCAGCACCACCTTCTCGCCCTTGTAGCCGGCGACGGCGAGGTCCCGCTTCACCTTCTCCATGTCGCGCGGGCTGTTGAGGGCCTCCATGCCCGCTTCGTTGGCCAGCGGCGTGCCCGGCGGAAAGAAGCCGTTGCCGTCCTTCCAGAGGGAGCGGTCCGTGCCAATGACGGAGGTCATGTAGTCGCCCTGCACCACGGCGCCGAGCAGGGCGCGACGGATGGCCGGGTTGTTGAAGGGCGGGTGCAGGTGGTTGAAGCGGGCGATAGCGCAAAGCCCGGTCGGGTCCGGGATCTCCATCACCACGTTCCGGTTGCGGCGCAGCGTCGGCTGCAGGTCGGCTGTCGGCTGCTCCCACCAGTCCATCTCGCCATTGGCGAGAGCGTTGGCGGCGGTGGAGGCATCGGGGATGACGTGCCACTCGATGCGATCCAGGTTCACCCGCTTGGGCCCGGCGGTCCAGCTGGCCGTCCCCTCGGCCCGCGGCACGTAGTCTGCGAAGCGCTCATACACCGCACGGGACCCCGGCACCCGCTCGTCGGCCTTCCAGCGGAAGGGACCGCTGCCGATCATCTCGCGGATCGGCTGGTTCGGGTCGGTCTGGGCGATGCGCTCGGGCATCATGAAGCAGACTGGCGTGCTGGGCTTGCCCAGCGCCGAGAACAGCATGGGGAAGGGCTGCTTCAGGCGGAAGACGATGCTCCGGTCGTCCGGCGCCTCCAGCGCGTCGGTCCGCGCCATCAGCACCTGGCCCAGCGCGTCGCGCGCCGCCCAGCGGCGGATGGAGGCGATGCAGTCCTTGGCCGTCACGGCCGCGCCGTCATGCCACTTCAGCCCCTGTCGCAGGGTGATGGTGACGCGCTTGCCGTCCTCCTCGACCTTGTGGCCCTCGGCCATCTGCGGCTGCGGGTTGAAGTCCTCGTCGAAGCCGTACAGCGTATCCCAGATCAGGTAGCCGTGGTGGCGCGTGACATAGGCGGTCGTGATGATCGGGTCCGTGACCGTCACGTCCGACTGGGGGATGAACTTCAGCACCCGCGCCCCGGCCGGCTGTGCCAGGGCGGGAGCTGCGAGGCCGAGGGGGCCGGTGCCGGCTAGGGCAAGGCCGGCGCCGCCGGCGAGGAAGCGACGTCGATCCGTGGGCATGCGCTCTCTCGATCCTTCGGGGAGGAAGGCGGAGAGGCAAGCGCAGCCGGGCCGTCCGCGCAAGCCCCGCCCTTCACGGAGCCGTGCCCAGCCGCTAGAGGGGCGGTCATGCTCCCCTCCGTCCCGCTGGACCGGATCCTGCCGCCGCAGCACCGGGCCCTGGCCGCCGAGTTCCTCCGCTTCGGGGTGGTCGGTGCGGCCGGATTCGCGGTGGATACGGCCGTGCTCTACGCCGCCCTTGGCCTGGGCGCGGGCCTCTATGGCGGGCGGGTGCTTTCCTATCTCGCGGCGGCCACCGCCACCTGGGCGATGAACCGGGCCTGGACCTTCCGCGCGGCGGCGGGGCCCCGGGGGCGGGCGGCCATGGGCCGGCAATGGGCCCTGTTCCTGCTGGTCAACCTCGTGGGATTCGCGATGAACTATGGCGCCTATGCCCTGCTCGTCGGCAACCTTCCCCTGGCCGCGGCCCATCCCGTGCTGGGGGTCGCGGCGGGCGCCCTGGCCGGCATGGGCGGCAATTTCCTCCTCTCCCGCCGATATGTGTTCCAGAACCGATGAGCTATCCCAAGGTCGCCGTCCTGATCCCCTGCCATAACGAGGAGGTGGCGATCGGCGGGGTCGTCGCCGGCTTCCGGGCCGCCCTGCCGGATGCCGCCATTTACGTCTACGACAACAACTCGACCGACCGGACACGCGAGGCCGCCGCCGCGGCCGGCGCAGTGGTCCGCTCCGAGCCGCAGCAGGGCAAGGGCAATGTCGTGCGCCGCATGTTCGCGGATGTGGAGGCGGACGCCTATCTCCTGGTTGACGGCGACGGCACCTATGACTCCACGGACGCCCCGGCGATGCTCCGGGCCCTCATGGAGGAGCGGCTGGACATGGTCACGGGCGTGCGCGTGACCGATGCCCAGGGCGCCTACCGCCCCGGGCACCGGCTGGGCAACCAGCTGCTGACCGGCGTGGTGCGGCACGTCTTCGGCAACCGCGTCACGGACATGCTCTCGGGCTATCGCTGCTTCTCCCGGCGCTTCGTGAAGTCTTTCCCAGCCCTGGCGAAGGGGTTCGAGACCGAAACCGAGTTCACCGTCCACGCGCTGGAGCTGCGGATGCCCGTGGGCGAGCTGCGCACCGCCTATAGCGAGCGCCCGGCCGGTTCGGAATCGAAGCTCCGCACCTATCACGACGGCTTCCGGATCCTGCGGATGATCCTTGCCCTGGTGCAGCGCGAGCGGCCGCGCCTGTTCTTCGGGCTGGTCGCGCTGGCCCTGTTCCTCATCGCGGCCGGGCTCTTCGCGCCGGTGCTGGAAACGTACCTGCAGAGCGGGCTGGTGCCCCGCCTCCCGACTTTCGTCGCTTCCGCGATGATGATGATGCTCTCCTTCCTCGCACTCGCCTGCGGGTTGATTCTCGACACCGTCACCCGTGGGCGGATCGAGGCGAAGCGCATCGCCTACCTCGCCCAGCCCGCCCCCGGCTCTCGCCCCTGAGCTGTGCCGGGGGCCGCCGCGGGATCGGCGACGGATCGATTTATACCCGATAATTCATAGACCGCTCGCGAAGCTGTGCTAACGGAGGCGCCGAGGGCGGCGGGCTACGAAGGGCGTGGCCGGGGGGCGCCCGGGGAGTTGATCCGATGGCCTTGTCTCCGCCACGGCTGAACGCGTTGCAAACGGCCCTGGCCACCTGCCGCACCCAGTTCGGTGCCGTGGGCCTGTTCAGCCTGGTCGTGAACCTGCTGCAGCTGACCGTTTCGCTTTACATGATGCAGGTCTTCGATCGGGTGCTCGCCACCCGGAGCCTGGACACGCTGCTCTGGCTGACCGTGGTCGCGATCTCGGCCATCGGGCTCCTGGCGCTGCTGGACGGCGTGCGCTCCCAGGTCATGCAGCGCATCGCCATCTGGGTGGAGGGGCGCGTGGCGCCGGAGGGCTTCGCGCGCGCGCTGGAGGCCACGCTCCGCAACCGCCCCTACCGGATGGAGGTGCTGCGCGACCTCGGAACCTGCCGCGCCTGGCTCTCGGGCCCGGGCGCCCTCGCCCTCTATGACGTGCCCTGGGTGCCGGTTTACCTCTTCGTCATCTACCTGCTGAACCCGCTCCTCTTCCTGATCGCCACCGGCGGTGCCGTGATCCTCTTCGGCCTGGCCCTGGCCAGCGAGCTGGCGACGGCCGCGCCGCTCCGCCGGGCCAACCTCGCCGCCATTTCCACCCAGAAGCGGGCCGACGCCATTTCGCGCAATGCGGAGGCGGCCGATGCCATGGGCATGGTCCCTGCCCTGCTCCGCCTCTGGCGTGACGGCGTGGCCGAGGCGGCCCCGCTCCAGCAGAAGGCGGCCGACCGCGCCGCCATCCTCTCCGCCCTGACCAAGTTCGTGCGCCTGGCCGTGCAGATCGCGGTGCTCGGCGTCGGCGCCTGGCTCACCCTGCGCCAGGAGATGACCTCCGGCGCGGCGATCGCGGGCTCCATCATCATGGGCCGTGCCCTGGCGCCGGTGGAGCAGCTGATCGGCGGCTGGAAGGGGCTGGTGCAGGTGCGTCAGGCCTATCGCCGCCTGCTCGCCTTCCTCGCCCAGCCCCGGCTGCGGCCGGAGGCCGAGCCCCTGCCCATCCCCAAGGGCCGCCTGACGGCCGAGCGCCTGAGCTGGGCGCCGCCCGGGCAGGCCGCCGCCGTGATCAAGGGCGTCAGCTTCGCGCTGGAGCCGGGGGAGAGCCTGGGGGTGATCGGTCCCTCGGGCTCCGGCAAGACGACCCTTCTGCGCCTGCTGGTGGGTACCCTCGCCCCCGTTAGCGGCAACGCGCGTCTCGACGGCGCCGACCTCGCCACCTGGCCGCGCGAGGATCTGGGCCGGCATATCGGCTACCTGCCCCAGGACGTGGAGCTGTTCGAGGGCACGGTGTTCCGCAACATCGCACGGCTCCAGCCCGAGCCCGCGCCCGAGGCGGTGCACCGCGCCGCCCAGCTCGCCGGCTGCCACGAGGCCATCCTCCGCCTGCCCCAGGGCTACGAGACCGAGGTGGCGGAGGGCGCCCTTTCCGGCGGGCAGCGCCAGATGGTGGGCCTGGCCCGCGCCCTCTATGGCGACCCGCGCCTCGTCATCCTGGATGAGCCGGACAGCAGCCTGGACGGCGATGCCGAGGCCCGCTTCCTCGATGGGCTGGCGGGGCTGAAGGCGATCGGCGCCACCGTCGTGCTGGTCAGCCACCGCCCCTCCCTCATCCGCGGCGTGGACAAGGTGCTGGTGATGCGTGACGGCGCCGCGGAGCTGTTTGGCCCTCGCGCCGAGGTGCTGGCCCGGCTTTCCGCCCGGCCGATCCCGCCCAACCTTCCCAATCCTCCGGGCCAGCCGCCCAAGAACCTTCCCGGGGTCGCCGCATGAGCCTCGCCACCCTCTCCCCCACCTCCGTCCCGGCGCTGCCCGCGGGCTATGCCCCGGCCGGCGAACGTCCGCTGCTGGTGTTGGACATGCCGCGCCCGCGCACCCGCGGTGCCGTGGCGCTCGGCCTCGCCGCCCTGCTCACCTTCGTCGGCGGCTTCACGGCCTTCTCGGTGCTCGTCCCGCTCAGCGAGGCCGCCATCGCGCCGGGCGTGATCAAGGCCGAGGGCAGCCGCCGCACCATCGCCCATCTCGAGGGCGGCATCGTCAGCGAGATCCTGGTGCGTGATGGCGACGCGGTGAAGGCGGGCCAGCCCCTGCTGCGGCTGGACGACGTGCAGGCAGCCACCGGCCGCGAGGCCGCCCGCGCCCAGCGCTGGGCCCTTCTCGCCCAGGACAGCCGGATCGCCGCCGAGATCGCGGGCGCGCAGGCTATCGCCTTCCCCCCCGACCTCCTCGCCGCCACCGACTCCCGGGCGCGCGAGGCGATGGACGGCCAGCGCGTCCTCTTCGCCTCCCGTCAGGCGAGCCTGCGCAGCCAGCTCCAGGTGCTGGAATCCCGCATCCTGCAGTTCCAGGCCCTCGCCAGCTCCGCCGAGGCGCAGATCGCCAGCCAGCGCCGGCAGCTCGAGCTCCTCCAGCGGGAGGAAAGCGACGTGCAGGGGCTGGTGCGCCAGGGGCTGGAGCGCCAGCCGCGCCTCTATGCCCTGCAGCGCCAGGTCCATGCCGCCAATGGCACCATCTCCGACCTCGTCGCGCAGATCGAGCGGGCGCGGGCCCAGGTGGCGGAGGCGCAGTTCCAGATCCGCCAGGTGATGGACCAGCGCCTGCAGGAGGCCTCGACCGAAAGCCGCGATGTCCGGGCGAAGCTGAACGACGCGGAGGAGAAGCTGCGCGCGGCCAACGACGTCTCGGCCCGGCGCGAGATCCTGGCGCCCGAGGACGGCACGGTGCTGAACAGCCGCTTCTTCAACACCGGCGCCGTGGTCCGCCCCGGCGAGGCGGTGATGGAGCTGGTCCCGGCGCGCGACAAGCTGATCGCCGAGGTCCGGGTGGCGCCGACCGATATCGACATGGTGCATCCCGGCCTGCTGGCCGAGGTGCGGCTCCCCGCCTTCAAGCAGCGCCTCGTCCCCTTCATCAACGGCGAGGTGACGGTGGTCGCCGGCGACGTGACCACGGAGGAGCGGACGATGCACGAATACTACCGCGTCCGCATAAACATCGATGACGGCGAGCTGAACCGCCTGGAAGGCGTGCAGCTCCGCGCCGGCATGCCCGTGGAGGCGCAGATCCAGGTCGGCGAGCGCTCCTTCCTGCGCTACATGATCCAGCCGCTGCTCGACAGCTTCCACCGCGCCTTCCGCGAGCAATAGGACCGAGATGGCCGATCTTCCCACCCTCTTCGCCGACGGCGTCGTCGAGGCCACCGTCCGCCACGGCGTCGCCCGCCTGAAGCTGGCCGTGCAGGACGGCAAGGGCACGCCAGTGCCGACCGGGCTCCTGGTCGTCCCGCTCACCCAGCTCCCCGCCGTCGCCGGCGCCCTCACCCGCCTCCTGCGCGAGGTGGAGGCGAAGGCGCGTGAGACCCAGCCGGGGCAAGCCGCGCCGGAGCCGGCCGAGCCGCCGGCGGCCTTCCGCTTCCAGGGCTGACGCGGTTGCCGACGGGCCTTTGTTCTGGGGTGTCTGTCTGTCCCGGGGAGAGGAAGAACGAATTCTTCCTCTCCCCGGCCCCCTCACCATCATCTTCTTTTTCGAGTTTGGAATCGCGGGGCTGACGGTGCGCCTCGGGTCATGGACCCGAGGCGACTGCGAAGGCAGGAAAAGCACCCGCTCACCAGAGACCCCTTCGATCAGGGTATCCACGGCAGTCAGACGGGGTTCCAAGGGCCTCAGGCCCTTGGCGGGTGGAGGGCAGGGCCCTCCCCGGCATGCCCCAAAGACGAAAGCCTGAGCCCTGGCGGGACGGGCGGCGGCGGGGGAGAATGGCGCATCATGCGCAGCCTTTCCCGCCTTTCCCGCCTTGCCCTTCTCACTGTCCTGCTGGCCGGCCCGGCCGCGGCGCAGCCGTCCAGCCAGTGGGCTGCGGCGCCCGGCCCGGCTGTTGGGCCGGCCCGCAGCATTGGTGGTACCTCGCTTGGCTGCATCCAGGGGGCGGAGATGCTGCCGCCCGAGGGTCCGGGTTGGCAGGCGGTGCGCCTTTCGCGCAACCGCAACTGGGGACATCCCGTGCTCATCGCCACGATCCGCGAGCTGGCCGGGCGGGCGCGGCGGGCGGGGCTGCCAGACTTATGGATCGGCGACCTCGGCCAGCCCCGTGGCGGCCCGCTGCCATTTGGCCATGCAAGTCACCAGATAGGGCTCGATGTCGATGTCTGGCTGGATCTTTCCCCCAAGTCGCTTCGGTCGGCTTCGGCGCGGGAATCCCTCCCCGAGCAATCGCTGGTGCTGCCGGACCAGTCGGAGGCCGATCCCCGCCTCTTCACCCCCGCGCATGCGCGGCTGATCCGCATGGCCGCCGAACTGCCCGGGGTCGATCGCATCTTCGTCAATCACGGCATCAAGCGCAGCCTGTGCGCCACCCATGCCGGCGAGCCCTGGATGCGGCTCGTGCGGCCCTGGCGCGGACATGACAGCCACATGCACATCCGCCTGCGCTGCCCATCCGGGAGCCCGGACTGCCGGGACCAGCCGCCTGTCCCTGCCGGGGATGGCTGCGACGCCGGCCTGGCCTGGTGGCTCTCGCCGGAGGCGCGGAACCCGCCCCGCACCGCTGCCCCGCCCGGTCCGCCGCCCCGGCTTCCGGCGGCCTGCCCCGCTATTCTCTCCGCGCGCTGAGGCGGAGGGGCCCCCTACCCCCAGGCGCGGAAGGCATCCGCGACCCGGCGCAGGCCTTCGGGTGCGACGAGGATGACGTCGAAGCGCATCCCCGCCCCGCCATGGCCGGGATTCCCGGCGAGCCAGGCCTCCGCTGCGGCCATGATCCGCGCCTGCTGGCGGGCGGATAGGGAGAAGGCCGCCTCGGCGAGCTTCGCCCGGGCCTTGACCTCCACGAAGGCGAGAAGCCCCTCGCGTTCCGCCACGATGTCCAGCTCGCCGGAAGGCGTGCGGACGCGCCGGGCGAGCACCGTCCAGCCGCGGGCCTCCAGGGCCGCGGCGGCACGTGCCTCGGCGTCCTGTCCCAGGCGCTCCGCGGCCCGGCGGGCCTGCTCCTTGGCTTGCGGGTCCATGCTGCCAGGATAGCCGCTGAATTACCGGAGTCGGCCATGCGCCTCATCATAGCCGCCCTGTTGCTCCTCGGTGCCCTGCCCGCCCTCGCCCAGACGCCTGCCGTCGCGCAGCGGCATATGGTGGCGGCGGCGCATCCGATCGCGGCGGAGGCAGGGCTGGAGGTGCTCCGCCGGGGAGGTGGCGCGGTGGACGCCGCCGTGGCGATCCAGGCGGTGCTGACCCTCGTGGAACCGCAATCCAGCGGCATCGGCGGCGGTGCGCTGCTGCTGCATTGGGATGGCGCTGCCGGCGCGGTCACGGCCTTCGACGGCCGGGAGGCCGCCCCGGCCGGCGCGCAGCCCGACCTCTTCCTCCGCCCCGACGGCACGCCCCTGCCCTTCTATGACGCGGTCCTCTCCGGCCGCAGCGTCGGCGTGCCCGGCGCCGTGGCCATGCTGGAGATGGCCCATCGCCGCCACGGCAAGCTGCCCTGGGATTCCCTCTGGCAGCGGGCCATCGAGCTCTCCGAGGAGGGATTCCCTGTCTCCGCGCGGCTGGCCGAGGCCATTGCCTCCGATGCGGCGCGCCTCGCGCGGCACCCGAGCACGCGCGAGTATTTCCTGCGCGGCGGCGACCGTCCGTTGCAGGCTGGTGAGCGGCTGCAGAATCCCGCACTGGCCGAGACCTTCCGCCTGGTCGCCAGGGAGGGTGCCGCGGCGCTGCTGCGCGGCGGGATTGCCTCGACCATCGCCAGCGCGGTGCGCGGCCACGGAGAGGGCGGGCTCATGACGGTGGACGATCTCGCCGTCTATTCCGCCAAGGAACGCCAGCCCCTCTGCTACCCCTACCGCGCCTTCCGGATCTGCGGCTTCCCACCCCCGTCCTCCGGCGGCGTGGCCGTGGGGCAGATCCTCGGGGTGCTGGAGCATTTCGACATGCCGCACCTCGATCCGCGCGGACCGCAAGCCGCGCATCTCCTCGCCGAAGCGGGGCGCCTCGCCTTCGCGGACCGGGCGCAATACCTGGCCGATTCCGATTTCGTCCCGGTGCCGGTGCGTGGCCTTCTCGACCCGACCTACCTAACCCTGCGCGCCCAACTCGTCGCCCCGGGCCGCGCGATCGCCGAGCCACGCGCCGGCAATCCACGCTGGCGCGAGACACGGCGCCACGCGCCCATGCCGGAGGCCGTGGAGAACGGCACAAGCCATGTCTCGGTCGTCGATTCCGCCGGCAATGCCGTCTCCATGACGACAACGGTGGAAGATGCCTTCGGCGCCCGGCTGATGGTCGCCGGCTTCATCCTCAACAACGAGCTGACCGATTTCTCCTTCCGGCCGGACCTCGAGGGCCGGCCCATCGCCAACCGGGTCCAGGGCGGCAAGCGGCCGCGCTCCTCCATGTCCCCGAGCCTGGTCCTCGATTCCGGGGGCAAGCTCCTGGCCGTGCTCGGCTCGCCCGGAGGGTCCCGGATCATCGGCTATGTGGCCCAGGCCCTGGTTGGGATGCTCGACTGGAACCTCTCGCCGCAGGACGCGGTCTCCCTGCCGCATGTCGGCACGGTCGGCGGGGCCGTGGAACTGGAGGAGGGAAGCTCGGCCGCGGAACTGGCCGCGGCGCTCCAGGCCCGGGGGCAGCGGGTGGAGATCCGGCCGATGGTCTCCGGCCTCCAGGCGATCAGGCTCACGGCCGCCGGGCTGGTCGGCGGCGCCGATCCACGGCGGGAGGGTGTTGCGGTCGGTGACTGACCCTAACTCCCCCGCACGCCGCGCGCTATGCGCCCATCCCTGGAGAACTCCCATGCGCCGCACCGCCCTCGCCCTGCTCGCCGCCACCGCCCTCGCCGGCCCTGCCGCCGCGGCCGACGAGACGGCTCAGATCGGCTATGTGAACACCGCCATGACCAATATGGGCCTGACCCGGAGCCACCGCGTGGTGGTGGAGCGTTTCGATGACCCCGAGGTGCGCAACGTGGCCTGCTACATCAGCCAGGCCCGTACCGGCGGCATCTCGGGAATGGTGGGGGTGGCCGAGGACCCGGCGCGATTCGCCCTCTCCTGCACCGCCACTGGTCCGGTGGAGATCCTGCCCGGCGCCGCCCGGGGGGAGCGGGGCGAGGTGGTGCATGAAAGCTCCACGAGCCTGTTCTTCAAGGAAACCCGCGTGCACCGCTTCATCGACGAACAGCGGGGCGCCGTCGTGTATCTGGCCTGGTCCACCAGGCTGGTGGAAGGATCGCCCTTCAGCGCCGTGGCGGTGGTGCCCACGGCGCGCTGAAGGAGACGTCGATGTTCAGGCCGGTGCCGGACGAGCGCGCGGTGATGGTGCAATCCGCCGACCCGGTGAACTACTTCGAGATGCTGCGGCTGACGGCCCGGCCGAACCGCGACTTCTGCCGGCGCCGCAAGGTCCGATATGCCTGCGTTCAGGCGGTTCTCTACGGCTTCCACCCCTGGCAGGCCTGCTACAATCGCATCCTCTTCCTGCACGACCTGGTGGCGCAGGGATACGGGGGCTGGTTCCTGCACCTGGATGCCGATGCCTATGTGCATGACCGCCGCTTCGACATCGCCACCTATCTCGACACCCATGCCGACCGCTCCTTCATCATCGCCCGGGGCAGCGGGCCGGAGCCCTGGAACGTCAATGACGGCGTGTTCTTCGCGAATTGCGCGCATCCCGACACCCAGCGGATCGCGCGGCTTTGGATGGAGGGGCTGGACGCTTTGCCACTGGAGCGCCTGCGCGCGGCGGTCGAGTGGGTGGACCAGCCGGACGACCAAAGGCTGCTGCATGCGGTGCTGCGGCGGCAGCCGGCGCTCACCGACGCCTTCCACTATGAAAGCGCCGCCCTCATCAACTCGCCCGAGGCCAGCTTCACGCGCCAGGTGCTGCGCGCGGCGGAGCGCGACCCGGCGCAGCGGGTTCGCCGGATCGCGCGCGACGTGGCGCAGTCGCTCCGGCGCAGCGGCGAGCCGCCGGATCTCCTTCTCCCCTCCCTGGCCGCGGCGCTGAAGGTGCCAGCCCCGGATATCGATGCGATGGGAGAGGCGGCGGCAGAGCCGGAGGCCCTCGTTGCCGCGCTGCGGCAGCTCGTCGCGCAATGGGAGCAGCGGCAGGCGAGGCAGGCCGAGGCCGCGCCGACCGCCTGAGGCAGGTCAGGGAGGGGGGCGGCCTGCCGCAGGGCGGCCGCGGCTCAGGCGGCGACCCGGCTCTCGAACCCGTCCCGGCCTTCCTCCACGGCATGGCAGGCCACCAGCGTCTCGGGCGTGCCCCGCGCGGCGATGAGCGCCGGCCGCTCGGCCCGGCAGCGGTCGTTCGCCAGCGGGCAGCGCGGGTTGAAGGTGCAGCCGGAGGGCGGGTTGATCGGGCTTGGAACTTCGCCGCCCACGGGCTGGCGTTCCTTCCCCACCATGTCGAGGTCGGGGATCGCCTCCATCAGGGCGCGCGTATAGGGGTGGCGCGGCGTGGTGAAGAGCCGCTCCGCCGGGGCGGATTCGACGATCCGGCCGAGATACATGACCCCCACCTGGTCGCTCACCTGCCGCACCACGGCCAGGTTGTGGCTGATGAAGAGATAGGTCAGGCCCAGCCGGCGCTGGAGGTCCTTCATCAGGTTCAGGATCTGCGCCTGCACCGAGACGTCGAGGGCGGAGGTCGGCTCGTCGCAGACCAGGAAATCGGGGTTGGAGGACAGGGCGCGGGCGATGGAGATGCGCTGCCGCTGCCCACCGGAGAACTCATGCGGGAAGCGGTTGCCGTCCGCGGGCGAAAGCCCGACCTGCCGCAGCAGCGCCCCCACCTTCTCACGCAGGGCGGCTCCGCCATTCGCGATGCCGAAGGCCCGGATCGGCTCGCCAATGATGTCGGCCACCCGCCAGCGCGGGTTCAGGCTGGCATAGGGGTCCTGGAAAATCATCTGCATGCGGCGGCGCTGCGCGACGGATTTCCGGGCCTCCGCCAGATCCTGCCCCTCGAACAGGGCCTCTCCGCCGCTCGGCTCGTAGAGGCCGACGGCCAGCCGCGCGACGGTGGACTTGCCGCAGCCGCTTTCGCCGACCAGGGACAGGGTCGTGCCGCGCGGGATGGCGAAGGAGACGCCATCCACGGCGCGGAGGAGGCGCTTCCCCTCCCGCGCGATCAGGCGCTGGAGGACGGGCTTGGAGACGTCGAAGGCGCGGCTGAGGTCGCGTGCCTCGAAGATGGGCGCCTCGAAGTTGGGCGCCTCAGGGATGCGCGCCACCAGGGCCTCAGACATGGGCACGCTCCCGCGGGGCGTGGCTGTCGAAGAGCCAGCAGGCCGCCCGCGTCTCATTGGCGGGGAGCAGCTCCGGCCGCTCCACCTTGCACCGGTCGAAGACATGCGGGCAGCGCGGGTTATAGGCGCAGCCCGTGGGAATGGCGGTCAGGCGCGGCATGGCGCCGTCGATCTGGGGCAAATGCTCCACTCGGTGCGAGAGCGGCGGGATGGAGGCCATGAGCCCCGCCGAATAGGGGTGGGAGGCCGCCTTCACGACCGAGCGCACCGGGCCGATCTCGGCCACCCGTCCGGCATACATCACGGCCACCCGGTCCGCCGTTTCGGCGATCACGCCCATGTCGTGGGTGATGAGCATCACGGAGGTCCCCTTCTCCCGCGTCAGGCGCTTCAGCAGCGCGATGACCTGGGCCTGGATGGACACGTCCAGCGCGGTGGTGGGCTCATCCGCCACCACCATCTCCGGCTCCGCGCAGAGGGCGAGGGCAATGACGACGCGCTGGCGCATGCCGCCGGAGAACTGGTGGGGGTAGGCGTCGATCCGCTCGGCGGCGGCGGGGATCCCTACCATCTCCAGCCAGCCGATGGCGCGGCGGCGGGCCTCGGCGGCGTCGATGTCCAGATGCGTCTGCATCGTCTCGGTGAGCTGCCGGCCGACGGTGTAGAGCGGGTTCAGCGTGGTCAGCGGGTCCTGGAAGATGGCGCCGATCCGCTTGCCGCGGATCCGGCGCATCTCCCGCCGGGACAGGTTGTCGATTCGCTGCCCGCGCAGGGAGATGGAGCCGCCGGCGATCCGCCCCGGCGGCTCCAGCAGGCCGATGATGGCGGCCCCGGTCATCGACTTGCCCGCGCCGGATTCGCCGACCACGCCCAGCACCTCGCCGGGCGCGATGTCGAAGGAGACCTCGTCCAGCGCCCGCAGGGTGCCGCGGCGGGTGGGGAATTCGACGACGAGGTCGCGGACCTCGAGAAGGGCTGCCATCAGCGGAGCCTCGGGTTGAGGGCGTCGCGCAGCCAGTCGCCCAGCAGGTTCACCGACAGCACCATCGCCACCAACGCCAGGCCGGGGAAGATCGCGATCCACCACTCCCCGCTGAAGAGGAAGTCGTTGCCGATGCGGATGAGGGTGCCGAGGGAGGGCTGGGTCGGCGGCACGCCGACGCCGAGGAAGGAGAGGGTCGCCTCCGAGAGGATGGCGAGGCCGAGATTGAGGGTGGCGAGGACGAGAAGCGGCCCGAGGACGTTGGGCAGCACATGCGTCAGCATGATCCTGGCCGGGGAGATGCCGATGACCCGCGCCGCCAGCACGTATTCCTTGTTGCGCTCGACCAGGGCGGAGCCGCGCACGGTGCGGGCGAATTTGGGCCATTCCGAAATGCCGATGGCGACGATGACCACATAGACCGCGAGCTGGTCGTGCAGCTCGCGCGGCAGGGCGGCGCGGGCCACGCCGTCGATCAGCAGGGCGATGAGGATGTTGGGGAAGGTGAGCTGGATATCGGCGATGCGCATGAGCACCGCATCCACCGCCCCGCCGGCATAGCCCGCCAGCAGGCCGACCAGCACGCCGAGCGCCAGGGCGAAGGCCGTGGCCGAGACGCCCACCAGCAGCGAGACGCGCGCGCCGTACATGATGGCTGAGAGCACGTCCCGCCCCTGGTCGTCCGTGCCGAAGGGATGGGCCCAGGACCCCTCCTCCATGAAGGCCGGGGGGTTGAAGGCGTCCATCAGGTCGAGGCTGGCGAGGTCGAACGGATTATAGGGCGCCAGGACCGGCGCCAGCACCGCGCCGAGGATGCAGACGAGCGCCACCGCGGCCGAGATGACCGCAGTGGGCGTGGTGCGGAAGGACCAGAAGAGATCGCTGTTCCAAAGGCGCGCGATGGCCGCCATGGCTCAGTGCCCCCGCCCGGTGCGAAGCCGCGGGTCCACCGCGTAGTAGAGCAGGTCCACGATCAGGTTGATGAGCACGAACACCGCCGCGATGAGGAGGAGATAGGCCGCCATCACCGGGATATCGGCCGAGGAGACGGACTGGATGAAGAGCAGCCCCATGCCCGGCCATTGGAACACGGTCTCGGTCACGATCGAGAAGGCGATGATGGAGCCGAGCTGAAGGCCGACGATAGTGATGACCGGCACCAGCGTGTTGCGCAGGGCATGCCCGAAGTTGATGGACCGGTCCCGCAGGCCCCGCGCCCGGGCGAACTTCACGTAGTCGGACCGCAGCACCTCCAGCATCTCGGAGCGGACGAGGCGCATGATAAGGGTGAGCTGGAACAGGCCGAGGGTAATCGAGGGCAGCACCAGGGCCTTCCAGCCCGAGGCGGTGAGGAAGCCCGTGCTCCACCAGCCCAGCTGCACCGTGTCGCCGCGCCCGAAGCTGGGCAGCCAGCCCAGCCAGACCGAGAAGACGAGGATCAGCAGGATGCCGATGAGGAAGGTCGGCAGCGAGACGCCGATGAGGCTGAAGGTCAGGAAGGCGCGGGACAGCCAGGAGCGGCGGTAAAGGCCGGTATAGACGCCCATGGGCACGCCAACGGCCAGGGCCACCACCGAGGCGCAGAGCGCCAGCTCGAGCGTGGCCGGCGCCCGCTCCACGATCAGGTCCGCCACCGGCCGGGAAAGGCGGTAGGACAAGCCGAACTCCCCGCGCAGGGCGTTGCCGATGAAGCGCAGGAACTGCACCCAGACCGGCTGGTCGAGCCCGAGGGCGGCTACCAGCGCGTCCCGCTGCTGGACCGAGAATTCCTGCCCCAGCATGGTCGCGATGGGATCACCGACGAAGGTGAAGAGGCCGAAGGCGATCAGCGCCACGGCCAGCATGACCGGGATGGCCTGGAGGATGCGCGAGAGGATGAAGGCGAACACGGGTTCCGCCTAGCGGAGCGGCGCCGGGCCGTCCACCCGGCTTTCGTGCTCCTGAAGCGCCGATGCCATCAGCTCGAGAATCCTCTCTCCATCCGCCCGGCGCCAAGCAATCCTTGCACCACGGACAGGATCACATCGCCATCGGGCCGCTGCGGCTCTGGCCGTCCTGGGCCCAGTCCTTGATGACGGTGAAGGCGACCGCCAGCAGGACCGGGCCGAGGAAGAGACCGAGCAGCCCGAAGGCGAAGGCGCCGCCGAGCGCCCCCAGCAGCGTCAGCAGCAGCGGCAGGTCCGCGCCGCGCGCGATCAGCCAGGGTCGGATGAAGTTGTCCACGGAGGAGATGCCAAAGGCGCCGTAGAGGGCCATGAAGATGCCCCAGCCCGTGCTGCCATTGGCCAGGAGCCAGATGGAGGCCGGAATCCAGACCACCGGCGCGCCGACCGGCAGGATGGAGATGACGCCGGCCAGGATGCCCAGCAGGGCCGGCTGCGGCACGCCGGAGACCCAGAGCCCGAAGGCCGTCATGGCCCCCTGCACCACCGCGGTGCCGAGCAGCCCGTAGATGACGCCCCGGGTCACCGCCCCCGTCAGCACCACCAGCCGCCGCCCGCGCCCGCCGGCCACGCGTTCGGCCATGCGGTCCAGCGCCTCGGCCAGGCGCGGGCCGTCGCGGAAAAAGAAGAAGGACAGGAGGATGGCGATGAGGAGTTCGGCCACGCCGGAGACGATGGCCAGCACGAGGCTGAGCGCCGTCTGCGCCAGGCTGCCGGCATAGGGGCGCAGCACACTGAACAGGTTCCCGACACCGAGATCCAGCGCGTCCAGCCGCTCCTGGATGAAGGGACCGACTAGGGGGAGGCGGCCGACGGCGCTGACCAGCGCCGGGAGCCCATCCGTCAGGAAGCCCTGCACGGCGTTGCGCAGCCCGTCGATCTCCTCGCGGCTGGTGGGCGCGGCGAGCGCCAGGGGCAGGCCGATGACCAGCATCATGGCCGTGACCATGACGCCGGCCGCCCAGCCCGGCCGCAACCCCACCCGGTCGGTCAGCAGGCGGTAGCCGGGCCAGGTGGTGAAGGCGAGAATCGCGGCCCAGAGCAGCGAGGAAAGGAAGGGGCGGAGGACCAGGAAGCATCCCACGAGGAGCGCCACAAGCGCGGCCACGCCCAGCAGGCGGATGAGGAACTGCTTGTCGTCCGGCATGCGGCCTCCTTGGCGGGCGCCCGCCCCTGGCGGGCCGCAGCGCCGGATGCTTATTGCGCGCCTGCGCCAGGGCCGCCACAGGCCCGTGCCGCCGCGCCTTGGGCGGGGTGCCGAATCGCGCTACCCTCGCGCCATGGCCGCCGGCAAGGGATGGGGCCGGGGAGAACTGGCCCGATGCCGCGCTTCGCCGCGAATGTCTCGATGCTCTTCGGCGAGCACCCCTTCCTCGACCGCTTCGCCCACGCCCGCGCGGCGGGCTTCTCCGCTGTGGAATGCCTCTTCCCCTATGCGCACCCGGCCGCCGCGATCCGCGCGCGGCTGGAGGATGCCGGGCTGCGGCTGGTGCTGTTCAACGCCGCCCCGGGCGATTGGGAACGGGGCGAGAAAGGCCTGGCCGCCCTCCCCGGCCGCGAGCGGGACTTCCGCGACGGCATCGCCCGGGCGCTGGACTACGCGGGGCAGCTTGGCTGCCCCCGGCTCCATGTCATGGCCGGGCTCGCCCCGGCGGGGATCGCGCGCGACACACTGCTGGCGACCTATGCCGCCAACCTCGCCTGGGCCGCCGAGCGCTGCGCCGCCCATGGCGTGAAGCCGCTGATCGAGCCGATCAACCGCCGCGACATGCCGGGCTACGTGCTGAACACCACCGGGGAGGCGGCGGCGATCATCGAGGCGATCGGGCCCGAGCGGCTCGGCCTACAGTTCGACCTTTATCACACCCAGGTGACGGAGGGGGACATCACCCGCCGCTTCGAGGCGCTGCTGCCCCTGATCACCCATGCCCAGGTCGCCGACACGCCCGGCCGGCACGAGCCGGGCACGGGCGAGGTGAACTGGCCCTATGTGTTCGACCGGATCGATGCCGCGGGCTATCGCGGCTGGATCGGCTGCGAGTACCGGCCGGCGGCCGGCACCGAGGAAGGGCTCGGCTGGTTCGCCCCCTGGCGCGCCTGACCGAGCCAGGGAAGAAGAGGGAAGCGACACGCATGAAGATCGGGTTCATCGGCCTCGGCATCATGGGGCGTCCGATGGCGCTCAACCTGAAGAAGGCCGGGCATGAGCTGTTCGTGCCGGAGCGCGCCAGCCTGACGGAGGAGATCCGTGGCGCCGCGACCGTCCTCCCCTCCCCCGCCGAGGTGGCGAAGGCCGCCGAGGTGGTGATCCTGATCGTGCCCGACACGCCGGACGTGGAGGCGGTGCTCTTCGGCGAGGGGGCGGTGGCCGAGGCGCTGAAGCCCGGCACGTTGGTGATCGACATGTCCTCGATCAGCCCGACTGCGACGAAGGACTTCGCCGCGCGCGTGAACGCCCGGGGCTGCGACTACCTGGACGCGCCCGTCTCCGGCGGCGAGGTGGGCGCGCGCAACGCCGCGCTGACCATCATGGTGGGCGGCCCGCAGGCGGCTTTCGACCGGGCCCTGCCCCTGTTCGAGGCGATGGGCAAGAACATCACCCTCGTCGGCGGCAACGGTGCCGGGCAGACCACGAAGGTGGCCAACCAGATCATCGTGGCGCTGAACATCGCGGCGGTGTCCGAGGCGCTGGTCTTCGCCAGCAAGGCGGGGGCCGATCCGGCGAAGGTGCGGCAGGCCCTGATGGGCGGCTTCGCCTCCTCCCGCATCCTCGAGGTGCATGCGGAGCGGATGATCAAGCGGACCTTCGAGCCCGGATTCCGGATCGCCCTGCACCAGAAGGATCTCAACCTGGCGTTGCAATCGGCGCGTGAACTCGGAGTCGCGCTGCCCCATACCGCATCGGCCCAGCAGCTCTTCTCCGCCGTATCGGCCGCCGGTGGCGGCCAACAGGACCATTCGGCCCTTGTGCAGGCCCTGGAGCGTCTGGCATCCCATGAAATCGGGTGACCGTCCGACCTGATTATGCGATGCAATGCACGGTTGCGTTGCACGATCAGAGCGCGCATTTTGTATCGAGAGTCCAGTGGGGTGAGATGCGCCCCCTGGCAGGGCCAGGAAGATTGACGCGATGAGCGAGGGACCTGCCATGCGCTTCGCCGATATCGGCCAGCAGCTCAGGGCTTACCGACTGGAGTCCGGGCTGCGGGCCGAGGAGATTGCGGCGCGCCTCGGCGTGTCGCGCGCGGCGCTGTACCGCTACGAGAAGGGCGAGGTCATCAAGCTGGACACGATCCGGCGCCTGGCCGAGCTGCTGAAGATTTCACCCCTTTCGCTGCTGGGGATCGGCGTCGAGTACTTCTCCCGCCCGCTGGCCCTGCAGGAGCGGCTTCGCCAGGTGGAGGAGGATGCCGAGCAGATCCTCCAGCTCGGCGGGGCGCTCTGCACGCTGGTGACGACCGACGGCTATGACGCGGCGCTGACCGAGGCCCTGTCCGAGGCTTCGGAGAACGCCTCGGAGCGAATTGCCTTCCACGCGGCGGCGGAGCAGACGCTCGGCCTGCTGCATGCGCGCAAGCGGCTCTATCAGTCCCGGCGTCCCTCCATCATCGCGATGGTGAGCGAGCAGGCCCTTCGCGCCTTCCTGGCGGACGGGATCGCGCCCGCCCTCCGGCTGTCCGAGCGCCAGCGCCAGCGCTGCCGGGTCGCGGCGCGGGCCGAGGTGGAGAACGTCGCGACGCTGATGGAAAGCGTGCCGATGGGGCTGCAGCTCGGGCTGCTGACCGATGCCGAGCCGACGGGCCATTTCATCGTGCTGCGGGCGCGGGAGCGCGCGCATCTCTGCGCCAACCCCTTCCTGCCGGACAGCCCGCCCCTCGGCGCGATCGGCGTGGGAACCATCACGGCGGCAGACGAGGCGGTGACGATCCACCAGCGGGTTGCCGAGACCGCCTGGCGCGAGGCCCGCAAGGGCGCGGAGGCGGCGGCCCGCGTGCGCCTTCTCCTCGCCGAGACGCAGCTGCACTAAGGGGCGCGCGCGCTCCTCAGCCCGGCTCCAGGTCGAGATAGGCCTCGAGGATCTCCGAATCCTCCGTGCGGCGGGTCGTGAAGCCGATCGCACGGACGAAGCGCAACATCCCCGCATTGTCGGCCAGCACCTGGCCCGAGATGCGGCGCAGCCCGCGGCTGCGCCCCCAATCGACCAGACGCGCCATCATGTGCCGTGCGAGCCCGCCGCGCTTCCAGCCGCCCCCGACGAGGATGGCGAACTCGCCCCCGCCCTCCCCGTCCATCACGAGCCGCGCCGTGGCGGCGATCTGGCCGCCATCCAGCGCGGCGAAGGCCATCTCCCGGTCGTAGTCGATCTGGGTCAGGCGTACGACCTGGGCCGGCGGCAGTTCCCGCAGCCGATTGAAGAAGCGGTAGCGGATATCCTCCGGTGAAGCCTGCCGAACGAAGGCCGCCACCCCCTCGGCATCCTCCGGGCGGATGGGCCGCACCATCAGCTGGCGCCCATCCCTGGTGGCGAAGGATTGGGCCAGCTCGGCGGGGTAGGGCGGGATCGCCAGGAAGCTCCGCTCCCCTTCCGGGCGCAGGGTGAGGTCCGCGTCCAGCGCCAGCACTCCTTCCCCCACGGCGCGAAGCGGATTGATGGTGAAGCAGGCGATCTCGGGGAAATCCACTGCGAGCTGGGAGAGCGCCACCAGCGCCTCGGCCAGCCGCTCCCGCGAGATGGCCGGCTGGTCGCGCCAGCCATCCAGCAGCCGGGAAACCCGGGTGCGGCCGATCATGGAAAGGGCCAGCACGCGGTTCAGCGGCGGCAGGTCGTGCGATTCGTCCGCCTCCATGCCGGCCGCCGTGCCGCCCCGGCCGAAGCCGATCCAGGGCCCGAACATCGCATCCTCGCCCAGGCGCAGCCGGAACTCCCGGCCCGGCAGCGACTGGCGCTGAACCATCCAGCCGCGGGGGCAGATGCTCGGCCGGTCCGCCCCGACCCGCGCCGCCATGGCCGCGCCGGCGGCCCGCAGCGCCGCCTCGTCCCGCAGGTCGAGCGCGACGGCCCCGACCTCGGTCTTCGCCGGCAGCTCGGGGCAGAGCACCTTGAGCACGACAGGCCAGCCCAGCCGCCCAGCAGCTGCCACGGCCTCGTCCAACGTCGCCGCGGTCGCGTGGGGGACGACGGGAATGCCATAGGCCGAGAGCACGGCCAGCGACTCCGCCTCGTCGAGCGAGAGGCGGCCGGCGGCGCGTAGAGCGGAAAACAGGGCGGCGACACGCGCACGGTCCGGCGTGACCTCCAGCACCTGGCTCGGGGGCAGCTCCGCAGCCGCCGCGCGGTTGCGGCGGTCCTGTGCGAGATGCAGCGCGCCCTGCACCGCCGCTTCCGGGGTGGCGAAGACCGCGACGCCGCGTTCGGCGAGCTTGCGGCGCTGCTGCCCGGCCGTGGCCTGACCGAGCCAGGCGGCGAGGACCGGTGCGGCCCGCCCTCCGCGGCCTGAAGACGCGGCAGCGGCAGCGAGGGATTCCGCGGCGATCGCCGGATCCTCGTCCGGCACCGGGGCGTGGATGGCGACCACGGAATCCACCTCCGCCAGGGCGGAGAGAAGGGCGGCCGCCTCGGCCAGGCGGTGCCCCTGCCCCATCGGAAGGGCAAGCGGGTTCTCCCCGGCCCAGCCGCCCGGCAAGGCCAGCTCCAGCACGGCGCGGGCGTCGGGCGAGATTTCCGCCAGGCGGCCTCCCCCACGCAGCGCGGCGTCGGCGGCCATCTGGCCGGGACCCAACCCGTTGGTGACGATCGCGATGCGGTTGCCTCGGGTGCCCTCCGGCCCCGGCCGGGGCGATGGCTTCACCCGCGCGAGGGTCTCGGCCGCGGACAGCAGATCCTCCAGCCCCTGGACCCGCAGCACGCCCGCGCGGCGGAGCGCCGCGCCCATCACGGCATCGGCGACGCCGCGCCCGGCATGGCCGGGGCGCTGCGCCACTACCGGCCGGCTGCGGGCCGCCGCGCGTGCCGAGGAGATGAAGCGGCGCCGGTCCTTGATGCGGCGGAGGTCGAGCAGGATGGCGCCCGTCGCGGCATCGCGCGCCAGCCAGTCCAGCCCGCCGGCGAAGCCGTAATCCGCATTGGTGCCGATGCCGGCGATCAGGGTAAAGCCGACCGCCTCGCCCTCGGCCCAGTCGATCACCGCGCGGGCGAGGGCGGAGGATTGGCAAAGCAGCGCGAGGCGCCCGGGGCGCGGCGGTAGGTGCGAGAGGGAGGCGTTCAACCCGAGGGGCGGAATGCAGAGGCCGAAGCTGCGCTCCCCCATCGCCCTCACCCCGGTGCGCGCGCAGGCCGCGGCGAGGCCGGGCGCGGGCCCAGTGACCACGGCCGCGAAGCAGCCCCGCTCGGCCAGGGCGGCCATGGCGGGCTCCACCGCCTCGGGCGCGAGGGAGAGCACCGCCAGCTCCGGCGCGGCGGGCAGGGCCGAGAGGCTTTCCGCATGCACCATCCCCGGCCAGGCGGCGCCGACGGCGTGCAGCGTTCCCTGGAAGCCGCCCGCGGCGATGTTGCGCGCCAGGATGGCCGAGGCCGGGATCGCCGGGTCCGCCATCAGGGCCACCCGCCTCGGGGCGAAGAGCGCGGTGTCATGGAAGCCACGCGCCAGCCCCTGGCCGGAGAGGGAGACCGGCAGAGCCATGGCGCGGGGCCTCAGCCGCTCGCGAGGGCGCGCTTGGCGGCTTCCACCAGGAAGCCGCTGGCCACGGGCAGCACGCGGTCGTCGAAATCGTAATTCGGGTGGTGCAGCTCACGCCCGCCATCGGTCGGGCCATTGCCGATCCAGACGAAGGCGCCGGGCACGTTCTGCAGGAAGACCGAGAAATCCTCGCCCGTCATGGCCGCCGCCATGTCCCGCCGCAGCGGCGCCACGGCGGAGGCGGCCCCGGCCGCCAGGTCCCGCTCGGCCGGGTGGTTCACCGTCGCATCCACGCCGCCGAGCACCTCGGCCCGCGCCTTCACCTGGAAGGTCTCGGAGAGGCCACGGGCGATCCGGGTCAGGCCGTCCTCGATCATCCGGCCTGTCGCGTCGTGCAGGAAGCGCATGGAGCCGCGGATCGTGACCTTGGCCGCGATCTGGTTCCAGGCCTCGCCCCCCTCGATGGTGGTGAGGCTGACCACGGCCGAATCCAGCGGGTCGAGGTTGCGGGCGACGATCGACTGGCAGGCGACGATCGCGTGCCCGGCCGCGACGATCGGGTCATGGGTGAGGTGCGGCAGGGCGGCATGGCCCGCATGGCCTTCAATCTCGATCAGGAAGCGCCGCCCGGCCGCCATCACGGGACCATCATGCACGGCGATGGTGCCCACCGGCAGGCCGGGCCAGTTGTGCCAGCCGAAGATGCGGTCCATGGGGAAGCGTTGGAAAAGCCCGTCCTCCACCATCGCGCGCGCGCCGCCGCCCCCCTCCTCGGCGGGCTGGAACACCAGGCGCACCGTGCCGGACCAGCTTTCGTCCCGCATCAGCAGGGCCGCCGCGCCCAGCAGGGCCGTGGTGTGGCCGTCGTGCCCGCAGGCATGCATCACCCCGGGCCTGGTGCTGCGATAGGGCAGCTCGGTGCTCGCCTCTTGGATGGGCAGCGCATCCATATCGGCGCGAAGCCCGACGCTGCGGTTGCCGCCGCCGCGCCGGATGGTGGCTACCACCCCGTGGCCGCCAATCCCCGTCTCGATCTCCTCGACACCCAGTTCACGCAAACGTTGGGCGACGAAAGCGGCCGTCGGGCCTTCTTCCTTCGTGACGTCCGGGTTCGCGTGGAGATGGCGGCGCCAACGCGTGAGGGTCTCGGCGAGGTTCTGATCCATGGACTCAGGAGTTAGCCCTTCCATTGCCTTCCCTCCACCCCGGACTCGCGCTGATCCCCCTGTTGCTGATCGGAACCGCCTGGGCGCAGCCCGCCGCGGCGCCAGCAGCGGAGGAACCGCGCGAGGCGGCGGCCCCGAACCCCGATGACGCAGAAGGTCCCGTCCGCCCCTATGAGGTGACCTTCACCCCCACCGGGAACGCACAGCTCGACACCGCCATGGAGGGCGTCTCGGTCCTGCGCCGCCTGCGGGAGAGCGTGCCGACCAGCGCGGAGGGGCTGGTGGCGCGGGCCCTTCAGGACCTGAGCAACCTCCGCACCGCGCTTCGCTCGGAAGGCTATTATGCCGGTACCCCCCGGGTGACAGTGGCGGGGGAGGCGCCGGATGCGCCGGATCTCGCCATCCGGCTCCAGGCCCGGGGTCCGGAGCCGGTACCGGTTGTGATCGCCGCCGAGACCGGGCCGCTGTATCGCATCTCCACCGTCACCACCCGCCCCGCCGTGCTGGAGGAGGATATCTCCGAGGCGGGCGAGGTCGCCGGGCTCGGCCCAGGCGATCCGGCCCGGGCCGAGGCGGTGAACAGCACACAGGAGACCCTGCTGACCCGGTTGCGGGAGGCAGGCCACCCCTTCGCAAGCGTGCCGCGGCGCGAGATCACGGTGGATCATGACGCGCGGAGCATGGAGGTGGTCTATCGCGTGCAGCCCGGGCCGCGCGCCCGCTTCGCCCAGCCGGCCGTGCAAGGCTCGGAAAACGTTGATCCGGAGTTGCTGCGCCGGGCCTCGGGGGTGCTCGCCGGCGAGGTCTACAACCCGGACGAGCTGGACCGGGTACGGCGCGACGTGCTGGCATTGGGCGTGTTCGGCACGGTGCGCGCGCGGATTGGCGAGCGGCTGGACCCGGAGGGGCGCCTGCCCGTGACCTTCCTCGTGGCCGAGCGACCCTTCCGAGCGATCGGCGGGACGGCGGGGTACGAGACACGCTACGGCCCGACGCTCCGCGCCTATTGGGAGCACCGGAACCTCTTCGGCGCGGCGGAGCGCCTCCGGATCGAGGGGGAGGTCTCCCGCACCACCCAGCGGGGGGTGAGCGACACAGGCTACCGGCTTTCCGCCAATCTTCGCCAGCCCTGGTTCGCCGGGCTGAACGCCACGGCGGTGACCGATGTGGCCATCCTGCGGGAGCGGCTGCTGGCCTATGACCGGGACGCGATCACCGCTGGCTTTTCGCTGGAGCGGAAGATCGACCCGCGCCTCACCCTCTCCGCCGGCATCGCAGGAGAGATCGGGAATACCTCCGAACTGGACCAGGATCTGCGCTACACGCTGATCTCCTTGCCCCTCGGCGCGCGCTTCGACGGGACGGACAATGTTCTGGACCCGTCCCGCGGCTACCGCGCGAACCTGCTGGTCTCGCCCACTCTGTCGCTCGGGGATACGCATGCCACCTTCGTCCGCGTCCGGGGTACCGGAAGCGCCTATTTCGATCTGAGCGGCGACAAGGGCAGCATCCTGGCGGTGCGGGCTGGCGTCGGCACCCTGGCCGGGGCCGAAGCCGGGCAGGTTCCGCCGCATCTACGCTTCTATGCCGGCGGCGGCGGCTCGGTGCGCGGCTATGACTACCAGAGCATCGGACCCCGGCGGCGGGACCAGAGCCCTCGCGGCGGCCTCTCCCTGGTGGAGGGCAGCGTGGAACTGCGCCAGCGCATCTCCGGCCCCTATGGCGTGGCCGTCTTCGCGGATGCGGGCAGCGTGGGCGAGGAGGCGCTTTCCGGCTTCGGCGACCTGCGCGTCGGCGCCGGCGTCGGTTTCCGCTACGCGACCGCGATCGGCCCCATCCGGGCCGATGTCGCCCTGCCCCTCTCCAAGGTGCCGGGCAGCGCGGGCTTCGGCTTCTACGTGGGCATCGGGCAGGCCTTCTGATGCGCTGGGTGAAGCGGATCCTGCTGGCGATCCTCGGGATCGTCGTCATCCTGCCCATCCTGCTCCTCGCGGGCGGCTGGGTGGCGCTCAACGTGCGGCCGGGCCAGGACGCGCTGGCGCGGCTGGCCATGGGCTTCGTGCCCGGGCTGCAGATCGAGAACCTGCATGGCGGGCTGCCCGCCGCGCCGCGCATCGGGCGCGTGGTGCTCTCGGATGCCGAGGGACCCTACCTCGTGCTCGAGGATGTCGCCCTCGACCTCGACCTGCTGCGCCTCGCCTCGGGGGAGCTGCGGGTCTCGAACCTCGCCGCCGCGCGCGTGGCCTTCAGCCGCCTGCCCGTGACCGATCCGAATGCGCCCGTGGCGCCCTCCGAGCCCGGTCCTCTCATCCCGCAGCTGCCTCAGCTGCCGGTGCGGGTGGCGTTGGAACGCCTGTCGCTGCCGCGCATCGAGCTGGGCGAGGCCGTGGCGGGCTTTCCCGCGACCCTCTCGCTGGAGGCGGGTGGACGGCTCGGCGCGGATGGCGCGTTCCTCGGCGCCAAGGGGCGCCGGCTCGATGCGCCCGGCACGCTCGACCTCGACCTGGCGCTTGCGCCGGGGGAGCGGGTGAAGATCGACCTGACCTATGACGAGGCGCGCGGCGGGCTCGTGGCCGGGCTGCTCGGCAAGCCCGAGCAGGCCACGCGGCTGCGCCTGGCGCTCGATGGTCCCGCCAGTGGCGCCGGCTTCACCCTCCTCGCCGATATGGGCGAGACGGCGCGGGTGGAGGGGCGCGGCTTCGTCAGCCTGCCCGCCGGTGGTGGCGTGGGGCTGGAGGCCTCGGGCGATGCGAATCTCGGCGGCTTCCTGCCCGCACCCGTCGCCGCGTTGCGCTACGACATCCGCACCAGCCCCGGGGAGGGTGGCGCCACCCGGATCGAGCGGGTGCGGGTGGAAACGGGTGCGGCGGTGGTCGAGGCGCGCGGGACGGTGGGCGACGCGCTCGACCTCGCCTTCGATGCCCGGGTGAACGATGCGGGCACGCTGGCGGGCCTGGTGCCGGAGACGGTGGGCTGGGGCGGGATCGAGGCGCGCGGGACCGTCACTGGCACGAACGCGGCGCCGGAACTGCGGGTGGAAGCCACGTTGCGCGACCCGCGGCTGCCCGAGCCTGCGCCCGGCCTTCTCGGCCCCGCCCCCACCATTCTCCTGCGCGCCAACCAGCAGCGGGTTCATGAGCTGGCGATCAATGGCCGTGCGGTGACGCTGCGGGCGGAGGGCGCCTATGGCGAGGTGCTCGACCTCACCCTCCAGGCAGGCCTGCAGGCGCAGGACATCCCGAATGTCCCCGTGCGCGGGCAGTTGCAGGCCCAGGCGCGGGTGACAGGCCCGGCCTCCGACCCGGCCGTCGCCCTCACGGCCGATTCCCCTGCCCTGGAAGCCTATGGCCGCCGCTTCGAGGCCCTGCGGCTGGAGGCCGCGTTGCCCCGTGCCACGGTTCCGGCCGGCAGCCTGAACCTGAACGCGCGGCTCCAGGGCCTGCCGCTGGCCGCCGAGGCACGCGCCGCGCAGGAGGGTGACCGCATCCGCATCGAGACGCTGCGCGCCTCGCTCGGCCCGGCGCGCCTGCAGGCGGGCGGCGAGGTGGATATCGCCCGCTTCCTCGCGCGGGCGGAGCTCACGCTCGAGGCGGCGGACCTCGCGCCCCTCACCCCTGTCGCGGGGACGCCTCTCGGCGGCGGGCTGCGCGTGACCGCGAAGCTCATGCCCACGGGGCCGGAAGGTGCCCAACGCCAGGGGATCGAGGCAGAGGTCCGCGCGAACAATCTTCGGGCCGGCGGGCAGGTGGTGAACGGCACGGTGCTGGCCAGCGGCACGGATGCGGCACTGGATGTCCGCGGAGACCTGCGCGCGCTGGATGGCCGTGCCGCCCTGCGTGCCCGGCTGGCGCTGGACCAGCCGGAAAAGCGGATCGAGCTCTCGGCGCTGGACGTGCAGCGCCAGGGGCTCGGGATCCGCCTTTCTGCCCCGGCCACGGTGGTGATCGCGGCGAATGGCGGCATCTCCACCCTGGGCATCTCCCTCCAGGGGCGCCCCGGTGGCGCGCTGCAGGTGGCCGGGCGCTGGGGGCCGGACAATGCCGACCTGCGCGCCAACCTTTCCAGCCTGCCTCTCTCGCTCGTCAATCTCTTCGTGCCCGACCCGACGCTCTCGGGCGTTCTCTCGGGTGAGGTCCGGCTGTCCGGGCCCGTGGCGAAGCCCGGTATCGAGGGAGAGCTGCGCGGCACCGGGCTGCGGGCCGGCGCGCCCTGGGCGCGCGGCCTTCCGGCGGGGACGCTGCAGGCCACCGCGCGGATGCGCGGGGAAACGGTGGAGACGCGCGCCGAATTCCGCGTCGGGCCCGCGCTGCGGCTGGACCTGGAGGCGCGCGTGCCCAGCGACTTCGAGGGGCCGATCAACGCCACCCTGCGGGGCACCACCGACCTGGGCGTGGTTGCGGGGCCGTTCCTGCTGGGCGGCGCGAACCGGGTGGCCGGCACCGTCGCGATCGACGCCCGGGCGGGCGGCACGGTCGCTTCCCCGCAGATCTCGGGGACGGCACGGCTCTCTCGCGGCCTCTTCCGGAACCTCGAATACGGGCTCGCCCTACGGGAGATCCAGGGCACGGTGCGGGGCGACATGGACCGGATCGTCGTGGAATCGATCACGGCGCGAGCCGGCCCGGGCACGCTGACGGCGCGCGGGCAGATCCAGCCTTTCGCGGAGGGGCAGCCCATCGACCTCACGGTGCGGGGCGAGAACCTCCAGCCTATCTCCTCCGACCTGCTGCGCGGCGCCTTCGACACGGATCTCCGCCTCTCCGGCTCGGTCGGGGACGGGATGCGGCTGGCCGGCATGATCACCACCCGCACCGCCACGATCGGCATCCCCGAGGGGCTCCCCGGCGGCGTGGCGGAGATCGGGGAAGTGCGGGAGGTCGGTCGCGGCGCGCCCTCCCCGCCGCCGGGCACGGCCGCCGCACGCCGGACGGCGGGGCGCCAGGCGCCCGCGGCGCCTCCGTCCGATGCCCCGCCCATGGCGCTCGACATCACCTTCCGCGCGCCGGGGCAGGTGTATCTGCGTGGCCGCGGGCTGGATGTGGAAATGGGCGGCGATGTGCGGATCGGGGGAACCATCTCGGAGCCGCAGGCGAACGGCGCGCTGCGGCTCCGCCGCGGCAACCTGACCGTGCTGGACCGGCGGCTGAACTTCGAGCGGGGCGTGCTGACCTTCCAGGGCGATGTCGCGTCCCCCGAGATCGACCTGCTCGCCACCTCGCGGGTGAGCGCCACGACGATCAACGTGACCGTCACGGGGACTCCCCGGGCGCCGAAGATCGAGTTCACCTCCAGCCCCGAGCTGCCGCAGGACGAGGTGCTGGCGCGGCTGATCTTCAACCGCTCGGCGGACCGGCTCTCCCCCTTCCAGATCGCGCAGCTAGCCCGCGTGCTCTCGGGCGCCGTCTCGGGCGGGCAGGAAGACCCGGTAAGCGGCGTGCTGGGACGGGTGAGCCGCACGCTCGGGCTGGACCGGCTCGGGATCGGCACGGGGGCGAACGGCACGCCGGGAATCGAGGCAGGCGGCTATCTCGGCCAGGGCATCTATCTGAACGTCGATCCTGGCACGAGCACGGGCTCGCCCCGGGTGGGCGTCGAGATCGAGCTGACGCCGCGCCTTAAGCTGGAAAGCGGCGCCGGGGCCGACAGCCAGGGGCTCGGGCTGACCTACGAATACGAGTACTGACCGCTCGCGCCCCGGCCCCTGCGGGGCTGGGGATATTGCCCAGGCGAACGGGGATGGGCCGGGTATTCCGGTCAGCCGCCGGAATGGCTAGAGTCCCGCCATCCCGGGCCGATGGCTGCTCCGAGCGGCAAGGCAGGGTGGGTCCTGATCGTGCCGCCTGCCGGCGCATCCACCCCCCGGCACGGGACAGCCACTGAGATGACAGGGAGAGGAGGAGCCGAATGCGCGCCTTCGATGGACAATTCAGCGACAACAAGCCGATCCGCCGGAGCGTGGACGAGAAGCGTCGCCTCCTGGCCGAGCTGGAGCAGACGCTGGCCGGGATGAAGCCGCACACCTCCCCAAGCCTGCGCGAGAGCATCAAGGGCCGGATCATGGAGCTGCGCGCGGATATCGGCGGCGCCACCAAGCGCTGAGGCTTACGGCGTAAGGACGGCCCCGCCTTCTCTTTGAAGGCGGGGCCGTCTTGCGTTTCAGCCCGCCAGTTCGGCCAGCAGCCGGGCGTGGCTGCGGGCGCCATGCATCAGGCACGCCCAGTCGAACTTCTCGTTGGGGCTGTGCACCTGGTCGTCATCCAGGCCGAAGCCCATCAGCACGCTGTCGAGACCGAGGATGCGCCGGAAGCTCTCCACCACCGGGATGGAGCCGCCGGAACCGATCAGCACGGCCTCGCGCCCGAACTCGGCGGCGAGCGCCCGCCGGGCGGCGGCCACCTCCGCGCTGTCCTCCGGTACGACGACCGGCGCCGCGGCGCTGAAGCGCTGGATCTCGGCCCGGGCATCAGCGGGCAGGCGTGCCTTCACGAACTCCTCCAGCGCATCCAGCACCTGGTTCGGGTCCTGGTCGCCGACGAGGCGGAAGGAGACCTTCGCATGGGCCTCCGCCGCGATGACCGTCTTCGCGCCCGGGCCGGTATAGCCGCCCCAGATACCGTTCACATCGCAGGTCGGCCGCGCCCATTGCCGGACCAGCGGCTTCACCCCCTTCTCGCCCGCCGGGACGGAGAGGCCGATATCTCCGAGGAAGCGCGCCTCGTCGAAGCCGAGGGAGTCCCAGGCAGCATCGAGATTACCGCCGACCTCCGGCACGCCGTCATAGAAGCCCGGGAGCTGGATTCGGCCATTCGCATCCGTCAGCTCAGCAAGGATCCGGCAGAGCAGGTTGATGGGGTTGAGGGCCATACCGCCATAGAGGCCGGAATGGAGGTCCCGCGAGGCGGCAAAGAGGTCTATCTGCGCATAGGCCATTCCGCGCAGCCGCGCCGAGATGGCGGGTGTCTTCGCGTCCCACATGTTCGTGTCGCTGACGACCACGGCCCGCGCCTGGCGCAGCTCCGCCGCATGCTCCTCCAGGAAGGCGTCGAGGCTCGGGCTGCCGATCTCCTCCTCGCCCTCCACCAGCACGCGGATGGGCGCGGGCGGGCCGCCGGCCACCTCGTGCCAGGCGCGCATGGCCGCGAGCCAGGTCATCACCTGCCCCTTATCGTCCACGGCCCCTCGGGCGACGGTCACCGGGCCGTTCCGGCCTTGCTTCACCGTCGGCTCGAAGGGGGGCGAGGTCCAGAGCTCGAAGGGCTCGGCCGGCTGCACGTCGTAATGGCCGTAATAGAGCAGCGGCTTCGCCTCGCCGCCCGGGCCGGGATGGAAGGCGACCACGGCCGGGTGGCCCCTGGTCTCGCGGATCTCGGCGGTGAAGCCGAGGGAGGTCAGCTCCTCGACCAGCCAGGCGGCGGCACGGCGGCAATCGCCGGCATGGTCAGGCTGCGCGCTGACGCTGGGGATGCGGAGGAAGTCGAAGTAGCGGGCCCGGATCTCGGCCTCCGCCGCGTCGATCCGCGCCAGGACCTGGGGCAGAGCCTGCGAGGGCGCGGCGGTCATGCGTCGTCGCCCGTATCCGGGGTCAGCCCCGCGGCCTTGATCCCGGCGACCGCGGCCGCCTCGTCCTTGTCGGACAGGTCGCCCGAGATGCCGACGGCGCCGAGGATGGCCCCCTGCCCGTCCCGGACCAGAACCCCGCCCGGCACGGGCACGGCCGCGCCGCCGGCGAGGTCGGAGAAGGCGTTCATGAAGCCCGGCATGCCCTGGGAGCGCCGGGCGAGCTCCCGCCCACCGAAACCCAGGCCCATGGCGCCGAAGGCCTTGCCATGCGCAATGGCGGGGCGAAGAAGACTGCAGCCATCCTCCTTCAGCAAGGCCTTCATCTGCCCCGCGGCATCGAGGACCACGACGGTGAGCGGGGCGAGGCCAAGGCGCCGGCCTTCCTCGAGCGCAGCGGTCGCGACGCGCTGCGCCTGGTCGAGGGTGATGCCGTGCTGAAAGCCGGTTGGGGGATTGGGCATGGACGCCGCCACTCCGCTTGGGGTTCCCAGCGGTTCTATGCTCTGCGGCGCCGGATACAAGGCACGAAAAAACCCCGTTCCGGTGAGGGAACGGGGTTGTATCTGGATGCGGGGACAGGATTTGAACCTGTGACCTTCAGGTTATGAGCCTGACGAGCTACCGGGCTGCTCCACCCCGCGATGTCCGCTGCGCGATGAGGCGCAGCGGCGTGATCCGTCCTTGATCAAGATCTGGTCTGGTGGCCTGGCGCCGACCGACTCTCCCGCGTCTTAAGACGCAGTACCATAGGCGCGGAGGTGTTTCACGGCCGAGTTCGGGATGGGATCGGGTGTGGCAACCTCGCTATAGGCACCAGGCCACCGGGCCAGATCTTGGTTTGGGGACGGATGGTGTGATGGATGGGTTGGTGTGTTGTGTGGGAGGGGTTTGCGTATTGGTGCTGCGCACGGCGAGGGTTTTTAGGCCTCAGCGGTGGGGGGGATGAGTTCGATCGGGCGATTAGGACCGCTCGGCTGCGTCGGTTACCCGACTTCCACC
>NZ_FQZF01000015.1 GCF_900141905.1 Muricoccus roseus | reverse complement strand
CCCTCACGCGCGCCCGTATGTATCCTCGAAGCGGACGATGTCGTCTTCGCCGAGATAGGCGCCGGACTGGACCTCGATGAGGGTCAGCGGGATCATGCCGGGGTTTTCCAGGCGGTGGACGCAGCCCAGCGGCAGGTAGACGGACTCGTTTTCGCGCAGGAGGATGCGCTCGGCGTCGCGCTCGACGATGGCGGTGCCGTTGACCACCACCCAGTGTTCGGCGCGGTGGTAGTGCTTCTGGAGGGAGAGCTTCTCGCCCGGGCGGACAAGGATCTTCTTCACCTGGAAGCGGTCGCCCTGGATCAGCCCCTCATAGTGGCCCCAGGGGCGGTACATGCGCCGGTGGGCGGCCGCCTCGGGGCGCTTCCTGGCCTTGAGCTGGTCCACCAGCTTTTTCACGTCCTGGGCGCGGTCGCGGTGCAGCGCCAGCACCGCATCCTCGGTGGCGACCACCACCACATCCTTCAGCCCCACCACCGTGGTCAGGATGCCCTCGGAGCGGACATAGCAGTGGTCGGCGTCCAGCAGCTCCACCGGGCCTTGGGTGGCGTTGCCCCGTCCGTCCTTGGGCGAGACCTGCCAGAGCGCGTCCCAGGAGCCGACATCGGACCAGCCGAGATCGGCCGGCACCACCGCGGCATGGGCGGTGTGCTCCATCACCGCATAGTCGATCGAGATGGAGGGGGCGCCGGCGAAGGCGGGGCCGAGGCGGACGAAGTCGAGGTCGCGGCTGGCCCCGTCCACCGCGGCGCGGACGCTGGCCACCAGCTCCGGCTGCAGCCGCTCCAGCTCGGCCAGCAGGCTGGCGGCGCGGGCAACGAACATGCCGGCATTCCACAGGTGCCTACCCCCTTCGAGCAGGGCCTGCGCCCGGGCGAGGTCGGGTTTTTCGATGAAGGAGGCGATGGCCGAGACCCCCGGCGCATCGGCCAGCGCCGCGCCGGCCTCGATATAGCCAAAGCCCGTCTCGGCACGGGTGGGGCGCATCCCGAAGGCGACGATATGCCCGGCCCGCGCCGCCGCCGCCGCCCGCTCCAGCGCCGCATGCAGTGCCGGCAGGTCCTGGATGGCGGCATCGGCCGCCATGACCCAGAGAAGGGCGTGCGGATCCTCCTCCGCCGCCAGCAAGGCCGCCGCCGCGATGGCGGGCGCCGAGTTGCGCGCGGCCGGCTCCAGCACGATCCGCCCACCGGCCACCCCGGCCTCGCGCAGCTGCTCGGCCACGAGAAAGCGGTGCGCCTCGGCGCAGATCACCATCGGCGCCGCGAAACCCGGCCCCGTCGCCCGCCCCACCGTCTCCTGCAGCATGCTCTGCCCCGAGGTCAGCGGCCAGAACTGCTTCGGATACCCCTCCCGCGACAACGGCCACAAACGCGTGCCAACCCCGCCAGACAACACCACGGGCACAACACGATCCTGGGGCATGGGGCTTCCGATATGGTCGAGAGACCTCCGGAACTAACGGAGCGTCCCCCAAAAGAAAAGCCGCCCCGGTCACCCGGGACGGCTTCCTCATTCCAGCGGCGGAAGAGTTATTCCGCCAGCGCCTTGTCCTTGCCGCTGCGAAGGGCGGGCAGGGCCATGGCGGCCAGCACGATCGCGGCCAGAGCCAGCAGCGTCGCGCTGATCGGGCGTTCGATGAACACGCCCACATCACCGCGGGAGAGCAGCATGGCGCGGCGGAGATGCTCCTCCATCATCGGGCCAAGCACGAAGCCGATGAGGAGGGGGGCGGCCGGCATGTGCAGCTTGCTGAAGATGTAGCCGAGGATGCCGAAGAACAGGGTCTGGTAGACGTCGAAGACCGAGTTGTTCAGCGAGTACACGCCAATCGCGCAGAACACGAGGATGGCAGGGTACAGGTACTTGTAAGGCACCTGCAGCAGCTTCACCCACATGCCGATCATCGGCAGGTTGATGACGAGCAGCATCAGGTTGCCGACCCACATCGAGCAGATCAGGCCCCAGAACAGGTCCGGCTGGGCCTCCACCATGCGGGGGCCGGGCTGGATGCCCTGGATGATCAGCGCGCCGACCATCAGCGCCATCACGGCGTTGGCCGGGATGCCGAGGGTCAGCAGCGGGATGAAGGAGGTCTGGGCGGCCGCGTTGTTCGCGGATTCCGGACCGGCCACGCCCTCGATCGCACCCGTGCCGAGCGTGTGCCCGTATTTCGAGATCTTCCGCTCCAGCATGTAGGAGCCGAAGGCCGAGAGCGAGGCGCCACCACCCGGCAGAATGCCGAGCACCGAGCCGATCGCCGTGCCACGTAGCACGGCGGGGACCGAGCGGCGGAATTCCTCCCGCGTCAGCATCAGGCTGCCGACCTTGCCGGACATCACCTGGCGCGCCTCGGGCCGCTCAAGGTTCAGGATGATCTCGCCAAGGCCGAAGATGCCCATGGCGATGGAGACGAAGCCAAGGCCGTCGGAAAGCTCGGGCACGCCGAAAGTGAAGCGCTGCTGGCCGGTCTGCACATCCGTGCCGACGAGGCCGAGGGCGACGCCGAGCACCACCATCGCAATGGCCTTCAGGACGGAGCCCTGCGCCAGCACGGCCGAGATGATCAGGCCCAGGAGCATGAGAGAGAAGTAGTCCGCCGGGCCGAAGGACAGCGCCACCGAGGTCAGCATCGGGCCGGAGGCCGCGACCACGAGCGTGGCCACCGAGCCCGCGAAGAAGGAACCGAGAGCGGCGATGGTCAGTGCCGCGCCCGCACGGCCGTTGCGGGCCATTTTGTAGCCGTCGAGCGCCGTGACGACCGACGAAACCTCACCTGGCAGGTTGAGCAAGATGGCCGTGGTGGAGCCGCCATACTGCGCGCCGTAATAGATGCCGGCGAGCATGATGATGGCGGTCGTCGCGGGCTGGCCGAAGGTGATCGGTAGCAGCAGCGAGATGGTGGCGACCGGCCCGATGCCGGGCAGCACGCCGATGGCCGTCCCGATCAGCGCGCCGAGTAGCGCGAAGAGCAGGTTGTCCAGCGACAGCGCGACGCCGAAGCCGTGCGCCAGGTTGGCGAAGAGTTCCATGAGTTTATTCGGCCCTTTCTTTCCTGGCGCTTAACCGAAGATCGTCGGCCAAAGGGGAACCCGGATATCGAGTTCGTAGATAAAGACGAACCAGCAGAGGACGCAGAGAAAGACGGTCATCCCCGCGACGCTGATCGGGTTGTGGTCACGATCGGCCACTGCGGAGACGACGCAGAGCGCCGCGATCGAAAGCATGAGGCCCAGCGGCTCGAGCAGCAGGGCGAAGATGGCGAAGGAGGCGAGAACGAGGCCGAGCGGCCGCCAGGCCGGCGAAATGGCCAGGATGCAGAGCGCCCCGAAGCAGGCGACGCCCACCTGCACGTAGTTCGTGCTGATGCCCATGCTCTCCATCACGCGCCAGATGATCAAGCCGACGGCGACGCCGATCGCGAGCGTGGTGAAATCGAGCTTCGTCCAGCGCTCCAGCGGGTCCGGCCCATTCGTCAGGGCGAGGATGAAGACGAACGCGCCCAGGGCGAATTGCAGCCAGAACACCAGCATCGGCATGTAGCCCGGGCCCATGCGCCGCGCGCTGCCCAGCGTGTGCTGTTCCAGGCCGATCCCGAGGAAGCCGCCGTTGATGAACAGGCCCAGAATGGCCAGGAACATCAGGAGTCCCCCGGCCCATAGGTCCTTCGTGCTGATCTTCATGAACTCTCCACCCCTGGTCCCTCAAGAATCAAACGAAACGGGGGCGCGGCTGCACGGGGCGGGAGCGCATATGGTCCCAGCCGTGGACCCCGTCTGGGCAGCTCCTGATGGAGCGCCCGGCGGGTGCCACGGCCGGCACGTTTTCGCGCCCTCGTCCTCGTGCGGGACGTGCCTCCCGAAAGAGAGAGAGGCGCAACCTATGGGGCGGCGGGCGATGCCACAAGCTTGAGATTGCGGCCCCGCTTGTCATGGATGCTTCTTCACCTACGATGCAGCGCAACATCGTTGCGAGATTTGGTGCCATGACGAGCGTTCAGGCCACGGGAATCAATGAACCGGGACGGCGGATCGCCGCAGCGGCGGCGGCTCTGGCGCCGGGGCTCGCGGCGATCCGGCGCGACATCCACGCTCATCCGGAACTGGCCTTCGAGGAGGTGCGGACGGCGGGAATCGTCGCGGCGGAACTCTCCCGTCTCGGCATTCCGCACCGCACGGGCCTCGGCCGCACCGGGGTGGTCGGGTTCATCGAGGGCGGACGGCCGGGCCCGACCCTGGCCATCCGCGCCGACATGGACGCCCTGCCGATCCATGAGGAAACGGGCCTGCCCTTCGCCAGCACGGTGGAGGGGAAGATGCATGCCTGCGGGCATGATATCCATACAGTTACCTTGCTGGGTGTGGCCGAGGTGCTACGGGATCTCGCCCCCATGCTCGCCGGCCGCGTGGCCCTGGTCTTCCAGCCGGCCGAGGAGACGCTGCAAGGCGCGGCGGCGATGATCGCCGACGGCGCGGCCGAGGGCTTCGACATGGCACTGGGCTTCCACAACCACCCGGACATGCCGGTCGGCGAAACCGGCTTCGCCCGTGGCTCCTGCCTCGCCGCCTCCGACCGGTTCGACCTCGTTATCCGCGGCCGCTCGGGCCATGCCGCCCATCCCGAATCCGCGGTGGACCCGATCGTGGCCGGCGCCAGCTTCGTCGCCCAGGCCCAGACCGTGGTCAGCCGCGAGGTGGACCCGATCCGCCCGGCGGTGGTCACCATCGGCATGTTCAGCGGCGGCACCACCTACAACATCATCCCCGAACGGGTTCACCTGAAGGGCACCGTCCGCACGCTGGACCCCGGCACGCGGGACGTGGCGGAGGCGGCCATCCGCCGCCTTTGCGCCGGGCTCGAGGTCGGGCTGCGGGTGGAATGCGCGCTCGACTACCGTCGCCTCGTGCCGCCGCTGGTGAACGACGATGAGGTGCTGGAGAAGGTGGTGGCCGCCGTCTCGGCCCAGCTCGGCCGTGCTCCGAAGGAGGGGGCGCCGAGCATGGGCAGCGAGGATTTCGCCGAATTCGCCAACCTCGTCCCCGCCATGCAGCTCCGCATCGGCTCCGGCGCGCCGGGGCGGGCGGACAAGCTGCACAATGCCGGCTACCAGCCGGACGAGGCCTGCATTCCCCTTGGCGTCCAGGCGCTGTCGCGCGCCGCGCTGGAGATCCTGTCATGAAGGTTTGCGTCTTCGGCGCCGGGGCGATCGGCGGGCATGTCGCGGGCCGGCTGGCGCGCGGCGGGGCGGAGGTGAGCGTGGTGGCGCGCGGCGCCACCCTCAGCGCCATCCGCGAGCGCGGGCTCACCGTGGTGGCGAAGGACGCCACCTTCGAATGCCGCCCCCGCGCGAGCGCCGATCCGGCGGAGCTCGGTCCGCAGGATGCCGTGGTGGTGACCGTGAAGGGCCATCAGCTGCCCGGCGTCGCGGCTGCCATCGCCCCGCTGCTCCGGCCGGACACGCCGGTCGCCTTCGTGATGAACGGCATCCCCTGGTGGTATTTCGACCGCCATGGCGGCGCGCTGGACGGTACCGCCCTGCCGGCGCTGGACCCCGGCGGCGCCATCCGCCGCGCCGTGGGGGTGGAGCGCACGATCGGAGGCGTCGTCTATTCCGCCTGCACTGTCACCGAACCCGGCTGCATCGAGGTGGAGAACGCCTCGAGCAAGGTGATCCTGGGCGAACTGGACGGGCGTGCGAGCGAACCCACGGCCGCGCTGGCAGGGCTTCTGGAGGCCGGGGGCATGGGTTGCCCGGTGGCGTCGGACATACGGCGCGAGGTCTGGCTGAAGCTTGTCTCCAACCTCTCCTTCGGGCCGCTCTGCCTGCTCTCCCGCCAGGGGATCGCGGCGACCCTGGCCGAGCCCGCTCTCCGGCAGGCGGCGCTCGAAGGCCTTTCGGAGGGGGCCGCCATCGCTCGTGGCCTCGGCATTGAACTGGATTTCGACCCCGCCGCGCGGGTCGAGGCATCCTCCCGCATCGCGCACAAGCCCTCCATTCTCCAGGACATGGAGGCGGGCCGGCCGGTCGAGATGGAGGCCATGCTGCTCCAGCCCCTCGCCCTGGCGCGGATGGCGGGGGTGAAGACGCCGGTGCTGGACCTGCTGGTCGGGCTGGCGAGGAAGGCGGCGGAAGTCACCGGCCAGTACAAGCCGCCGTCCTGATCCGGGGCCGGGGCGCCGGGCATGAAAAAGGCCGGGCAGGAAGCCTGCCCGGCCTGATCGCGGATGCCGCTTACCAGCGGTAGTAGGGCTGGTAGGCCACCGGCGGCGCGTAATAGGCCGGCGGCGGCGGCGGTGCGTAATAGGCGCGCGGCGGCGGCGCGTAGTAGACGCGCGGCGGCGGTGCGTAATAGGCGACCGGCGGCGGAGGCGGCGCGTAGTAGACGGGGGGCGGCGGCGCGGCGATGGCCGCCCCGGCCAGGGCACCCAGCGCCAAGCCACCGATCACGGCGCCAGCCACCGCGCCACCGCTCGGGCCGCGGCGGTGCCAGCCATTCGCCTCGGCGGGCGCAGCGGCAACCAGGGCCGCGGCGGCGGCACCGGCCAGGACGAGGCCTCGGAACTTGTTCATCGAATGGGCCCTCCAGGGCTGGTCAGTGGGAGCAGTCTGGCCGCGAACCGGTGCCGGATTATGGCAGGCGCGGGGTCACATCGTGGCTCCCGATGCCCTCCCCATATGGTGACCCCGCCTTCGGAGCGGAAGGGCGGGGCAGGGCGGTCTGCCCGAGAACCCAGCGCTCCCAGCGCCGGATCCAGGGGTCGTCCGGGATGAAATCCGGCCGCGCACCCTCGATCACGGAAACAAGGCAGAGCAGGCCGAGAAGGCTGTCGAACCGGTCCTCCCCGGCCGCATCCGCGCCGAATCCGCCAGCGATCTCGGCGGCCAGGGCGGGCGCGGGGAGAAGCCTCAGCCCCGCCATGCCCGCATGAAGGGGGCTGGCGGCCGCCAGGCGGGCCGGCCGGGACCGCTTGCTGCCGGGGAGCCGGATGCCGAGCTGCCGCATCGCCTCGGCCGGATAGGTTTCGGCCAGCACGGCCGAGCCAGGGGCGAGGAGCCCGTGCAGCGGCCCCTCGAAAGGCCAGAGCCGATACGGCTCGCCGCCGGCGAGGGCCGGGGCGGACCAATCGGCATGCGCCGCGACCAGCCCGTCGGATCTCAGCGCGAGCCCTTCAGCGGCTGCTGCGCCTTCTCCAGCAGGCGCTGGAAGAAGCCGCGCTTCTTCGCCGGCGAGGTCTCGGTGGCGCGGCGGGCCGTGTCCTGGGTGGCGGCGCGGCGCTCCTCCTCCCGCTCCTTCTCCTTGGCGGCCAGCCACTTCTCCAGCGTCATGCCGGCCTTGGCGGCGCGCCGGGCCTCATAGGCGCGCTGGGCATCGGTCATGCGGGGGGCGGTGCCGGACTTCGGCGGCGTCTGGGCGGCCATGAGGGTACTTCCGGAATTCGGGGTTTCGGCCGCATGAACGCGGGCGGGCGGGCGATGGAATGGCGTGGGCGCGGCTCTGCATCAAGCCCCCTTCGCGCGGCGGGCGCGGCGTGGCACGGGTGCAGCATGGAAGCACGGGTGAAGACAGGCCTTTGGGCCTCGATGGCGCTGCGCATGGGGGATGCCGCCGGGCGCCCGGGCACAGTGCTGCGAAAGGGCGATCCGGACAGCGGCGGCATTCTCTGCGTGCTGCGTGGCCGGGAAGGGCTGGTCGCGCTCTCCCAGACCCGGGACGCGATGGGCCGCCCGGCCTGGCTGCGCGCCACAGGCGCGGCGCCGGTCGATGACGCGACGGTGGACGCCTATGTGGCGCGCCAGGTGAAGCGCGACCCGGACCTCTGGGTGCTGGAATTCGAGACGCCGGACCTGCTGCCACCCTTCGAGGCGGTGATCCTCTAGTCCAGCTTCGGGATCACGCTGTCCACCGCCTCGCACACCGCGCCGACGCCGCGCCCCATGGTGCAGGCGCCGTCCCAGAGGAAGCCCCCGACATCGCTGGCGAGGTGGAGCACCGTATCCAGGCTGTCCATCTGCGTGGCCGTGTCGCCGAGCACACCGGGCTTATCCGCCTGCTTGGCGCGCTCCACTTCCTCGGCATTCCTAGCGGCAACGGCGGCAGCGTCTTCGGGCTTCATCGCGCGGCTCCCGTCCTTCGCCGGGCCTGAGAAGGACTCCACCCTTTACCCGCCAAGGGCCTGAGGCCCTTGGAACCCCGTCTGACTGCCGTGGATGCCCCGGATCAAGGGGGCTCTGGTTGGGGCGCCTCTTCTGCCTTTGCAGGCGCCTCGGGTCCGTGACCCGAGGCGCACCGTGAGCCGAGTGATTCCAAATTCCTAAAAGAAGATGATGGTGAGGGGCCCGGGGAGAGGAAGAATTCCTTCTTCCTCTCCCCGGGACAAACCGTCAGCCCAGAACCCCGGAATCACCGGTCAGTCAGACGCAGCTCGATGCGCCGGTTGCGCGCCCGGGCCACGGGCGTATCCGCCGTGTCGATCGGCTGGAACTCGCCGAAGGCGGTGGCGGCGACCCGGTTCGCGGGAAGGCCGTTCTGGATCATCAGCTGCGCCACCGCGATGGCGCGGGCCGAGGAGAGTTCCCAGTTCGTGGCGTAGCGCGCCCCAGGGCGGATGGGGGAGTTGTCGGCGTGGCCGTCCACCCGCAGCACCCAGTTCGTGCCTTCCGGGATGCGCTGCGCGATGTCGATGAGCAGCCGCGTGACATCGGCGATCTGTTCGCGCCCGGTGTCGGACAGTTCGGCGCTGCCGATGGGGAAGAGCACCTCGGACTGGAAGACGAAGCGGTCGCCCACGACGCGGATTTCGGGGCGGTCGCCCAGCACGTCCCGCAGCCGGCCGAAGAAGTCCGAGCGGTAGCGCTGCAGCTCCTCCACCCGCGCGGCGAGGGCGGCGTTCAGGCGTTGGCCGAGATTGGCGATCTGCGCGTCCTTCTCGCGGTCCTGGGCCTCCTGGGCGTCCAGGGCGGCGGCGACGCGGCGGAGCTCGGCGCGAAGTGCGTCGAGCTGCTGCGCCAGGAGGGCGGCCTGGGCACGGGCGCTTTCGGCGAGGCGGGCATACTCGCCCGACTGCGCCTCGGCGGCGCGCCGGGCCTCGTTCTCGGTGCGGGCCGCGCGGCTGGCTTCGGCCAGCATGGTTTCGGCGGCGCCGCGGGCGCGGGTGGCCTCGGCCACCGCCGTCTCGGCCGCCTGGCGCGCGCGCTGGGCCTCGGCGGATCGTGCCTCGGCGGCCTCGCGCGCCCGGTTGGCCTCGGTGGCGGCGCGGGCGGCGGCCTCGCGGGCGGCGTTGGCCTCGGCGGTGCCGGTTTCCGCCGTGGCCGTGGCGGATTCGGCGGCGCGGCGGCGGCCTTCCTCCTCGCCCAGCCGGGCCAGGGCGTTGCGCGCCTGCTGCTCCGCCTGGTCGCGCAGGGCCGTGAGCGCGCGGACCTGCTCGTTCAGCCGCGCGATGTCGGAGAGGCGGGCCTCGATGGTTCCGCGGTCGGTCAGGGTCTGCTGGTCCAGCCGCGCGATCTCCTGGCGCAGCCCGGCCAGTTCGCGCCGCGCGGCCTCCAGCGCGGCGCGGGTGTCGGTCAGGCTGCGCTCGGCGCCTTGCCGGGCGGCCTGCTCGGAGGCAAGGGCGCGGCGTGTCTCGGTCAGGCCGCGGACCGTGCGGGCGGTGTCCGCGCCCGCGGCCTCGGCACCCGACAGCGCCTCGGCCAGCCGCGCCTCGAGGCTCGCGATGCGCTCGTTGTTGCCGCGCGCGGACAGATCGGCATCGGAGAGGCGGGCGGCGAGCCGGTCGCGTTCCTCGCGCAGCGCGTCGCGCGCGGTGGCGCTGCGCCCGGCCTCTCCGCGCAGGGCGGCGAGGTCGCGGCGGGCGTCGTTGCGTTCGGCGGCGGCGGAGCGCGATTCCTCCTGGGCGCGGCCGAGGGCGGCGCGCAGCTCCTCGGCGCTGCCGCGTTCGAGGGAGAGGAGTTCCGCCAGCTCCGCCACCTGCCGGTTCAGCCGGTCCAGCGCCCGGTCGCGCGAGGAGAGGGCGACGGAGAGGAAGCCCTGGGCCAGCACGAAGACCAGCAGGACGAAGATGATGATGATGAGCAGCGTGGCCAGCGCGTCCACATAGCCGGGCCAGGCATTCAGCCCTTCGCGCTGGCCGCGCCGGGAGCTTCCTAGCGCCATGGGGTGCCCGCCTGCCTCATGAGGGCGGCGGCGCCTCGGCCAGGGCGGCGATCGTGCGCGCCAGGACCTTGATCTCCGAGCGGATCTCCTGGGTGGACTGCGCCCGCCCCTGGGCGGATTCCTCCAGCAGGCGGGCGAGGTAGAGTTCCAGGTTCCGCAGATGCCCGCGCGAGGCCGCCTCGTGCTCCCCGGCCTCGGCCAGGCGCTGGAGGGTGGGGGCGAGGCCGGACTGGCTCTCGGCCACGCGCTGCATCAGCACCTGGCTGGCGCGCATCTGGTCTGTCAGCACGGAAAGCCGCTCGGCGAGCGTTTCCAGCGCACGTCCGGATTGCGCGCTGCGCTCCTCCCCGCGGGTGAGGATGCGCTGTAGCCCCTCCAGGTTCTCGGCGGTCTGCTCCAGCAGCGCCTGCACATAGGCCGGGACGGAGCCGCCGTCGGCGCCGCCCTCGCCCAGCACGCCGGAGGAGAGGCGGGTGACGCCCGCCAGCCATTCCTCCAGCTCGTTGTAGAAGCGCGTCTGCGCTTGGCCAGCCGTCAGGTCGAGGAAGCCCAGGACCAGCGCGCTGGCGAGGCCGAGCATGGAGGAGGAGAAGGCTACCCCCATGCCCTGCAGCGGCTGGGCCAGCCCGCTCTTGAGCTGGTTGAACAGCGTCGTCACGTCGCCCGAGCCGACGGACATGTTCTGGATAACGTCCGAGACCGATCCGATGGTCAGGATCAGCCCCCAGAAGGTGCCGAGCAGGCCGAGGAAGATCAGCAGGCCCGTCATGTAGCGGAGCAGTTCCCGCTGCTCGTCGAGGCGGGAGGCGATGCCGTCCAGCACGCTCCGCATGGCCCCGGTGGAGAGGGAGAGGCGCTCCGATCGGCGGGAGGCCAGCATGGATGCCATGGGCGCCAGCAGCCGGGGCGCGGGCTGGGCGGGTTGCCCCGGCTTGGGCGAGCGGAAGGCCTCCAGCCAATCCACCTCATGCTTGAGAAGCATCACCTGCCGGATGGACCAGCCCGTGCCGAGCAGCAGCACGCCAAGGATCAGCGCGTTCAGCACCGGGTTCACCGCGAAGGCGTGGCGCAGCTCCCCGAAAAGCAGGCCCCCCACCACCGCCACGAGGACGAGGAAGAGCGCCATGCGGAGGAGATAGCGGGTCGGGCTCGTCATGCGGGTCAGCCGCCTCTGCGGGTGGGGGCGGGGGTGGGGGTGGCCGGCGCGGCGGCCTCGCGCGGCCGGGGCGCGGGCGGCGCGACGATGTCCACCGCGTCCAGCTCCTCATCGGTCCGGCCCATCGGCCGGATATCGATGCGCGTGCCGGCCAGGCCGCCGCGGACGAGGGAGGACTTCACCGTGATCGCGCGGGCGAGGCTGGTGCGGCGGGCGACCGAGGGGTCGTCCGCCGGGCCGGAGGTCTGGGCGATGATGGTGACCCGCCCCCTGGACTGCTGCGCGAGGTAGCGGCCGATCGTCTCGATCGCCAGGCGCGCCTCGTGGTCGGGCTCGCTCTGTCCGCTGCGGCCCCCCAGGCGCCAGCCGCCGATGGGCAGGCGCGTGAAATCCGGGCCGAGGCCGAGACTCGCCAGATCGGCCGGCAGGGAAGGGCGCGGCGCGGCGGAGAGGTCGGCCGGGCTCGGCGGCGCCTCCTGCGGGTCGGAAGGCCCCTCCGGCTCGGTGGCGGAAGGGGCGGAATCGGGATTCCCCGCCTGGGCGAGGGCCGGAGGGCTTGCCGGGCCGGCGGCCAGGAGGAGCGCCAGGACCGCGACGGCGGCCGGGTGGCGGAGTGGGGCAGGGGTCACGGGCGCAAGCTAGCCCAGGATGGCACGGGCTTGAAGCGAGCAGGGTTCCGCGCCCCGCTCAGCGCCGGGGCGCCGGAGGAAGGGGCATCAGGAAGGTGAAGCGCGTTTCCGTCTCGTCGGAGGCCAGCTCCATCCGGCCGCCATGCATGCGCGCAATCTCGGCGACGATATAGAGGCCGAGGCCGAGCCCCTGGCCCTGCGCGATCGGTCGCCCCTCGCCGCGGAAGAAGGGCTGGAAGAGCCCGGCCCGTGCCTCCTGCGGGATGGGCGCGCCGCCATTCGCGACCCAGAGGGAGAACAGCCCGTCCCGCGCCGTCGCGCCCACGCGCACCGGCACCCCCGGCGTGCCATGGGCCAGGGCGTTGCCGAGAAGGTTGGAGAGCAGCTGGGCGATCCTCGGCTGATCCACCGCCACCGGCCCGGGGATGTCGATCGAAGCCTCGATCGCCCGCCCCGGGTGGACGGCGCGAAGCTCCTCGACGGCATGTTCCAGCACCGGGCCCAGGGGCCGCTCCGCCGAAACCTCCAGCTCCAGCCCACCGCCGAGCCGTGCCCGGGCGAAGTCCATCAGATTGTCGATCAGCCCGCCCATGCGGACGATGCTGCTCTGCATGAGGGCGAGGATGTTCCGCCCGGCCTCGTCCTGCACCGAGCGCTGAAGCAGGCGCACGCCCGAGGCCACCGAGGCCACGGGGTTGCGCAGATCGTGACCCAGCACCGCGATGAACTGCTCGCGCAGCTCCGAGAGGGCGCGTTGCTGCAACAGCTCCTCCCGCGCGCGGCCCAGTTCCGCCTCGGCGTTCAGATGGGTGGTGATCAGCGCCGCGAAGAGGCGGAACATCCCGATCGTCTCGGTGTTGTTCACGCGGGCGGGGCGCGGGTCGATCGCGCAGAGCGTGCCGAAGAAGCTGCCGTCCCGCAGAATGATGGGCACGGAGATGTAGCTCTGGAAGCCGTACATCGCCGGCGTCGGATGGCCGCAATAGGCCGCGTCCTCCGCCACATGGTCGATGACGATGGGCTCGCGGCTCCGGTGGATGTCGCGACAGATCGTCGTATCGACCCGCAGCTCGCCGCCCGACCTCAGGCCGAAGCCGATGTGATCGAGCGTGGCGCAGGCGACCCAGCGATCCTCGGTGACGCGGGCGATGGCGGCGAAGCCCATGCCGGTCGTGCGGCAGATCACGTCGAGGATGGTGGGAACGGCCTCGATCCGGCCAACCGCCTCGACGTCGCGCTGGAGAGGTCCGCTCACGCCTTCCCGTCCCAAGTCGGCGGGCCCGAGCGGCCCGTCCCGCAGTATGGGCGCGGCCGATGGCGGCCGCCACCCCGCCGGGCTATCTGCCGCGGAACGGGTCGTGGAGTCAGCCCGTTCCGGCGGCGGCCTCGCCGCGGCGCTCCGCGACATAGGCGATGCCCTCGGCCACGGCCTCGCGCAGCTTCGGGTGCAGGAAGGGGTTGCCGGCCACGATGTTGCCGGTGGCGTAGGGGTCCTCGTCGCCGGGGCCGGTGACATAGCCGCCGGCTTCCTTGACCATGATGATACCCGCCGCGCAGTCCCAGGGCTTCAGGCCGAGTTCCCAGTAGCCCTCGTACCGCCCGGCCGCGACCCAGGCGAGGTCGAGCGCCGCAGAGCCGAAGCGGCGGATACCCGCCACCTGCGGCATGAGGCGCGCGAGGGTGGTGGAGAACTCCGCGCGCTGCGGCACCTTGGCGAAGGGGATGCCGGTGGCGAAGAGGGCGCTGGTCATCTCGCGCCGGCCGGAGACGCGCAGGCGCTTGTCATTGAGGAAGGCGCCGCGGCCCTTCTCGGCCCAGAACAGCTCGTCGGTCGCGGGGTTGTAGATGACGCCCGCCATGATCTCCGACGCCTTGTCGGCGACGCGCTTCTCGATGCCGACCGAGATGCACCACTGGGGGATGCCGTGCAGGAAGTTGGTGGTGCCGTCCAGCGGGTCCACCACCCAGCGCCATTCCCAATCGGCCTCGCCGCTCTCGCCCGATTCCTCCATCAGGAAGGCGAAGCCCGGGCGGGCGCGGCGCAGCTCCTCGCGCAGCGTCTCCTCGGCGCGCAGGTCGGCCTGGGAGACGAAGTCCCCCGGGCCCTTGCTGCTGACCTGCAGGTTCTCGACCTCGCCGAAGTCGCGCAACAGGCGCCGCCCGGCCTTGCGGGCGGCGTTGACGACGACGGTGAGCGCGGGCGAGAGCCGCGCGGAGGGCTGGGCGCCGGACATGGTGGTTTCCTGATCAGCCCTTGGCGCGCTCGAGGTAGGAGGCGTCCTCGGTGCGCACGACGATCTTCTCGCCGGCGGTGATGAAGGGCGGCACCATCGTCTTCACACCGTTGGAGAGGACCGCCGGCTTGTAGGAGGAGGAGGCCGTCTGGCCCTTCACCACCGGATCGGCCTCGACGATCTCGAGCGTCACCGTGTCCGGCAGCTCCATCGCCACCGGCTCGCCCTCGATGAGGCGGACGTTGACGGTCATGTTCTCGACCAGGAAGGGAAGGCGGTCGCCGAGGATGTCCTTGGAGACGGTGGTCTGCTCGAAGGTCTCCGGATCCATCAGGACGAGGTGGTCGCCCTCGGCATAGGAAAAGGTGAACTCCTTGTCCTCGGTCGTCAGCCGCTCGACGGTGTCGGCGGTGCGCCAGCGCTGGTCCTTCTTCGCGCCGGTCTTGATGTTGCGCATCTCGACCTGGATGACCGCGGCGCCCTTGCCGGGGATCATGATGTTCTGCTTGAGCACGGTGTAGCGCGCGCCCTCGAACTCGATGACCATGCCGGCGCGCATCTGATTGGCCTGCATCTTCGCCATGATGGGGCGTCCTGTTCGTCGTCTGGTCGCGCCAGGGGCGCGCGGGTGGAGCGCGCCGGGGCGCGCGGATGGTCGGCGCCGTGGGGCGCGCGGGATGGGAAGGATCGGCCGCGGGCCATACACGCGTGGGCGGGGGGCTGGCAACCGCGCGCCATGCGGCGCGCCCCCCGGCCACCCCGGAGCCCCGCCGCCCCCGTGCCCTTGACCCCGTTTCGTCGTTGCAGCATTGCTCACAGATTCGAGAGCGCATTTAGTGGGAAAAGCTGTGGGGACGACTCCGCACGGTCCCACATCATCTTGAAGCGCATTGGTTTTTGCCTGGATCGGCCTGTGGAAAACCCTGTGAGGAACCGGTGCGGCAGGGCACCAGGGCTGGGGATGATGCCCTGCCGAAGCGTCAGTCGGCGAAGCTCGCCGTCGCCTCGATGACCGGCTTCCACTTGGCGATGTCGGCGGTCCAGAAGCGCCGGTGCGCCTCGGGCGTCGCATCCGCCTGGGAAACGGGCGCCGTGCCGATCTCGGCGAAGCGCTGCACGATCCGCGGTTCCCGTAGTGCGGCCTGCAAGGATTGGGTGAGTCGCGCGCAGACTGGGGCCGGCGTGCCGCGCGGCGCATAGAGCCCGTGCCAGACCGTCACCTCGAAGCCGGGCAGGCCGGCCTCGGTGGTGGTGGGGATCTCCGGCAGGGTGGCGATCCGGTGGCGGGAGGGTGTGGCGAAAACCTTCACCTGGCCGGCGCGGATATACTCGGTGGTCTGGGTTGTCTGGTCGCAGAGCAGGTCCACGCGGCCGCCCAGGATCTCCTGCATGGCCGGGCCCGTGCCACGGAAGGGGATGACGGTGGGCTTCACCCCGATGGCATTGGCCAGAAGCGCGCCGCACAGGGCGGAGGAGGAGCCGATGCCGGCATCCGCGAGATTGAAGCGGTCCCCCTGGGCTTTCATGTAGGCCACGAGTTCTGCCAGGTTGTTCGCGGGAATGTCCTTCCGCGTCACCAGCGTCATCGGCACCTCGGTCACCAGACCCAGCGGCTCGAAGCCGTTCACGGGGTCATAGGAGAGCCGGCGGTACATGGTGGGGATGACCCCCATGCCGATATGGTGCAGCAGGACCGTGTAGCCATCCGGCCGCGCCGTCGCGACGCGCTGGGCCCCGAGCGTGCCACCCGCGCCGGTCGTGTTCTCGACGACCACGGGCTGTCCAATCTCCTTCGTCATCGCCTCCGCCATCAGGCGGCCCACGATGTCGGTGGGGCCGCCCGGCGCGAAGGGGATCACCATGGTGATGGGCCGGCTCGGGAAAGCCGCACCCTGGCCCAGGGCCAGGCGCGGGGCGGCCAGGAGGGCAAGGCCGTACGCGGCAATGCCGCGGCGGGTGGTCTTCTGCATGAACATCTCCCCGATGGCGCCTCGTCCTGCGGGCACCGTTTCGTTGCGGGGAGTGTGCCCGGCGGCGCCGGGGCGGGGAAGCCGTTCCTCGGGCGGTCAGCCCGGCGGTTCCTCGGGCGGCGAGCCCGGCGGTTCCCCGGGCGGTCAGCCCGGCGTGGCATCCGCCTGGAAATGCCCGCCGCCAAGCGGGCCGCGCACCTGCCAGCCGCCCTCAGCGCGCTCGGCGAAGTCTGGCCCGATCGGCGCCTTGCCCTGGCCCTGCGGCAGGTCCAGCGCATAGGTCGGCCAGGCCAGCCCCGTCACCCGGCCGCGCAGGGAGGCGAGCAGGGCCCGCCCCTCCGCGATGGGCACCTCGAAGCGCGCGGTGCCCGGCGCGCGGTCGAGCTGATGGAGGTAGTAGGGCTTCACCCGGTGGGCGAGCATGGTGCGGAGCAGCGCCTCCAGGCTTTCGGCCGTGTCGTTGACGCCGCGCAGCAGCACGGCCTGGCCCAGCAGCGCCACCCCGGCGCGGGAGAGGCGGCGCAGCGCCGCGCGCGCTTCCCCGGTGAACTCCCGGGCGTGGTTCGCGTGCAGGCAGAGGAAGACCGCCTTCTCGCTCTCCAGCGCCTCGGCCATGGCCTCGGTCACCCGGCCCGGGTCGGCCACAGGAACCCGGGTGTGCAGCCGGATGATGTCGAGATGCGGCAGGGCCGAGAGGCGGGCGAGGATGTGCCGCAGCCGGCGCGGGGAGAGCATGAGGGGGTCGCCCCCCGTCAGGATCGCCTCCCGCACCGCCGGATGGGCCTCGAACCAGTCCAGCGCCGCATCCAGCTCCGCCTCGCTCAGCACCCCGCCGGCGGGCCCCACCTGCTCCCGCCGGAAGCAGAAGCGGCAATAGACGGGGCAGGCGAGCAGCGGCTTCAGCAGCGCGCGGTCGGGGTAGCGGTGCACCACGCCCTTCACGGGCGTATGCGGATGATCCGCGATGGGGTCCGCCAGCTCCTGCGGGGTGGTCTCCAGCTCCGCCGGATGGGGCACGTATTGCGCGGCGATGGGGTCGGCGGGATCGGCGGGGTCGATCAGCGCGGCCATGGCCGGGGTGACGGAGACGGCATAGCGCGCCGCCACCTCCCGCAGGGCCGGGAGGGCGGCGGGGGGGACGAGGCCGGCTGCCGCCAGGGCATCGGCATCGCGCAGCGGGCGGGGCGAGGGGAGGGAGCCGTCGGGCATGGCGGCGGCAGGTAGCCCCAACCGCCCCCTTGTGTCACGGACAAGCCCGGATTTCCGCCGCATGGAGCCCCCGACCTTGCCGCATGGCCCCAACCCCCATGGCCCCGCCCCCTGGCATCCGGACGCCCTGGACGCGCGCCTGCCAGCCCTGCGTCGCCGCGCCGCCCTGGCCCGCGACACCCGCGCCTTCTGGGAGGCGCGCGGTTGCATGGAGGTGGAGACGCCCTGCCTCGTGCCCGCGCCGGGGATGGAGGTGCATCTGCACGGCTTCCGTTCCCGCTTCGAGCCGCATCTGGGGCGCGGGGACGGGCGCGACCTCTGGCTCCGCACCTCGCCGGAGCTGGCCATCAAGCGGCTGCTCGTGGCCGGGGCCGGCAGCTGCTTCGAGCTGGCCCGGGTGTGGCGCAACGGGGAGGTCTCGCCGCGCCACGCGCCGGAATTCACCATGCTGGAGGTCTATCTCGCCGGGCAGGGCCTGGAGGGGCTCATGGAGGCGGTGGAGGCGTATCTGCGCGCCGTGCTGCCCCGGCGCGTGGCGCATGCGGGGGTGGAGACGGACCTCTCCATGCCTTTCGAGCGGCTGACGGTGGCCGGTGCCTTCGCCCGCATCGGCGTGGATGTGCTGGCCTCCGTGGACGCGGCAACCGCGGAGGGGGATGCGGCCGCGCTGGCAGCGGCGGCCCGTGCGGCCGGGTTAGCCGTGCCGGAGGGGCTGGGCTGGGAGGACCTGTTCTTCCACCTGATGCTGGAGCATGTGGAGCCGCGCCTGGGGCGGGAGCGGGCGAGCTTTCTCACTCACTGGCCGGCGCCCCAGGCCGCGCTGGCCCGGCGCGACCCCGCCGATCCGCGCGCCGCCCTGCGCTTCGAGGTCTTCGCCGCCGGGCTGGAACTCGGCAACGCCTTCGACGAGCTGCGCGACCCCGAGGAGCAGGCGCTGCGATTCCGGCGGGACGTGGCGGAGCGGGAGGCGCTCTACGGGCCGGGCTGGGGAGTGGACGAGGATTTCCTGGCCGCCCTGCGCCAGGGTATGCCCGCGACGGCCGGAATCGCGATGGGCTTCGACCGGCTGGCCATGCTCGCTGCCGGGGTGCCGGCTCTGGAAGGCGTGCTGTGGCTCGGGGGCTGGCCTTTCGAGCCCGGCTGAGAGGGCACGGGCGCGCATCTCCGCCGCCTCGCGAGGGCATTCGGGAATACGACGCATTCTCGATCGGCGGTTGAGCTTTTCGTCCCGCTCGTCATTCTCCGCCCTCCAGAATGGGAGTCGCGCATGCGGCGGTGGTGCTTTCCCCGGCCAGGTCCCGGCGCGGAGGGGCGGTCGTGAACGGCGTGATGCTGCTTCTGGTCCAGGCGCTTCTCTATTTCGGCACCATGGCCGCCATCTTCCGCGCCCGCGGCGCGCTCGGTATCGGCGTCTTCGTCTGCGCGCTCGGGGTGATGCATTTCCTCGAGACCTATCTGGCCGCCGTCTTCTTCATCGAACTTCCCTTCGGCCTGATCTCGCCGGGCTCGACCGTGCTCTTCTCCGGCAAGCTCGTCATGGTGCTGCTCCTCTACATCAAGGAGGATGCGGTGGCGGTGCGGCAGCCGGTCTACGGGCTGCTGATCGGCAACATGCTGATCGTGGCCATGTGCCTCCTGCTGCGCTTCCACGAGCCGGTCTCGTTGGCCGGCAGCCGGCCCGATATCGGCTTCATCGACCAGATGGGCGTGCTGATGGTCTGGGGCACGCTGCTGCTCTTCGTGGACAGCATCATGCTCGTCCTCCTCTACGAGCGCATCGCCCCCTGGTTCGGCCGGCATCAGACGGCGCGGATCATCGTCGCGACCGCGCTGGTGCTGAGCTTCGACCAGCTCGCCTTCTTCGCGGTGCTGCGCCTTGTCACCGGCGTGCCCATGGCGGCGCTGTTCGGCGGATGGGCCGCGAAGATGGGCGCGGCGATCGTCTTCGGCCTCATGCTGGGTGCCTATCTCCGGCTGTTCGAGGGGCGGTCCGGAGCCGGGGAGGAGCGGCCGCTGGCCGATCTCTTCGACCTGCTGACCTACCGGCGACGGCATGCCGCGCTGGTGCGCGGCGCGGGGCGCGACGCCGGCACAGGGGCGCTGGCCGAACATCATCTCCTTCCCATCGGCGGCGCGCGCCTCCGCCGGGCCCAGGCGAATGGCCGCCCGCTCGGGCTCGTCGTGCTGGAGGTGATGGCCGCGCCGGGCCATGGCGCGGTGCCGCTGCGCCCGCTCGCCGGGGCCCTGGCGATGAGCCTGCGCGCCGATGACCTCGTCTTCCGGCACGGCGCCTCGGGCTTCGCGCTGCTGCTGGAGGGCATGCCGCCCGCCGCCGCAGCCATGATGGCGGAGCGGCTGCGGCACCTGATGCAGGAGCGCCTGCCCCCGGGCGCGCCCGGCGCCCCCGTGCCCCGTGTGCATCTCGGCGTCGCGACCGGGCAGGGCGGCCTGGAGGAGTTCGGCACCCTGCTGCGGCGTGCCGAAGCCGCCCTTCGCAGCGCACGCCATGCCGGGCCGGAGAAGCCGCCACAGGCCGCCTGATCCCGCCCTGTCGCCTCCGCCGCGCATCGAAGCGGCCCGCAGGGCGTTGTGCCGGTCTGATCGGGAGAAGCGCGGATGTTCGACACGAAGCGATTGCTGGAAGGGTTCCTCGGGGGCCAGGGGCGTTCGAGCGACAACAGGTCCTCCGGCGGGATCGGCAGCCTGGGAGGCGGTGGCGGGGGCGGCTCGCTGCGGGATGTCCTGGGCGGGCTGCTCGGCGGTGGCGGCGGAATTGGCAGCACGGGCGGGCAGCGGGGCGGCGGGATGTTCGGCGGCCCCATCGGCAGCATGGGCGACGATGACGGCCGCAGGGGCGGAGGTGGCTTCGGCGGATCGATCGGCAGCCTGGGCAATGAGGGCGAGCGGCGGGGCGGGGGCGGCATCTTCGGCGGGCCCATCGGCAGCCTCGGCGGCTCCGGCGGCGGCGGGTTGGGTGGCGGCCTGGGTGGCGGGCTGGGCGGCGCCATCGGAACGGCGGCGGCCGGCGGCCTGCTCGGCTCGCTTCTGGGCCGTGGCCGGCGTGGCGGCGGCGGCGGGCTGCTGAAGATGGGCGGCATGGCCGTGCTCGGGACGCTGGCCTACCGCGCCTGGCAGCAATGGCAGGAGTCGCAGCGCCAGGGGCAGGCCCCGGGACAGCCGGCTGGGCAGATGCCGGGCCAGGCTCCGATGGCGGGCGGGCAGCCGGCGCGCCCGGCCTCGGGCCCCTGGTCCGGTGGAGTCCCGGCCGCGTCGGGCGCGGCGCCCATGCCGCCTTCGCCGGAGGAGTTCGCCCGGGAGGACATGCCGGCGGCCGACGGCCAGCCCTTCGGCCTTTCGCTGATCAAGGCGATGATCTCGGCCGCCAAGGCGGACGGCCATCTGGACGAGGACGAGCGGCGCCGCGTCTTCGACGAGGTGGAGCGGCTGGAGCTGGATGCGGAGGCCAAGGGCTTCGTCTTCCAGGCACTCGAATCCGCGGCCGATCCCTCGGCGGTCGCCGCCATGGCGCGCACCGATGCCCAGAAGTCGGAGATCTACATGGTCTCGCGCCTCGTGGCGGAACCCGACACGGCGGCCGAGCGCGCCTATCTCGACGCGCTGGCGCACCGCCTCGGGCTGGCGCCGGGGCTGCGGCAGTCGCTGGACCAGCAGGCGGCGGAGGCGAACCAACTCATCGCCGCCGAAACCTCGCCGGGCCCGGGCGGCGTGGCCTGATTCGCGGGGCGTAGTCCGCGGGGCCTCATCCCTCAGGCCGGAAGGAGCGCGCGCGCCTCGGCGGCGCGCTCCAGCGGCCAGGCGTAGAAGTTGAAGATGTAGGGGTCCGAGGCGGCGAAGACCGAGGGGTCCGGGCTGGCGCGCTGCATGGTCGGGCGGTGCAGCTCCGCCATCTCGCGCCAGCGCCCCTCATGGACGAACAGCGTCTCGTAGCCGAGCGCGTCGAGGAAGGCGGGCACGGCCCAGCTGCACCCCTCGGCATGCCGCTCCTCCAGCTCCAGCGTCAGCACGGGCCGGCAGCGGGCGAGGGTCTGCCGGGCGCCGCGGAGGATGGCGTATTCCGCGCCCTCCGCATCGAGCTTGATGGCGGTGACATCTGTCAGGCCAAGGCTGTCCAGGGTGACGACGGGAACCGGCTCGCGCCGCACCGCGACCCGCCCGCCCGCATGGGCTTCGTAGCTCTTGGCGGTGCTGGCCCATTGCCATTGCGGCGTGCCGTCCAGGATGGGAATGGCGAGGTCGAGCCTCCCCGCTGCGTCGCCCAGGGCCTCCTGCCGGATGGCGATGTTCCGATGGCCCGCGGCGGCGGCCTCCAGCGCGGTGCGGGCGGCGGCGAGGGGCTCGAAGGCGATCACCCGCGCGCCGGGAAGCGCCGCGAGCGGCAGGGTGAGCAGCCCCTCATGCGCGCCGACATCGATGAGCGCGCCGGGCCTGTGCAGCGCCGTGAGGAAGGTCAGCTCGTCCATCAATCGCCCGCTCGCGCCGTTCCGCTCCGCAGATGGCCTCGCGGCGCGCCCGCGCAACCGCGTGATGAAGCCGGCGTTGGGCGTGTTGCAACCAAACGGAGGTGCAGCATGCGTATCCTCACCCTCGCCGCGGCCGCACTGATGATGGCCACCCCTGCCATGGCGAACCTCTATGACGGCCGGAGCAGCACGGGCCGCTCGCCGGGCCCGCCGATCGACCGCGGCTCGCCGCGCAGCAACACCGATGGCGCCTACGCGGGCGGCGGGATGGTTCTGGAGGGCGCCCCCGGCGCCCCGGCTCCGGCCCCCCGCCAGACGGCGCCCGCCGGTTCCATGCGGCCGGCCGACCCGATGCCGCGCTGATCCGCCGAGGCGGAAGGGCCGCGCTCCCCGGCGGGGAGCGCGGCTTCTGTTGTTGAGGGCGTCAGGCTGCCGCGGCAATGGCGGCGTTCATCGCAAGCACGCCTTGTGCCGGGCCCTCCGGGTGGTTCCACACCGCGCCGACCACCGCGAGGAAATCGGCCCCCGCGCGCACCAGCGGTGCGCAATTCTCCGCCGTGATGCCGCCGATGGCGACGCAGGGGATCTCGAAGAGTGAGGACCACCATTCCAGGATCTCGGGATCCGCATGGTGCTTCGCGTCTTTGGTTGAGGTAGGAAAGAAGGCGCCGAAGGCGACGTAATCCGCGCCCAGCTCGCCCGCTTCCATCGCGAGGTGCCGACTGTCATGGCAGGTGATGCCGAGCATGCCCTCCCGCAGCAGCGCGCGGGCCCGCGCATGGTCGCCATCCTCCTGGCCGAGATGCGCGCCGTCGCAGCCGGTCTGCGCCGCCAGCTCGGCATCGTCGTTGAGGAGGAAGGCGACGTCGCGGGACTGCGCGACCGGGCGCAGGGCGTCGATCGCGCGCCGCACCTCGTCAGGCGGCGCGTCCTTCAGGCGAAGCTGGAGGCAGGCGACATCGCCGGCATCGAGCGCGCGGGCGAGGTCCTCGGGGAAGCGCGCGAGGTCGATGCGCGGCGGGGTGATGAGGTAGAGGCGGCAATCGGGCATGGGCGGCGGGTGGTCCGGTGAGCGGCTTCGGCGCGCTGATACCATGCCTTCGCCCGATGCGCCCCGTTCCGGGAAAGGGCGGGCCTCCGCGGCCCGCCCGCCTGGTGTGTCGCCGCGCGCCGCCTCTAGCGCCGGTACACCTCGATGATGTCCGACAGTAGCCGCAGCGCCTCCTCCTTCGGGCGCTGGAAGGTGTTGCGGCCGATGATGGAGCCGTTGCCCCCGCCCGCATGGATGCCGCGCGCCATCTCGACCATCGCCTCGCTCGTGCCGGACTCGCCGCCGGAGAAGACGACGAGGCGGCGCCCGCCGAAGCAGGACTGCACGACATGGCGGATGCGGCCGGCGAGGGTGCCGATCTCCGGCACGGGCGACTTCTCGTAGGTCTTCTTCGCCGCATCCAGCGAGATGGCCTCGGTGGGCGGCTTCACCTTGATGATATGGGCGCCCAGCAGCGCGGCCATATGCGCGGCATAGGCGCAGATATCGAGGGCCGTCTCGCCCACCTTGTCCAGCATCGGGCCTCGCGGATAGCTCCAGACGACGACGGCGAGGCCGGCGGCCTTCGCCTCCTCCGCCATCTCGCGCAACTCCTCCATCATCTCGAACTGGTATTCGGAGCCGGGATAGATGGTGAAGCCGATGGCCGAGCAGCCCAGCCGCAGCGCATCCGCCACCGAGCCGGTCACGGCCTGGTCCTTGGTGGTGGACAGGGAGTTGCTGCTGTTCACCTTCAGGATCGTCGGGATGGCGCCGGCGAAGCTGGCTGCGCCCGCCTCGATCATGCCGAGCGGGGCGGCATAGGCGTTCAGCCCGGCCTCGATGGCCAGCTCGAAATGGTAGCGCGGGTCGTAGGCGGCGGGGTTGGGCGCGAAGGAACGTGCCGGGCCATGCTCGAAGCCCTGGTCCACGGGCAGGATAACCATGCGGCCGGTGCCGCCGAGCTTCCCCTCCATCAGGATGCGGGCGAGATTCGTCTTGGTGCCGGGATTGTCGCTCTCATACCAGGAAAGGATCTCGCGGACCTTCGGCGTGATCTGCATGGTGGTTCCTCCTCGGTCATTCTTCGGGCGGCTGGGAGTAAGCCGCAGGGGCGGCGGATTGTCACGGCGGGGGGCGGGGTCGTTATGCTCGCCACTGTGATGCCCGCAGCCATCCGCCTGCCATGACCGCGCCGCCCGACGAGGTTCGGCTGGTGCATGACGCCCCGACTGGGATCGAGGCGATCCGCGCCCGCTTCGCCGCCCATGCCTATGACCTGCACCGGCATGACGACTGGCTGGTGGGGGTGACGGATCGCGGCGTGCAGGACTTCCTCTGCCGTGGCGCGCGCCGCCGCAGCACGCCGGGGCGCGTGATCCTGATCGAGCCGCAGGAGGCGCATGACGGGCAGGCCGGGGCGGAGGGCGGCTTCGCCTATCGCATGCTCTACCTGCCGCGCCCCTGGCTGCGCGCCGGAATGCCCGAAGCGCCGGGCACCGATCCCGGCTTCCGGGCCAGCCTCTGCGATGATGCGGCGCTGGGCGAGGCCATCCGCCGCGCCTGCCGCGCGCTGGAGGCGCCGTCGGAGCGGCTGCTGCGCGATGCGGCGCTGGATGCGGTGCTGCGCCGCCTCCGCCCGCATCTCGGGCGCGAGGAAGGCGCGGCGCCAACCGGGCGCGATGCCGGGGTGGCCCGCCGCGCGCGGGAACGGCTGCAGGATGCGATGGAGAGCGACCCCGGGGCGGATGATCTGGCCCGCGCGGCCGGGGCGGCCGACCGGTTCCAGCTCGCCCGCGCCTTCCGCGCGGCCTATGGCACCTCGCCCCATGCCTATCTCGTGCAGATCCGGCTGCTGCGCGCGCGGCGGATGCTCGCTGCCGGGGCGCGCCCGGCCGAGGTGGCGGCGGCCTGCGGCTTCTCCGACCAGAGCCATCTCGGCCGCCGCTTCCGCCGCGCCTATGGGCTGGCCCCCGGCGCCTATCGCGCCCTCCGCACGGGCGTTCCAGACGGGGAGTGGCCGCGCCGCTGACATCCGCCCGGTCTGACGACGAAGGGGCGGGGCAGATGGTGTTCGAGACGAAGGTGGCGATCCTGGTGCTAGAGGATCTGGCCACCTGGCAGAAGCTGAACGTGACGGCCTTCCTGGCCACCGGCATCGCGGCGGAGGCGCCGGAGGCGCTGGGCGAGCCCTATGAGGATGCTTCGGGCCGGCGTCACGCGCGCCTGCTCGGCCAGCCTATGCTCATCTTCGCGGCGTCCCCCGAGGTGCTGCGCCGCGCCTGGACCCAGGCGAATGAGCGAGGGCTGATCCGGGCCGCCTATGTCCGCGCGATGTTCGGCACGGGCCATGACGCGGCCAACCGCGACGCCTTCCGGGCGGAGCCGGCGGATGCGCCGGATCTCGTCGGCCTGGCCCTGCGGGGGCCGCGCAAGGAGGTGGACAAGGCGACGAAGGGGGCGGTGCTGCATCCCTGATCCGGTCGCGCTTCTGTCCTGATCTGTCGGTCTTTCCCGGGGAGAGGAAGAAGGAATTCTTCCTCTCCCCGGACCCGTCGAAGGCAGTGCCTTCGACCCATCATCTTTTTTCTTCAAGTCTGGAATCGGTTGGCTGACGGTGCGCCTGAGGTCCACGACCTCAGGCGACTGCAAAGGCAGGATCGGCACGGGATATCCACGGCAGTCAGACGGGGTTCCAAGGGCCTCAGGCCCTTGGCGGGCGAGGTCCGGAGAGGGCGGCGCCCTCTCCGGGAAGCCCGACGGGCCAGAACGTTCCCAAGGCGGCCGGAGAGGTCAGCCGCCCGCGAGGTGGCGGGCGAGGATGGCGCGGCCGCCAGGCCTGCGGAGATCCAGGCCGGACAGGTCCAGCGCCGGCGGGGCCTGGGGCAGGAGGGTGGCGCCGGCTTCCTCCGCCGCCCCCCGCACGGCGGGGAAGGCGGGGTGGCCGGCATCGAGCGCCAGCAGGCGCCAGCCCTGGCGCAGCGCCTCCAGGGCCAGGCCGGGGGCGCTGCCGCAGTCCAGCGCCGCCTGATAGGGCGTACCGGGATGGGCGGAGGCCGCGCAGGCGACCATGGCCGCCACCACGGCGGCGCCGGGCCAGGCCGCGGCGCCACGGACGGAGAGCAGCACCACGCCGGCCGGGGTGGCCAGGGACAGGGCGGCCGCGGCTTCCGCCGCGGAGCGGAAACGAACGGCCGGGGGGGTGGTGACGGGCGCGTGTGTCATGGTGTTCCTGGGGTCCTGGCGGGTTGACCCCCTTGCGGGCGGGTGCGTAAAGCCCTCACGCTCCTGTGTGACACCCGGCAACGGGCGTGGGGCGATGGTGGCCCGTGGTTGCGCGCGGGCGTGAAGAGATTGGGGGCGGCATGTCGGACAGCCTGGCAGAGGCGGCCGCACGGCTGGAAGCGGCGGTGGAGCGGCTGGCGCGGGTGGCCGCCGGGGTCGCGGCCCGCCCGCCGGTGCAGGCGGCTGGCGTACCCATGGAAGAGGTTGCCGCGCTTTCGGCACGGCTGGAGGCGACCATCGCCCGGCTGCGCGCGGCCCTGCCCGACGGGGCCGATTTGCCGGATGGCCCCGAGGGCGACGAGACTGGACTGCCGGAAGAGGGCGAGGAGCCGGGCGATGTCCCGCGCCGCGCCGAGGAGGGCTAAGCATTGGGACAGGTCACGGTTCGCGTCGGCGGGTACAGCCATCCGGTTTCGTGCGAGGACGGGCAGGAGGCGCATCTCATCGCCCTGGCGGCGGAGGTGGACCGCCGCGTTGCCTCAGTGAGAACCATGGGCGGCTGCTACGGGGAACCCCGGCTGCTGCTGCTGGCCTCCCTGCTGCTGGCCGACGAGGTGCATGACTTGAAGGTGGAGCTGGCCCAGGCGCGCGCCGGCATCCTGCCGCCCACCCCACCGACCGACCCGCGCCTGGCCGAGCGGCTGGCGCGCGTGGCGGAGCGGATCGAGGGCATCGCGGCGGATCTCGGAAAGTCCTGATCCGTTGCGCGCGGGGCCCTGGCGCGGGGCGGCCCGAAGGCCTAGATAGGGTGGGCGGGGCTGCCTTTCGCGCCAGGCAAATCATCCCCAGGGCCAATAAGCATCCTCCGGGAGCTGGCTCTGTCCGGACCCTGGTCCGGGTATCTGGCGCCCACCTGCGCTAGCAGGCCTTGGGAGGACGAATCGCCAGCGGTCATGGCGGCTCCGCACTTGTTTCCCCATTTCCCTCCGGGCGATGACGCCCTTCTGCGCGCGGCCAAGACCGTGGCGCGGGAGGAGGCGCAGGCGCGCCGCGCGCGTGCCTATGCGGCCGGCGCCGGCCCGGCCCTGGCCGCCCATGTTCTGCGGGAGGCCCCGCCGCCCGCGGGTGCCGTGGTGGCCGGCTTCTGGCCCATGGGGCATGAGATCGACATCCGGCCGCTGATGCGGGCCCTGGCCGCGCGCGGGCACCGGCTGTGCCTGCCGCGCACGCCCAGGCGCGGCCTGCCGCTGGATTTCCGCGCGTTCGCGTTCGGGGACGTGCTGGCGAAGGGCCCGGTGGGCACGCAGCAGCCGCCGGAGGATGCGCCGCGGCTGGTGCCGGACTGGCTGATTGTCCCCCTCCTGGCCTTCGACCGCGCCGGGCGCCGCCTGGGCTATGGCGGCGGCTATTACGACCGCACCCTGGCCGCGCTGCCCGGGGCGGGAACCCTGGGCGTGGCCTTCGCCTGCCAGGAAATGGATGTGGTGCCCTCCGGCCCTCATGACGCCCCGCTGGACGCGGTGGCGACCGAGGCCGGGGTGATGCGGTTTCGAGAAGGTTCCCCCGGTTGAGAATCCTGTTCCTGGGCGATGTGGTCGGCCGCGCGGGGCGCGATGCGGTGACATCGCGCCTGCCCGTGCTGCGGCGCGACCTGGCCGCCGATCTGGTGGTGCTGAACGCCGAGAACGCCTCCCATGGCTTCGGCCTCGCCCCCGACATGGCGCGCGCCTTCCTCGATGCCGGGGCGGATGTGCTGACGCTGGGCAACCATGCCTGGGACCGCAAGGAGATCGTGCCCTTCATCGAGGCCGAGCCCCGGCTGATCCGCCCGATGAACTACCCGCCCGGCACGCCCGGGCGCGGCGCCACCGTGGTGGATGTGCCCGGCCGCGGCCGCGCCCTGGTGATGCAGGTGATGGGCCGGCTCTTCATGGAGCCGCTGGACGACCCCTTCCGCGCCGCCCAGGCGGAGCTGGCGCGGCACAGCCTGGGGGCGAACGGCTCGGTGCAGGCCGTGGTGGTGGACATCCATGCGGAGGCGACGAGCGAGAAGCTGGGCTTCGGCCATTCCTTCGACGGGCGGGTCAGCCTGGTGGCCGGCACCCACACCCATGTCCCCACGGCCGACCACCAGGTGCTGGAGGGCGGCACGGCCTATGTCACGGATGCCGGCATGTGCGGCGACTATGACAGCGTGATCGGCATGCAGAAGGGCGGCGCCTCCCTTCGCTTCTGGCGCAAATACCCGTCCGAGCGGCTGGCTCCGGCGGAGGGCGAGGCGACCCTCTGCGGCGTGCTGGTCGAGACCGACGACGCGACCGGCCTGGCGCGCCGTATCGGGGCGCTCCGCCTCGGCGGGCGCCTTTCCCAGGTGATGCCGGGCTTCTGATCCGCGCCCTGCCGATGCCGCCGCCGGCCTGTTCCGGAGGCGGATTGGGCGCCTTTCCCGCCTCCGCAGGTGCAACTCGGGACCCGCTCCGCCCGCTTTAGCCGGAGTTGCGCCCTCCGCCACGCCGATCGCGGGGCCGGGGATGCATGCCAGTCCGGATGATGCGCGGCGCCCGCGAGGCACCGCGCCCGGCCTGCCATGACGCGCGCGGGGACCTCGTGCCCGCGCCCGCCCACGGGCCACGGCCCGCCTGATGAACCGGATGATCCCTGGAGTCTTCCAAGGAATGCAGAACCGTACCCGCGCCCTGAACCCGTGCGAGCGACCTTTTCCCCGGCCGGACGACGCCGGGGGTTCGACGGACGAGGCGTGGATCCGGCGCTTTCGCTTCCTCTTCCTCGGCCTCTTCGCGGCGCTCTTCCTGGCCTCGGCGCCCGTCCGCGCGCAGTCACCGGAAGGGACCGCCGTCCCCGCCCCGGCGGCGCTGACGCCGGAGCAGGCGCGCAACGCGCTCACGCTTCTGGAGGACGACGCGCGGCGCCAGCAGGTGCTGGACGCCCTGCGGGCGGTGGCGGGGGTGGCGCCCGGGGCGGCCGTCCGGCCCGGCCCGGCGCCAGCCACGGCAGCCGCGCCAGCCACAGCAGCGGCCCCTCCGGCCCCGGCCCCAGCCTCCCCCGCCGCGGCCGAGGAGCCGGTCTCGCTCACCTCGGACAGCCTGCTGGCGGAGATCATCGCGGCGCTTTCGGGCTGGCTTTCCTCCCTGTCCGGCCATCTCGCGGCGGCGGGCAACACCATCGCCAGCGTGCCGCTGGTCTGGATGTGGCTGGTCCGGACGGCGAGCAACCCCTTCGCGCAATCCGCCATCCTCGATGTGGCCTGGCGAATGGCTGTGGTGCTGGCCTGCGCCTGGGGCGTGCGATGGCTGCTGCGCCGCGCCATGCGGCGGCCGATGGCGACGCTGGAGCGTCGCGCGGTGGACAAGGCCGTGGCGCGCAAGGTCTCCGCGGCCCAGGGAGCCAGCCAGGGGACCCCGCAGGTGGCGAGCCAGGCCGAGCTGCGCCTGATCCAGCGCGCCCCCCTCGCGCTTCTGCGCCTGGTGCTCGAACTCGTCCCGATCGGCGCCTTCGCGCTGGTCGGGAACCTGCTGCTGGCCACCCCGCTCGGCGATGGCGGGGTGACCCCGCTCATCATCCTGGCGGCGGTGAACGCCTTCGTGGTGCAGCACGTCATCATGGTGACGGGCTGCGCGGTGGTCTCGCCGCATTCGCGCTTCCTGCGCCTGTTCCGCATGTCGGACGAGACGGCGGCCTATGCGGAGGTCTGGCTGGGCCGCGTCACCGGGATCGCGATCTACGGCATGGCGGTGCTGGAGATGGCGCGCATCCTCGGCCTTTATCCGGCGGCCTATGCCTCGGCCGCCAAGCTGATCGTGCTGCTCAACCACCTGCTGCTGATCGTCGTCGTGCTGCAATGCCGGCGCGGCGTGGCGGTGATGATCGACGCGCCGGCGGAATCCCGGGGCGCGCTGGCGCTGGCCCGGCATTGGCTTGCGCGGGTGTGGCACATCGCGGCGATCTTCCTGCTGCTGGCGCTCTGGTTCATCTGGGCCCTGCAGATCGAGAACGGCTACGGCCTGCTGCTGCGCTATGTCGGCGCGACGGTGGTGGTGCTCGTCGTCGCACGGCTCGTCGCGGTCGCGTTGCTCGGGCTGCTGGACCGGCTGTTCAAGATCAAGGCGGAGACCGCGCAGCGGCTGCCCTTCCTGGAGGGGCGGGCCAACCGCTACGTGCCCGTGCTCCGCAAGGGCATCTCCATCGGCATGGGCGTGGTGACGGTCCTGGCGCTGCTGCAGGTCTGGGGCCTGGACGTTACCGAATCCTTCCGCAACGGGCGGCTGGGGCAGCGGTTGGCCGGCTCGGCCCTCGTTCTGCTGATCGCCGGCGTGCTCGCGATCGTGATCTGGGAGGGCGTGAATGCCTGGATCGACCGCAAGATGGCGGACATGTCCGCCCGAGGCGACTATGCGCGCTCCGCCCGGCTGCGGACGCTGCTGCCGCTGCTGCACAGCACCCTCCTGGTGCTGATCGTCGCCATCGTGGGCTTCACCGCGCTGTCGCAGCTCGGCGTGAACATCGCGCCGCTCCTCGCGGGCGCCGGCATCCTCGGCGTCGCGGTCGGCTTCGGCTCGCAGAAGCTGGTGCAGGACGTGATCACCGGCATCTTCCTGCTGCTGGAGAACACGATGCAGGTGGGCGACTGGGTGACGGTCTCGGGCCTGTCCGGCTCGGTGGAGAACCTCTCCATCCGCACCATCCGCCTGCGCGCGGGCGATGGCTCGGTGCATGTCATCCCGTTCAGCTCCGTCACCACCGTGACCAACACGAACAAGGGCATCGGCAATGCCGCGGTCTCCGTCACCGTCGCCTTCTCAGAGGATACGGACCGGGTGGGTCAGGTGCTGAAGGAGATCGGCGCCGAGATGCGGAAGGACCCCACCTTCAAGGACCAGATCCTGGACGACTTCGCGCTGTGGGGCGTGGACAAGGTGGATGGCGCCACCTTCACCGTGCTCGGCCAGATGAAGTGCAAGGACACGGGCCGCTGGGGCGTGCAGCGCGAGTTCAACCGCCGCATCAAGCAGCGCTTCGAGGAACTGGGAATCGCCATCGCCGTGCCGGCGCAGTCCGTCATCCTCTCCCGTTTCGCGCGTACGCCGGCCGAGGCGGAGGCGGCAGGCGTAACCCGGGAGGAACGGCGCCCGGAACCGGCCGAAGCGGACGGGACGGCGGAAAAGCACTCGCCGCCGCCGGCGGCTCTGGGGAATACGCAGTAGGAGTGCGGGGGCGCTATCCCTCGTTCTGAGACGTTGGTCTCTCCCGGGGAGAGGAAGAAGGAATTCTTCCTCTCCCCGGACCCCTCACCATCATCTTGTTTTGGAAGTTTGGAATCATTCGGCTGACGGTGCGCCTGAGGTCGATGACCTCAGGCGACTGCAAAGGCAGAACAAAGCACCCTCACCGGGAGACCCCTTCGATCAGGGTATCCACGGCAGTCAGATGGGGTTCCAAGGGCCTCAGGCCCTTGGCGGGTCGAGGGCGGAGCCCTCAAACGAAAGCGCCCGGAACGCGCGGAGATCAGAAGTGGATCAGCTCCGGCGCGAAGAAGCCGAGGCCGGTGAGCGCGATCCCGATCACTCCCAGGATGGCCCCGCCCAGCGCCAGCAGCGGCACGCCCGTGACGATGCTGGCCGAGGCGACGACGATCGCGACCTGGAAGGCGGCCGAGCCGTATTCATGCATGTGGTAGGCGGCCATGGAGCGGTCGCGGACGCGTTCCGCCGCCTTGGCGCGGTCGGCCAACTCGCGCCGGCCCTCGCCGGTGGCGGGCTCGCTCTCCCAGCGCTGGGCGCTGGCAAGCCAGGCCTGGACCTGCCGGGTGGTGGCGGCGCGGCGGGCTTCCTCCGCCGCTTCGGGCTGGAGCGCCTGGGCCTCGGCGGCCGTGCGGACGGTGGTCTGGCGGATGGTGCGGGCCTGGAAGAAGGCCCAGAGGTTGGAGGCCTCGACGTTGCGGGAGAGCGCCTCGGTCTGCGCGCTTTTCGCGCCTGTCTCGGCGATGGCGAGGCAGAGCGCCAGCACCGCGATCAGCAGCGCGACACGCTTGTTCTCGCCGGAATGCTCGACATGCCCGTGGCCGGCCATGGTGGATGCTCCCCTTCGTGGTGGCGCAGGGGATGCCACCGGCTCTCGATTCTGTGAAGTGGCCTCCTCAGGCCGCGACACAGGCCTCGCAGATGGCCCGGACATGCCGTTCATCCGTGCCACAGCAGCCGCCCAGGAGGCGAAGCCCCGGGAAGCGCTGCCGCAGGGCGCGGTAGCGGCGGCCGAGATCCCGTGGGTCGCCATCGTCCAGGGTCGTGGATTCGTCCAGCTCGGCATGGCTCTTCGCGGAGGCATTCGCGCGGATGCCGCGGAGGCGCCCCACCCAGCCCTCGCCCGCCGCCAGCGCCTGCTCGAAATGCGTGGGGTGGGCGCAGTTGACCATGTAGTAGGCGGGGCTTCCGCCGGTCTCGGCATCCACCGCCTCGACTGCCTCGCGCAGGCTCGGTCCGCTCACCAGCCGGCCGTTCGTCTCCACGGTGAAGGAGAGGGCGCAGGGCAGGCCCTGGGCGGCGGCGGCGCGCGCGATGCCGGTCGCCTCGTGCAATTCCGTGAGGGTGAAGGCGCCGACCATGTCGGCACCCGCCTCGGCGAAGGCGGCAATCTGCGGCGCGTGGTAGCGCTCCGCCTCCCCGATGGCGATTCGGCCCGGCCGGTAGCCATCGCCACGCGGGCCGACGACGCCGCTGACGACGCAGGGCGTTTGCGGCGTCTCCCATTCGTCGCGCAGGGCGTGCAGCAGGGCGATGCCCGCCATGTTGATGCGCCGAAGCCCCTCGGCGTCATAGCCCAGCCGCGCGCCCCAATCGGGATTGGCGCGCCAGGTCGGGGAGTCCAGCACGAAGCCCAGGCCCCGCTCCCGCGCGAGGGTGAGATAGGGCTCGTAGTACCGGCGCAGGCGCTGCCGCCCTTCCTCGGTCTCGAGCAGCACGAAGGAGGCGAAATGGGGGAGCTCGACGCCCTGGTGGAAGATGAGCGTCGTTTCCAGCCCGCCATCGGTGAGGAAGGTGGCCTCGCCGAGCTGCGGCAGGGCGTCGCGGTACCGGGCCATGGCTGTTCCCCCTGGGCTGATCCCGCCGCTTCGGGGCGGGTGAGGGGAGCCTAGCGCAGCGGGGGCGACGGGTCGCGCCCGGGGTTCCGCCTGGCGCTTATTCGTCCCGCACCCGTCCGCGGCCCTGCTTGATGCCGGCGCGCACGCCCTTGGCGGTCAGGCGGCGCTCCTTGCTCGCGCGGGTGGGGCGGGTGGGACGCCGGGTGGGCGGCGGGGGCGCCGCGGCTTCCTGCAGCAGGGCCAGAAGCCGGGCCCGCGCCGCCTCCCGGTTCCGGTCCTGCGTGCGGTGCTCGCGGGAGGTGAGGAGGAGCATGCCCTCCTCCGTCATGCGCCGCCCCGCCAACTCGCGCAGCCGGGTCATCACCCGCTCCGACAGGTCCGGCACGCGGGCGGTGTGCAGGCGCAGCTGCACGGCCGTGGCCACCTTGTTGACGTTCTGCCCGCCCGGGCCGGAGGCGGCGATGAAGCTCTCCTCCAGCGCCTCGGCGGGGATGGTCAGCCGGTTCGTGACGCGAAGCGGCTCCAAGCTAGTACAGGTTCTCGGCGCAATGCGGGGCGGTCACCGTGTCATAGGTCTCCGCCGCATAGGCGCCCTTGGTGTGCTCGGCGATCAGCTCGCCGCCGCTCGGCGTGCCCTCGGGCTTGGCGCGCCCGGCCCAGAGTTCCGCCCGCAGCAGCGCGCGGGGGCACTGCATGTAGACCTCGGTGACGGAGATGAGCAGCACGGTCGCCGGCTTGGCGCGGCCCATCACCAGCCGCTCCCGCAGCGCGGGGTCCGTCGTGATGCGGGCGGTGCCGTGGACGCGCAGCGTCTCGCCCATGCCGGGCACGAGGAAGAGCAGGGCCACGCGGGGGTCGTCCAGCACGTCGCGCAGGGCATCCAACCGGTTGTTCCCGCGGCGGTCGGGCAGGGCGAGGGTCTTCTCGTCCAGCAGGGTGACAAAGCCCGGCGCGTCGCCGCGCGGCGTGGCGTGGGGGCCGTGCCGGCCGATGGTGCTGAGCACGCAGAAGGGGGAGTTGGCGATGAAGGCCGCGCTCCGCCCCTCGATCCGGTCCGTCGCCTTCGCCAGCACGACCGGGGATGGGGCCGCGTAGAGCGTCGCCAGCGCCTCATGCGTCGTGATGTCGAAGGGGTGGGGGGCGGGGTTTGCGTCCATGGGGTTTTTTCTACACCGGCCCCCGGCCCGGCGTCTCCGTCGGCGTTCGGTGCGCCGGACCGGGCGCACGGCACGGAGAGGGAGGGGCGTTTCCTGGAACGGAACGCGTCCCGTGGATTCAGAGACCATTCGAGGCGGCCCGGCCGTTCCTGCTCCCGGGACAAACCGAGAGCCCGGAGCAAGGCCCCAGCGGGATGAAGGCCCCCGCCCGCGGGTGGCGCCGTTCCCCCGCGGCGGTTATCATGCACCTCCCCAGCCCCGCCGTGCGGGCCGCCTTTCCGAGTGGAGGGCCTGGCCCCGGCGGGCCGGCGCGTGGTTCCCGGTTCCCCCGGCGGAGGGCCGGGGCTGGCGCGCCGCCGCCCGAGAGAGGAACAGGACGCCGCCATGGCCGGCCATTCGCATGCCAAGAACATCGCGCACCGCAAGGCGGCGCAGAGCGCCAAGCGGGCCCAGGCCTGGGGCAAGCTGATCCGCGAGGTGACCGTTTCGGCCAAGTCCGGCCTGCCGGACCCGGCGCACAACCCCCGCCTGCGCGCGGCGGTGAAGGCGGCGCTGACCGCCAACATGCCGCGCGACACGGTGGAGCGCGCCATCAAGCGCGTGGCCCAGGGCACCGATACCGAGAATTACGACGAGGTGCGCTACGAGGGTTACGGCCCGAATGGCGTCGCCATCATCGTCGAGGCGCTGACCGACAACCGCAACCGCACCGCCTCCGACCTGCGCTCGATGTTCTCGAAGAACGGCGGGGCGCTGGGCGAGAGCAATTCGGTCGCTTTCCAGTTCGAGCGGGAGGGCGTGGTGCGCTACCCGCCGGCGGCGGGCGATGCCGACACCGTGCTGGAGGCCGCGATCGAGGCCGGGGCGCAGGACGTGGAGAGCGACGAGGACGGCCACGCCATCCGCACCGCGATCGAGGACCTGTTCGCCGTGCGCGACGCGCTGGAAGCGAAGCTGGGCCCGGCCGAGAGCGCGAAGCTGGAATGGCGCCCCAACGCCACCGTGCCGCTGGACGAGGAGGCCGCGCGCGGCGTGCTGAAGCTGGTCGATGCGCTGGACGACCATGACGACGTGCAGTCGGTCTATGCGAATTTCGACGTGCCGGACGACGTGCTCGACCGGTTGACGGCTTGAGCGGCTCCGTCCGCATCCTCGGGCTCGATCCCGGCCTCCAGCACACGGGCTGGGGGCTGGTGGAGAGCAGCGGGTCGCGGCTGCGGCACCTGGGCGACGGGGTGGTGAGCACGAAGGCGGACCTGCCGCTGGCGGACCGCCTCTGCATCATCCATCGCGCGCTGACCGCGCTGATCGAGCTTCACCGCCCGGACGAGGCGGCGGTGGAGCACACCTATGTCAACAAAAACCCGGGCGCCGCGCTGAAGCTGGGCCAGGCGCGCGGCGTGGTGCTGCTGGCGCCGGCGATGCTGGGCGTGGTGGTGGCCGAATACCAGGCGATGGAGATCAAGCGCGCCGTGGTCGGCACCGGCCATGCGGACAAGATCCAGGTGCAGGACATGGTGCGCCGTCTGCTGCCGGGGGCCGCGATCAAGCGCGCGGATGCGGCGGATGCGCTGGCCATCGCCATCTGCCACGCCAACCACCGCTCCACCCGCAACGCGCTCGCCCGTGGCTACCAGACCGGGGGCTACCAGACCGCATGATCGGAAAGCTGACGGGCCGCCTGGATTCCGTGCATGAGGGCGGCTGCATCCTGGACGTGAACGGGGTGGGCTATCTCGTCGCCGCCTCCTCCCGCGCCGTCTCCGCCCTGCCGCAGGACGCGAAGGGCACGCTGTGGATCGAGACGGTGGTGCGCGAGGACGCCATCACCCTCTATGGCTTCGCCGATGCGGCGGAGCGGGACTGGTTCCGGCTGCTCACGGGCATCCAGGGCGTGGGGCCGAAGGTGGCGCTCGGCCTGCTCTCCGCCCTTTCGCCGCGGGACCTCGCGGCGGCGATCCTGGCGGGGGACCGCGGCAGCCTGACCCGCGCGCCCGGCGTCGGGCCCAAGCTCGCCGTGCGGCTGCTGTCCGAGCTGCGGGAGAAGGTGGGCGGCATGCCGACCGGCGATGCCGCCTTCGTCGTGCCGGCGGCGCTGGTGCCGGAGCGCGGTGTGGCGGCGGATGCCGTCTCGGCCCTGCTCAACCTTGGCTGGCGCCGGCCGGAGGCGGCTTCGGTGGTGGCGCGGGTTCAGGACCGTCTGGGGGAGGGGGCGGACCTCAACACCCTCATCCGCGAGAGCCTCAAGGAGATGGCGCCGCGATAGGCGCCGCCGCGGCGCGCTCCGCCGTCCTGCTCTCGGCCGGGGTCCAGCGCGCGCGGACCAGCAGGGAGAGCACGCCGAGGGCGATGCTCGCGACCACGGCGAAGACGGGCAGGAGCAGGACATAGAGGGCGGTGCTGGTGAGGGAGGGGAGCATGCGGGCCTCGGGTGCTGTGCGGCCGGCGCGCGGAACTTCTTTCCGTCTCCCCTGCGCCTGGCGCCGGGGCGGCGCGGATATCCTGGCCCGGCGCCGATGAATCGAAAGTTGACCGGCCGGGCAGGGGCGGCGACAGGGGGCGGCGATCACGCTATGTTCCGCCCATGAACACGGATCGCATCACCGCCGGCACCCGGCAGGAGGAGGACGCGGCGGAGGCCACGCTGCGCCCGCAGACCCTGGCCGACTTCACCGGGCAGCCGGCCCTGCGGGAGAACCTGTCGGTCTTCGTCCAGGCGGCGCGGGCGCGCGGGGATGCGCTGGACCATGTCCTGCTCTTCGGCCCGCCGGGCCTGGGCAAGACGACCCTCGCGCAGATCGTGGCGAGGGAGCTGGGGGTGGGCTTCCGCGCCACCTCCGGCCCGGTGCTGCAGCGCGCGGGCGATCTCGCGGCCATCCTCACCAACCTGCAGCCGCGCGACGTGCTGTTCGTCGATGAGATCCACCGCCTCCAGCCCGCGATTGAGGAAACCCTCTATCCCGCGATGGAGGACTTCCAGCTCGACCTCATCATCGGGGAGGGGCCGGCGGCGCGGACGGTGCGGATCGACCTGCCGCCCTTCACCCTGGTGGGCGCCACCACCCGCGCGGGCCTGCTCGCCACGCCGCTGCGGGACCGCTTCGGCATCCCGCTGCGCCTGCAATTCTATTCGCCGGAGGAGCTGGAGCGGATCGTGGCGCGCGGGGCGCAGAAGCTGGGCTTCGTGCTCACCCCCGATGGCGCGCGGGAGATCGCGACGCGGAGCCGGGGCACGCCGCGCATCGCCGGCCGCCTGCTGCGCCGCGTGAGGGACTTCGCCGCGGTGGCGGGGCGGGATGCCGACCGCAAGCTGGCCGATGCCGCGCTGGAGCGGCTGGAGGTGGACCGCCTCGGGCTGGACGCCATGGACCGGCGCTACCTGCGCCGCCTGGCCGACCATCACGGCGGCGGGCCGGTGGGGGTGGAAACCCTCGCCGCGGCGCTGGCCGAGAGCCGCGACACGCTGGAGGAGGTGATCGAGCCCTTCCTCATCCAGGAAGGGCTGATCCTGCGCACCCAGCGCGGGCGCGTGCTGGGCCTGCCCGGCTGGAAGCACCTGGGCATGACCCCGCCGCGCCACGCCCTGGCTTCCCAGGGCGATCTGCTGGACGAACCGGGGCTGTAGCGCCGCCTTGCCCCGGCGGCAGGGCGGGGTCTATTGCGAACGCCTCGCAGGTTTTCGGGATGGTGAAGATGCGGCGCGCTTCCTTGCTCCTGCACCGGCGCAGCGCCCTGGCTTCCTTCGCCGGGTTGGCGGCCGGGCTGGGCGCGGGCCGATCGGCCGCGCAGCCCCGGGGCTGGTCCCGGCAGGTGACCGACCTGCTGGGCCGGCAGGTGACCATCCCGGCCCAGCCCCGGGCGGTGCTGCTCGGGGAGGGGTTCCAGCTCCTGAACCTCGCCCTGGTGCACCCCGACCCCGCCTCCATCCTGATCGGCATGGGCGGCGAGCTGAAGCGGGTGGCGCCCATCCTCGACGCCGACTACCGCCGCGCCTTCCCCGCCCTCAGCCGCGTGCCGGAGCTGACGGCGGCGGTCGGGCAGGGCTTCTCGGCCGAGCGTGCCCTCGCCCTGCGGCCGGACCTCGTCATCCTCAGCGCCTGGCAGGCGAATTCGGAGGAGATGCGCCGCGTCGTCGCGCTGCTGGAGGGCAGCGGCGTGCCCGTCATCTACATCGACATCTTCCAGCAGCCCGGCCGCAACACCGTGCCGACCGTCCGGCTGCTCGGTGCCGCGCTGGGGCAGGAGGAGCGGGCGGAGGCCTATGCGCGCTTCTACGAGGAGCGGCGTGACCGCATCCTCCGCCGGGTGGCGGAAAGCGGCCGGCCCGGCCCGCGCGTGCTGTTCTCCGCCTTCGCCGGGCGCTGGCCCTGCTGCTGGTCGCCGGGCACGGGGGGCGGGGGCGGGGAGTTCCTGGCCATGCTGGGCGCGCGCAACGTCGCGGAGGGGCTGATCAACAACCCCCGCGGCGGAACCCTGGCGGCCGAGCAGGTGCTGCTCTCGGGGGCGGAGGTCTTCGTCGGAACCGGCATCTACCTGCCCGGCGAGGGGACGGGCATCCAGGTCGGCCCTGGCGCCCCGGCCGATGCGGCGCGGGCGAGCCTGGAGGCGGTGCTGCGCGCCGCCGAATTCGCCACCCTCCCGGCGGTGGGCGCCCGGCGGGCGCATGGTCTCTGGAACGCCTTCAACGGGGCCGCCATCAACATCGTCCAGCTCGAGGCGCTGGCGCGGTGGATCCGGCCCGAATTGTTCGGCGAGCTGGATCCCGCCGCTACGCTGGCGGAGATCAATGCCCGCTTCGCCGCCGTGCCCTATGAGGGCGCCTACTGGACGAGCCTCGGCTGACGCGAAGGCGGCCCGGTCGGCTCGTTGCCATGCCGAAGACGTTCGGCAGCTCCCCGCATCGGCCCGGACTCGCCCCCTGGCGGGGCGGGGGGATCGGCGCTAGGCCCGCTCCATGCCGGTCCACCGCTATCCCATCCGCGTCTATTTCGAGGACACCGATGCGGGCGGGGTGGCCTATCACGCCAACTATCTGCGCTGGGCCGAGAGGGCTCGGACGGAATCCTTGCGCGACATAGGCTTGCCCCATCATCTTTTGATGGAACGTCACGGTTCGTTGCTTGTGGTGCGCCGCATCGAAGTGGCGTATCTGCGGCCCGCCCGGCTGGATGACCTCGTGTTCATCGAAACACGGGTGCTGAAAGCGGGGGCAGCCTCGCTGGATGTGGGGCAGGACGTGGTGGCCGAGGACGGGGGCATGCTGGCGCGGCTGAAGGTCGGGCTGGTCTGCGTCTCGCAGCAGAGCCTGCGGCCGGTGCCGCTGCCGGAGCCCTGGCGCTCCGCGCTGCGGCCCGCTCCGGCTGCGGGGATGGAGGCCGGGGGCTGAACGCTTCGTGGCGGCAGGGTGGCAGGGCTGCCCCATTGCCGACCGCGCGGCGGGCCAGCCTCGGCCACGGGATTCGCCCGTAAGGGCACGGCACCCGGGCATGGGTGCGGGGGTGCGCCCGCCGGGGCGCTTGGCATGGGGGCGCCCGGGCTTGGATGCCGGGGAGCAATAGAGGAGGAGACCGCCCATGGGTGGTACGGGTGGTGTGACGACGCAGAACCTGGCCGCGGCCGGGCACGACCTTTCGCTCTGGGGGCTCTTCCTCCAGGCGGACTGGGTGGTGAAGCTCGTCATGATCGGGCTGCTGCTCGCCAGCATCTGGGTCTGGGCGATCGTCTTCGAGAAGTGGAACACCATGCGCCGCGTGAACCGCGCGGCGGATGCCTTCGAGGACAAGTTCTGGTCCGGCGGCAGCCTGGAGGACCTCTACCGCTCCGAGGGCGAGCGCCCCACCCACCCCATGGCCGCCGTCTTCGGCGCGGGCATGCGGGAATGGCAGCGCGCCGCCGATCTCGGCATGACCGGGGCGCTGGCGCTGACCGGCATGAAGGACCGCGCGGAGCGGGCCATGAACGTGGCCATAGGGCGTGAGCTGGACGGGCTGGAGAAGTGGATGACCTTCCTGGCCTCGGTCGGCTCGGTCGGCCCCTTCATCGGCCTGTTCGGCACGGTCTGGGGCATCATGAACTCCTTCTCGGCCATCGCGGGAATGAACAACACCAACCTCGCCGTGGTGGCGCCGGGCATCGCTGAGGCGCTCTTCGCCACCGCCATCGGCCTCGTGGCTGCCATTCCGGCCGTGCTCGCCTACAACAAGATCAACACCGACCTCGCGCGCTTCACCGGGCGGCTGGAGGGCTTCGCGGCCGAGTTCGGCGCGATCCTCTCCCGCCAGGCGGACGAGGCGCCGGTGCCGCAGCCGCGCCAGCCGGCCCAGGTCTGAGCCCGTGGCCGCTTCCCTTCAGCCGGGCGGCCGGGGTGCCGGGCGCCGCCGCCGGCCAATGGCCGAGATCAACGTCACCCCGCTGGTGGACGTGATGCTCGTGCTGCTCATCATCTTCATGGTGGCGGCGCCGCTGATGACGGTGGGCGTGCCCGTGGACCTGCCCAAGACCCAGGCCGCCGCGCTGAACCAGGAGCAGGAGCCGCTGACCATCACGGTGAACCCGGAGGGCCGCATCTTCCTCCAGGAGACCGAGGTGCAGGCGGAGAACCTCGTGCCGCAGCTCCAGGCCATCATGCAGAACCAGCCGCAGGGCCAGCCGGAGCGCCGCATCTTCGTGCGCGGAGACCGCAGCATCGCCTATGGCCGGATCATGGAGGTGATGGGCATCGTCTCCTCCGCCGGCTTCTCGCGCGTCGCGCTGCTCGCCGAGCAGCCGGCCGGCCAGCCCGCCCGTGGCGCCCAGCCCGCCGGCGCTGCGGCTGGGGGTGCTGCCCGCCCCGCGCCCCAGCCCGCCCGCCCGGCCACGCCCCAGCGGTAGACGAGATGGCGGCGCTCGCAGGCACCAACGGGACGACGGAGGACCGGCTCCGTCCCTGGCTCATCGCCTCCCTGGCGCTGCACGCGCTGGTGGGGCTGATGATGCTCATCGATATGCCGGGGCGCGACATCCCGGAGCCGATGGAGACGGCGGTTCCGGTGGAGATCGTCACGCCCGAGGCGCCGCAGCTCGCCCAGGCGCCGGAGCCGCTGCCGCTGCCCGCGCCCCCGGCGCCGGATGCACCGCCCGTGCCCAGCCCGAACCCGGCCCCGCCTGAGCCGCCGCGCAACGAGCCGCCGACCCCGCTGCCGCCCCCGCCGCCGCCGAACCCGGCCGCGGCCCCGATGCCGGCGCCGCCCACCCCCACGCCGCCGGTGGCAACCCCGCCGCTGCCCACGCCGCCCATGCCGACCCCGGCGCCGCCCGCCCCGGCGCCGCCGCGCCCCGCGCCCACCCCGCCGCAGCAGCAGGCCCAGGCTCCGCAGCCGCCCGCGCCCCCTGCGCCGCCGCTGCCCCTGCCGCCGCCGCCCGCGCCCCCGGCGCCGGAAGGGATCGCGCCGCCGGCGCCCGCCACCCCCGCGCCGCCCGCCGCGCGCCCGGCCCCGACGCCGCCCGCGCCCCCCACGCCGCCGCGCCCGACCCCCACGCCGCCACAGCAGCAGGCCGCCGCCTCTCCGCCGGCCCCGCCCGCGCCCGCGCGGCCGAATCCGGTGCCGAACCAGCCCCCCGTGCCGCCGGCGCGGGAGAGCAACAGCCGCCCCGGCACGGGGCAGACCCCGCCGGTGCAGAACCCGGCCGAGCGCAGCAATTCGGTGCAGAACACGCTAGAGAGGCTGCGCGCCGCCCAGGCGCAGAACCAGGCGCCGACCTCCCGGGTGAACCCGGCCGCCGGCAGCCCCTCCCGCGGCGGCGGGGCGCCGACCGGCACGGCGGCGCTGACCTCGGGCGAGATCCGTGGCGTCGCGGACAAGATCAGCGAGTGCTGGTCGGTGGATGCCGGGGCGCCGGGGCTGGAGAGCATCGTGGTCGAGCTGCGGGTGGAGGCGGATGCCAATGGCGTGGTGCGCGTGGTGCGCCCGGCCGGCAGCATCCCCTCCGAGCCGCGCGCGCGGGCGGTGTTCGAGGCGGCCCGGCGCGCGCTGATGGACCCGAAATGCTCCCCGCTGCCCTTCCCTCGTGACAAGCTGGCCGCGATCAACAACGCGACGTTCCGTTTCAATCCGCGTGGATTGGCGCGTTGATGGCGGGCGCCATGGCGATCAACTTACGCGGGATCGGCCCCATTTGCGGCCGGGGCGGGTTGCGCGCGCGCCCCGCTTCGGCTCTTTCCCCGTCCCGCAACACCGAGGTTCTGCATCCATGATGACGACCGACCGGCGTGGCCTGATCCTGGGTGGCGCCGCGCTGCTCACCGTGCCGGCGACCGCGCGTGCCCAGGGTACCACCCAGGGCACCACCCAAGGTGCCGTGATCGACATCACCCGCGCGCGCACCGACCCGATCCCGATCGCGGTGCCGGCACTGGCCGGCGGCGGGCGCGGGGCCGACATCTCGCGCGTGATCCAGGCCAATCTCCGCAATTCCGGCCTGTTCCGCCCCGTGGACAACGCCGCCTTCATCCAGAGCGCCGAGGCCGCGGCCGCGACGCCGCGCTTCCAGGACTGGCGCGTGATCGGCGCCAATGCGCTGGTGACCGGCCGCGTGGAAGACCAGGGCGGGCGCCTGCGGGTGGAGTTCCGCCTGTGGGACGTGCTGCCGGAGCAGCAGATCCAGGGCACCGCCTTCACCGCCCCCGCCGCCCAGTGGCGCCGAATCGCGCACCTAATCTCCGACGTGATCTATGAGCGGCTGCTGGGCGAGAAGGGCTATTTCGACACGCGCATCGTCTATGTGGCCGAGAGCGGCCCGCGGGACCGCCGCACCCGCCGCCTGGCCATCATGGACCAGGATGGCGAGAACAACCGCTTCCTGACGGATGGTTCCTTCCAGGTGCTGTCGCCGCGCTTCCATCCGAACGCGCAGCAGATCGTGTTCATGTCCTACTTCCAGAACCAGCCGCGCGTGTACCTGTTCGACCTGAACAGCGGCCGTTCGGAGGTGCTGGGCCAGTTCCCGGGCATGACCCTTTCGCCGCGCTTCTCGCCGGACGGGCGCACGGTGGTACTCTCCTTCGCCCAGGGCGGGGATGCGAATATCTTCGCGGTCGATGTCGGCTCGCGCAGCCAGCGCCAGCTCACCTCGGGCGGCGGGCTGGACGTCTCGCCCTGCTACAGCCCGGATGGCTCGCAGATCGTCTTCAACTCCGACCGCGGCGGCGACCAGCAGCTCTATGTCATGGGCGCGGGCGGCGGCGGGGCGCGGCGCATCTCCTTCGGGCGCGGGCGCTACGCCACCCCGGTCTGGTCGCCGCGCGGGGACCTGATCGCCTTCACCCGCATCTCGGGCGGGCAGTTCGGCATCGGCGTGATGCGGCCGGACGGCTCGGGCGAGCGGATCCTGACCGAGGGCTGGGGCATGGAGGCGCCGACCTTCGCGCCGAACGGCCGTGTGCTGGCCTTCTATCGGGAGACCCGGGCGAGCGGCTCGCGCGGGCAAGGCTACTCCGCCCGCCTCGCCCAGATCGACATTGCCGGATTCAACGAAAGGCAGATCGTGACCCCGACGGATGCAACCGATCCGTCCTGGTCGCCGCTTCTCGCCTGAAACGCCATCCCTGAAACCTGAACGAAGGAGTATCAAAGTGAACGTGAAGATCCTCGGCGCGCTCGGCGCCCTCGCCCTGCTGGCGGCCTGCTCGTCGGATGAAGCCACCAACGCGGCGGCGACCGGCGCGGGCGGCTCGGGCGGCCTGGCCGGCGCCGGCATGGGCGCGGCGCGTCCCGGCAGCCAGGAGGACCTGGTGGCCAATGTCGGCGACCGCGTCTTCTTCGACACCGACAGCAGCCAGGTCCGCGGCGATGGCCGTGCGACGCTGGAGCGGCAGGCCGCCTGGCTCGCCCGCTACCCGCAGGTGACGGTGTACATGGAGGGCCATGCCGACGAGCGCGGCACCCGCGAGTACAACCTGGCCCTCGGCCAGCGCCGCGCCAACTCCGCGCGCGACCTGCTGGTCGCCAGCGGCGTCTCCGGCCAGCGCATCCAGACCATCTCCTACGGCAAGGACCGCCCGGCGGCCCTCGGCTCGGACGAGGCGTCCTGGGCGCAGAACCGCCGTGCGGTGACCACGGTCCGCTGATCGGCTTCGGCGGATGAAACGGCCCGGCATGGCCTCGGCCATGCCGGGTTTTGCCGCCCTCCGGGCGGCACGGCATGATCGGCGCGGCATGGGCGCGCCGTCCAACTGGGGGTGAGAATGCTGCGAACCGGGTCTCGAACCACGCTGCGCCTGGGAGCCCTGCTGCTGGCGGGGGCCGCCATGGCCGCGCTGGCGCCGTCGGGCGCCGCGCTCGCGCAGGCTGAGAGCCGCGAGGGCATCTATCTCCAGAACCAGATCCTCCAGCTCCGCCAGGAGCTGGAGATGGTGCGCCGGAGCGGCGGCGCGGCGGTCGCTCCGCAGATGGCGCCGCCGGGCCGTGGCGGCGCGCCGGCCGCGGGCGGCGAGATCGTCGCCCAGTTGCTGGAGCGCGTGGGCCTGCTGGAGGAGGAGGTGCGCCGCCAGCGCGGCCGGGCCGAGCAGGCGGAATACGCGAACCGCACGCTGCAGCAGCAGGTGGAGAAGCTGCAGGGCGACATGGAATACCGCTTCAATGCGCTGGAGAGCCGGGGCGCCGCCCCGGCCGGGACGACACCTCCGACGGGGCGACCCGCGGGCGGGCAGCAGCAGGGCGCGCTGACCCCCCCGGGTAACCAGCCCAACACTCCGGCCGCCCCGCCGGGCCAGCCCTCGGCGCCGCCGCCGCGCACGCCGGAAGTGGCGCTGCGCGAGGGCCAGGCCGCCCTGGGGCGCCGTGACTATGCGGCGGCCGAGGCCGCGGCGCGCGAGGTCCTGGCGGCGCGCAACACCCCGCGCGGGCAGGATGCCGGCATCCTCCTGGGCGATTCCCTCATGGGGAAGCGCGACTTCCAGAGCGCCGCGCTGGCCTATGACGACGCCTTCCGGAAGTCGCAGGGCTCCAGCCGCGCGCCGGAGGCGATGATCGGGCTGGCCAACGCCTTCAACGGCTTCAACGCGAAGCGGGAAGCCTGCCAGACGCTGGATGACCTGCGCGCGAAGTTCCCGCGCCTCGCCGGCAATCTCTCCGACCGGGCAAACCAGGCGCGGCAGCGCGCGGGCTGCCGCTGACGCCGCTGCCCCACGGGGCGGGGCTGGCGGCGGAATTCGCGGCCGCCATGGCCGGGCTGGGGCCCTTCGGCCCGGCCCCGTCGCTGGCCATCGGTGTTTCGGGCGGGCCACATAGCCTCGCCCTGTCCCTCCTTGCCGCGGAATGGACCGCCGCCCGGGGTGGGCGCGTACTCGCCCTGGTGGCCGATCACGGGCTGCGGGCGGGCAGCGACGCCGAGGCACAGGGCGTCATCGCCCGGCTTGGCGCCCTCGGAATCCCGGCGCGGCTTCTGTCGCTCGGCCTGCTGGCCGGGCCGGCATTGCATGAGCGGGCGCGGGAGGCGCGGCTTTCCGCCCTGGCCCAGGCAGCCGAGGCGGAGGGGACGCCCTGGCTTCTCCTCGGTCACCACAGGGCAGACCAGGCCGAGACCCTGGCCTTCCGGGCCCTGAGGGGCTCGGGCGAGGCGGGGCTGGCCGGCATGGCGCCGGCGCGCCCGGCGGGCGGGGTGCTCATCCTGCGCCCGCTGCTGCGCGCGCTGCCAGGCGCCATCGAGGCCTTCCTGGCCGCCCGCGGGCTGGAGCCGTTGCGCGATCCCTCGAACGACGATCCGCGCTTTGCCCGGGCGCGCCTGCGCCGGGCGCTTGGGGACCCGGACGGGCCGGGCCAGGCCGCACTGGCGGAGGCGGCCGAAGCCTTCGCCCTGCGGCGGAAGCGCCTGCGCGGCGCCGTCGCCGCGCGCCTGGCCGAGGCGGCGCGCTTCGAGCCGGAGGGCTGGGCGCGGCTGGACCGCAGGGCCCTGGGGCAGGACGGGGTGGCGGAGGCGGCGCTTTCCGCCCTGCTGCGGACGCTGGGTGGCGCCGTTCACCCGCCCGGCCGCGCCGCCGTGGCGGCGCTGCTGGCCCGGGGCGCGGGCAGCCTCGGGGGCGTCCTCTGGCGCGGCGGCCTCATCGGGCGGGAGCCCGCGCGCTGCGCCGGCCCGCTTCCCGCGCGGCCAGGAACCCTCTGGGACGGGCGCTGGCGTGTGATCTCGGCGCCGGATGGCGCCTGGGTCGGCGCCTGGGGGGGGCAGGAGGGGGAACGGGGGGGCGGGCGGGGCACTCTCCCCGCCTTCGTCGCCGCCGGCCTTCCCGCCCTGCGGGACGGTTCGGGCCGTCTTCTCTCGCTCCCGGTGCGGGATGGCGGGGCAGTGCTGGAATTCCGGCCCGTTTCCGGGCCAATCGCGTGAAAGCCATGGTGTCCGGTGGTTCCCTGTTAGCCACCGGCTCCCTATCTTGTTCTCTGAGCCGGTAGGGCCGGCCAAGGATCGGGACCGTCAAGTGAACAATTTCGGCCGCAACCTCGCGCTCTGGGTGATCGTCGCCCTGCTGCTCGTGGCGCTGTTCAACCTGTTCCAGCCCTCGGGTGGCCAGTCGAGCCGGGGCATGCAGGTCGCCTATTCGGACTTCCTGAACGAGGTCCAGCAGGGGCATGTGCGGGACGCGACCATCCAGGGGCGGATCGTCTCCGGCTCCCTGCAGGATGGCCGGACCTTCAGCACCTACACCCCCGAGGACCCGCAGCTCATCCAGCGGCTGACGGAAAAGGGCGTGCGCGTGGTGGCCCGCCCGGAGGAGAGCGATGTCAACCCGCTCTTCCAGATCCTCATCTCCTGGTTCCCGATGCTGCTGCTGATCGGCGTCTGGGTCTTCTTCATGCGCCAGATGCAGGGCGGCGGCGGTCGCGCCATGGGCTTTGGCAAGTCCAAGGCGAAGCTGCTGACGGAGAAGCAGGGCCGCGTGACCTTCGAGGACGTGGCCGGCATCGAGGAGGCCAAGGGCGAGCTCGAGGAGATCGTCGAGTTCCTGCGCGACCCGCAGAAGTACCAGCGCCTCGGCGGCAAGATCCCCAAGGGCGTGCTGCTCGTCGGCCCCCCGGGCACCGGCAAGACGCTTCTCGCGCGCTCCGTCGCGGGCGAGGCGAACGTGCCCTTCTTCACCATCTCCGGCTCCGACTTCGTGGAGATGTTCGTCGGCGTCGGCGCCAGCCGCGTGCGCGACATGTTCGAGCAGGGCAAGAAGAACGCCCCCTGCATCATCTTCATCGACGAGATCGACGCGGTGGGCCGCCACCGTGGCGCAGGCCTCGGCGGCGGCAATGACGAGCGCGAGCAGACGCTGAATCAGATGCTCGTGGAGATGGACGGCTTCGAATCGAATGAGGGCGTGATCCTCATCGCGGCCACGAACCGGCCGGACGTGCTCGACCCCGCCCTGCTGCGCCCCGGCCGCTTCGACCGGCAGGTCGTGGTGCCCAACCCCGACGTGAACGGGCGGGAGAAGATCCTGCGCGTTCATATGCGGAAGGTCCCGCTGGCCTCCGACGTGGAGCCGAAGGTCATCGCGCGCGGCACCCCGGGCTTCTCGGGCGCCGACCTCGCCAACCTCGTCAACGAGGCCGCGCTGCTGGCCGCCCGCACCGGGCGCCGCACCGTGGGCATGCATGAGTTCGAGCAGGCGAAGGACAAGGTGCTGATGGGCGCCGAGCGCCGCTCCCTCGTGATGAGCGAGGCCGAGAAGCGCATGACAGCCTATCACGAGGCCGGCCATGCCCTGATGGCCATGAGCGAGGAGGAGTGCGACCCCGTCCACAAGGCGACCATCATCCCGCGCGGCCGCGCGCTGGGCCTGGTGATGTCCCTGCCGGAGGGCGACCGCTACTCCAAGCACAAGTCCAAGATGAAGGCCGAGCTGGCGATGGCCATGGGCGGCCGCGTCGCCGAGGAGATCATCTTCGGCCCGGACAAGGTGTCCAACGGCGCCTCGGGCGACATCAAGATGGCGACCGACCTGGCGCGGCGGATGGTCACGGAATGGGGCATGTCCGAGAAGATCGGCATGGTGGCCTATGGCTCGAACGACCAGGAGGTGTTCCTGGGGCATTCGGTGACGCAGTCCAAGAACCTCTCCGAGGCGACCGCCCAGGCGATCGACGGCGAGATCCGCTCGATCATCGATGCGGCCTACCAGCGGGCGAAGAAGACCCTGACGGAGCGGATCGAGGACCTGCACGCCCTGGCCAAGGGGCTGCTGGAGTACGAGACCCTCTCGGGCGACGAAATCCGGCAGGTGCTGCGGGGCGACCCGATCGTGCGGGACCGGCCGGACGAGCCGGTGAACCAGGGCCGCGGCAGCGTGCCGACCTCCGGCCGGCCCAATCCCCGCCCGGATACGGGCGGGATGCAGCCGGCGCCTTCCGGGGCCTGATCCGCTGTCCTGATTATGAAGCCCCGCCCCCTTTCGCGGGGCGTGACGAGACGCTTGAATGGAACGGGGGCCCTCAGTGGCCCCCGTTTCCGTCCGGGGCCCTGGAAAACCGGGCGAGGGGAGGCTTGATGGCGCGCTGGGTCGAACCGATGGGGCTGCTGCATGGGCGCGGCGCTTTCGCTGCCGTTGCCGCCGGCGCCGCCCTGCCGCTGGAAGGCGGAGGGGCCGCCTTCACCCTGGTGCGGCTGATCGAGGACGGGCGGATCCTGGGGCTCATGCCGGCGGTGGAGACGCCGGAGGACTGGCAGGAGGCCGTGCTGGCCCTGACCCGCCAGCCCCAGCCCTTCGCCGGGCTGCCCGATGCCGCGAGCCTGGGCCGCCCGCTGGTGATGGGCGTGCTGAACGTCACGCCCGACAGCTTCTCGGATGGGGGGCGGCATTTCGACCCCCGCGCCGCGCTGATGGCGGCCCATGCCATGCTGGAGGCGGGGGCCGACATGATCGATGTGGGCGGGGAGAGCACCCGCCCCGGCGCGCCGCCCGTCGATCCGGAGACCGAGACCGCGCGCATCCTGCCCGTGATTCGCGAGATCGCGAAGGACGCGCCGGTGAGCGTGGACACGCGCCACGCCGCAACCATGCGCGCCGCCCTCGAGGCCGGGGCGGAGGTGGTGAACGACGTGACCGCCCTCCGCCACGATCCCGAGGCGCTTGCCGTGGTGGCCGAGGCCGGCTGCCCCGTGGTGCTGATGCACATGCCCGGCACGGACCCGGCGACCATGCAGCAGCACGCCGAATACGGCGACGTGGCGGTGGAGGTGGCGGCCTTCCTGGCCGGCCGCATCGCCGCCTGCGAGGCGGCCGGCATCCCGCGCCACCGGATCGCGGTGGATCCCGGCATCGGCTTCGGCAAGACCATGGACCATAACCTGGAACTGCTGGACCGCCTCCCGATCCTGCTCGGCCTGGGCTGCCCGGTCCTCGTTGGGGCGTCGCGCAAGCGCTTCATCGGCACCCTCTCCGGCGTCTCCTCACCAAGGGACCGGATGGCGGGCAGCGTCGGGGTCGCCGTGGCCGCGGCGTCCCGCGGGGCCGCGATGGTGCGGGTGCATGACGTGGCGGAGACGGTGGCCGCGCTGCGGCTCTGGCGTGCCTGCATTGCCGGCGCGCCGCAGGGGGCGGAGACCTGAGATGGGGGAGGGCCCGCGCCTCCTCGTCGTCGGAACCTCCAACAGCGTGGCGACCAGCGGGTATGTGAAGGCGCTGGTCGATGATCCCGGCTTCGACAGCGTCCACACCGCCTGCCTGGGCATGTGCCCGAGCGACCTCTACGCCTATCGCCGCCCCAGCTTCGACCCGCAGGATTTCGACATCGCCCTGCTCGACTTCGCCTGCAACGACGGGGCGCTGCTGGGTGGGCGGATGACGGATGAGGCGCGCATCGCCGATGCGGTCGGCTGGGCCGTCTCGGAGCTTTCCGCCGCCGGGTGCCTGCCGGTGCTGGTCATCCTGCCGATGGAGAATCTGCGGCCCCGGGGCGGCGCCATTCGCGCGCTCTATCGTGACCTGGCCAAGCGGCATGCGCTGCCCTTCCTCGACGGCTACGACTTCCTCAACCGCCTTGCCGGGCGCGAGGCCCCGCCCTTCCGCCTGTTTCGCGACAACATGCATCTGGAGCCCGCCGTGGCCGCCGTGCTCGGACGTCGCCTCGCCGGAACGCTTCCGCAGGCCTGGGCGGCGGCCCAGCCGGGCCCGATGGAATGGGAGAATGGCGCGCGCCTCGCCTTCCTGGAGCTGGCCCGGGCAGCGGAAGGACCGGTGCGGGTGACGACGCGCCAGACTGCGCTGATCGAGGCGCCCGTCGTGCTCATGGAAGGCGAGGGCACGCTCCGGATGCGGGTGGAGGAGGGGTGGGAGGTGATCTCGGTGGTCGCCGACTTCACCCTCTGCCGGGGCATCCTCGGCGTCAGCGGGACGGAGGAGACCCGCATCTTCCTCTCCCTCAAGGATGGCGGCACCCGAGAGGGTAAGCCCACCCTGGGCATCTGGCCTCTCGCGCGCGGGATCGGCCCACAGGACGGCGTGGTGCGGCTCGACCTCTTCCGGGACGGGCCGGTGGAGACGAACGCCTCGCGCAAGTCATCGCCGCTCCGGCCCGATGAGCAGCCAAGCCTAGCCCTGGCCGGCTTCGTCATCCGAAGGAAGCCGGAATTGCTGCGGATGCGCCGGTTCCTGCCAAAGGCGATGGACCTGACGGCGCTCATCCCCGACGAGAGCCTGGTGGGTGAGCGCGATGCGCTGGCGGGCGGGCGTCCGGAACGGGCCTCTTAGCGCCGCGCTCTTGTTCTGGGCTGGTGGTCTGTCCCGGGGAGAGGAAGGAGGAATTCTTCCTCTCCCCGGACCCGTCGAAGGCAGTGCCTTCGACCATCATCTTTTTCTGGAAGTTGGGAGGAACTCGGCTGACGGTGCGCCTGAGGTCGATGACCTCAGGCGACTGCAAGGGCAGGAAAGCACCCGCCCACCAGAGACCCCTTCGATCCGGGGCATCCACGGCAGTCAGACGGGTTCCAAGGGCCTCAGGCCCTTGGCGGGCGAGGGGCTGAGCCCTCTCTGGAATGCTACCTCCAGCGCCGCGTCAGGCCCGCCTGAAGCAGCCGCGCGGCGTAGGCGGCAAGGGCTCGGCGAGGGACATGCGGGGCTTCCGGTGGGGCTGCCGCGTTGGAGGGGCGAATTCGGGGCCGCAACGGTAGCGCTTGGCGGACCTCTGCCGCAGGCGGCATGGTTGCGCTAGACAGTCCGGATGAGCGGGGAGGCCAGGATGAGTGACGGCGCGAGGCGTCTCTTCGGCACGGACGGCATTCGGGGAGTGGCGAACCGCGCGCCGATGGATGCGGCCACGGCGCTGCGGCTGGGCCAGGCGGCCGGCCGCTTCTTCAACCGGGGGCAGCACCGCCACCGCGTGGTGATCGGCAAGGACACGCGGCTGTCCGGCTACATGCTGGAGCCGGCGCTGACGGCGGGCTTCGTGGGCGCGGGGATGGATGTCGTGCTGGTCGGGCCGCTGCCGACGCCGGCGATCGCGCTGCTGACGCGGAGCCTGCGCGCCGATCTCGGGGTGATGATCAGCGCCTCCCACAATCCCTTCGAGGATAACGGCATCAAGCTTTTCGGGCCGGACGGGCTGAAGCTGTCCGATGCGCAGGAAGGGGAGATCGAGGCGCTGATGGGGGGCGACCTCGCGGGCGCCCTGGCCATGCCGCGCCGCCTCGGCCGCGCCTCCCGGCTGGAGGACGCGCCGGGCCGCTACATCGAGGCGGTGAAGGCGAGCTTCTCGCGCGGGCGGAGCCTGGAGGGGCTGCGCATCGTCGTCGATTGCGCGCATGGCGCGGCCTACAAGGTGGCGCCGACTGTGCTGTGGGAGCTTGGCGCCGAAGTGGTTTCGATCGGCGTGGCGCCAGACGGCTTCAACATCAACGAGGGTTGCGGCAGCACCGCGCCGGGCGCGCTCGCGGCGCTGGTGCGGGAGCGGCGGGCCGATCTGGGCATTGCCCTGGATGGCGACGCGGACCGGCTGGTGCTGGTGGACGAGACCGGGGCGGTGGTGGATGGCGACCAGATCCTCGCGCTGATCGCTTCCTCCTGGGCGGCGGAGGGCAAGCTGCGAGGGGGCGGGGTGGTGGCCACCGTCATGTCCAATCTCGGCCTGGAACGCTTTCTTCAGACGAAAGGCCTTACCCTGCACCGGACGAAGGTGGGGGACCGCTACGTGGGTGAGGCGATGCGGGAGCGGGGCTGCAACCTCGGCGGCGAGCAATCGGGGCATGTGATCCTTTCGGACCACGGTACGACGGGAGACGGGCTGGTGGCTGCCCTGCAGGTGCTTTCCGTGCTCGTGGAGGAGAAGCGGCCGGCGAGCGAGATGCTGCGCCGCTTCGCGCCCCTGCCGCAGAAGTTGGTGAATGTCCGCTTCGCCGGAGGGGCGCCGCTGAAGGATGAGCGCGTGGTGGAGGCGATCGCCGCGGCCGAGGCGGAGCTGGGCGCGCGCGGGCGCGTGCTGATCCGCCCGAGCGGCACCGAGCCGCTGATCCGCGTGATGGTGGAGGCGGAGGAGGAGGCGCTGGTGCAATCGCTCACCGCACGGCTGGCTGAGGTGATCCGCACCGCCTCCGCCGTCCCAGCCCGGGCGGCCGCCGAATGAAGGGTCGGGTGCTGATCGTCGCCGGGTCCGATTCCGGCGGCGGGGCGGGAATCCAGGCCGATATCAAGGCGGTCACGGCCCTGGGTGGCTATGCCGCGACCGCCGTCACGGCGCTGACCGCGCAGGACACCCAGGGCGTGCGCGCGGTGCATCCCGTGCCGCTCGACTTCCTGCGGCTGCAGATCCGCATGTCGCTCGAGGATATCGGGGCGGATTGCATCAAGACCGGCATGCTGGCCGATGCCGCGACCATCGACACGGTCTGCGATGCACTGGCCGGCTGCGGCATTCCGCTGGTCGCCGATCCCGTCATGGTCGCCAAGGGCGGCGCGCCGCTGCTGGCGCCGGAGGCGGTGGAGACGCTGAAGCGGCGGCTGATGCCGCTGGCGACGATCCTGACACCGAATCTGCCGGAGGCGGAGGTGCTCTCCGGCATGAGGATTCCGGATTTCGAGACGATGACCCATGCGGCCGAGCTGCTGATGACGCTGGGCGTCCCGGCCGTGCTGCTGAAGGGCGGCCATTTTGAGGGGCCGGTGCTGCGGGACGTGCTGGCGACCGAGGAGGGGATCGAGATCTTCGAAAGCCCCCGGATCGAGACGCGGCACACGCATGGGACGGGCTGCACCCTGGCCTCGGCCATCGCGACGGGCCTCGCGCAGGGGATGGCGCTGCGGGATGCAGTGGCGCGGGGGCGGGCCTATGTGGCGGCCGCGATCCGCGCCGCCCCGGGCTTCGGCCGGGGCCACGGGCCGCTGGACCACGGCGTCACGGTGGATCCGGCACGGGTCGCCGCCCTGGGGTGAGGGCAGTCAGGGGCGGATGAGGCGCTTCTCGTCCGCATCCGCCGGGTCCTCCACCCAGCCCTCCACATAGGAGACGCGGATCGCGGCCATCGCCGCGGCCGCGATCGGCGCCGCGAGCAGCACGCCGAGGAAGCCGAGCCCGGTGCCGAACAGCGCCTGGGCGCCCAGCAGCACGGCGGGCGGCACGTCCGAGGACTGCTTCTGCACCATCGGCGTCAGGAAATTGCCCTCGATGTTCTGGACCGCGAGGAACAGGGCGATCACCCAGGGCACGAGCGAGGGGTCCGCCGAGGCCGCGATCAGCATCGCGGGGACGCAGCCAATCACCGGCCCGATATAGGGCATGAAGCCGAAGATCGCGGTGAGGATCGAGAGAAAACCGGCCAGCGGCACGCCCAGTGCCCAGAGGCCGATGAAGGTCAGCACGCCGCTGACCACCATGGCGAACATCTGCCCCAGCAGCCAGCCGCGCAGGGAATTCGCCATGGCGTTGAGCGTCGCCTCCGCCCGCGGCCGCATCCCGGGAGAGAGCAGGGCGAGCGCGCCGCTGCGGTACAGGGTGGGATCGGCGCCGATATAGAGGCCGAGCAGCAGGACGAGCACGATGTTGCCGAGCGCGCCCAACGTGCCCCAGGCGCCCTGGAGCGCGACATTGGCCGCCGCCTGGGCATTGGGCGTCATCGCCTCGGGCGAGGCGTGCTGCTTTAGCCAGTCCCCGCCCGGAAGCCCCTCCAGTAGGCTGGCCACGCTTTGCAACACGCGGGGCGCGGCCTGCACGAATTCCCGCGCCTGGTTCGCGATGGTGTTGAAGCCGAGCCAGGCGAGCAAGCCGATGACGAGCAGCGCGACGAAGGCGACGATCATCACGCCCCAATGCGGGGCCATGCCGAAATACCGCGCCAGCGGCACGCCGGCCGCGCGCAGAGCCACGGCCAGCAGGCAGCCGGCGAAGACGATGAGCACCACATCGGGCGCAAACCAGCCGAGCAGCGCGACGGCCGCCAAGAGGATGAGAAGGGTGGCGGTGTCGTGTCGCATCCCCGGCGCAACGAGGCGGCGTAGGGTGAGTTGCCGGGCGCTCCCTGATGCAGCCGGGCTTTTGTTCTGATTTGTTGGTCTGCCCCGGGGAGAGGAAGAAGGAATTCTTCCTCTCCCCGGACCCGTCGAAGGCAGTGCCTTCGACCCATCATCTTTTTCTGGAAGTTTGGAATCACGGGGCTGACGGTGCGCCGGAGGTCATCGACCTCAGGCGACTGCAAAGGCAGGAATGCCACCCTTCAACAAGAGACCCCGCTGATCCAGGGTATCCACGGCAGTCAGACGGGGTTCCAAGGGCCTCAGGCCCTTGGCGGGTGGAGGGAGGAGCCCTCAAGGGATGCCAGGATAAGCCGGAATTCCCGCAGAACGGCATGGATCCCGCTTCGCTTGACCGCGGCGCCGGGCGGGGGCTAGGGCCGCTGAGCCTCTGCCGGATCCGCGGCGCGGGCTTTCGGCGAGAGGTGTGCCCATGGCCGCAGCGACCACCGACCTGAACGCGGCCCGGCCGCAGGCGCGCCCCGCCAACCCGCATTTCTCCTCCGGCCCCTGCGCCAAGCGGCCGGGCTGGTCGCTCGCCGCGCTGGAGGGCGCCATGCTCGGGCGCAGCCATCGCGCGAAGGAGCCGAAGGCGCGCATCGCCGAGGTGATCGAGCGTTCGCGCGCCCTGCTGAGCATGCCGGCGGATTGGCGGCTGGGCGTCGTTCCGGCTTCCGACACCGGCGCGGTGGAGATGGTGCTGTGGTCCGCGCTGGGCGCGCGGGGCGTGGATGTGCTGGTCTGGGAAAGCTTCTCCAAGGAATGGGCGCAGGACATCGCGACCCAGCTGAAGCTGGCGGATGTGCGGATCCGCGAGGCCGATTACGGCAAGCTCCCGCCGCTCGACCCCGTGGCACCGGATCGGGACGTGGTCTTCGTCTGGAACGGCACGACCAGCGGCGTGCGGCTGGCGCATGCGGATTTCATCAGCGATGCGCGGGAGGGGCTCGCCATCTGCGACGCGACCTCGGCCGCCTTCGCCATGCGCCTGCCCTGGGACAAGCTCGATGTCGTCACCTGGTCCTGGCAGAAGGTGCTGGGCGGCGAGGCTGCGCATGGGATGCTCGCGCTCTCGCCGCGCGCGGTCGCGCGGCTGGAATCCTTCGACGCCGGGCGGCCTCTGCCCAAGATTATGCGCCTGACCAAGGGCGGCAGGCTGATCGAGGGAATCTTCCAGGGCGACACGATCAACACCCCCTCCATGCTCTGCGTGGAGGATGCGCTGGACGGGCTGCGCTGGGCGGAATCCATCGGCGGGCTGGATGCGCTGATCGCCCGTTCCGAGGCCAATCTCGCCGCCGTCGCCGACTGGGTCTCGGGCAGCGGCTGGGCGGATTTCCTTGCCGAGGATCCCGCCACGCGCTCCTGCACCTCCATCTGCCTGAAGATCACCGTGCCATGGTTCACCGCCATGGATGCCGCAGGCCAGGCCCGCGCGGCGAAGCGGCTGGCGGCCATCCTCGAGGAGGAGGGAGTCGCGCTCGACATCGCCTCCTACCGCGATGCCCCGCCGGGCCTGCGGATCTGGGGCGGCGCGACGGTGGAGACCTCCGATATCCAGGCCCTCCTGCCCTGGCTGGACTGGGCCTTCGCGGAACTGGCGCTCGAGCTGGCGCATCAGGAGGCGAGCCCGGCGGGCTGAGCTGCTGGAACCTTCCGGCTTCCGGAGGGTTCCGCTCCCGGTTCCAACCGGGAGGATGACCTTGGCCGCCAGCTTCAGCACCGATGTGCCGAACCGCCTGGATCGGCTGCCCTGGTCACGATTCCACTGGCTGGTGGTCATCGCGCTCGGCGTGACCTGGGTGCTGGACGGGCTGGAGGTGACGCTGGTTGGCTCCCTCGCCGGCGCCATCAAGGACAGCCCGCGGCTGCGGCTGACCGAGACCGAGGTCGGCCTGACGGCCTCGGCCTATCTTCTCGGCGCCGTATTCGGCGCTCTGTTCTTCGGCTGGCTGACGGACCGGCTGGGGCGGAAGAAGCTCTTCACCCTGACGGTGCTGGTCTATCTGGTCGCCACCATCGCCACGGGCTTCTCCTGGGACTTCTGGTCCTTCGCGGTCTTCCGCTTCTTCACCGGGGCGGGGATCGGCGGCGAGTATTCGGCGGTGAACTCCGCCATCCAGGAACTGATCCCGGCGCGCCGGCGGGGCACGACGGACCTGGCGGTGAACGGCACCTTTTGGGGCGGGGCGGCGATCGGCGCGGCCTCCTCCCTGCTGCTGCTGGACCCCGCGGTGATCGACCCTGAGCTGGGCTGGCGCTTGGCCTTCGGCGTAGGCGGGGCGCTCTCGATCTCCGTGCTCTTCCTCCGCCGCTTCATCCCGGAAAGCCCGCGCTGGCTGATGACCCATGGGCGCCGCGAGGAGGCGGAGCGGATCGTGGGCGACATCGAGGCCTGGGTGGAGCGCGAGAAGGGACCGCTGCCGCCCGTGCAGGGCCGCCCCATCACCATCGACCCGCGCACCCACACCACGCTGGGCGAGGTGGCGGTGACGATGTTCCGCACCTATCCCCGCCGCTCCGTGCTGGGCATCGTCCTCATGGCCTGCCAGGCCTTCTGCTACAACGCCGTGTTCTTCACCTACGCGCTGGTGCTGACGCGCTTCTACGGCATCCCTTCGGCGCATATCGGCTGGTTCATGCTGCCCTTCGCGCTGGGCAACCTCGCGGGCCCCCTCATCCTCGGGCATTTCTTCGACACGATCGGGCGGCGCATCATGATCACCGCCACCTACGGCATCGCCGGCGTGCTGATGGCGGCCACCGGCTTCGCCTTCGCGCAGGGCTGGCTTTCCGCCTGGGAGCAGACGGCGGCCTGGACGGTGATCTTCTTCTTCGCCTCCGCCGCCGCCTCCGCCGCCTATCTCACGGTGGGCGAGAGCTTTCCGCTGGAGATGCGGGCCATGGGCATCGCGCTGTTCTACGCCTTCGGCACGCTGGTCGGCGGGGTGGTGGGGCCGGCCCTGTTCGGTGCGCTGATCGAGGGCGGGCAGCGCACGGACATCATGTGGGGCTATCTGCTCGGCGCCGCGCTGATGCTGGTGGCGGCGGGGACGGAGTGGAAGCTCGGTTTCGCGGCCGAGGGCAAGTCGCTGGAGGATGTGGCGCGGCCCCTCTCGCAATCCGGGGACTAGCCCCGGGCGCGAGGGCAAGCGGCGGCCTCCCAGCTAGCCGCGCCGCGCGGCCAGCCCGGCGGCCAGCGCGGCCGCCAGGGCCTGGCTGGCCATCCACCAGGCCTGCCAGACGCCGAAGGAGGCGGTGAAGGTGACGGCGGCGGAGGCGAGGACGCCGATGGCCACCGGCGCCGCGCCCCAGCCCATCCCCAGCACCGCGAGGGCTGCGAGGGCGAGGCCGATCCAGCCCAGTTCGAGCCAGATCTGCAACGCGCCGTTATGCGGGTGCAGGGAAAGGCGCTCGACGCCGGGGGTGAGGAGCCAGGCGCGGTGGCCCTCCGGCGTCACGCCCAGCCGGGCCATGGATTCACGGGAGGGGTTGTCGCGCCCGCCGGGCAGGTTGCGGCTGGCCTCCATGCCCCAGCCGAGCACGGGCCTCTCGGCCGCGCGTTCCAGGGCGAAGTCCCAGATCAGCATGCGATGCAGGGCGGAAAGCGGCGCGCGGGCCGCGATCTCCGGCCGCAGGGTCTGGGGAATCAGGAAGGGGGCGGCGAGCAGGCCGCCGGCCAGGAGGAGCGCGATGAGGCAGGCGACCGGCCGCCCGCCGAGGCTGGCCAGGGCGGCGGCCGCGAAGCCGGCGAGCGCGGCGAGCTTGGGCGTGTCGCCGGGCAGGAGCAGGATGGCCCCCGTGCCGGCGGCCAGCAGCAGCCAGCGCCAGGGCGCGGGCAGGCGGAGCCGCAGGAGCAGCGGCAGGAAGAGCGCCATGACCGAGGCGGCGGGCTTGAGGCCGAATTCGAGGCCAGGGCGGGTCTCGGGCAGGCCGCGGACGGTGGCGCGGACCCATTGGCCCGTCGCGTGGTCGAGCAGCGCCAGGGCGAGGCCGAAGGCGAGGCCGCCGAGGATGCACCAGGTGAGGGTCCGGCGCGCCGTGAGGGTTTCCTCCTCCACGATCACCGCGCCGGCCGTGCCGAGCAGGGCGAGGGCGGCGAGGGTGCCGGCAGAGGACAGGGCCCAGCGCGTATCGGGCGCCCAGAGCGCGGAAAGGGCGCCCCAGGCGGCCAGGGCCAGCAGGGGCAGCAGGGCCGGGCCGCCGGGGATAGGCCAGTGCCCCCTTTCCCGACGGTGCGCGATCACGGCGAGCAGCAGGGCGACGATGGCGATGGGCGCCATGGCCTTGGATTGCAGCACGGCCGCGCCGGGCGCGACGGCGGCCGCGACCTGAAGCGGCAGGGTGGCCGCCATGTACCAGCGCCGGGGCGGCCCGCGATGCAGGGCGCCGGGGCCGGGGCGGTCGTCGAACTCGCTGGCGCGATGGTCGCCCGCGGCGGCGCGTGGCCGGATGTCGGGAGAGGCGGCGCGGGGCGCCATGCGGGTCCTCGGCGGTTTCGGTTGGAGTTCTGTTCCGGGGGCGGCTTCTACCCCTGCCGGGGAGCGGGCCCAAGACCGTGCGTGCATGCGATTTCCGTGGCAAGCCGGCGTCATGACCGAGAGGACGCGATACGGGGGGCGCTGGGCGCTGGTTCTGGTGGCGATCGCGCTCGCGATGGGGGCGGTGCTGCTGGCGATGGGCCGGCTGCCGATCTGCGCCTGCGGCATGGTGGAGTTGTGGCATGGGGCGGTGAACAGCGCGGGGAACTCCCAGCACCTCGCGGACTGGTACGCGCCCTCGCATGTGGTTCACGGGCTGCTCTTCTACGGCTTGTTCCGCTGGGCGGCGCCGGGGGCCTCGCTGGGCGCACGGGCCGCCCTGGCCGCGCTGCTGGAGGCGGCCTGGGAGATCGCCGAGAACACGCCGATGGTGATCGACCGCTACCGGGAGGCGACGGCGGCGCTGGGCTACACCGGCGACAGCGTGGTGAACTCGCTCGCCGATCTCGGCTTCATGCTGGCGGGCTTCGCCCTGGCGGCGCGGCTGCCCTGGTGGGGCACGGTGCTGTTCGGGCTCGGGCTGGAACTGCTCGCCCTGGCCGCCATCCGGGACAACCTGACGCTCAACGTGCTCATGCTGCTGTGGCCCGTGCCGGCCATCCGGGACTGGCAGGCGGCGCTGCCGGGTTGACCAGGCCCCCGGGCGGGGGCCGGGCCAGGGTGGTCAGGGATTCCCGGAACCGCCGGAGGCGCCGAGGACCTGGCCGGTGGTGAAGCTGGATTCCTGGCTGGCCAGCAGGACATAGATGGGCGCGATCTCCACAGGCTGCCCGGGGCGGCCCATGGGCGTGTCCCCGCCGAACTGTTCCAGATTCTCCTGCGTCTGCCCGCCGGAGGGCTGCAGCGCGGTCCAATACGGCCCTGGCGCGACGGCGTTCACGCGGATGCCCTTCGGCGCGAGCTGCTTGGCGAGCGACTTGGCGAAGACGACGTTGCAGGCCTTGGTCTGCGCATAGTCGAACAGCGCGGCCGAGGGCTCATAGGCCTGGACCGAGGCGGTGATGATGATCGAGGCGCCAGGCTTTAGATGCGGCAGCGCTGCCTTGGTGATCCAGAAGGGCGCGTAGACATTGGTCTTGAAGGTCCAGTCGAAGAATTCGGTGGTGAGTTCGTCGAGCGAGGGCAGGGTGTGCTGGCGCCCGGCATTGTTCACCAGGATGTCGAGGCCGCCGAGCTCGCGCACCGCATTATCCACCATCTGGCGGCAGAAGGCCTCGTCCCGGATGTCACCGGGCAGGGCGACGGCCTTGCGGCCCTCCTTGCGGATGAGGTCCAGCACCTCCTCGGCATCCGGCTGCTCCTGCGGCAGGTAGCCGATGGCGACATCCGCGCCTTCCCGCGCGAAGGCGATCGCGGCCGCCCGGCCGATGCCGGAATCGCCGCCCGTGACCAGCGCCTTGCGCCCGGCGAGGCGGCCGGAGCCGCGATAGCTCGTTTCCCCATGGTCCGGGCGCGGGTTCATCTGGCCGGCGAGGCCGGGCCAGTCCTGCGGCTGCCGGATGAAGGGGGGCTTGGGATACACGCCGCGCGGGTCGCGCGGCTGCACCAGCGGGCCGGGCGTCGCGGTGGCGGTGGCGCTGCTGCCGGCCTGGCTGCTGCCCTGGGCGCCCCCTTGGGCGAAGGCGGGGGCCGCGGCCGCCATGGCGGCGGCGCCGGCGGTCACGCCGCCCATGATCTGGCGGCGTGAGGGCGCGCCGTGCTGCGTCTCGTCCATGCGGGGTCTCCTGTATCCGGTGGGGCGCCGCGTGGCGCCCGGCAAGCTTGGGGCGGTTCGGGGGGCGGCGGCCTGGTGCCGGCCGGCGCCGAAGGGGGTGGCGCGCTGTGCCGGGGGCGCCTCGGCACCAAGCCGGCGGGGCTGGAACCCGGCGGGGCTGGAACACGGCGCGGCGGCGCTTGGTTTCGCTTGCTCCCGGAGGCTTCACCGTTCCCCTCGGCCCGCAGCCGGGCCATGGTGGCGGGATGGTCGAGATCAAGCCGCACGCCGCCCATTGGGGCTATTTCGATGCCGTGGTGGAAGACGGGCGCGTGGTCGGCACGCGGCCCTTCGCGCGGGACCCGTTCCCCGGCTCCCTGACCCAGGGGGTGCCGGACCTCGTTCACGCGCCCTGCCGGATCGACCGCCCCTATGTGCGCCAAGGATGGCTGCAGGGGCGCCGGATGGGCGCCGCGCGCGGGCAGGACCGCTTCGTGCCGGTATCCTGGGACCGGGCGACGCGGCTGGTGGCCGAGGAGCTGGCGCGGGTGCGGGCGGAGCATGGCGACGCCTCCATCCTCGGCGGGTCCTATGGCTGGTCCTCCGCGGGGCGGTTCCACCATGCGCGCAGCCAGCTGCAGCGTTTCCTCGCGCTGGGCGGCGGCTTCACCGCGCAGGCGACGAACTATTCCTACGGCGCGGGCATGACGCTGATGCCGCATGTGCTCGGCACCAACGACCCCGTTACCGGGCCGGCGACGCACTGGCGCAGCATCGTGAAGCATGCGCGGCTGATGCTGTGCTTCGGCGGGCTGCCGCTGAAGAACGGGCTGGTGACGGCGGGCGGCGGCGGCGCCCATGAATACGTGCCGATGATGAAGGCCGCCGTCGAGGCCGGGCTGCGCTTCGTGAATATCGGCCCGGATCGCGGGGCGGCGGCGGATTTCCTCGGCGCGCAATGGGTGCCGATCCGGCCCGGCGGCGATGCGGCGATGATCCTGGCGATGATCCAGGCGATCGTCGCGGCGGGGCTGGAGGACCGGGACTTCCTCGCCCGCTGCACCGTCGGCTGGGAGCGGCTGCGCGCCTATGTGATGGGCGAGGCGGAGGACGGCGTGGCGAAGACGCCGGAATGGGCGGCGCCGCTCTGCGACGTGCCGGCGGACACCATCCGCGCGCTGGCGCTGGAGGCGGCGGCGATGCCGACCATGCTGACCGCCACCTGGTCCGTGCAGCGGGCGGAGCATGGCGAGCAGCCCTGGTGGGCGCTGGTGGGGCTGGCGAGCGCGCTCGGCGGGATCGGCAAGCCCGGCCTCGGCGTCGCCTTCGGCTATGGCAGCATCAACGGCATGGGCACCTCCCGCCGCGAGCTGCCCAGCGTGAACCTGCCCGCCACGCGCAACCCCGTGCGCACCGCCATCCCCGTCGCGCGCGTGACGGAGCTGCTGGAGCGGCCGGGGGAGGTGATGCGCTATAACGGGCGGGACATCCCCCTGCCGGACACGCGCATGGTGTTCTGGACCGGCGGCAACCCCTTCCACCATCACCAGGACCTGAACCGGCTGGCGCGCGCCTTCTCCCGCATGGAGACGATCGTCGTCTCCGAGCCATGGTGGACCGCGGTCGCGCGGCAGGCCGATATCGTGCTGCCGGCGACGACGACGCTGGAGCGCAACGACATCGCCAGCTCCTCGCGCGACCGCTTCGTGCGCGCCATGCACCAGGCCGTGCCACCGCAGGGCCAGGCGCGCAACGACCACGACATCTTCGCCGACATGGCGGACGCGCTGGGCTATCGCGAGCGCTTCACCGAGCAGCGGGACGAAGGCGCCTGGCTGCGCCACCTCTACGACCGCTTCCGCCGGGCCTGCGCGAGCCTCGGCGAGGATGTCCCCGATTTCGATCGCTTCTGGGCGGAGGGCCATATCGAGTTCGCGCCGCCGGAGAGCGACTTCGTCTCCTTCCAGGATTTCGCGCGCGACCCCGCCGCCGCGCCGCTCGCCACGCCCTCGGGCAAGGTGGAACTGTATTCGGAGACCATCGCCGGCTTCGGCGACGAGGGCGTGCCGGGCCATGCGGTGTGGAAGACGCCGCGCGAATGGCTGGGCGGGGACCTCTCGCGGCACCCGCTGCACCTCCTCTCGGACCAGCCGGCGACGCGCCTGCACGGTCAGCTCGACCCCGCGCGCGTGGCAAAGGCCAGCAAGATCCAGGGGCGCGAGCCGATCCGCATGAACCCCGCCGATGCCGCGGCGCGCGGGCTGCGCGACGGTCAGGTCGTGCGCGTGTTCAACGACCGCGGCGCCTGCCTGGGCGGGCTGGTGGTGACGGAGGCGCTGCGGCCCGGCGTCGTCGCAATGTCCACCGGCGCGTGGTGGGACCCGCAGGAAACCGAGGCCGGACCGCTCTGCGTGCACGGCAACCCGAACGTGCTGACCCAGGATGTCGGCACCTCGCCCCTGGGCCAGGGATGCGCGGCACAATCCTGCCTCGTGCAGGTGGAAGCCTGGACCGGGCCGCTGCCGGATGTGCGGGTGCACCAGCCGCCGGAGATCGTGGAGGTGGTGTGAGGGTAGAGGAGGGCTCCGCCCTCGACCCGCCAAGGGCCTGAGGCCCTTGGAACCCCGTCTGACTGCCGTGGATACCGTTGACCGGCGGGGTCTCTGGCTTCGAGGTGCCCTTCCTGCCTCTGCAGTCGGCTGAGGTCTGAGACCTCAGGCACACCGGCAGCCGAGTGACTCCAGACTTGAAGAAAAAGATGATGGGTCGAAGGCACTGCCTTCGACGGGGCCGGGGAGAGGAAGAATTCCTTCTTCCTCTCCCCGGGACAGGCCAGCAGGGGCCCGTCACCGATCTGTCACCCCACCGTCATCCCCGCTACGCCGCACCCGCCTATGAGCGCGCCGTCGAGCCGGGGGGCATGCGATGACCGTGGATGATCTGGACCGCGACGTGCTGACGCAGCAGGCGTTGGAGGATATCGGCAGCAATCCGGCGCCGCTCGATCCGATCGGCGCCGTGATGGGCCGGCGGCTCGCGCGGCGCGCGGCGCTGCGTGGCCTGTTCGGCGCGGCCGCTGCCGCCGCGCTGCCCTTGCCAGCCGGTGCGCAGGAGGCCGCCTCGACGCTGGGCTTCCGGGGCCTGCCGCATGGCACCGGGGATGGCGAGGCGGTGGCCGAGGGCCATGAGGTGCAGGTGGTGATGCGCTGGGGCGACCCGGTGCTGCCCGGCGCGCCCGCCTTCGACCCCGCGCGCCAGACCGCGGAGGCCCAGGCGCTGCAATTCGGCTACAACAACGACTACCTGGATTTCTTCCCGCTGCCCCGGGGCGATGCCGCGAGCGAGCACGGGCTGCTGGTGGTGAACCACGAATACACGAACCCGGAGCTGATGTTCGCAGGGCTCGGCGATGCGCGCGCGGCGCGGCGCGGGACGAGCGAGGCGCAGTTCCGCGTGGAGCTGATGGCGCATGGCGCGAGCGTGGTGGAGATCCGCCGCGAGGACGGGCGCTGGAAGCCGGTGGCGGGAAGCGCGATGAACCGGCGCATCACCGGCGAGACCGAGATGCGCATCAGCGGCCCCGCAGCGGGACATGAGCGGCTTCGCACGAGCGCGGACCCGAGCGGCACGCGGGTGCGCGGCACGCTGAACAACTGCGCGGGCGGCAACACGCCCTGGGGCACGGTTCTCATCGCCGAGGAGAACTTCAACTACTATTTCGGCGGCGCGGGCGTGGAGACGGGGCCGCAGGCCGCCGCCTTCAAGCGCTATGGCTTCGTGCGGGACGCGCAATACACCTGGTACCGCTTCGATCCGCGCTTCGACGTGGCGCGCGAGCCGAACGAGCCGAACCGCTTCGGCTGGGTGGTGGAGTTCGACCCCTACGACCCGCAGAGCGTGCCGGTGAAGCGCACCGCGCTCGGCCGCTTCAAGCATGAGGGCTGCACCCATGCGGTGTCCGCCGATGGGCGCGTGGTGCTCTACATGGGCGATGACGAGCGGTTCGACTATGTCTACAAGTTCGTCACCGCGCGGGCCTGGAACCGGCAGGATCCGGCGGCGAACCGGGACCTGCTGGACGAGGGCACGCTGTATGCCGCGCGCTTCCACGACGACGGCAGCATGGAATGGCTGCCGCTGGTGCATGGGCAAGGGCCGCTGAACGCGGCCAACGGGTTCCATTCGCAGGGCGACGTACTGATCGAGGCGCGGCGCGCGGCGGACCTGCTGGGCGCCACGCCGATGGACCGGCCGGAGGACGTGGAAGCCAACCCGGTGAACGGGCGCGTCTATGTCATGCTCACCAACAACACGAGCCGGCGCGATGGCCGGACCGATGCCGCCAACCCGCGCGCGAGCAACGCGCATGGCCATGTGATCGAGATGATCCCGCCGCGCGTCGCGGGCGGTGTGGACCATGCCGCGCTGACCGGCCGCTGGGAGGTGTTCCTGATGGCCGGGCAGCCCGGCACGGCGCCGGGTGCCTCCTACCACCGCGCCGTGGGTGCCGAAGCCGGCTGGCTCTCCTGCCCGGACAACTGCGCCTTCGACAGCAAGGGCCGGATCTGGATCTCGACCGATGGCGCGCCGACCGCGGCCAAGGTGGCCGATGGGCTCTATGCCGCGGACACGGATGGCGAGGGCCGCGCGCTCACCCGGCGCTTCTACGCGGCGCCGAGCGGGGCGGAGGTCTGCGGCCCGCTGATCGGTCCAGGGGACCGCACCGTGTTCCTGGCCATCCAGCACCCGGGCGAAGAGGCGGGCAGCCGCTTCGACGCCCCCTCCACCCGCTGGCCGGATTTCGAGGAGGGGATGCCGCCGCGGCCTGCGGTGATCGCCATCGTGAAGAAGGATGGCGGGATGATCGGGGGGTAGGGCTCCGTTCTGGTCTGTCGGTTTGTCCCGGGGAGAGGAAGAAGGAATTCTTCCTCTCCCCGGACCCGTCGAAGGCAGTGCCTTCGACCATCACCTTCTTTTAGAAGTTTGGAATCACTCGGCTGCCGGTGCGCCTGAGGTCTCAGACCTCAGGCGACTGCAAAGGCAGGAAGGGCACCTCGAAACCAGAGACCCCGCCGGTCAACGGTATCCACGGCAGTCAGACGGGGTTCCAAGGGCCTCAGGCCCTTGGCGGGTCGAGGGCGGAGCCCTCAGTGGGAAGCCCTGAACAGGCCAGAACCTCCGCGGGGCATTGCGCCGTCACCTGTCCTGTCCCCGCAGCCCATCCGCCACCAGCATGGCCCCCGCGACCGCGAGGGCGATGGCGAGGCCGGGCCAGAGCGCCGCCATGGGGGCGCTGAAGACCAGGTCCTGCGCGTTGGCGAGCATGTTCCCCCAGGAGGAGGCCGGCGGCTGGATGCCGAGGCCGAGGAAGGAGAGCGTGCTCTCAGCCAGGATGGCGCCTGCGACGGCGAGGGAGCCCGCCACGGTGAGCGGCGCGGCCAGCGCCGGGGCGACGTGGCGGCGGAGGAGGCGGGCCTCGCTGACGCCCAGGGCGCGCGCGGCGCGGATATGGTCCCGCGCGAGGGTGGAGAGGGCGGCGGCGCGGCAGAGGCGGGCGACGCCCACCCAGCCGAAGAGGGCGAGGATGAGGGTGATGCGCCCGACATCGCCCCAGGCGCTGCCGCGGGGCAGGCCGATGGCGGCGGGGTCCATGGCCGCGAGCAGGACGAGCAGCGGCAGGGCCGGCAGGGCGAGGAGGAAGTCCGCTAGCCGCATGAGCAGCGCATCCACCCACCCCCCGCGCCAAGCCGAGAGGAGGCCCGCGGCGAGGCCGATGAGGCTGGAGGCGATGGCGGCGGCGAGGCCGACCGCGAGGGAGATGCGGGCGCCGTAGAGCAGCCGGAGAAGGATGTCGCGGCCGAGTTCGTCGGTGCCCAGCGGGTGCTCGGGGCTGGGGCCGGCCTGGCGGGCCAGGAGGTCGGGGACATCCGGGTCCAGGCCGAGCCAGCCCGCCACCCAGGGCGCGGCGAGGGCGCCCAGCGCGAGGCAGGCGAGGATGGCCAAGCCGAGGCGCAGGCGGGTCATGCGCGCCGCTCCGCCAGCCGCGGGTCCAGCGCGCGCTGGGCGAGGTCGGCGGCCAGGGTGGCGAGGAGGGTGGTGGTGGCGACGAGCAGCAGCGCCAGCAGGGCGAGGTTGTGGTCGTTGCCCATCACGGCATCGGTCAGCAGCTTGCCCATGCCGGGGCGCGCGAAGACCGTCTCGGTGATCAGCGCGCCGGAGACGAGGGCGCCGGCATCGAGCGCGAGCAGGGAGAGGAGCGGCACGGCGGCGTTGGGCAGGGCGTGGACGAGGGCGATCCGGCGCTCGGGCGCGCCACGGGCGCGGGCAGCGGTGATCCAGGGGGCGCGCAGCACCTCGGCCATGCTGGCGGCGGTATGGCGCGCATAGGCGGCGAGATGCGCGATGGCGAGGGTGGCGACGGGAAGGATGATATAGCGCAGCGCCTCCAGCATGCCGGGCGCATCCGGCGCGCCGCCGGCCGGCAGCCACCCCAGGGTGACGGCGAAGAGGATGATCATGAGGATGCCGAGCCAGAAGGCGGGCAGCGCCTGGGAGACGAGGGCGAGGGCGTCCACCGCGCCGCGCCAGCGCGGGCGCAGGGCGGCGAGGCTGCCGGCCGCGATACCGAGGAGGGCGGCGAGGCCGAGCGCCGTGCCGAGGAGGACGAGGCTGCCGCGCAGGGCGGGCCAGAGGATCTCGGCGGCAGGGCGGGCGAAAAGGCGGGAATAGCCGAACTCCCCGCGCAGCACGCCGCTGAGCCAGGCCCACCAACGCGCGAGAAGCGGCTGGTCGAGCCCATGCAGGGCCCGCATCCGCTCGATATCCGCCGGGCCCAGGCGGGGATCGGCCATCATCGCCAGGGCGATCGGATCGCCCGGCATGGCGCCGATGGCGAGATAGGCGGCGAGCGAGAGCAGCAGCAGCGTGGCCGCGATCTGGGGAATGCGCCAGGCGACGATGCGGAGCATCACCGCACCCGCCAGTCCGTCACCCAGAGGGAGGAGGGGGACATGTTGCCGGTGGGGCGGATGCCCTCCAGCCATTGCGGCCAGACATGCGGCTCCGCCCGGTGCCACAGGGGAAGGGCGGGGAGGTCCCGATGGGTCATGGCCTGCAGGCGCGCCCAGAGGGGGCGGCGCTTCTCCGCGTCCAGCTCCTGGGGCAGGGCTTCGAGCAGGGCGTCCATCTCCGGGTTGGAATAGCCGGGATAGTTCTGGCCGGACCAGTTGCGGGCGGCGCGGGGGATCTCGTCGGAATGCAGGGTGGTGCGGGGCACGTTCTCCGGGCTGCTGATCCAGGCGAAGAGGACCGCGCCGTTGAACTGCCGCTTCGAGAGGGTTTCGCCGAAGAGGACGCGCGGCGGCTGGTTGGCGATGCGGCCCTCGATGCCTGCCGCGCGCCACTGCCCCTGGATGACCTGCAGCACCGTCTCGCGGGAGCGGTTGCCGGCGGTGGTCTGCAGGTCGATCGCCAGGCGTTCGCCGGTGGCGTTGCGGCGGATGCCGTCAGGGCCCGGGCGCCAGCCGGCTTCCTCCAGCAGGGCGGCGGCGCGGGCGGGGTCGTGCGGCCAGGGAGCGAGCGACCGGTCGAGCATCGGGTCGTCCGGATGGATCGCGGTGGCGGCCACGGGCTGGCGGTTGTCGAACAGGCTCTGCACGATGCGCGGGCGGTCGATGGCGAGCATCAGCGCCTGGCGGACACGGACATCCCGCAGGACCGGGTTGTCCAGCCTGAGGTCGAGATGTTCCCAGACGAGGCCAGGACGGTATTCGAAGCGGAAGCGCCCCCGCGCGCGGCGCTCCAGCGCGATGGCCTGGTCGAGGGAGAGGCCAAGCTCGCCCGCGATCATGTCCAGCTGCCCCGCGAGGAGCTGGGCTTCCAGGGCGGCGGAATTCTCCACCACGCGGATGTTGATGCGGCGGAAGGCCGGGGCGGGGCCGGCCCAGGCGTCGTTGCGCTCCAGCGTCACGCCCGCGCCGGGCTGGACGGCGGTGATGCGATAGGGGCCGTTCCAGAGGCCCGGATTCGTCGTGTTCGTGTCATAGGCGGTGCGGGAGCGGTAGTTGCGGCGATCGGCCTCCCAGATGGCGCGGTCGATATGCGCGGGCAGGGGCTCGAAGCCGCCCGCGCTGCCCGCGTCGAAGCTCACGCGGTCGAAGCGGAGGGTGACGCTGCGCGGGCCGTCGGAGAGGAACTCATAGGCTTGGCGGTAGAACTCGGCGCCGCCAAAGCCGGTCTCGAAGGCGCGTCCGGCTTCCCAGGCGAAGCGCAGGTCCTCGGCGGTCACGGGCCGGCCGTCGCCCCAGCGGAGGTCTGCCCGCAGGCGCCAGGTGACGCGCATCCCGGGCTTGCCGTCCGGCGTGTTCTCCAGCGCGACCTGCCCGTTCTCCAGCGTGGGGATGCTCTCGCAGGCGAAGCAGGTGGGGCGCCAGTCCGGGCCATGGCCGGTGAGGGGGCGGCGCGCGAAGCCCAGGATGTAGGACTTCGCCAGCATGCTCTCGATATTCGGGTGGAAGGTGCCCGTGGCCTGGGAGAGGCCGATGGTGAGGGTGTCGTGGCCCTGGGCCGCGGCGCCGCCGGCAGGAGCGGCGAGGAGGGCGAGGGCCAGGGTGGCCGCGCGCCAGGGCATCGCTTCGATCATCCGCCCGATCATGGGGGGCTTCCCCCCTGGGGGGTAGCCCCGGCGGGTTCGCGGGGGTGCACGAACCCGCCGGGGACGCCGCGACGCCGCCTAAGGGGGGAGCGGCGCCGCGGTTGGGGTGGGGCGGTTCAGCCCCGCCTCATGCCATGGCGGGCAGGGCCGGGTTCCGCCGCCGGATGAAGCCGAGGCCGAGCAGGCCGGCGCCCAGCAGGGCGAGGCTCGCGGGCTCCGGCACGGCCACCACCTCCAGGGCGCTGATGGTGGCCTGGACCGTGGCGCTGTTGCCGAGGCCGAAGGAGAGGATGTCGGAGAAGGCGATACCGAGGACCGAGCCGTCCGAGAGGATCACGGTGGTCGGCAGGTTGTTCCAAAGGAGGTAGCCGGCGCTTACGACCCCGAGGACGGTGACATAGCCGCCGTCGCCGCTGCCCGGCACGGAAAGGCCGGTGGGCAGGTCGAAGGCGAGGGTGGCGGCCACGGTGGCCGTCGCGACGCCAAGGCCGGCTACCTTGATGGTGAAGAAGTCGAAGCTGCGGCTCTCGCCTTCCTCGAGCGAGAACACCTCGCTGTCCAGCCCGGCGGAGAGCGTGGTCTGCACGCTGCAGCCGAGGCAGGCGACCGGGGTGACATTGGCCGAGACCGAGGAGGTGGGGGCGCCGGCGATATCGAACTGGAGGCTCGGCGCCGCCGAGGCCGGGCCGCCGGCTGCTGCCAGGGAGGTGGCGATGAACGCGCCCGCGACCAGGGGCTTCATGTGTTGGAACATGGGACGTCTCCGCGTGTGGCGGAGGGCTAAGCGCAATCGGTGTGCCAGCCGTAAAGACGTTTCGATTCAACAACTTGCAAAAAGTTTCCCGGCCGGGGCCGGTGGGCTGTCAGTATTTCCGACAGCGGCCCCGGCCGGGTGTGGCCTTCAGTCGCCCAGCGCGAAGTCCAGCAGCAGCTTCATGTTGAGCACCACGATCAGCGCCGCCGAGGCCCAGCCCAGGGTGAGCTGCCAGGCCGGGGCGGAAAGGCTGCCCAGGCGCTTGCGGTCCCCCGCGAAGAGCATCAGCGGAATGACCGCGAAGGGAAGCTGCAGCGAGAGGATCACCTGGGAGAGCACGAGCATCTGCGCCGTGCCGCTCTCGCCATAAAGCGCGGTGACGGCGACCGCGGGGATGATGGCGACGAGGCGCGTGAGCAGGCGCCGCACCACGGGGCTGAGGCGGATATGCAGGAAGCCCTCCATCACCACCTGGCCCGCGAGGGTGGCGGTGACGGTGGAGTTGAGGCCGCAGGCCAGCAGCGCGATGGCGAAGAGATAGGGCGCGGAGGTGCCGAGCAGCGGCGCCAGCAGCTCATGCGCGTCCTGGATTTCCGCCACCTCGGTCTGACCGTTCGCGTGGAAGGCGGCGGCGGCGAGGATGAGGATGGAGGAGTTGATCAGCAGGGCGAGGCCGAGGGCGACCGTGCTGTCGATGGTGGCGAAGCGGATGGCCTCGCGCTTGCCCTCCTCGTCGCGGCGGATGTCGCGGGACTGGATGACGGCGGTGTGCAGGTAGAGGTTGTGCGGCATCACCGTGGCGCCGAGGATGCCGAGCGCGATGTAGAGCTGGGTCTGGTTCGTCACGACCGAGCTGGAGGGAAGATAGCCGCGCAGCACCTCGCCCCAGTTGGGGTCCGCCATCACGAGCTGCACGACGAAGCAGCCGGCGATGAGCGCGATCATCCCCATGATGAAGGCTTCGAGCCAGCGCATTCCCTTGTTCTGCAGCCAAAGGATGAGGAAGGCGTCGAGCGCGGTGAGCAGCACGCCGAGGAGCAGCGGGATGCCGAACAGGAGCTGGAGCGCGATGGCCGTCCCGATGAGCTCGGCCAGGTCCGTCGCGCAGATCGCGATCTCGGCGAGGAACCAGAGGGGGATGCCGACCCAGCGCGGGAATCGGTCCCGGCAGAGCTGGGCGAGGTCCCGCCCCGTCGCGAGGCCGATGCGCGCGCAGAGGGCCTGGAGCAGGATGGCCATGAGCGAGGAGAGCAACGCGACGGTCAGCAGCGTGTAGCCGAAGGCCGATCCGCCGGCGAGGGCGGTGGCCCAGTTGCCCGGGTCCATGTAGCCCACCGCCACGAGATAGCCGGGGCCGATGAACGCCATGAGGCGGCGCAGCCAGCTGCCGGCATTCGGCACCGCGATGCTGCGATTGACCTCGGGCAGGCTGGGGGTTTGGTCGAGCGGAGGGGCGAGAACCTCGTCGCGCGGCATCGTTATCCTTTCCGGTCCCGACACGCACGACGCATGAACAGCTGTTCACATCGTGACGTGTCGACGTATTGTTTTGATTTTTCAATCACTTGTTCGTAGGTAGCGGAGGGGTTGCCGCGCCGCAAGCGGCTTCTGTTCCGCGTCTCGGAATCGCGTGAACGTGTGATGTTCCCGGATGCATCCTCGCCTTCGCAGCCCCAGACCTTAGGCGTCACACGGACAAGGAATGCCTATGCTCAAGCCGATCCTGACCGCCGCCGCCGCGATAATCGCTCTGCCTGCCCTGGTCCCCGATGCGTTGGCGCAGAACGCGCCGGCCCATCTGCGGCCGACCCGGGACGTTTCCGTCACCTATCGCATGGAAGGCGGCGGCATGCCGCAGCCGCAGGAGATGCGGATGGCGTGGGACGTGTCGAACAATCGCCAGCGCGTGGATCCGCCGGGTGGCCAGGGCTGGATGCTGGTGGACCGCAAGGCCAACACCGCCGTGATGGTGATGGATGCGCAGCGCATGGTGATGCAGATGCCGCCCGCCACGGTGGGAGCGATGACGCAGGACCCGCCGGCCGGGACGGCCTTCACCGCCAAGGGCACGGACCGCGTGGCGGGCCAGGCCTGCAACCTGTGGGAGACGACGACCCCGCAGGGTAAGAGCACGGTCTGCCTGACCGGGGACGGCGTGCTGCTGCGCGCGCTGACCGAGATGGCGGCGCGCCCCGGCCTTCCGCAGGGCGGGACGATGCGCATGGAGGCGACCGAGGTGCGCTACGGCGCGCCGGAGGCGTCGCGCTTCACCGTGCCGCAGGGCTACCAGACCATGCAGGCGCCGGCCGGCATGCCGGGGGCGCCGGGTGGGGCACCGGGTGCCGCTCCGGGCGGGGCACCAGCGCGTTGATGGGTTGGCCGGGCGGGCCTCGGCCCGCCCGGCCCGGCTCCGGTCGGCTCTAACCCGCCGTGATACCCTTGCTGATCGCCTCCTCGGCGCTGCCGATCCCGCCGCGTGCCTTGGACCAGCTCATCGGGTCCTCCAGGAAGCGGCGCACCTCGCGCAGCGCCTCCTCGGAGAAGTAGGGGCGTTCGCGGCAGACTTCGAGCACGTCCCACCAGGTGCAGAGATGGAGCAGGTTGAGGTTCATCGTCTTCATCGTGTCGAAGGCGCCGGGGAAGACGCCGTAGAAGAAGACGACGAAGGTGTCGTCGCAGATCGCGCCCGCATCGCGCAGCACCTGGGCGAAGCGGATCTTGGAGCCGCCATCGGTGGTCAGGTCCTCCACCAGCAGGGTGCGCTTGCCCTCGGGCACGTCGCCCTCGATCTGCGCGTTGCGGCCGAAGCCCTTGGGCTTCTTCCGGACATAGGCCATGGGCGCCATCATCCGGTCCGCGATCCAGGCGGCGAAGGGAATGCCCGCCGTCTCGCCGCCGACCACGGCCTCGATCGTCTCATAGCCGATGTGGCGGCCGATCTTCTCCGCCGCCAGGTCGCAGATCGTCTTGCGGGCGCGGGGGAAGTAGATGATCCGCCGGCAATCGATATAGACGGGGCTCTTCCAGCCCGAGGTGAAGGTGTAGGGCTCTTCCGGACGGAAGTTCACCGCCTTGATCTCGAGAAGGATGCGGGCCGTGGTGAGCGCCGCGTCGCGGTCCCATTCGGAGGCGTGCTGGAGGGCCATGATCTTTCTCTCGATGCTTGGCGGCGGCGCGGAAGGATGGCGTTTCCCTAGCCGCACGGCGCGGCGGCGTAAATGCGTGGCTGGCGCCGGGGTCGGGGCGTGGGCCGGCGCACGGGCCGCCGCATGGGCGGGGCCATGACGGGGACGCCGCGAATCTGGGTGCTGGCCGACCCGCGGGCGGGGACGGCCGCCCAGGCGCTGGGCATCGCGGAGCGGCTGAGCGAGCCCTTCCGGACCCTTCCCCTGGAATGGGGCCCCGCGGCGGGCTGGCCCATCCCCTGGCCGAGCCTGATGGGGCTCCGCCCTGCCTCGCGCGAGGCGCTGCGGTGCGCGGCGCTGGAGCCGGGCTGGTCACGCTTCCCGCCCGGGGTGAAGCCGCGCCTGGCGGGGAACTGGCCGGGGCTGGTGATCTCGGCGGGGCGGAGATCGGCGCCGGTGGCACGCTGGCTCGGGCGGCGCGGGGCGCGTCTGGTTCACTGCATGCGGCCGGGCTTCGGCGCCCGGGACTTCGACCTGCTGGTGGTGGGGCGGCACGACCGCCCTGACCCGGCACCGAACCTGATAACCATCACCGGGGCGACGCACCGGGTTTCGCCCGCCGCCCTGGCCGCCGCGCGGGCGGAATGGGCGGCGCTGCTGGACCTGCCTCGCCCGCGTGTGGCGGTGATGCTGGGCGGTGCCGTGCGCGGCGAGGGCATGGCGCCGGCCGAGGCGCTGGCGATCCTGGAGAGGGTGCAGCCACGGGCCGGCAGCGTGCTGGCGACGACCAGCCGGCGCACGGGCGATGCGGCCGGGGCGGCGCTGGCGGCCCGGATGCAGGGGCTGCCGGGCGCGGTGCATCGCTGGGGGGCTGGCGGGCCGAACCCCTATCTCGGCTTCCTGGCGGCGGCGGATGCCGTGGTGGTGACGGGGGATTCCGTCTCAATGCTGTCCGAGGCGCTGGCGACCTCCGCGTCGGTCTTCGTCGCCGGTGCGCCCCCCGATGCCCCGCGCCACCGGGCCCTGCGGGACTCGCTTTTCGCCGCGGGGCTGGCCAGGCCGCTCGACGACTTCCCCGAGGCGCCGCCGCGCGCGGTGCTGGATGAGAGCGGGCGCGTGGCGGCGGCGGTGCGGGCGCGCTTTCTCGGGGGCGGGTAGGCTTCCCGCCCGTTCGCCCGCGCCTCAGCCCCGCTCCCCGCCGCTTTCGGCCTGGGCGACCAGCCAGCGGCGGAAGGCGGCCATCGCGCCGCTTTCCTGCCGGGACTTCAGGCGGGTGAGCCAATAGGCGCCGAGCGTGACCTCGGCGGCGAAGGGGCGGGCGAGGCGGCCCTGCCGGAGGTGCTGCTCGAACATCCGGGCAGGGAGCAGGGCGATGCCGGCACCCTGCTCCGCCGCCTCGGCCATGGCGAGGGAGGAATCGAAGACGAAGCCGCGGATGGCCGGGGCGGGGAGTTCGGCGCTGGCGAACCAGCGTGGCCATTCATCGGCCCGATAGGAGCGGAGGAGGGTTTCCCGCAGCAGGTCCGCCGGCTGTCGCAGGCGGCGGCCGAGGGCCGGGGCGCAGAGGGGGGAGAGCGGGGCGGTGAGGAGGGGGGTGGCCTCCGTGCCGTGCCAGGCGCCGTCGCCGAAGCGGATGGCCAGGTCCAGCCCTTCGCCCGCCAGGTCCACGCGGTTGTTGTTGGTCATCAGGCGCAGGTCCACGAAGGGGTGGTTCGCGCGGAAATCCGGCAGGCGCGGCAGGAGCCAGCCCGTGACGAAGGTGCCCACCGCGCCCAGGGTGAGGACCTCGCGCAGGCGGCCGCCCTCGAACCGGTCCAGCGTGCCGGCGATCCGCCGGAAGGCATCGCTCAGGACGGGGAGGAGGGCCTCGCCCTCCTCCGTCAGCGCCAAGCCGCGGGGAAGGCGGCGGAAGAGCGGCGTGCCCAAGATTTCCTCAAGCGCCTTCACCTGGTGGCTGACGGCCGCCTGGGTGACGCGCAGCTCCAGCCCCGCACGGGTGAAGCTCAGATGGCGCGCGGCCGCTTCGAAGGCGCGGAGGGCGTTCAGGGGAAGGTTCGATAGGGCCATGCGGTCGGATTAGTTTTTCTCGGGGCTCTCGCGAAGGATGATCGTTTGTCTCCCGGCCCGTGCGGAGGCCAGTTTCGGCCGGCCAGCAAGGGGAGGCATCGATGATCGGACGGCGTGGGGTGATGGGCGGGGCCGTGGCGGCCCTGGGGGCCAGCGGCCCGGCGCGGGCGCAGGGCGGCTTCGGCAACCTGCCGGAGGCTTTCCGCCGGATCGAGGCGGCGCGGGGCGGGCGGCTGGGCGTCGCCGTGCTGGACGCGGGGAGCGGGCGCGGCGCGGGGTACCGGGCGGCGGAGCGCTTCCCGCTCGGCAGCACTTTCAAGCTGCTGGTCGCGGCCGCGGTGCTGGCCCGCGCGGATGCGGGGCGGGAGAGCATGGAGCGTCGCATCCGCTTCACGCGCGAGGATCTCGTGACCTATTCGCCGGTGACGCAAAGGGCCGTCGGCGGGGAGGGGATGACGCTGGCCGCCCTGTGCGAGGCCACGATGGTGACGAGCGACAACACGGCCGGGAACCTGCTGCTGCGGGTGGTGGGCGGCCCCGAGGGGCTGACCGCCTGGCTGCGCGGGTTGGGCGACGGGGTGACGCGGCTGGACCGGTGGGAGACGGCGCTGAACGAGGCGCGGCCGGGGGACGAGCGCGACACGACCAGCCCCGCCGCCATGCTGGCGAGCCTGCGGGCGGTGACGGTCGGGAATGCCCTGTCGGAGGCGGCGCGGGCGCAGCTGATCGGTTGGCTCCGGGGCAACCGGACGGGGGATGCGCGCCTGCGGGCGCGGCTGCCTGCGGGCTGGCAAGCAGGCGAGAAGACCGGGACGAGCGCCCATGGGACGAGCAACGATGTGGGGCTGCTCTGGCCGCCCGGCGACGCGGCGCCAGTGCTGGTGGCTGCTTATCTGACCGAGGGCGCGGCGGATGGCGCCGTGCGCGACGCGGCGCTGGCGGAGGTCGGCGCGGCCGTCGCGGCGGCCTGGGGAGGGTAGGGCGGCGGCCTCGGCGGCGCTGCGGGACAGGGGGGTATCATAGAGCGCCCGCCGGGCGGGTTTGCGGCGCCACGTCCTGCCCGGCGGATCGGCGGCGATGCCTCGCTAACGCCTCATCGCCCCTGCGCCGTTTCCAGTGGCGTTCCGGCGGAAAAAACATTTTTGTTCCCGCCTCTGCGAGTTGTGATATCGCACCGCGCCCACGATGCCTGCGGAGGGACGCTGCCTTGCGGGGCGAAAGACAAGACCCGTCCTCCAGCCCGCCCAGCGGACCGACCGCCCCCGGCCTCGGCTTTCTCCATGGGGCCGGGGAAGCCGGGGCGCTGATCCAGGCGCTGGACGGGACGAACAGCCCACTGGGGCTGGCGGAAGGGTGGTCGGCGACGCTGCGCTGCGTGATGGGCATCGTCCTGCCCTCAAGGGCGCAGATCGCGGTGTTCTGGGGGCTGGACTATGTGGCCCTCTACAACGAAGCCTACGCGCCCTCCATCGGGACCAAGCATCCGCGCGCCATGGGGCGGCCGGCGCGGGAGAGCTGGGGCGAGCTCTGGGACGTGCTGGGCCCACTGCTCGACGGGGTGCGCGAGACGGGCGAGACGCTGCATGCGCATGATGCCCGCTTCCTCATCGACCGGCACGGATATCTGGAGGAGGTGTTCTTCGACATCTCCTATTCGGCGGTGCATGAGGATGGCGCCGTCGCCGGCATCGTCTGCGTAGTTGCCGAGACGACGGGGCGGGTTCTGGCGGACCGGCGGCTGCGCGGGCTGCGGGCCACCGGGCTGAGCCTGGCGAATGCGGGGCGGGTGGAGGAGGCCTGCGCGGCCGCCCTATCCGCCATGGCGGCGGAAAACCCTGCGGACCTGCCCTGGGGCCGCATCCTGCTGGACGGGGAAGCCGGGCTTTCCACCGTCGCCTCCCACGGGGCCGCGCCGGAGGGCGACCTGGCCGACGTGCAAGCGGCGGTGCTGCGGGCGGGCGTGGCGCGCGTGGTCCCTGGCGGGCTCGCCCTGCCGCTCATGGCAGGCGCCGAGGTGGCCGGCGTGTTCCTGGCCGGGCTGAACCCGAACCTTCGCGTCGAGGGGGAGTACGGCAGCTATCTCGGCCTCGTGGCGGGGCAGATCTCCCTGGCGATCACCCGGCTGCGGCAACAGGAGGAGGAGCGTCGCGCGGCGGCGCGGCTGCGCGAGAGCGAGGCCCGGTTCCGCAACATGGCCGACCATGCCCCGGTGCTGGTGTGGATGACGGAGCCGGACGGGCGCTGCGTCTATCTCAGCCAGCGCTGGTACGCCTTCACGGGCCAGACGCCGGAGACGGGGCTGGGCGATGGCTGGCTGGATGCGGTGCATCCGGAGGACCGGGCGCATGCGAAGGCGGTCTTCGCGCGGGCCACGGCGACGGCTTCGGAGTTTCAGATCGAGTACCGGCTGCGGCGGGCCGATGGCGCCTATGTCTGGATGATCGACGCGGCCGCGCCGCGCCTGGGCGAGGAGGGGCGCTTCGCCGGCTTCATCGGCTCGGTGCTCGACATCGGCGACCGGCGGCGGGCCGAGGAGGCGCGGGACCTTCTCGCGCGCGAGCTGTCGCACCGGATCAAGAACATCTTCATGGTGACCGGGGGGCTGGCCGCGCTGAGCGCGCGCGGGGACGCGGCGGCGGAGGCCTTCGCGGCGCGGCTGCAGGCACGGCTGCGGGCACTCTCCCTGGCGCATGACCTCGTGCGGCCCGAGGTTCCGGAGGCCGGGGGCGGGCCGCTGAGCCTTCGGGGGCTGACCTTGCATGGGCTGCTGCAGGCGCTGCTGGAGCCCTATGCCGATGGAGAGCGCGTAGGGGTGGAGGGAGCGGACTGCCCTGTGGGCTATGCGGCCGCCAATGCGCTGGCCCTGGTGCTGCACGAGCAGGCGACCAATGCCGTGAAATACGGAGCGCTTTCCGCACCCGCCGGGCGGGTGAGGATCACCACCCGGCTGGAGGATGGGGTGCTGCGGCTGGAGTGGCGGGAGACGGGCGGGCCGCGCCTGGGCGGGCCACCGACCCGCCGCGGCTTCGGCACCATGCTGGCCGCGCGCAGCCTGGCCGGGCAGGTGCAGGGCCGAATGGTGCATGACTGGCGCCCGGAGGGCCTCGTGATGCAGCTGGAGGTGCCGCGGGCCGGGCTGGAGCGCTGAGCGGCCCAAGGTTGAAGGCGGCGGCTCGCAGGGCGGGGCTTGCGGGGCGCGGTCTTCGGAGGCACCACCGCGGGCGGAACGCGGAAGGAAGCCCCCATGGCGCGCAAGCATCGGATCGCGGTGATCCCCGGCGACGGGATCGGCAAGGAGACGACGCCGGAGGGGCTACGCGTGCTGGACGCCGCGGCGCGGCGCTTCGGCTTCGAGCTGGAGCTGACGCATTACGGCTGGTCCTGCGAGACCTATGCGCAGACGGGCAAGATGATGCCCGACGATGGGCTGGAGCAGCTGCGCGCACATGACAGCGTGTTCCTCGGCGCCGTGGGCTGGCCGGGCGTGCCGGACAACGTCTCCCTCTGGGGCCTGCTGATCCCGATGCGCCGGGATTTCGACCAGTACATCTCCCTCCGCCCCTGCCGGCTGATGCCGGGCGTGCGCTCGCCGCTGGCGGACCGCATGCCGGAGGACATCGACTTCGTCGTGGTGCGCGAGAACACGGAGGGCGAGTATTCCTCCTCGGGCGGGCGGATGTTCCGCGGCACCGAGCGGGAATTCGTGACGCAGGAAAGCGTCTTCACGCGCCAGGGCTGCGACCGTGTGATGAAGTATGCGTTCGAACTGGCCATGAAGCGGCCACGGAAGAAGCTGACCTCCGCCACCAAGTCGAACGGCATCACCTTCACCATGCCCTTCTGGGACGAGCGCTTCGCGGAGATGGCGAAGGGCTACCCGGACATCAAAACCGACCAGTTCCACGTCGACATCCTCTGCGCGCATTTCGTGCAGCACCCGGACTGGTTCGACGTGGTGGTGGCCTCCAACCTGTTCGGCGACATCCTGAGCGACCTCGGCCCGGCGGTGGCCGGCTCCATCGGCATCGCGCCCTCCGCCAACATCAACCCGGAGCGGAACCACCCCTCCATGTTCGAGCCGGTGCATGGCAGCGCGCCGGATATCGCGGGGAAGGGGATCGCGAATCCCATCGCGCAGATCTGGTCCGGCGCGCTGATGCTGGAGCATCTGGGCGAGGCGGAGGCGGCTGCCGCCGTGACCCAGGCGATCGAATCGCTGCTCGCCGAGGGTGGACCGCGCACGCGCGACCTGGGCGGCAATGCCGGCACGGTCGATGTCGGCAAGGCGCTGGCCGAGGTGGTGGCGCGGGGTTAGCATTCGCGCGTCCCACGCCCGGCCTGTGATGGCCGGGGCGACGGCGCCGCGGGCGGGGATGCGGTGCATCAATCAACACTTGAACGCTTGTTCATGTGTCGGTATAAAACGATCAGGTGTTGCGAGTTATTCTCAACAACATCGCAACACGGGACATGGGGTTCGACCGGATGGGGCACGACTACAGCTACATCGCCCGCAATTGCGAGCGCGCCGTGGTGACCGCCTATCGCGAGTTGCGCGACGTCGGCACCAATGATTTCAGCGCCTTCGGAGCCTGCACCTCGCTCTACCGGATCCACCATCCGGAAGCGACGGTCACCGAGGCGCGGCGGCTCGTCGCGGAGTGGATCGACCACCATGTGGTGCGCGTCGATCCCGGCCCGACTCCGGGCTGCGACTGCGACTGACGCTTCAGCGCCCTGACTGGCCGGGGACGACCCCGGCCTGATCCCCTTATGCCGGGACGACCCGGCCCCGGTTATGGGGGCCGTGACATGGCCTGGATTCTTCTCCTTCTCGCGGGGCTGCTCGAGGTCGTCTGGGCCTTTGGCATGAAGGCCTCGGACGGTTTCTCGCGCCTGGGATGGAGCGTCGTCACGCTCATCGCCATGCTGGCGAGCGTCGGGCTGCTTGCCCTCGCCATGCGAAGCCTGCCGCTCGGGACGGCCTATGCCATCTGGACGGGAATCGGGGCGCTGGGCGCCTTCCTCGTCGGCATCCTGGTTCTGGGTGAGGCGGCGACCCCGATGCGGCTGTTCAGCGCGGCCTTGATCCTCGCCGGGCTTGTCGGGCTGAAGCTCAGCTCCGGCAGTTAGGCTGGCAGTCGCCTCCTCCGCTCCGCTAGCCTCGGCGGGGAACAGGAGGAGGCCGCGGCGCCGCTCGCGCCCGGTTCCAGGATGGACGCGCTGCTTCCCTTTCGCGCCATGGCCTACAACAATGCCTGGGCGAACCACCGGCTGCTCACCGCCTGCGCGGGCCTCGGGCCGGAGGAGTTCACGGCCCACCGAACCGGCTTCTTCCCCAGCCTGCGCGCTACGCTGAACTATATCCTGGTCATCGACCACTTCTACGTGGACGCCATGGAAGGCGGCACGCTCGGCCCCGTCGCCTGGGCCGACCCCGAGCCCTGCGCCACCGTGCCGGCCCTGCGGGAAGCACAAGCGGCCGTGGACCGCCGCTTAATCTCGCTCTTGGCCGCACTGGATGCCGCGGGGCTCGCGCGAAGCGTGGCGGTGCATCGTGGCACGCGCGTGCAACGGGAACGGATGGACCGGTTGCTGCTGCATCTCTTCCAGCACCAGGTGCATCACCGCGGCCAGGCACATGCGATGCTGAGCGGCACCTCGATTTCGCCGCCACAACTCGACGAGTTCTTCGCGGCGGAGGAAGCGGGGCTGCGGGCGGGCGAGTTCGGCGAGCTGGGCTGGACCGAGGCGGAGGTCTGGAGCGCGCGGGGACGATGCTCTTGCGGTTCTTGCTGACGGTCTGGCCCGGGGAGAGGAAGAAGGAATTCTTCCTCTCCCCGGACCCGTCGAAGGCAGTGCCTTCGACCCATCATCTTTTTCTTCAAGTTTGGAATCACTGACGGTGCGCCTCAGGTCGATGACCTCAGGAGACGGCAAAGGCAGAACCGGCGCCGAGCAACCAGAGACCCACCAATCCGGGGTATCCAGGGCAGCCAGACGGGGTTCCAGGGGCTTCAGGCCCTTGGCGGGCGAGGGCGGAGCCCTCGAAGCAAGCCACCGGATGTCAAGATGCGGGGGCGAAGCGATAGGGCGCGCCGGCCTGGGCGGGGTCGAGGATGAGTCGGTGTTCGAGCGGCGGGAAGGCGCGGGAGCGGCAGTCCGGCCGGTCGCAGAGGCGGCAGGAGAGGCCGATGCCGATGCGCGCCTGAGCGAGGTCGAGTCCGTCCGCGTAGCAGACCTCCGCCGCGTGGCCGAGGTCGCATCCCATGGCGACGACCTGCACGGGCGTGGGTTCGCCCCAGCGCGGGGCCGGGCGTTCGACCGTGCGGGCGAAGCAGAGGAAGCTGGCACCGTCCGGCAGTTCCGCGATCTGCACCGCGATGCGTCCGGGCGTCGCGAAAGCCGCGTGCGGGATCCAGCGCGGGCAGGAGCCGCCGCCGCGCGCGAAGGGGAAGCCGGCCGCGGAGAAGCGTTTCGAGACGTTGCCGGCGGGGTCCACGCGCAGGAAGAAGAAGGGCACGCCGCGCGCGCCCTCGCGCTGCAGGGTGGAGAGCCGGTGGCAGCTCTGCTCGAAGGAGGTGGCGAAGCGGGCGGAGAGGGCGTCGAGGTCGTGGCGCAGCGCGCGGGCGGCGGCCTGGAAGGGCGCGTAAGGCATCATCACCGCGGCGGCGATGTAGTTGAGCAGGCCGATGCGGAGCATGGAGGCCGCTTCGTCGCTGCTCGGCCCGATGACGGCGATGGCGCGCTCCACCGCGTCGCGCGCTTCCAGCAGGGCGAGGGTGAAGGCGAGGTGGAAAGTGCGGCTTTCGCGCGGCAGGGTTTCGCTGAGCGCGAGCTGCGCGGCGGCCGCGTCGTAGCGGCGCAGCGCCGTGCCGCCGAGCGGGCCGATGGTGACGGCCAGCCCGTGATGCGCGCGCAGGCGCTGGGCGAGCGCATGGTCGAGCGCATGGGGCGAGGGATCGTCGAGCGCGGCGCGGAGGGCCTCCGCGGCCTTCTCCAGCGCGGGGAAGTGGTTGGCCGCGTCGTGGAACGCGTCCCGCGCCTCCTCGCTGGGCAGGCGCAGCAAACGGCCGGAGGGAAGCGAAAGCCCGGCCGAATCCTCGCGTGCGACACGCCAGGCGCGCCAGAGCGCGAGCACGGCGCGGGCGGCATCCGGCGCGGCGGAGGCGAGGGTGGCAGCCTGCCCCTCGGGCACGGATTCCGCGCCGAGCAGCGGGTCGCGGAACACCTCGTGCAGCCCGGCTTCCAGCCGGCCCTCCGCCTGGCCCGAGAGCAGCGCGAGATCGACGCCGAGCGCATCGGCGAGCTTGAAGACGAGGCTGGCCGTGACGGCACGCTGGTCGGCCTCGATGAGGTTCATGTAGCTGGCGGAGATGCCCAGGCGCGTGGCCAGCGCCGCCTGGGTGATGCCGCGTTCGACGCGGAGGCGCCGGACGACCCGGCCGATCATGGGACGCGCCATGATTGACAACCTTTACGGATTTTCGCCCGGTCCGGTGAAGGGCTTCACAGGTTTGCGGGCTCTGAACGCCTGATATGGCTCGCTTTTCCGGCGTGGATGTCAATCCTTTACGCATCGCAGGAGGACAGCGCGATGCACCCGATGATCACCCCGAACTTCTCACCCGACGGCTCCGGCAGTGGCGCTCCCGCCTCGCCCGGCCGCTTCGACGGCATCCGCCGCGACTACACGTCGGAGGACGTGGCGCGGCTTTCCGGCTCCTTCCGCATCCGCCACACGCTGGCGGAAATGGGCGCGGATCGGCTGTGGCGGCTGCTGCACAGCGAGGACTATGTGAACACGCTGGGCGCGCTGACGGGCAACCAGGCGCTGCAGCAGGTGAAGGCCGGGCTGAAGGCCATCTACCTCTCCGGATGGCAGGTGGCGGCTGACGCCAACTCGAACGGCGAGATGTACCCGGACCAGTCCCTCTACTCGGTGGATTCCGTGCCGAAGGTGGTCCGGCGCATCAACGCCGCGCTGCGGCGCGCGGACCAGATCGCGGTGCAGGAAGGCGGCGGCGACGGCACGCGTTGGATGGCGCCCATCGTCGCCGATGCCGAGGCTGGGTTCGGCGGGCCGCTGAACGCCTATGAGCTGATGCGCGCCATGATCGAGGCCGGCGCCGCCGGCGTGCATTTCGAGGACCAGCTGGCGAGCGAGAAGAAGTGCGGGCATCTCGGCGGCAAGGTGCTGGTGCCGATCAGCCAGCACATCCGCACGCTGAACGCGGCGCGGCTGGCGGCCGATGTGGAGGGCGTGTCGACCGTGCTGCTGTGCCGGACGGATGCCGAGAGCGCGCAGCTGCTGACGAGCGACGTGGATGAGCGCGACCACCCCTTCATCAGCGGAGAGCGCACGCCGGAGGGCTTCTTCCGCATCAAGCCCGGTGTCGGCAAGGACTACGCCATCGCCCGCGGCCTGGCCTATGCGCCCTATGCCGACCTGCTCTGGTGGGAGACGAGCGACCCGGACCTGGAGGATGCGCGGCGCTTCGCCGAGGCGATCCACCGGGAATTCCCGGGCAAGCTGCTGGCCTACAACTGCTCACCCAGCTTCAACTGGAAGCGCAAGATGGGCGAGGCGGCCGCGGCCCAGTTTCAGCGCGAGATCGCGGCGATGGGCTACAAGTTCCAGTTCATCACCCTGGCCGGCTTCCACAGCCTGAACCATTCGATGTTCACCCTGGCCAAGGGTTACCGCGAGCGCGGCATGGCCGCCTATTCCGAGCTGCAACAGGCCGAGTTCGCCTCGGAAGCCGATGGCTACACGGCCACGCGGCACCAGCGCGAGGTGGGGGTGGGGTATTTCGACGCGGTGGCCACGGCCGCGAGCGGCGGCCGCTCCTCGACCACGGCGCTCGCCCATTCCACCGAGGCCGCGCAGTTCCATGACGATGCGCCGGAAAGCCCTGCTGCGGTGGTCGACCATGATGATGGATTGGTCCACTCGCATGGTTGGGCCTGCGGCGAACGGGGGGCGCCGGCGAGCGCGAAGTAGCGGGTATCTTGGAACCGGGCGGGGCCGCGCAGATGCGCGGCTCCGTCCTTCGCTCCTCCGCCAGGTCCTAGTATTGGCTGACCCGCCGGGCTTCCCATTTGTCGGGATAGGCGCAGTCATAGGTCTGGCCGCCCGTCTGAGCCGCCAGGACGTTGAGCGCGGCGATCGCGACCGACTTGCCGAAGCCTTCCTAATCCAGCTGCGCCGAGCAGCCGGGGGTCATGCCGAGAAGCAGGAGAAGGGCGAGGAGGCGATGCATCGCTTTGGTCCTGCAAGGATCGGACGGATCATCCCGGCAAATGGGGCGGCGTCACGATGCGGTGCCGCCCCGCCGGCCAGGGCTACTTCTTCTCCATGTTCCAGAAGAACTGAACGGGGGAGAGCACCATGCCCGTGAGGTTCTTGCGATAGGCCATGGGCTGCTCGACCTTGCCCGCCGGGGCGTAGGGCACGGTCTCGAAGGCGCGGCGCTCGATCTGGGCGGCCAGCGTCTTCTGCGTGTTCAGGTCGTCGCTCGCGATCCACTGATCGCGCAGTGTCTCGATCTGCGGATCGTTCGGCCATCCGAACCAGGCCGCGGCGCCGTTGCTTCGGATCAGCGGGTGCAGGGCGGGGTTCAGCACGTCCGCACCCGACCACAGCGTGTGGAACACAGACCATCCACCGGCGTCGGGCGCCCCGCGATTGGCGCGGCGGCCGATGAAGCTCGCCCAGTCCGTGGAGATCAGCTCCACATTCATCCCGAGATTGGTCAGCAGCTGCTGCGTGACAAGCGACTGGTTGTAGGCGATCGGCTGGTCCGCCGGGGCGAGGAGGACGACCTTCTCGTTCGCGTAGCCCGCCTCGCGCAGCATCGCCTTCGCACGGTTGATGTCCGCGCGCATCGCCTCGGCCCCGCCCGCGCCGGTGGACATGGGCGAGCCCGGCGTGAAGAAGGTCTTGGCCTCCTGGTAGTAGTCGGGGCTGCCGACCACCGCCTGCATGTAGTCCTCCTGCTTCATTGCCATCATCACGGCCTGGCGGATCTTCGGATTGTTGAAGGGCGCCTGGGTGTGGTTGAAGCGCATCAGCAGGATGAGGCCGAGCGGCACGTTCTGGATGGTGATGTTGCGGTCCCGCTTCAGCACGGGCAGCAGGTCCACCGGCGGCTGCTCGTACCAGTCCACCTCACCCTGGATCAACGCGCCCACGGCGGCGGAGGGCTCGGTGAGGCCGACCCATTCGATCCGGTCGATCTTCGCGACCTTGCCGCCGGCGGCCCAGGAGGGCGCCTCCTCGCGCGGCTTGTAGCCGGCGAAGCGTTCGTAGATCGCGTTCTGGCCGGGCACCCATTGCGTCGTCTGGAAGCGCCAGGGGCCGGAGCCGATGGCCTCGGTGATGTTGCGCGTGGGCTCCGTCATCGCCACGCGTTCGGGCATGATGAAGGGCACGTTGGAGGAGAGCTTGCCAAGGGCTGCGGTGATCTGCGGGAAGGGCTTCTTCAGCCGCACCGCGAAGGTGCGGGCGTCCACCGCGTCATAGCCGTCCACGAAGGTGGCGAAGGTCTGGCCGAAGGCGTCGCGGGCGGACCAGCGGCGGATGGAGGCGATGCAGTCCTGCGCGCGGACGGGGGTGTTGTCGTGGAACATCAGACCGTCGCGCAGCTGGAAGGTCCATTTCAGACCGTCCGGCGCGCTTTCCCAGTGCTGCACCATCTGCGGCTTGATCTGGAAGTTCTCATCCGTCGCAAAGAGCGTGTCGTAGATGAGGTAGCCATGGTTGCGGATGACGTAGCTGGTCGCGACGATCGGATCGAGCGAGGGCAGGGGCGTCGAGGGGATGAAGCGCAGCGGCGCCGCGGATTGCGCGCGGGCGGGGCCGATATAGGGCATCCCCCCAAGAGATGGGGCTGCCGCGAGGGCGGCGCCTCCGGCAAGAAGGTGGCGGCGGGTCAGGCTCATCGGTCGATCCTCTTACGCGTTGGATGCCGTGCGCCCCTCCGGAACGGCGGGGATGGCGCCCCCAGCGATGCTGTCTTGCTTGCTTGGGAGCGGCCGTGTCCGGCCGCTCCTTGTCGTCGGGTCAGGCGGCCTGCGGCAGGCCGACATCCGGCAGCTTGGGGCGCTTCGCGAGCGCGGCCTTCATCATGGCCTGCACCTCCGCGCGCTCCTTTTCCGGAAGGGCCAGGCGGGGCGGACGGGTGATGGAGGAGCCGCGGCCCATGATGGCCTCGCAGAGCTTGATGCATTGAACGAGGTCCGGCCGCGCATCGAGGTGCAGCAGCGGCATGAACCACTCGTAGATCGGCATCAGCTCGGCCATCCGGCCCTGGCGTGCCAGGCGGAACAGCGTCTCGCCCTCCACGGGGAACGCGTTCGACATGCCGGACACCCATCCCTCGGCGCCCATCAGCACGCTCTCGACCACCACGTCGTCCAGGCCCGCGAACAAGGTGAAGCGGTCACCGACCAGGTTGCGGAGATCAATGAAGCGGCGCGTGTCGCCCGAGGATTCCTTGAAGCAGACGATCGTCTCGACATCGGCGAGCATCGCCAGGATGTCGGGCGTGACGTCGTTCTTGTAGATGGGCGGGTTGTTGTAGACCATCACCGGCAGGTCGGTGGCGGTGGCCACGCCGCGGAAATGCGCGGCCGTCTCGTGCGGCTTCGCGGAATAGACGAGGGCGGGCATCACCATCACCCCGTCCACGCCGATGCGCGCGGCCTCGCGCGCCGTGTCGCAGGCGAAGGCGGTGGTGAATTCGGCGATGCCGGCGATGACGGGCACGCGGCCGCGCGCGGCATCCTTGGCCGCCTCCATCACCTGCACCTTCTCCTTCAGGGAGAGGGCGGTGTTCTCGCCCACGGTGCCGCAGACGATCAGGCCGGAGACGCCGTCGCGCACCAGGTTCTCGATCACCTTGTGGGTGGCCTGGATGTCCAGGCTGAAATCCTTGCGGAACTGGGTGGTGACGGCGGGGAAAACGCCCTGCCAGCCGATCTTCTTCGCCATGGGTCACTCCTGCGCGGCAAGCGGAACGTAGATTGGATAAAATAAACAGGTCAAGCGGCATCGCTGATGTGGAAATCTCCACATCCCATCCAAATGGATGGGGGCGGGCCCCGGCGAGGTCTCTAGAAGCCCTGCGTCCAGGCGCCCGACACGATCCGTGACCAAGGCGCCATCATCCGGCCGGTTCCCCCGCTGCGGCCGAGAGGAGATGCGCATGAGTGACGTGATCGAGACCCTCATGTCGGCCGCCCGGACCGCCGACCTCCCTCAGCCGGCGCAGGCCTCTGTCCGGGTTCCCCTAGCCCCCACCGGGGCGGAACCCGGGCGGATGGTTCACCTGCTGGGCATGCTGGTGACCTTCAAGGCCACCTCCGCCGAGACGGGCGGTGCCTTCTCCCTTTCCGAGCTGGCGATGAACCGCGGCGCGGGCATGCCGCTGCACCGGCACGCCGATACCGAGTCCTTCCTCATCCTCGAGGGCGAGGTGGAGTTCACCATCGGGCGCGAGACGCTGCGGCGCGGCGAGGGCGACTTCATCCCCATCCCGGCCGACGCGCCCCATGGCTTCCGCCAGGTAGGCGGGCGGCTGAGCCGGATGCTGAGCATCTCCATGCCGGGGCGTGCGCAGGAGGGCTTCTTCCTCGATGCCGGCGAACCCGTGGCCTATTGGGCCGTGCCGCCGGCCTCGTCCTGCAACTTCTCGCGCGTCGTCTCTGCCGGGCTGCGGCATGGAATCGTGATGCTGCCGCCCGTCTGAGGGCGAGTGGCGTCAGGCGGCCTTGGCCGCGTCCGCCGCACCCCGCGCCCAGCGGATGGAGGCGCGGGCCAGGGCCTCGATCGTGTCGATGACCGGGAAGGGAAGGGCGGGCCCGGCCGCGATCCCCAGCGGGATCTCGGTGCAGCCGAGCACCACCGCCCGCGCGCCGCGCGCCGCCAGGGCACGGGCGGCCTCGGCCAGCGGCGCGTGGGATTCGGCCACGCGGTTGGCCTTCACCAGCGCGATTCCCGGGCTCACCCAGCGGGCCATCTCGGCCTCGTCCGGCACCAGCACCTCCCAGCCACCGGCGCGCAGCCCCTCCTGGTACAGCCCCATGGCCAGGGTGGCGGCGGTGCCCATGACGCCGACCGGGCCCGGGCCGATGCCGGCCGCGCGCAGGGCCTCGGCGGCGGCCTCGACGATATGAAGGATCGGAAGGCGCGTCGCCGCGCGCATGCCCTCGATCCAGCCATGGGCCGTGTTGCAGGGGATAGCGATGGCGCCGCAGCCGGCGACCTCCAGGCCACGGATGCCCCGCAGCAGCGCGGGCAGGGGATCGGGCCCGCGCCCCTGGCGCGCGGCCGTGCGGTCCGGCACGCGGGGGTCGGACCAGAGGATCGCGGGGATGTGGTCCTGGTCCCGCTCGGCCGGCGTCAGCAGGGTGAGCTGGCGCATGAACTCGGCGCTGGCCAGCGGGCCCATGCCGCCGAGGACGCCCAGGATCCGCTCTTCCATCGCCCTTCTCCGCTCGGAACGCCCTTGTATAGGCGCCGCGCGCGCCCTCAGCCCAGCCCGTCCCACACCAGCTTCGCGCCCGTGATGCCGAGCAGCACATAGACGAAGTTGTAGAAGCTGCGGTCGCTGATCCGCTTCTGCAGGGCGATGCCGAGATGCACGCCGATGGGCGCGACTGGCATCAGCACGAGGCTGGTGAGGATGTTGGTCCAGTCCAGCAGCCCCAGCCCCCAGAAGGGCAGGATCTTCGCGTAGTTCACCACGCCGAAGACGACGGTGGTGGTGGCCGCCAGCGTCTGCCGGTCCAGCTTCAGCGGATAGAGATACATGGCCAGCGGCGGCCCCCCTGTATGCGCGAGGGTGCTGGTGAAGCCCGAGGCCGTGCCGAAGAACCAGGCCTTGAGCCGGTTCGGCGCGGCCGGCGGCGGCACCCGGCCGCTGGCGCGCTGCCAGAGCGCGCGGGCCAGGAAGCCCAGGGTGAGGATGCCTAACATCAGGCTGATGCCGCGCGCGGAGAACAGCCCGAAGGTGAGGGTGCCGATGACGATGCCGAGCAGCCCGGCCGGAAGGATGGCCCGCATCTCCCGCGTGCTCCACCGCCCCCACCAGGCCCGCAGCCCCGCCACGTCCATCACGCAGAGAACGGGCAGGGCGATCCCCACCGCCTGGGGCGCCGGGATCACCATCGCCATCACGGGCACGGAGAGATTGCCGGCCCCCGAGGCGAAACTGCCCTTGCTGATCCCGTTGAGGAGGAAGGCCGGGATGGCGAGGGCGTAGAACCAGGGGTCGGCGATGAGCGGCACGGGGCGATGATGCGCCGGGCGGCAGACCCGCGCCAGCACCCCCCTGACAGGGGCGGCGTTCCGGCCTAGAGCCTGGAGGGCGGCGGGAATGGCCGCCAAACCGGCCAGGATCGACCCATGGAGCATATGCAGGACCCCGTCTGGATCGCCGCGCTGGCCGCGGTGATGGCGGCGACGGGGCTGGTTTCGGGCACGCTGGCGGGGTTGCTCGGCGTCGGTGGCGGCATCGTGATCGTCCCGGTGCTCTTCAACGTCTTTCCCTTCCTTGGCATCCCCGAGGCAGTGCAGATGAAGCTGGCGGTGGGCACCTCGCTCGCCACCATCATTCCCACCTCCATCCAGTCCGCCCGCAAGCACCGCGCGAAGGGCGCGATGGACGTGCCGCTGCTGAAGGCGATGATCCCCTCCCTGATCGTGGGCGTGCTGGTCGGTACCGTCATCGCCATTTGGGTGAAGGGCGCGACGCTGACGGCCGTCTTCGCCGCCATCGCGCTGCTGGTGGCGCTGAACATGGGCTTCACCGGCGTGGATGCGCGCCTGCGCGAGACCTTCCCAACCGGCATCCTGCGGCAGCTGCTCGGCGTCTTTATCGGCGGCATCTCCGCCATGATGGGCATTGGGGGTGGCACGGTGGGCGTGCCCCTGCTGAACATGTTCGGCACGCCGATCCGCTCCGCCGTCGCCACAGCCTCGGCCTTCGGCATCGTCATCTCCATCCCGGCGGCCATCGGCTTCGTCTATGCGGGCTGGGGCAATCCGCTGCTGCCGCCCGCCAGCCTCGGCTATGTCAACCTGATCGGCTGCCTGCTGATCGTGCCCACCTCCATGCTGGCGACGCCCTGGGGGGTGCATCTGGCGCACACCATCCCGCCGCTCGCGCTCAAGCGCGCCTTCGCCGTGTTCCTCGGGATCACGGCGGTGCGGATGATCTATTCGCTGGTGACCTGAGGGCGGCACCGCCCGCCCGGGGCTTGCCAGCGCCGCGCGGCCGGGCTTGAACCCGCGGCCCCGCGGAGCAGCGCCATGCAACCTGTCATCGGCATCGATTTCGGCACCACGAACAGCGTGGTCACGGCGCTGCGGCCGGATGGGCGGGCGGTGACGCTCCGGCACGAGATGGGGGAGGTGTTCCGCTCCGTCCTGTGCTTCTGGTCGGACCCCAGGGGCGGCGCGCTGCGCCATGCCGCCGGGCCCGCGGGGATCGAGGCCTATCTGGACGAACCGCTGGCCAGCCGGCTCGTCATGTCGATGAAGAGCTACCTGGCCCAGCGCAGCTTCACGGAGACAAGGATCTTCGGGCGCCGCTGGACGCTGGAGGCGCTGATCGCGCTGTTCCTGCGGGAGCTGCTGGCGCCCTTCGGGGCCGAGATGGCCGGCGCGCGGGTGGTGGTGGGGCGCCCCGTGCGCTTCGTGGGAGACCGGGCCGAGGACGACCTCGGCGAGGCGCGGCTCCGCGCCGCCTTCGCCCAGGCCGGCCTGCCCGAGGTTTCCGTGGCGCTGGAGCCCGCGGCGGCCGGGCAGCGATTCGCCGGCGAGATCGACCGGCCCGCGACCGTGCTCGTGGGGGACTTCGGCGGCGGCACGAGCGACTTCTCCGTGCTGCGCTTCGACCCCGGGCCGCCCCTGAAGGTGACCGCGCTCGGCCATGCGGGCGTGGGGCTGGCGGGGGACGCCTTCGACACGCGGATCATCGACCATGTGGTCTCGCCCCGGCTCGGTAAGGGCGGGGAATACAGGGTGATGGGCAAGCCGCTGCCCATCCCGCCCGCCTGGTATGCCAGCTTCGCCCGCTGGCACCAGCTGCCGCTGATGCGCGGGCCGAAGACGCTGCGCGACATCGCCGAGGTGGCCCGCACGGCGGACCATCCCGAAATGCTGCACCAGCTGGTCCGGCTGATCGAGGACGAGGCGGGCTACGCCCTCTACCGCGCCGTCTCCTCCGCCAAGGCCGCCCTCTCCGCCGAGGAGGCGGCGGTCCTTCGCTTCCGGCACGAGGATTTCGAGATCGAGGCCCCGATCGCGCGGGCCGATTTCGAGGCCTGGATCGCCCCGGACCTGGCGCGGATGGAGGCGGCGGTGGAGGCCGCGCTGGCGGATGCCGGGCTGGAGGCCGCCGGGGTGGACCGGGTCTTCCTCACCGGCGGCACCTCCCTGGTGCCCGCCGTGCGGAGCATCTTCACCCGGCGCTTCGGGGAGGAGCGGATCTTCGGCGGTGGCGAATTCGTCTCGGTGGCCGAGGGACTGGCGCTGATGGGGCGGGATCAGACCAGCCCATAGGCGAAGATGGCGAGGTAGGAGGGAACGGCGCTGGCGAGAAGGAGCAGCGCGATGGTGTTGACGCTCTCATCCGCCAGGGTAGGCCCGGCCTCGCCAGGGCCGGCGGCGGTTCAGCGGGTGCTTCGGCTTCCCCGCATGTAGCGGCGCTCCGGGCGGTAGGTGTTGCGGGCCGTCCAACGGGCCAGGATGAGGCGCAGTCTTGCAATGATTCGGGCGACCATGGCGGGCTTGCTCCTGCCGGGATAGGGCCATGTTGCGGTGCGGTTGGTGAACGGAACGTCACCGATCCGCAGCGGTTTGGGGGCAGCGAGGTTGACCCCGGGGCCTGTGACCCATATACCGCCGCCTCCCCGGGGGACGGCTCACGTCGCCCCGCCCCTCGACGTGTGGCCAGGCTGACCGATGAAGATCCGCAACTCCCTCAAGACCGCAAAGACGCGCGACAAGAACTGCGTGGTGGTGCGCCGCCGTGGCCGTCTGTACGTGCTGAACAAGAAGAACCCGCGCCTGAAGGCCCGCCAGGGCTGATCGCGCGGGCGGGGCTCCGCCCCCGCCCGTTCGCCCGTATGGGCGCGGATGCGACGTGAAGCCGCCGAGGGTTCCGCCCCGGCGGCTTTCCGCGTTCGCACCGCGTGGGAAGCCCGTGCTTGCCGCGCCGGGCCGGCGATCCCATCCTGCGCGGCAAAGCCGGAGGACCGCCCGATGATCCCGCTTCCCGCGCCCAAAGCCGATGTCCTCGCCCGGCGCGACGAGATCCTGGCCGGGCTGCGCGCCCTGGTGCCCGGGGATGGCGTGATCACCGAGCCCCTGCGGCTGCGCCCCTATGAGACCGACGGGCTCTCGGCCTATCGCCAGCCGCCCATGGCCGTGGTGCTGCCGACCTCCACCGAGCAGGTGGCTGCCACCCTGCGCTTCTGCCACGAGAACGGGGTGCGGGTGGTGCCGCGCGGAGCCGGGACGAGCCTTTCCGGCGGAGCGCTGCCCCTGGCCGATTCGGTTGTGATCGGACTGATGCGGATGAACCGCATCCTGGACGTCTCCTTCACGGACCGGCTGGCCGTAGTGGAGGCGGGGGTGACGAATCTTGGCATCACCAAGGCCGTGGAGGGGGAGGGGTTCTTCTACGCGCCCGACCCGTCCTCGCAGCTCGCCTGCATGATCGGCGGCAACGTGATGATGAATTCCGGCGGCGCGCATTGCCTCAAATACGGCGTCACCGCGAACAACCTGCTCGGCGTGAAGTTCGTCACCATCACCGGCGAGGTGATCGAGATCGGCGGCGGGCACCTGGATGCCGCGGGCTATGACTGGCTCGGCATCATCACGGGCAGCGAGGGCCAGCTCGGCATCGTCACTGAGGTGACGGTTCGGATCCTGCGCGCGGCCGAAGGGCAGCGCGCGATGCTGGCGGCCTTTGGCAGCACGGAGGTGGCGGGCGCCGCGGTGGATGCCATCATGGCCAGCGGCGTGATTCCCGTGGCGCTGGAATTCATGGACCGCCCCTGCATCCAGGCCTGCGAGGCCTTCGCCAAGGCCGGCTACCCGCTGGATGCGGAGGCGATGCTCATCATTGAGGTGGAGGGCAGCCTGGAGGAGCAGGACGCGCTGCTGGCGCGCATCCGCGACATCTGCGCGCGCTTCGACCCCATCTCCATGCGCGTCGCCACCAGCGCGGAGGAATCGCTCGCTATCTGGAAGGGCCGCAAGGGCGCCTTCGGCGCGGTGGGGCGGATCAGCCCGGATTACCTCTGCATGGACGGCACCATCCCCACCGGCGAGCTGCCTCATGTGCTGCGGCGGATCGGCGAGATGAGTGAGGCCTATGGGCTGGGCGTGGCCAATGTGTTCCATGCCGGCGACGGCAACCTGCACCCGCTGATCATGTTCGACGCGAACGACCCCGAGAGCTTCCGCAAGGCTGAGGCCTTCGGTGCCGATATCCTCAGGCTCTGCGTCGAGGTCGGCGGCTGCCTCACGGGCGAGCACGGGGTGGGCGTAGAGAAGCGGGACCTGATGCCGGTGCAGTTCAACCCGGCCGAGCTGGCGCAGCAGCGGCGGGTGAAGTCCGCCTTCGATCCGGACTGGCTGCTGAACCCCGCCAAGGTCTTCCCGCTCACCGACAATCCCCTCCTCGCGGCATGAGCGCGGTCCCGGACCTCGCGCCACGCACGGAGGAAGAGGTCGCGACCGCGCTGCGCAACGCGGCGGCGCCGCTCGCCATCGAGGGCAGCGGCACCTTGCTGGGCATGCTGCGGCCGGTGCAGGCGGCCCGCACCCTCTCCACCCGCAACCTCACCGGCATCACCCTGCTGCGGCCGCAGGAAATGGTGGTCTCCGCCCGCGCGGGCACCACGCTGGCCGAGATCGATGCGGCGCTGGCGGAGGGCAACCAGGTCCTCGTGCCCGAGCCGCCCGATTTGCGCGGGCTGATGGGCGTGCCGGACGCTCCGCCGCCCACCATCGGCGGGCTGGTCGCGGCCAACCTCTCCGGCCCCCGGCGCATCACCGGCTTCGCCCTGCGGGATGCGGTGCTGGGCATCCGCTTCGTCAACGGCGCGGGCGAGGTGCTGCGCTCCGGCGGCCGGGTCCACAAGAACGTCACGGGCCTCGACCTCTGCAAGCTGCTCGCGGGCAGCCATGGGACGCTGGGCGTGATCACGGAGGTGACGCTGAAAGTCGGCCCTGCCGCCGAGCGGACCGCCACGCTGGTGCTGCCCGTGGCCGACGAGGCGGCCGGGGTCGCGGCACTCTCGGCGGCGCTGACCAGCCCCTATGGGGTGACGGGCGCGGCGATGCTGCCCGCCGGCGCCTCGGCCAATGGTGTGGACGGCGGCGTGGCTGGCCCGGCCGCGCTGCTTCGGCTGGAAGATGTGGAAGCCTCCGTCACCTACCGCATGGCGCGGCTGCAGCAGCTCCTGCCGGCCGGCCGGGTGATCGAGGCCGAGGCCTCCCGCGCGCTGTGGCGCGCGATCCGCGACGTGGCGCCGCTGGCCCCAGGCCAGGAGGAGGCGGTGTGGCGGGTTTCCGTCCGACCCTCGCGCGCGGCCGGCATGGTGGCGGCCCTGCGCGACGGGATCGGCGCGCGGGTGATGCTGGACTGGGGCGGCGGGCTAGTCTGGGTCGCGGGCCCGGCGAGCGCCGAGGCGCATGCGGCGGTGATGGCCGCCGCCGGGGCGGTGGGAGGCACCTTCACCCTGTTCCGCGCGCCCGATCCGCTGCGGGCGGCGGTGGCGGTGATTCCGCCGGAGCCCCCGGCGCTGGCGGCGCTTTCCGCCCGGGTCAAGGCCGCCCTGGACCCCGCGGGGCGGCTGAATCCGGGCCGGATGCGGGCGGGCGGCTGAGGCGTAGCGCTCAACACAATCATCACGCATTGCTGTTTGTCTTCTCCGCGGCGGCGCGGCCAAACTCCGCCCCCGCGAATCACACGGAGAGATAAAGATATGCGGTTGTCCTTGTTGCGCCGAGGCCTGCTTGCAATGACGCTCCTTCTGGCCGGGCTTGCGCCGGCGCTGGCGCAGGGCGACCCAAGCTTCAACCTGGTCAACCGTTCCGGCCAGACGATCCAGGAACTCTACGTCTCCTCCGCCCAGGTGAACACCTGGGGGCAGGACCTGCTGGGGCAGAACGTGCTGGGCAATGGCCGTTCCTTCGCGGTCCGGCTGCCCACGGGCCAGTGCTCCAACGACATCCGCGTGGTCTATGAGGGCGGGCGCTCCGAGGAGCGGCGGGCCATCGACACCTGCCGGGTGAACGAGGTGGTCTTCGGCAACCAGCAGGCCGCGCCGGGCGGCTCGGGCAAGCGGGGCGCCGTGCAGGGCAGCCGCTCGGGCAACCCCTCCTTCAACCTGGTGAATCGCACCAACAAGACCATCCAGGTCCTGCGCGCCTCGCCCAGCTCCGACAGCAGCTGGGGCGAGGACCGGCTGGGCAATGCCGTCGTTCCCCCGGGCGGCACCTTCGCCATCCGCCTGCCGGCGGGCGAGTGCAACTACGACATCCGGGTGGAGTACGAGGACCGGGCGGCGGAGGAGCGGCGCGGGGTCGATCTCTGCAGCGTGGCGAACGTCACCTTCCCCTGAAGGCGGGCGCCCCATTTTTGGGCGCCTCCACGGCAGGAAGCTGAGTGCGAGCGAGGAACGGGCCGCCTGAGGCGGCCCGTTTCTTGCGATCCCAGGCTGATCGGGCGGAGACCCGCCCTTCAGCCAGGGGTTGGAACATGACGCAGACCATCGGCCGGCGTGCGGCGCTGGGCCTCGGCGCCGGGCTTCTCGCCGCGCCCCGTCTTTCCCTCGCGCAGGCGCCGCACCGGGTGAAGTTCACTCTCGATTGGGCGATCCACGGCGGCTACTCCTTCGCCATCGCCGCCGAGCGGAACGGGCTGTTCCGCAAGTACAACCTCGAAATGCCGATCAACCGCGGCTACGGCTCCGGCCGCGTGCCGATCGACATCGCGGCCGGCACCTATGAGCTGGGGTTCGGCGACCTGACGCCCCAGCTGCGCTTCATGGCCGAGAACCCCGATCGCGGGCTGGTCTGCGTCGCCATCCTCTATGACCGCTCGCCCCTCTCGGCCACCGTTCGCGCCGATGGGCCGATCCGCGAGCCGAAGCAGCTGGCCGGCAAGACCCTGGCCGCGCCGGAATTCGATGGCGGGCGGCAGATCTTCCCCGTCTTTGCCCAGGCGGTCGGGATCGACCTCGGCTCCATCAATTGGATGAGCGTCTCGCCCGAGCTGCGGGAGCCGATGCTGGTCCAGCGCCGGGCCGACGGCATCACCGGCTTCGTCACCTCCACCGCGCTCTCTCTGAAGGCCCTGGGGATGGACCTGCCGCAGCAGCGGATCTTCTACTACCGGGACGCCGGGCTCGACTTCTACGGCTCGGGGCTGGTGACCACGCGCGCCGTGCTGCGCGACAAGCCGGAGGCCATCCGCGCCGCGGTGGGCGCGCTGACCGAGGGCATGGTCTGGGCCTATCGCAACCCCGCCGAGGCCGTCACGCATCTGAAGGCGCGCGAGGCGCTGACGGATGCCGCGATTGAAGCCGAGCGGCAGAAGCTCGCCTTCGACCAGATGCTCCTCTCCGACACGGTGAGGCAGCACGGACTCTCCTTCGTGGAGCCCGCGCGGATGAAGCGGCAGATCGACGCGACGGTGGACACCTTCAAGCTGCCGAGCCGGCCGACCCCCGAGCAGGCCTATACGGACGAGTTCCTGCCGGCACCGCCGGTGCGGATGCTCTAGCTCCGGCACCAAGCGCGCCTCGGCAGGGGCCGGATCGGCGCGTTGTGGTGGGGCTTCTTGATGTTGAGGGCTCCGCCCTCAACCCGCCAAGGGCCTGAGGCCCTTGGAACCCCGTCTGACTGCCGTGGATAACCCGGATCGAAGGGGTCTCGGGTTGGAGGGTGCTGATTCCGCCTTTGCAGTCGCCTGAGGTCTGAGACCTCAGGTGCGCCGGCAGCCCCATGATTTCAAACTCGAAGAAAAAGAAGAAGGTGAGGGATCCGGGGAGAGGAAGAATTCCTTCTTTCTCTCCCCGGGACAAACCGACAGATCAGAACAGACTCATCAGTGGCTGAGCAGGTCGGCCACCCGGCGGATCACCGTGCCCCAGTCCTCCTCCCGCGCGCGGCGGTGCAAGCGCAGAGAGGGGTACCAAGGGCTGTCCTGGCGGTGGAGCATCCAGCGCCAATCCGGCAGCGGCGGCAGCAACAGGTGGGTGGGCCGGCCCAGCGTGCCGGCGAGATGCGCGACGCTGGTATCCACGCAGACCACGGCATCCATGGCGCAGAGTGCAGCGGCGGTTTCGATAAAGCTGCTCAGGCGCGGGCGCAGGTCGGTGAGGTTCGGCGTCGCGGCCAGGAAGGCCTCGTCCTCCGCGCGCAGTTCGGTCTGGATGAGGAAGGCTTCGACGCCCGGCCCGAAGAGCGGCGCGAAACGCTCCAGCGGGATCGAGCGGTGGCGGTCGCCCCGATGGGCGGGGTTGCCCGAGCATGCCACGCCGAGGCGGAGCGGCCCGCGCGGCAGGTCACGGTCCCAGGCCGCGATCCGGGCGGGGTCGATTCCGGGGAAGGCAAGGGGGGGCGGGATGCTGTCCAGCCGCGTGCCGAGGGCCAGCGGCAGGCTGAGCAGCGGGCACTGCGCGTCATGCGGCGGCACGGGCTCGCCCCAGGCGACGAGTTGATGGACGCCGGGGAGGCCCTGCAGCAGCGGCAGAAGGGGGCGCTGAGCTTCCATCACCACCCGCGCGCCCCGGGCGGCGGCGAGGGGCGCGTAGCGGGCCATCTGGATCGTGTCGCCGAGCCCTTGCTCGGCATGGAGGAGCAGCGTGCCGCCCGCGAGGGGCTCGCCGCGCCAGAGCGGGCTGTCCGCATGGCGGGGGATCGGGTGGGCGCGGCGCCGCCAGCGCGCCTCATAGCCGGCGAAGCCCGCCTCCAAATCGCCGAGGGCGAGCAGGCTGAGGGCGGCATTCCATTCGGCATCGGCGAAGCCCGGATCCAGCGCCAGGGCCTCGCGGAAGGCGGCGATGGCCTCCTCATGGCGGCCGAGGCCGCGGAAGGCGTTGCCGCGGTTATAGGTGATGCTGCGGTTACCGGGATGCAGGGCCTCGGCTCGGGCGAAGCATTCCAGCGCCTCCTCGAACCGGCCGAGTTCGACCAGTGCGTTGCCCCGGCCGTTCCAGGCCTCGCAGGAGGCGGGGTCGGTGCGCAGGGCGGCGCCGTCGGCCGCCTCGGCTTCCGCATGGCGGCCGAGCAAGGCGAGGGTGGCCGCGCGGTTCCGGTGGCCACCGGCGCTTTCGGCCAGGGCCAGCGCGGCATCGGCGCTGGCCAGCGCCTCCTCGTGCCGGCTGAGGTCGCAAAGCGCCGCGACACGGTTCAGATGCGCGTCCGGCAGGGCGGGGGCGAGGGCGATGGCACGGTCGAAACTCGCCAGCGCCTCCTCCGGCCGGGCGAGGGCGCGGAGGATGATGCCCTGTGTGTTGAGGAAGCCGGGATCGTCCTCACGCAGCAGCAGGCCGATGGCGATGCTGGCCAGCGCCTCCGGCCCCCGGTTCAGGTCGAGCAGAGCGGTGGCGCGGTTGGCATGGGCGGCGGCATAGCCGGGCTGGCGGGCCAGGGCGGCGTCATAGGCTTCCAGCGCCTCGGCGGGGCGGTTGAGCGCGCGCAGGGCGTTGCCGCGGTTGTTGTGCAGCTCCGGCATGTCGGCGCCCAGGGCGCGGGCGGAATTGTGGGCGATGATGGATTCGGCGTAGCGGCCCAGTGCGTGCAGGGCGTTGCCGCGGCCGACCCGGGCCTCCACCAGCTCGGGCTGCAGTGCGATCGCGCGCTCGAAGGCGGCCAGCCCTTCCTCCGCCTGGCCGAGTTCCACCAGCGCGTTGCCGAGGTTGTTGTGGACGAAGCCGTGCCGCGGGTCCTCCGCGAGGGCGCGGCGCAGCAGCGGCACGGCGCCGTCCGGGTCGCCCGCCATGGCACGGAGCAAGCCGAGCAGGTGCAGGGCCTGGAAATGGCGCGGCTGGACCGCCAGCACGGCACGGTAAAGGGGCTCGGCCTCCCCCAACTGCCCGGCCCGGTGGAGCGCCAGCGCACGAGCGGTGAGGACGTCCGGGCCCTCGGCGAGCCCCGTCGGAGGGGGCGGGGTGATGGCGTGACTCTGGGCGTGCAAGGCGATCCCTCCGACCATCCTGGCGGAAGGGGATGTTGCTGTCGAAAGGGTGAAGGGGTGGTGAAGGCGCGGCTGGGACGGCCGGGCGCTCGATGGGGTCACAGTTCTGGCAGGGGGTTCCGGGGAGGGCTCTGCCCTCCACCCGCCAGGGGCCTGAGGCCCTTGGAACCCCGTCTGACTGCCGTGGATACCCCGGCTCGGTCGGGTCTCGGGTCAAGGGTGGCGTTCCTGCGTTTGCAGTCGCCTGAGGTCCTGGACCTCAGGCGCACCGGCAGCCGAGTGATTCCAAACTTCCAGAAAAAGATGATGGTGAGGGGTCCCGGGAGAGGAAGAATTCCTTCTTCCTCTCCCGGGACAGCCCAACAGCTCAGAACAAGAGCCCGGCGGTATCAGTTGCCCAGCTGCGGCGTGTTCACCTCGATGGCGACGGCCTGCACGGCATCCTCCACCCGCGGCATGCGGGGCAGGTTGCCCAGCCTTTCCAGCGTGGCCGCGCCGCCGACCGGGCCGAGGGCGGCGACGGCGGCGGCGTTGTCGTACCGGTCCAGCGCGTCCACCGCCGTGGCGAAGGCGCGGATCGCCACCTGCGGCGGCAGGGAGGCGGGCAGGCCGAGCACCGTGCGGAACTCACGCCGGGCGATCTGCAGCTTGGGCAGCAGGGCGGCGTCGCGCGGATGGGTCCAGGCCGGGTCCGTCTCGGCCGCATAGGCGAAGGCCTCGATCTCGGCCGCGGCGCGGGCGCCTTCGCGCGGGCGGCCGGCGAGGCGTTCGGTCTGGCCGAATTCGAAGGCCGCGGTGCGGGCAGGGTCGCGCAGCGGGTCGGAGAGGCCGATGCGGCTGGACAGCTCCCCGAAATTCGTGGCGCCGCCGCCGCAGGCAGCGAGGAGCAGGGGAAGGGTGAGGAGGAGGCGCTTCATCATGGGATCCGTAGGGTGACTGATGGGGCGGGCGGGCCAAGGCGGGGAGGCCGGGGAAGGGTGCGGGGCGGCCATGACGGCACGGGGCGGCTGATTTCGGCATGCGGGGTTGCGGTGCCGGGCCCCTGCTGCCATTCACCCCGCGAAAAAGCCGCGAGCGTCCCCCTTTCCCCCGATGACCGACGATCTCCTCGATCCGGCTAACCCGGCCCTTCTGCCCGCCGGCCTGTCCGACCTGCTGCCGCCCGAGGCGGCACGCGAAGCGGCGCTGGTCGAGGCCATGATGGCCGTGTTTGCCAGCCATGGCTATGAGCGGGTGAAGCCGCCGCTCCTGGAATTCGAGGAGGGGCTGCTCACCGGCTCCGGCGCCGCCCTGGCGGAGCAGACCTTCCGCCTGATGGACCCCGTCAGCCAGCGCATGATGGGCCTGCGCGCCGACACCACGCCCCAGGTGGCCCGCATCGCGGCCACGCGGTTGCGCGGCGCGCCCCGGCCGCTGCGGCTTTCCTATGCCGGCCAGGTGCTGCGCGTGCGCGGAACGCAGATTGCCCCTGGGCGGCAGCTGCCCCAGCTCGGGGTGGAGCTGATCGGCGTGGACAGTGCCGAGGCGGATGCCGAGGTGGCCGCGCTGGGCGTGGAGGCCCTGGCCGCCGTCGGCATCGCCGATGTGGCGCTGGACATCACCCTGCCGGCCATGTCGCCCGCCCTGCTGGACGCCGCCGGGCTCGAAGGCGCCGCCCGCCACCGCCTGGCCCGCGCGCTGGACCGCAAGGATGCCGCCGAGGTGGCCCGGCTGGCCGAGATGGCCGGCCCGCCCGCCATCTTCCTGACCGAGCTGCTGGCCGCCGCCGGGCCGGCCGATGGCGCGCTCGCCGCGCTCCGCGCCGCGCCGCTGCCTGAGGAGCCGCGGCGCATCGCGGACAACGCGGCGGAGGTGGTGGCCGCGTTGCGCCGCCGTCTGCCGGGCCTGCGCATCACGCTGGACCCGGTGGAGTTCCGTGGCTTCCGCTACCACACGGGCGCCGCCTTCACCCTCTACGGCCCCGGCCGGACAGGCGAGCTGGGCCGCGGTGGGCGCTACCGCAGCGGCGAGGAGGCGGCGACAGGTCTCAGCCTCTACCCCGATGCGGCGCTGCGCGCTTCGCCGGTCCCGGCCGAGCCCCGGCGCGTCTTCCTGCCCGCTGGGCATGATCCCTCCGCCGCCGCCTCGTTGCGGCGCGCGGGCTTCGTCACGATCGCCGCCCTTTCCCCCGCCGACGACGCGCAGGGGCTGGGCTGCACCCATGAATTGCGCGGCACGCAGGCCGTGCCGCTGAGCAAGGAGTAGTTCATGGCCAATGTCGCCATCATCGGCGCCCAGTGGGGCGACGAGGGCAAGGGCAAGGTGGTGGACTGGCTCGCCAGCCGCGCCGATATCGTCGTGCGCTTCCAGGGTGGCCACAATGCCGGCCACACGCTGGTGGTGGGCAACCAGACCTACAAGCTGAGCCTGCTGCCCTCGGGCGTCGTGCGCGGGAAGCTCGGCATCATCGGCAACGGCGTGGTGCTCGACCCCGACGCGCTGCTCTCCGAGATCGCGAAGGTGACGGCGCAGGGGCTGAAGGTCAGCCCCGAGAACCTGCGCATCGCCGAGAACACGCCGCTGATCCTCCCGCTCCACCCCGCGCTGGACAAGGCGCGCGAGGCCGCGCGCGGCGGGGACAAGATCGGTACGACGGGCCGCGGCATCGGCCCGGCCTATGAGGACAAGGTCGGCCGCCGCTCCATCCGCCTCTGCGACCTCGCCGAGCCCGAGACGCTGTCAAAGAAGCTCGACGAGCTGCTGCTGCACCACAACTCGCTGCTGCGCGGCCTCGGCGCGCCCGAGTTCGAGAAGCAGGCCCTGATGGACAAGCTGCTCGGCTGGGCGCCGAAGCTGCTGCCCTTCATGGAAGCGGTGTGGGAGCGCCTGGATGCCGCGCGGCTGGAAGGCAAGCGCGTGCTGTTCGAGGGGGCGCAGGCCGTGATGCTCGACGTCGACCACGGCACCTTCCCCTATGTCACCAGCAGCAACACGGTGGCCGGCAACGCGGCGGCGGGCGCCGGCGTCGGGCCGCATGCGGTGGGCAACGTGCTCGGCATCGCCAAGGCCTACACCACCCGCGTCGGCTCCGGCCCTTTCCCGACCGAGCTGTTCGACGACACGGGCAAGCTGCTGGGCGAGCGCGGGCATGAGTTCGGCACCGTCACAGGCCGCCCGCGCCGCTGCGGCTGGTTCGATGCCTGCCTTGTGCGCCAGGCGGTGAAGGTCGGCGGCGTGCAGGGCCTCGTGCTGACGAAGCTCGACGTGCTCGACGGCCTGCCGGAGCTGAAGATCTGCACGGGCTACGAGATCAACGGCGAGGTGATGCGCCGCCTTCCCGCCGCCATGGCGGCGCAGGCTGCGGCGAAGCCGGTCTATGAGACCGTCGAGGGCTGGTCGGGCAGCACGCGCGGGGCGCGGAGCTGGGCGGAACTGCCGGCCCAGGCCATCAAGTATGTGCGCCGCATCGAGGAGCTGGTGGAAGCACCGGTGACGCTGCTTTCCACGAGCCCGGAACGGGACGACACCATCACGGTGACGGATCCGTTCGCGGGCTGAACGGCGCGGGGCCTGGCCCCGGCCATCGCATCGGTTCCGAGCGGGGGCACTAGCCCTCGTCGCGGTTCCAGACCGGGGCGGCCATGCGGTGGCCGCTGCGCAGGGCGGGGCTGCCGCCGCGGGGCAGGCTGCGCCCGCCATCTCCGGGGAAGCGCGGCCCCTGCTGCGCCGGGGTGGCGAGAAGCGCCTCCTGGCGCCGTGCCTCCTCCGGGCCCAGGCGCGTGACGTCGGGCCGTAGCGGCTTGGCGTGCTGGATGGGAAGAATGGGCATCGCGTTCCGGTGTCCTCGGGTTGTTCTTTCTGGCCCTCCGGGGGCGTGGTCTACTGGAGGGGAACGGGCGTTCTTGTTCCGGGTTGCGCTTGCAACGCTGCCTTGCAACGGAGGAAGCGGATGAAGACGGAATTTACCGAAGCGCAGCTGGCCGATCCGGATATCCGCGAGTCCAACCAGATCCTGCGGACCTGCGTGCATTGCGGCTTCTGCACCGCCACATGCCCCACCTTCGTGCTGCTGGGCGACGAGTTGGATAGCCCGCGCGGGCGCATCTACCTCATCAAGGACATGCTGGAATCCGGCCGCGCCGCCTCGAAGGAGGAGGTGGTGCATGTGGATCGCTGCCTCTCCTGCCTCTCCTGCATGACCACCTGCCCAAGCGGCGTGCACTACATGCATCTCGTCGATCACGCTCGGCATCACATCGAGGAGACCTACAGCCGCCCGCTGATGGAGCGCCTGATCCGCGCAACGCTGGCCTTCGTGCTGCCGCGCCCGGCGCTGTTCCGCGCGGCGCTGGCCGGCGCGCGGCTGGCGCAGCCGGTGAAGGCGCTGCTCACGGGCAGTTCGATGACCGTGAAGCGGCTGCGGGCCATGCTGGAACTGGCGCCGCCGGTCGTACCACTGCCGGGCGAGTCCGCGCGGCCGATGGTCTACCCCGCCGAGGGCGCCCGGCGCGGCCGCGTCGCGCTGCTGACGGGCTGCGCGCAGACGGTGCTGGCGCCCTCGATCAACGACGCAACGATCCGGCTTCTCACCCGCATGGGGATCGAGGTGGTGGTGACGGCGGGGCAGGGGTGCTGCGGCGCGCTGACGCACCATATGGGGCGGCAGGATTCCTCCCACGCCCTGGCCCGCCGCAACATCGAGGCCTGGGTGCGCGAGGCGGAGGGCGAGGGGCTGGACGCGATCGTCATCAACGCCTCGGGCTGTGGCACCACGGTGAAGGATTACGGCCACATGTTCCGCGAGGCCGAGCCGGGCCTGCGCGACCGCGCCGCCCGCGTGGCCGAGCTGGCGAAGGACGTCTCCGAGGTGCTGGCCGCCTTCCGCTACGAGCCGGTGCGCGAGCCGCCCGGCATCGCCGTCGCCTATCACGCGGCCTGTTCGCTGCAGCACGGCCAGCAGATCACGGCCGTGCCGAAATCCCTGCTGGAGCAGGCCGGGTTCGAGGTGCGGGTGCCGGCGGAGGCGCATCTCTGCTGCGGCAGCGCGGGCACCTACAACATCCTCCAGCCCGAGATCGCCGGGCGGCTGCGGGAGAGGAAGCTCGGCTTCCTCCACCGCACCGGGGCGGACATCGTGGCCTCCGGCAATATCGGCTGCCTCACGCAATTGGGTGGTGGCGGCCTGCCGGTGGCGCATACGGTGGAGTTGCTGGACTGGATGGCGGGCGGCCCCGCGCCGGCGGCCGTGATGGCGGCCCGCGCGCGGCAGGAGGCCCTGGCGGCGGGTTAGGCCCCGGTTTTATCGGCACTTCGAGGACGGAGGACGCGATGCGGCGCTTGGCGGGGATGACAGGGCTTCTGCTCATGCTCTCGGGCCCCGCCTTCGCGCAGGTGCTGCCCATCCCGGGCGGAGGGGGCGTGGCGCCGGCCATCCCGCCCCCCGCCGTGCCCCTGCCACGCGCCGGCGCCGCCGAGCAGCGGCGGGCGGAGCTGGACCGGCTGCTCGATGCGCTCGCTCAGGCGCCGGACGAGGCCGCGGCCGCCCCGGTGCAGGCGCGCATCCAGCAGCTCTGGGCGGAGGGTGGGACGCCTGCCGTGGGGCTGCTGCTCCGCAAGGGGTTGCGCGCCATGGAAGCGAATGCCGTGGACGAGGCGGTGGAGGATCTGGACGCCGCCATCACCCTGCAGCCCGACTTCCCGGAATCGTGGGTGCTGCGAGCCCAGGCCCAGGCGGCGGCCGGGGACCGCAAGGCGGCGGCGGCGGATCTGCGAGAGGCCCTGCGGCTGGAGCCCCGGCATTTCGGCGCGCTGCTCGCGCTCGCCGAGTTGCAGGAGGATGCGGGCGATGCCGCCGGGGCCCTGCGGAGCCTCGAGGCGGCACTGAAGATCCATCCGCGGCTCCCCGGGGGAGCGCAGCGACGGCGAGAACTGGTGCGGCGGGCCCGGGGTGACGCGACCTGAGCGCCAAGGCCCATCCGGGTTTTGCGAAAGGCTTGATGCGTTCCTGGTGAGGGCTCCGCCCTCACCCCGCCAAGGGCCTGAGGCCCTTGGAGCCCCGTCTGACTGCCGTGGATACCCTGATCGACGGGGTCTCTGGTTGAATGCGATTGATCCTGCCTTTGCAGTCGCCTGAGGTCATGGACCTCAGGCGCACCGTCCGTCGAGTGATTCCAAACTGCTAAAAGAAGATAATGGAGAGGGGTCCGCGGAGAGGAAGGATTCCTTCTTTCTCTCCCCGGGACAGACCGACAGCGGAGAAGGTGGACCGAGCATTCCACCGCAACGGCCGGATGGCTGCCCCCGCCCCGGACAGGCAAGGATGGCGGCATGCGAGATACCGCTGAACTCACCGAGCCGACCCTGGACGAGGAGGCGCTCTGGCAGGCGCTGCTGGGGCGAGAGGCCTTGCCGGGCTGGTTCTATGGCGTGACGAGCCAGGGCATTGTCTGCCGGCTGGGCTGCCCGGCCCGGCCCCCGCTGCGGCGGCATGTGCGCTTCTTCTCAGGCATGCCGCAGGCGGTGGCGGCGGGCTTCCGGCCCTGCCGGCGCTGCGACCCGGATGGCGCGAGGGCGGCGATTCATGCGGAGGCCGTGCGGGAGGCCTGCGCCGCCATGGAGGCGGCGGTGGCGCGGGGTGAGGAGGTGCCCTCCCTCGCGGCGCTGGCCGGGCGGGCGGGATATGCGCGCCATCACTTCCTCCGCCTGTTTCGGGAGGTGGCGGGGGTGACGCCCCATGCCTATGCGGCGGCGCTGCGGGCGCGGCGATTGGGCGAAGCGTTGGCGGAGGGCGAGCGCGTGGCGGATGCGGTGGCCGGGGCCGGTTTTTCGAGCGAAAGCCGGGTTTACGAGGATGGGGCGCGGATGCTCGGCATGACCCCTGGTGCCGCCCGGCGAGGCGGGGCGGGGGAGGTGATTCGCACCGCCTTCGGAGAAAGCGCGCTGGGCCCGGTGATGGTGGGCATGACGGCGCGCGGCGTCTGCGCGATCGAATTCGGTGCGGATGAGGCGGCACTGCTGCGAGCGGTCCAGGCGCGCTTCCCGCAGGCCCGGGTCGAGCCGGCTGATGCGCCGGCGCGGGAGGCGGTGGCCCGGGTGCTGGCCTGGGTGGAGGAGCCGCGCGGGGCGCTGGACCTGCCGTTGGACCTGCGCGGCACTGCCTTCCAGAAGCGGGTCTGGGAGGCGCTGCGGGCCATCCCTGCTGGCGGCACGGTGGATTACGCGGCCCTCGCCGCCCGGCTCGGCCTGCCGCGTGGGGCCCGGGCGGTGGCGCGGGCCTGCGCGGGCAACGGCGTGGCGCTGGCCGTGCCCTGCCACCGTGTGATCGGCCGCGATGGTGGGCTGCGCGGCTATCGCTGGGGGATAGAGCGCAAGGCGGCGCTGCTGGCGCGGGAAGAGGCCGCCGCGAAGTAGCGGCGCCTTCCCCGGGCCGGGCGCGAACCCGCTACGGGCGCGGCCGGGAGGGCGCCGCGGCGGGCGGCGGGGTGGGCCGGGCGGCCGGGGCGTCGCGCGCCGGGGGCTCGCGCGGGGTCAGGTTCTCGGTGCCGATGGCGCTGCTGCCGATGAGGGTCCACTGGCCGGTCATGCTGCCGTCCGGGCTCACCTGGTAGATGGCGATGCCGGGAGCCTGGCCGAGGGTGAAGCCGACGGAGAAGACGGGACCCGCGGACATGGCATAGCCCTCGAACCGGTTCTCGCCGACCTGCCAGGCCACGCGCCAGGAGGCGAGGCCGACCTGCTGGACGATCATGTTCCCGGTATAGGCCGAGCCGTCGGGGTTGGTGCCGGTGACCTCATAGAGCCCGTTGCGCTGGGCCTCGGCCGGTGCGTGGGAAAGGGCCAGGCCCGCCGCCGCCAGGGCGGCCATCGCGATACGCTTCATCATCATCCTCATGCCGCGTCCTCATGCTGCGCCGGGGCGCGCGCGGGCCCATTCTCCGCCCGGTGGCGCCCGCTGTGAATGGGCGCGAGCCCCTGGCGTTTCTACTCGACGACGGCGACGCGGAGGGCGTTGGTGGTGCCGGGCGTGCCGAAGGGCACGCCGGCGACGACGACCACCTCGTCGCCCGAGGTCGCGAAGCCCTCGGCGGCGGCGGCGCGGACGCCCTTGGCCACCATGTCCGTCATGCTCGCCGGTTCCTTGCTCTGCACCGGGTGCACGCCCCAGACCAGGGCCAGCCGGCGGGCAGTGCGTTCGCTCGCGGTCATGCCGATGATGGGCGCGGAGGGGCGCTCACGCGCGACGCGCAGCACGGTGGAGCCGGTGGAGGTGAAGGCGGCGATCGCCTCGGCCTCGATGGTGGTGGCGACTTGGCGGGCGGCGGTCGCGATGGCGTCGGAGGCGCGGTGGCGCGGCTCCGGCCGGTTGTTGTCGGTGATGGCGCGCCAGCCCGGATCCTGCTCCGTGCGGGCGACGATGCGGTCCATGATGTTCACCGCCTCGAAGGGATAGCTCCCGGCGGCGGTTTCGGCGGAGAGCATGACGGCATCCGCGCCGTCGAAGACCGCCGTGGCCACGTCCGACGCCTCGGCGCGGGTGGGGGTGGGGGCGGAGATCATGCTCTCCAGCATCTGGGTGGCCACGACCACGGGGATGCCGCGGGTGCGGGCACCGCGGATGATGCGCTTCTGGATCAGCGGCACCTCCTCGGGCGGGCATTCCACGCCCAGGTCGCCGCGCGCGACCATGACGGCATCGGCGAGGTCGAGGATGGCGTCCATCTGCTCGACCGCCTGGGGCTTCTCCATCTTCACCATGATCCAGGCGCGGCCATCGGCGATGGCCTTCGCCTCCGCCACGTCCTCCGGGCGCTGGACGAAGGAGAGGCCGATGAACTCGACGCCCTGATCCAGGGCGAAGGCGAGGTCGGCGCGGTCCTTCTCGGTCAGGGCCGGGATGGGAAGGGCGACATCGGGCACGTTCACGCCCTTGCGGTCGGAAAGGGGGCCGCCGACGAGGACCTCGGTCTCCAGGTGGTCGTCCCGCTGGCGGGTGACGCCGAGGCGGAGCTTGCCGTCATCCAGCAGCAGCGTGGTGCCGATGCGGGCGGCGTGGATGATCTCGGGATGCGGCAGCTGGACGCGGCGGACATCGCCGGGGACGGGGGAGAGGTCCAGGCGGAAGGGCTGGCCGGACTGGAGCTGCACGCGGCCGCCCGCGAACTTGCCGACGCGCAGCTTCGGGCCCTGGACATCCGCCAGGATGCCAATGGGGCGGCCCGTGCGGCGCTCGATCTCGCGGATCGTCACGATCCGGGCCGCATGGTCCTCATGGGAGCCGTGGGAGAAGTTGAGGCGGAAGATGTCGGCACCCCCGCGGAACAGGCGCTCGATCACCTGCGGGTCCGCGCTGGCCGGGCCGAGGGTTGCGATGATCTTCGTGCGCCGGCGGCGGCGGATGGGGATGCGGTTCGCCATGCGGGGCGCTCCTGCAGGCTTGGGATCGGGCTGGAAGAGCGTCTCGGGCGGGACGTCCATGATGCGCGCCACCTCCTCCACGCGCTCGGGCGGGATGCGGCGCCATTGGGAGACGGCGGCGGTGGAGATGCCGAGCCCGGTCGCGATCCGGGTCACGGCGCCGCGTTGGGTGAGGAGGGTCTCGAGGGCCTTGTCGCGCATGGCACTTACTTAGGAGATCTAAGTTAAGCTTTCGAGGGATTTCTGACTTAAATTTATTAAGCGATCAGGATGGCTCGGAAGTCGTTCACATTGGTCAGGGTCGGGCCCGTAATCACCAGATCCCCCAACGCCTGGAACACGTCATGGCTTCGGTGGCCTGCGAGTGCCGCAATCGGGTCCACCCCCATGTCGCGGCTGCTGGCCAGCGTGTCCGAGGTGGCGAGGGCGCCGGCATTGCTGCCCGCACCGTCGATGCCGTCCGTATCCGCCATCAGGCCCCAGATCCCGGGATGGGCCGCCAGCGACGCGGCCAGGCCGAGCAGACACTCGCCATTCCGCCCGCCCGCGCCCTGCGCCCCGCCCAGCGTCACCGTGGTTTCCCCGCCGGAGAGGAGCACGGCGGGCCTGGGCACCGGCACGCCATGCGCGGCCACCGAACGGGCGATCCCCGCGAGCAGCGTGCCCACCTCCCGCGCCTCGCCCTCCAGCGCGTCACCCAGGATCAGGGGGGTGAGACCCATGGCCTCCGCTTCCCGCGCCGCCGCGCGCAGGGCCATCAGCGGGGTGGCGATCATCCGGTATTCCGCGCGGGCCAGGCGCGGGTCCCCGGGCTTGGGGGACTCGTCCTCGGCGGCGTCCAGATGGGCGCGCACGGCGGGCGGCAGGTCGATGCCGTAGCGCGCCACGATCGCGCGTGCCTCCTGGAAGCTGCTCGGGTCCGGCACGGTGGGGCCCGAGGCGATGGCGGCGGGGTCGTCCCCCGGCACGTCGGAGATGGCGAGGGTGACGACGCGCGCCGGATGGGCCGCGGCCGCGAGGCGCCCGCCCTTGATGGCCGAGAGGTGCCGCCGGAGGACATTCATCTCGTTGATGGTGGCGCCGCAGGCGAGGAGCGCGCGGTTGACCGCCTGCTTGTCGGCCAGCGTCAGCCCGGGGGCGGCGAGGGGCATGAGGGCGGAGCCCCCGCCGGAGATGAGGGCGAGGACGAGGTCATGCTCCGTCAGGCCCTGGACCGCCTGGAGGATCCGTGCGGCGGCACGCTCGCCCGCGGCGTCCGGGACGGGATGGGAGGCCTCCACCACCTCGATCCGTGTGGTCGGCACGGCATGGCCGTAGCGGGTGACGACCAGCCCCTGCATCGGCACCCCAGCCCAGGCGGCTTCCACCGCCGCGGCCATGACGGCGGCCGACTTGCCCGCGCCGACCACGACGACGCGGCCCCCGCTGGAAGGGGCCGGGGGCTCGGGCAGGTGGTCGGCCAGGATGGCCCGCGGGTCGGCGCTGCGGACGGCGGCATCGAACAGGCGGCGCAGCGCGGCGCGGGCACGCGCATCATCCCAATGGCTCAATCTCGGCCCTCCCGGTTCGGCCGCATCATGCCCGCTGCGCCCCGGCCGGCAAGACGGGACGGCGCCATTTCCGGCTTGTGGTATGGAAGCTGGTATGGAACATAAGCTGGAGGGAGCCGGGGAGGCGGGACGCATGCTCTCAGCCGCCGAGGCGCATGAAGGGCAGGGCAAGGGTGCGGAGGATTTCCGCGCTCGCCCGCTGGCGATGCGCCGACAGAGCGGCGCGGGCGGCTTCCGCATCGCCCGTGGCGATCGCGCCGAGGATGCGGGCATGCTCCTCCGCCGATCCCTTCGGCTCCGGCCGGAGCGCGGCCGTGGCCAAACGCGCGCGCTGGGCGAGGTCGGCTGCCTCCTGTGCCAAGCGGGAGAGGCGCGCATTGCCGCAGCCCTGGATCAGCGCACGGTGGAACCGGTCATCCGCGGCCGCCCAGGCCTGGCGGTCGCCGTCACCGAGGGCGGCCCGCATGGCCTCTGTCGCCTCCGTCATAGCCGCGACGGCTTCCGGGTTGGGATGGTGGGCGAGCCGCGCGGCGGCCGCGCCCTCCAGCGCGATCAGGATTTCATAGGTCTCGGCCATCCCCGTCGGGTCGATGGGCCGCACGCGGACGCCGCGGCGCGGCTGCACTTCCAGGAACCCCTCGGACTGCAGGCGCAGCACGGCTTCATGCACCGGCGTGCGGCTCATGCCGAGCTGGGACGCGAGCTCGCCTTCGCTGGCCTGGTGGCCGGGCGGCAGGGTCATCTCGAGCAGCCGCGCGCGCAGGGCACGATAGGCGGATTCACCGAGGCTCGTGCGCGGGGTCGCGTCCGGGTCGTCACTCATCGGGCCCGGCATGCCAGCCGGCGCCCGATTTTCCAACAGGCAAGGACGAGTCCCTACAACCATGCGCCGCCATCGCATCGCCGCCATTCCCGCCGACGGCGTCGGCAAGGAGGTCATTCCCGCCGGGCTGCGGGTGCTGGAAGCGCTCGCCCGACGCGACGGGGGCTTCGCGCTGGATGTCGAGACGCTGCCCTGGGGCAGCGACTACTACCGCCAGACCGGCGTGATGATGCCCGAGGACGGGCTGGAGACGCTGCGCGGCTTCGACGCCATCTATTTCGGCGCGGTGGGCGACCCGGACCTGCCCGACAGCGTCACGCTCTGGGGCCTTCGGCTGAAGATCTGCCAGGGCTTCGACCAGTACGCGAATATCCGCCCGACGCGCGTGCTGCCGGGGCTGACGAGCCCGCTGCGGCAGGTGGAGCCCGGCGACATCGACTGGGTGATCGTGCGCGAGAACTCCGAGGGCGAGTATGCCGGTCATGGCGGCCGCGCCCATCGCGGCCATCCGGAGGAGGTGGCGACCGAGACCTCCATCTTCACCCGCGCCGGCGTGGAGCGGATCATGCGGGTGGCCTTCGACATCGCACGGAGCCGCCCGCGCAAGCTGCTGACGGTGGTGACGAAGTCCAATGCGCAGAAGCACGGCATGGTCATGTGGGACGACATCGCGGCCGAGGTGGCGAAGAACTACCCGGACGTGACCGTGGAGAAGGAGCTGGTCGATGCCATGGCCGCGCGGATGGTGAGGAAGCCCGCGAGCATCGACACGGTGGTGGCGACCAACCTGCACGCGGACATCCTGTCGGACCTGGCCGGGGCGGTGGCGGGCTCGCTCGGTGTCGCGCCGACGGCCAATCTCGATCCCTCGCGCCGCGCGCCCTCCATGTTCGAGCCGATCCATGGCTCGGCCTTCGACATCATGGGCAAGGGCATCGCCAATCCGGTGGCCACCTTCTGGACCGGGGCGATGATGCTGGAGCAGCTGGGCGAGGACGCGGCGGCGAAGGCGCTGATGCGCGCGGTGGAGCAGGTTTGCGCGGATGGCGTGTTCACCGCCGATCTCGGCGGCACGGCCGATACCGAAACCGTGACGCGCGCGGTGATCGCCGCGATCGAGGGAGCGAACGCGCCGGCCTGAATTCCGTGCGAGGCTGAACCCAACAAAAGGAGGAAACGTCCCATGTCCAAGCTGTTCCGCCGCGCGATCCTCGCGGCCGCCCTTGCCGTCTCCGCCGCGCCCGCCATGGCGCAACCCTTCCCGAGCCGCCCCTTGACGGTGGTGGTGCCCTTCGCGGCGGGCGGGCCGACCGATGTGATCGCGCGGCTGGTCGCGGAGGGCATGGCGAAGGACCTTGGCCAGCCCGTGGTGGTGGAGAACGTCACCGGCGCCGGCGGCACCATCGCCGCCGCGCGCGTGGCGCAGGCCCGGCCGGATGGGCATATGCTGCTCGTGCACCATATCGGCCATGCCACCGCCGCCACGCTGTACCGGCAGCTTCCGTACAACGTCGAGACCTCCCTCGCGCCGCTCGGCCTCGTCTCCGACGCGGCGATGACGATCGTCGCGCGGCCGGACTTTCCCGCGGCCGACCTGCCCGCCTTCATCGCCGCGCTGAAGGCACAGGGCGACGGGCTGAACCTGGCGCATTCGGGGCTGGGCGGCGCGAACCAGCTCTGCGGCATGCTGGTGCAACAGGCGGCCGGCCGCGCACTGACCACCGTGGTGTTCCGCGGCTCGGCGCCCGCGCTCCAGGAGATGATGGCGGGCCGCATCGACGTGTTCTGCGACCAAGCCACCAACACCGCGCCCTTCATCCGGGACAACCGCATCAAGGCCTATGCCGTGACGCTGGACCGGCGGGTGGAGGGGCTGAACCTGCCGACCACCGCCGAGGCGGGCGCGCCGGGGATTGCGATGAGCACCTGGCACGGGGTCTATGCCCCCGCCGGCACACCCGAGGCGGTGCAGGAGCGGCTGGCGACGGCGATCCGCGCGGCGCTGCGGGAGGAGCGGCTGCGGGCGCGCTTCGCCGACCTGGTGACGGAGGTGGCGACGGCGGAGCAGGCGACGCCGGCGGCGCACCGCCGGCACCTGGCGGCGGAGGTCGCGCGCTGGCGGCCGATCATCCAGTCCGCCGGAGTCTATGCAGATTAGGCGGTGATCCCCTGGCGCTTTGGTTCTGATCTGCTGGTTTGTCCCGGGGAGAGGAAGAATTCCTTCTTCCTCTCCCCGGGGACAGACCGACAGGTTCGAACACCGGCCCGCCCCCCCCCGGGATGGCGCGGCGCGGCCGGTGCCACCATCTTGGGCATCCGTTCGTTCAACCCGCTGAGGGAAGGGGCCCCATGACCGAGATCGACGACAAGACCCGCACGGAGCTGGAGGCAGCGGCCTTCCGCCGGCTGGTGCAGCACCTGCGCGAGCGGACCGACGTGCAGAACATCGACATGATGAACCTGGCCGGCTTCTGCCGGAACTGCCTGAGCCGCTGGTACCGCGAGGAGGCGGAGGCGCAGGGCATCGCGCTGCCGGACGCGGAGGCGCGGGAGATCATCTATGGCATGCCCTACAAGGAGTGGCAGGCGAAGCACCAGCGCGAGGCGGCGCCGGAGCAAAAGGCGGCCTTCGCCGCGGCCAATCCGGGGCACTGAGCGCGCGTGTCCGCCGTGATCGCCAGCCTGTTCCTGCCGCTGGACCAGGTGTTCGACCGGGGCTTCCGGGGCCCGCTGCTCAAGGGGATGCTCGGGGCGCTGCTGTCGCTTGCCGGGCTGATCGCGCTGGCCGGCTGGGCGATGGACGCGCTGGCCGGGGGCACGGGGTGGCTGGCGACCGCGGCTGGCGTGCTGGGAGGCGTCGCGGGGCTCTTCGCGGCCTTCTGGCTCTTCGTACCCTTCGCCCTGGCCATCGCTGGGCTGTTCCTGGACGAGACGGCCGCGGCGGTGGAGCGGCGGCATTATCCCGGCCTGCCGCCCGCTCAGGGCGCCTCGCTGGCCGCGCAGGGCGTGTTCAACGTCACCCTGGCGCTGAAGGTGCTGGGGCTGAATCTCGTGCTGCTGCCGGTGGCGCTGCTCCTGCCCCTTCTCGGCGGCGCGCTGCTCTGGATGGTGGCCGCGGTCTCCCTCGGGCATGGGCTGTTCGAGGGGGTGGCGCAGCGGCGGATGGGCGTCGCCCAGGCCCGGCTGCTGCGGAAGCGGCGGGAGTTCTCGGTTCTCGCGGTGGGGGGCGTGATGGCGCTTCTCGCCCTGGTGCCGTTGGCCAACCTGCTGGTGCCCGTGCTGGGCACGGCGGCCATGACCCATCTGCTGCATCGGGGCGCCGACGGCCCCGTGGCATGACGGCCACGCCGTTCCTGAGGGGTTCTCCCCTCACGCGTCAAGGCATTGAGGCGGGCAGGGCGGAAGGGGTATGACCCGCGGCTCCGCCCGAGGGGGGCAGGGGTGACGAGCGGAGGACCGGGACATCGCGGGCCTGCCGTGCCGCATGCCCGCCGCCGCACCCCTTCATCGACTTCCGACCCTACGCACCGAGAGATCCATGTCCGACGTACCCTTCGACATCGACGATGAGGCTGCCGCGAGCCGCGCCAGGCAAGAGGCCGATCCGGACCCGGATGTGGGCGGAATCGCGGCCGATCGCCTCCGCTCGATCATCGAGCGCGTTGAGCGTCTGGAAGAGGAGCGCAAGGCCTTGGCCGACGACATCAAGGACATCTTCGCCGAGGGGAAGAGCGCCGGCTTCGACGTGAAGGTGATCCGCCAGATCATCCGCATCCGCAAGCAGGAGCCGGCCGAGGTGGAGGAGCAGGAGACGCTGCTCGACCTCTATCGCCGCGCCCTGGGGATGTGAGGCGCTTGGCCGGCCGCGCGGCCCTGTTGGCGCTGCCTGCCCTGGTCATCCTGGCCGGGGCGGCCGGGGCGGCGGAGCGCCGCTGCGGCTGGCTGTGGAACCCGACCCCCGGGAATTTCTGGCTGGAGGACCGCGACGGCCGCTGGGTCCTCTCCGCGATGGGGGCGGTGGCCGTGCCGGGGATGGACAGCATCCCCGACATGACCGTCCGCGGCTGGGTGGCGACCAATGGCGCCTATGGCTATGGCTGCGCCTGCCTGGTGGTGGAGGCGGACCGGACCGGGCGGCGCGTGCGGCGGCTCATCTCCGCCGAGCCGCTGCCGCTCTCGCGCTGCCAGGAGGATCCGTCCCTGCCGCCGCCACGCGGCTAGGATCCCGTGCCGGCCATGATGCGCCCTTGCGGTGCACCCATGGCTCGCCTGGAGCCTCCGCGAGGTGTGACGGGCCGGACGCGATTGCCGGATTCCAGAATAGAATGATCGGTGGCGTGGGCGTTGTGGCTGAATCCCACGCGCCCTAGCCTTCCGCGTGGCGCTTTTTCGGCGTCAGTCGAGAAGGAATGCCATGCTTCGCCGTCTCTTTCCGTGTGTTGCCCTGCTCGCGCTCGGGGGCTGCGTGCAGCCCGAGCCGCAGGTCGTGTATGTCCAGGCCGCTCCACGCGTCGGATGCGACACGCGCTTCAATGTCGTGAACCAGTCCTCCTACACGGTCGAGCAGCTCTATTTCAGCTCCTCCTCGCTCGGGAGCTGGGGCAACGACCAGCTCGGGCGAAACGTGCTGCCGCCGGGCCGGGCGACCTCCTATCAGGCCGCGAACCAGGGCGCCTATGATTTCCGGGTCGTCTGGGGGAATGGCCGCGCCGCCGAGCTTCGCGGCATCAATGTCTGCGTCGCCAGCACGATCACCATCACCAATTCCGGGCTGAAGGCGAGCTAGCGTCCAGCCCGGCGCGGCGGGGCTCCTTCCCCGCCGCCCGATCGGACGCGGCGTGCTCAATACAGGTCGTCGATCGCCGCCGCATTGCGCTCGAGGACGATGCGGCGCTTGACCTTCATCGTGGGGGTGAGGGTGCCGTCCTCTACTGTGAAGGGCGGCACGGTGGCCCATTTGCGGATGCGCTCCGGGCCGGAGAGCTTGCCGTTGATGCGCTGGACGGCCTTTTCGGCCGAGGCGCCCTCGGCGGGTACCACCAGGGCGACGATGCCCGGCCTGCCCTCTCCGGCCACGACGGCCTGAGCGATCTCGGGCTCCGCCATCAGGAGCGTCTCGATCCGGGCGGGGCTGACCATGTCACCGCCCAGGGTCTTGATGAAGTCCTTCTTCCGGTCGGTGATGGTGATACGGCCGGCTTCGTCGATGCGGCCGACATCGCCGGTGTGCAGCCAGGGCTCGCTCTCGCCGGGTGGGGTGCTGAGGGCGCGCGCGGTGGAGTCCGGATCGGCCCAGTAGCCGTCCATCACCAGAGGGCCGCGGAGGAGGAGCTCGCCATCCTCGGCGATGCGGGCCTGCACCCCCTTCACCGGGGCGCCCACCGTGCGGCGGTGATTGTCCCAGGGCAGGTTGACCGAGACCACAGGCCCGGCCTCGGTCTGCCCGTAGCCCTGCAGCACCGTGACCCCGAGCGCCAGGAAGAAGCCGGAGAGGTCCGGATCCAGCCGCGCGCCGCCGGAGACCATGGCGACGAGCCTCGGGCCGAAGCGGGCGCGGACCTTTGCGCGGACCAGCCGCTCCAGCACCGCATCCTCCAAGCGCTCCAGCAGGCCCAGGGGCGGGCCGTCCATCTTGCGGAGGCCGAGCGTGACGGCGCGCTCGAAGAGCTTGCGTTTCCAGGGTTTCTCCTTCTCCAGCCCGGCCAGGATGCGGCCACGCAGCACCTCGAACAGGCGGGGCACCGCGGTGATGATGGAAGGCCCGATCTCCTGGAACTCCGCCGCCAGCCGCTCGGCGCCGCGGGAGAAGACCACCTCGATGCCGCAGGCCGGGAAGAGGAAGCCGCCGACCGTGTGCTCATAGGCATGGGAGAGAGGCAGGAAGGAGAGATAGCAGGCCCCCGACCACTCCAGCCCGAGGCGGCGGAGGAAGGGGCGCACCCCTTCCGTATTCGCCAGCATGGCGCGATGCGGAAGCATCACGCCCTTGGGCAGGCCGCCCGTGCCCGAGGTGTAGATGAGGCAGGCGAGCCGCCCCTCCGGGATGTGCTGCACCTCGGCGACCAGCATGGCGAGGTCTCCGGGCGTGGCGGCGAGGCTGGGCCAGGGGATGGTTCCCTTGGCCTCCTCCATGCAGATCAGTAGATCGAGGCCATCCGGGCCCGCGGCCTCGTGCAGGCGTTCGGCGAGCCGCGCCGTGCTGGCGATCGCGGCGCGGGCGCCGCTGTCGCGCAGGATATGGGCGTGATCGGAGACCGTGTTGGTGGTGTAGGTGGGCACCGTGACGGCGCCGACGGCCATGATGGCGGTGTCGGCGACGAGGAATTCCGGCCGGCTGTCGCTGACCAGCACCACCCGGTCCCCGGGGGAGACGCCCTGGGCCCTCAGCCCGGCGGCGACATTCGCGACCGCCAGCGCGAAATCCCGCCACGTGGTGCGTCGCCAGGCACCGCCCTGCCAGTGGCGGATCATGGGCTGGTCGGGGTTGCGGGCCGCCAGGCCCAGCATCATCCCCGGCAGACTGCTCCAGCGTGCCGTGTCCTCGTTCATTCCGCTCCCTTGCGCCCGCTTTGCGCCATCCGCCCCGGGGCGGCCTTGGCTCGCCCTCTCAGGGGCTTATATCGGGAGGGCGAATCCCGATTCCACAAGGCACTTCGTCCGAATGACACTGACCCAGCCGCTGCCCCTGCGTGACACCGAGGCCCGGATCGGGGGCATCCCGGCGGGAGAGGCGCTTCCGGAATGGGATCTGCGGGACCTCTATGCCCGCCCGGACGACCCGAAGCTGCTGGGCGACCTGGATGCGGCCGAGGCCTCCGCTCGGGCCTTCGAGGGGAGCTATTCGGGCAAGCTCGCCTCCCTCTCCGGCGACGCGCTGGAGGCGGCGCTCCGCGAATACGAGCGGATCGAGGAGGTGCTGGGGCGGGTGATGTCCTATGCGCAGCTGCTGTTCAGCGGCGATGCGCAGAATGCCGACAACGGCCGCTTCTACCAGACCATGCAGGAGCGGGTGACGGTCATCGGCAGCCACCTGCTGTTCTTCACCCTGGAGCTGAACCGGCTGGACGACACGCTGCTGGAGGGGCGGATCGCCTCCTCCGCCGCCCTGGCGCGCTGGCGGCCCTGGCTGCGGGACCTTCGGGTGTTCCGCCCGCACCAGCTGTCCGACGAGGCGGAGAAGCTGCTGCACGAGAAGGAGGTGACCGGCCGCTCGGCCTGGAACCGGCTGTTCGATGAGACGATCGCCCATATGCGCGTGTCGGTCGCGCGCGAGGGCAAGGCGGAGGAGCTGACCGTCTCCGCGGCGCTCAATCTCCTCTCGAACCCCCACCGAGCGACTCGCGAAGCGGCGGCGGCAGGCATCTCGAAGGCCTTCGGCGAGAATGTCCGGCTCTTCTCCCTCATCACCAACACACTGGCCAAGGACAAGGAGATCATCGACGGCTGGCGGAACTACCCGCGGCCCGGCACCTCCCGCAACCGCGCCAACATGGTCGAGGACGAGGTGGTCGATGCGCTCGTCTCGGCTGTCGTCGAGAGCTTCCCGCGCCTGTCGCACCGCTACTACGCCATGAAGGCCAAGTGGCTCGGGCTGGACCGCATGAAGCACTGGGACCGCAACGCGCCGCTGCCGGGTGACGTGGACCGCAGCATCCCCTGGAGCGATGCGCGGGAGCAGGTGCTGGCCGCCTATCACGCTTTCAGCCCGGATCTGGCCGCGCTGGGGCGGGATTTCTTCGAGAAGCCCTGGATCGACGCCGCGCTGCGCCCGGGCAAGGCGAGCGGCGCCTTCGCCCACCCCACGGTGCCCTCGGCCCATCCGTATCTGCTGGTGAACTACCACGGCAAGGCGCGGGACGTGATGACGCTGGCGCATGAGCTGGGCCATGGCGTGCACCAGCGGCTGGCGGCGAAGCAGGGCTACCTGATGTCCGGCACGCCGCTGACCCTGGCGGAGACGGCGAGCGTCTTTGGCGAGATGCTGACCTTCCGCGCGATGCTGAACGCCGAGACGGACCCGGCGCGGCGGCGGCTGATGCTGGCCTCCAAGGTGGAGGACATGCTGAACACGGTGGTGCGGCAGATCGCCTTCTACCGCTTTGAGACGCTGCTGCATGACGAGCGGCGGCAGGGCGAGCTCTCCTCCGACCGGATCGCCGAGATCTGGATGCAGGTGCAGCGCGAGAGCCTGGGCCCTGCCTTCGACTTCACGCCGGATTACGGGGTGTACTGGTCCTACATCCCGCATTTCATCCATACGCCCTTCTACGTGTACGCCTATGCCTTCGGGGATTGCCTGGTGAACGCGCTGTACGGGGTGTACCAGGACGGGCAGGTGCCGAACTTCGAGGCCAAGTATCTCGACCTCCTGCGCGCGGGCGGGACGCTGCGGCACAAGGAGCTGCTGGCGCCCTTCGGCCTGGATGCCTCCGACCCCCGCTTCTGGAAGCGCGGGCTGGACGTGATCGCGGGCTTCATCGACGAGCTCGAAGCCGCACCGGGGCGCGCCGATGGCTGAGCGGGAGAACACGCTGTTCGGCGAGATCCGCCGGATGGCGCGCACCTCGGGCGCGGTGGGCGGGATCGCGGCGCGGGTGGCGGGAGAGCGTTTCCTCGGCATCAAGACCGACAAGGCGGCCCATGCGGAGGACCTCAAATCCATCCTCGGCGGGCTGAAGGGCCCGCTGATGAAGGTGGCGCAGTTCCTCTCCACCGTGCCGAACGCGCTGCCGGAGGAATATGCGCAGCAGCTCGCCTCGCTGCAGGCCAATGCGCCGCCCATGGGCTGGGCCTTCGTGCGCCGGCGCATGGGCACGGAGCTTGGCCCAGCCTGGGAAACCAATTTCAAGGAGTTCGGCCGCGAGGCGGCGGCCGCGGCCTCGCTGGGACAGGTGCATCGCGCCCTGCTGCCGGATGGCACCCGCGTGGCCTGCAAGCTGCAGTACCCGGACATGCCAAGCGTGGTGGAAGCGGACCTTCGCCAGCTCCGGATGGCGATGGGCCTCTATGCGCGGATGGACAACACCATCCAGCACGACGACGTTTATGAGGAGCTGCGCGAGCGGCTGCGCGAGGAGCTGGACTACGAGCGCGAGGCCGCGCAGATGCGGATGTACGGCATCATGCTGCGCGACGTGGCGCAGGTGCATGTTCCCTCGCCGGTCCAGGCGCTGACGACGAAGCGGCTGCTCACCATGACCTGGCTGGAGGGGCGCTCCATCCTCGCGCGGCTGGAGGAGAACCCGTCGCTGGAAGAGCGGAACGCCTATGCCAAGGCGCTGTTCCACGCCTGGTACGTCCCGCTCTATCGCTACGGCGTCATCCATGGCGACCCGCATCTGGGGAACTACCAGGTGCGCCAGCCCGGGCCTGACGGGGAAGGCGGGATCAATCTCCTCGACTTCGGCGCGATCCGCGTCTTCCCGCCGCGCTTCATCACCGGAACGCTCACCCTCTACGAGGCGGTGCGCGACGAGGACCGGGACAAGGCGGCCCATGCCTTTGAGCTCTGGGGCTTCAAGGATCTCAAGCGCGAGACGATGGAGGTGCTGCTGCGCTGGGCACGCTTCCTCTACGAGCCGTTGCTGGAAGACCGGGTGCGGCCTGTGCAGGAGACCAACGACCCGCAATTCGGGCGCAAGGTGGCCGAGGAGGTTCATGCCGGGTTGAAGCGCGTGGGAGGCGTGCGGCCCCCGCGGGAATTCGTGCTGATGGACCGCGCGGCGGTGGGGCTGGGCAGCGTGTTCCTCCGCCTCAAGGCCGAGATGAACTGGCACAACCTGTTCCACGAACTCATCGACGACTACCGCGAGGCGGACCTCGCCGCGCGCCAGGCGGCCGCGCTGGCCGATGCGGGCGTGCCGCCGACGGAGACGCCGGCGGTCTGATACCTTCCGGGCTTGTTCTGGGCTGGTGGTCTGTCCCGGGGAGAGGAAGAAGGAATTCTTCCTCTCCCCGGACCCGTCGAAGGCAGTGCCTTCGACCATCACCTTCTTTTGGAAGTTTGGAATCACTCGGCTGCCGGTGCGCCTGAGGTCTCAGACCTCAGGCGACTGCAAAGGCAGGAAGGGCACCTCGAAACCAAAGACCCCGCCGGTCAACGGTATCCACGGCAGTCAGACGGGGTTCCAAGGGCCTCAGGCCCTTGGCGGGTGAGGTCCGGAGAGGGCGGAGCCCTCTCCGGGAGGCCCCGCCCAGCCAAGGCATCTCAGCCGGGGTGGAGGGTTTCGGTCAGAGTGGTTCGGGGCGCGTTGCGGAGGTCGTGGCGCATGGTTTCCTCCTCCGTCCAGCGCTGTGCCGCGGGAATACGGATGGCCTCGCAGCGCAGGGTGAGACTGTCCTCCCGGAAGGGCCAGGGAGAGAGGGACCACGGGCCTTCGCCGCTGCGGGCCAGCTCCAGCCGGGCCCGGCCGCCGTCGATCGTCGGAGCTTCCGGGGCGAAGAGTGGGCGGCCGAAGCAGAGGGCGAGGGAGAGCGCGTCCGTTGCGGCGATGAGGGCGGAATTGGACTCCACCAGGGCCGGATCGGCACCCAGCGCCTCGGCCCAGGCGGTCTGCAGGGTGGATTGCTCCGCCTGGTAGTGCTCCGTGGCCGTCCGGTCGGCTGCGGTTTCGCGGTCGGGATTGGCGTAGCGCGTGTAGATGAGCGTGCCGTGGCGGGAGATGAGCAGGGCCGGCCAGTGGCCCCAGGCGGCACGGGCGAGCTCGACCCCGCGGGCCCACATCGGCGCGTGGGTGGCCGCGCCGAGCGCCATGAAGCTGTGGGGCAGGCCGGTTTCCGGATCGAGGGTTGGCGCGGCTTCCCAGGGCATCCAGGCGATGTCGTGCTGGGACGCAGCGAGGATGACCTCAGGCGCGGGCTCCGGGCCGGCGAAGCCCGGGGCGCCCCAGGCAGCCAGCATCTGGCCCGAGAGCAGCGCATGGGCGGGCTGGGGGATGAGGAGGCGCGCGCCATCCTCCGGGTCGCGCAGGATCATGCCGGGATAACGCGGAAGTGCCCTGTGGGTGGCGGTCTCGCCCTGCGCCATTTTCTTGCGGGTGGCGGCGCCGGAGCAGGGCTGGATTGCGCCGGGCGCGCGGCGCACGCAATCGGATGAGGCTTGCGCCATTCTGAACCTGCCGCAATCCTCGCGCCCGGACGAGGGACGACGGAAACAATGATGCGGCTTGCCGTTTTGAAGGAGCGCCGGGCGGATGAAGCCCGCGTGGCCGCGACGCCGGAGACGGCTAAGAAGCTGATCGCGATGGGCTGCCAGGTGGCGGTAGAGAGCGGGGCCGGCCTGTCCGCCGGCTATCCTGACGCCGCCTATGCCGAGGCAGGCGCCGAGCTGGCGCCGGATGCGGGCGCGGCGCTGGCCGGCGCCGCCATCGTGCTGAAGGTCCGCGCGCCGCTGGCGGCCGGGGAGGGGACCCTGGACGAGCTGGCGCTGATCCCCCGCGGTGCGCTGGTGATCGGGACGATGGGCGCCGACAAGGATGCTGCCGGCCGGTACGCGGCGGCGGGCGTCGATGCGGCCGCGATGGAGATGCTGCCGCGAATCACGCGGGCGCAGAGCATGGACGTGCTCTCCTCCCAGGCCAATCTCGCCGGCTACCGCGCGGTGGTGGAGGCGGCAGGTGCCTTCGACCGCGCCTTTCCCATGCTGATGACGGCCGCCGGCACCATCCCGGCCGCAAATGTGCTCGTGATGGGGGCGGGCGTGGCCGGGCTGCAGGCCATTGCCACGGCACGCCGGCTGGGCGGGCGTGTCTCCGCGACGGACGTGCGCCCGGCGGCGAAGGAGGAGATCAAGTCCCTCGGCGCCAGCTTCGTGGGCTACGAGGACGAGGAATCGAAGGCGGCCCAGACCTCGGGCGGCTACGCCAAGGCGATGAGCCCCGAATTCCTCGCCAAGCAGGCCGAGGTGGTGGCCGGTGCGATCGCGAAGATGGACATCGTGGTCTGCACCGCGCTCGTCCAGGGCCGGCGCGCGCCGACGCTGGTGACGGAGGCCATGGTGGCCTCCATGAAGCCGGGCTCGGTGATCGTGGACATCGCCTCCGACGCCGGCGGCAACTGCGCGCTGACGCAGCCCGGAGAGAAGGTGGTGACCCCGAATGGCGTGGTCATCCTGGGCTACCGCAACTGGCCCGCGCGCATCCCGGCGGCGGCCAGCAGCCTCTATACGCGCAACCTCCTGACCTTCCTGACCACCTTCTGGGACAAGGATTCCTCGAAGCCGGTGCTACCGGCGGAGGACGAGCTGGTGCGCGGCGTGATGCTGACGCGCGGCGGCCAGGTGGTGCATCCGAATTTCGTGGCCGGCTGAGGGAATCGAACCGATGAATGCTGAGGAACTCGCCCTCCGCGCCCAGGCCATGGCCGAACGCGCCATGGCCCTGGCCATGGAGGCACGCGCCGCGGCCGGAGAGGCCATGCCCGCCATCGAGCACGGGGCGGCCGCGGCCGAGCCCTTCCTGCTGCTGCTCACCATTTTCCTGCTGGCCTGCTTCGTCGGCTACCACGTGGTGTGGAGCGTGACGCCCGCGCTGCACTCCCCGCTGATGGGCGTGACCAACGCCATTTCCTCCGTGATCGTGGTGGGCGCCATGCTTGCTACGGGGCTCGGGGAGTCCTGGCTGGCCCAGGCCTTCGGCTTCCTGGCCGTGACCCTGGCCGCGGTGAACATCTTCGGCGGCTTCCTCGTGACCCGGCGAATGCTCGCCATGTTCCAGCGGAAGGGCTGAGACCGTGTCCCATACCCTTTCGACACTGGCCTATCTCGTCTCCTCGGTTCTTTTCATTCTGGCGCTGAAGGGGCTCTCCCACCCCTCCACCAGCCGGCGCGGCAACCTCATGGGCATGATCGGCATGGCGATCGCGATCCTCGCGACGCTGGCCACGCCCGGCATGCGCGCCGGCGGGATCGGGCTGATCATCGCGGGGCTGGCGATCGGCGGCGGGATCGGCGCCGTCATCGCCAACCGGATCCAGATGACCTCGCTGCCGCAGCTCGTCGCGGCCTTCCACTCGCTGGTGGGGCTTGCCGCGGTGTTCGTGGCGGCGGCGGCGCTCTATGCGCCGCAGAGCTTCGGCATCGGCACGCCCGGCAACATCCATGGGCAGTCGCTGGTGGAGATGTCGCTGGGCCTGGCCATCGGCGCCATCACCTTCTCGGGCTCGGTCATCGCCTTCGCCAAGCTGGATGGCCGCATGTCCGGCGCGCCGATCCTGTTCAAGGGCCAGCACCTGCTGAACGCCGCCCTGGGCGTGCTGCTGCTGGTGCTGATCGGCATCTTCGTGGCAACCGGCGGGCCGACCGGGCTGTTCTGGCTGATCGCCATTCTCTCCTTCGCGCTCGGCTTCCTGCTCATCATCCCGATCGGTGGCGCGGACATGCCGGTCGTCGTCTCGATGCTAAACAGCTACTCCGGCTGGGCGGCGGCGGGCATCGGCTTCACCATCGGCAACCTGCTGCTGATCGTCACCGGCGCGCTGGTGGGCGCCTCGGGCGCCATCCTGTCCTACATCATGTGCAAGGGGATGAACCGTTCCATCCTCAACGTGCTGCTCGGCGGCTTCGGGGCCGAGGCGGGCGGGGCGGCGGCGGCCGGTGGCCCGGCGCAGCCCGCGCGGCCGGTGAAGTCCGGCAGCCCGGAGGATGCGGCCTACATCATGAAGAATGCCGGCAAGGTCATCATCGTGCCCGGCTACGGCATGGCGGTGGCCCAGGCGCAGCAGGTGGTGCGGGAAATGGCGGACCTGCTGAAGAAGGAAGGCGCGACGGTGGAATACGCTATCCACCCCGTCGCTGGCCGCATGCCCGGCCATATGAACGTGCTGCTGGCCGAGGCCAACGTTCCCTATGACGACGTGCACGAGCTGGAGGAGATCAACCCCGAATTCGCCGAGGCGGACGTGGCCTATGTGATCGGCGCGAACGACGTGACGAACCCGGCGGCGAAGACTGACAAGACCTCCCCCATCTACGGCATGCCCATCCTCGACGTGGACAGGGCGAAGACGGTCTTCTTCGTGAAGCGCGGCATGTCCTCCGGCTATGCGGGCGTGGAGAACGAACTCTTCTTCCGCGACAACACGATGATGCTGTTCGGTGACGCGAAGAAGGTCACCCAGCAGATCGTCCAGGCGCTGCAGAAGTAGCTTGGGCGCGACAGAGCCCGTGGCGGGCGAAGGCCCGGCCGCCACGGCGCAGACGCGGCTCGCCGATCCCTTGGAGGCGCGGCTCGCCGCGATGGAGCGGCAGCTGCGCGACCTGCGGGCGGCGGTGATGCCGGCGCACTGGGCCTCGCTCGACCGGGTGGAGGCGCTGCTGCCGCCCGGTCGGCCGCTGCGCTGCCCGGTCTGTGAGCGCGTGGCGCCGCGCGACAGCCTCGAGATCCGCGTGGATCGGGACATGTTCGGCGGCGGGCGGCTGGAGCGCTACATCTGCGCGGGGTGCGGCTGCGGCTTCGGCCCGACCAAGGTGATGGAGGCGCCAGAGGCGCTGCTGAACGCGGACTACACCCTGCTCTACGAGGACTACCGCGAATCCGACGGGACGCAATCCGAGCTGCGGGCCTTCGGGATGCTCGGCGCCTTCTCCGGCCCGGTGCTGAACTGGGGTTGCGGCCGCTGGAGCCGCAGCATCCCCACCTTGCGGGCAGGGGGGCACGACGCCTGGGGCTACGAGCCGGCCGCGCCGCCGGAGGACGGCAGCTTCATCGTGGGCGCGCGGGGCGCGATCTCCCCCGTCTTCGGGGCGCTGTTCTCGAACAACGTGATCGAGCACATGGTCGATCCGCTGGCCGACTTCCGTTTCTTCCACAGCGTGCTGCGCCCGGGCGCGCGCATGGCCCACGCCTCGCCCTGCCACGACTGGCTCTACGCCCATACCCGCTTCCACGTCTTCTTCCCCATGGGCGACAGCCCGCGGGTGCTGGCGGAGCGGACAGGCTTCCGTGTCCTGGACCAGCAGCGCGAGGGCGAGTTCATCTGCACGGTGTATGAGCGGGTCTGATCCGGCGCCTCGAAGGAACCAGAGCTTCGGAGAGAGGGCTCCGCCCTCACCCGCCAAGGGCCTGAGGCCCTTGGAATCCCGTCTGACTGCCGTGGATACCCCGGATCCAAGGGGTCTCTGACTGAGGGGGACAGACCGTCAGCGCAGAACCGGCTTCCCGCACCATCAAACGGCGTTCAGACAGGCCTCACGTCGGCAAGGCGCTGTGCCACCTCCGCCTCCAGGCTTTCCAGCGTCGCGTCCCGCATCCCGTTCTTCCGCAGGGTGTCCGCCGCGTCGAGCAGATAGGCCGCGGCCGCGCCATTGGGCCCGATGCTGCGGGCAAGGCAGTCCGCCACCTCCCGCACCGGCTTCTCGCCGCAGCAGTGCGGGCTGTCCGGCCGGGTGACGAAGCACAGGGCGCGGATGGGCGCGCCGCCCGGGTCGCGGCTGGCGTGCATGGTCACTTCGACCCAGTGGGGTGTGTAGAAGCCCGGCCCCATCTCCTGCTTCCAGATGGGCCACAGGCGTTCCTCCACGTCGGGTCCGGGCAGGTGGAGGAGGAGCCCGGGGCAGGCCAGGGCGGGCGCCTCCTCCAACCCCAGGGTCAAGCCGGGCGAGGCGGGGGTGCCGCGGTCCTGGACATCGCGCAGCGTGTAGCGGCGGGCGAAGCCGGGCAGGCGGGCAGGGGTGACGATGTTCGGGCCGGCCGCATCGTGGTTCCACATCAGGGCGCCATAGGCGAAGACCCAGACACCAAGCTTCGGGTCCCGGCCATGCAGGAAGACCTGCATCTCGGCGCGCAGGCGCGGTTCGTCGGGTTGGGGGGCGGCGGGGCCGGGTGGGGGCGGGCGGACGGCCTGAGCGATCAGATCATGGGTGAGGCGGGGCATCACGGGGAGGAACGCGTGGGCCGGGCGAGGGCTGCGGTGCCATCCCTGCGTGACGGCTGGCATGGAGCGTGCTGCGATGAGGGCGAATCGGCAGGGCGGACGCGATGCGCAGACGGCAACTCCTCTCGGGCGCGGGAATGGCGGCGGCGGGGCTCGCGGCTCCGCGCCTCGGCGCCGCCCAGGGGGCGGCGGGCGCGCGGGTACTGAAGTTCATCCCGCAGGCGGATCTCTCCACCCTCGATCCCCATTGGAACACCGCCTACGTCACCCGCAACCACGGCTTCATGGTGTTCGACACGCTCTACGGCACGGATGCGGAGTATGCGCCCCGGCCGCAGATGGTGGAGGGCCATGTTGTCGAGGAGGACGGCCGGCGCTGGACGCTGACGCTGCGCGAGGGGCTGCGCTGGCATGATGGCGAGCCCGTGCTGGCGCGGGACTGCGTGGCCTCCATCCGCCGCTGGGCCAGCCGGGACGGCTTCGGGGCCACGCTGATGGCGGCGACCGAGGAACTCTCCGCCCCGGATGACCGGCGGCTCCTCTTCCGGCTGAAGAAGCCCTTCCCGATGCTGCCGAACGCGCTGGGCAAGTTCGGCGTCTACATGCCCGCGATGATGCCGGAGCGGCTGGCGCGCACCCCCGGCACGACGCAGGTGACGGAAATGGTGGGCTCCGGCCCCTTCCGCTTCCTGGCGGATGAGCGGATCTCCGGCGCACGCGCCGTCTATGCGCGGAACGAGCGCTATGTCCCGGCCCCGGGCGGCGCGCCGAGCGGCACGGCCGGGCCGAAGCTGGTGCATCTGGACCGGGTGGAGTGGCTGACCACCCCGGACCCCGCCACCGCGGCCAATGCGCTGATGGCCGGGGAGGTGGACTGGTGGGATTTCGCCACGCCGGACCTGCTGCCGCTGCTGCGGCGGAACAGGAACCTCACAGTGGGCGTGCTGGACAAGGCGGGATACTGCGCCAGCTTCCGGATGAACCACCTGCACCCGCCCTTCGACAACCCGCTGGTGCGGCGGGCCGTGCTGGGGGCGGTGAACCAGACGGATCTGATGATCGCCTGCGCCGGCAACGACCCCGCGATGTGGCGGGTGCCCGCCGGGGTGTTCACGCCAGGGAGCCCGCTGGCGAATGACATCGCCATGGATGTGCTGACCGGGCCGCGCGACCTGGAGCTCTCGAAGCGGGAGCTGGCGGCGGCGGGCTACAGGGGCGAGCCGGTCGTCTTCCTCGTGCCGACCGACCTGCCGCATGTGAATGCCATGAGCGAGGTCATGGCAGACACCCTTCGCAAAATGGGCATGAACGTGGACTACCAGGCGGTGGACTGGGGCACGGTGCTGACCCGGCGGGGCAGCAAGGCGGCGCCGGGGCAGGGGGGCTGGAGCGCCTTCGTGACCTTCAGCGCGGGAGCGGACAATGCGACCCCCGCCGCCAACACGCAGCTTCGGGCCAATGGCCAGGCCGGCTGGTTCGGCTGGCCGGATGACCCAGAGATCGAGACCCTGCGGGGCGAATGGTTTGATGCGCCGGACTTGCAGGTGCAGAAGACAGTCGCGGGGCGGATGCAGCGCCGGGCCTTCGAGACGGTGCCCTTCGCGCCGCTGGGACAGTATTTCCAGGCGACGGCCTACCGGAACACGTTGCGCGACGTGATTCCGAGCTTCGCGACTTTCTGGAACCTGAGCAAGCAGGGCTGAAGACGCGCCAAAGCCGCGGTTCGCAGGGGCTTGCCCCCGCGCCGCGGCCTCAGACGTCTTCGGTGCGCCTCCCCGTGAAGGGGAGGGCGGGGCTCAGAAGCCCTCGCGCTCCAGGCGCTTGCGCTCGACCTTGCGGGCGCGGCGAACGGCCTCGGCGGCCTCGCGGGCGCGGCGCTCGGAGGGCTTCTCAAAGTGCCGGCGCAGCTTCATCTCGCGGAAGACGCCTTCGCGCTGCAGCTTCTTCTTGAGCGCCTTCAGCGCCTGGTCGATGTTGTTGTCCCGAACGACGACTTGCACGCGGCAACGTCCTCCTTGCCAAGGGTGGGGGTTAGAGATGGGTAAACGGCCGGATGGACGAATCCATCCAGCGAAAGCCCGGCCGTTTAACATGGACGGGCCTCGTCGTGGAAGCCCGAAACGCCGAGGGGCGGGGCCTGGTGACGAATCCGGCCCATGCCCCAACATATCAGCCGGGGCGCGGTTGCCCCTAATGCCTTGCTGGAACCCGAATGGCCATTCTGAAGATCGCGCGGCTCGGCCATCCGGTGCTGCTACGCCGGGCAGAGCCCGTGGCGGACCCGACTTCCCCCGAGATGCGCCGGCTGGCGACCGACATGGCCGAGACGATGCTGGATGCGAATGGGCTGGGGCTGGCGGCGCCGCAGGTGCATGTGCCGCTGCGGATCTTCGTCATGCGGGACGGCCCGCAGGTCTTCGCCCTGTTCAACCCGGAGATCACGCCCCTTGGCGAGGAGCGCGAGGCGGGCTGGGAGGGCTGCCTCTCCATTCCCGGCCTGCGCGGCGAGGTCGGGCGGGCGGCGCGGATCGCCTGGAAGGGGCTGGATGCCGAGGGGCGGGCCGTCTCCGGTGAGGCGGAGGGAATGGCGGCCCGGGTGATGCAGCATGAATACGACCACCTGGAAGGGCTGCTCTATCCCATGCGGATGACGGATCTCTCGCGGCTGGGCTTTGTCGAGGAGCTGGCGCGCCACCAGGCCCAGGCCGGGAAGGAGGAGGCGCGGTGATCGAGCGCAGCCCGGAGCGGGACGCGGCCATCCTGGCGACCCTGCCGCATGTGGCACGGCTGGGCTGGACCGTGGCGGCGATGGAGGCCGGGCTGCGGAGCCTCGGCGAGGAGCCGGCGGCCCATCGCTGGCTCTTTCCCCGCGGGCCCGTGGGGGCCGTTGAGGCCTGGATCGACCTCTCCGACCGGCGGATGGAGGAGGCGGCCGCGCGGGAGGACCTGGCGGCCCTGCGCACGCCGCAGCGCATCCGGCGGCTGATCGCCCTCCGGCTGGAGGGGCTGGAGCCGCAACGGGAGGCGGTGCGCCGGGCGCTGGCCGTGCTCGCCCTGCCCTGGAACGCCGCGGTGGGCGCACGGACGCTGGCGCGCACGGCGGATGCGATCTGGGCGGCGGCCGGGGACAGCTCCGCCGATCTCTCCTGGTACACGCGCCGCGCCACGCTGGCCGGGATCTATGCCGCGACCCTGGCCTACTGGCTGCGGGAGCCGGGAGGTGTTCCGGCAGCGCTGGATTTCCTTGACAGGCGGCTGGCGGGCCTTGCCCGGATGCAGCGCCGGAAGCGCCCCGCGGCGGCCTGAGCCCACAAGCCCGGCCTTCCGCAGGCTGGCTGGCAGGGCGCGGCGAAGGCGCCCGGCGGCCTTGCCATGGCATTTCCGCCACGCCCCCTAAGCCTCTGACCGCGCTCGACCTCCTGCCCACAAAATGCCGCGTGCATCCGGGGCAGTGAAGGAATAGATGTTCGCCAGGGCGGAGGTGCCGCCCCTAACGCCTCGGGAGACCCCGGTTCAGATGTCGCCGATTCGCCTCTTTGCCGCCGGCCTCGTGGCCGCCGTTGCCGCGACCCCCGCCATTGCCCAGACCTGCCTTCGCCCGGCCGAGAAGGCCGCCTTCGAGGTGCGTTCGCTGCAGAGCCAGCTGATGGTCGCCGCCCTGCTCTGCAAGCAGGACGAGCAGTACAACGCCTTCGTGCGGCAGTTCCAGAGCCCGCTCGCCTCGGCTTGGGAGGGCATGTCCACCCATTACCGCCGCGCCAATGGCGCCGTCGGCGTGCGCCTGCGCGACAACTTCGTGACCGAGCTCGCCAATGTCCAGCAGATGGACAGCGGCCGCCAGGGCTCGCATTTCTGCCAGAACGTCTCCTCGCTCTTCACCGCCGCCATGGCGGCCCCGAAGACGACCGAGGGGCTGGCCAATCTGGCCGTGGCGAACAACCTCTCCAACCCGCATGGCCGCAGCGAGTGCGGCGCGGCCACCACCCCGGCCGCCCGCACGGCGCCGGAGCGGACGGAGCGCCGCACGGCCATCCGCCGGGTCTCGACCAACGCGCGCTGAACCCGCCGGGGTTTCGAGCTTACGAAGGGCGCCGCAAGGCGCCCTTCTTTGTTTCCGGGCCTGATCGCGGCTCCGGGGAGAGGTCCACCTCTCCCCGGAGCCGTTCTGCTTGGAGGGGTGGGGTTCAGCGCAGGCCGGCGACCTCGTTCAGCCGCTCGATCCCGCGATCGACCCGGCAGCTGTCCCACCGAAGGGTGCCTGGGCGGATGCCGCGGGCGCGGCAATCCGCATGGGCGGCCTGGAGGGCGGCCTCGGCGAGGCGGCGCTCAGGGGCGGCACGCTGCGGCGGAAGGAGGAGTTCAGGCGGGGTCTGGGCCTCGGCGCGGGCGAGATCCTCCTGGACCGGGCCGGGGCAGTCCGGGGTGAGGCCGGCACAGGCCTGGCGGGCGTCGCGCGCGGCCTGGAAGATGTGGAGATAGCCGGCCAGGCTCGGCTCTCGCGGTGCGGCCGGAGCCGCGCAGCCGGCCAGGGCGAGCAGGGCGAGCAGGGCGATCAGGATGCGCAGGGGCCGGACCCTCCTCTCGGCTCGTCATTGGCCGGGGAGGAGAACGCGGCAGGCGGGCTGCCGTCAAACTTCTTGCGGTGAAGAAAAGAAGAAGGGGCGGAGCCCTGCGGCTCCGCCCCTTCAAGTTCCTCGCGAGAGGCCCTGCGGGATTAGCGCAGGACGATCTCGACGCGGCGGTTCTGCGGCTCACGCACGCCATCGGCGGTCGGGACCAGCGGACGGCTCTCGCCGAAGGCCTGGATCGACATCTGGTTGCGGGCGATGCCACGGCGCGACAGCTCGGCGGCGACCGCCTCGGCGCGGCGCATGGAGAGGCGCTGGTTGTACTGCGGGGTGCCCGAGCGGTCGGCATGGCCGGCCACCTCGATGCGGGTCGTGCCGGTCGACGTCACGGCCTGGGCGGCGTCCGCGATGATCTGGCGGGCGCGGTCCGTCAGGTCGGCGCGGTCGAAGTCGAAGAAGACGAGGTAGGTGCGGGCCGGAGCCG
>NZ_FQZF01000042.1 GCF_900141905.1 Muricoccus roseus | reverse complement strand
GCTCGGAGCGGACCGAGAACAGGATCTGGATCAGGCTCGCTCGGATCAGCCGCTCGGGCGCAATCGAGGGGCGGCCGAAGTCGGTGTAAAGCACCTCGAAATCGGCATCCAGGCTGGCCAGCGCCTCGTTCACCACCTGCCGGATCTTGCGCAGGGGATGCCGCGCCGGGATGCGCGCCTCAAGATCGACGTAGCTGAACAGCGACCCGCTCGTCTCGTCCGTCCCCCGCATCATCAACCCCGCGGTTGCCCTGCGGAGGTGAATCATGTTCCTCAAATCGCGTCGAGGGCCGACTTCTTCAGCAACCTGCTAGAGCGCGTCCTCGTCCGCCTGCTCCTCCAGCGCCTCGCGGTCGAGGATGCGGAGGTGGTGGCAACCCTGCTTCGCGATCAGGCGGTTCTTGCACAGCGTGCTGAGTACGCGGCTCACCGTCTCCGCGGTCAGGCCGAGATAGTCCGCGATGTCGTAGCGCGACATCGGAAGCTCCACCACGTCGTGCGCGCCGAGGCCGCGATCCACGAGGTCGAGCAGGAAGGCCGCCACGCGCTCCGCCGCGGTGCGGCGGCCGAGCAGGATGAAGCGGTCCTGCGCCGCCGCCAGCCGCTCCAGCGCATAGGACTGCCAGGACTGCGCCGCGGCCCGCTCGCGCTCCACCCAGGCATTGATGTCGCGGCGGGAGAAGGCGATCACCACCACATCGGTCACCGCCTCCGCGAAGAAGCGATGGTGGCCGACGCTGTCGAGCCCGAAAAGTTCGCCCGCCAGGGCGAACTGCGCGATCATCCGCCTCCCGTCGGGCAGCAGGCGGCAGGTGCGCACCGTACCGGAGACGACTTTGTAGAGCTGGTCGGCCGCCTTGCCCTCGGCATAGATCTCGGCACCGCGCGCGAAGTGCATCCGGCGCCCCTGGATCGGGCCTGCCGCCAGCCCGGCGCCGCCCTCGAAGCCCGGCATCGGAAAGGAGATCGCGGGGGTCGGCGTAGCGTGGGGAACAGCGGAGACGAGCTGCATGGGGAGGCTCCACCTCAAGACATGGTGAAGCCTGGTTACCCCCGGGGCGGGGCGGCCGGAACTTGGGAAAAACCCCATACGCAAATCTACGTAGCCCGCCTCCGCGGCCGCCCGGAACCGGCCGGCCCCCCCGTAAGTAGAAGTCCCAAATCGCAATCGGAGGGGCGCGGAGCGAGATTGCGGCCCCGAGACAACGATGCCCCCCGGCACCCCCCCAACACCCCGCCCAGCACGATGCCGGCGCGGCCGAGGAGACCTGGATCGACCGTGTCCCCGCATGACGTCCTTTCCGCCGGCGGCGCTCCCGCGCCCGTGGATCGCGCGGGCGAGCAGCCCCTCGTCCTCGTCGTCAGCTCCGACCCGGCGGTGGCGCGCTCGCTTGTCCTGCTGCTGGAGGCGGAGGAGATCGCCACCCGCTCCTTCCCCTCCGCCGCCTCCTTCCTGGCCGAGCTGCCCGCCCTCGCGGCCAGCCCGACCGGCGCCGGCCGCTGCCTCCTCGCCGAGGAGCGCCTGGCCGAGGGCGGCAGCGGCCTCGCCCTGGCCGAGCGCATGGCGGCCGCCGGGCTGCGCATCCCCACCGTCATCCTCAAGCGGGCGTTCCGCTCCGCCGGGCCGCGCCGCGCGCCCCCTTCGGGCGTGAGCTTCGCCGACCCCTTCCACATGGACGCGCTGCTGCAACAGGTCCGCAGCGCTCTGCGGGCCGACGCCCGGAGCGCGTGCCAGGAGGCTTGAGCGGCGGCGGGGCGCCCCCGGGCGCCCTCTAGGCCGGCTCCTCCGGCCCGGCCTCGCCGGAACCCTCCGGCGCGGGCCGTGGCCCCGCCATGTCGGCCCAGACCGAAAGCCGCACCGCCTCCGCCAGGCTGCCCACCCCCAGCCGCGCCATCAGGCGCAGCCGGTGCACCTCCACCGTGCGCGGGCTGATCCCCAGCTCATGCGCGATGATCTTGCTCGGCTTGCCCTCCATCGCCAGGTCGAGCACCTCGCGCTCACGCGGCGAAAGCGTCGCGATCAGCGCCACCGCCCGCGACACCTCTGGGCGCAGCGTCCCCTCGGCCGGCAACTCCCCGGCGGGCGCCTCCTCATGCGGGGGGAGGGCGAGCGCGGCCTTGACGATGGCGAAGAGCGCCTCGTCGCTGAACGGCTTCTCGATGAAGTCGAAGGCGCCGTCCTTCATCGCCCGCACGGCCATGGAAACATCGCCATGCGCCGTCATGACGATGACCGGGCGCCGGAACACGCCCTCGCGCAGGCGCCGCAACAGCTCCATCCCGTCCATGTCCGGCATGCGCACATCGGTCAGCACGCAGCCCGGCTCGGCCAGGCCGGGCAGGGCGGCCAGGAAGGCGACCGCCGAGGGATGCGTCTCCACCTCCAGCTCATAGGAGGTCAGCAGCGTGGCGACGGACCAGAGGACATCCTCGTCGTCGTCGATGACATGCACCACGCTCCGCGCGCCGGGTCCCGTCGTCATGTCTTTCCCCTCAGGTCACGGCTTCGTCCGGCGGCGCCGCCGGCAAGGTGAAGCGGAACACGGTGCCCCCCCCGGGGTTCGGTTCCGCCCAGAGCCGCCCCCCATGCGCCTCGATGATCGACCGGCAGATGGAAAGCCCCACCCCCATGCCGCCCGGCTTGGTCGAGACGAAGGGCTCGAACAGCCGCGCGGCCACCACCGGGGCCAGCCCCGGCCCGGTATCGGCGATCGCCAGCTCCACCTCCTCGCCGGCCCCGCGCGGGCGCGCGGAGACGAGCAGCTCGCGCCGCTCCGTCCCCTCGTCATCCGTCATCGCCTCGATGGCGTTGCGCAGGAGGTTGAGCAGCACCTGCTGCAGCTGGATGCGGTCCACCAGCACCGGCGGCAGCCCGGGCGCGATCTCGAAGGCCACGCGCACCCCGCGCTGCCGCGCCCCCACCAGCGCGAGCGCGCTCGCCTCCTCGATCAGCCCGGGCAGCGTCTCCAGCTCCCGGTCCGCCTCGCCCTTGGCCACGAATTCGCGCAGCCGCCGCACGATCTGCCCGGCACGGAGCGACTGGCCCACCGCCCGCTCCATCGCCTCCACCGCGCGCTCCGGCAGCGGGACAGCGCCCTTCGCGCCCGCCGTCTGCATCATCCGCAGCGCGGCCTTCACCGAGCTCGCGATGGCGGTGAGCGGCTGGTTCAGCTCATGCGCGAGCGCTGAGGCCATCTCCCCCGCCGCGCTCACCCGCGAGACATGCAGCAGCTCCGATTGCAGCTCCTGCACCCGTCGCTCCGATTCCTGCCGCTCCGTCAGGTCGCGCACGAAGCCGGTGAACAGGCGCCGCCCGCCCGTATGCACCTCGCCCACCGTCAGCTCCATGGGGAAGGTCGAGCCGTCGCGCCGCTGCCCCGTCACCACCCGCCCGATGCCGATGATCCGCCGTTCGCCCGTGACCATGTAGCGGGCGAGATAGCCGTCATGCTGCCTGCGGTCCGGATCGGGCATGAGGATGGAGACGTTGCGCCCCACCGACTCCGCCGCCGTCCAGCCGAAGAGACGCTCGGCCGCCGAGCTGAAGGAGATCATGATCCCGCGCTCGTCGATCACCACCATCGCATCCGGCACGGTCTCGAGGATGGAGCGGAGCTGCGCCTCGCTTTCCGCCAGCGCATGCCGGTCGCGCACCCGCTCGGTGATGTCGATCCAGGCGGTGTAGAGAAGCGCCTGCGCCCCCATCGTGATCCGCTCGGCGCGGATCAGCATGTCCCGCACCGCGCCCGACTTCGTGCGGTGCCGCGCCTGGATCTCGCCCCGCGGCGGCGCGCCCGCGGCACGCAGCCCGGCCACCCATTCCCCGAGGCCGCTCGTCACCTCGACCTCCGGCAGGCGCAGCCGGAGCAGCTCCTCCGCGTCATAGCCCAGCTCGCGGCAGGCCTGCCCGTTCACCGCCACGAAGCGGAGCGTCTCCGGGTCCAGCAACGCGATCCCCACCGGCGCCGCCTCCAGCAGCACGCGGGATTGCCGCTCCGCCTCCCGCAGCGCCGCCGCCCCCGCCCGCCGCACGCGCCGCAGCGCGAGGAGCACCAGCCCCATCAGCACGGCCAGGGCCGGCGCGCCGAAGGAGGCCTGACGCAGCATCAGGTCGCACCAGCGCGCCAGCACGGCCGCGCGCTCCTGGCTCGCCACCGCCAGCACCGGCCGGCCCGCGACCCGCCGCAGGGCGAGGACCCCATCGCCGGTCCTCGCCGTTCCCCTCTCGTCCAGGGCCCGGCGCAACGGGCTGCCCGGGGGCAGGGGAGGGGGCCACGCCTCCAGCCCCGCGCTCCGCGCCAGCACCGTCCCATCCTCGCGGAACAGGGCGATGACCTGGCCCCGCCCCTCGGCCAGCGCCCTCAACCCGCGCCCGATCTCCCCGGCGCGCCCATCCAGGACCGGCTCGTCCGGAACGGGCCCATCCAGAAGCTGGGCGGCATATTCCGCCGCGGCCCCCGCCGTCGCCCCCGCCTCGGCCCGCGCCTCTTCCCAGACCTGCCCCCAGGCCACCCAGGCGCCGAGCGCGAGGATCCCGATCGGCACCAGGACGGAAGCGGCAATGAGCCAGCGAAGGCGCGGCGGCCGTGGTGGCAGGCCCAGCCCGGGGCCCGTGGGGGAGGCGGCATCGGCCACCGGCTCCCGCGCGGGCAGGGCCGGGCCGGCCGGATTCCCGGGGCCGGTGATGGGTCGCATGCCCCGGACTCCCACCGCGTGAAGACCCGTCGCTGATACCGGCCGGCGCCAAGCCAGGCAACCGCTCGCCCCCTCTCGGCCGCGGCCCCGATCCGGCGCAAGGCGCCTCGTCCCCGGCGCCGCGGCCCTGATCTAGCGCAAGGCGTCCCGCCCTCGGAACGGCTAGCATCCGTCATCGCCTTGAACGGGAGAGGAACCGCTCATGACCACGGACTCGCTGCTCGCACGTGATCTGATGACGACGGGCGTCGTCACGGTCCCGCCCGGAATGCCCGTCGCCTCCCTGGCCGGGCTCCTGGCTGAACGCGGCATCTCCGCGGTGCCGGTCACGGATGCCGAGGGCCGCCTTCTCGGCATCGTGACCGAGGCCGACCTCGTCCACCGCCTGGCCGGCAAGGCCGAGCGCGCGGTGAGCTGGCTCCGGCGCCTCCTCGGCAATGCCGAGAGCCAGGCGGAGGACTATGCCCGCACCCATGGCATGGAGGCGCGCGACATCATGACCACCTCCGTCATCACCGCCGGCCCCGATGCCACGGCCGAGGAATGCGCCCAGCTCATGGAGCGCCACGGCATCAAGCGCCTGCCCGTGCTGAGCGAGGGCCGGCTGGCCGGCATCGTCTCCCGCGCCGACCTGCTGGTTGGCGTGCTGGAGCCGCCCGAGCGCGTCGGGACCCCCGAGCATAGCCGCGACGCGCGCATCCGGCAGGCCCTTCGCGCCGAGATGCGGGAACAGCCCTGGGCGCAGAGCCTCTATGTCTTCGCGGACGTGAAGGACGGCGTCGTGACCCTGCACGGCTACGCCAAGTCCGAGGAGATGCGCCGGGGCCTGCGCGTCCTCGCCAGCCGCGTGGAGGGGGTGGAGCGCGTCGAGGACAAGCTCGAGGTCGTCTCCGTGCCGCTGCCGGGCGAGGTGATCTGATCCCGTCCGCGGATGGTCCAACCGGCCCGGGCTTCCGGAGAGGGCGCTGCCCTCTCCGGAGGTTCGAGGCCGTGCGCCGAACCCCGCCAGGAGCCGGGGGCTCCTGGACCTGCGTGAGACCGCCGTGGCCCCGATGATCGGCCGGGTCTCGCGCCGTCAGCCCCACGCGTCCAACTTGAAGAAACAGATGATGGGTCGAAGGCACTGCCTTCGACGGGTCCGGGGAGGAAGAATTCCTTCTTCCTCCCCGGGACAAACCAACAGCCCAGAACACAACCGGCGGCATGAACCCCCGCCCAGGGCAAGCCCGGTGGAAGCCCCCGGCCTCAATGGCTCAGCAGGCAGCACCGGGCGCCGCGCAGCAGCTCGCGCGTCACGCCACCGAACACCCATTCCCGCAGCCGCGCATGCCCATAGCCGCCGGCCACGATGAGGTCCGCCCCCTCCGCCTGCGCCACGCGTTCGATCTGCGCGGCCGCGCTCCGCTCCGTCATCCGTTGCGCGCTGCCCCGGGCGCCGATGCCGTGCCGGACGAGGTAGCGCGCCACGTCCTCCGCGCGCGCCGCCGCCTGCTCCGCCTGCTCCTCCTCCTCGCAGATCTCCACCACGCTCACCCTCTCCGCGCCCTGGAGCAGCGGCAGCGCATCCCGCACGGCGCGCCTGGCCTCCCGCGTGTCCTTCCAGGCGATGACCACGCGCGAGGCCTCCAGCCGGTCGATGCCAGGGGGCACCACCAGCACGGGGCGGCCGGCGCGGAGAACGACATCGCCGGGGTTGGCGGCCAAGCTGAAATTGGCGCTGCCCCCGGCCCATTCCCGCCCAAGCACCACCAGGTCCGCCGCACGCGCCTCCCGCGCGATGGCTCCCGCCGGGAATTCCTGGAAGCAGCGCCACTCCACCTTCGCGCCGTGCTGGCCCAACGCCTTGCGGAAGCGCGTCTCGGCCCCGCGCAACGCGGCGACCAGATCCTCGGTCTCGATCTCGACCACGGCCGCGGCGGCGCTGCCGTCGCCCATCGCGTCCACCGGAAGGTTGATGCAGCCCGCGCCGAGCCCGATCAGGTGCGAATCGAACCGCTCCGCCAGATCGGCGGCGAGGGCGAGCCGCGCTCCGGCGGCCTCCTCGGGCGTGACGTGAACCAGGATGCTCTTGTAGCCCTGCATGGCGCTGCTTCCATCTGCCCGCGGGCACCCGGCGGGCGGCCCGATCCGCGGCAGGAAAGCAGCCCCGTGACGCGCGCGCGCTGACCTGGATCAGCGCTCCGGACAGACCCACACGGCATCCTCCCGGCCCAGGCTGCCCGAACGAGGAAACCCATGACGAGCAAGACCCCCACCGCCCGCGACCTGATGACGCCGGATGTTCTATCCGTCCCGCCCGACATGCCTGTGGCCGTGCTCGCGCGCATGCTCGCGGAACGCCATCTCTCCGCGGTGCCGGTCACCGACACGCATGGCCATGTCCTCGGCATCGTGTCCGAAGCCGACCTGCTGCGCCGACTGGCGGGCGAGGAAGACCTTCCGCGCGGCTGGCTCGCCCAGCTCATCTCCAATCCGAGCCGCGAGGCCGGGCGCTACGCCCGCACCCATGGCCGCCGCGTGTCCGAGGTCATGACCCCCGACGTCGTCGCCGTGGAGGAGGACGCGACCGCCGCACATGTCGCCCATTTGCTGGAGGAGAAGCACATCAAGCGCGTGCCCGTGCTGCGGAAGGGGCGGCTGGTGGGCATCGTCTCCCGCGCGGACCTCCTGCGCGCCGTGCTCGACATGCCCCCGGCGGTCCGGGGCGAGTCCGAGACGGAAGATGAGCGCATCTTCCGCGCCCTGGAGGACGAGCGGGCCCGCCAGCCCTGGTCCGACACCGCCTTCGTCTTCGCCCATGTCGAGAACGGCATCGTGCGGCTCTACGGTCTGGTCCGCTCGGAGGAGATCCGGAAGGCGATGGTCGTTCTCGCGGAACGCATCGAGGGGGTGAAGGAAGTGAAGGACGAGATGAGCATCCAGGGCGGCGTGCTGATGCCGGGCCTGTAGGCCGCCTCCGAACGGAAGCCGGGCCGCGCGAGGATCGCGCGGCCCGGGCCGGAAACGTCATGTGGATAGTGCCGCCGGCATCCCTCGCAGGATGCCGGCGAAGCCGCATCAGACGGAGTAGTACATCTCGAACTCGACTGGGTGCGGCGTGTGCTCGAACTTGTACACGTCCTGCCACTTCAGCTCGACATAGCTCTCGATCTGGTCCTTGGTGAACACGTCGCCGGCCAGGAGGAACTCGTGGTCGGCCTCAAGCTCGCCCAGCGCCTCGCGCAGCGAGCCGCAGACCGTCGGGATGCCCTTCAGCTCCTCCGGCGGCAGGTCGTACAGGTCCTTGTCCATCGCCTCGCCCGGATGGATCTTGTTCTTGATGCCGTCGAGGCCGGCCATCAGCATCGCGGCGAAGGCGAGGTAGGGGTTCGCCGTCGGATCCGGGAAGCGGACCTCCACGCGCTTGGCCTTCGGGCTCGTCGCATAGGGGATGCGGCAGGAGGCGGAGCGGTTGCGGGCCGAATAGGCCAGCAGCACGGGCGCCTCGAAGCCCGGGATCAGGCGCTTGTAGGAGTTGGTGCTGGGGTTGGTGAAGGCGTTCAGCGCCTTGGCGTGCTTGATGATGCCGCCGATGTACCACAGCGCGTAGTCGGACAGGTCCGCATAGCCGTTGCCGGCGAAGAGCGGCTTGCCGTCCTTCCAGATGGACTGGTGCACATGCATGCCCGAGCCGTTGTCGCCATAGATCGGCTTCGGCATGAAGGTCGCGGTCTTGCCGTAGCTGTGGGCCACGTTGTGGATCGCGTACTTGTAGATCTGCATGTGGTCGGCCTGGGTCACCAGCGGGCCGAACTTGGTGCCCAGCTCGTGCTGCGACTGCGCCACCTCATGGTGGTGCTTCTCGCCCAGCACGCCCATCTCCATCATGGTGGAGAGCATCTCGGCGCGCAGGTCCTGCTCGCTGTCCACGGGCGGGACGGGGAAGTAGCCGCCCTTCACGCCGGGGCGATGGCCCATGTTGCCCTCGGGGAAGTCCTTCATGGACGCGCCCGGACCCTCGCCGCTCTCCAGCTTGTAGTGGCCGTAATTGCCGCCCGTGCCGAACTTCACGTCGTCGAAGATGAAGAACTCGGCCTCGGGGCCGAAGAAGGCGGTGTCGCCGATGCCGGAGGACTTCAGGTACTCCTCGGCCTTCTTCGCCGTGCCGCGCGGGTCGCGCGTGTAGCGCTGGCCGGTGGAGGGCTCATAGATGTCGCAGAAGACGATCAGCTGCGGCTTGGCGCTGAAGGGGTCCATGCAGGCATTCAGCGTGTCCGGCATCAGGATCATGTCCGACTCGTTGATCGCCTTCCAGCCGGCGATGGACGAGCCGTCGAACATGATGCCCTCGGCGAAGGTGTCTTCCTCGATGGTGGAGACATGCTGGGCGGTGTGCTGCCACTTGCCCTTCGGGTCCGTGAACCGGAAGTCCACGTACTCGACGCTGTTCTCCTTGATCATCTCCATCACCTTGGAGACGCTGTCCTTGTCGTTCGCCATTTACTGGGTCCTGTTCCCCTGAAACGCGTTGATCATCGTGGGACGTGACATCCCGCGCCGCGGCGCCTTTTCGGCCCCGCCACGGCCCGCCGCAAGCCCACGGCAAGGCCGTGGGGGCGCGCGGCGGGAAATCCGTCAGACCGCCTCTTCGCCGCGCTCGCCGGTGCGGATCCGCACCACGTCCTGCACGTCGGTGATGAAGATCTTGCCATCGCCGATCCGCCCGGTGCGCGCGGCGGCGGTGATCGCCTCCACCGCCCGCTCGGCCAGGTCGTCGGAGCAGATCACCTCGATCTTCACCTTCGGCAGGAAGTCCACGACGTATTCCGCGCCGCGATAGAGTTCGGTGTGGCCCTTCTGACGCCCGAAGCCCTTGGCCTCGACCACGGTCAGCCCTTGCAGGCCGATCTCGTGCAGCGCGTCCTTCACCTCGTCCAGCTTGAAGGGCTTGATGATGGCTTCGATCTTTTTCATCGGCTCCGTATCCCGCGGGGCACGGGGGCACCCCGCTCCTCCCGCGTTTTGGCCGCGCCCCGGCAAGGGGGGACGCTAGCGGGCGGACGTTGCACGGCCCGTGCCGGGCGGGCAAGGACGGTGCGCCGGGATTTTGCAGTGGCCGACGGCCATCCCGCCCGGCGCCCGGGCAAATTGCCTAATCTCCAGGCATTCCCCCGTCGCATGATTGCACCGGGCGCCCCCTGACCCCATCATGCGCGGCTCACCCCGGGCCCCGCCCGCCGGCACCCCGGCCGGCCGGCCCCGCCCCTCCGGAACCGCCGCGCCGCACCATGACCACGCCTCTCAAGCCGCAGAACGCCCTTCTCTCCGCCACCGGCACCACGGTCTTCACCGTCATGTCGGCGCTCGCGGTGCAGCACGGCGCCATCAATCTCGGCCAGGGCTTCCCGGACTACGAAGGGCCGGAGGAGGTGGTCCGCGCCGCCGCCGAGGCGCTGCTGGACAACCGGAACCAGTACCCGCCCCTCACCGGCGTGCCCGAGCTCCGCACGGCCGTCGCCGAGGCGAACCGCCGCTTCTACGGGCTGGAGATCGACCCGGTTTCCGAGGTCGTCGTCACCTCCGGCGCTACCGAGGCCATCACCGCCTGCCTCATGGCCGTGCTCGACCCCGGCGACGAATGCGTCCTGATCGAGCCGCTCTACGACACCTACCTGCCGGTCGTGCGGATGCTGGGCGCCATCCCGAAGCTGGTGCGCCTCACCCCCCCGAAATGGGAGCTGCCCCGCGCGGAGCTGGCCGCCGCCTTCGGGCCGCGCACCAAGGCCATCCTCCTCAACTCGCCGATGAACCCCGCCGGCAAGGTCTTCACCGCCGCCGAGCTGGCCTTCATCGCAGACCTTCTCCAGCGCCACGGCGCCTATGCGGTGTGCGACGAGGTGTATGAGCACCTCACCTTCGACGGCTGGGCCCATATCCCGCTGATGACCCTGCCGGGCATGCGGGAGCGCTGCATGCGCATCGGCAGCGCCGGCAAGACCTTCAGCCTCACGGGTTGGAAGGTGGGCTACATCACCGCCGACAAGTCGCTCGCCCCCAACATCGCCAAGGCCCACCAGCTCCTCACCTTCACCACCCCGCCCAACCTGCAGCGCGCGGTCGCGGTCGGCCTGAACCTCCAGGACAGCTACTTCGCGGGCCTCTCCACCACCCTCCAGGCCAAGCGCGACCGCCTTGCGGCCGGCCTCTCCGCCCTCGGCTTCGGCGTGCTCCCCACCCAGGGGTCCTACTTCGTGACCGCCGATTTCCGCCCGCTCGGCTTCTCCGGGGACGACGTGGCCTTCTGCCGCCACATCACCGAGGAAGCGAAGGTCACCGCCATCCCGGTCTCCGCCTTCTACGCGCCGGGGGAGGGGGTGCCGAACCACTTCGCCCGCTTCGCCTTTTGCAAGGCCGACGCGGTGCTGGACGAAGCCCTCTCCCGCCTCGCCGCCTGGAAGGCCGCCCGCGCCGCCGGGGTGCGCGCCGCCGGCTGACGCGCGGGTTGACGCGCCCCGCCCGTCCCCTCTAAACCGCGCCGCCGGCCCGGACTTCCTGGCCGGCTCGATGGCGGCCTTAGCTCAGTTGGTAGAGCGCCACGTTGTGGTCGTGGATGTCACGGGTTCGAGCCCCGTAGGTCGCCCATCCCTTTCCCCCCCCTTCCTCGGCGAAGCTATTCCCGCCCGGTGAGGGCTCTGCCCTCGCCCCGTCGAGGGCCTGAGGCCCTTGAAACCCCATGGGACTGCCGTGAATACCCCGGACCGGCGGAGTCTCGGGTCCTTCCTGCCTTTGCAGCCTGAGGTCATCGACCTCAGGCGCACCGTCAGCCCAGTGGCTCCAACTCGAAGAAGAAGATGATGGGTCGAAGGCACTGCCTTCGACGGGTCCGGGGAGAGGAAGAATTCCTTCTTCCTTTCCCCGGGACAAACCGCCAGTCCCAGAACCCAAACCACCACCCTGCATTGACTCCCGCCCCCGCCGCTCCCGAACCTCCTTCGGAGAAGGGCGGCGCGACTGCCTGCCGGAGGACAACGATGCAACTTACCCTCGAAGGCCGCCGCGCCCTCGTCACCGGCGGCTCGCGGGGCCTCGGCCTCGCCACCGCCCGCGCCTTCGCCGAGGCCGGCGCCCGCGTGGCCATCATCGCCCGGGGCCAGGCGGCGCTGGACGCCGCCGCGGCCTCCATTCCGGCCAGCCTGCCCATCCGGGCCGACATCGCCACCGCCGAGGGCTGCGACCACGCCTACCGCGCCGCCGAATCGGCCCTGGGCGGCATCGACATCCTGGTGAACAATGCCGGCACCTCGAAGCGCGGCCCCTTCACCGCGGTCTCGGACGCCGAATGGCAGGCGGATCTCGACCTGAAGCTCTTCGCGGCCATCCGCCTCGTCCGCCTGGCCTGGCCCGGCATGGCGGAGCGCCGCTTCGGCCGCATCATCAACGTGCTGAACATCGGCGCGAAGGCGCCGCCGCCCACCGGCGCGCCCACCGCGGTCTCACGCGCGGCGGGCCTCGCCCTCACCAAGGTCCTGGCGGGGGAGGGGGCGCCGCTCGGCATCAACGTGAATGCCCTGCTCGTCGGCAAGATCGACAGCGACCAATGGGTCCGCCGCCACGCCGCCGACCCCGCCGGCCAGAGCTACGAGGAATGGAAGGAGGAAGCCGGCCGCCCCATCCCCATGGGCCGCATGGGCCGCCCGGAGGAATTCGCCGCCATGGCCCTGGCGCTCGCCGCCCAGCCCGGCGATTACGTCACCGGCACCGCCATCAACGTGGATGGCGGCATGTCCCCCGTGCCCTGACAGGAGGTTCGCTTGGAGAAGACCGTTGCCATCGCCGGGCTCGGCGCCATCGGGCTCGACCTCGCCCGCGCCCTCGATGCCGGGGTGGAGGGCCTGCGCCTCGTGGCCGTCTCCGCGCGTGACCAGGCCAAGGCCGAATCCAACTTTGCCGGCTTCCGCCACAAGCCCCGCCTCCTCCCGATCGAGGCCCTGGCCGAGGAAGCCGAGATCATCGTCGAATGCGCCCCGGCCGCCGTGTTCGAGACGATCGCGGCGGCCGCCATCGCCCGTGGCCGCATCCTCGTCCCGGCCTCGGTGGGCGCCCTGCTGCCCCGCATGCATCTGGTGGAGGAAGCCCGCCGCACCGGCGCGCGCATCATCGTCCCCACCGGCGCCCTGCTCGGCCTGGACGCCGTGCGCGCCGCCGCCGAAGGCGCGGTGGAAAGCGTGACCATCGAGACCCGCAAGCCCCCGCGCGGCCTCGAAGGCGCGCCCTATCTCGTCGAGCGGGGGATCGACCTGGCGGCCGTCACCGAGCCCAGCCTCGTCTTCAAGGGCAATGCCTTCGAGGCCGCCCAGGGCTTCCCCGCAAATGTGAACGTCGCCGCCGCGCTCGCCCTCGCCGGCATCGGCCCGGAACGCACGCTGGTGGAGATCTGGGCCGTGCCGGGCCTGACCCGCAACACCCACACCATCCGCGTGGAAGCCGCCGCCGCCCGCTTCACCATGACCATCGAGGGCGTGCCGAGCGAATCCAACCCCCGCACCGGCAAGCTCACCCCCCTCTCGCTGCTCGCCTGCCTCCGCGGGCTCGTCTCCACCCTCAAGGTCGGAAGCTGATGGAGCGGGGCTGACGGTCTCTCCCGGGGAGAGGAAGAAGGAACTCTTCCTCTCCCCGGACCCGTCGAAGGCAGTGCCTTCGACCCATCATCTTTTTCTAGAAGTTTGGAATCACGGGGCTGACGGTGCGCCTGAGGTCTAGGACCTCAGGCGACTGCAAAGGCAGAACAGGCGCGGAGCGACACGAGACCCACTGATCCGGGGTATCCACGGCAGTCAGACGGGGTTCCAAGGGCCTCAGGCCCTTGGCGGGTGGAGGGCAGAGCCCTCCTCTCGCTGCGAACCCGGAAGCAGCCGGGATCAGCCCCCGCGTTGCACCACCAGCCCGATGGAGGTGCTCACCTGCCCCAGCGCCTCCAGCTTGATATGCGGAAGGGCGTAGGGCGGCGTGTCGATATAGGCGTCCAGCGGCGAATCGCCGGGGTGGAGGTTCAGCGGCCAGACCGTGTGGCCTCGCGCGGCTAGGCGGTCGAGCAGCGCCTCGATGTCCTTGCGGCGGAAGTAGGAGAGGCCCGGGGTTTCGAGGGTCGCCTCGTTCGAGCCGAGGTTGAACTCGGTGGTGTGCACGGCCACGCCGCCGGGGCGGAGCGTTTCCAGGCTGTTCTCCACGAAGTCCAGTCCCTGGGCGATGCCGCCGAGGTGCTCGAAGCAGCAGGAGGACCAGCAGGCGTCGAAGCCGCGCAGGTCGGTGGGGATGGCGTTCATGTCCACGGGGCGGAAGGTCACGCGCGCGCGGAAGGTGGCTTCGTCGATCAGCGCGGGGCGGAACAGCGCCATGAGGTCGGAGGCGTGCTCGTTGGTGCTCTGCCACCCATCGCCCGCGATCACCTCCAGCGGCGCGTCGGTCGCCACCACCTCCACCCCGTTGGCAGCCAGCATGGCCGGCAGCGGCTCCGTGCCCACGCCGAAGCCGAGGGCGCGGGCGCCGGGACGGATGACGTCGGCCGCGCGCAGCGCGGCCAGGATCCAGCAGAATTCCCACTGCTTGCGGTGAGGCCGCGGCGCCTCACCGATGGTGGCGCACCAGGCCGCGTAATCCGGCTCGTCGAACTGGGCTGCGGTGCAGAGCTGGTTCACGGGCCGCGCGAGGCTGGGCGGCTCGAGGCGCCAGGGGATGCGGGGCGATTCGGGCGGGGCCAGCAGCCAGAGCGGCGCCGCGTAGCCCTCCGGCACGAGGGCGCGGCGCAGGGCTTCGGGCGATGGGTGCCGCCGGTGGGACGCGATCTCGGCATCGCCCGGCTCCCGGCCCAGCAGGAGGCGGAAGGCCCAGATCACCGCCTCGGGCGGGAGAAGGGATGCATCGGGGTCCAGACTGTCCAGCACGGATCAGGCCCCGGTCGGAGAATGCGCTCGCATCCCGCGATCATAGCGCGCGGGGGTTTGCGATGGCGATACTCACAAAAAAATGTGCTGGAATAACAGGCGGATGGTGGGCGCAACAGGGATTGAACCTGTGACCCCCACCGTGTCAAGGTGGTGCTCTCCCGCTGAGCTATGCGCCCATCCGCCGGGTTCCGCGACGCGGCTCCGGAAAGCATCGCGTCGGGGCGGCCCCTTTAGCCTGCCCTTCACGGCCCGGCAAGCCCGATTGGCGAAAGCCGTGGCATGCCGCGTGACAGAGGCGCCGGGCTGTGGTGATTCGGAGGAACATGGACCTTCCGATCCAGGCCCCCGTCGAGGCCGATTCCCCCCCGCCCTTCCTGCTGGAACGGCCCGTGGTCCAGGCCTCGCCAATCATCCTGGCCTCGCCCCATTCCGGGCGGCACTACCCGCCGGCCTTCCTCGCCGAAAGCCGGCTGGACCCGGTGGCGCTGCGCCGTTCCGAAGATGGATTCGTGGAGGAGCTCTTCGCCGGTGCGCCGGCCCTGGGCGCGCCCCTGCTGGCGGCCACCTTCCCCCGGGTCTATTGCGACGCCAACCGCGAGGCCTGGGAGCTGGATCCCACCATGTTCGACGGGCCGCTGCCGGACTTCGTCAACAGCGCCTCGCCGCGCGTGGGCGCGGGACTGGGTACCATCGCCCGCGTGGTCGCGAGCGGGGAAGCCGTCTACCGCCGCCGCCTCTCCTTCGAGGAAGCCGCCGACCGCATCCGCGCGCTCTGGGAACCCTACCATGCCGCCCTTTCCGGGCTGATTTCGGAGACGATCCGCCGCTTCGGCTGTTGCTTGCTCATCGACTGCCATTCCATGCCCTCCCTCCCCGGAGAGGCGGGGCGCTCGGCGGATATGATCCTTGGCGACGCCCATGGCACCGCCGCGGCTCCCCGCGCGACCCGGCGGCTGGAGGAATCCCTGACCGCCCTGGGCTACCGGCTCCGGCGAAACGATCCCTATGCAGGGGGCTACGTTACCCGCCATTACGGGCGCCCGCGGGAGGGGGTCCACGTGATCCAGCTCGAGATCGCGCGCAGCCTGTACATGGATGAGCGGAGAATCCAGCGGCTGCCTGGCCTGGCGCATCTGCGGTCGGACATGGACCGGGTGCTGGCGCGGCTGTTGGCCGAGGACTGGTCTTTCCTCCGCCCCTGACCCGGTTAAGCAACGCGGCGGGGCAACCCGGGAGCGAGCGAGGTCGCTCCTGGCGTCCGGGCAAAAAAAGAGGCGGAGCCAGAGGCTCCGCCGAGTTTAGGGAGGAAACGTCCAAGAAAGACAACAACGCGACAACATCGCGTTGCTGCGATGCACAACCTAATGACGTGCCCCGGGTTTCGCAAGCGGTTTTTTGCATTGCAGCATCACCGGAATGAGATGGCTCGCCCTGGCACGCGGCTTGAGCAGGGAGGCCTATGCCCCTGCTCGCCTTTCTCCCTCTCCTGCTCACGCTGATGGCCTCTCCCGGCGCCATGGCGCAGCCCTCCCCGACCGCGATGTGCCGCGCCGCGATCGCTGCGGCAGAGCGGGAATACGGCCTTCCCGCCGGGCTCCTCGCCGCCATCGGGCGGGTGGAATCCGGCCGCCGCGATCCCCTGAGCGGGGAGGCCGGCCCCTGGCCCTGGACCATGAATGCCGAGGGGGCCGGCAAGTTCTTCCCCGGCAAGGCGGAAGCGGTTGCCGAGGTGCGGCAGCTTCGCGCCGGGGGCATGCGGCTGATCGACGTGGGCTGCATGCAGATCAACCTGCACCATCACCCCAATGCCTTTCCCTCGCTGGAGGAGGCCTTCGACCCGCTGGCCAATGCCCGCTACGCCGCCCGCTTCCTGACCGAGCTGAAAGCCGCGAGCGGCGACTGGATGACGGCGGCCGGGCACTACCACAGCCATACCCCCGGCCGGGCCGAGGCCTACAGGGCCCAGGTCGCCCTCCGATGGCCGGAGGAGCAGCGCCAGGCCGGCGCGGCCCCGGCCTGGCAGCCCGGCTGGTCGAGCGCGGCGCGCCCTCCCATGGCGGCCGCCCTGCCGGGCATGAGCATCCGGTCTGCGCCGCCGCCCAGCATCATCCGCATGCCCGGCGCCGCGCCGGAGGGCGAGCGCGGCCGGGGGCTGGACGCCTACCGGGCCATGGCCATTCCGCTCGCCACCCGCGCCGCGCCGATGCTGGTGCGCGGCCTGCCCGGCGTGCGGGGCTGAAGCGCCACGGGGGGCGCGGTCATTCCCCCGCTACCGCCGCAGCCGCCCCGCCGGGCATCGGCGCGGACCGGCGCATCAGCGCCGCCAATGCGTCCAGCCCCTCGGCGCGCGGGTCGGAGGAGCGGACGAGAAGCGTGATTTCCCGACCCACCCCCTCCGGGGCCGGCGAGTATTCCAGGAGGCCGGGCACCGGCCCGAGCGCGGCGGCCGCGATCGCCGGCATCAGCGAAACGCCCTCTCCCGCCGCGACCATATGCCGCAGCATCTCCAGCCCCGTCGCGTGGCGCGTGCCGCCCGGCGCGCCGATTCCGCAGGCCGCGAGCGTCTGATCCCGCAGGCAATGCCCTTCCTCCAGCAGCAGCAGCTCCTCGGCGCCCGGGAGCGGGAGGGGCATCCGCGGCGTCCGTCCCGCCGGGTGCATCAGCAGGAAGGGCTCCACGAACAGCGGGATGGCACGCAGCGCCGGGTCCGGCGGGCCGGCGCAGCAGAGCGCCGCGTCCAGCGCCCCCGACTTCAGCCAGTCCCGAAGCTCCGCCGTCCGGGCCTCCGACAGCACCGCGCGCATCGCGGGGAAGGCCTCGCGCATCGGCCGCAGCAGGTGGGGCAGCAGATAGGGGCCGAGCGTCGGGATGGCGCCGAGGCGGAAGGGGCCGGCCAGCGGCGCGTCATCCGCCCGCGCCGCCAGGAGCAGGGCCTGGGCCTCACGGACCACCACCGCGGCCCGGGCCAGCACGGCCTCGCCCCGGGGCGTCACCAGCACGCGCCCTGGCAGCCGCTCGAACACCGCCATCCCCAACAGCCCTTCGAGCTTCCGGATCTGCGCCGAAAGGGCGGGCTGCGAAACGCCGCAGCGCTCCGCGGCCCGGCCGAAATGGCGGTGCTCGGCGACGGCGAGCAGGTATTCGAGATCCCTGAGGGACAGTCCAGCGAGTGACATGGCGCGCAGATCATAAAGGTTATCTATAGGCGCTGAAAGAAACTTGTCTTTGTCCTTATCGCGCGGCGCAAGGAAGGTGCCGCCACGCCGGACGCGACCCGGCGCGAGCGTGACTGCAAAGGAGCGGACGCATGTTCATCCGTACCGACAAGCTACAGGTGGAAATGCCCTTACGGAACGAGCCGGCCCCCTCAGCAGCGGCGGCGCTCAACGAACTGAGGGGCGGCCGCTTCGGCGAGCCGACGAGGCTGAACATCTCGACGTTCCAGGGCTTGGGCTGAGCCGATGGTGACGCGCCATCAGCCGATCCGGCGACCGCGCCGGCGCGGCATGAGCCCGGCCGGGCGGGCCGCGCTGCGCCTCCTCCTCCAGCTCGTCGCCGCACGCCGGGCGAAGGGCTGATCCGGCGGGGCGCCCCGCCCCCCTCCCCCTGGGGCCGCCCCGTCGCGAGGCCTCCGCCGCCCTTTCTGGCCCGGGAGGCGGCGGAGGCATTCCTTCGCGCCCGGCGGCGCTCCGAAAGCCGGGCGACCTCGGATAGCGCTCCGCGGCGCCAGACCCTCGCCCCCGGGCGCGAAGCGGGCTGGCGCGATGCAGCCCGGCGCGAAACAAGCGGCCCGCCGGGGAAACCCCACCGCCCCCGGCGGCGCTCTCGCCCGCAGAAGCGGGGGCCAGTGACGCGCCACCTGCTGCCGAGGCGGAGCGCAGCATGGCAGATCCACGATCCGGCCGCGGGAGGTCCCTGCCGCGCGCGAGCCTGGCGGAAACCATGGGCGTCCTCTCCTCCGTGGTGCTGCCGGTTCTCGGCAAGGGCGTGCTGCTGCGTCGCCCGCCGGTGGTGGCCATGGCCCAGAGGATGGAGCTCGACCGGCGCGCGGTGGAGACCGTGCGGGCCTTGCGGGACCGGCATGGAGACGGCCCCCTCGTCCTGCCCGTCCCGTTCCACCCCTATGCGCTGATCCTTTCGCCGGCCCATGTCTCGCGCGTGCTGGAGCTCTCGCCCGAGCCCTATGCCGCGGCGAGCGACGAGAAGCGCTCCGCGCTCAGCCATTTCGAGCCGCATGCGGTGCTGATCTCCGACAATGCCGCGCGCCAGGCCCGCCGCCCCTATAACGAGGCCGTGCTTGACACGCCTTGCCCCATGCATCGCCTCGCCGCGCGCTTCCGCGCGGTGGTGGAGGACGAGGCGCAGGAGATGACCGAGGCGGCCGACCATTTCGGCGAGCTGGATTGGCCCGGCTTCGCCCGGGCCTGGTGGCGCATGGCGCGGCGGGTGGTGCTGGGCGAAGGCGCGCGGGACGACGACCGCGTGACGGACCTGATCGCGAAGCTCCGCGCCGACGCGAACTGGGCCTTCCTCATGCCACGGCGCCGCCGGCTGCAGGCGCGATTCTTCGAGCGGCTGGACGAACACCTGCAACGCGCCGAGCCGGGCAGCCTCGCCGCCATCATCCGCGCCACCCCCGCCGCGCCGGGCACGGACGCGCTGGGCCAGGTGCCCCAATGGCTCTTCGCGCTGGACGCGCTGGCGCGCGCCACCTTCCGCACCCTCGCCCTGCTCGGCACCCACCCCGCCCTGCGCAGCCGCGCCGAGGCCGAGATCCAGGCGCGCGAACCGCAGGACCTGCCCTTCCTGCGCGCCTGCGTGCTGGACACGCTGCGCCTCTGGCCCACCACCCCGGTCATCCTGCGGCAGGCGACGCGCGACGTGGAATGGGAACACGGCCTGCTGCGCCGGGGCACGGGCATCATCATCTTCGCGCCCTTCTTCCACCGGGACGAAACACGCCTGCCGCAGGCCCATCGCTACGCGCCCGAAACCTGGCTGGAAGGCCGGCCGGAAGACCAGGGGCTGGTCCCCTTCAGCGACGGCCCGGCGCGGTGCCCCGGGCGCAACATCTCCCTCATGCTCTCCAGCATGATGCTGGCAGCCCTGCTCCGGCGCCGGCCCTTCTCGCCGGTGGACGCGGATGGAATCCAGCCCGAGGACCGGCTGCCAGCGACGCTAAGCGCCTTCGAACTCCGGTTCAGGCCGGGGCCGGGATAGGTCTGGGGCCGGTGGTCTGTCCCGGGGAGAGGAAGAAGGAGTTCTTCCTCTCCCCGGACCCGTCGAAGGCAGTGCCTTCGACCCATCATCTTCTTTTTCGAGTTGGAATCACGGGGCTGACGGTGCGCCTCGGGTCCACGACCCGAGGCGACTGCAACGGCAGGATCAGCACCCTGAAACCAGAAACCCAATTGATCCGGGGTATCCACGGCAGTCAGACGGGGTTCCAAGGGCCTCAGGCCCTTGGCGGGTGGAGGGCGGAGCCCCCCTCCCGATGATCAGACCAGAACCTCCAGAGGAAGCCGCGAAGGCGCCTCAGCGGTTCCGCGTCACCAGCCGCCCCGGCTTCTCCCCCGTCGCGCCCTTGGCGGCCACATAGGTCGGCACGCCGTTGCACCACACCTCCTCGATCCCTTCCGAGAGCTGCTTCGGTTCTTCAAAGGTCGCGCGGTCCCGCACGGTGTGCGGGTCGAGCAGGACGATGTCGGCGAAGGCGCCTTCGCGCAGCACGCCGCGGTCGATCATGCCGAAGGTATCGGCCGCCTTGCCCGTCATCTTGTGGATGGCCGTTTCCAGGCTGAACAGCTTCACGTCGCGCACGTAGTGGCCGAGCACGCGCGGGAAGGTGCCCCAGAGGCGGGGATGCGGGTGTTCGTCATGCGGGATGCCGTCCGAGCCGATGATGGACATCGGATGCGCCATGATGCGGCGGACATCCTCCTCGTCCATCTGCCAGGTCACCTGCCCCGCTGGGAGAAGGCGGGAGGCGGCGGTCTTGATGTCGGTGTTCCAGCCGCGCGCCACGTCGCGCAGATACTTGCCAGCCATTTCCGGATGCGGGACGGACCAGGTGATCATCACCTCCACGTCGTCACGCAGCTTGTCCGGCATCAGCACGGTAGAGCCGGCGGGATAGGGATACACGTCGTAGGAGACGGGCTGGGTGCGCGCGTATTCGTTGATGAGGGGCAGGGTCTGGGTGGAGCGCCCGTAATTCTCGGGCATCGAGCATTTGTGGTGCGAGATATGCACCGCCACGCCGGCCCGCTTGCCAATCCGCGCCGTCTCCTCGATCGAGGCGAGGATGCGGTCCGCCTCGTCGCGCATATGCGTGCAGTACAGGCCACCGAAGGGCCGGATGGCCTCGGCCACCGCGATCACCTCCTCGGTCGTCGCCTGGGCGTTGGGCGGGTAGTAGAGGCCGGTCGAGAAGCCGCTCGCCCCCTCCCCCATGGATTGCCGCACGAGGTCGTGCATCCGCGCGATCTCGGCATCCTTCGCCGGCCGGTACACGTCGTTGTCCATGGTGCGGGCGCGCAGCGTCTGGTGGCCGACGAAGGCGTAGGTGTTCATCTCTGAACCGCGCGTCTTCAGCGCATGGGCATAGTCGCCGAAGCTCTCGAAGGTGTACCAGCTTTCGTCGCCCAGCAGGTCCAGCGGCGGCACGGGACGCGTGGCGAAGCGCGCCGGGGCGAGGCTGACGCCGCAATTGCCGACGACGACCGTGGTCACGCCCTGGCTGGTCTTGCAGGTCGTGCATTCCGGGCCGCAGAGAACGGCGCGGTCGTCATGCGTGTGGCTGTCGATGAAGCCCGGGGCCACGGCCTTGCCGGTGGCGATCACCTCCCGGTCCGCCGTCGCGCCGCCCAGGTCCCCCACCCCCACGATCCGGTCGCCTCGCAGGCCGACATCGCCGACCCGCCGGGCGGCCCCCGTGCCGTCGAAGAGGGTGGCATCGCGGATGATCGTGTCGCAGCGCAGGGCCATGGTGCAGCCTTTCGAACGGGTGGCGCATTCTGGCCCCGCGCGGCCCGCTGATCCAGGCCCCCGGCCGTTCCTGTTATTGGGCGCGCCGCGCCGCCCCCCCCGCGGCACGGAGCCATGGTGACCGACCCCGACCATCGAACGCGCCATCCGACGACCCTGCCCGGCCGGATCGAGCGGATGCGCGACCGGCTCGCCGATCTCAGCAAGGGTCTCTCCCTGGGGCAGCGGCTCCAGGGCGGCCTGTCCCAGGCCCTGCTCTCCGCGGGCGCCGCCGTCCTCGCCTACCTCCCCACCCAGGCGCTCGGCCTGAAGGAGGGTTTCTGGGCGGCCATCACGGCCATGGCTGTGGTCCAGACCGAGCTGGTGGCGACCCGCAACAGCGGCCGGGACCAGCTCGCCGGCGCCGCCATCGGCGGGGTCGTCGGAGTCGCCGTTACCCTGGCCGGCGGCCAGCATCTCCTGGGCTATCTCCTGGCCGTCATCCTATCCGTGCTGGCCTGCTGGCTCGTGAACATCGCCTCTGCCAGCCGCCTGGCCGGAATCACGGCGACCATCATCCTGCTCGTGCCGCATACGGGCACGCCGCAGCACATGCTCCTCTCCCGCGTCGGCGAGGTGGCCTGGGGCGCGCTGGTGGCGCTCTGCCTGGTCTGGCTGCGCACGCGCCTGGGCCGCCGCTGAAGCGGCGCCGGGCCGGCGCCGAAGGGGAAGGTCAGTCCGAGAAGAAATCCGGCATGGGGCGCGGCGGCGCCGCCCCTCCCCGCAGCGCCCTCTGCACCACCGCCTCCATGGATTCGAGGAAGCGGGAGCGGTGCTGCGGGGTGAAGGCGGCGTTGCGCGTCTCCCGCCCCATCTCCCGCAGGTGGCGGGCGACCTCGCGGCCCGCCAGGGCGCTGCCGATATTCTCCAGGTCCCAGATCCGCCCGCCCGGCGCCACGGCATGGCCGCCCGCCGCTAGGCAGCGCGAGGCGAGCGGGATGTCGGCCGTGACGCAGATGTCGCCGGGCCGGATCGCCTCCGCGATCCAGTCGTCGGCCGCATCTGCGCCCTCGGCCACGATCACGCGCCGGATGCCGTCGGGCAGGCGCACGCCGCGCGAGCCGTTGGAGACCACGGTCACCGCGAGCCCGTGCCGCGCGGCGACGCGGAACACCTCGTCGCGGACGGGGCAGGCATCCCCGTCCACATAGACATGCGGCGCGCTCAGACGAGGCCGTCCGCGATGTCGCGCCGCACCAGCGCGGGGTCGCGCCCGGCGGGGTCGCCCATGCCGCCGCCGCCGGGCAGCAGCAGGCGCAGCCGCTTGCCCCGGGGGATCACCTGATACCCCTTGGTGCGCAGCACCGTGCCGTCTGTCAGGCCGACCCAGCCCGGCGCGCCGTCCCCGCCGCCATCACGGCCGCGTGGCGCATTCGCCACCCGGTCGAAAATGGCGTTCACGGCGAATTCGGCATCGCCCTTGGCGCCAATCTCCATCACCTGCCCCAGCCCGCCACGGGTACGGCCCGGTCCGCCGGAGCCGGGGCGCAGCTCCTTCTTCCAGAACACCACCGGCGCCACGTTCTCGGTGGCCTCGACCGGCATGGTCCGCACACCGGAGGGAAAGGCGGTGCCGTCCAGCCCATCCTGGCCCGGGCGCGCGCCCGTGCCGCCGGAGTTGAAGGTGATCACCTCGAAATCCGGCAGCTCGGCCTCGCCACCGCTCACCTGCGCGCCGCCGCGCAGGGGCGGATTCCACAGGCAGGAGGAGCCCTCGGCCGTCACCCGGTCCGGCACGGCCTGGTGCAGGCACCCCATCATCAGGTCCGGCAGGAGCTGGCCGACGACATGGCGCACCGCCACCGGGAAGGGCCGGGGAGCGTTGAGGATGCAGCCCTCGGGGATCTCCATCCGGAAGGGCAGCAGCGAGGCCCAGTTGTTCGGAACCTCCGGAGCCACCACGCATTTGATGCCGAAGCAGGCATAGGCGCGCGTATAGGCGGCCGGCACGTTGATGCCGCGCCCGGACAGGCCGGAGGTACCGGCATAATCCACCGCGATATGGTCCTCCGCGACCGTCATCCGCGCCTTCAGCGTGACCGGCGCCTCATAGCCGTCCGAGCTGATCTGCGCCGCGAACTCCCCCCGCGGCAGCTTCGCGATCTCGGCCAGGGTGGCACGGGCGGAAGCCTCGAAGATGGATTCCGCCAGCTCATCCAGGCTGTCCATCGCGAACTCGTCCATCATCTCGACGAGCCGGCGCGCCCCCGCATCGTTGCAGGCGCAGAGGGAATAGACGTCGCCCTCCAGCTCCGCCGGCGTGCGCGTGCCGGCGCGGAGGATGTCGAAGAAGGTCTCGTTCGCGCGCCCCTGGTCGAAGCACTTCACGATGGGGATGTAGAGCCCTTCCTCGAAGACCGAGCGCCCCTCCGGCCCCATGCCGAGGCCGCCGACATCGATGACATGCGCGGTGTTGGCGAAGAGCCCGACGATGCGCCCGTGGCGGAAGGCGGGGGTGACGACGGTGAGGTCGTGCAGGTGGCCCGTGCCGAGCCAGGGGTCGTTGGTGATGTAGTGATCGCCCGCCTTCATCCCCTCCGCCGGGAACTTGGCGAGGAAGTGGCCGACCGATTCCATCATGGAGTTCACATGGCCGGGCGTGCCGGTGACGGCCTGGGCGAGCATGCGGCCGCGCAGGTCGAAGATGCCGGCCGAAAGATCGCCCGCCTCGCGCACCGTGGTGCTGAAGGCGGTACGGATCATGATCTGCGCCTGCTCCTCCACCACGGCGATCAGGCGGTTCCACTGGATCTGCCGCTGGATGGCGGCCAGCGCGTCCGAGGGGGCGTCACTCATCGGGTCAACTCCAGATACCCCAGCCCATCCATCCGGCAGCTCCATCCCGGCCCCACCAGCGTGCTCGTCTCCGCCTCCGCCACGATGCAGGGCCCGGGCACCGTTGCGCCCGGCGCGAAACCGGCGCGGTCATAAACGGGCCAGTCCGAAACCTCTCCCCTCGCCGTATCGCGCACGGCCTGGTGGCGGATCGGCGAGGGCCCAGGCGCCGCGTCCACCTCCGCCACGGGCGGCGGCGTCTCCACCTCGGTCGCGACCGTCACGGCGAAGGAGAGGATCTCCACGTCGCTGCCGGGAACGGGCCGGTCGTAGAAGCCCGCATATTCCCGGTCATAGGCGGCGCGCACGGCCGCCACATCCGCGGCCTCCATCGCCTTCACCGGCAGTTCCACCGCGATCTCATGCCCCTGGCCGACATAGCGCATATAGGCGATGCGCCGCTCGACCAGCGCGGCGCCAAAGGCGCCTTCCGCCACCACGCGCCGCGCCTCCGCCGACATCTCGGCCAGCAGCGCGTTCACCGCCGCCACATCGAAGCTCCGGAAGCGCTGATACAGGCTGCGAACGACCTCATAGCCCACCGGCGCGCGCAGGAAGCCGATGGCGGAGCCGACGCCGGCGCCGGATGGCACGAGCAGGCGGTTCACGCCGATCTTCTCGGCCACACGATAGCCATGCACCGGCCCGCCGCCGCCGAAGGCGATCACGGCGCGCCCGTCATAGCCCTTGCCGCTCTCGATGGCATGCACCCGGGCGGCATTGGCCATGTTCTCGTCGACCACCTCGACCACCCCGAGCGCCGCCATGGGCGGTTCCAGCCCGAGTGTGCCGAGGGCGGCGTTCATCGCGGATGCGGCGGCCCCGGGATGCAGCGGCATCGCGCCCCCCGCGAAGCTGGCCGGGTCGTAGCGGCCCAGGAGAAGGTTCGCATCCGTCACCGCCGGCTTTGAGCCGCCGCGCCCGTAGCAAGCCGGCCCCGGATCGGCGCCCGCGCTTTCCGGCCCCACCTGGATGCGCCCCAGCGCATCGACGGATGCGATGGAGCCCCCACCCGCCCCGATCTCCACCATCTCGATCACGGGGATGCGCAGCGGCAGGCCCGAGCCCTTCTTGAAGCGCCCGATGCGCGCCACCTCGAAGCTGCGGGCCGTCTGCGGCGCGAAATCGTCGATGAGGCAGACCTTCGCCGTGGTGCCGCCCATGTCGAAGGAGAGCACGCGGTCCCACCCCTTCTGCCGCGCCACGAAGGCGGAGAAGATGGCGCCACCGGCCGGCCCGCTCTCCACGAGCCGGATGGGAAAGCGTGCCGCCGTCTCCAGCGTGGTGAGCCCGCCGCCGGAAAGCATGAGGTAGAGCGGGCAGGAAAAGCCGGCCTCGGCCAGCCCGGCCTTCAGCCGGTGCAGGTAGCCCATCATCAGCGGCTGCACATAGGCATTGGCGGCGGTGGTGGAGAAGCGCTCCCACTCCCGCATCTCCGGGCTCACCTCGCTGGAGAGCGAAACGGAAATCTCCGGCCATTCCTCCCGCACGATCTCGGCCGCGCGGCGCTCATGCGCCGGATTCACGAAGGCATGAAGGAACCCGATGGCGAGGCTTTCGATCCCCTCGGCCTTCATGAAGGAAACGGCCTGCCGCACCGCACCCTCGTCGAGCGGCAGCAGCACGCGACCCTCATTGTCCAGCCGCTCCGGCACCGGCAATCGCCATCGGCGCGGGACCAGCGGCTGCGGCAGGGTGATGTTCAGGTCGTACTGGTCGTATCGGCTCTCATTGCCCAGCGCGAGGACATCGCGGAAGCCCTCGGTCGTCAGCAGCGCCGTGCGCGCGCCCTTGCGCTCGATCACCGCATTGGTGGCCAGCGTCGTGCCATGGATGAACAGCGCCACATCCGATGGCCCGACGCCCGCCTTGGAGAGCACCACGCGGATGCCCTCCAGCACGCCCTTCTCAGGTGCGGCCGGCGTGGTGAGCACCTTCGCCGTCCAACGCTCGAAGCCGCCATGCGCATCGGCGCGCTCCAGCGCCAGGTCGGTGAAGGTGCCGCCGATATCGGCGGCCAGCCGCAAGCCCGACATGGATCAGAAGCCCCGCACCACGCCGCCATCCACGCGCAGGATCGTGCCCGTGATGTAGGAGCCGGCCTCGGAGGCGAGGAAGGCCGCGGCCTTGCCGAACTCGTCCGGCGTGCCGTAGCGGCGCATCGGGATCGTCTTCTCGCGGTCGGCGATCACCTGCTCCGGGGACTTGCCCTGCTTGGAGGCGGCGGCGCCCGCCAGCTCGATGCTGCGGTCCGTGCGGATGGCGCCGGGGGCGATGATGTTCACCGTCACGCCATCAGGACCCACCTCATCCGCCAGGGTCTTCGCCCAGCCGACGATGTTCGCGCGCAGCACGTTGGACAGCGCCAGGTTCGGCAGCGGCTGCACCATGCCCGTGCTGCCCACCGCGATGATGCGCCCATAGCCCTGGGCCCGCATGGCCGGCAGCAGCTTGTTCGCGATCCGCACAGGCGAGAGGACGATGCGGCGGAACCAGGTCTCCAGCGCCTCCTCCGTCAGATCCGCGGCGGTGCCGGCGGGCGGGCCGCCATGGTTCAGCACGAGAATGTCCACCCCGCCCAGCGCCGCCACCGCGCCCTCGGCCAGCGCGTCCATGTCCTCGCCCTTGGCCACGTCGGCGGAAAAGGCGTGGGCGGCGGTGGCGCCCATGCCCTTCAGCGCCTCGCAGACCGGCTGCAGCCGCTCCACCTCACGCCCGGAAATGGCCAGCGCCGCGCCATCGGCGGCGAGCGCCTCGGCGATCGCCCGGCCCAGCCCCTTGGAGGCCCCCATCACCAGCGCCCGCTTCCCGCGAAGACCGAGTTCCATCCCTGCCACTCCTCGAATCAATGGGCCCGGACCCTGAACCGGCCCCTCAGGACTGGCAAGATCGGGGCCGGCAAGATCGGGCCGGCAAGATCGGGGCCGGCGGCTTCCCGGCCGGGCGCCCGGTTTGGCAAGCCGCGCCGGGCCGGGCATCCTCCCCCCATGTCCCGCCCGACCCTGCTGCAAACCCGCACCCTGCCCCCGGCCGTGGAGGCCCGCGCCGCCCGCGACTATGTGATCCGCCGCCCTGAAGGCCCGGACCACACCCTCGAGGCCCCGGCCCTGCTCGCCGCCGCCGAGGGCTGCGACGGCATTCTCTGCGCCGCCGGCGACGCGCTGGATGCCAAAACCATCGGCCGCCTGCCCGCCAGCGTGAAGGTGATCGCCACCTTCAGCGTCGGCACCGACCATGTCGCGCTCGACGCGGCCCGGGCGCGCGGCATCGCCGTGACCAACACCCCGGACGTGCTGAGCGTGGCCACCGCCGAGATCGCCATGCTCCTCATCCTCATGTGCGCCCGCCGCGCGGGAGAGGCCGAGAGGCTGCTGCGCGCGCGGGAATGGACGGGCTGGGCCCCCACCCAGCTCATGGGCGTGACGCTGGAAGGCAAGCGGCTCGGCATCCTCGGCATGGGCCGCATCGGGCGGGAACTGGCCCGCATGGCCCGCGGCATGGGCATGGTCATCCACTACCGCAACCGCACCCGCCTCCCGCCGCAGGAGGAGGAAGGCGCGACCTTCCACGGGGATGACGACGCCTTCCTCGCGGCCTGCGACGTGCTCTCCATGCACATCCCGGGCGGGGCGGCGACCAAGGGCTGGCTGAACGCCGCCCGGATCGCGGCGCTGCCCAAGGGAGCGATCGTGGTGAACACGGGCCGCGGCACCACGGTGGATGACGAGGCGCTCTGCGAGGCCCTCCATTCCGGCCATCTCCGCGCCGCCGGGCTGGATGTCTTCACCGGCGAGCCGAAGATTTTCGAGGGTTACCACACGGCCCCGAACGTCACCCTCCTCCCCCATCTCGGCAGCGCCACGATCGAGACGCGGGACGCCATGGGCTTCCGCTGCCTCGACAACCTGGATGCGGTGCTGATCCACGGCACCCAGCCCCCCCATCGCGTCGCCTGAGGACCCCACCCGCATGCTCTTCGACTTCGAGGCCCTGCCGAAGAAGGACCGCTACAAGCTCGTCGTCTCGAGCATCGTGCCCCGCCCGATTGCCTGGATGGTCACGCAGGATGCCGAGGGTCGCACCAACGCTGCGCCCTTCTCCTTCTTCAACGTGTTCAGCAACGACCCCGTGGTGGTCGGCATCGGCGTCGGCGCCCGCGGCATGGGCGGCGAGGAGCGGGCCGAGATGAAGGACACCATGGCCAATATCCGGGCCACGGAGGAATTCACCGTCTGCATGGTGAGCGAGGACACGGCGGAGGCGATGAACGTCACCGCCGCCGACTTCCCGCCGGGGGTGGACGAGCTGCGGATGGCCGGCCTCACCACCGCCCCCGGCACCAAGATCAAGGTGCCCCGCATCGCCGAGAGCCCCGTGGCGCTGGAATGCCGCCTCTGGCAGGCCGTGCCCATCGGCACGCACCACTTGGTGCTGGGCGAGGTCCTGGCCGTGCATATCCGGGACGACTGCATGCTCGACCCGGCACGGCTCTACGTGGACACGCCGAAGCTGAAGCTGGTCGGCCGCATGCATGGCGGCGGCTGGTATGCCCGCACCACGGACCGGTTTGAGCTGCCCCGCGTCACGCCCGAGGAGGTGGCCGCGCAGCGGAACGGATAGGGCGGGCGAGGCCGGCTCGGGCGTGGCCGGCCGAGGAGATTTGTGCTATTTTTGTTCCCATGCGAATTTACCTTGCGGGCCCGGAGGTCTTCCTGCCGGACGCCGATGCGCTGGCCGACGCCAAGCGGGCGATCTGCGCCCGCCACGGCGCCACGGGCATCTTCCCCACCGATCCCGTCCATTGCCCCCAGGCCGATGCCTCCGCGGAGGACTGGCTGGCCATCTATCTCCGCAACGAGGCCCATATCCGCGGGGCCGATGCGCTGATCGCCAATCTCACCCCCTTCCGTGGCCCTTCCGCCGATGCGGGAACGGTCTACGAGCTGGGCTTCATGCGAGCCCTCGGCCGGCCCATCGCCGCCTATGCGAACAGCGCCGTGCCCTTCACCGAACGCACCCGCGCCTTCCTGGGCGAGGCTGCCCGCCAGCGCCCGGACGGCGCCTGGGAGGACTCGGAGGGGCTGCACCTCGAATCCTTCGGCCTGCACGACAACCTGATGATCGATGGCGGCATCGAGGCGGCCGGCGGGGCGCTGATCCGGCGCGCCGTGCCGGCGGCGGATCGCTGGCGGAATCTCGACGCCTTCGAGGAAGCGCTCCGCTCCGTCATGAAATCGTCCTGACCCCGCTTGCCGCGGCCGCTCCATCCCCCTATACCCCGCCGCCGCGGGACAGGTGGCCGAGTGGTCGAAGGCGCGCGCCTGGAAAGTGCGTATAGGTCAAAAGCCTATCGTGGGTTCGAATCCCACCCTGTCCGCCAGAACACATTCCCAATGTATTCCCAAGTGATCCCGGCGCCCTTATTTTCCGGGGTCTGACGGCACGCCCATTTTCCCATCCCATCCCGCCGAACCCCGCCCTTGCCAGGCGGTTCCGTGGGCAACGGTGCGGGTAACAGCGGGCTCTGCGGGTAATGGAGGGGTCTGGTGCTGACCGACAAGCAGGTGAAGGCGGCCCTCGGGCGGGATAAGCCCTACCGGCTCAGCGATGGTGATGGTTTGCACCTACGCGTGCTGCCCTCCGGCGCGCGGCTCTGGCAGTTCCGCTATCGGGTCCTCGGCGCTGAGAAGACGCTTTCCCTGGGGCAGTATCCCGAGGTCACGCTGGCCGAGGCGCGGGACGGGCGAGCCCGCGCTCGCGAGGCCCTGCGTCAGGGGCGAGACCCCCACGGCTGTTGAGTTTCGCTGAGAACTGACCCGGGGTTTTCATCGAGAACTGACCCGTGCAGGGATATGTCCCGCGGGCTGTGGCCGCGGGTCAAGCGGGTGCTTTGGCCCTCCTGTTCCTGGGTTCGGCCGAGCTGCTCCTGAACCGGAAACTGTCGTTGCCGGTCTCCAGGATGTGGCAGTGGTGCGTGAGCCGGTCGAGCAGGGCCGTGGTCATCTTAGCGTCGCCGAACACGCCGCCCCACTCGCTGAAACTCAGGTTGGTGGTGATGACCACGCTGGTGCGCTCGTAGAGCTTGCTGAGCAGGTGGAACAGCAAGGCGCCGCCCGAGGCGCTGAACGGCAGGTAGCCGAGCTCG
>NZ_FQZF01000018.1 GCF_900141905.1 Muricoccus roseus | reverse complement strand
TAGCCGGCCCCGATCATCGCGACGCGCATGCAACCCCCTGGCTCACCCCCCGCAGGCGCAGAGGATCTCCACCTTCCTTATCGCCACGGCGGGGCGACGGTAAATACGCAAGCGTTCCATCATTCCGCAGGAGCGAAATGCCCTTCCGCCCCTGGGACACGCGCTGCCCGCCGTCGATCCCAGCCATAGGCAAGGCGTCATGGGCGCGCACACCCCCGGCGCCTAGATTCCCCCCGGTGGATCCCATGGCGAAACCCCTGCGCCGTGGAGCACCCAGAGGGGCCAGGCCCCCCAGGCGCGCCACCCCCGGCGCGCCGGCCCCTTCCACGGCCAGACCCCGCCGCCTTCCCCCGGCGGCGGGGCACCCGGCTTAACGCGCCGGGCGGCCCCGCAGCGCCGTCAGGAAGCGCCGCGTTCCCTCGACCTGCTGCCGCCACCAGCCGCCCGTCACCAGCGCGGCGGAGGCTTCCGGATCGCCCGTGCGCGGGAACACGTCGCGCCGGAAATCGCCCGTGCGGAAGATCATGTCCCAGACCGGAAAGAGCACGGCGTAGTTGCGCCCCTCCTCCCCCGCCGAGAGCACGCCGTGATGCAGGCGGTGGAAGCGCGGGGAGACCAGCAGCCGCTCCCCGAGCTTGCCGAAGGAGAGCCGGACATTCGCGTGGGAAAGGCTTTCAGCGACACGGAGGATGATGACGATCAGCGGGAACTGCCCCGGCGGCACGCCGATGAGCAGCGCCAGCCCGCCGAACCAGAGCGCCGCGATCATGTCGTCGATCACGTGATTCCGGTCATCGGTCCAGAAGGTCATCTTCTCCTGGGCGTGGTGGATCGAATGCAGCGCCCACCACCAGGGAATGGTGTGCTGCAACCGGTGCCGCCAGTACTCGCCCAAATCGAGGATGACGATGTAGAGCGCGAAGGCGAGCAGCGGCCGCGTCTCCAGCGCCGGGATCAGCGTCTCCAGCGTCGGCGCCACATAGCCCGCATCGGCGATCCAGCCCGCTATCTGCGCCTGCACGCCGGCCAGGATGACGAAGGCCATCAGCGGCAGCACGCCGAGTCGTGCGAGCAGCGTGTAGGCCACATCGGTCCAGACCACGCGCCGGTCCTCCCAGCGCTCCACCGGCCGCCACGCCTCCAACGGCCGGCAGATGGCATAGACCACCACCACCTGCACGAGGCCGAAGACGAAGAAGTCCATCCAGGAAAAGGCGTCGTCGGCCCATTCCATCATGCCCGCCGCATAGAGGGCGGGCTGGACCGCGGTCTGGAACAGCCAGCTGGTGAAGCCGTCATAGAGACGGACGATGGAATCGAACATCAGCGCTTCCCCTCCGCGGGCAGCGTATCGAAGCAGAAGCCACGCTCCTGCAGTCCGGCGATCAGCGGCTCCAGGATTCCGGCGAAGGGCTCGCGCCGGCTGCGCACGCCCCAATGCATCACCAGCACCTCGCCGTCCCGGATGGCGTCCAGGTTCCGCGCCAGCAGGGCCCGGTTCGGATGCGCGCCGGAATCCAGCTCGTCGCCGAGGAAGCCATGGGCCGTCCAGCCCTGATGGGCCAGCCCGCACTGCCGCGCCATGGCGACCGCGCCGGGCGTCGTGCGCCCGCCCGGGGCGCGCCAGAGCGGCAGCACCTTCGCCTCCGGCACCATCGCCCGCAGCGCCTGCACCGGCCGCTCCAGCTCCGCGCAGAGCGCCGCCCCGTCCAGCAGTTCCGAGCCCTCGCCGGAGCGGCGGGAGGCGTAGCGGACACGCCCCGGCCCGGCATCCCCGGCGAAATACCAGTGCCGCCAGGTATGGCTGGCGAAGACATGCCCCTCCGCCGCCCGGGCGCGCCAGAACTCCGCCCAGCCGGAGGAAAGCGTCCGGTCGCCCCGGAAGCTCGGCTCATCCGCCACGAAAAGGGTGGCGCGGACATTGCGCCGCCGCAGGATGGCGGCGATCTCCTCCGCCTCGCGCGACCAGCCCGTGTCGATCGTCAGGTAGAGCGTGCCGCGGCAGCCCTGCGCCGCGGCCGGCAGGGCGACCAGGGCCGCAAGCGCCCCCAGCACCACCCGCCGCAGGGCGCCACGCCAGCCCGCCATGGGCTCAGCGCGCCACCGGCGCGGCCGGCGTCTCGTTGCGCGCCTGCACGAGGCCCTGGTTGCGGAAGAAGATGCCATGCGGCGAACGCCCGACCGGCGAGGTGGTCACCTCCCCCGTCTCCGGGTCCAGCATGCCGAGCTGCCGGTTCCAGCGCAGCGTGGTCCAGAGCCGCCCGTGCTCGTCGAAGGAGATGCAGTCCGGCCCGCCCGGCACCTCGTAGGTCCGCATCACCTCCAGGCTGAGGGGGTCCAGCGCCGTGATGCGGCTGTCCACGCGGCTGGTCACATAGATCGGCCCGCCACCGGGGGAGGGAAACAGCGCATGCGCCCCGCGCCCGACCCGGATCGTCCGCTCCACCTTCCGCGCCTCGGGATCCACCACCGCCACATGGTCCGCGCCCATGATGCCGATCAGCAGCTTGCCGTTGTGCCAGATGATCCCGGCCGGCTCGCGCCCGACCTGAAGGCTCCAGGCGATCTCCCGCTTCTCCAGGTCGATCGCGGCGATGGCCCGGCTGCCCTGGAGCGTGACGTAGACCACCTTGCTGTCGGGCCGGTACGCGATGTGGCTCGGCATGTCGCCGGGCTTCAGCCGCGCGGCCAGGGTCAGCCCCATGCTCGGCCCGTCCCAGCCATAGATATCCACCTGGTCCCGGCGCAGGCCGGTGACGACCAACATCTTCCCGTCCGGGCTGAACTCCAGGTTGTAGGGATTGGCGATCCGCTCCCGCTTGCGCAGCTCGCCCGTGGTGGGATCGAGGAAGAGGATCTCGTTCCCGCCCGAATCGCCCACCAGCAGCACGTCCCGGGCGGGGGAGAGGGTCAGGTGATGCGGCTCCCGCAGGACGGGAATCTGCCGCAGCTCCGCCCGCGTCGCCGCATCCACCACCTGGATTCCCGGATCCAGCGAGTTGATGACGAAGACCACATCCGCCCGCGCGGCAGCCGGAAACAGGCCGGCCGCGAGAAGGGGGAGCGCGAGGGCGAGGCGGCGCATGGGCGGGAGGCTCCGGTGGGCGTCCAGTGATGAGGCCGCGATCTTACGGAGTCGCGGTGAGCGGCGCTTTGATCCTTAGCATGGCGCGCCCGCTCCGGATGGTCACTCCACCGCCGGCCCGTCCTCGTCCAGCGGGTGGAAGTCCAGCGCCACACCGTTCATGCAGTAGCGCAGCCCCGTCGGGCGGGGACCGTCGGGAAAGACATGGCCGAAATGCCCGCCGCAGGTGGCGCATTGCACCTCCGTCCGGGTCATGAAATGGGAGCGGTCTGTCGTGGTCCGCACCGCGCCCTCGATCGGCTTCCAGAAGGAGGGCCAGCCCGAGCCGCTCTCGTACTTCGTGTCGCTGGTGAAGAGCGGCGACTGGCAGCCGGCGCAGTGGAACACGCCGTCCCGCTTCTCCACGTTCAGCGGGCTCGTCCCGGCACGCTCCGTGCCATGGTGGCGCAGCACGCGATAGGCGTCGGAGGAGAGGCTGTCCCGCCACTCCTCGTCGCTGCGCTGGACGGTGTAGCCCTCGCTCTCCTTGGGGCTGCTCATGCCGCACGCTCCTTCAGCCGATGGGCGAAGCCCTTGCGGAACTTGGCCACCTTCGGCGCCACCACGGCGCGGCAATAGCCGGACCAGGGATTGCGGTTGAAATAGTCCTGATGCTCCGGCTCGGCGGACCAGAACTGCGGCGCGGGCGCCAGCTCCGTCACCACGCGCCCGGAATAGAGGCCCTCGCGCTCCACCTCCGCGATCACCTCCTTCGCGACCGCCTCCTGCTCGGCATCCGCGAAGAAGATCACGCTCCGGTATTGCGGCCCGACATCCGCGCCCTGGCGGTCCTTGGTGGTCGGGTCGTGGATGGTGAAGAACACGCGGAGAATGTCGGCATAGGAGATGACCGCGGGGTCGAAGACCACGCGCACCACCTCGGCATGGCCGGTGGCCTTGCCGCAGACCTGCTCGTAGGACGGGTTGGCGACATGGCCGCCGGCATAGCCGGAGACCACCTCGGAAACGCCTTCGAGGTTGCGGTACACCGCATCGAGGCACCAGAAGCAGCCGCCGCCCAGCAGGGCGACCTGAGATCCGGAACCGGGGTTCTGGGGGGATTGGGTCATGGCCGGAATGTGGTGATTCCGGAGCGGAACACCAAGGCAGGCGCCCGGTTTCCGCCCCAACTTCGCCCCCCCTTTGCCCGCCCCCTTTGCCCTGCCGCGCGCGCGGGTCCACCTTGCGCCGCGATGAGCTTCCCTGCCCCCTCCCCCGCCCCCTTCCCTCAAGCCGCGCCCGAGGCGCTGGGCTTCGACCCCGCGAAGCTGGCCGAGGCCGCCGCCTTCGCCGAGTCCCGCGAAACCCCCTTCCCGCGCGACCTCCTCGCCCATCTCGAGGGCGGGCATTTCGAGCCCGCGCCGGACAATGAGGTGCTGGGCCCCGTGGCCAGCCGGGGCGCCCCGAACGGCCTGATCCTGCGGGACGGCGTGGTCGCGGCCCGCTGGGGCAACACCCGGCAGGCGGACATGACCTTCTCGGTCGCCAAGTCCTGCCTCTCCATCCTGGCCGGCATCGCCCATGGGGATGGCCTCATCCCCGACCTCGACGCCCCCGTCTCCGCCAGCGTGGACGACCCCGCCTTCGACGGCCCGCGCAACGGCGCCATCACCTGGCGGATGCTCCTGCAGCAGACCAGCGAGTGGGAGGGCACCCTCTTCGGCAAGGCCGACCAGATCGACCGCGGCCGCGACCTCGCCAGCGAGGGCACCGGCAAGCCGAAGGGCTGGGCCCGGCCGCTGGCCGCCCCCGGGCAGCACTGGGAGTATAACGACGTCCGCGTGAACGTCCTGTCCCTCGCCCTGCTCCGTACTTTCGGCCAGGCCCTGCCCGAGGTGTGGCGCGCGCGGGTGATGGACCCGATCGGCGCCTCGGACGACTGGCGCTGGGAGGGCTACCGCACCTCCACCGTGGACGTGAAGGGCGAGCCGGTCGTCTCCGTCCCCGGCGGCGGTCATTGGGGCGGTGGCATCGTCACCCATGCCGAGGACCAGGCCCGGCTCGGCCTGCTGATGCTCAACGACGGCGTCTGGGACGGCCGCCGCATCCTGCCCGAGGGCTGGGTCGCGGCCTCGGGCGAGCCGGTGGCGCTGCACCCCGATTACGGCCTGCTCTGGTGGCTCAACCGCAGCGGCCGCTACCCCAAGGCCGACCCGGCCAGCCTCTTCGCCGTAGGCGCGGGCGGCAACACCATCTGGGTCGAGCCCTCCACCCGGATCGTCGCCGTCTTCCGCTGGCTGCACCCGGAGGCCCTGCCCCAGATGATCGCCCGCATCGCCGAAGCCCGCACGAAGTAAGACCATGCACGCCGAAATCCACGCCGAGACCCTAACGCTCGACACCCATGTCGACATCCCCTGGCCGGAGATGGTGGACCCGCGGGGGGTGACCCAGCGCTGCGTCGACTTCACGCGGATGAAGGCGGGCGGGCTGAAGGCGGTCGTCTTCATCGCCTACACCCCCCAGGGCCCACGCACGCCACAGGACCATTCCGAGGCTGGCGCCCGCGCCGAGGCCATGCTGCGCCACATCCGGGACACGGTGCATGGCGAGGGCCGCCGCCTGGTGACCCGTGTGGCCGAGCTGGAGGCTGCCCATGCCGCGGGTGCCACCTCCGTGCTCATGGCGGTGGAGAACGGCAACGCCATGGGGCACGATCTCTCCCGCCTCGCCCTCTGGCGCGGCCTGGGCGCGATCTATCTCACCCTCACCCATGACGGGCACAACGACCTGGCCGATGCCGCCCGCCCCCGCGCCGGCCGGCCGGAACCGGCCAGCCTGCATGGCGGCCTCTCCCCCCTCGGCCGCCAGGCCATCGAGGAGATGAACCGGCTGGGGATGCTGGTGGACGTCTCCCACGCGTCGAAGGCCTCGATGATGCAGGCCGTGGACGCCTCGCGCGCGCCGATCGTCGCCACCCATGCCTGCTGCGCCGCACTGCGGGTGCACCCGCGCAACCTGGACGACGAGCAGCTGGACGCCCTGCGCGACTCCGACGGGCTGGTGCAGATCACGGCGGTCCCTGCCTTCCTGCGAGATCCGGGCCCGGATGGCCGCTATCACGCGAGCGTGGACGACATCGCCGACCATGTGGATCATGCGGTGCGCCGCATCGGCCTCGCCCATGTCGGCCTCTCCTCCGACTTCGACGGCGGCGGCGGCGTGACGGGCTGGATGCATGCCGGCGAGAGCGGCGGCCTGACCGAGGCGCTGCACCGCCGCGGCTATGACCGCGAGGCGCTCGGCCTGCTCTGGGCCGGCAACTTCCTCCGCGTCTGGCGGCGGGCGGAGGAGGTCGCGGCCGAGGGCTTCTGAGGGGCCGGCGGAGCGGCGCAGGCGGCGCGAGCCGCCCCGCCCTACCCTCCCGCCGGGGCCGCCGCTGAAGCGGGGACGATCTTCGCCAGCTCGGCCGCCAGCGCCTCCCGCGTCACGGGCTTGGGCAGGTAGCCCGTCATGCCGGCTTCTCGGCAAACCGTGTTGTCGCTGTCGAAGACGCCGGCGGTCAGCGCCACCACGGGCACGTTGCGTGCCTGCTCCTCCGGCAGGGCACGCAGGCGACGCGTCGCCTCCAACCCGTCCATTCCCGGCATCGCCAGGTCCATCAGAACGAGGTCGAAGGGCTCGCCGGCCCGTGCGGCGGCCGCCACAACCTCCACCGCCTCGGCACCGCCGGCCGCCAGCTCCGCGTGATGCCCCGCCCGTTCCAGCAGCGCCCGCGCGACGAGCCGGTTCGTCGGCACGTCGTCCACCACCAGCACCTTGAGGCGAACCTCCCGCCTCTCGGCGGCGGCCGGGGCGGGCGCGGACGGCGCCGGCAACGCCGCGGGCTCCATCGGCAGCTCGACCCAGAAGCGCGCGCCGGTGCCGCCCTCGGCCTGCGCATCGGGGTTGTCGTCCACCCCGATCCGCCCGCCCATCGCCTCCACGATACCGGTCGAGATAGCCAGGCCGAGGCCGAAGCCGTCCACCACGGGAAGGTCGGGGCCGGATGGCTCCAGCCGCACGAAATCCCGGAACACGTTGCCGCGCTGGTCCAGCGGAATGCCCGGCCCGGTGTCCAGCACCTCCAGCCGCAGCCGGTCGCCGCCGGGGTCCGGAAGCAAAAGGCTCTTCAGCATCACCCGCCCGCCCGGCGGGGTGAACTTCACGGCGTTGGAGAGAAGGTTGAGCGCGAGCTGCCGCAGCCGCATGGCGTCCAGCAGCAGCCCCGGCGGCAGGGCGGGGTCATGCGACGTGTTCACGGCGATGTCGCGCGCCACCGCCGCCGGGCGGACGAGATCCGCGCAGGAATCCAGCAGCGGCAGCAGCGCCGTCGGCTCCCGCCGTAGCGGCATGCGCCCGGCTTCCACATGGGCCAGGTCCAGCACGTCATTCGCCACGTCGAGGAGATGCCGGCCGGCGGCCTCCAGCATGACGGCACGGCCACGCTGCTCCGCCGTCAGGCTGGGGTCGCTCGCCAGGGCCTGCGCCATGCCGAGCACCCCGTTCAGCGGCGTGCGCAACTCGTGGCTCATCCGGGCCAGGAAGCGGGACTTGGCGGCCCCTGCCGCCGCGGCCTGGTCGCGCGCCTCGGCCAGATCGGCCGCGGCACGCTTCTGCTGGGTGATGTCCGTGCGGATTCCGACCGATCCGCCACCCGGCACGCGCCGCTCGGTCACAAGGATCCAGCGCCCGTCCGGCAGCAGCCGCTCGACGGGCGCGGTGTTCCAGGGATGCCGGTAATGCGCCATCGCCTCGGCCACGAAGCCTTCCTTGTCGGCTCCGGCCTGCGGATACTGCCCGTGCTCGGCGCCGTAGCGCATGATCTCGGTCAGGGTGGCGCCGGGTTTGATGGCGGGGGCGCTGGCCTTGTAGAAGTCCCGGTACCGGTCGTTGCAGACGATCAGCCGGTCCTCCTCGTCCCACATCACGAAGCCGTCCGACATCGCCGCGATGGAGGATTCCAGGAGCTGCCGCCCCCGCGCCCGCTCCGTCTCGGCAAGGTCGCGCTGCCGCAGCATCGCGAGCAGGAGCGCCGCGATCGCGAGGGTGAGCAGGGCGAGGCCGCCCGTCGCATAGAGGATGCGCTCCTCGTTCTCCTGCCAGTCCGCCAGGGCCGGCCCGCTGTCCTGCAGGGTGACTACATGCAAGGACGGATAGAGGGTGCGGCGCAACGCGGTGATCCGCCCGGGCTCTACCCCTTCCGCGAGCGGCCGCGCCACGGGCCGGCCGATCCGGGCCTCGTCATGCGGAGCGCTGGCCAGCAGCACCCGGTCCTCGCTGCGGATCAGCAGAACCCGCCTTCCCTCGGCATCGGCCCGCGCGCCGAAGCCGGTCAGGCCGGCGGCGACGACGGGCACCGGCACCTCCGCCACCGCCAGCACGGGCGGCAGTCCGGCCAGGGTCACGGGGCGAGCGACGAAGAGGGCCCATTCGCCGGTCGCGGGATTGGGCACCGGCGCGGCGATCGCCACCCCGCCCCGGGCGCCCGTCGCGCCATGCGCAGGCGCCAGCAACGCGCTATGCAGCACGGGCGGCGGCCGCCGGCGCGAACCGGCCACCGCGGCCGCGATGGGCGTGCCGCCCTCCATGGGCAGCAGGATAAGGTCACGAAAGCCGAGGCTGCTGTCACTCAGCCCCATGAGCATGCGCGAGAGCGCCGCCGAGCGCTCGGCCGGCGGCGTGCCAGGGCCGAGGCTGGCCAGCGCGGGCGCGAGCAGGTTCGGAAGCCCGGCCAGGGCGCTGTCCACCGCCAGGAAGCTGCGGTTCATGGAGGCGGCGGCACTCTCGGCCGCTTCGTTCACGGCCTGCTGTGCATTGGCCGTCGCTGTCGTCCGGCCCTGCCGCACGATCATCTGCGCCACCCCCGCCTGCACGGCGAGCAGCGCCAGCGTGGCCAGGAGGATCCAAAGGCCGGCGAAGCGCTGCTGCCCGAAGCGGAAACGGCCCGTCGGCATGGCTAGCGGCCCACCGGCACGGCGACGCCGAGCTGCTCGCCGGACCGCTCGTTCCAGTCCTCGGCACAGTTGGGCCCGCAGCGATCCGCCCAGCGCGGCAGGATCACCTCGCGGACCAGCCGGCGGCGCAGCGCGTCATCCTCGTGCGTCACGCGCACCAGCGTCATCCTGCCCCGGGCGCGCGTCCCGGTGGGGCCGATCATCTGCTCGGCCGGGCAGTCGGGCTGGCCGGTGTTGCAGGCCAGGCCCAGCCCGGTCTCTGCATCCGAGGCGTCCCAGATGCGCTGCTCCAGCTCGGCCAGCTCCCGCCGGAGCACCTCACGCAGATCCTCCGGCAGGGCGGCCCAGGCCGCGCGGTTCGCCCCGAAGAGCGAGACGCCCCAGGTCAGAGCCATGGCATGGACATGGCTCGTCACCTCGTTCAGCCCGATCTGCCAGCCGGAAAGCGTTCCCGTGATGGCGCATTCCACCACTCCGGCACGGAGGGAGGGGACGATATCGGCAAAGGGGATGACCACCGGCACGGCCCCGATCGCCGAAACCCATTCCGACTGCGCCGCGGCGGAGGTGCGGATGCGCCGTCCTCGCAGGTCCAGCAAGCTCTGGAAGGGTCTCGCGCAGAAGAAGACCTGGGCGGGATAGACATAGACGGCCAGGAGCTCCGTCTCATGCCGCTCGCGCAGCATGGTCTCCAGCCAGGGGCGGTTCGTCGCCACCACCCGCCGCAGCGTCGCCATGTCCGGGGAGACGCCCGGCAGCTCGAGGGCGGAGAGCTCCGGCTCCTCCGCGGCCACGAGGCCGAGCAGCGCGGTGCTGAACGGGGTGACCCCGAGGCGGAGAAGGCGCAGCGCCTCCTGGCCACGGATGCCGCTGCGGTCGAAGGGCGAGATATCCGCCGTCAGCCGGCCGCCGGTCACCTCGGGAAGACGACGCGTCCAGAAGGGCTGCTCCAGCCGCGTGTACTGGCTGACGCCCGCCAGCCCCCCGACCACCTGAAGGCGCATCGGGGCCGAATTCGCGGGGGAGGCGGGCGTGGGCGCCTGGGCCACAGCGGGAGAAAGACCGCCCCCCACAATGCCCAGGGAGCAGGCCAGCACGAGGCTGCACAGGCTGCCCACAGCCCGGCGTGCCGCCCCAGCCACATCCAGCAACCCGACCATACGATCACTCCGGCGAGGGGAACGGCAGCACCCGGATATATCGGGCACCTCTCGAACTTCTGATTATACTTGGCCGAACCCCGCTCCGGAACAACCCAAACGCGCAGCTGACCGGCCGCTACGCGCCACCGTAGCGTACAGGCCAGCCTCCTGCGCCTCTTTGTTCTATTCCAGCCTGACCCCCGCCTCCCGCACCACATGCCCCAGCCGCTCGGCATCGCGCCGGACCAGGGCCGCGGCCTCGGCGGCCGAGCCGCCGCCCGGGATATAACCGGCCTCCACCAGCCGGGCGTTGATGGAGCGGTCCGCGATCACCCGGCCCAGCGCCGTTTCCCATCGCCGGACCACCTCAGTGGGCAGGCCTGCAGGGCCGAGAACCATGTACCAGACCGACATGTCGTAGCCGGGATAGCCCTGTTCGGCGACCGTGGGGACATCCGGAAGCGCCGTCGCGCGCTGCGGCAGGGTGGTGGCCAGGGCCCGCATGCGCCCGGCCCGGATATGCGGGAGATAGGTCGCCAGCGTGTCGATGTTCACGTCCACATCGCCCGCCATCAGCGCGTTCACAGACTGGCCCGTGCCGCGATAGGGGATGTGGGTCATCCGCATGCCCCCCCGCCGCGAGAGCAGCTCGCTCGCGAGATGCTGCTGGCTCCCGACGCCGGAGGTGCCGTAGTTCAGGCCGTCCGGCTTCTCCTGGGCGAGGGCCTTGAGGCTCGCCACGTCCCGTGCCGGGCTGTCCGCCCGCACCACCATCACCAGCGGTAGGGTGCCCACCAGCATGATCGGCGTGAAGTCGCGGAGCTGGTCATAGGGCGGCGGCCGCATCAGCGGTGCCACGGTGCATTGCGTGCTGACGGTCCCGGTGAGGAGGGTGTACCCGTCGGGCCTGGAGCGCGCGGCGGCGGCCGCGGCGAGCGTGCCGCTGGCACCCGGCCGGTTCTCCACGGTGACCGGCTGGCCCAGCTCCTCCTGCAGCCGGGGCGAAAGCATGCGCACCACGATATCCGTGCCGCCGCCGGGGGCGAAGCCGACGAGCATGGTGACGGGGCGGGAGGGATAGGCCTCCTGGGCCGAAGCCGGGCCGGCCAGGGCCGGCAGGGCCGCGGCGCCGAGGCCGCCCATTAGAGAGCGCCGGTGAAGCATCGTTTCCTCCAGACTTTGGCTTTGGCACCAGCCTGGACCACGGGACGGAGCGGCGTCCATGGGTTAGCGCCGCTTCCGCCCGGGGCACCGATCACGTCGCGCGGAAGGCGGGACGCCTCGCTCAGCGCATCGGGGCCGCGCGGAAGGCCTCGGCGATGGCGTACCAGGCGGGCTTGCGCCCGAAGGAATCATCATAGGGATGGGCGCGCACGGGCAGCCCGTCCTCCCGCCGTGCGAAGCGGCTATCGTTCATCCATGTGTACCGGTCGCTAATGCCCCAGAGGGTCACGAGCCGTAGGGCGGGCTCGGCGAGCGCCGCGTCGAGAAAGGCCCGGTAGCTGCGGGCAACCGCCGCATCCCGCGCTGCGACATCGGGTGGCAGCCCGCGATCGGTCACGTCCAGCTCGGTGACATAAACCTCCAGCCCCAACCCCGCCACGGCCCGGATGAAATCCCGCAGGACCGAGGGCTCGAAGCCCCGCGCCGCCGCGCCGAGATGCGCCTGAATGCCCAGGGCCTGCACCGGCACGCCGCGCCGCACCATGCCGCGCAGCAGGGCCAGCACGGCGACCCGGCGTGCCTCCTGCTCCGGCGTGGCCAGCTCCAGCCCATACTCGTTCAGCACCAGCCGCGCCGCCGGATCCGCCTCGCGCGCCAGGTGAAAGGCCAGGTCGATATAGCCGGGCCCAAGCGCCCGGAGGAAAGGCGTGTCGCGCAGCCCGTCCGCGCGGCGGTCCCAGGGCTCCACCGGCTCGTTCACCACGTCCCAGGACTGCATCCGCCCGGCATAGCGGCCCGCCACCGTGCGGATGTGCCGCTCGAGCAGAGCGCGCATCCCCGCCGCATCGCGTGGCGCGCGGGCGAACCAGGGTGGCAGAGCCTCGTGCCAGACGAGCGCATGGCCACGCACCGCCTGGCCCCGCTCCTCGGCGAAGCGCAGCATGAAATCCGCGTCCTGAAAGTCGAAGCCCTCCGGCGAAGGCCGGTGCCCCGCCCATTTCAGCTCCAGCCCCGGCACGATCATCGCAGCATCCGCGGCGGCGATCCGGCGCATCTCGCCGGATTCCTCCACCTGGCCGCGTGTCAGGGTGGTGCCGAAGACAATTCCCCGCGCCTGGGCCAGGGTGGCCAGCCCAAGTTCATCCGCTCTCGCCAGCACCGGGCAAAGGCCAGCCGCCAGCAACCCACGCCGGCCGAGGCGTGCCTTCCCCCTCACGAGCGCGCTTGCCCCCGTCGCCGGGCTGGACAAGTGTCGCGGCAGCGGCAATCGAAGCGCGGCATGCAGGGCCTCCTCCTCACACCAGACCCGCCGGCAGCGCCGGGCACGGCAAGCAGCCCCGCCGCGCCCCGGCGGGAGGGCCTGCTGTCGCGCACATGGGTCTGGTTCCTGCTGATGCCCATGTTCTTCCAGCTCTACCACTACAAGAACGAGACAGGGCCGCTCTACTACCTCTCCAAGCTCTGGCCGGTGCTGCTCGCGCCGCTGGTCCTGCTGGGCGTGACCACGCTGCGCCTGCCGGACGGCGCGCTCTACCTCGCGGCCGTCGCCTACTCCCTCGTCGTGCCCGTGCTGCTCTCGATGATCTACCTGCCCAATGGGCTGGTGGACGCGCTGCTCTCCTCCATCAAGGCCTGGCCCCTCACCTTCTACTTCTCCTTCGCCGCCCTGCTCTGGCTGCTCCGCCCCTCGGAAGCGGCCGTGAAGCGCGGCGCCCTTCTCGCCGGCGCGGCCACCTATGCCATCATGCTGCTGCTCTGGGTCACGGTTCCCGCCGAGCGCTACCAGCCCGGCCTGACCATGTTCTCCTGGGACGAAGGCCGCGGCTCCTACATCCGCATGCCCATGATGCTCGGCGTGCTGACCATGTTCTGGCTGGGCCGGCGCTTCGTGCGGGAATGGCGGATCTGGCAGCTCCTCCTGGCCATCGCCTGCGTCGTCGCCATGGGCAGCATCTACCGCGCCCGCCTGCCCACCGGCGTCAGCATCCTCGTGCTGCTGATGATCCTCGCCACGCCCCTCCCCCGCAACTGGCGCTGGGGCCTGGGTGCCCTGGCCGCGCTACCGGCCGTCGCCGGGACGGTGGTCATCGCGCCGGACCTTCCCGCCATCCTCGGCAAGATCTTCGACGCCTCGCTCTTCATCCGCCTGCGCTCCAGCACCATCGCCTGGGACTGGCTGATCTCCGACCCCGTCAAGCTCATCCTCGGCAGCGGCTCCACCTCCTCCTTCTCCGACCTCACCATGGCCGACTTCTTCGGCAATGCGGATTTCTGGTTGACGGACATCGGATGGCTCGGCGTCATCATGGAGTACGGTCTGATCGGCACGGCGATGATCATCGCGCTGCACCTCCGCGCCCTCACCGCCGCCCGCGCCCTCCGCCACCGCAGCGCCTTTCGCGCCGCCCTCGGCGACTACGTGCTGTTCGAAATCCTCTGCTCCGTCGTCTACTCCGTTATGTACGCACCCGGCCCGGTGGTGACGGTGGCCGCGATAGCCTGGTGGCTGCGCTTGCGCGACGAGGCCGGAATGGCCGAGAGCCAGCCGGGCTGGCCGGGACAGGTCGATGCCAGCCGCGCCGAGACCCCAGCCTGGGCATCGGGCCGGATCCCCGCCGCGCGAGCGGCCGTCGGTGCGCCCTGATGCGCTTGTTCTGATCTGTTCGGTCTGTCCGGGGAGAGGAAGAAGGAATTCTTCCTCTCCCCGGACCGCTCACCATCATCTTTTTCTTCAAGTTTCGAATCACTCGGCTGACGGTGCGCCTCGGGTCCACGACCCGAGGCGACTGCAAAGCCAGGAATTAGCGCCCCAGCCAAAGACCCCTTCGATCAGGGTATCCACGGCAGTCCGATGGGGTTCCAAGGGCCTCAGGCCCTTGGCGGGTGGAGGGCGGAGCCCTCGCCTACCCCGGCCCCGAGACGAGCGCGCCGAGAGGCACTCTCCCCTCCTCCGATCACACGGCCCTGTCGTTCGGGCCCCGGCCCGCACCACGCCACCCGGTGCCGCGCGGGCCGCCGCGGATCATGGCGCCACCGCGCCCCCGCCCAGCGCCCGCAACCCGCGGCGCACGCCACGCGCCAGCAGGCTCACCTGCACCACCCCGCCGAGGATCATGGCGACCAGCGCGCCCTGCGGCCCCAAGCTCTGGAGCAGCGGCGCCATCGCGGCCCCGCAGACCAGCGCGCCGCCGAGTTCCGCCAGGGCCAGGTCCCGCAGGCGCCCGAGGGCCTGCAGCGCCACGAGGCCCGCGACCCAGAAGGAGCTGATGACGAAGACCGCCGTCCAGAGCAGCACCTCCGACTCCAGCCCCGCATAACGCCCGGCATAGAGCCAGGCCGAAATCCAGGGCCAGAGCAGCGCGGCGGCGAGCCCGAGGCCGAGCGTGGCCAGGGCCGGCACCCCGCCGCCGAGCAGGAGAAGGCGCCAGAAGCCGCGCACATCGCCGGCGTGGCGCCGGGCTGCGAGGGGCCGGCGGGAGGCGGCGCTGAAGGCACCGGCAAGGAGCGTGGCGGGGCGCAGCACCGTCTGCCCGGCGACCAGCCCCGCCAGCGCGGCCGCGCCGAACCAGGCGGCGACGGTGAAGATGGCCAGCCGCGTGAAGGCCTCGTTCGCGGCACCGGCGACCAGCGACCAGCCCGAGCGCCGCGCGAGCACGCGCCAACGCCGCCGGGCGGCGCCGCCGAAATCGGCGGGCCGGGGCCCGGAAAGGCGCCGGATTACCAGCACCGCCGCGGCCCCCTGCCCCAGCCCGTTCAGTGCCAGCAGCAGCGAGACCGAAGGCAGCTCTCCCAGCGCGGCCTCCACCCCCAGCGCGGTGCCCACGACCGCGAGGGACGCGGCGGGGATGACGGCCGTCCGCGCCATGTCGCCATGGGAGGAGGCCAGGGTGCGCGCATGCAGCCCCGCCACGCTGCCCACCACCAGCGGAACCGCCCCCCAGGCCGCGAAGCTCGCCCCGAGCAGCGGCATGAAAGCCGCGGCGAGCAAGCCCGCCAGCCCAGTGAGCACGAGATTGCCCGACAGGATCGCACGCTCCGCCTGGCGCCGCCCGGCCGAGGGCGCGGGCGGGAGGCGGTAGAGATGGACGGAGGTGAAGGCGGAGACGATGGTGCCCACCACCAGCGCGACATTGATCCAGAAGACATAGGCGCCGAGCTGCCCCGCCGTGCCGCGCCGGATCAGCCACAGCGTGACGCCGAGGGAGAGGAGCGCGGCCAGCCCCTGATCCGCGAAGGCGAGGAGGGTGCGCGGGCCAACCGCCCGCAGGCGCCCGATCAGGACCGCCCCGCCCCCCGGGCGCGCCGCGCCGCGATGGCGAGGCGCAGCAACGGCAGCATGTCCGCGGCATAGCGACGGCCGAGGCGCTGCGGCTCGGTGAAGGCGCGGTGCAGCCATTCCAGCCCGTAGCGCCGCATCCAGGCCGGCGCGCGCGGCGTGAGGTCCGCGGCGAAGAGCAACCCGCTTCCCACCGCGATGCCGATGCCGCTGGCCTTCCCCCGCCGCGCCACCGCCTGCATCAGCCGCTCGGAACGCGGGGCACCGGTGGCGACGAAGGTGATGCGGGCCGGGTGGTCCTCGATGAAGCGGATCGCCGCCTCGCGCGCCTCCGGCCGGTCGATATAGCCCATCGGGGGCTCGTGCTGGGCGATGTGGCGCAGCCCGAAGCGGGCCCGCAGCGCCTCGGCGATGCGCGGCCCGCCGCCGATGATGGTGATCGGGTCCTCCGGCCGGATGACGCCGTTCAGCAGCGCCACGCAGAGATCGCTCCCCGCCGCCATCGGCACCGCCTCGTCCAGCGCCCAGCGATGCAGCCGCGCGAGGATGCCGCTGTCGTTCAGCCGCAGCCAGGCCTCCTCATGCGCGGCGCGAAGGCCGGTCGCGGGGTCCTCGGCCAGCAGCAGGATCTGCGCATTGATGGTGACGACATAGGCGAAGGGCAGTCCGGGGTCGCGCGCCGCGATCGCCCGGGCGGCGGCCGCGAGGTCCAGCGGCGCGACGGGCGCGCGGCCGAGCAGGCTGATCTCCCGCATGGTCAGAACAGGTTGCCCGGCGTGTTCTTGTTGATGGCGTAGGAGAAGGAGCGGGAGAAGGGGATGATCCGGTTGATCGCCTGGTCGACCCAGAGCCCCACTTCCGCGATGCGCGAACGCGGCACATAGACGATGTCGCCCGCCACCAGCGGCACGTCGCCGCCGGGATCGCTGCCGGAGATGAAGGCCTGCAGGTTCACCGTGCGCAGCATCGGCCGGTTGTCCGGGGAACGGCGGATGAGCACCACCTGGTCCATCCGCGCCGCTTCCTCCAGCCCGCCCGCCAGCGCCACCACCTCCGCCACGCCTCGGCGGCCCGTAAGCGGATAGGCACCCGCCTTACGCACCGAACCGCCGACATAGGCGACCGAGGAACCGGCCTCGTCCAGCCCGGCCGTCACGATGGGGTTGGTTAGGCTCCGGCGGGAAGCTTCGGCCACGCTGCGTTCCAGCTCCGCCGTGCTGCGCCCCGCCGCCTCCACCCGCCCGGCGACGCGGAGCGAGATGGTGCCGTCCGGGGCCACCAGCGCCGTCTCGTTCACCTCGGGGGTGAGGAGGAACTGAATCTTCACCCGGTCGCCCGGGCCGAAGCGATACGGGGCCGGCGCATCCGTCCAGGCGGCGAAGCCCTCCGGCATGCGCTCCTCCACCCGGATGGACTGGGTGGTGCCGAAATTGTCGGTGCCCGGCGCGCAGGCCGCCAGCAGGAGGAGGAGGGAAAGCGTAGCGCGCATCAGCCGACCATCCGGGCCAGGCGGCGAGGCACCAGGGGCCGCTCGCCGCTCATCACGAAACCCACGAGCCGGCCACCGGCCGAGAGCACCGCGTCCCGCGCCGCCCGGATCGTCCCCTTGTCCGTGCGCTGGGCGCGCAGAGCGAGCACATTGGCATCCACCAGCGCGGTCAGGCGGCGCATGGCATAATCCTCCGCATCGGTCGGCGCGACGACGACCACCACATCCAGGTCGCGCCGCAGCCGCTCTAGCAGCGCGACCGTACGCTCGATGCCGGCATGTGGGTCGCCGAGGATGCTCTGGCGCGCGCCATACGCCACCCAGAGATGGGGAATGGCGGTGTTGAAGGCCAGCAGGTTCTCGGGGTCCTGCGGCTCGTGCACGGGGTGGGAGCCCATCGCGGCGAGATAGGCGCGCCCATCCGTCTCCAGATCCACCAGCAGGGTGCGCAGCCCGCGCGAACGCGCCATCTCCGCCGCGACGGTGAGCGCGATCGCGCTGCGCCCGTCCTCCGCATCGGTCGCGACGAACTGGATGACGGAGAGTCGCTCCCCGCTCGCCCGCGCATCCAGCAGCATCGCCGCGAGATCCGTCACCTGCGGCGTCGCCGCGCCGCCGATCAGCTTCACATCGGGCGGGATGGAGGCGAGGCCGGGCAGGCCGAGCCCACGCGACGCCTCGTCGGAGGTGGCGAAGCTGCGGCGGAAAAGGGTGAGTAGCACGGCCGCGGCCCCGGCCGCGATCATCCCGCCCAGCACGCCGCCGACGACGAAGGCCATCCGCAGGTCCCGCGGCCGCGCCGCCGCCACCGGGCTCTGCGCGACGGTGACGGATGGGGAACGGGACCGCCGCGCATCTTCGGCGATGCGCGCCCCGGTCTCCCGGTTGGCGAGCTGCCGGAAGGAGGCCTCCATCGCGTCCCGGCGGCGCCCGAGGTCACGCAGCTGGGCCTCGGACCGCAACAGGGCTTCCGCCCGCGCCTGGGCCTCGGCGCGCTGGCTGTCCAGCTCTGCCATCTGGCGGCCCGAGGCATCCGCCTCCACCTCCAGCGTCGCGATCCGCAGCGAGAGCTGCTCCACGGCGGGGTTGCGCACCTCCCGTACCGTTTCGAAGCGGTTGTTCCGGTTGCCGGCGATGCTCTGCTGCAGGGTGGCGATGCGCTGGTCCAGCTCGCGCAGGGGCGGCCAGTCCGGCGTGTATTGCGCGGCCATCCGGCGGCGCTCGAGCGTCAGGCGGGTCAGCTCGTTCCGGCTGTCGTCATTGGGTGCGAGGTTGGTGGTCTCGGAGGCCGCCACCACCCGCTGCGGATAGGCCGCGAGCCGGGCCCGGGCCGCCTCAAGCTGCGCATCCGTCGCCGCCTTGCGCTCCCGCAGGGCATCGATCCGGCCGGTCACGTTGTCCAGCCGCGCATTGGCGATCTGCACGTCCTGCGGCAGGTCCAGTACCCGCGCTTCCGACCGCACCCGCGCGATCTCGTCGTCCAGTGCCCGCAGCTCCGCCGCCATCTTGTCCGTCTCGAGAGAGAGGACGGCCGCGTCTCCCTGGGCGAAGATCTCCCGGCGATGCGCGGTATAGGCCTCGAACACCGCCCGCAGCGCCGCCGTCGACTGTTCGCGCGTCGGCAGGGAAGCCGTGACGCGCATCAGGTTCGAAGTGGCGGAGGTGAGGGCCAGCAGCGACTGGCGCAGGCGCTGCGCCTGCTGCGGCAGGCTTTCCTCCCGCGGCGGCAGAAGGCCGAACAGCCGGCCCTCCGGCTCGGGCAGGATGGAACCGGGCGGCGCCTCGGAAAGCGCGCGGCGCAGCACGACATCGGAGAGGAGGATCTCCAGCTCCGACTGCACCACCTTCGGCATCTCAACGCTCACCACCATCGGCCCCGTGCCGGTCAGGTCCGGCGCGCCGGCGCTTTCGCGGCTCACCTGGACGAGCAGCAGCCCCTCCGCCGGCCAAAGCGGGCGGATGAGCAGGGCGGCCAGCAGTGCGCCGATGAAGGGAACGAGAAAGGCCAGGGCAATCAGCGTCTTGCGAACGAAGATGGTCGTCAGGATGTCGCGCGGGGCAAGGGTGAAGCCGGGCTCCGGCATCGGCGCGCGCGGCAGCGGCGCGCGGCGCTGGACGGCGGGCATGGCGCGGCGCGGGCTGGCGATAAGGCTCAACGGCCCGATCTCCCCGGCCCGGCAGGAGGGCCGCCAGCCGGCGCCCCGCTCCGGTTCATCACCATCCCCAGTTGTATCACCCGACCTTGCCCCCCGGGCATAGCGGGGACCGGCCCCAATCCTTCTCAAATCCTGATAACATGTCGTCGGGTTTGGGCGAAATGCCTCTTTCTGGCACCCGCCGGCATTGGCGGGGCCGCGGGCAGGGTGCGAAACTCCGCCGATGCAAGGCCCAGTCCTGATCCTCGGCGCCGGCGGCTTCATCGGCCGCCACATGACCGCAGGCCTGTCCGCGGCAGGCCTGCGCGTCATCGCCGGCATGCGGCGCCGACCTGGCCAGCCACTGGGCCAGCCACTGGGCCAGCAACTGGGCCAGCAACCGGAACGCACCGAGTTCCGGCAGGTCGATGCCGCCGATGAGGGCTCCCTCAGCCGGGCACTGGACGGGGTGGGCGCGGTGGTGAACTGCGTGGCCGCCGATCCGGCCGCCATGGTCGCGGCGACGCGCGCCCTGGCCAAGGCGGCCGGCCGCCGCCGCATCGTCCATCTGAGCAGCATGGCCGTCTATGGCAGCGCGACCGGCCTTGTCGGCGAGGACGCGCCGCTGACCCCCGAGGGGGCCTATGGAGAGGCCAAGGCCGAAAGCGAGCGGCTGCTGGCAGCCCTGCCCGGCCCCGTGATCATGCTGCGCCCGGGCTGCGTGCACGGCCCGGGCTCCGAGGGCTGGACCGCGCGCCCCGCACGGCTGCTGCGCGCCGGCCGCCTCGGCGACCTCGGGCCTGACGGGGACGGCGTGTGCAATCTCACCTCGGCCGCCGACCTCGTGGCGGCCACCACGGCCGCGCTGCGCCTGCCCGGCGCCCCCGCGGGCGCCATGGCGCTGAACCTGTCGGACCCCGCCCCCGGCGACTGGAACGCCTATTTCCTCGCCCTGGCCCTCGCCACCGGAGCCACCCCGCTGCGCCGCCTGCCCGGCTGGCAACTGAAGGCCGAGAAGCTCGCCGCCTACCCGCTGAAGGTGATGGAGATCAGCGCCGGCAAAGCCCGCCTCCGCACGCCCGACCCCATCCCCCCTTCCCTGCTGCGCCTGTTCCGCCAGGACATCACCCTGGACCATCGCCGGGCGGATGCGGCGCTCGGCTTCGCCAGAACTCCGCCCGCCCAAGCCATCTCGGAAGCCGCGCACTGGTTCCTGCGCGAAGGGTAATACCGGCGCGCCTCGGTTCTGATTCGTGGGTTTGTCCCGGGGAGAGGAAGAAGGAATTCTTCCTCTCCCCGGGCCCCTCACCCTCATCTTCTTTTTCAAGGCTGGAATTGCGGGGCTGACGCGCGCCTGAGGTCTGAGACCTTAGTCGACTGCAAAGGCAGACCAAGCGCCCAGCAACCCGAGACCCCACTGATCCGGGGCATCCACGGTAGTCAGACGGGGTTCCAAGCGCCTCAGGCCCTTGGCGGGTCGAGGGCGGAGCCCTCGCCTGCAAACCTCCAAAACCTCCGCAGGGCGGTAGGACCCGCCCCCACTCAGCCCTCAACGCTCAAGGGCCGCGCCATATCCTGCTTCAGTTGGGCAGCGAGGCGGAGCGCCAGGGCCACCACCGTGAGGGTGGGGTTCGCCTGGCCGGAGGTGGGGAAGACCGCGCTGCCGGCGACCCACAGATTCGCCATGCCATGCACCCGGCCATCGGGGTCCACCACGCCGGTGGCGGGGGTCGTGCCCATCCGGGCCGTGCCGATATGGTGCCCGCCATAGGCGCCGTCGCGCAGCATGTCCCGCGCGACCTCATCCGGGTCGAAATCCAGCCACCCGCGCCCCCAGCGTGAGAGATCCTCCGCCAGCAGCCGGAAGCTCACCTGCGCCGTGCGGATGTCGCGCTCGGTCCAGCGCCAGTCCACGTGCAGCTTCGGCATGCCCAGGGCGTCGCAGCCCCCCCCGAGTGTCACGCGACTTTCCGGGTTAGGCTCCTGCTCTCCGTGGAAATCGAGGGAGAAGACGTTGCCGGGCGGGCGGACGATGACGGAGGGGAACTTCCGCGCGGCCAGCCGGCGCTTCCGCAGCATGGTCCATGCGAAGCCGACCGCGCTGAACGGATCGGCCGCGAGGTTGCGCAGGTGGCGCAGCAGCATCCGCGGGTTGCCCGCCCCTGCCTCTTCCAGCCGCTTGCGGTATTCATAGGGAAGCAGGTGGCGCGCGAGATAGAGGCCGGACAGCACGCCGCTGCCATGGCGGGGGTCGGGGATGCGCGGGAAGTGCAGCCGCATCACCGCATTGCCCACCCCTTCGCGCGCCTGCGCGGCCTCGGTGAGATGCAGCCGCCGGCGGATATAGGTGCCATCCTCCGCCACCTCATAGCCCGGATGCACGAGGGCGGGTGGCAGGGCCACACGCAGCCGCCCCGAGGTGCCGGCGATGTGGCACATGTAATAGCGGCCCACGAGATCATGCCCGTTGCCGATCCCGTTCTCCGCCCCGGGCCCGCGCGAGGCCAGCAGCAGGCGCGGCGTCTCCAGCCCTCCGGTAGCCAGGACGACGCGCGCCGCGCGGATGGTCGCATCCCTCCCCGTGAGGGTGCGGATTCGCAGCGCGGCGACACGCCCGCCTTCGGGCGCCGGCTCGATGGCCGTGCAATTGGCGCCGAGCAGCACCCGCAGGCTTTCACTGGCCGCCAGCCGGTGCGCATAGCGCGCGGCGAAATTCGTGGGCGTCGAGAAACGCTCGATGCCGTCCTCGGAGAAGTCGCGCGGCGCGAAGCCCGCGATCATCGGCCGCATCCCGCCCGGCACGGCGGTGTCCGCGCGGTAGTCGAAGGCACCGGCCTCGCAAAGCGCATTCGCCGCCGGATACCAGGGCGCCAGCTCCTCCGGGCCGAAGGGCCAGCCGGAATGCGGCATCCAGGGCCGGGCGCGGAAGTCCACGGGGTCGAGCGGAATGCACCGCCCGCCCCACAGGGTGGTGGAACCGCCGAACCGCCGCGCGCGATAGGTGTGGATGGGGGAGTGCAGCGCCGGGTCCGCCACCTCTCCCTCATAGAGGGCCTGGCTCGCCGCATCCGCCATCCCGCGCCCGGATTCGACGAGGATCACCCGCCCGGGGCCGCGCAGGAACTGCATCGCGAGCGCGATTCCCGCAGCGCCCGCGCCCAGGATGCAGAGTTCCGCCTCGAGAGTCGCGCCCTGCTCGAGCGTCTCCGCATCCAGGATCATGCCCGAAGGAAGCGCGGAATGACTGCCTCGTACAAGTAGGACTGTTCAATATTTTGATACTGGGATAGGCGTGCGGAATGGAAGCCCGCCGTGCCATTGCCCAGTTCGTCCGTGATCGGCCTGCGCTCTGGGACCTGTTCCACCCGACCTATGACTGGCTCCGCCAGCGCGTGCGGGATGCCCGGATCCGCTGGCTCTTCTCGAACCGGATGGCCAGGGGCGACGCGGCGGGGCAGACGGAGCTTGCCGCCGCCATGGCCCGCGGCGGTCCGCTCGGAGTCGGCAAGGTGGGCGGGCTCGAAGGGGAAGCGGCCGGATTCTTCCTCGGGCCCCGCCGGAAGGGCGAACCCTATCCGAAGCGCCTCCGGGCCCAGATGTTCCTGAATGTCGGCCTCTTCCCGGTCGACGACGCCTCGCTGGACCGCTTCTGCACGGCGCTGATCAAAGCCGCCGCCGAGCTCGATATCATGGGGGTCATGGGCTATCCCGGCGAGCCGCAGGTGCTGCTGCACCATGCCACGAAGGCCCGGCTCATCTCGCTCAAGGCGCTGGATCCCTGGTACTTTCCGGATCCCTGGTCCCGCCACCTGGCCGGCCGCCGCGTCACCGTCGTCTCGCCCTTCGCGCGCACGATCGAGCGCCAGTACCAGAGGCGCGCCGAAATCTGGCCGGGGCGGGACGTTCTGCCCGAGTTCCAGCTCCGCACCGTCGCCATGCCCCTCTCCCCCGGCCTCGCCACGCCGTCCGAGGCGAGTTGGGAGGAACGGCTGGCCCGGGTGACCGAAGCCGTCGAGGCCGAACCCTATGACGTGCTGCTGGTGGGCGCCGGGGGCATTTCCATCCTCCTCGCCGCCCATGCGCAGCGCATGGGAAAAATCGGCTTCCATATGGGCGGCCCGACCCAGGTTCTCTTCGGCGTACGCGGCCGCCGCTGGGACAATGAGCCCTTCTTCCAAAGCGCCATGACCCCGGCCTGGACGCGCCCCAGCGGCGAGGAGGCCCCCCCCGCCGCGCAGAAGATCGAGCGTGGCTGCTACTGGTAGCCACCGTCCCGCCCCCGTACCGAAGAGGGGAACGCCGCGCGCATCGGTGCACGCGAAAGCGCCGTATGGCGCTCGCCATCCCGCAGCTGCGAGACTAACTAGCCGGTAACAATCATTTATATATTATCCTCTCATAAATGAGGCCGCCGGCGGCCGGTCGAGACGGAGTGCAGGAGACGGTGGCCCCTTCGCAGCCCCAGGACGACGGGAAAACCCTGTCTTTCGTCCGCTGGACGCAGGGCCTGATCAACCGCCTGGTGGCGGTGTCCGACATGGCCCTGATCCTGTTGGCGGCCACTCTCTCCCTCTCCCGTCCCGTCGCCGACATCGCCAACAGCCTTTCCCCCCTGCAGCACCTGGTGCTCGTGCTGCTGGAGACGGCGGTCTTCCACCAGATGATGACCCGCGTCTCGGCCTACCGGGTCGAGCACTACACTGACCCCGTGACCTCCGTCCTGCACCTCGTCGGCGGGCTTCTTCCCGCCTGGGGTGTGAGCTTGATCCTGCTGGTGGCCTTCGCTCCCGGCGCGCTCCAGCAGCCGGGCTGGCTGATCCTTTCGCACGCCCTTCAGCTCGTCCTTCTTCTTGCCGGAAGGCAGGCGCAGGGCTGGCTCATCGGGCTCGCCAACAGGCGCCGGCTGCTCCGGCGCCGCGTGGTGATCATCGGCGCGAACGAGGTCGCCGAGCGGCTGGTGATGGACCTCTCGGATGCGGGCAATGGCGGCTACGACATCCTCGGCATCTTCCAGGACGCATCGGACGGTCCGGCGGCGGCGCAGATCGCCGGCATACCGGTGCTGGGCGATCTCGACGCGCTGAACGCCTTCGCCCAGGCCGAGACGATCGACGTCGTCGTCCTCGCCCTCCCCTGGTCTCGCGCGCCGGACATCTTCCGGCTCATGGAATCGGTGAACTGGATCGCGGCCGACGTCGTCATCCCCTTCGAGAACTCCGAGGTGGCGCCAGGCTATACGGGCATCACGCCCATGGGCCGGCGGACGACGCTCCAGGTGATGAACCGGCCCTTCAAGGGCTCGCAGGGCGTGCTGAAGGTCGCCGAGGACTACCTGATCGCCTCTCTGGCGCTGCTGCTGCTCAGCCCGCTGATGCTGCTCGCCGCAATCGCCATCCGGCTGGAAGGGCCTGGGCCCATCCTGTTCCGCCAGTGGCGCCCGGGCTTCGGGCGGAAGCCCTTCGCCATCTACAAGTTCCGCACGATGAAGGTGGACCCGAACGACGACGCGACGATCGGCACCACCGGCCGCCGCGATCCGCGGATCACCCGCGTCGGCGCTGTGCTGCGGCGGCTGAGCATCGACGAGCTGCCCCAGATCTTCAACGTGCTGAAGGGCGAGATGTCCATCGTCGGCCCCCGCCCCTATGTCGCGAACATGCTGGTGGGGAACGAGCGGTTTTCCGACCTCGTCGCCCAATATGCCGAGCGCCACCGGATCAAGCCGGGCCTCACGGGCTACGCCCAGGCCCACGGCATGCGCAGCTACGCCCTGCGCTCCGCCGAGAATGCCCGCCGCAGCATCGAGATGGACCTGCACTACATGACCCATTGGTCGCTGTGGCTGGACGTCAAGATCATGCTCCGGACGCTGGTAACCGGGCTCGCCGGCCGGAACGTCTTCTAGACGCCACCCGCCTTTCCGATTGCGTGATCACGAAAACGCGAGCAAGCTGCGCGGCGTGGAACAGACCCCCTCCAATGCGGTGTCCGAATGCCGTCCCTCGCCTCGCTCAATATGAGCCGGTTCCTTCGCTACCTGCGCTACTGGCTGCGGGCGCCCCAAGCCTCGAGGCCGGTCTGGCGTGAGGAATAGCCGGAAGGGTCCTGCGGAGCCGCTGGAATAGGCCGCGAACGCGGAATGCCGGCCCGCCGCCGCGTGGCGGAACGAAGCAGCCAACGAGGACGACGCCTCGCGGGCCAAGCCCGGAGACGCGAAGACGGTCGCACGGCAGCCCTCAGTCAGGCGCTGGGCAACCGCGAAATGTCACGGGAAGAAGCATTGAAAGACTGGCGCGCCCGAAGAGATTCGAACTCCTGACCCCCAGATTCGTAGTCTGGTGCTCTATCCAGCTGAGCTACGGGCGCACGCCTGAGTCTTCAATGAACAACAGAGCAAGAATTCCAGGCCTGGGAGCTTGAAGCGCTCGAGAGGATTCGAACCCCTAACCCCCAGATCCGTAGTCTAGTGCTCTGTCCAGTTGAGCGACGAACGCTCTCCTTGGGGCGGGGAAATACCCCCATAGGATTGGACGCGCAACCCCCTTCTCCCAAAAGAATAGACGCACCGGCGGCACGGTCATGCCGGTCGCGAACGCCCGTGCGGATTGCCACCGGAGAAGCCGATCCAGCACAATCCGGTTCCTGCCGGAGCTTCAAACGTGCCCAGCGATCCGTCGTCGCCGCTCACCGTCCTCCTCACCAACATCACCCTCGGCGGCCGCACCGGCTCGGAAATCCTGACCCGCAACATCGCACTGGGCCTGAGGCGTCAGGGCCATCGCCCAATCGTCTACTCACCCGTCCACGGCCCGCTGGTCGACGAGTTGCGCCTCGCCTCCGTTCCCGTCGCCGCCGACATCCGCGAGATCACGCGCGACGTCGACATCGTCCACGGGCACCACACCCCCACGGCTGCAACGGCCGCGGTTCGCTTCAGCCACAGGCCCGCTCTCTTCCTCTGCCAGGACTTCCGCCAGTGGCACGACATTCCCCCCGTGCTGCCCAACATCCTGAAGAACCTGGTGGTGAGCAGCGCCCTGGTGGACCGGCTCAGCGTGGAGTGCGGCGTGCCGGAGGAACGCATCGCTCTGATGCTCAACCCGGTCGACACCAGGCGCTTCACGCCGGGAGAGCCCCTGCCGGCCGCGCCGAAGAAGGCCGCTCTCTTCGCCAAGGGCCGCAGCTATGTCGAAGCCGTGCGAGAGGCCTGCCAGAGGCGTGGCCTGGCGCTCACCATCTTCGGCAGCGCCGTGGGCCAGCTGAGCGATGCCCCGGAGAAGGTGATGCCGCATTTCGACATCGTCTTCGCCTCGGGGCTGACGGCCATGGAAGCCATGGCCTGCGGCAGGGCCGTCATCGTTTGCGATCCGCGCGGGCTGGCCGGAATGTGCACCACGGAGCGCCTGCCCAGATTCCGGCAATGGAACTTCGGCCTGGGCGTCCTGGACCAGCCGCTGACGGCGGATTGCCTCGCCGCCGAACTGGACCGCTACGATGCCGGCGACGCAGCCCTGGCGGCGGACCGCCTCCGCGCCGAAGCCGGGCTGGACGACTATATCGAGCGCCTCGTCGCGATCTACCGTGAGACCATCGCGACCTTTGACGGCACCCGCACCAACGACCCCGACTGGAACCGGTCAGTCGCAGAGCACCTGCAACGCTGGAGTCCGCGCACCCATGCCGCCTGGCCCTGGATGCAGGAACGCGAGGCGCTGCTGGACCGCATCACGGAGCTGGAGATCCCGGTCTCACCGATCCAGCCGGGCGAGCGCTACGGCTTCACCCCGCAGGAGACGCGCCCCTGGCTGAGGAAGCTGAACGGGTTGGGCCGCTCCGAAGGGGGCGGCACCTGGACCACCGCCCCGCGCGCGACCATGCTGATCCGCCTGGGCCAGCGCCCCTCTGGCCCGAGCCGCTTCGAGCTGTTGCTGAAGCCCCTGCTCGGCGAGAAGGGACAGAGTCGCGAGGTGGACGTGATCGCGAATGGCGAGCGCGTTGCGGAATGGCGCTTCACCGGCACGGAAACAAGGCTCACCAAGGCCGTCTTCGAGGTGCCGGAGGACGTGGTGGGCGCCGCCGGCGAGGTCTGGCTCGTCCTCCGGATCCTGAACCCGCAGACGCCCCGCGAGCTCGGGCTGAAGTCGGACGACCGGCCCCTCGGCATCTGCCTCAACAGCCTCACGCTGCTGAAGCCCTAGTCATGGCGGGGCCGCCCGGCCCCGCCCTGTCCTCATCAGGCCGCGATCTTGTCCAGCTCGCGCACCACCGCCTCGCCCATCACGGAGGTGCCGACGCGCGCGGCGCCGGGCACCATAATGTCGGCCGTGCGCAGGCCACCGGCCAGCACCTTCTCCACCGCATTCTCGATCAGCCGCGCATCCTCCTCCATGCCGAAGGACCAGCGGAGGAGCATGGCGAAGGAGAGGATCTGCGCGCAGGGATTGGCGATGCCGCGGCCGGCGATGTCCGGCGCGGAACCATGGATCGGCTCATAGAGCGCATGACGACGGCCGCTCGAATCCGGCGCGCCGAGCGTGGCGGAGGGCAGCATGCCCAGGCTGCCCGTGACGGCGGCCGCGAGGTCGGACAGCAGGTCGCCGAACAGGTTGCTGGCCAGGATCACGTCGAACTGCTTCGGGCGCGAGGCCAGCTGCATGGCGCAGTTGTCGGCATACATATGCGACAGCTCCACCTCCGGGAACTCCGACCTGCCGACCGAGGTCACCACCTCGCGCCAGAAGCGGCCGGACTGCATGACATTCGCCTTCTCGACGCTCGTCAGCTTGTTCTGGCGCTTGCGGGCCAGCTCGAAGGCGATCCGCGCGACGCGGGCGATCTCCTCCTCCGTGTAGGATTCGGTGTCGTAGCCGCGCCGCATGCCATTCGGCAGGGTCTCGATCCCGCGCGGCTCGCCGAAATAGATCCCGCCCGTGCTCTCCCGCACGATCATCAGGTCCAGCCCAGAGACCAGATCCGCCTTCAGCGAGGAAGCCTGGGCCAGCGGCGCCCAGACGATGGCGGGCCGGAGGTTGGCGAAAAGGCCGAGATCCTTGCGCAGGCGCAGGATGCCCAGCTCCGGCCGGTTCTCGAAGGGCAGGCTGTCCCACTTGGGCCCACCCACCGAGCCGAAGAGAACGGCATCGGCGCGCAGCGCCTTCTCCACCGTCGAATCCGGGCAGGGATGCCCCTCGGCATCGATGGCGGCGCCGCCGACCAGCCCTTCCTCGATGCTGAAGCTCACATGCCGCCGGCGATCCATCCAGTCCACCACCCGGCGGACCTCGCGCATGACCTCGGGGCCGATGCCGTCACCCGGCAGCACCAGCAGCTTCTTGTTGGCGGGCAATTCGGACGCTCCTGGTGCTTGTGGGAAAGGGATCAGCCGTAGAGCCAGGGCTGCGCGGCGCGCTGCTTCTGCTCGAAACCCTCGATCACAGTCGCCCGCTGCATCGTCTCGCCGATATCATCCAGCCCATGCAGCAGCCGGTGCTTGCGAAGCGGATCGACCTCGAAGGGGATCTCCTCCCCGTTCGGCCGCACCACCACCTGGCGGGCGAGATCGACCGTGATGCGGGAGTTCGCGCCCATCTTCGCGTCCTCCATCAGCATGTCGCAGATCTCGCGCGACAGCTTGATGGGGAGGATGCCGTTCTTGAAGCTGTTGTTGAAGAAGATGTCGGCGAAATCCGGCGCGATGACGCAGCGGATGCCGAAATCGAGCAGGGCCCAGGGCGCGTGCTCGCGCGAGGAACCGCAGCCGAAATTCTCATGCGCGATGAGGATCTCGGCGGCGCGGTAGGGCTCGCGGTTCAGGACGAAGTCCGGCTTCTCCGACCCGTCGTCGTTGAAGCGCATATCGGCGAAGGCCGCCCGGCCCAGCCCCTTGCGCTCGATGGTCTTGAGGAAGCGCGCGGGGATGATCTTGTCGGTATCGACATTCGCGATCGGCAGCGGCGCCGCGATGCCGGTGAGCGTGGTGAAAGGGGTCACGACAGGCCTCCTTGCGCGCCTTCGCGCGACAGCTCCCGCACGTCGGTCAGGCGCCCCGTGACCGCAGCCGCCGCGGCCATGGCCGGGGAGAGCAGATGGGTCCGCCCGCCCTTGCCCTGGCGCCCCTCGAAGTTGCGGTTCGAGGTGGAGGCACAGCGCTGGCCAGGCCCGATCCGGTCCGGATTCATGCCGAGGCACATGGAGCACCCGGCCTCGCGCCACTCGAAGCCGGCCTCCTTCAGGATGATGTCGAGGCCCTCGCGCTCCGCCTGCTCCTTCACGAGGCCGGAGCCGGGCACGACCATGGCGCGTACGCCCTCGGCCACCTTGCGCCCACGCACCACCTCGGCCGCCGCGCGGATATCCTCGATCCGGCCATTCGTGCACGAGCCGACGAAGACGGCATCCACCTTCAGCTCCTGCAGGCGCTGGCCGGGGGTGAGGCCCATATATTCGACCATGCGGCGGAGCTGGGTGCGCCGCGCCTCGTCGGCACCGCTCTCCGGGTCCGGCACCACGCCGGTGATGGGCAGCACGTCCTCGGGCGAGGTGCCCCAGCTCACCATCGGGACGATCTCGGAGGCATCGAGGACGACCTCCTTGTCGAAATGCGCGCCCTCATCCGTCGGCAGCGTGCTCCACCACTGGATCGCGCGCTCCAGCGCCTCGCCCTTGGGGGCCATGGGGCGGGTGCGGACATAGTCGAAGGTGGTCTGGTCCGGCGCGATCATGCCCGCCCGGGCACCGGCCTCGATCGACATGTTGCAGACCGTCATGCGCCCGGCCATGTCGAGCGCACGGATCGCCTCGCCGGCGAACTCGATCACATGGCCCGTGCCGCCGGCCGTCCCGATCTTGCCGATGATCGCCAGGACGATGTCCTTGGCCGTGCAACCAAAGCCCAGCCTGCCATTCACCGTCACCCGCATGTTCTTCGCGGGCTTCTGCAGCAGCGTCTGGGTAGCCAGCACATGCTCCACCTCGGAGGTGCCGATTCCGAAGGCGAGAGCCCCCATGGCGCCATGGGTCGAGGTGTGGCTGTCGCCGCAGACGATCGTCATGCCGGGGAGCGAGATGCCCAGCTCCGGCCCGATGATGTGGACGATGCCCTGCCGCTTGTCGTTCAGCGGAATGTAGGTGACGCCGAACTCGGCGACGTTCTTCTCCAGCGTCGCCACCTGCAGCGCGCTCTCCGGCTCCTGGATGCCGGTGAAGCGCGTGGAATCGGTCGGCACGTTGTGGTCGGTCACCGCGAAGGTGCCGTCCAGCCGGTGCACGCGCCGGCCGGCGGTCCGCAGGCCCTCAAAGGCCTGCGGGCTCGTCACCTCGTGGACGAGGTGGCGGTCGATGTAGAGGAGAGCGGTTCCGTCCGGAAGATTCTCGACGACATGCGCGTCCCAGATCTTGTCGAACAACGTGCGCGGCTTCGTGGCCGACATGCTTCTTCCCTCCTCAACACCGAAAACGGCCCGCCCGGTATCCCGGCGGGCCGCGCTTCGGGCTTACGCCTGAGCCTGCTCCTCGGTGGCCTTCTTGGCCACCGTGCGCTCCTGGATGCGGGCCGACTTACCGGTGCGGCCACGCAGGTAGTACAGCTTCGCGCGACGCACCTTGCCGCGGCGCATCACCTGGATCTCCGCCACATTCGGAGAATACAGCGGAAACACGCGCTCCACGCCCTCGCCATAGGAGAGCTTGCGGACGGTGAAGTTGCTGTTCAGCCCGCGGTTGGAACGGGCGATCACCACGCCCTCATAGGCCTGGGTGCGGATACGCTCGCCTTCCTGCACCTTCACCATCACGCGCACGGTGTCGCCGGCGTCGAATTCAGGGGTCTGGCGCGCGCCGGCCAGGCGGGTCATCTGCTCGTGCTCGAACTGCTGAAGCAGGTTCATGGCTGTGGTCCTTCTCTTCGGCTCGTTTAGGCGGGGCTTGCCGCCGGATGCAATGGCGCCCGCGCCGAAGCGTCGCGCCCTTGTTCGGTGAGGAGGTCGGGACGCCGTTCCCGGGTCACCGCCTCGGATTGCTCCCGCCGCCAGCGCGCGACCTCCGCATGGTGGCCGGAGAGAAGAACCTCCGGCACGCGCAGGCCATGCCATTCGGCAGGGCGGGTGTAGTGGGGATATTCGAGGAGGCTGCCCCGGTCGGAGGAAGCGAAGCTCTCCTCCTCCGCGCTCTCGGCCGCCCCCATCACCCCGGGGATGAGGCGCACGCAGGAATCGAGCAGCACCATCGCCGCCAACTCGCCCCCGGAGAGGACATAGTCGCCGATGGAGACCTCGATCATCCCGCGCGCCTCCACGACACGCTGGTCCACCCCCTCGTAGCGGCCGCAGAGCAGCACCACGCCGGGGCCCGCCGCCAGCTCCCGCACCAGCTTCTGCCGGAGCGGCACGCCGCGCGGGGTGAGGAAGACCAGCGGGCGCGCATCGCCCTCGGGCATGGCGGCGGCGCAGGCGGCATCCACCACATCCGGGCGCAGCACCATGCCGGCGCCGCCCCCAAAAGGGGTGTCGTCCACCGTGCGGTGGCGGTCGGTGGCGACGGCGCGGATATCGCGCGCCTCCAGCGACCACAGCCCGCGCTCCAGCCCCCGCCCGGCGAGCGAGGTGCCCAGCGGGCCCGGGAACATGCCCGGGAACAGGGTGAGGACGGTCGCCTGCCAGGTCACGCCGCATCCCTCCCGCCGCTGCGGCGGCGCATGGAGGGGCGGCGCGGCCGGGGCGTGTCCCCCGCCTCCGCCTCGCCGGGCTGCGGGGGAACCTCCAGCTCGCCCGGCGGGACGACCACGATGCGCCCGGCCGCGACCTCCACCAAAGGCACCACGGCCTTGGTGAAGGGCAGCAGCGTCTCGCGCCCATTCGCGTCGCGCAGGGTCACCAGGCTGCCCGCGCCGAAATCCTCCACCGCCGCGACGGTGCCGAGAACCTCCCCGGCCTCCGTCTCGGCACGGAGGCCGATCAGGTCGCTGAGATAGAACTCGTCCTCCTCGGGCGGCGGCAGGGCCTCGCGCGCGACATAGAGGCGCGTGCCGGTGAGCTTCGCGGCGGCATCGCGGTCGGCGACGCCTTCCACCTGCACCAGCCCGTCCGCCAGCCATTTCAGCACGAAGCTCCGCGTCCCGCCTTCATCCGAAAGCGGGCCATAACCGGCGATGGCGGCCGGCTCGGCGGTGTGGGAGCGGACATGGATCAGCCCCCTCACCCCGTGCGGGCGGCCAAACTCGCCGACCAGGATGCGACGCGACATGGACATGGCCGGACGGCGCTAGCCTCAGCCGTTCGCGGCGGCGGCAGCCGCGGCGCGCTCCTGGGCGCGCTTCTTCGGCGCGGACTGCTTCGGCTGCTCGCGGAACACCGGCATCGGGGCCAGCTCGGCCTTGCCGAGGAACTTCGCCACGCGGTCGGTCGCGATGGCGCCCTGGCTCAGCCAGTGCTTGATGCGCTCATCGAACAGGCGCACGCGCTCGGCATGGTCAGACGGCAGCATCGGGTTGTAGGAACCCAGGCGCTCGATGAAGCGGCCATCGCGCGGCGAACGGCTGTCGGCCACCACGATGTGGTAGTAGGGGCGCTTCTTGGCACCGGCGCGGGCGAGGCGAATCTTGAGGCCCATCGTCTAGTCCTTCTCTCTGTCTCTGCTCAAAAGGGTCTGCGGTTTCCGGCGCCCGGAAGCAGGGCACCGAGCCCGCCCCGCATCAGCCCCTTCTGACCGAGCTTGTTCATCCGCTTCATCATCGCGGACATGTCGTCGAACTGCTTCAGCAGCCGGTTCACATCCTGAACCGTGACACCGGCACCCGCGGCGATACGCTTCTTGCGCGACGCCTTGATGATGTCGGGGTTCTTGCGCTCCTTGCGCGTCATCGAGGAGATGATGGCGGCCTGCCGGCCAATCATCCCGTCATCGATCTTCGCGTTGGCGATCTTGTCCTTCATCGCGCCCATGCCGGGCAGCATGCCGAGGATCCCCGAGAGGTTCCCCATCTTGCCGACCTGCTTCAGCTGCGAGGCGAAGTCCTCCAGGTCGAACTGACCCTTCTGCATCTTGGCCGCGAGCTTCTCGGCCTCGTCGCGGTCGATCGTCTCGGCGGCACGCTCGACGAGGGAGACGATGTCCCCCATGCCGAGGATGCGGCCGGCGATGCGGGAGGGGTGGAAGTCCTCCAGCGCGTCCAGCTTCTCGCCCGCGCCCAGCAGCCGGATCGGCGCGCCCGTGACGGCGCGCATGGAAAGCGCCGCACCGCCGCGCGCATCGCCGTCCACGCGCGTCATGACGATGCCGTTGACGCCGACGCGGTCCTGGAAGTTCCGCGCGGTGTTCACCGCGTCCTGGCCCGTCATGGCATCGACCACGAGGAGCGTATGGTGCGGCCGCGTCGCGGCCTTCACCGCCGCGACCTCCTCCATCAGCGCATCGTCGATGGAAAGGCGGCCCGCGGTGTCGAGGATGACCACGTCGTAGAGCTCGCGCCGCGCCACATCCATGGCGCGCGCCGCGATCTCCAGCGGGGACTGGCCGGGAATGATGGGCAGGCTGGTGACGCCCGCCTGGCCCGCCAGGGTCTGCAGCTGGAGCTGCGCCGCCGGGCGCTGCACGTCCAGCGAGGCCAGCAGCACCTTCTTCTTGTCGCGGGTCCGCAGCCGGAGCGCGATCTTGCCCGAGGTGGTCGTCTTGCCCGAGCCCTGGAGGCCGACCATCAGGATCGGCAGCGGCGCGGGCGCGTTCAGGTCCAGCCCCGGCGCGAAGCCGTCAGGGGCCTCGCCCCCCTCCCCACCCCCGAGCGCCTCGACCAGCGCGTCGTTGACGATCTTGATGACCTGCTGGGCCGGGGAGACGCTGCGGATCACCTCCGCGCCAACGGCCCGCTCCCGCACCTTGTTGATGAGGTCGCGCGCCACCGGCAGGGCCACATCGGCCTCCAGCAGGGCGATGCGGACCTCGCGCAGGGCCTCGTTGACGTCGGCTTCCGACAGGGCCCCGCGGCGGCGGAGCTTGTCGAAGACGCCGTTCAGGCGGGAGGAAAGCGCCTCGAACATTCGGGCGGGGTGGATCCTTCGTTTCTGGGATCGCCCCATGACAGATCGCGCCGCTGCGCGAGCCTTCGCGGAGCGGCGGAGCCGGCGCCCAGGGGGCAACCGACCGTCGGGCGGGACAGGTCCCGTGAGGGGCCGCGCTTACCGAAGCCTCGCCCCCGCGTCAAGGATCATCCGCCCCGGCACGCTCCAGCCACGCTGCCTCCAAAGCATCATTCGCCACAACAGAACGCTTTGACATTTTCGTGATGGTCGGCCAGAGAGAGCGCGGGAATTCTAGCCAAGGTTGAGTCCGGCACAAAATGTCGCAACCAGAATGGCGAGCACCGGGGCCCCATACCCGCCTGCGGGCGAGACCCGGCCGGCTCCCCACCGGTCGCTGCACGTTTCAGTTGTGAACGATCAGGAACGAGGATGATGAGGATGCGGAGCCTGCCCGTCATACGGAGACCCGGCGCTTCCGAGGCCCTTCCGGCCCGCAGCACCGCCCGGCCGGCCCCGGACGCCCTGCTCACGGCGGTGAAGGACCTCGTCGACCACGCCCGCGCCCATGACCTGCCCCTGGCGGATGAGGTCCTCACCGACGTGCTGGCCAAGCTGCATGGCTGGCCGGTCGAGGAGCTGAACCGGCTCTCCTGAAGCCGGCGCCCCTCCGCGCTCAACCGCCGATCTCCTCCAGCTCCGTCGCCAGCGCCTGGGCGAAGGCGCCGGCCAGCTGCGGCACGGCGCGGTTCTCCAGCGTCATCATCGTCACCGGCAGGGTGATCGCCGGCTCGAAGGGCCGCCAGCCCAGCCCTTCCAGCCCCAGCCGCCGGGCGAAGCCGTCGACAATCGCCACCCCCGCCCCGGCGCGCACATGGCAGGCCGCCGAGACACTCATCGTCACCTGCATCGTCAACTCCCGCTTCAGCCCGGCGTCGGCGAAGGTCTGGTCCAGGATCTGGCCGAAATGCGTCTCCGGCCCGAAGGAGACGAGCGGATACGGTGCCACATCCGCCGGCCGCACCACCCGGCGCCGCAGCAGGGCGTGGCCGAGCGGCGCGATCACGATCATCCGCGGCCCCCGCAGGCTGCGCACGGCCAGGCCGGGAATCGGCACGGGCGAAAGGCACAGCCCCAGATCCGCCTGCCCCGCCAGCACGGCTCCGGCAGCGTCCCGCGCCGGCAGTAGGTGTGAGGAGATCCGCACCAGCGGATGGCTCTGCCGGAACCGCGCCACCGCCCCGGGGATGACGCTGGTGGAAAGGGAGGAGGATGCGGCGATCCGGACCAGCCCGGCGCCTCCCGTCCGCACCTCGCCCGTCAGCCGCGCGAAGGCGGCCAGGTCGCCCACGATCCGCTCGGCATCCGGCAGCAGCCGCTCCGCCTCCGGGGTCGGCAGCAACCGCCCCTTCACGGTCCGGAAGAGCCGGAACCCCGCCTGGCGCTCCGCCAGGCGCAGCGCCTTGCTGACGGCCGGCTGCGAAATCCCGAGGAAGCCCGCGGCTCCCGTCACGCTCCGCATCCGCATGACGGCATGGAAAATCTCGAGCTGCCGCCCGTTCATGCCGGCCATCCCATAACCAAGGGCTATGATCCTGCCACGGCTTTGTCGTGGATCGCGAGCCCGCCCTGCCCATAATCGGCGGCCGACAGCCCCCCGGGGCACGGAACGGGATGCGGGACTTCATGGGATTTCGCGTCGGCGTCGATATCGGCGGCACCTTCATCGACTTCTGCCTGTGGAACGAGGACACGGCGGAGCTGCACAGCCTGAAGGTGCTGACCACCCCCGCCACCCCCGGCGCCGAGCTGCTGCGCGGGCTGGAAATCCTGGAGGAGCGCCACGGCGCCGCCCCCGCGCAGATCACCAGCTTCGTCCATGGCACGACGGTCGGCATCAACACCGTCATCCAACGCAAGGGCGCGCGCCTCGCCATGCTCGCCACCGCGGGGTTCGAGGATGTGGTGGAACTGGCCCGGCTCCGCATGCCGGAGGCCTACAGCCTCTTCTCCCGCCGCGGCGCCCCCCTCGTCTCCCGGGACTGCGTCTTCGGCCTGCGCGGCCGAATCCTGTCCGACGGCACGGAGGAGATGCCCCTGGACGAGGAAAGCGTCGCCCGCGCGGCCCGGGCGGCACGGGCCAAGGGCGTGGACGGAATCGTGGTCTCCCTCCTCAACGCCTACCGCAACCCCGCCCATGAGGAGCGCGCGGCCGAGATCGCGCGGCGCGAGGCGCCGGAGCTCTTCGTCTTCCGCTCCACCGAGGTCTGGCCCGTGATCCGCGAATACGAGCGGACCACCACCGCCCTCATCAACGGCTATGTCCACCCGAAGGTGCGGGACTATCTCGACAACCTCATCGGCGGCCTCAAGGCGCGCGGCGTCCCTGCGGAGCCGCTGATCACCAAGTCCAATGGCGGCGTCATGTCCGCGGCGCTGGGCAAGCGCAACTGCGTCAGCATGGTGCTCTCCGGCACCGCCTCCGGCGTCATCGGCGCCGCCTTCCTCGCCCGGCAGGCGCGGCAGGACCGCGTCATCACCCTCGATATCGGCGGCACCAGCGCCGACGTCGCCCTCATCATCGGCGGCCAGCCGCAATTCGGCCTGGGCGAGAAGATCGGCGACCTGCCCCTCTACATCCCCACCGTCTCCGTCACCTCCATCGGCGATGGCGGCGGCTCCATCGCCTGGGTGGACGAGTTCGGCGTGCTGAAGGTGGGGCCGGAAAGCGCCGGCTCCGATCCGGGGCCCGCCTGCTACGGCCGCGGCGGCACCCGGCCAACCATCACCGACGCCTTCACCGTCTGCGGCTTCCTAGGCCAGCATGAGCTGGCCTATGGCGCGCTGCGCCCCGATGCGGCCCTGGCCAAGGCCGCTATCGACACGGTGGCGGCCCCCATGGGCCTGTCCACCGAGGCGGCGGCGGAGGCCATCATCCGCATTGCCATCTCCGGCATGTTCGTGGAGGTGAACAAGCTCGTCGCCCGCTCCGGCGTGGACCCCCGGGATTTCGCCCTGCTGCCCTTCGGCGGCGCCGGCCCCATGCTGGGCTGCTTCCTGGCGCGGGAGCTGGGCGTGCGCCGGGTGATGGTGCCCGCGCGTCCCGGCGTCGTCAGCGCCCTGGGCGGGTTGGTGGCGGATATCCGCAACGACTTCATCCGCACCCTCTTCGCCACCGCCGAACCGGCCGAGGGCCCCTCCATCGCGCGGGAGGCGGCGGCGCTGGAGCGCCAGGGCCTCGCCTGGCTGCGCGAGGAGCAGCGTTTCGACGGCCCCGCCATCGCCTCCTGGTTCGCCGACATGCGCTATCGCGGCCAGTCCTTCGAGATCGAGGTGGCGCTGCCGGACGCCGCCGTGCGCGCGGGCGACACGGCCGCCATCGCGGAGGCCTTCCACGCCGCGCATGAGGCGATCTACGACTTCGCGGATCGCGAGAGCCCGGCCCAGATCGTCAACCTGCGCCTGGTCATGGCCGGCAGCCCCCCGCGCCCGGCCATGCAGGCCCCGCCACGCGGAGAGGGCGAGGCGACGCCCGAGCGCATGCTGCGGGCCTATTTCGACGATGCCTGGCACGAGGTGCCGCTCTACCGCCGCGCCGCCCTGGGCACGGGCCAGCGCTTCGCCGCCCCCTGCGTCGTGGCGCAGGACGACACCACCGCCTGCATCCCGCCCGGCTTCCAGGCCAGCGTGGACGAGATGGGCAACATCATCCTCGACGCGGCGGAGTAGCCCCCATGCCGATCGACAAGGTCACGCTCCAGATCCTGGCCAATCACTGCCGCGCGACGGCGGAGAACATGGCCTACACCCTCTACCGCACCGCCCACTCCACCTTCGTGAAGGAAACCGAGGACTTCACCATCCAGCTGCTGGACGCGGCCGGGCACACGGTTGGCGTGCCGATGGATCTCGGCGCCACCTGGTATCCGGGGCTGCACTACGGCAAGGCCATGGCGATGATCCCGGAGTATCATCCGGGCGACATCGCCTTCACCAACGACCCCTATTCCGGCTTCCTCTCCACCCATGTGCCGGATCTGCACATGTGGAAGCCCATCTTCCATGAGGGCGAGCTGGTCTGCTTCGCGGCCGGGCATATCCACAACACCGATATGGGCGGCGCCGTGCCCGCCAGCCTCTCCCGCGCCCTCACGGAAGTCCATCAGGAAGGCATCCGGTTCAAGCCCTCCCTGCTCTATCGGCAGGGCGTGCTGAACCAGGAGCTGCTGGATGTGATGATGCTGAACGTCCGGCGGCCCGAGCAGAACATGGGCGACCTCAAGGCCTTCGTCGGCGCCCTCAACACGGGCGAGCGCAAAGTGCGCGAGATGATCGCCCGCTTCGGCGTGGAAACGCTGAAGGAGGGCATGGCCGACCTGATGGACTATGCCGAACACCAGGCGCGCGACATCCTCCGCTCGATCCCGGATGGCGAGTATTTCTTCTCCGACTTCGCGGATGAGGACGGGCCGGACGGCCATCCCGCCCGCCTCGCCGTCACGCTCCGCATCCGGGACGATTCCGCGGAGCTGGACTTCACCGGCAGCGACCCGCAGCTCACCTCGTCCCTCAACGTGCCCACCGGCGGCAATCCGCGCCACACGCTGATGCTGGTGGGCGTCTACTACGTCCTCTTCACCCTCAACCCTAACCTCGTGCTGAACTACGGGCTCACGCGCCCCTTCACCTGCATCCTGCCGGAGGGGACGGTGGTGAACCCCTCATCCCCCGCCGCGGTGGGCATGCGCTCCCTCACTTGCGCGCGCCTGCGCAGCCTCGTCTTCGGCGTCTTCGGCCTCGCCACGCCCGAGCGCATGCCCGCCGCCCCGGCCGGCTCCTCCTCCATCGTCAATGTCATGACCCATGACGACCGCACGGGGCATGCGATGATCGCGGCCATCAACCCCGTGGTGGGCGGCGGCGGCGGCATGCCGCATGGCGACGGCACGGATGGCTCGGGCGCCGATGCCGCCTATCTCAAGAACACGCCCATCGAGATCACCGAGGCGGAGGTGCCCATCCGCTTCCGCCATTACGGCCTGGCCTCCGGCTCCGGCGGGCCGGGGCGCTGGCGCGGCGGCCTGGCCACGCGGATGGATTTCGAGGCCTTCACCCCCAACACCCGCATCACCGCCCGCAACCGCGACCGCTGCCGCTTCCGCGCCTGGGGCATCCTCGGCGGCGGCCCCGGCGCGCCCTCCCGCATGACGCTGAACCCGGGCAGGGCCGATGAGCGCGTGCTGAACAACGTGGACACCTTCAGCGCCAATCCCGGCGACATCGTCTCCATCACCTCCCCCGGCGGCGGCGGGCGCGGCGATCCGCTGGAGCGCGAGCCGGCCCGCGTGCTGCGCGACGTGGTCTGCGGCTATGTCTCGCCCGAAGCCGCCGAGACGGATTATGGCGTGGTGATCCGCAGCGAGACGGTGGACGAGCCCGCGACGCAAGCCCTGCGCGCCCGCCGCCGGGGCAAGGCGCCGGCACCCCATTTCCGCTTCGGCCCGGAGCGCGAGGCCTTCGAGAGGATCTGGAACCGCGAAGCCTATGACGCGCTGACGGCCATCCTCGCATCCCTCCCCATCCACTGGCGCCACTTCGTCAAGCGGCGGCTGATGGAGACGGTGAAGACCGAAGGCGGCGGCGCCGCCGCCGTCCGCGTCGCCTGGGCGGGACTCCTTGAGACGCTTCCCCAACTCGGGGCGCTGCAGCTCAGGGCGCTTCGCCCCGAGCGCCGCTTGGCCGCGGAGTAGAGGGGAACGCGCAACCACCACGCCGTCCGGCCGAAGGGCCCAAGAACACGCCAGCGCGGCTTTCAGCATCCATCCGAGAAGGCGAAGAGAGCATGCGTCACCATCACCCGCCCCCTGCCCCGCCCCCGCGCCCGGCCCTGCGCCGGCGCGGGCTTCTGGCGCTTTCCGCCGCCGGCCTCGCCTGCCCGTCGGCGCTCCGGGCACAGGCATCCTGGCCCTCGCAGCCCGTCCGCATGGTGGTGCCCTATGGCGCGGGCGGCAGCACCGATCTCGTGATGCGCATCCTCGCCCCCCGGATGAGCGAGTTCCTGGGCAAGCCGGTCGTCGTCGAGAACCGCCCAGGCGCGGGCAGCACCATGGGCACGGAGTTCGTCGCGAAATCCACGGACGGCCACAGCTTCGTCCACGCCACCCTCGCCTCCACCGGCGTCGCGCAGGCCCTCTACGCCAACCTGGCCTATGACCCCGTGAAGGACCTGGCCGCGATCGCGCCCACGGTCTTCGTGCCGCTCGCCCTCGCCATCACGACCGCGGGCTGGAGCGTGCGCAGCCCGGCGCAGCTGATCGAAACCCTGCGGGCGCATCCCGGCCGTTACCAGTACGGCTCCAACGGCGTCGGCTCCACCGGCCATCTGGCCAATGCCAACTTCGCCACCCGCATCGGCGCCCAGGTGGAGCATGTCCCCTACCGCGCGGGCTCGCAGACCATCAACGCGCTGATCACCGGGGAAATCCAGTTCGTGCAGGACGTGTACGGGCTGCTTCTGCCCTATCACCAATCCGGCCAGGCCCGGTGCCTCTTCGTCACCTCGGAGGAGCGCTCGCCGCTCCTGCCGGACGTGCCGACCATGACCGAGGCCGGGGTGCCGCCCTACAAGGCCTATTCCTGGTTCGGCCTGTTCGGCCCCTCCTCCACCCCGCGCTCGGTGGTGGACCGGATGTCGGCCGCGGTGGCCTTCGCCATGGCCGATCCGGCGATCGACCGCAAAATGGAGGAGATGGGCACGCCCGTCATGCGCGGCTGGTCGCCGGACCGCTTCGCCGTCTATGTCGCCAGCGAGGTAAAGGAATGGGCGCCGCTGGTGCGGGCCTCCGGCGCCCGGGCCGATTGAACCGCCCTGCCCAGCTTCCCCGGCGGCGCGGCTGCGCCGGCCGGGGCGCGCCGCGTCAGGCGGCGTTGGCGGCCTGTGGGGGCGCCGTCTCCAGCCGGCGGAGAACCGCCTCCGCTTCCCTGGCATCCAGGCTCTCGGCGGCGGCATTGCCCAGAACGCGGTTGAACCGCTTCACGAGCATGTCGCGCGTCACGGCGCCATTGCTGCGGAGCAGCTTCAGCACGGCCAGCCCGATCTCCGCATCCGCATCCACGATGCCGGCGGCGCGGCGTTCCTGCCGCATCCGGGCGGCCAGGCGGTTCACGACATCCTGGGAAGGGTCCTGGGCATTCTCTTCAGACATCGCGGTCTCCAGCAAAGCCAACGCTGGCCATTCTGGGGCAAATGACCGGGGCTCAGCTAGCCCGGGAGACCGGAACGAAAGGCATATCCATCATCACGGCGTTTCAAGCCGCCGGAATACGCCGGCCCCCGCCCGGGGGGACGGGCGGGGATACTCGGATCGGAAGAAGCGCAACGGCGCAGGATTAACCTATGGCAGTCTTTGATCGCCCCCGGCGTAACAAACTCGTGCCTGGGCGATTAATCCGACCTCTGGCGCGGACTGCCCCGGGGCGAAGCACTGTTATGCCCCCGCGCCTCAACACCATGGTCCCGATGCCGACGCAGATCGATCTGGCCTTGCAAATTCCGAAGGATCTCGCGGCAGCCATCGGCCGGATAAGCCTCACCGTCAACACCGCCCGGGTGCTGACATTCCTCCTTTACGAAGGGCTCAAACACGGTGGTCACGGCGTCAGCCCGAGGCAGATTTCGGAAAAACAGTTCTTCGCCCTGGCCGATGCCGAAGCACAGAATCTCGTTCTGAAACTCGCCGAAGGTCGCCTTCGTCATGATCCGAGTATCCTGGGCCAGCTGAAAACGACGCTCAGCTTGGCCCAGGAGGCGAGAAGGGAATGGAATGAGGTGATTCACCACGCCGTCATGGTGGACCATCTGGGCCGGTGGCGGGTCATACCGACGACAGGAGAGAAGCGAAGGCGCCCCGTGCGCGGCTACATGGCCCATCTGGAGAAGGTAGAGGGCAACTGCGACCAGGTCTGCCGCGCGCTGGCCGAACTCTACAACGCCATGACGCGCGAACTGGGATGGGCGGCGCCAAACAGGGGCTGACCAGGACCCGATCCGGCCGGATGGACCCGTGCGGCGCATCGCGCCGCGACTTCCCCCGGGCCGGGGACCGGCCGCCGCCTCAGCCGCTGTCGCGCGGCGAGACCCGGACCCGAGCCCCGCCGGGCAACCCAGCCGCCTATTTGTGCTGCCCGCCGCCGCCAGTGGCGCCTGTCTGAGTGGCCGCCGGCGTGCTGCCAGGCCGCGCCGCGGGGCCGGAGGAACAGGCGCTCACCGCAAGCAGGCACGCCACGGAAGCCACCGCCAGCGTGAGCGGTCGGTGCATCGGCCGGAGACGAAGGGAATTCATGGCGCGGGGTCCGGAAAGGTGTGGAGGCCGGCGCCCCGGGCGGAGCCGCCGGTCCTCCGCTCCATAACTCGCCCGGCCTGCACTGGCTGCGATCCGCTGGGGGGAATTCGGCTTCCGCCGCCGCGGAGCCCCCGCCCCGAAAAGGGCGGCCGGGCGGGACGCTCCTCCGCCCCGCCCCGGCCTGACCGCTTCCCCGAAGTAAGGAGCAACGGGGTCGAGCGGCTGAGGTCACTAACCCAGGTTAGTCGACAACAGCCAGTGTCCCCCGGCCCGAACCGGCCGATCGCATTCCGCAGCCAGGCACGGAAGGTCAGTGGGTGCCCGGCATGTCGGAATGCCCTGCGGTCTCCCTCAGCTCCGAACCGGCCAGCGCGCGGCTCGGCCGCCCCGCATCCACCGCGATCTCCGCCATGGCGGAGGCGATCATCGGCAGGGCCGCCCCGTTCGCGCCCGCGACCGATGGGGCCAGGAGCCAGGCCCCGAGGTCCTGGCCGCAGGCATCCGTCATGGTCATCAGCCAGCCGCTCCGGGCCGGGCGCCATTCGAGGGTGAAGCCCTGCCGGTGAATGCTGACCGACCTTCGCGCAGTCATCGCGGCAAGACCTCCTCGTCGAATGGCCAGCGTGCGGAGCGCGGCCAACACAATGAAGGCCGGTGCGGCTCGAATGTTTCCGGGCAGAATACAGCCGGTTCCGTTCTCCGGCATGGATGTGGAGAAGCCAAGCCGAGCGATGCCGCGACGCGCTGATCGGACCGGCGGCCCACGCCCTGCCCTTCCGCAGGGCGGGCCGGACGAGGCGGTTCCCTTCCGCCCCTGCCCTTCTCCGCGAGAGCGCCCCTTCACCATCAATGTTTGATGTCCTCTCCGGGCGATGACATGCCCCGGCCCATGCCGCGCCAGATTTGCAAGAACGTCTCCATCACCCCGGAGATGGATCGCTTCATCGCCGACCGGGTGACCTCGGGCCGATACCAGAACGCCAGCGAGGTCGTCCGCGCCGCGCTCCGCGTGCTGGAGCGCGAGGAGGCTATCGAGCAGGAGCGGATGGCGAGGCTGGCATCCAGAGTGTCCGGATCGGAACGCTAGGCCGGTGCTCGAAGACACGTGCCTGGCCCGGGGCGGCGAGTGCGGTGAGCGGCTCCGCGCCATCGACTGGGTCAGCAATCCGCTTGACCCCGTGGAGGGCTGGCCCCTCTCCCTGCAAGCGGCCGTGCGGATCGTGCTCAGCTCCGACTTCCCCATGATGATCCACTGGGGACCGGAGCTGATCACCTTCTACAACGATGCCTACGCGCCCAGCCTCGGCCGCAAGCACCCCGGCAATCTCGGCCGCCCCGCCCTGGAGTGGTGGGCGGAGATGTGGGACCAGCTGACCCCCATCTTCGACAAGGTCCTCTCGGGGCAGTCGTTCTTCGTCGAGAACGCCCGCTACACGCCCGACCGGGACGGGGCGCAGAGGGAAGCCTACTTCACCCATTGCCACAGCCCTCTCTGGGACGACGAGGGCCGGATCGCCGGCATCTTCCTGGTCGTGACCGAGACCACGCGCCAGGTCGTCGCCGAATGGGACCTCCTCCAGGCGAACGCGACTCTGGCCCAGCAGAACGAGAGCCTGCGCGAAAGCGAGGCGCGGCTGAGGGCGGTCGTGAGCGCCTCCTCGGAGGTGCTGTACTCGATGTCCGCCGATTGGACCGAGATGCGTCAGCTCACCGGTGGCGCCTTCCTGGCCGATTCCCGCCCCGCCAACCGAACCTGGTTCTCGGACTACATCCCCGAGGACGAGCAGCCCCGCGTCCTGGCCGCGATCGGGCAGGCGATCAGCAGGAAAGCCCTGTTCCACCTGGAGCATCGGGTGCGTCGCATCGATGGCAGTGAGGGGTGGACCGTGTCCCGCGCCGTGCCGCTCCTGGATGAGAGGGGCGAGATCACCGAGTGGTTCGGCACGGCCAGCGACGTCACCGCCCGCCGCGAAGCGGAGGTGGCTCTTCGCCGCCTGAACGAGACGCTGGAGCATCAGGTCGCCGAGCGCACGTCCGAGCTGATCCTGTACCGCAACATCGTGGAGTCCGCCCGCTTCCCGATCTGCGCCTACGACACCCACCAGCGCGTCGCCGCCTTCAACCGCGCCCATGCCGCGGAGTGGCTCCGCGTCATGGGCCGCCCGGCCCTGCGGGGCGAGGTGCTTCCCGACGCGTTCCCGCCGGAGCAGGGTGCCTTGCAGCGCGCCTTCGCAGACCGGGCCCTGGCCGGGGAGGAGTTCACCGTCGAGGCCGACTTCGGCAGCCCGGCGCTGGAGATGCCGCATTGGGAGCTGGACTACGCGCCCGTCCGCGACGAGACCGGCACTATTCTCGGCGCCTTCCACCACGCCCGCGACGTCACCGCGCGGCTGAAGGCCGAGGCCGAGCTGGTCCAGGCCCAGGAGGCCCTCCGGCAGAGCCAGAAGATGGAGGCGGTGGGCCAGCTGACCGGAGGCGTCGCCCACGACTTCAACAATCTGCTCACCATCATCCGTTCCTCCGTCGACTTCCTCCAGCGGCCCGGCCTCTCGGAGGAGCGGCGCGGGCGCTACCTCCATGCGGTTTCGGAGACGGTCGAGCGGGCCTCGAAGCTGACCGGACAGCTCCTGGCCTTCGCGCGACGGCAGGCGCTCAAGCCGGAGGTCTTCGAGATCGGAGCCAGGCTCAGCGGCATTGCCGACATGCTCAACACCGTCACCGGCACCCGGATCAAGGTCGTGGTCGAGGTGCCGGAGCGCCCCTGCTTCGTGCGGGCGGATCTGAGCCAGTTCGAGACCGCGCTCGTCAACATGGCGGTGAACGCCCGTGACGCGATGGATGGCGCGGGGCAGCTGACCCTCCGGCTCGACAGCCGCTCGCCGCTCCCGCCCATCCGGGGCCATGCCGGCTCGGACATCCCCTTCGCGGCAGTCTCCGTGACCGACACAGGCTCAGGCATCCCGGCAACTCAGCTCGCCCATGTCTTCGAGCCCTTCTTCACCACCAAGGAGGTGGGCAAGGGCACCGGGCTGGGCCTCTCGCAGGTGTTCGGCTTCGCCAAGCAGTCCGGCGGCGACGTGGACGTGGCGAGCGAGCCGGGCAAGGGCACGACCTTCACCCTCTACCTGCCCGAGGTCGAGGCGCTGCAGCCCGAAGCGCGGGCCGATACCGACTCCCTGCTCTCCCCCGCCGGCCATGGCGAGAGCGTGCTCCTGGTGGAGGACAACCTCGAGGTCGGCCAGTTCTGCACCCAAACCCTGGAGGACCTCGGATACCGGACGAGCTGGGTGACCACGGCGGAGGAGGCGCTGGAGCGGCTCGGCCCCAATGGGGATGGGTTCGAGGCCGTGTTCTCGGACGTGGTCATGCCCGGCATGGGCGGCATCGAACTCGCCCGGCGCCTGCGCGAGAAGCTGCCCGGGCTCCCTGTCGTGCTCACATCCGGCTACAGCCATGTCCTGGCCCGCGAGGACGACCACGGCTTCGAGTTGCTCCAGAAGCCGTATTCGGCGGCACAGGTCGGACGGGCTCTGCGGAGGGTCATTGCACCCCAAGGGGATGGAGCATCCGGGACAGCGGGCCTCCCGCAAGCGGGGTGACGCACCGCCCCCGCGCCGCGCCCCTTGCGGCGGAGTTCAGTCCTCCTCCGGCTCGAAGTCCATGACGCCTGCGACAATGACCGACATCGCAGCGTAGCGACGCATCGTGCGTCGCTGTCGTCGCTGGGGGGGAATGAAGGAATGGCGTCCCGTACGGGATTCGAACCCGTGTTGCAGCCTTGAAAGCCACTTCGCGTAGCGCAGCAACCACTTACGAAGCGCGGTTCTGCCAACGATCCTGGCTCTAGGCCATGAACACAAAGGGAACATCCTGTACAGTGGCTCCGGATGCAGGAGCTTAGCCATGCTGAACCTTCTCCCCTCCCCTCCCCTGCCCGTCAGCCGTGACGCCGGGCGCGCTGAGCTGGTCCAGATCTGGGATGCCCTGGACGCGGGCGGGCGCCGCATGCTGCTGGCCCAGGCGCGCGCGGTGGCTGAGGTCACCGGGCGCGTCCCGCAGGAGCCGGAGCGGCCGGCGTGACCGGCGCGCCGGACTGGCCGGTGGACCATCTCCGGGCCGTTGGCCGGACCTATCGTGCGGCGCGGGGCCGTGGCCTGGATCAGCTCCAATCCGTCGATAAGGCCGAGGCGGCCTATCTCGCGGCGGGAGGTCCAGCACTCGACGCGCGCGCCACCGTGCTCGCGATTGTGGCGCACCTGGCGCGGGAGCATGGGGACTGGCTCTTCGGCCCCGCCCAGGAATGGGTGGAGCGTCACGGCACCCGTGAGCCCACGCATGGCGACCTGTTCGATCCGCCAGAGAGCATCGCATGACAGAGCCGAAGCCCCTCACCCCGGCCGACCCGGCTGACCTCGAGGAGGCCATCTTCTACGCCTTGCGCTTCGGCCTGACCGGGAAGGCGCACAGGAAGAGGATCCGCGAAGATCCCCGTTGGATGGCCCGGCACATTGTCGAGCACCTGGCGCGGGCGAACTATCGGTTCATGAAGGGGCCGCCGCTACCGAACCACAGCACCAGCGACTTCGGCGCGAACCCCGGCGGCCTGCCGGATGGGTGGCGCGAGTAGATGACGAACCCCCGCCCGCAGGGGACGGGCGGGGTACTCGGATCGGAAGTGAGCGCAAGCCGGCGCCGGAAAGCAGCCTAGGCCGGGTTCGCTGCAAGGTTGTGGTCACGAAACGGTGTCCGGATATCCTGTGGATAACGGGAGCGGATCGTTCCGGGGTGGAACCATGGCGCCGCTGCTTCCGCTGTCGCCCCCGGCCGGCATATTCTCGCGTCCTCGCCCGGGAGACATGGCCCTGCGCCCGACCTGCCACGATTGCCGCCACGCTGCGGAGCATCTTCGCTGCGCCGTGGCGCCGCAGTTCCCGGTGCCGCAGCCCGCCAAGCAAACCTGCTCGCGCGGAACCTGGCGCGTACCGTCGAGCAATGAGGACTGCCCCGTGTGCAAAGGCGCCGGGTGGCTTGTGGTGCCCGGCCCCGCCCCGCAGGACTATGAGGAATGCGACCTCTGCTTCAACCCGGAAGGGCGGCCGAGCCCATAATCTCTCTTGTCGAACGAGCGGCGCAGTAACAAAAAGGACCCATTAGAGACAAAGCTGGCCCGGGAGACAGTCAGTGCTTGCGGATGCGGAACTCAAGTTGCTGCTGACCCTCGCGGAATGGGCGCTGGCGATCGAGGAGGCTAATGGGCAGGGGTTCGGCCCCTCCTCGTCCTTCGAGAACATTCAGGCGGCCCTGGGCAGGCTGAAAGAAGCCATGGCCGCGGAGCGGGGCCGGTGAGCCAGGCTGAGATGGACGCGGCCGAGGACGCCGAGCCCACGGCCGAGGAGACCGCCCTCCCCTCCCTGTGGAAGCCCGACCGCGCGCTGCAAAACGGCTTCTACGACCCGCTCGCCATCCAGATACCACGCACGCCCAAGGGCTACGGAAGCCATGAAGGCTTCGTGGTCTGGCCGAAGGCCGAGGCCGAGCGCGAGGGGCCTCGGGTCATGCTGCTGGGCAACTCGTCCAGCATCTGGCCCGGCCACATCTGGGGCATCCACGCGGCGCAGGCGCTCAAGGAGCAGGGGCTACCCATCACCGTCCTGAACGGTGCTGTCCGCGCGCACTCCTCCGCCCAGGAGCTGATGCGTGTCATCCGGGACGTGCCAGCGATCCGCCCCGATGCCGTTGTGGCCTTGTCCGGCATCTGCGACGCGGCGGGCATCGTCATGCGGAGCGACTACCCCTTCGCCCACCGCTACGGCGACGCGCTCGCCAAGGCCGTGATCGACGCCGGCCTGGCGAAGGGCATCTCGTTCGGCGCCAAGGACCCGCGGTCGTGGGGCCGCTTCTGGCTCGACAACCACCGCTTTGCTGCGATGATCTGTGAGGACCTGGACATCCCCTACAAGGCCATCCTCCAGCCCGTTCTGGGTGTGGGCGCCTATCAGCCTACCGCCGAGGAACAGGCCATCATCGACAGCAAGGCCAACAAGATGCTGCGGACGGGGCTCCGCTATCTGGCGGGGCTGCGGGAGTTCTATGGCGAGGTGCAGGAGGCTCTACGGTCGGAGCCGCGCCGCTACGGGCATGTCGTGGATCTATCCGACTGCCTAGTGGGCGAGACAGGTTGCTTCGGCGACCACCGCCACCTCAACACGAAGGGCAACGCCCTGCTCGGGGTGGCCGTGTCGCGCGTGCTGGGGCCGATGCTGCGGACGGCCTGAAACGCAAAAAGCCGCCCCGAGGTCTCCCCCGGGGCGGCTCTAAGCTGGTCAGGATGAAGCGACGGGGCCGCTGATCAGGACCTCTCGCGCGGGCGGGCGGGCAGCGTGCAGGCCGACGGTGTAGCTGACCGTCACCTCCTCGATAGCGAAGCCGCCGAACACCTCCCGCACCCCCGGCGTGTCGTTCAGGGAGAGCAGGAAGCGACCCTTCAGGCCGGCGAGCTGGTCGGCCAGGCGCTCGAAGTCATCGCGGCTGAAGACGCCGTCCCCATAGTCCCCCTCGCAGCCCCAATAGGGCGGGTCGAGATAGAACAAGGTGCCCGGCCGGTCGTAGCGGCGGATGAGATCGGCATAGGGCAGGCGTTCGATCACCACGCCGGAAAGCCGCTCATGCACCTCCTCGAGGACGCCGGCGAGCTTCGCCACGTCGAAGCGGGCCGGCACCGTCGGCGCCACGCCGAAGGTGCGGCCGGAGACCTTCCCGCCGAACCCGAGCCGCTGGAGGTAGAGGAAGCGGGCCGCGCGCTCGAGGTCGGTCAGCGTGTCCGGATTCGCGGCGTTCAGGCGCTGCCACTCCGCGCGGCTGGTGAGCTGCCAGCGGAGCATGTCCATGAGCGGCACGTAGTGGCGCTGCAGGATCCGGAAGAGGTTCGCGACGTCGGTGCTGATGTCGTTGATCACCTCCGCCTTCGCCCGGAAGGGGCGACGGAGGAACACCCCGCCCATGCCGATGAAGGGCTCGACATAAGTCGTGTGCGGGATTTCGCCGAGGCGGGCGATGATCCGCCGCGCCAGGTTCTTCTTGCCGCCCAGGTAAGCAGCGGGCGGCATCGCCGGCAGGGCCGGCGAAAGGGTGGACTCCATGTTCTCGGGACGTTCTACTAGCCCCCTCCCCGGCCGGGGGAAGCGGGGCGGTTTATCCGTGCATGGTCACCAGCCATGCGGCTCGGGCAGTTGCAGCTGCCTGGGCCCCCGCGCCGGTTGCGCGGCGGACGTCGCCGAGGGCTCCGATATTGGCTCTGGCCCGCAGCGAATTCTAGACGGCTGGCAATCGCGTGTCGCCGTGGCTTAAATCGGACAAATCTGCCCGAAGAAGCTTGACGCTCGGACACGAATGTCCGATACCATCCTCATGAAGCCCGCCGACCTCCTCCGCCGCCTCAACCGCCTCGCCACGAAGCGCGGCTGGTCGATCGAGGTGAAGGAAGGCGGGCGCCACACGAAGCTGACGCTGAACGGCCTCTCCACGGTGATCCCCCGGCATCCGGTGGACCTCAAGACTGGCCTGCACCGCGCCATCCTGAAGCAGCTGGGCATCACCCCAGCGGACCTGGAGGAGTGACCCCCATGCGCTACGCGTATCCCGCCGTGCTGACGCCCGAGGACGAGGGTGGCTTCAGCGTCTCGTTCCCCGATGTGCCAGAAGCCCTGACGCAAGGGGAGGACGAGGCCGAGGCGCTGGACATGGCCCAGGACGCCCTGGTGGCGGCGCTGAGCTTCTACGTCGATCGAGGCCAGCCGCTCCCCGCGCCGTCGGAAGTGGCGGGCGCACACCTGGTGCCTGTGCCGGCCATGGCGGCCGCCAAGCTGGCGCTCCACACCGCGAAGGTGGCGCAGGGCATCAGCAACGTGGAGCTCGCGCGCCGCCTGGGGAAGAACGAGAAGGAGGCGCGCCGCCTGCTCGATCCCACCCATGGCAGCCGCTTCGAGGTGCTCGAGGCGGCGCTGCGCGCGCTGGGGCAGCGCGTGGTGCTGGAGGTGGAGGAAGCGGCCTGAGGACCTACAGGCCCAGGGCCCGCGCCGTCACCGGCCCGACCACCCCATCCACCTGCAGCCCGCGCGCGGCCTGGAACTGCTGCACCGCCAGCTGGGTTACCCCGCCGAAGTCGCCATCCACCACCAGCGGAGGCCGGCGGCCGAGGCCGTTCAGCGCGCGCTGCAGGCGGCGAACTGCCTCGCCCTCCATGCCGATTCGCAGCATGCCGACGATGGGCAGCGCCGGCGCGGGCGTGCCGGCCAGGTCCGCATAGACGGCCGCGAGCTTCTGGTCATAGGCGTTCTGGGCGTAGCTCGGCCCGTTGTATCGCCGCGCAAAGGCCGCCCAGGCGCGGGCGCGCAGCAGCGGCGCCAGGCCCTCGTGGATGATGAAGCCCACGAAGGCGTCCAGCTGCCGCCCCTCGCTCTCCCGCATGGCCGCGACGAAGGACTCCACGTCCTCGTGGCCGCAGGCGACATGGTTGGAGCCCAGGATCTGCGCCAGGCCCCAGGAGGCGCTGGAGAGCGCCGCAGCGCGGTCCAGGGAGGCGGCCTGCTCCAGGCGCGGCCACTCCCCTGTCCCGCCGGCGTAGAGGCGCCGGTCCCAGGGCTGGGCCGAGATGCGCGGATGGCTGGCGTCCCAGCGCCGCTTCGTTGCCCGGCTGAAGAGATGCGCCTCGAAGAGGATGCGCGGCCGGCCGTCGGCGAGGAAGCCGCCGGCATTGCCGGTCTCGACCGTCAGCACCGTCTGGACCGTCGGCACGTCCACGCCCAGGGCCATGGCGGCGCGGGCGCGGTCCGCGGGGGTCAGCCCCCGCCCCTGCCCGGCCATCAGCCGGCCAGCCCGCGGAGGCGGGTCAGGGCGCCGGACAGCGCCCCCGTGACCTCGGCCGGGTTCAGCCCGGCGCCGATCGCCGTCCTGGCGCGCTCCTCGATCAGCTGCTGGGTGCTGCCGAGCACCAGGTTGCGGATCTCGGCCGGGTTGGTGCTCTTCAGGAGGTCGAGCGCATGCCGGCCGGCGGCGGCCAGGTCGGCCGAGAGCTTCGCCTCCGCCGCGGCGATCTTCTCCGCCGCCTGCGGGTCCTCCTGGATGACGGCCAACAGCTGCAGGCCGGCGCGCAGGCCCATCGCGGCCAGGCGGTCGAGGGCGGAGGCCTTCTCCCGCTCCTCCGCCTCCGCAGCCTCGGCCCGGGCCTTCAGGGCGGCGGCCTTGTCGAGCGCCGCCCGCTTGAGGGAGCGCCACACGGCGCCGGCGGCGGCCAGGGCCAGGGTGAAGAGCAGCTCGGTCGCATAGGCCTGCGCCTGGGCGGCGAGCGCGCTGATGAGCTCGGGCATGGAGATCTCCGGGCCGCGGACGCGCGGCGGCGCCGCCGGCGTGAGCTCGGCGGGGGCTGATGGGCTCGAGGAGGGGCTTGGAGAGGCGGCTACGGCGCCTCGAGGTGGGTCCGGATCGGGAGGACCCAGGGAACCGGGCGCAGCTCCAGGGAGGGCGCCGGCAGGGTGAAGCTGCCGCTGCGGCGGGGCGTGGGGTTTAGCCGCAGCCCGTTCTGGACTAGTGCGTCACGCATGTTGGTGACCACATCGCCCCAGGCTCGCAGGCGATCGTCCTGCACCCGGTTCGCCTCCTCCCAGCGCCGCTCGGCCGAGGCCTGCGTCGCCCGCAGCTCCACCACCAGCTTGTCGAGGGCGCGGATGTCGACGGAGAGCGCGGCGAGGTCAGCACGGGCCTCCGCCCGGCCGGCGCCCGCGGCCGCGGTCGCGGCGGCCAGGCCCGTCCGGAGTGTCGCGAGCTCCTCGCGGACGGACTTCAGCTCCGTCGCGAGCGCGCCGCTCTCCCGGCCCGAGCTGATGAGGTTAGAGCTGATGAGCAACACCGACCCCGCCGCGGCGACGATGAGCGTCAGCCATGGCGAAGGGCCGCCTGCGGGCGGGTCCTGACGTGGCATGTGTGGATTCCTGTGAGCGGGCGGGGCGAGCTCGATGGTCGCGCGAGGCCCGTCTGATCAGACGCTGATAGCGGCGGCGGCCCGGAACAGGTCGTCCAGCTGCTGTTCGGTGAGCTGCAGGCCGACGGCGAGGTCCGCGATGAGGGGGCTGGCGCGCATGAAGGAGGCCTTGTCCCAAGCCTCCCGGAGCGTCACCGCGCCGAGGGTGTCGCCGGCCTCCTCCATCGCGGCCGCCTTGGCCTCAACCGCCGCGGCCGCGCCGTCGAAGAGGCCGGCATGGTGGAGGGCGGTATGGGCCTGGAAGTTGGTCACCTCGGGCGGCACATCGCCCATCCAGGAGCCGTGCAGCACCCGGGACAGCTGCGGGCCCATGGTGAGCACCCCAGGGGGCAGCGGGAGCGGCTCGGGCGCCCGCACAGTGGCGTAGGCGACCCCGTCCAGCACGAGTGGGCCGATGACGTTGACCTGGCCCACCAGGGCAGCCGCCATAGCAGCGGGCGGGCCATACCAGGCGTGATCGATCAGGGCTTCGCTCATGGGTGCACCTTTAGGCGGCCAAGGCCTGGAGCTGCGCACCGGTGCGCTGCACCGTCAGCAGTCCCAGGCTGTCGAACTCGACAACGGAGGGGAAAACCGCGTCCCCATTGCGGGAGGCCATCCACCCCCGGTTCAGACCGATTGGCAGCTGCAGGCCGGCGAAGGAGAGCGGCAGGCGGGCGTCGATGGTGATGAAGCATCCCGCCGGGCCCCAGCTCATGGCGAAGCGGTGGAGGGTGTTCGCCTGCACCCACCCGCTCGCGGCGTCCTGCAGGTTGCTCCCGGCACGCTGGCCCTGCGCCACAATCGCGCCGCCGGTCGCCACCCGGAACCAGATCCCGTTCGCGGTGGTACCGTCGGTCACGCTGATCACAGCCTGATAGGCGGCGGCCAGCACTGGCAGCAGGAAGGTACCGTAGAGCGTGCCCTGGGCGGCCGGGACCGTGAAGCTGGCGAAGTCGGCCGCACGGGTGGCAGCCACGCCCGCCGTGGTGATCCAGGAGGTGGGGAAGGTTCCCGGCTCCAGCTGCGCGAAGCGCACGTCGCCGGCGACGGTGAGCGTCAGCGTGCCGGCGGGCGGCGTGAAGACCAGGAAGACGCGGTCATTCGCCCCGGTGCCGGCCAGGACACCAGCAGCGGTCCCGGACAGGGTCACGCTCCCGGTGCCCTCGAAGGACAAGGTGTAGGCCTGGGCCGTGACAGCCACGGACTGCGTCGCGAGGGCTGCCGAGTTCAGCAGCAGGTTGGGCCGCTGCAGGCCCTCGATCAGCGCGCGGCGCGCAGGCCCGGTGCGGCGGAGGGCGTTGACGCCGTAGGTTTCCCAGCCAGCCCCGCTGATCGGGCGGGCATTCGCGGCGGAGGCGCGGGCAATCTGACCCGCGAAGCTGCTAGGCCCGACCAGCCGCCGCACACCCTGCCGTCGCATGAGGATCGGGAGAGCGGCGAGCACCTAGAGGTACCACCCGCCCCACTGGATGGAGCGCTCGGCGAGCTGGTTTGCCGCGGCCTTCAGCCGCAGCCAGCGAAAGCCCATGATGAGCCCGGGCTCGATCGCGATAATCTGCCCCGCAGCCCCCGCCAGGGTGATGGCCGCGCCGTAGCGATCGACCACGTCTTTCCAGTCGGCGCTGCCGGCCGCTGGCATGGTCTCCGTGACTGCCGCCTGAACGGTCAGCGCGACACCCGCCGGCCAGTCGCTCGGAAGCAGCAGCCAGGAGAGAGGCCGCTGGCGAATGTCCATGCCGGAGCTGGTCGCCGCGCCGTTCGGAATGACGGCAGCGGAGCCGGCGAGAATGATGTTGGTCAAGCGTGTCCGCTCCTGCCGATAGGTGGTGCCGAGGCCGCTCAGGCCGGCGGCAGGATGAGGGAGGATTTCGTGCCCAGTGCGCGAGCCCAGGCAGCGAACTGCAGCTGCTCGGCCAGCAGGTTCACCGGGTCCTCCCAGATCGTGACGAGGAAGATCTCGCTCTTGCCGCCGTTGCCGGTCGTATGCCGGTGCGAGCCGATCAGGAGCGTGCCGGAGCCGGCAGCACCACGCGGGTTGGTATTGCCGTCTGGGCGGCTCGCCGTGCCCAGTAGGTCCTTCGCCGTGGCGCCGGTACCCGCGTGGCCGATCCCGAAGAACAGGCTCCAGTCCGACACGTTCGTGTCGATCAGGTTTCCGGTGCTGGCAAAGGTCTGCACCCCCGAGTTGAGGGTGGCATAGCCGCACCGGATGTTGCCCTGCATGATTCCGGGCGCCCCGGAGGCCGCGACATCCCCGTAATAGAGGGCGGTGCCGTAGGCGGTGCCCGGGCTCCCATAGTTGCTGACCAACGGGCAAATGGCGCCGGCGCCCGCGTAGCGCGCGAGCACGGCATAGGTGAAGTTGGTGGTCTCGGTCAGCAGCGTGTCGAAGTAGTGCGTCCCGGCCGTGGTGATCATGCCCGTATCGGTCAGCTGCGGCGTGCCGATCACCTGCAGCTTGGGCCCGGCCGGGTTGAGCAGGTTGAGGCGGCTGCGCTCCTCGCGCTGGGCCAGCGTCTCGCCGGGCAGCGCGGGGCCGCCCAGCTTGTAGATGGCGCGCAGTCCCGCCAGCCGGATGTCCGGGATCATCCCGTTGGTCTCGGCCGGGTTGGGCGTGCCGGCCACCTCGAGGAGGGTGGTGCTGAAGCTCATGTCAGGGCTCCGGGCCTATGCGGCCGTGGCGGCCTGGACATCGGCCAGGCACAGGTTCTCGGACGGGTAGGAGAGGCCCACGAGGTCGGCGATGTTCTCGTCAGCGGTCTGGCCGGAGCCGGCCGTGTACTCGTAGCGGTAGACGATCGGCGTGCTGTCGCTGTCGGAGAGGCAGATCGGCGCGCCAGCCCCACCCGCGCGCCCGACCCAAACCGTGACCGTGCCGACGGGATCGCGCCCGAGCGTCGCGACGACCAGGCGCCCGCGCTCGAACTGCGTGCTCTCAATCGGGAGCACACCCGCGCCGTCCTCGGCATAGATGCCACGGCTGGTGGAGGTCTCGATGCCGGAGGGCGCGCGACCGACATACGCGGTGCTGACCTTCACCTCTCCTTCTGGCAGATGCATCAGGCCGACCAGGGTGCGGCCGCGCACCGTCCACCGGATGACGCGAGTGCACTCGAACCCCTCGCCGTCGATCAGGGTCTTGGCTGCCACCTTGCCGGCCGTGCACCCGCTCATGCGGGAGCCGTTGCTGGTCAGGTGGTCGTCCTTGTCCGGCACCGCCTGGTCATTGGCGGCGATGAAGACGCCGGGGACGGTGCGGGCCACCTCGATCTGGGCGCGGGCGATCGCCAGCTGCTGGCTGTCGCTCGTGTACTGGCCGCCCGTCTGGATCAGGTAGATCGGGACGATGCCCGTCTGCCCCGGCACTTGGGACGCCACCTCGGCCCGCATGGCGGCGATGAGGTTGGTCAGGCCGGTCACATAGGCGGAGAAGCTGGTGCCGATCGCATAGTCCTGCTGGCCCTGGCTGTAGAGGATGCCGCCGACACCGAAGGTGAGGCCCGCAGCCGCGGCCTGAGCCTTGGCCGCTGCGATGGCCGCCTGGAAGCGCCCGAAGCGGTTGGGTGAGGCGCCGGGCATCAGCTCCGCGACGCTCATCCCGCCCACACCCGTGGAGGCGAAGACGAAGCGATTCGTCGGGTCGCCTCCGGGCTTGCCGCGGGCCCGCAGCCAGGCAGCCCGGAACTGCGCAGCGAAGCCTTCGAGCGGCGTCTCGCCGAGGTTGCTCGCCCCGAAGGGAAGCGCCGCGACCTCGGCATCCGTCATGACGGTGTTGGTGCCGCTCATGACGGTGGCCTTGAGCGGCGTCAGCGTCGCGGAGCCGCCCAGCGGGTTCCAGGTGGCCGTCCCCCAGCCATGGACCGCCATCCCCATCATCAGGTTGTCGTAGAGGAGGTCGTTCTTGGAGAGCGCCGGCCACGTCTCCCATCCGGCGGCGTGGGACTGGCCATAGCTGATGAACAGCTCCAGCCCGGCAGTCGGCTTGCGGAGATCCACGACGCGGCGGCGCACCTTGTCGGAATAGGCGCGGGCCTCTGCCGCGAACGCGGCCATTTCCGCATCGGTGAAGGCGGAGGAGGATCCACCGCCCGTGATGCTGTCCTCGGCGGGATAATCCGCGCGGCGGAGGTAGCCGCCCTTGGTCAGGCGGAAGCCCAGGAAGCTGCCGTCCAGGTAGCGCAGCACCAGCGTGATGCCGGGCATGCTGATGGAGCGGACCGGCAGGTCCGAATAGGTGATCTTGCCCGTCGGGCCCCAGGAGAGGATCACGCCGCGCGGGCCGGACAGAGTCCAGCCGCCGTCCGCCAGGCGCTGCACCATGAGGCCGCCGGCGGCGAAGTGCTTGGGGCCGTACTCGAAGATGGAGAAGCCATCGAGCAGGGTGGCGTAGGTGATGGAGATCCCGTTCCGGACCAGGCCGGTGATGGTGCGGAGCAGGCCTCCGCCCCAGCCGACGCTCGGCCCCTGCGTGCGGAGACCGTCCGGCGTGAGGCTTCCAGCGACCTTCTGCTCGGCGGCGGCCAGGCGGCCGTCCAGGCCGACGATTGCCCCTGCGGCGGCCGCCACTGGCGCCGCCGTCTCCTGCGTCTCGTCGCGGTACTGGCGCGCGGCCTCGGCCGCGGCCACGGCCTCGGCTCCGCTGCCGAATGCCGCCCAGCCCTGGCCGACCTCTCCGACGCCCTCGAAGCGCTTGGTGTCGCGGTTGAAGCGGAACATGCCCTCCCGGAGGAGGACCGGCCGCTCGGCCGTGGTCCCCGCCGCGACGATGTCCGCGACCTGAGCGGGTAGCCCCTCCTCGTCGGGCAGGATCGTGACATCGCCGTCCTTCGCGCGGCGGCGCCAGTACTCGCTGGTCGCGACGGCGCGGCCGGCCTCGGGAAGGAAGTCGCCCTGCGCAGGGTCCGAAACTTTGAGGCCCGGCTTCGGGACAACGTACATCGTTCACCTCTCCAGGGAGCGGCAGGCCGGCACGCGGCATCGCCGCGCACCCCGGGGGCGCACGGTCGTGCCGGTGTCGGATGGCGTGTGGGTGCTGGTTAGGGGCCGGGGACGTGGCGCCGGCCGCTGATCACTCGACCAGCTGGCGATCGATCACCCGCGTGGTGCTGGCGATCTCGACAAGGGTCAGTCCCTCGTCCGGGTGGAACTCGTCCGCTGGGTTCCAGAGAATGACGTTCACGACCTCGCCCGCCTCGAATTCGAGGATGCTGCCATCCGCCTGGGGCAGAGACAGGCTCTGCGTCGCGATCAATGCATAGGTGGCCATGCTCACCACTCCACGATCACGAGGCCCGGGGCGCCGTTTCCGCCGCCTCCGCCGGCGACACCGCCGGGACCGCCGGCGCCGGGCATGGCCGCCGGACTGCCGTTCTGGGGGACAGTCGCCGAGCTCGCCGCCCCGCCCGGGGGTGAGGAGCCGAACGAGGCACCGCCGCCGCCGCTGAGGACGCCGCCGTCGCCGGTCACGAAGCCAGTGCCGGCACCCTGTCCGACCTGGTTGAAGGTGCCGCCGGCCGCGGTGCCGCCGGCGCCGCCGGGGCCGCCAATGGCGCCATTCCCACCGGCACCGCCGGCGCCGGGGTTGGCCGAGGCGATGCCGGCGACCAGGCTGACGCCGCCCGCCCCGCCCGCTGCCCCAGGCACGCCGCCGGCGCCGCCCGCACCGACCTGGATGGACAGCACCTGGCCCGGTGTGACGGCGACCCATCCCTCGGTGAACCCGGCCCCGCCGCCGCCGGCGCCGGCGCTGTTGGCATTGGCCGAGCCGCCCCCGCCGCCGCCGCCGCCCCAGATGCGGAACCGCATGCGGGTGACGCCCGCCGGGACCGTCCAGCTGCCGCTCGAGGCATAGACCACCATCTGGCGGCCCATCAGGGAGCGGAGCGCCTGCAGCAGCTGCGTCTTGTCCGCCCCAGTGTTGTCGGGCGCGATGCCGACCGCCTGCAGGACGGCCATGAGCTCGGCGAGGACGATGTTGACCACATCGGCATCGAGGATCGTGGCTTCCTGGCCCGCGGCCGGGTTGCCGTTGGTGCCGTAGCCGGGCGTGCCAACAGGCGCGGCCACAGCCGGCAGGATGCCGACCTGCGTGCCGTTCGCGATGAGGCGCATGGCGTCTCCTAGGAGTACTGGAAGAGAAGGGTCGTGTGGGCAGGTGACAGGCGCCGCATCTCGCACTCGAGGACCGTGTTCCCCCAGTCGCGGTAGCGCTCCCCCAGGCCACTCACGCCGAGGCGGAAGGAGCGCACGGTGGTCGTCGGGGCACGGATCGCCCAGACATGGGCCCAGCGCTCATCGTTCAGGCGCGAGCCGAGCCGCATGGCGCCCAGGCGGGCCGGCGCGTACTCGACAATGCTGACGCTGTAGCCGAGCCGGGCCGCGACGTTCACGAAGTAGGGCACGCTCTGGCCCCCGCGCGCCGTCAGCTTCGCGGTCACCTGCGCGCGGCGGAGCTGCAGGGACGGCGCTGGGCCGGCGCAAGGGTCCGGCAGGCCGAGGGAGAGCTCCCATTCCGGCAGCAGGTCGTAGGCGGTCGCCGGAAAGGCGCCGGCCAGCAGCGCACCGGCACGAGCGTGCAAGCGGGCTGCGCTGGTCGCGATGCCTCGGCAGACCCGCCCGATCGCGGTCGTGCCTCCGCCGGGCCAGACGGCTCCCTGGGGCAGCAGCGCACCCAGGATCGCGGCATGATCTGCCGCGTTGCGCTCGATCAGGGGCATGTGGTCAGGCCCAGCTCAGGGTGCCGAGCACCGGCAGATGACCGGTTGGCGGCGTGATCGAGGAGGTGCTCAGGGTGAAGCGCTCGACCCCGTCCACCCCATCGACCGCGGCGAAAAGGTCGTTCTGGTAGATCGTGCCGCCCGGGCTGCCCTCGCGGCGGAACATGGCGCGGAGAGCAGTCTCGATCGCTGCGCGCGTCGCGGAGCTGTCCGCCGCCAGGTCGGAGATGGTGATGTCGACCGGATAGGGAATCGGCGAGACCACATGGACGAGGGCCGTGGCCGGGCGAAGCGGAAAGAGGTGGTCCGCCACGATGCGCTGGTCGCCCGTGGCGGCGATCCCACGCGTCTCGGCACCCGCGACGCCGTCCGTGCCCTGCGGGAAGCCGTCATGGGCCGCCTGCGCGTCGTCCAGCATGACGTAGACCACGACGGTGCCGGCACCGGCGCCGCTGGGTGCCACCCAGGCGCGGGTGACACCTGCGACTTCCATGGCCCAGCGCGTGTAGTCGCTCGGTGCCCCGCCCTGGGGCGGCTCGGCATAGCGAGCCAGGATGCGGGCGCGGAAAGCCTCCTCGCCCTCCTCATCGGCCCCGCCGGTCGCCGGCGTGGCGAGCGTGGCGGCGGAGGTCACGCCGGAGAGGGCGCCGCTGAGGGCCAGCTGGGCGCCCTGCAGCGCATTGCCGACCGCCCCGGCCTCCTCGGCCTCGATCGGCAGGGTCACGGTCCCATTGGCGCCCACGGTGCCGAGGGCGGTCGTGCGGTAGCTCAGCCCGTCGGCTGACCTAGCCAGGCGGGTCCCATCCGGCACCTGACTGCCCGGCGCGCCGGTGAAGGTCGCCTGGGCTGTGGCCGTGGCGGCATCCTTGCGCAGGACGCCCACGAGAGCGCCCCAGGCGACCAGGAAGGCCCCGGTAGCCGTGAAGGGCGTGGCCTGCAGGGCAATCCAGTCGAGATAGCCGTAGAGGCCGTGCACCAGCCCCGCCATGGCCTTCGCCATGATGGCGAGGGGGGAGGCTCGGAGAACCACGCCGCCGACGATCGCGGCCATGTCTTCCCGGGCCTGCCGCACCAGGGCGGTCAGGGTCGGTCGCTCGAAGGCCATTCGTCAGATCCCCTGCCAGGCCCATTCGGCCCGGAGCGCGGCCTGCAAGCCCTCGCCCTGATGGATGATGATGGAGGCAGCCATGCCGGTCGGGGTGCTCCACACGGGCTCGACCTCGACCCGGGCTGCGACCTCATCCTCTACCAGCCAGGCAAGGGCCTCTTCGATGTAGCGGCGCGCGCGGCGCAGGGTCTCCGGCTCGCGCTTGGCCCGGCGGAGGAGCCAGAGGCGGGAGCCGATCGGCTGCTGGTCCACGGTGTTGCCCCACCAGCCGCGTCGGTCCGTGCTGCCAGCCGGCAGCTTGTCGTCGTCTGCTGCCCGGGCATCGGTGAAGAGGCTGATCATCACCGCGGTCTCGAGGGCCGGCGCGGTCAGCAGCTCGCCATTGGCCGTGAATTGCCAGTCGCCCTGGGTGCGCTCGGCATCCCAGACGATCGCGAAATCGCCTTCCATGAGGTTCCTCTTTGCCCGGCATGCGCAGGCGCCGCCTGTCAGGGCGTAGGCGGGCCTGACTGGCCGCCGCCGGGCATGACGCTCGTGTGCTTGTGCTCGAGCAGGCTGATGGTGCCGGCTTTCACGTCCCCGGTCGCCTCGATGTCGCCGTCCTGCAGCAGCTTCGGCACGCCGGTGATGGTCAGGTTGTGCCCGCCCCCGTCGATGCGGATGCCCGTCCTGCTGAGATGCACCTTGTGGCCAAGGTCGTCATGGATCGCGACCTCACCCTCCTCCAGCTCCAGCTGGTAGCGGCGATCGTTGGTCGCGATGATGACGCCGGATCCGCGATTGCCGCCGACGAAGATCACCACGGCGTCGGCGCCGACCTTCGCGCGGGAGGTAAGGCCGTACTGCTGCACCGAAGGCGTGCCGTCGCGGACCTCCGCCCCATCGAAGCGGCACTGGTACCGGCGCACGCCGCTGCCGCCGAGCACCTTGGAGGCGCTGATCCTGGCAATGCCCACGACCGACATCAGGCGCCCGTAGAGACGCTCCACCGTGCCGCTCATGGGATGGGCCCTCCCCCGCCCTCGATCATGCCCCTCTCGTTCAGGGCGGCGTCCAGCTGCGCGTCGAAGGCGGCCAGCAGGATGGGCTCCGGGAGGAAGGCGTCCTCTGGCATGAGGGTGACGTCGGTCAGCGTGCCCTGGGACCCGCGCCGATACGTCACCTCCGCGATGACCCATTCCTTGTCGAGCAGGCCAAGGCTGGGCAGATGCACCGGGGCCCGGAAGCCGGGCTCCCAAAGCCGCCCCGCTGCATCCCGCCAGGAATCACAGACGAGGGTCACGGCCTGCGAGCGGCCGATGCGGCGCGCGCGCTCCCACTGGACCCTCTTGAGGGCTATATCGACCCCGTTCTGCATGGTCTCGGCGATCAGCACGAGCGGGCGAAAGCGCTTGCCCTTAGTCGGCTCTGCGACGCCGATCGCGTCATCCGTGACCCGGGCGCGGAGGTTGTAATCCGGCGAATTCAGGGCCCGGGCCGTGTCGCCCAGGATCTCCGTCGGGATGGTGACGGCCTCGTACAGGCTGTAGCGCTGATCGTAGGCGAAGGAGACATCAGCGTCCTCGACGTTGATCCCCTCGCGAAAGCCGCTGGCCATGGTGTCCTTGCCCAGCTTGGTCAGGATCAGCCGGCCGTCCGTGCCCTCATAGGCCAGGAATTCGGAGTGCCGCGCGACGCGGTCCACGATGTCCCAGCAGCGCTCGGTCAGAATGACGTTGAACTGCGGCACGACCTGGCCGTCGCCGTCCCGGGCGTCCACCTCGATCCCGAAGAGTGCGCAGAGCTGCTCGATGACCTGGCGGGTGGGCGCATTGCTGACCTGGTTGGCCAGGCCGCGCAGATACGCGGAACAGTCGACCAGGTCCTGCGTCTTGCCGCGGCCGGAGACGGTTCGCCGGGAGCCGGAGCGCTTGTTCACGCCCGGGGTGTAGCGATCCACCCAGCCCGTCAGGACCGTGTCATCCCCGATCTTCACCACGCAGCTCAGGCCGGGCTTGGCGATGACGCCCTTGCCTGCCGGGAAACGCTCGTTCACCTGCAGCAGGAAGTCGGGCGGAGTCCGCTCGAGCCCCCGCGTGACGCGCACCTCCTGCCAGCCGAGCAGCTCCTGGCCATCGACCAGCAGCTTCAGGTCACCATCTCGGGCAGGCATTCAGGCTCCGCGGACCATGAAGGTCCCGACGATGAAGTTGGGGTCCTCAGCCGCGGCATAGGCCGAAACCTCATCCGCCCGGGTGACGTCGCCGTAGAGGCGGAACGCCTGCACGAGCGCCGGTTCCGCCTGCGGCACCTCGACGGTGCGCAGGCGTGGCAGTCCCCCGGCCTTGGCGTTCAGCCGGCGCGCGACCGCGTCCCGCAGGCCCCGGAGCGCCGCATAGGAGCGGTCCTCTCCGGCGTCCGCCGCAACTATGATCTCGGCATCCAGCAGGGCACAGACCTGGTCGCGCAGCTGGACAGTCTCGTCCCACGAGCGGGGCTCCGCCTGGGCCACGGCCCGGCCGAGCTCGGCGAGGGCCGCTCGCCGGCACAGCGCGGCCGAGGCGGCCTGGGCAGCCGTCATGGCCCTGCCGATCGCGTCCCCGGCCGCCGCCTGATCCGCGGCACAGGCCGCCAGTGGGGTGAGCAGCCGGATGGCGTCGGCCGGGTCCAGGGCCATGTCCCGCACCAGGCGGGCGAGATCCTGGGCCGCCGCTGCCAGGTCGGAGAGGGTGCTCACAGCAGGTCCACCAGCTTGGAGATCCGCTCCACGCCTCGGGTCACCGCCCGGCGCGAGCTCATCAGGCGCGACACCGCACCGTCCACGGTCGAGAACACCCGGTTCACCTGGCCGAGCGGGCTCCGCAGCCCGCTCGCAAAGCGGCCGAGGGTGCGGTCGAGGCCGGGGACCACGGCCCCGACGACGCCCAGCGCGCTGCGCGCGTCGCCGATGAGGCGGGAGGCAACTGAGGTCCAGCCGGACACCGTCTGGCGAACCTGCCGAACCACGTCGACACCCTGCTGCAGGGCACTGCCGGCGCCCTTCACGAAGTCGGCTGCGGCGCCCAGGTCCAGCTCATCGGCCCATTTTCCGACCGATGCGCCGAGATCCTCGACGGCCTTGAGGCCGCCCAGCTGGTTGCCGGGCTCCAGGAAGTTGAAGGTCAGCTCCACCACGCGACCGAGGTCGTGGCGCCAGAGCGGCGCGAGCTCCTGGCAATGCACCTCGAGCTCGCCGAGCGTCGGGTGCACCAGCGGCCCCGGCCCTTCCTCCTCGGCCGCGGCGATCATCCCGCTCTCGCGCTCGATGACGTCGTCGCCGACGAGGAAGCCGGTGATGCGGATGCGCCGCCCGGCGCGCCCGAGATCCTCGATCGTGATGGAGTCCCGGAAGGGGTACTCGTGCACGGCCAGGTTCCGGCCGAAGCGGCCTTCCAGCGCCCACACCCCGAAGGAGAGGCCCCGCCAGGAGGCAGGGTGGAGGCTGTCCTGCCAGCTCATGGGGTGGTCCCCAGCTCAGGCCGAACGACCCTGCTCTGCCCATCGGAGGTTCGGGTGGTGACAGTGGTCGGGAGGGGGCTCTCCACCCGCACGCGGATGTCCATGCCCGGGCGGGCTTCTCCAGCTCCGGAGGGGCCTGCGGCGGGCGGGGCGACGCCCTGGCCAGGCCCGCTCGACGCTGCAGCGGGCCGACCGAGGCCGAGGGCAACGCCCCGCTCGATCTGGCCGGCATCCACCCCCCGCCCGTTCTCCATCCGCGCCATGGCGCCGACGACGCGGCGGAGGGCCCCCGCGTCCTGCCAGTCCATACGGGCGTTGGGGTCCAGGCCCGTCTCGGCAGCGACGCGCTGGATGTAGCCGGCCGTGTCGTTCCGGTCCTGAGGTGGCGCCCAGAGGGTGATCATCTTGCCGAGCGTGTCAGCGCCGCGTCGCTGGGCGTGGATCTGCATCTGCCGGACGGAAGCGGCGATGCCGGCCTCCATCGTGGCGTAGCGGCCGAACCGCCCATCATGTGGACGGGACGCATCCAGCCCCTGCTGGCCGGGGACGTAGGAAAGGTTCAGCGGGTTGTTGTTGCGGATCCCGCGGGGTGCACCCCCCTCTCGGCCGGTCACATCGCCGGCGGGGAGATCGTCCTGCGCCTGGCGGCGCGTGTGCCCCGGCGCGAGACCCGTGATGCGCTCGGGCCGGTTCACGAGGCCGAAGACGGCAGCGAGGTTCTCCCCCACCTGCCGCCACGCCCTCCAGCCGCGATCGGCATCATCGAGCGTGCCGGGTGCCGTTGCCGCGGCGCCTTGCCGGCGCGCGGCGCTCTCGCGCCCAGCATCCAGAAGGCCGTTCCACTGACGGCCGAGCCAGTCGTCGCGGCGCCGAGGGATGTAGTCCTGCCCATCCGTCTCGGCACGGCGCTGCCGCTCTTCCGCCGCCGCCGCGGCGTCGCCCTCGGGCAGCGTCCCAATGGGGCCTGAGAGGCTCCAGCGTTTGCCCTGCCCGGCGCTGCTCGCGTCCCTGTCGAAGAACCAGCGGCCGAGCGGGCTCTCGGAGAACGCGCGGACGCTCTGGTACCAGGAATTCCAGGTCCGCAGGATCTCGCCCAGCTCGCGCCCGAAGCCCTCCGGAAAGCCGATCTGGCCTAGATCGCGAGCGATCTCGCCGACATGGCCGGCGCCCTCCCTGATGGCCTGCCAGGGCATGGCATTGAATCCGTCGGCGACCAGGCCGATGCCCTGGTCCACCTTCAACCCCACCCACTCGCGATTCATGGCCAGCCAGGTGCCGAAGCGGTCCATGAGGGGAACCATGACGGGCGCGAGGCGGGCGGCCAGCGTGTTCGCCAGGCCCTGGCCGGCCAGGCTCAGGCGCCCCTGCGCCTCCTCGAACTGCCGCGCCGCGCGGGCCCCCTCCTCGCTCGTGGCGCCGTAGCGGTCCGCCTCTTCACGGAGCTCCCGCAGCCCTCGCCGCCCGCGGACGATCAGCGGGAGCAGGCCCGGCGGCAGGCGAAGCGCCGCCATGACGCGAGCCGTGAGGGCGGGATTGCCGATCCCCTCGAGCGCGCCGGCGACCTCGGGCAGAACGTCGGCCGCCGTGCGCGCCTGGCCGTTCGCATCCCTGAGGCTGACCCTCAGCTGGCGGAGGTACATCATGGCCGTGTCGTCCCGGCCGCCCATGGCGTCCGTGATCGCGTCGCCGAGGCCTTCCAGGCCCTGCGCCATGTCCTCGGCCGAGGAACCGGCGATCCTGGCGGCTGCCTGCAGGGAATTCAGATCCGGCACCGCGGTGCGGGTGCGATAGGCCACCCGGCCGAGGTTGGCGCCCATCCGGGCCCAGCCGTCGGCCAGCCGGTAGACGCCGACCACGCTCCCGGCCGCCGTGATGGCCGAGAGAGAGGGGACGATCGCCGACAGGCTCTCGGCGGCGCTCCGCGCCCCTGTCCGCAGGCGGTCGAAGCCGAAGCCCCGGCTCGTCTCGGCGCGGAGCTTGGCGAAGCCGGCGCTGAGGTCGATCGCCCCGCGCCGCATGGCCAGCAGCGGCTTGCTGAGCGCGTCTACGGCGCTGATCGTGACGCTCAGCGCACCCACAGAGGAGGCGGTCATCTCAGAGGCGCCCCTTCTCGGCCGCGCGCCGGGCCCACCAGAGCAGGGTGGCCGGCGTCATGTTCAGGCAGTCCTGCGGCCCGAAGCCGCAGGCCATGGTTACGTGGCCTGCTAGGCGTCCCCACCCGCCTTCGGGGCGGGCGGCGTAAAACGCTCGAAATAGGCCCCGGCCAGGTGGAGCACGCGCGGGTCCAGCTGGAGGCATACCCCCAGGGGCAGGCCGCTGACCCGATGGATCAGATGCACCGCGCCGGCGATCGAGGTGGACTGGACGCTCTTGGCCTCGGCCTCATCGAGGGCCTGCGCCGTCGGCGAGCGGAGCACCAGGCGGTCGTACTTCTTCCCGGCGAATTCGATGGCCGGGAAATTGATCCGCTTGGGCGGGATCTCCTCGATCACGTCGACATCGAGGATCGCGTCGTCATCGTGCATGTCAGGTCTCCTCGACGTCCGGGCCCTCGAAGCGGAGCTCGATCGTGGCCTCGTCCGAATTCACCTCGATCGCGCCGACGCACCACATGCCGTTGCCGGAAATGCGCTTGCCGTTCGCGAGCTCGAGGGAGACCGGCACGTCCTCCATCGCCTCGAACTCGGCGACGGAGATCTCGGCGATGTCGCGCACCACGGCCTTGATGAAGCCCGGGATGGGCTTCACCGAGAAGCCGTGCACGCCGTCCTGGCCGGTCAGGGTCTCCTTCTGGGAGCGCGACACGCCGTAGCCGACGCCGGACACGACGGGCAGCGCCAGGCCGCCCACGGTCAGGTAGGAGGTGCCCGCGAGGGCACCGGGCTGGTAGGCCATGGATCAGGCTCCCGTGGACTGGCGGAACTGAACCAGCCCGGCGAACTGGCGGAACTGGTCGATGGGGATGATCGGCAGCAGGCCGTCCACGCGGCAGCGGTTCGCGCTGTTCCGCTCCACCACCAGGGCCTCGGCGAAGCGGTCATACTCCTGCACCAGCCCGTCATCCTGCATGCGGCGGTACTCGCCGAGGATGAAGTCGCGGATGATGCTGGTGGTGATGATGCGCGAGCCGGGGCGCGGGCGCTGATCAGCGGAGGCCAGCTTGAAGCGGCCGAAGCGGCTGGTCACCCCGTTCTTGAGGCGGCGGATCGCCGCGGCCAGGCAGTACAGCCGCTCCGGGTAGAGGTAGCTGTCATCCGGCGCGCCCTGCCCGTTGGTGCGGTAGGTGGTCACCAGCGTGTCCGTCAGCACCGTGCCGTCGGCCTGCACCACGAAGGCGCCCATGCCGTTGTTCAGCAGGATGTTGCGCTCGCCGATCCCGAAGCGGAGCTCCCGGGGCGGCGGCAGCATGTCCAGGGGCAGGCCATGCAGCGGCAGCCCGGGATCCACCCGCACGCTCGCCGCGCAGCTGCCCGCCAGACCCGCGCTGATCAACCAGGAGGGGGTGGGCGAGCCATTCACAGGCACGCACACCATGTGCTGGTCGTTCCGCGCGGCCGAGAAGGTCGTCGCGCCGGAGAGGGTGGCACGGAGCGCCGAGAAGGCGCCGCCGTAGAGCATCTTGTCCCAGGACCAGCGCGCCGCGATGTGGTCCCGCAGCGCGTTCAGGCTCGTCGTGTCCGTATAGGGCATGACGTAGAACTCGAACGCGTCATCGTTCAGGTTCGCGAGCGCCGCCGCCAGGTCCGGGTTGCCCGAGCCGCCCGACATGGGCGTGATCGTCATGGCGAGGCCCGCCGGCGCGTTCTCCCCACCCAGGGTGCCCAGGAAGTTGCGCACGATCTGGATGTCGTTACCGGCCTCACCCTTGGCGCGGGCGGTCAGGGTGACGGTGCTGGTGCTCACCGCGGCCGTCACCGGCAGATCGGGGGCGGCGTTGATCGCGCCCGAGATGGCCGCGGCGACCTGGGCCGTGGTCTGGGTGGCCGCGACCGCGTACTGGATGCGGCGGCCGGCGATGTAGAGCGTGTCCGTGCCGGCTGCCGTCGGCGGCGCCGAGACGGCGATGCTCCCGGTCGCGGCGACCCCGGCGGGGCTGTCGGACAGCGGCAGCACGTAGGTCTCGCCGGTCGTGTCGCGCTTGCGATAGAACTCGGCCTGCAGCGCGAGCATGGAGCCCCGGCCGGCGCGGCCCTGCAGCCAGAGCACGCTCTCGAGGAGGGCCGGCAGGTTCGGCGCGATGTCGCCGGAGGCGTTCTTCTGGCCGATGATCAGGGTCCGCAGGGACCCGGCGGTCAGGTTGTTCGCCTGGGAGTTATCCACCTCGGCGAAGAAGAGCGTCGCCTTCCCGCCCTGAGGGATCTGGGTGAAGCCGATCATCAGGCGTCGCTCCCCTCATCCACGGGCGCGGCCGGCTGCTCGACCAGCTCGGCGTCGCCGTCGCGGACGATGCGGGTCCAGTGCTCGGAGGGCTCGACCAGCCGCCCCTCGGGCGGCAGGAAGTCGCGCAGGACCGGGTCGGGCACGGACATGCCCTCCTTCGGCTTCAGATACATGGGGGGCTCCTACGGGGCCGGAGATGCGGGGACCGGGCGAAAGGCGAGGCTCGATTCCTCGCAGCCGCAGTCGGGTTCAGGGCGTGCGGTCTCGAAGACCTCGGGCCAGACCACCTCGAAGACGACCAGGCCGCGTCCGAGCGCGAGCTCGGAGTTGCGGGTGTCGATGCCGAGGGTCGTCTTCACGGCGTCGAAGCGCTCGATCATCCGGGTGTCACCGCCGGTCAGCTCGGGTGAGGTGAGGACCAGGTCGCGCGCGGCTCCAGTGAGGCGCTCGAGCTGGGCTTCGACGTCCTCGGCATCGGTGGACTCGTCCGAGACCCGTGCCTCGACGGCGAGGAGGAAGCGGGCTTCGAAATAGGTCTGCTGCGCGGTGCCGCCGGAGCGCTTCAGCTCTTCTTCCCAGCCGTAGACGAGGTAGCCAGGATAGTCGCCGCCCTGCAGCGGCCAGGTCCGAGCCCGGAAGACCCGTCCGGCCGCCTCCGCGACACCGGCGCGGAGGATCTCCGTCACCTTGTCGCGGATGGCCGCGCGATGCGTGGCGCTCATGAGGTGGCGCTTCCCAGCTCGAGGTAGACCCAGCCCTTCCCGTCGGGCAGCGGGTTCACGACCGCGAAGGTGCGGCCCTGGATCAGGACCCGGTCACCCTGCCTGTGCTCGAAGCCGGGCGGGAAATCGGCCTGGCGGACCCCGAGCCAGGTCTTCGGGACCGAGCTGAGGGCGACAGCCTCCCCCATCAGGGCTTCGACCTGCGTCCGATCGAAGACCCCGTGGAGACCGGGCGGAAGCTCCCCGCCGGCCTTGGGGCGGTAGGTGATGGGCTCCCCGAACGCCGCCCGGACGGCGCCGTTCAGGAGGCCTTCGATGTCGACGGGCACGGCGCCGTCAGGCGCCGCGCTTGCCGCGCAGCAGCATCTCGGGGCGGGTGCAGATGTGCAGCGGGTAGGAGTAGGCCTCGGCCTTCACCCACTGGTCCCGGTCCTTGTCCAGGATCATCTGGATGTAGACCGGCTTGCCCAGGGTGTTGATCCACTGGAAGCTCTCGCCCGGCGACAGCGCCCGCTGGAAGACGCCCGGGGCGCCGACCGGGAAGAACTTCACCTCATCGGGCGCCACGGCGATCTCGGAATTGTCGTCCGAGCCGCGGTAGTTCTGCCAGTCGATGTCGCCGAAGGGCATGGAGGAGAAGGCGGTGCCGCCCCGCAGCTCCACCGCCGCGTTCCAGTTGGCGTAGGTCTGCACCACGTCCGGATGGGAGACGAAGTCGTCCCAGAAGGCATCGCCGGCGATCGCGTGCACCCGGGTGTTCGGCGTCCAGGCGCCCTTCGAGGCACGCTGCATCGCCCGGACCACCCCCGCGCACTTCTTGCGCAGCGTGCCGGCCGTGCTGGCGCCCTTCAGATCGAAGGCGATCTCAGAAGGCTGGGTGACCCCGAACTCCTCGAACCAGTCGTAGAGGACCGACCCGTCCGCATCGAGGAGCTTGCCCTGCACGGCGCCGAGGCGGTGCCGCTCCCAGGTGTACTCGATGTTGGACGTCAGACCCGTCGGGCCGGCCACACGGCGGGCCACCTCCGCCTGGATCTGCATCAGCACCGTCTCCTCGCCGAACTCGCGGATGCCCTGGAGCTCGGAGGCGAAGATCGTGTCGTCGGCCGCCAGCCGCGGCACCTCGAAGTAGCGCATCTTGCGCTTCTCCGTCTTGCGGGGCTTCGGCGCGGTGCCGCGCTCGGAGGTCGGGATGATGGTGAGGATGCCGTCGCGCTCCTCCACGGCGAGCGCGGTGGTGCGGATCGGCTTGTCCTCGAAGATGCCCAGCGTGCCGAGCCCGGCGGGCTTGAACGGGGTGCGCTCGACCGCCGCGGTCATCTCCACGGTGGAGAAGGCGTCGTTCTTGAAGACGTTGAGAATGCTCATCGTGAGGGAGGTTCCCGGAGAGGGGACGGCCGCCGTCACGGCGCGCCGGGGACCGATCGAGCCGGTCGTGGAGGGGCAAGCGCCCGCCGGCGGCGGGCGCCGAGCTCAGCGGGCGACGATGCCCAGGGCGAGCAGGTCGGCGAGGCCAGCGGTCTTGCCGGCCGCGTCCACGCTCGCGTCCCAGAGCAGCTCGGAGGCGTTCACCTCCGCCGCGCGGGTGACGCCGGCGCCGCGCTTGGTTCCGTTCGCCGGGACCGTGACGGTCGCGAAGAGAATGGCCGCGGCCACCTCGCTGCCGTCGCTGCCGGCGTTGTCGTAGGGGACGTAGTTCCCGTTCGCGGTCAGCTTCGCCAGCACGAGGCCGGCCTGCAGCGTGACCGGGGCGCCGGTCGTGTTCGCGATGGTGATGGTGTCGCGCGACCGGAAGCCGTTGGCCTGCGAGACGAGGAAGTGGCCGGGGTAGAAACCCTCGGACAGGACGGGGGCGGTGGGCATGCTCGGGTCTTCCTGATCAGCCGCGGGGGGAGACGCCGGCGCGCTGCATGGCGGCGTCCCAGGAGGCCGCGACGGCCTTCTTGCGGTCGGGGGCGGGTGCCTCGGACGCGGAGGGGCGGTTGCCGAAGTCGGCCATCCGCTGACCCAGTGCCGGGGCCGCGGCCTGCTGCTTCGGCAGGGTGCCGAGCAGCCGGATGGCCGCCTTCGCACTCATGGTGGTGTTGCAGGCCAGGTTCGCCGCGGCGGCGGCGCGGCCGGCGGCGGCCTTGGAGCCGAGGATGCGGCCGCAGCGGGCACGCTCCCGGGACCGCGCGGCGCGGGCCTTCGGGTCCCGCTCGTCCTCTTCGTCCTGCTCCTCGTCGTCCTCCTCGGACTCCTCGTCGTCGGCGGCGGCGGTGCGGCGGCCGCGGGCGCGATCGCGCTCCTCATCGCCGTCCTCCTCCTCGCCCTCGTCCTCCTCAGCGCTCTCGCGGCGATCCTCATCGTCGTCCTCGCCGCTGTCGTCGTCCTCCTCGGCGCGACGGGCACGGCGGGCGCGGCTGCGCTCCTCCTGCTCGTCTTCGTCCTCGCGGCGATCGTCGTCCTCGGCGCGCTTGGCCTTGGCGCGGGGCTGGGCCGGGGCGTCGGCGCCGGGCTCCATCAGATGGGCGAAGGGCACCAGGGCATCGGCGACGGCGTCGCGCGAGCGGGCCTTGCGGCGCGCGGGCGCTGCCGCCGCCGGGGTCTTGCGGGTACGGGACATCAGGACCTCAGGGAGGAAGGGCCGCCAGGGGCGGCGCGGGTCAGAGGGTGTTGAGGAGGGCGCGGAAGGCGGCGCCGGGCGAGCTCACCACGTCGGCGAATCCGGCCCTCAGTCCGGCATCCCCCAGGAAGGTGCCGGCCTTGGTGGCCCGGACCTCGGAGGCCTTCAGGCCCCGGTTCCGCGCCACGGTGTCGATGAACAGCTCGCCCATCGTGTCGATGTCGGCCTGCATGCGGCCGAGGGCGTCCTTCCCGAGGGGCTCGTAGGGGTTCCCCTCGGCCTTGTGCTCGCCGTGACGGATCATCGTGACGGTGATGCCCGCCTTTCCCAGGGCCTGGGACAGATCGACGTGCATGCCGATCACCCCCACGCTGCCCGTGCCGCCGGTCCGCGGCACGGTGATGCGGTCGCAGGCACTGGCCAGGGCGTAGGCGGCCGAGAAGGCGTTCTCGTCCAGGATGGCCCACATCGGCTTCTCGCCGCGCAGCCGGTAGACGACGTCGACCAGGTCGAAGCACCCGGCGACCTCGCCGCCCGGGCTATCGATGTCGAAGGCGATCGCCAGGACATCAGGGTCCTGCATCGCAGCCAGCAGCGCGAGGCGGATGCCGTCATACCCCGTCATGCCGGAGTAGGGCCGCAGGGTGCCGAGCTTCTGGACCAGGGTGCCGGTGACGTGGATGACGGCGATGCCGCCCACCAGATCATAGCCCTGGTCCCGCTCCCGGCGCCCTGAGCGGGAGGATGGCCCCCCGATCTCCTCATCGTCGAAGGCCTGCGGCTTGAGCGAGATGAGCTCGCCGCCGCGGAACATGCTGGCGATGCCCAGACGGTCCGCCAGGGCCGCCATGACCACCTCCGCCTTCTGCGGGTGGATGGCGATCGGGACGTTGAACAGGCGCTGGGCGAGGTGTGGGAACGGGGTCACCAGACGTTCTCCAGCGTGTCCCAGCCCCACGGTGCGTGCCACCCCCGGGTCAGGCTCCCGCGCGGTTGCCAGCTTGGCGGAATCGCCTTCGCTGGGAACGCGGGGAGGCGCAGCTCCAGCGACGGGCTGGGGCCGGATCGGTTCGAGCCCGCAGGGGTCCAGGCAGATGCCCTCACCGAAGCTGCGGAGCTCCAGCACCTCGCCCGCAATGCCCTGGGCAAGGCCACGGGATTCGGCGGCGGGCGAACGAGGGAGAGCAGCGCCGCGAGGCCGAAGGCCCCGCGACGGCTCAGCACGGCGTGCGGCATCATCTGTCGTTCCTGCCGCCCTGCGGCTGGTTGGGCGGGCCGGCCGCCCATTGCGGCAGCGGCAGCCCGCGCTGCTTCATCATGCGGATCTCGACCTGGCGCTGATCGAGGTTCTCCTCGTAGTCCCGGCCCTGCTCCGCGCTCTCCTGCTCGAGCGTGCCGAAGCCCGCCTCCATGCCGAGAACCGCGCCCTGGCGCTCCGCGACCGGGTCCACCCAGCCGCGGGCCGGGCCGATCCAGTTGCAGCGCATGTACGCCGTCTTCATCTCGACAAAGGACGGCGCGCCGCGCGGTAGCGGGGCGCGGCCGGAGTCCATGATCTCCTCGAGAAGGCAGCCCCAGATCGGGTTGGCGAAGCCGACCGCGAAGTTGTCGCGGCGCCGGATCAGGGTCTTCCAGGCCTCGAGCATGGCGGCCCGGGCGGAGGAGTAGTTGGTCTTGGAGTAGTCCCAGGAGACCTGCTCGGCGGACAGGCCGGACGCAGCCGCGAAGGCCCGGAGCACGTGCGCCTGGAAGTCCACGAATCCCGAATTGGGGTGCGTGGAGGTGATGGCCTTCAGCTCCTCGCCCGGCGCCAGGCGCGGGATCTTCACCCCGCCGACCGCGATCGGGTTTTCCTTCGCGTGCTGCATACGCAGCTGCTGGTAGGCGCTGAGTTCTCCCTCATCCTCGGCCGAGGAGAGGACGTCCTGCTCGTCGTAGGGGCTCTGGATGACGGTCGCGAAGATCGTCTGTAGCAGCATCTGCGCCAGCTCGGCGCGATCGGCCCGGGAGCCCATCTTCAGCCGGGATAGGACCGGCGCCAGGATACCGACCCCGCGGTGCTGACCGCGCCGGCTCAGGTCGCAGTCGTGGATGGTGACCGGCCTTCCCCAAGGGGTCTCCCGCGGGAAGAGGTCCCAGATCATGCTCTCGATCGCGGCGAAGTTCTCGCCCTGGTGCGCGCGACGGATGTGGTAGCCGGTCGCGGCGCCGAGATCGTCCAGAACCACGCCGCCGCGCAGATTCGGCGTATCCACCTGCTGGTAGGGGTTGGACAGGCGGTCGGGGTCCAGCAGCTGGACCGTGGTGTTGTACCGCGCCCCGCCGAGCCCGACCCGCTCCGGCGTCCAGAGCATGACGCCCAAGGCCTCGCCGTCCAGGATCTTGTGACGCAGGGCCAGCCAGTAGAGCTGCGTCATCGTCAGCTGCCGGGCGGCATCGCACCACTTCCCGGTATCGTCCGCCCACATGCGGTACTCGGCCTCTACGGCCCGGCCGAACTCGTCGGCCCAGACCGCGTCGAAGCTGCGGCTATAGGCCTGCAAGGCCCGGTAGTCCGGCTTCGCCACCAAGCGGAACTGGCTGCCGATCGCGCTGTCCAGGATCCGGGTGACGCCGCCGGTGACCCAGCCGTCGTTGCGGTCCAGGTCCCGGGAGCGCGCGACCATGCGGTCGCGGTCCTGATTGATCTCGGCATCCGGGGAGCGCAGCCAGGGCTGCCACTCCGACGTCTCCTGCCCGAAGAGGTTCGCCGCGTCGTAGGCAAAGCCTCCGGCCAGGCCGCCCGGGGCATAGCTGCCTCCCGGGCCCTGGGCCCGGGGGCGGCCACCCCCGAGCTCGGCCTTGCGGAGCGCCTTCGCCTCGCGCTTCCGGCTCACCGGAAGACCACGCTGCGCGCGCCGCGGCGGATGCCGAGGGCGGCGTTGATCTGGCGGATGATGCCCCGGATCTTCTCCTCGTCGGTCGCGGAGAAGGTCACGCTGCGGGCGCCGGTACCCTGGGTGTAGCTGACGGTGACGGTCTTCTCGCCCAGGCCGAAGGTGAGCAGGGCTTCCTGCAGGCGCGTGCGGTAGCCCTCCAGGGCCGCCCGCGACATGCCCGCGAAGACCCCGACCTGAATGGTGTCCGACATGAGGTCCTCAGAATGCCCAGCGGCTAGCCCGGGGGGCTGCGCGGGGGGTACGCGGCACCGGCGGCGCCGGCGCGGCCGGGGGAACGGGAACCGGGTCGGCGGCATCGGCCGCTTCCTCCGGCATCGGAACCGCCGGCGGGACCGGCAGCACGATTTCGGGCTGTGGGCCTTCGTAGGGCAGCTGCGCCGTCGCGGTGATGCGGTTCAGCTTCTTGCCGAAGTGCAGCAGGCCCTGCAGGGCGGCATAGGCATAGACACGGCAGTCCAGCGCCTCGTTCCGCTTATGGGAGGGGCACTCCCACACCCGGAAGCGGCGGCCGCCCTCCTCCTTCAGCGTATTCCGCTCGGAGAGCATCTGCTCGTACCAGATGACGTCCCGGTCCTCGCGGACATGGGTGAAGCCGGGTCCATGCTTTTCGAAGGTCAGCCGGTGCCGGATGATGTCCTTCGCCGTGTTGGTGCCGATGACGAACGGCCGGTAACTGGCCTTGGTCCTGGCCGTGGGCCGCTTCGCTGGCCACACCGGGGAGCGGGCGCCGTTCTGCGCACTCTCGCCCTTGATGCCCCAGACCTTCCGGCCAAGCCGAGCCTTGCAGAAGGCGTAGGCCTTCTGGGTGTGGTGGCCACCCGTGTCGATGCAGGCGGCCTGCACCCGGAAGGGGCGGCCGTCCGCGCGGTGGAAGGTGCGCAACAGGTAGGCGTCGACGCGCGCCCACAGCTCCTCGCTGTCGGGATCGCCGTCCAAGACCTGGTAGTCGATCGACCAGGACTCTTCGTCGGCGCCCCAGCCGACGATCTCCACCTCGATGCGGTCGTCCTGGACGTCGACGCCGGCGGTGAGGAAGCCCACCCCAAAGGGCACGTCCGCCTCCCAGGCCTCGCGCCGGGCCAGCAGGACGTCCAGCGCCACGGCGCGCCCCGCCGTCGGGCGGTAGGGGTTGCCGTCCTGGGTGTTCCACCAGACCTGCAGCTTGTCCTGGTTGCCCTGGGCGTCCACCCACTTGGCGGCGATGTCGGACGGCTTGTCCTTCTGCCAGGGCGAGTAGAGCTTCCCGGCCTGGAACCCGGCGTGCTTGTTCGGCACGGCCCAGCTGCCGCAATGGCAGCACTTGGCCCGGTGCACATCCCAGCGCGGCCCCTTCCAGCGATCCCAGACCGCGTTCACGGCCCGCTGGTTGGCCGCGGGGTCCGAAGGGTCCTCGGCGCGCCAGGCGCGCTCGTAGGCGTCGAGGGGCGACTGGCGCTCGCCGCAGCACTCGAAGGCCTTGGTCTGGTGCCAGAGCGTGGTGGAGAGCGCCCGCAGGCGGTCGCCCTCGGACCACTCGCACCCGCAGGCCTCGCAGCTGATCGCAGCCTTCTCGGGCTTCCAGCTCGCCCGGCTCTCCTCATCCGGCAGGACATGCCGGTGAAAGCTCGGGAATTGACGGTGCCCGCAGTGGGGGCAGGCCAGGGAGGCCCGGCGCTGGTCGCTCTCCTCGTAAGAGTCCGCGATGCGGCTCTCGTCCTCGACCGTCGGCGAGCAGGCCCGGATGGACAGCCAGTTGAGGTCGAAGGAGGCGGTGCGCTCCTCGGCGATCGCGATCGGCTCGCCCTCGCGGGTGACCGGGTACTTGTCCACCTCGTCCGACATCAGGACCCGGATCGGGCGGCGCGCCAGGTTGTCGGGCGAGCCGGCGCCGGCGAGGGCCAGGAAGCCGCCGGGGAAGCTCTTGAACAGCAGCGTCTCGTCCGCATTCCGCGTCTTGCTGCTGCCCACCAGGTCCCGCAGGACCGGGGTGGCCTTCACCATCGGCGAGATGCGCTCTTTCGAGAACTGCTCGGCCGCAGCCTCCTTCGGCTGCAGGAGCAGCATGGGGCTGGGGTCGAGGTGCGCGAAGTAGCCGAAGACGTTCTCGAGGAGCGCCGTCTTCATCAGCTGGGTGCACACCATCGCCGTGATGATGTGGACGCCCGGCTCGGTGACCGCGAGCATGGGCCCGCGGGCCACCTCGACGGTGCTGGTCTTCCATCGCCCTGTGCGGGCGCCAGCCCCCTTGGCCAGGCGGCGGAAGCGGTCGGCCCATTCCGGGACGGAGATCCGGGGCGGCGGCGTCAGGCCCTTGCGGGCCGCGCGCGCCAGGCGCTCATGCTTCGTCGTCGGGCGGGGTGAAGTCGGGCTCCGGCTCGCCGAGGTCCTCGAGCTGCTGCTGGACATGGGGGGTCAGGGCCTCGAGCACGCGGCCGGCCTCGATCCCGAGGTCCGCGGCGATGAGCGGGGCGACGCGGGCGGGCCAATTCATCCAGGCGTCCCGGAAGGCCCGAAAGGTCTCGAACATGACGGCCTCGGCCACCCCGATCTCTACGACCGCGTCGGCGTCACGCCGCGCGGACACCATGCCGCGGATGGCAGCGGCGGCGGCCTTCACCTTCTCGGAGCGGGCGAGATCGGGGATGTTCCCGGCCAGGACCTCGCGCTGGAATCCCTCGAGGTCGATCTCCTCATCGGGCTCGTCCTCGGTCGGCTTCTGTCGCCGCTTCAGCTCGCCGCCGTGCGGCTGGGGCTCCATCCGGGACGCCGGAGGCGCGTCGGGCAGTGCGGACCTGGGGGTGCGGACAGGTGCGGACTGCGGACCGGAGTCCGCGGGGGTGTCCGCGGACCGGTCCGCAGGGGTGTCCGCACCCGCCACGGGGTGCCGGTTACCGTGGCGCCAGCCGGTGCCGACAAGGGCGGGATCGAGCGATCCATCCCCGAAAGGCTTGAGTTTGCCGGCCTCGATGGCCTTGCGGACGAGCTTGTCGTCGCACCCCTCGCGCCGGGCGAACTCGCGCTTGGAGATCCCGCGGACCGTGGGTGCGGACAGGGGTGCGGACACCTTTTTTCGCCCATAGCTGGGGGAGACGCGGGGCGCGAAGCGTCCCGTGCGAGGGGGAGGGGTCAGGAAGGACCCAGACCGGGGGGGGGTGGGCGGGCGGTCAGGCCCCCCTTCCCCGTGCCCGCGGGTCACCTCCTGACCCCTCGACGTCGCGCCCCGTGCTTTCTCCCCGTCGGCCACCCTCTGGGGCTCGGTCGGGAGGACGTGGGCGCGGCGCAACTCGTTAGGTCAGGCCCAGACGTGCCGGCCGGCCAGGAAGCGAGCCTCCTGGCGTCGCTCGTTCACCTCAATGCGGCGGTGCAGGCTGAGCAGCGGGCTATACGTGCCGCCCCCGCCCACGCGCGCCACGCGGCCGTTCGTCGCATTGAGGCGACGCGCCTCGGCGCGATTGCGCGGGCTGCGTGCCAGCTGCTCGGCCTTCAGGCGCTGCAGCTGCTCGACGGTGGGCGCGGCCATGGAGCGCGCAGCCACGGTGAAGTGGGCGGCAACCACGCCGACGAGGACGCGCGCGAGCGACGGACGATGCATCCGCAGTGTCTCCGGTGATGTGAAGCAGAGCCCGCGTCAGCGGCGGGCGGTCGCGATTGCCTTGGCCAGCGCCTCGCGGAATGCGGGCAGCGATGCCGTTCGCACGACCTTCGCGGTGCGTGCCTGGAAGCCGAGGCGCGGCTTGTACTTCGCGGCTCGCACGAAGATCGCGAGCGGCTGCAGCGCGCCGTCGGCCATGCGGCGGAAGAAGCCGCCTGTACCGCCGGGCGTCTTGCCGATGAACGTGTCCTTCCGGCGCTTAACCGAGGCGAGCGCGCCGCGCGCCATGTTCCCGAAGGCGTTCCGCTTGATCGCGCGCGGGATAACGATCGCCTGACCCTTGCCGGTGCCGCCCTGCCTCGAGCGCTCCGGCTGCCGTGTCCCGCCCGTCTCCTGCAGCTTCAGATATTCGGCCTGCTTGTCCTTCACGAAGACCCGCGCGACCGGCTTGCCCTTTCGGGCCGCCTGGACGCCGAAGGCGTTCATGGTGAACGGGGTGGGGCGGTCGAAGACCGATGGCAGAGCGCGCCGGTTCGCAACCGCGGCGGTCTGGGCCACGCTGGTGAGCGCTCGCGCTGTGGCGAACGGGACCTGGCGCTTGGCCAAGTCATCCAGCCCCCGGGTGACAGGCTCGAAGTCGGCCTTCACCTCCCCGAGCTTCATCGAAACCTCTCGTTAACAACGAATGCTGCACTGCAACCATTGGGTGAACGCTGCGATATGCAGAAGCAACTTAGGAGCGAGTTGAGGGGCCGTGAGCCAGCGAGAGCACGAGAACGGATTTGAGGAGTGGCGGAGGAGCACGCTCCAAACGATCCAGACCGCACTGGCTCAGGGTGATCAGTATCTCGCCGGCGGCCTCGCAGAGTTTCTTCTGCCGATCGCGGAGCGATACGCCCGAGAGTTGACGCGATCGCAGCAGGAGCATGCATCCTGGCTCGAAGCCCGGGATGAACTATTGGCCTCAATCCGGCGGATGGCGAAGACGGCGGCTGTGCCGGAAACTACTGCACCTTAAGGGTGCTGTAGCCCGCCGTACCCCTTCGGCCGGGGATCACCTGCCCAACCATCTCCTTGGTGATGGTCACATTCGGGGTTGGCTCCAGGGCCCTCACCTCCGCTCGGGTCACTACGTGGTTCCCCACGATGACGCTCGGGTGCTCTCCCATGGCCGCGAAGATCTCGGGCTTCAGTTGCTTCATTCGCGCCTCGAGGGCCTTCGCATCGGCCTGGGCCAGAGCGTACTCGGACACCATCTTCACCAGCTTCGCGTCCTTCAGGACCGGACGGGTGAGCGGTGCGGCCTTCGGGGCGGCAGTCGACTTGCGGGGCGCGGCGGCCATCAGGCGGTTTTCCTCTGCTGCAGCAGGCGCGAGACCTGCTTCGCGTGCCAGACCTCGCCCCCTGAGGGCGGCCGGACGCCGCGTGCGGTGAGCGCCTCCGCAATCTGGCGGAGGCTGGTGGCGCCGGCGCGCTGGGCCGCTTCGATGTAGGGCCAGACGTCGACGTGGTAGGCGGCCGCGATCGCCGTGCGGGCGGCGCGGGCATTTCTGGTCTGCGTGGTATCGAAGCCTGGACAGTTGCGCGGGCCGCCGAGCTTCACGCCGCGCGCTTTCGCGGCGGCGAGTGCGGCTTTGGTGCGCTGGCTAATCAGGCCGGCCTCGAGCTCGGCCACGGCGGCCAGCAGCGTCAGCAGGAACCTCCCGGTCGGCCCGGGCGGGATCTGGGGCAGGTCGCAGAAGGCCACGCCGGCATCGCCGACGCCCTCCACGACCGAGAGGAGGAAGCGCGCGTTGCGCGCGAGGCGGTCAATCTTCGCGATGACGAGTACCGCGCGCCGGGCGCGACAGGCCGCGAGAGCGGCGGCGAGCTGCGGGCGGTCATTCCTCTTCCCGCTCTCCACCTCCTCGAACTCGGCGGCGAGCCGCGCGGTGGGCTGGGAGGCCATGAATGCGGCTACTGCCGCCTTCTGAGCTTCGAGCCCGAGCCCGCTACGGCCCTGCTGATCGGTGGAGACGCGGTAGTAGGCCACGAAGAGAGGTCCGCCGGCGGCGCCCTGTACGGGCGCCCTGAGCCGAGGGCGGGGCATTCTGGCGCTGTGTCACTCTTCAACGGGCGTTGTGGGCATTGTCACAGTGCCCCCTCATCATGAGAGGATCAGGCGACAGCGAGGGGAGCCATAATGGGTTGGCTGAAGGACCTGTTCGGCTACGGGGATCCTGATCGGAAGCGTGCTGACCGCAGTGGTACCCCGGGCATAGGAGAAGAGCGTGTAAGGCGCATCAGCCGCCCACGCCTCCGCGGCCTAGCTCCTGATCAGCGTGCGAGGGCAATTGAGGAATACAGGCAAAGCATGCGCGACCAGTTCGCCGCGACTGCCCGCCGAGACAGGGAGCGCGCAGTAGCGCTCGGGTGCAGCCATTTCACGTGGCGAAGCTGCGGCTGGGAAGCCGGGGCGTGCCCAGCTTGCGCACGCCTCGATGGCAAGAAGTTCCGCTTCGATCACCCTCCGGCAGCGGGATATCCGGGCGAGGTCCTCTGCTGCGCCATCGGCTGGTGCCGCTGTCATGCTGAGCCGGTAATTCCCGACTTCTCCAGGTAGGCCGTCTCTTCGCCGATGGAACGTGTGGGCCGTTGGAATAGATGGGAATTCTGTCAGGGCCGATTGCTGGAAGTCTGATGGGCCCCCGCAGCCGCCAACCAGTGGGCGCTGGTTGAATTGTCAAACTCGGCCTGCCCGCGCGTGCCGTCCTTGATTAAGTTGCCTGCCTCACCTGGGAGGAGGCGCACGCTCGCTCAGGTCGACAACCACAAGGAAACCGAATGTCACCAGATGAGCTGGCGAATTTAAGCGTAGCCGCCGCGCAAGTATCAGCAGACGCGGCTAAGCAGCAGGTCTTTGCTGCGTGGGCGTCGTTCGTGTCTTCGGCTATTCAGACGGTCGGCACGCTCTTAATATTCTTTTGGTCGGTATACGATTCGAGGCGGAGGTCGGGGGAGAGCCGCCGAGAGCTGCATCAGTCGATAGTGCGACAGCACAATCTTCCGATTGATCTAGTTTCCGAATGCGCTGACCGAGCACTCCATGAGATGCAACGAGAGCTAAGTGAACGCTTGTCCTCAGTTCAGATCGGGCCGCCACAGGACGAACCAGAAAGTGTTTGGACTCCAGCTCTCGAGGAGCTGGAGAGGATTACCCGGCTTGTGTTGAAGCAGCCGCTACCTCTTAACATCGCCCTAGCCGTGACAGAGCTCCACAAGTTTTCTGTGAAGCTACAGGAAGGATCAGCTCAGTGGCGCCCGCGAGCGGAGGTCGCCAGTAATTTCGAGCAATACTTCCGCGAGTTCCGGGTCACGAACGAGCAGTTAAAGTCGGCGCGGATGTCCTGACACAAGTTACCTGTGTTGTGGCGATTGGCGAGCTCCGCGGCCGGAGGTTGGACGGACTGGAGGCAGCGTTCGATGTTCTCAACCAAGCCCCGCCACGTCTGCCGGGAATTCGCCTATCCTTCGCCGCATGAGTGACGATCAAAAGCTGCCCCTCGTGGAGCGGCTTAGGCATCAGGCCCGGTACATCAGGGCCCAGGTCTCGACGGTGGAGCAGCTCTTCGCCGTCTTCTCCACCCTCAACGACACTCGGTGCATCCGCATAGAGGTCGGCCGCTCAGGTGCGGCCGGCGCGGCAGAGGTCATGCAAAGAGCCCTGCTCCGAGAGGTTGTCTCGGGCATCGCGCGCCTGTTCGATCCGGCGAAAAGGGATAGGGTCACGTTTCACACGGCCCTGCGTGATCTTAAGCGGCCGGAGATTCCCGTCTTGCTGGCCGAGCGGCTGGCTCTGGAGCAGGTCCTGCATGGCAGCCTGCCTGTGGCGGATATCCAGCGTCTTGCCGCCCAACTCGGGGAGAGCCTGGACCGGCTGATGAGCGACCCTCGGCTAGAGGCGCTTCGCGAATTTCGTCATCAGCACCTGGCTCACAACCTGGTGCTGGAGCCCAGAGCGCAGCTGCGCTTCGGCTATGTTCAGGAGCTCTTAGCCGAGAGCATCAGGCTCGCGGGCATCGTCGGAATGGCTGTCCATTCCGCCGCACATCCAGAGCCTGCGGGCCGCCCAAGGCGAAGCGCCATGTATCTGTGGAAGGCCGTCGCCCAGCAAGGGGAACGTGATCGGCGCCGGTCCCAACGCTCCTGGGCTACGAGCAAGCCGCGTCCCGGCCGGTGTCAGGTCACGTTCCGAAAGGGACGTTTGACGAAATGATAAGGGCTGGCGGCCGTACGCGGCGCCGAGGCCGCCAGCCATGTTCGGCGCGAGCTCCGTCACATGACCGCCGCCGGGTTAGGGCAAGGGGGTCCATCCGACCGCTTCCCGGCACCGCATGACAGAAGAGCGCGGCGCCCATCGAGACAGGTCCAGAACGGAAAAGCGCCCGGGGGCCGTGTGGCTCCCGGGCGCTCGTCACCTCAGTGTGGCTCCGCCCTTACCCCAGGATGGGGAATCCGGGCAAGCGAAAAGTGGACGGGCTGTAACCTAGGCGGCGACGGCTGTGCGGCCCCACATGGCGCGGGCGGTCACCCCATCGGGGGTGAAGCGGTACTCCCGCCCACCCGGCTCGGCCGCGAGGATCCCCACGCCCTCGAGCACCACCAGCTCCTGCATGCCGAAGCCGCGCCCGCCGGCGATCGACCGCGGCGAGCCGTCCGTCGGGAAGTGCTCCATGGCGGCCTGGCAGCGCCCGGTCATGCCGCAGAGGAAGCGCGAGATGCGCTCCGCGCGCTCGGAGACGGAGAAGGCGATCGGCGCGTGTGAAGCGCGGATGTAGGGGTCGGGCGCCGGGCCTGGCTCGACGGGCACGACGATCGGCGACGCCTCCGGGACCAGCTGCTTTGAGTTGAGCGACCCGGCCACCTGGCGCATGCGCTGCCAGTCCAGGGCCCACTGCTTGCCGGCGAGCTGCTGGCGGTAGAGCTCCTGGCAGATCCACCCGATGCCCTGGGCGAAACGCCGCTGCACCGTCCGGTGCTCCATGCCCATCTTCTCGCCGATCTGGCGCCAGCTCATCAGGTGCTTCTTCTGGCGGACCGAGATCAGGGAGCGCAGCAGGACGATGCGGCGGTGATCGACATGGGTCTCCGGGATGTAGGAGATCCAGCGGAAGGCCTCGTCCATCTGGTCGATCTGCCTGGCCGTCGGCACCCGGCGCGGCAGATCCTCGTCCACCCCTGGGGCGCCCTCGGCCATGGCCAAGGCCTCGGCCGGCCAGTTGGTCCGGAAGCCGGCCGGGAAGCAGCCCCGCCCGGGGATCGCCCGCAGCGTGTCTGTGGCGTCGCAGAGACGCATCTCCACCAGCTCGGTGGCGTAGATGGGCTGGGGCAGCTCGGACGCCTTCGCGGCCTGGGGCTGGGACGACATGACGGCTTCGGCGCTCCCATGCGCGAAGAGGCGCCCGCGGAGGTCCGCGTCGCCGGAGGGTGGATCGGGGTCGGTGGGGATGGCGGCGTGCTCGATGGCACGGCCCTGGAACGCGAAAGCGCCCGGAGGCGGAAAGCCCCCGAGCGCATCTCGCCTCAGCGTGGGGCCAGCCCTACCGGAAACTGGGGAATCTGGGCAAGTGTGTTTTGAGGCGCCTGCCCGGCGCTCGGCGGTGATGCTCTGCACGGTCCCTCGGGCGGCGGGCCCCCGCCCGGCGCGTTCCCATTTCGTATCACGCCTCTGCGATCTGTGCAGCACAATCCTTGTGCAGTGGCGCTGGGGGCAGGGGTCTCCGGCAATCCGCACCTGAAAAGTGCGGTGTAACCGGTGTTATAGGTGTTATCCCTTTGTTTTAACGGGGCGAAAAGGGTTACACCCGCCGCTGAAGGCCGTGTAATGGGTGTAATCGGGGCGTGTGGGACTTACACCGGTTACACGCCTTTTCGGCAGGGGTGTAACCGGTTTTCCCTTTCAAAATCATAGACTTTACACCCGCTACACCGGTTACACCGGGTTTTTCAGGTCAGGCGGCGTCGTCCGCCTCTTCGGCCCCCGCTTCTTCCCGAATGCCCAAAATCGCGCCACTCACCCGGTACACCCGAACGCTCCCCTCACCCGGGACATTCACGACGGCGGCGGACTTACCGCCCTTGCCGGCGACGAGCAGCCCCTGCCCCGCGAGCACCGCGGCGACCCGCTTGGCGTCCATCCCCTTGCAGACGTCATTGGTCCAGGCCTGGGGCAGGATCAGGTACTCCCACCCGTCCTTGTCCCCGGCCGGCCGCCGGCGCCAGCCAGCTCGGTTGCTGGTGCGAAGGGCTTCGGCCGGGGGGGCTTCCGCATTGCCGTTCTGGTCGTGCCGCACGAGGGGGGTAAAGCGGCTCTCGCCATGGGCCTCGAGGAAGGCCTGCACCTGGTTGATGGCCTGCTGGTCCTCCGTGGTCCCGGCGCCGCCGCGCTCCCGCAGCCAGGTCTTGAAGCACTCCCCCGCTGCCCGCACCGCCTCGCCCTTGGGCCAGGGCACCACGCCCCACTCGATCGCCATCTCCCCGGCCAGGGCGATGAGCGCGAATCGGTCAGCCACGGACCGCACCTGGCCCGCCGCGTCCTCGGGGACATGGAGCTTGGCGAAGGAGGCCTGGGCGCCCTTCACCCGCGCCTCGAGCTCCCGCTGCTTGCTGACCCGTGTGCGGACAAGCTGGGTCAGGAAGGCCCGGCCGGCGGTGCCGTAGTGGGTGCGCGCCTGCAGCTGCAGGTGCTTGGCCAGGTCTCCCGGGCCGGGCATGCCGTGGAGGTTCTGGAAGACCCCCATCCCGGCCCCGGCATTCGCCGGCAGGTTGACCAGCCGCACCTCGAGGCCGGCCATCACCTTGCGCTGCGCCTCGGCCAGCTTCGCCGCGAGGGTGATCTCCCCGGTGCTGAGGAACATGGTCCGCCAGGTCTTCGTCCGCCGGGCCCCCCCCTCCTTGCCGGCCCGGAGCTTCCCGGCCCCGTTCGCCAGCATGTAGATCGTGTCCGCGACGTCGGCCGCGCTGGCCTGGCCCATCTCATCCAGGATCAGGGCGGTGTCGGAGGTCTCGGAGGCCGCGCTCTCCAGGCCGTTGGCCGTCGCGCGCCACTGCCGCACCTGGGCGCCGCGCGCCCCCTTCCCCCAAACCGAGCCCGCCACATAGAGGGTGGTGCTCTTCCCGGTCTGGCTGTCGCCGACGATGTGGATGCCGCCGCTGTCCCCGCCGACCACGTCCAGGAGGGGCGTGGCGAGGGCCGTGCAGATGGCCAGGGCCAGGCGATGGTTGCCGACCGCATAGGCCGCCACATTCGTCTTCCAGCCCTGCAGGTCCCCGGCGGGGATGAAGGCGCCGTCTGTGCCGGCATGATCCGTCTGCAGGATCACCGAGCCGGCCGCCGGGCCGAAGGCCTCCCCACCAGGCAGGATGAAGACCGGCTTGCCCTGGCTGGTGTGCCACCCCGTCCGATCCACGCAGATCAGCCGGCGCTTGCTGCGCACCCCGCCGATGAAGTTCTTCAGGAGGGTCTTTGCCCGGCCGCTCGGGGAGCAGTGCAGCCCCGCGTCCTCCAGCTCCTCCGCGATCCGGCTGCCATCCGAGTGGACCAGGCGCTTCGGCACCGACCACTGGTGCTGCCGCCCGTCCCGGTCCTTCCAGCGGATGACCAGGCCCCAGGCCATGCCGGTTCCGTCATTGGCCTCCCCGACCACCTCGAAGGGCGCGGTGACGAAGAAGGGCTCGGCGAGGGCCTCCGAATCGGGATCCCTCGGCGCGTCGAACCAGAGGCCGGAATCGCGGAAGACGAAGCCCTTCGGCAGCTCCGGCGGGTCTGCGTCGAGCGCTTCCTCCAGCAGCTCCGCGAGCAGGTCCTCCGTCACGGTCTCCGGCAGCGCATCCGCCAGGTCCCACCCCTCCGGCCACTCGCGCGGCACCTGGACGATCGAGAAGGAGGCCGCCCGGATCGTCCCCCGCGCCGTGCGCGCCAGGGCAGCGACGTCGTTCGCATATCGCCGCCCCGGCTCGTCCTGGTCCGGCCAGCACACGACCTTCCGACGGTGCAGGGGGCGCCAGTCCGCCTTCTTCGCGGCCTTGCTGCCGCCCTGGCTCGTGACCACCACATGGTCCGGGAACCGGAGCCGGGCCGCCTCGGCGGCCTTCTCGCCCTCGACCAGGAGCACCGGCGCCTCGGGCCGGGCGGCCAGGTCCTGCAGCCCGTAGAGCGGCACCGGCGCGGCCGGCCCCTTCATGTGCCAGCGCGTCTTGTCCTGGGGCCGCCCCTGCGCGTCCGTCCAGATCCGGCGGCCATGGCAGAAGGGCGCGACGTCCTTCTTCAGCTTGCCGCCGATCTCCTTCTCGAAGCGCGCGACCACGAAGAGCAGGCACCCCCGCGCATCGCGATAGGGCCACATGGCCACGGCCTGCCCGAGCTCTGGGTGGTACAGCTCCCCCAGCTTCGGCGCGGGCACCGCGACAGGCATGCGCGAGGGGTGCCACTCCTCATCGCGCTTCTTCGGAGGCCCCGCATGGGCGTGACCGTTGACGGCAGGCAGCGGCGCGAAGGCGTCGGGTCCGACCGGTGCGGGCTGGTGATTTTCAGACATGGCGACCCCCCAGGTCGATGCCGAGCATGTCGGCGAGGCGCCGGGCGGCTTCGCCCTGGCTCAGGTTGTGAATGGCGGCGGTGAGGCTGATGACGTCGCCGCCACTGGCGCCGCCCTCGGCGAAATCAGCCCATTTCCCGGAGAAGAGGTTGACCTTGCAGGAGCGGCCGGGTTTGCCGCTCAGGTCGCCGCAGACCCACTCGTCCCCCTCCTTCCGGCCTCCTGGCAGCCACCGGGCGCAGATCTCCGGCAGCCGGTGCAGGGCAACCCGGTTGATCGCCTGGAAGTCGATCGGAGGAAGAGGCGGCGGGGCGGCTCGACGGCCGCGCGGGCCGGGTGCGCGCCCCGGAGTCATGTCTGACGCCTGCGGGGCACCCGCCCGCCGCGGCCCGAGGGGGGCATGGGGCTCGCGGCGGACGGTCCCTCGCCCTTCGGCGCGGGGGCGCCGGGCGAGCTCGTGATGGTCTTGCGGGCAAGCGCGCCGGCGATCCGGGCCACCTTCTTGTGGCTCTCGGCGGCTTCGTCGGCTTCGCGCGCGATGTGGAGCGCATCGTCCGGCGAGATCCCGCCATCCGCCAACCCGTCGAGGAATGACACGGAGACGTCCGCACCCTCGCGCATGCTCTCCGCGATAGCCGCGGCCAGCTCGGTCTCGTCGGCCGGCTCGATGAGCACGATCGTGTAGCCGCAGAGCAAGGCGATCTCGCGGAGCAGCGCGGGCTCTCCCGCGCGAGCGACAAGATCGACCAGCACGTCAACCGGCATGAAGGACTCCGGCTTGTGCGGATTCGCATAGTCGGAGAGCTGCGACTTGTGGACGCGCGTGACGCTTTCCGAAGCCAGGCCGCCGCCGACATGGGCGACGAGGTTGCCGGTGGCCGTCTTCAGCGCGGACAGGCGCTCCGGCGTGCAGTGGCGAATGCGCTTCATGGCGCGCCTACCGCGCCCGGACACGTTCCGGGTGAACCGACACCATGGATGGCAGACATTGCGGGCATGCACATCACCCCAATCACGCACGCCGCCGACGCCGCTGCGTCGAGCGGCTCCTTGCAACGATCTTGGCCTGCTGCGCTCGCGCCGGCTGAGCCTGTGGCCTCCTGGGGCGCGGCACGTCCGGTGGCCAAGCTGCGTCCTTCGGCCAATTTTCCGCCAGCCAGTCCATGCAGCGCTGCCAGTTCCGCACCGTCAGGCTTCCGCCTTGAGCGACGCGGTCGAGCATTGAGCTGTCATTGACCATGAAGCTCGACAGTGTGGATCGAGCGATGCCGCGTGCGTCGCAGTATGCGTCCGAGCAGCTGAGGAGATCGTCTTCAAGGGCCATGGCGGCACGTTACGGGGATATCCCCGTTATGGCAACGGGGATCATCCCGAATGACGAGCACCGCCATCAGCGGGGAAAAACCCGTATGGCAAGAACCCGCAAAACCTCGCCGGAGGAGTACCCCGAAGCCGTGCGGGAGCTCCTGCAGCGCATAGATCAGCGCATGGCTACCCTGAAGTTAAACGACAAAACTGCCGCGCAGATGGCAGGTGTCGGAGTGGATTGGATCAGGGATATCCGGCGCCGGGGCCACGTTCCCAAGGCAGATAAGCTCGCAGCTCTCGCCAATGTACTTGGCGTTCCCACCAGCTACTTGCTCGATGCAGTAAACGTGCAGCCCTCACAGGCGCAGTTGCAGCCAATGCTCACCCTGAGCACCATTCACGTCATGGGCGACGTTCAGGCGGGGGTTTGGAGGGAAGCAGTGCAATGGGCGCCGGTGGACTGGTTCACCATCACCGTCCCTGCGGACAGCAGGTTTCCTGGCGTAGAGCGGTTCGGGCTCCTCGTCCGAGGGGACAGCATGGACAAGGTGTATCCGGATGGCACGATCGTCATTGTCGTGCGGTATAGCGATATCGGGCGTGGACCCTTCCCCGGTGAGCGCGTGGTGGTGATGAGGCGCTCTGCTACCGGGTCTGAGTTCGAGGCCACGCTCAAGGAGTATCTGCGGGACGCGCGCGGGCGGCACCTGTTTTGGCCGCGCAGCAACGATCCCGACTATCAGCAGCCGCTGATCGTTGAGGGAACTGACATCGTGACGGATCGTCGGTTCCCGGAGCAGATCGAGGCCAAGCCCAGCGCTGGGGAGGAGGTTACCGTGTCGGCGCTCGTGCTGGGCAGCTACAAGCCAGAGACACCCATCTACCCCGGCTAATACGGGGAAATACCCGTTTTGTAGTTGACACGGGGATTTCCCCGTTTACGTTCGGGCCTCCACCAGGAGGTCCGAATGTCCATCGCTTCCCACCAGGCCCACACTCCGTCCCTCCGCGCGCGCTCGCAACGGCAGCTGCTGGAGCCGACGCGGGAGCTCGATCATGAGCTCCGCGTGGAGTTCAACGGCCCTGACAGCGTCTTCGTCGTCATCAACGGCACGAGCGAGGCGCTGACGGCCAACGAGGCCGCCCGCTTCGGCGCCATGATCATCGAAGCGGCGCGGCGCGCCGGGGCGGTGGTCTGATGAGACAGAGCTGCTCGACGCCGGAGCGCGACGCGTTCCTCCGCGCCAATTGGGCGAACACGCGTCTCTCCCTGGCCGATCTCGCCGCGAGCCTGAATGCCATGCAGGGCCATCCGCTCGCGGGCGGCACCACCGTGTCTGCCATGGCGAAGCGCCTCGGCCTTCCGTCCGTGCGCCGTCCCGCGGCGGCCGCGCCGACCGCGTCGCAGGTGCGGGCTGAGTCCGCCCAGGAGGCCGGCCCCAACCTTCACGGCATGTCCGGCGTGAAGGGCACGTCGCTCACCACCTCGGACGGCGGCGCCTATCTCCCGGCGGACAATGGCGACCGCGAGGCCGCCGAGCAGCTCTTCGCCGCCGGCATGTTCGCCCGCGCGGTTTCTGCGGAGCTGAAGGTCGACATCGGCCAGGTCAGCTGCTGGTACTTCGCCTGGAAGAAGCGGCAGCCCGCTGGGCAGGTAGCGGCATGATCGCCCGGGACCTGCTCCAGGCATCCGAGGCGGCGCTCCTCGTGGCGAATTGCCGTCCGCAGATGCTTCCCGCGGTGCTGGACCGGCTCGCCGATGAGACGGACCGGCTCCTCGAGCTGCAGGGCGAGCCTGCCGCGCCCCTTCGGCACGCGGGGCAGCGCATTGCAGCCCACCTGGTCACGGCGCGCGCGGCCCATCCGGCGCAGCCGGCGGCGGTGATGGACGCGCTGCAGGACACCCTGCGGCAGGCAACGTTGGTGCTGCGGCTGGTCGAGGTCCTGCCCATGGTGCCGCCGCCTGCCGTCCCCCTGCACTGGCGCACGCAGGCGCACAGGCGCCCGCGCTTCGCCGTCGTTCAGGGAGGCCGGGCATGACCCGCCTCCCCTCCCCTCACAACGCGAACCGCAAGGACCTCGGGGCCTGCTTCGGCCTCCTGACCGCGACCGTCTTCGGCATCGGCGGCTGGATGCTGCTCTACAGGGCCTTCGTCGGATGACGCCCTACACGCCGGACCTGCTCCACGGCCTGCGCAACTGGCCCTTCGGGGACCTGCGCTCGGGCTATTACCGCACCATCCTGGCCGACCCGCCCTGGCGCTTCGTCCTGCGGTCCACGAAGGGCGAGAAGAAGAGCCCCCAGGCCAAGTACCGGACGATGCCGCTCGCCGAGATCCTGGCCCTGCCTGTGGTGGAGCTGGCGCATCCGGAGGGCTGCGGCCTCGTGCTCTGGGGCACCGCCCCGATGCTCCCGCAGGCGCTCGCGACCATGGCGGCCTGGGGCTTCACCTATGTGACCGCAGGCGCCTGGGCGAAGCAGTCCCGGACCGGGCGGACCTGGAACATGGGGCCCGGCTACCGCCTCCGCACCCGCATGGAGCCCTACCTCCTCGGCACGCGGGGGGCCGTGCCGTTGATGGCGCGCAACGTCTGCAACCTGGTCGTCGCGCCAGTGCGGGAGCACTCGCGCAAGCCGGACCAGCTCCGCGCCGATGTGGAGCGCGTCTTCCCCGCCCCGCGCGTCGAGCTCTTCGCGCGCGAGGCTGCGCCGGGCTGGGAAGCCTGGGGCGACGAGGTGGGGAAGTTCAGCCCCGCGGGGGCCGTGCCATGCTGAGACGGTCCTCGCGCGGCCTTGCCCTGGCGGTGCTGACCAGCGCCGGCCTCTACCTCTCGACCGCATGGCTGGGCGGCTCCCCGGCTTTCGGCATCCAGGATCTCCATCCCGGCCCGGCGCTCCTCAGCCCCGAGGCGGCCGCGTCCCGTCTGCTGGAGGAGATCAACCTCTCCACCAGCGCTCCCACCCGCTCCCACGAGCAGCGCGTTGAGCTCCTGCACCACATCCGGGACCGCATCGAGGCCGAGCTCTCCACGCCGGAGGCATGCCATGGCTGAGGTCACCGGCATCAGCTGGGCAACCAGCACCTTCAACCCGTGGATCGGCTGCACACCCGTCTCCGCCGGCTGCAATCACTGCTACGCCGAGACGCTGGCCACCAGCCGTCTCGGCGTCGCCTGGGGTCCGCATGCCCTTCGTCGCCGCACTAGCCCGGGCAACTGGAAGAAGCCGCTGGCCTGGAACCGCAAGGCGGCGAAGGACGGGCAGCCCTGGCGCGTCTTCTGCAGCAGCCTCGCCGATGTCTTCGACAACCGGGCGCCCGAGGGCGCGCGCGAGGATCTCTGGGAGCTGATCCGCGCGACCCCTTCCCTGACCTGGATGCTGCTGACGAAGCGGCCCGGGAACATTCCCCGGATGCTCCCCAGGGATTGGGCGGACGGTTGGCCGCATGTCTGGCTGGGCACGAGCGTGGAGAACCAGGCGGCAGCCGACACCCGTGTGCGGCAGCTGCTGGACGTCCCAGCAGCCCTGCACTTCCTGTCCTGCGAGCCGCTGCTGGGGCCGCTGGATCTCCGGCACGTCTCGACCGGTGACGATCGCTGGGGCTGGCTCGATTCTCTCTCCGGCCTGCTCCACGTCGGAAGCGACCGGGTCGAGACCCGGCGCATCGGATGGGTCATCGCCGGCGGCGAGAGCGGCCCCCGCGCCCGCGCCGTCGAGCAGCCCTGGCTGCAGGAGCTCCGCGACCAGTGCGGCGCCCTGGGCGTTCCCTTCCACTTCAAGCAATGGGGCGGCCGGACACCCACAGCGGGCGGGCACCTGCTGGACGGCGCCGAGCACCTGGAGGTGCCGGCATGACCGTCTACGTGGACGATATGCGCGCGCGGCTGGGGAAGATGATCCTCTGCCACATGATCGCCGACACGGACGCCGAGCTGCACGCCATGGCGGCTCGCATCGGCGTCGCTCGGCGGCACCACCAGGGCCCACCCCAGCACGACAGCCACTACGACATCGCCCTGAGCAAGCGCGCGCTGGCCGTGAAGGCGGGCGCCGTGGAGCTCACCCGCCGCGAGCTCGTGGAGATGCTGATCGAGCGCCGCAAGACGGGCCGCATGACGGCCCCTGGCGGTGCGCTGAGGAGTGAAGTGGCGTGAAGCTCCTCCGCCCCCACGATCACCGTGCACCCGCGCTTCGCGCTCTCGCCGCCGAGAGGTGGAAGGCCGCCATGCAGCCCGGCGATTGGCACTTCAACACCCATCACGGGCGGTACCAGTTCGTGCTGCCCGGTGATGGGGCCTTCTTCTCTCCGGACGCCTACCTGGTCGAGATGCGCCCGACGGAGTTCGAGCTTGGCCTCCTGCGCCTGCGCGTCGCCCGTCATCTCGTACTCGCCGTGGCCCTGCAGGATCCTCGCACCAGGGAGCTCTTCACCGATGCCTGAGCGCGTCCAGCTCTCCCGCAAGAAGGGATGGAGGATGCCGCCCAACACGGTGTCCGTCGCAAGGCCCACGAAGTGGGGCAATCCCTTCAAGGTCGGGCGGCCAGGCAGCGGCCTTCCGGAACACAAGACGCAGCAGGGCGCGGTGAGTGCATTCCGGAGGGCGATCCTGAACCCCGTCGGGGGGCACGGTCATCTGCTCGACTTCGACCCTCATGAAGTCGTCGCACTGCGCGGCAAGAACCTGGCCTGCTGGTGCCTACTCCACGAGCCCTGCCACGCGGACGTCCTGCTCGAGATCGCCAACCGCCCCCTCATCTGCGAGGTGACCCGTGTTTGACACGCCGCACGATCCCAACAGCTGCGCCCGCTGCCTGGCACCGGCCCCGGGCATGATCGCCGCGCTGGCCGCCCAGGGCGAGGCCTGGACCCCACCGGCTCTGCTCGCCTCGATGCTCGGCGCCGCACCACGCGGGGGGCACTGGAACGGCGGCCTGTCCAACCTCCGCAACAACAACCTCGTCGAGCGGGGGGCCGGAGGGACCCTGCGGCTGGTGAAGGAGCTGCGCGATGGGTAGGGCTGGCGACCTGCCCGGGTGGCCGCTGCACATGCCTTTGGCGATGAGCTGCAGCTTCCTCCACTACACGGCCGGCCAGTTCAACGCCTTCGTCCAGGCCGGCTTGCTGCCTGCTGGACGGGATCGGGGCGACGGGGTGAAGGTGTGGCACCGCGAGGAGCTGGAGGCCTGCTCCCGCCGCATATTCAAGATGGAGAAGCAGGACGATCATGGCCAGGCCGTTGCCCGCGCCGCTGCTGCAGACCGCCTCGCCGGATTCGTCCCCCCGGCTGTGGCCGCACGTCGAGCTCGTCAGAAAGCCTGACGGCCGGCAATACGCCTACTACCGGCGGAACGGCCGCCGCATCCCCCTGCCCCTTCCTCTCGGCTCGAACGCCTTCCAGGTCGCCTATGAGAAGGCGCGGCGCGAGGCGGAGGGACTGCGCGACGCCCCCGGCCGCTACTCGGTGCAGGCGGCCGTCACGGCTTTTCTTGGCAGCGTCGACTTCGGCAAGCTCGCCTCGCCCACCCAGCGCGATTACCGCCGCACCCTGGACCTGTTCCGAGGATCCTTCGGAGACCTGCTGCTGCCGGCGCTGGACGAGGTCTGGATCGACCAGCTCCGCGAGGCGCATGGCGAGGACCCGGACGGCTGGAACCGCCTGCGCAGCCGCATGATCGCCGTCGTTGACCTCTTCCGGCGGCGGAATCCCGGGGTCATGGCGGACAACCCCTGGAAGACCGCACGGAACCTGCCCGTTGTGCGCGGGAACCAGAACCGGAGGTGGCCCCTCGAGCCCGTGCTCGTCCCGGTGTTCCGAGCCGCAACGCCCGAATTCCGCGCGCTGCTCACCGGCTACCTGCTCACTGCGCAGCGTGGCGGCGATGTCACGAGCTGGCGGCCCGAAGCCTATGATCCCGAGGCGAAGACGCTGGAATTCGTCCAGGCGAAGACCGCGAACCGGCCACAGCCGAAGCGGCTCCTGCTTTACGTCCCTCCCCGCCTGCAGCGGGCGTTCGACAGCGTCCACGGCAGGCACCCCGAACGCCTCTTCGTCACGCCCCGCGGCGTGGCCTGGACCCGCTCCAATGCCGAGGAGACCCTTCGCACCCTGCTGAAGAACCTGGGGCTCGAGCGCTACACCCTGCATGGGCTCCGCCGGACGGGCCCGTCTGCCCTCAAGCTTCTCGGCTTCGAGAATCGCGCGATCCGGGAGCTCACGGGCCACGACAACGACGGGAACCTCGAGATCTACCTCGATGACGTCGACGGGCACCTGCTCGCCCGGCAGGCCCAGGAAGCGCTGGATGACCGGTTCGGGCCTTTGCTGGACGCGATCGAGGCCGAGGGGGCGAACAGCCGCCGATTCTCAGGCCTCACGGGTCGGGCAGCGGCCAAGGCACGGCGTGATTCCGCGCTGCCAACAGGATTGCCAACTGCCAACAGCAGCGGCGAAAGCCCTGGAAAAGGCTAATAAAAACAGTGGCGTCCCGTACGGGATTCGAACCCGTGTTGCAGCCTTGAAAGGGCCGCGTCCTAGGCCTCTAGACGAACGGGACAGGCCTCGCCCTGGCCAAACCACCAGGGGCGCGCGGTCACTACAACGGCCGCAAGCTCCCGTCCAGCACCCAGGGTGCGTCGTTGCACCGGCCGAAGCAGGCGCTCAGAGCGAGAGCGGCGCCTCGGGCGGGACCAGCGGCACGCGCGGCGAAGGCGGCGCGTCGGCGCTGGCCGGCGCGGCGGGCGGAAGCTCGGAACGGGTCGGGGCTTCCGTCGGGGGCTGGGGCGTGCCCTGAGGCGGCGTGGCTCCCTGGCCGGCCGAGCCGCCCGAGGGCCCACCAGAGGCCGGAGGGTCGGCCCGCACGGGCGACTCCATCGGCGCAGGAGTCTGTCCACCGACCGCGGCAGCCGCGCCGGGCACCGTATAATCCCGCACGATCCGCGCCTGCGCCCCGGCAATCACCAGCACCCGCTCCCCGATGGGCAGCGGCGGCACGTCGCGCTGGGTGACGTTCACCAGCTCGCCATTCGTCTTGCGCACGATGTATTCGGTGCCGCGGTTGTCATTCACCACCCGCTCCGTCGCCGAGCCGAACAGCCCGCCGATCAGCCCGCCGCCCACCCCGGCCAGGGCCGAGGTCATGTTGCTGCCCGGAGTCGCGGCGCCGATGATACCGCCCGCCGCCGCGCCCGCGGCCGCTCCGGCATTCCCATCAGAGGAGATCGCAACCTCCCGCGCGCCGATGATGACCCCCTGCTGCACCGGGTTCGCCTGCTGCACGGCCCGGGTCGAATAGGTGTCAGGCGAATAGTCCCCGGTGCAGCCGGCCAGGGGCAGAAGGGGCAGCAGCAGGGGGAGCAGGAAGCGGCTGGGCGGCATGGAAACTCCACGGGGTCCGGCTTGAGCGAACCGGCCCATCGGAGCCGGCAATCCAGGGCGCCCGGCCGGGCACCGCGCCGCGAGGTAGGACGGACCACGCCCCGCCACAACCCGCGCGACGTCAGGCCGGCGCCGCATCCTGCACATGAAGGGAGGTCGAGACCTCGCCGTTCCAGCTCTCGGCACGCAGCGTGCCACAGAGGTGCAACGGCGTGCCCCGCGCCTTCAGCAGCAGCTCGGCCAGCGGCCCCTCTTTCGCGCGGAAGCACACGGCCTTCAGCCGCCCGCCCCCCTCGCCTTCCAGGAACAGCCGGATGGTGCCGCCCTCCTTGCCCACCCGGTCGGCCCGAACCACCCGCGCGTGACGAATGGCGAAGACCGGCTCCTCATTGCCCGTGCCGAAGGGCGCCAGGCGCCCGACCTGCTCGGCCAGCACCGTATTCGCCGCGGCCACCGAAAGGGTGCCCTCCACCACCAGGGCGGCCGCATCCGGCAGGGCGGTGGCGGCGGCCAGCCGCTCGTTCAGGAAGGCATGCACCGCCTCGCGCCGCTCCGCGCGGAAGCTGAAGCCGGCCGCCATGGCATGCCCGCCCCCGGTCTCCAGCAGCCCCGCCTGGCGCGCGGCGATGATCGCCGCCCCGAGATCCAGCCCGGGAACCGAACGGCCGGAGCCCTTGGCCAGCCCGTCCGCCACCCCCGCCACCAGGGCCGGGCGGTTGAAGCGCTCCTTCACCCGGCCGGCGACGATGCCCACCACCCCCGGATGCCATCCCTCCCCGCAGATCATGAGCACGGGATGGCCCGCGGCCATGCCCTGCTCCGCCATGCCCATGGCGGTCCCCATCACCTCCGCCTCCACCTCCTGGCGGCGGCGGTTCGTGCTGTCGAGGCGCTCGGCCATGGCCCGCGCCTCCAGCGGGTCCTCCTCCAGCAACAGCCGCAGGGCGAGGTCGCTTTCCCCGATCCTGCCGGAGGCATTGATGCGCGGGCCCAAGGCGAAGCCCAGGGAATGCGCCGTCGGCGCATCCTTCACCCCGGCAACCTCCAGCAGCGCCGCAACCCCGGGCCGCCCCCGGCGGGCCATCACCCGCAGCCCCTGGGAAACCAGGGCGCGGTTGAGGCCGGTCAGCGGCATCACGTCGCAGACCGTCGCCGTGGCGACGAGATCCAGCAGGTCCAGCAGCGGCGGCTCGGCGCGCCCCTCGAAGAAGCCGGACTTCCGCAGGCTGCGGTGCAGCGCCACGGCCGTCATGAAGCAGACGGCGGCGGCGCAAAGCGTGCGCAGGCCCGAATTGCAGTCCAGCCGGTTCGGGTTGACCGCGGCTAGGATCGGGGGCGGCGGCCCCTCGGCCTTGTGGTGGTCCAGCACCACCACATCCGCCCGGCCCCGCGCGGCCTCCAGCGCCTGATGCGCCGCGATGCCGCAATCGACGCAGACGATCAGCGTCGCCCCCGCCTCGCACAGCGCGGCAATGGCCGGTGCGTTGGGCCCGTAACCCTCCTTGATCCGGTCCGGCACGTAATGGCTGGCCGCCACGCCGAGATCGCGCAGCACGCGCACCGTGAGCGCGCCGGCGCAGGCGCCATCCGCGTCGTAATCCGCGAAAACGGAAACCCGCTCGCCGGCGCGCACGGCCTCGGCCAGCCGCTCCGCCGCCCGGTCCATGTCCCGGAGGCAGGAGGGGTCCGGCATCAGGGCCCGCAGCCGCGGCTCCAGGAAGTCGGCGGCCGCCTCCACCCCGATGCCCCGCGCCGCGAGCAGCCGCCCGACCAGCTCCGGCACGTCCAGCCGCTGTGCGATCGCCAGGCCCGTCCGCGCATCGGCGGCGCGCCAGACCCAGCGACGGCCGGTGACGCTGCGCGAGACGCCGAGAACCGATTCCGCCGCCGGCGCCTCCGCCTCCAGAAGCCCGGGATTAGCCAATGAGGAGGTTCGGCTTGATGGTGAAGTTATGGTGCCCTTCCACATAGCGCACCGTGCCGGTCTTGCTGCGCATGACGATGGAATGGGTGATGGCGCCGAAGGCGGTGCGCCGCACGCCGCGCAGCATGGCGCCCGTGGTCACGCCCGTGGCGGAGAACATGACGTCCCCCTTCGCCATCTCGGTCACGCTGAAGATCCGGTCGGGGTCGGAAATGCCCATGGACTTCGCGCGCTCGCGCTGCGCGTCGTCCTCATAGATCAGCCGGCCCTGCATCTGCCCGCCGATGCAGCGCAGCGCCGCCGCCGCCAGCACGCCCTCCGGCGCGCCACCCCAGCCGAGATACATGTCCACCCCGGCCTCCGGCTGCGAACAGGCCACCACGCCCGCCACGTCGCCATCGGGGATCAGCATGATGCGCGCCCCGGCCTCGCGGCAGGCGCGGATGATCTCCTTGTGGCGGTCGCGGTCGAGGGTGCAGACCACCAGATCCTCGATCGCCACCTTCCGCGCCTGGGCGAGATTCTTCAGGTTCTCCTTCGGGCTGGCATCGATATGCACCACGCCCTCGGGCAGCCCCGGGCCGACCGCGATCTTGTCCATGTAGATGTCGGGGGCGTGCAGGAAGCCGCCCTTCTCCGCCACCGCCACGGTCGCGATGGCATTCGGCATGCCGCGGGCGCAGATGGAGGTGCCCTCCAGCGGGTCCACCGCGATGTCCACCTCCGGCCCGCCGGCGCCGACCTTCTCGCCGATATAGAGCATCGGCGCCTCGTCCATCTCGCCCTCGCCGATCACGACGGTGCCGTTGATGGCCACGCTGTCGAAGGCGCGGCGCATGGCGTCCACGGCGGCGCCATCGGCGCTGTTCTTGTCACCCCGGCCGATCCAGCGCGAGGAGGCGAGCGCGGCCGCCTCCGTCACGCGCACCAGCTCCAGCGCCAGGTTGCGGTCGCTCTGGAGCGGCGCGTCGAGGTTGATGGAGGCGGTCTGGCTCATGGGTTTTCGATCCGGATAAGGGCGGGGGGTTCGAGCACGGCGTCCAGCGCCGCAATGCGCGCAAGGGCCTCGCGCATCGCGGCCTCACGCGATTCATGGGTGGTCAGCACCACCGGCACCGCCTCGCCCGGGGCCCGGCCGCGCTGGATCATGGATTCCAGACTGATCCCGCCGTCCCGCAGGGCGCCAGTCACATCCGCGATCACGCCGGGCCGGTCCACCACCATCAGGCGAAGGTAATAGGCGCCGGAATGCCGCTCCATGCCGACAGAGGGCAGCGCCGAGAAGGACTCCGCGCCCCAGACCGGCGTGTGGCGCCCGCGCGCGATGTCCACGAGGTCGGAAACCACGGCGGAAGCCGTCGGCCCCGCCCCCGCCCCGCGCCCGACCAGCACCACGCGGCCGACATGGTCGCCCTCGGCCACCACCGCGTTGAACACGCCATCCACGGTCGCGACAGGATGGGAGACGGGCACCATGCAGGGATGCACCCGCGTCTCCACCCCGGCCTCGGAGCAGGAGGCGATGCCGAGCAGCTTGATGCGGTAGCCCAGCTCCTCGGCCAGCTTGATGTCGAGCGCCGAGACGGCCCGGATGCCCTCCACATGCACGGCATCGAAATCCACCGGCCGCCCGAAGGCCAGCGCGGCCAGGATGGCGAGCTTATGCGCCGCGTCGATCCCGTCCACGTCGAAAGTCGGGTCAGCCTCGGCATAGCCCAGCTTCTGCGCCTCGCTCAGCGCCTCCGCGAATTCGCGCCCGCGCTCGCGCATCTGCGTCAGGATGTAGTTGCAGGTGCCGTTCAGGATGCCGGTCACGCGGGTGATGCGGTTGCCCGCCAGCCCCTCGCGGATCGCCTTGATGGCGGGGATGCCCCCCGCCACCGCCGCCTCGAAGGCCAGCGGCACGGCGGATTTCGCGGCAAGCTCGGCCAGCTCGGCGCCATGGATGGCCAGCAGCGCCTTGTTGGCCGTCACCACCGGCTTGCCAGCGGCCAGCGCGGCCCCGATCAGCGCGCGCGCCGGCCCCTCGCTGCCGCCGATCGTCTCGACGATGACATCCACCGCCGGATCATTCGCCAGCGCCACCGGGTCGTCATACCAGCGCAGCCCGTCGAGGCTGATGCCCCGGTCGCGCGTCCGGTCGCGCGAGGAAACGGCCGTGACGGCGATCCGCCGCCCGGCCCGCGCCGCCACGATCTCCGCATTCTGCCGCAACAGGCCGAGCACACCGGCCCCGACCGTGCCGAGCCCGGCAACGGCCACCGCAAGAGGACGGGTCATGCGCGGACGGTTTCCTCTTTAGCAGCCTCTTCCATCGTGGGCGCGGCATTGTCGCCCTGCAGGAAGGTCCTGATGCCCCGCAGCGCCTGGCGGATGCGATGGTTGTTCTCGACCAGGGCGATGCGGACATGGTCGTCGCCATGCTCGCCGAAGCCGACGCCCGGCGCGACCGCGACCTTGGCCCGCGCCAGCAGCAGCTTGGAGAATTCCACGCTGCCCAGATGCCGGAAGCGCTCGGGGATCGGCGCCCACATGAACATCGAGGCCTCGGGCGAGGGCACGTCCCAGCCCGCGGCATGCAGCCCCTTCACCAGCAGGTCGCGCCGCTCCTTGTAGAGCACGCGCATCTCCTCGATGCAGTCCTGCGGCCCGTTCAGCGCCGCCGTCGCCGCCACCTGGATCGGCGTGAAGGCCCCGTAGTCGAGATAGGACTTCACCCGCGTCAGCGCCGCGATCAGCCGCGGGTTGCCCGCCGCGAAGCCCATGCGCCAGCCGGGCATGTTGTAGGTCTTGGACATGGAGGTGAACTCCACTGCCACATCCTTGGCACCCTCCACCTCCAGCACCGAAGGCGGCGGCGTCGTGCCGTAATACAGCTCGGCATAGGCGAGGTCGGAGAGGATGAAGAGCTCGTGCCGCCGGCAGAAGGCCACCAGCTCCCGGTAAAACTCGATGCTCGCCACCAGCGCCGTCGGGTTCGAGGGGAAGTTGACGATCACCGCCGTCGGCTTGGGCACGGAATGCCGCACCGCGCGGTCGATTGCGCGCAGCATCTCGTCATCCGGCGTATACGGAATGGAACGCACCGAGGCGCCCGCGATCAGGAAGCCGAACTGGTGGATCGGATAGGACGGGTTCGGCACCAGGATGGTGTCCCCCGGCGAGGCGATAGCCTGGGCGAGGTTCGCGAGCCCCTCCTTCGAGCCGAGCGTCGCGATCACCTCCGTCTCCGGGTCCAGCTTCACGCCGAAGCGGCGGGCGTAATAGGCCGCATGGGCGCGCCTCAAGCCGGGAATGCCCTTGGAGGAGGAGTAGCGATGCGTGCGCGGGTCCTGCACCGCCTCGATCAGCTTGGCGACGATATGCGGCGGCGTCGGGCTGTCCGGATTGCCCATGCCGAGGTCCACCACGTCCTCGGCGGCGGCCCGCGCCTTCGCCTTGGCCGAATTCACCTCCGCGAAGACATAGGGCGGCAGGCGGCGGATGCGGTGGAACTCGTCGGTCATGATCCGGTGCTCGGCATGGGGTGCGTCCAGGATAGCGGCGGTGGTCAGAGGCCGCGAGGCGCGATGGGCGGGAAGCTGGGTGGCGCTGCGAGATCGGGTGGCGGCGGCGCGGCCATCTCGGCGGGCGGCGCCTCGGGCGCGGTCTCGTCCATGCGCGGCGCCTCGGTGCCCGGCAGCAGCAGCGTGGCCGGGCCGGCGCCGACCGGCGGCGCGGGGGCCAGGCGCGGGGGCGCGGGCGGGGCGGCGGGAACCACGGCCCCTCCTTCGGTGGCCGGCCGCTCCGGAACCGGGGCGCCGGAGGGAAGAGGATTGGCCGCCGCGGCGCGGTTCGCCGCCAGAAGGCTCGACAGCTCCGCCCGGCTGCTGGCGGGGCCCCGGTCCGGCCGCTGGGGAACGGTGCCGAGATTCGGGCTGCGCTCCTCCATCCCCGGCGGCAGCGGCCGGCCCTCCAGCGCCTCCCCCGTGATCTGGCGGTAGAACTCGAAAGGTCCCTCGGCGGGCGAGCCGACGCAGCCGCCCAGGGCAAGCCCGAGGGGCAGCCATACGGCGAACGCGGCCCATCGCACGGCCGGGCCTGCTTGCCTCACCCCTCTCCGCTCCCTAGCTTCCCTGTACCGGACGGAAACCGGCCGGGACGGCATGGCCTGCTCTCGCATCGCACGCTCCTCTCCCGGGGGGTTTGCCGCAGAATGGCGACCGGCGGAAGCCACGGAACAGGACGCCGGGACAGCCGGCGCACCGGATGGCGGGCGAGCCCAGGGCCCGACCGCCTGGCCGGGACCAGGGAGACGACGCAAGCATGAGCAGAAAGCCGAGGAGTGGCCGGACCCCGCCGGAGGTGGCGCAGTCCGGGGCCGCGGCGCTCGGCGGCCCGGCCGAGGGCAGCCCGCCCGCCCCGCGCAAGCCCCCCGTGGGAACCGGCACGCCGGCCCAGGTCACCTCCGCCCCGGCAGAACCGGACCAGGCGCCGATGGTCAGGGCCGAGCCCCCCGCCAGCATGCCCGCGGCCGCAGAGCCCGAGGCAGCCCGCATCGCGCTGGCCGTCGCCTCCGGCGCCCCCCCGCCTGCCCCTCAGCAGCCTTCCCAAGCGCCGACGCCGTCGCCTGAGCCCGCCCCCGGCGCGGAGCCACCTCGCCCCGCCGCCGAATCCGCCGCGCCGAAGCCCCCGCCGGCCGCCGCCCCCTCCCCGGCGCCCGAGGCCGGCTTCCGCCTGCCCGACCCCGCCCTGGTCGGCCGCACCATGGCCGACGTCGCCGAGCGCGGGCAGCGCATCGTGCACGAGTTCCTGCGCCGCCAGGGCGGTGCCGACGGCCCGCCGAACCCGGACCCGCTGAATATCGGCAGCGCCTTCCTGGAGATGACGACGCGGCTGATGGCCAACCCCGCCCGCATGATGCAGGCGCAGATCGGCTTCTGGCAGGACTATCTCACCCTCTGGCAGAACACCGCCCGCCGCATGCTGGGCGGCCAGGCCGAACCCGTGATCGCCGAGCGCCGCGGCGACAAGCGCTTCAAGGATGACGCCTGGCGCGAGAACGAGGTCTTCGACTTCATCAAGCAGTCCTACCTCCTCTACTCCCGCTACTTCACCAACGTGGTGCACGGGGCGGAGGGGCTGGCGCCCAAGACCGCGCAGAAGGTCGATTTCTACACGCGCCAGTTCGTGGACGCGATGAGCCCGACCAACTTCTGGCTCACCAACCCCGAGGTGCTGCGCAAGACCGCCGAGACCGGCGGCGAGAACCTGCTGAAAGGCCTGTCCAACCTCCTGTCGGACCTGGAACGCGGCAAGGGCAAGCTGCGCATCCACATGACGGACGAGAGCAAGTTCACCATCGGGGAGAACATCGCCGTCACCCCGGGCAAGGTGGTGTACCGGAACGCGCTGATGGAGCTGATCCAGTACAGCCCCACCACCGAGACGGTGCTGAAGCGCCCGCTGCTGATCCTGCCGCCCTGGATCAACAAGTTCTACATCCTGGACCTGCGCCCGAAGAACTCCTTCGTCCGCTGGGCCGTCAGCCAGGGCCATACGGTCTTCATCTGCTCCTGGGTGAACCCGGACGAGTCCCTCGCCGAGATGGGCTTCGAGGACTACATGCGCCTCGGCCCCTACGCGGCACTGGACGCCATCGAGAAGGCGACGGGCGAGCGGCAGGTGAATGCCATCGGCTACTGCCTGGGCGGCACGCTGCTCGCCTCCACCCTCGCGCACATGGCCAGGCGGGGCGACGACCGCGTCGCCTCGGCCACGTTCTTCACCACCATGCTGGACTTCGAGGAAGCGGGCGAGCTCGGCGTCTTCATCGACGAGGAGCAGCTCCAGGCCATCGAGGCGAAGATGAGCCAGCGCGGCTATCTCGAAGGCTCCGAGATGGCCGACACCTTCAACATGCTGCGCGCCAACGACCTCATCTGGTCCTTCGTCGTACAGAACTACCTGCTGGGCCAGGAACCCTTCCCCTTCGACCTGCTGTTCTGGAACGGCGATTCCACGCGCATGCCGGCGAAGATGCACAGCTTCTACCTGCGCCGCATGTACCAGCAGAACGACCTGGTAAAGCCGGGCGGCATCACCCTCGACGGCGAGGCGCTGGACCTGCGCGACATCAAGGTGCCGTCCTACTTCCTCGCCACGCGCGAGGACCATATCGCGCCCTGGAAGAGCAGCTACCGCGCGACCGGGATCTTCTCGGGGCCAGTCCGCTTCGTCCTCGCGGCCTCCGGCCACATCGCCGGGGTCGTGAACCCGCCCGACAGCGGCAAGTACAGCCACTGGGTCTCCACCGGCGACTTCCCGGCCGAACCCGCCGAATGGTTCGAGCACGCGACCGAATTCGCCGGCTCTTGGTGGCCGGACTGGCAACGCTGGATCACCGCGCAGGACCGCAGCACCGTCCCGGCCCGCGAACCCGGCGCCGGCGCCCTGCCGGCGCTCGAGGACGCGCCGGGCAGCTATGTGAAGGTGATGGCGGGGGATTAACCCGCGTCCTACCGGTGGCGGTGCTGACTTGAATGCGGCGGTCTGTCCCGGGGAGAGGAAGAAGAAATTCTTCCTCTCCCCGGACCCCTCACCATCATCTTTTTCTTCAAGTTTGAAATTACGGGGCTGACGGTGCGCCTCGGGTCCATGACCCGAGGCGACTGCAAGGGCCGGAAAGTCACCCCAAGCAGAGACCCCACTGGTCCGGGGTATCCACGGCAGTCAGACGGGGCAAGGGCCTCAGGCCCTTGGCGGGTCGAGGGCAGAGCCCTCGCCTAACCTCTGGGCAGCATCAAATCCCGAAAGGAAGCGACCCGCGCCCGCCCCGTTCGGCGGGGATGGGCGTGTCGAAATCCGCCGCCCAGCCATTCGTCTCGTCCAGAAGCCGCACCCTCTCCGCCAGGGCGGCGCTGGCGATCTCGCCCTGCGGCAACGGCCCCGGGTCCGAAAGCCGCCCCAGCGTCGCCTCCCCGCCGCGGGGGAAGAGGGCCTCCAGCAGGGCCGAAGCCGCGGCCGCGCGGTTTCCGGCGAGGAGCGCGCGATGCGCCGAGGCCAGGGCGGCGGCCAGGCGGGGCGAGGCGGCCAGCGGGTCGGCACCCAGGGCCCCTCGCATCTCGTCGCGCGCCAGCCCGATCCCCACCCGCGCGTCGCGCGGCACGGGGGCCCAGCGCGGGTTGGCCATCAGGTCCACCGCCAGCCATTCGAGCAGGGCGGCGGCACGCGCCACCCGGGCCGGCTGGCCGGAAAGGCCGGTATTGGCGCCCTGCAGGTCCTGCACGAGCAGCGCGATGGCGGTGCGTCCCGGATCCGTCCCCGGCGGCATCAGCCCTGGCGGGGGCGCCCAGGAGAGGTTGGGCCGGCTCAGCTCCGCGCAGGCGGCAAGCGGCGCCAGGGCGAGGAGGGAAGCCAGGGCGCGGCGTCGGGTCATCGGGGGAATCGGTGCCATGGGCCGCGCAGGATGCCTCGCCCGAGGCGCCGCGTCACGGGAAGTCCCAATCCTCGGCCCGGCCGAACTCGATATCCCGCTGCGCCCGCAGCGTCGCGAGGTTCGCCTGGGGCAGGCGCGGCAGGTTCGCCAGCCGAGCGAGGGTGTCGGGCGCGAAGACCGGCGGGGGCAGCGCCGCCGCCGCGCCGGCGGAATCGCCCCGCGCCAGGGCAGCCGCCGCCCCCTCCATGCCCGCCATCACCACGCTCCCCGGCGCGTCGGTCGCAATGCCGAGCGCGCGCCGCACCTCCCAGCGCGCGGCGGTCAGCGCCGGACCGGTCACGGTGCTGAAGGTGTCGAAGGTCTCATCCGCCGGCACGGCCAGCGCCGCCCATTCCAGCCGGCTGACCGCCACCGCCGCATCCGCTGGCCGGCCCTGCAGGCGCTCGGGGTGCCGGAAGGCCTCCGCCGCACCCTCGATCGCGTTGATGCCGGGGGCGCGGCTGCCATGGCCCGCCAGAGGCGGCACCGGCGGCACGGGCTCCGGCCGCGCCGCGCAGCCGGCGAGGGCCAGGACGATCAGGAACGCGCATCTCCGCATCAGTGGCCCTCCCGGCGACAGGAGCCCCTGCCTAGCACCATCCGCTCCCCCGATGCACCGGCCTGAGGAACCCGCAGCGGCCGTGCCGGCCCCGGACCGCCAGCTCCTCGGCGCGGCCCGTTCATCGCGTCCTTCGTGCCCATGTCCGCGATGGAGAGCGTGGCGGCGACGAGCTTCGTCTTGCAGGGTGCGGACGCCTTGGCGGAGAAGCCGGCGCTGCCTATCCGGCGGAGGGACGGCTCGTCCTGCCGGAACGCTGGCACCCTTTCGCCTGGCCACGCAGATTCGTAAGTTTCCCGTATCCATTCCCTGGAGTAGCGAAGCATGACCCCGCGCCGCCTCCACCAGCTCGAAGCATTCCGGGCCGTGATGCATGGCGGCTCCGTCACCCGCGCGGCGGAAATCCTCTCGCTCTCCCAGCCCGCCGTGACGAAGCTGCCGCGCGCGCTGACAGCGCAATGAGCACATAGAGCAGCGGCAGGCCGGACCAGAGCTCCAGCAGCCGCTGCCCCAGCAGGTCCGCCGCGCCGCCGAGATACCCATGGCCGCCCCCACCAGCACCCCCGCCGTGCCGGAGACCAGGGTCAGAATCAGCCCGAAGGCGAGCGAGTTCCTCAGCCCATGGATCAGCCGCGCCAGCACGTCCCGCCCTTGGTCGTCCGTGCCGAGGAGATGCCCATGCCCCGGCGGGGCGGGGGCCGGCAGCGGATGGTCATAGGCGATGCTGCGCGGGCCGGAGCGGATGGGCGGCCACAGCAGCCAAGCCCCCTTCCGCCGCGCCATCGCCTCCACCTCCGGCAGCCCCGCGATGACGATGAGCATCGCATGGCGGAAGACATGGCCATAGAGGACCCGCCCCTCGCGCACCCCACGGGCGCGCGCTGAGGACATAGGGCTTGCCGATCTCGGCCAGGAACACGGTCTTGGTCAGCATCGTCAGCCCCGCGATGCCGCCGGCGGCCATGACGATGGAGGGAAGAACCATGCGATGCGCATGGTCGAGAACCCGCCAACTCCAGGACCAGCCCGCCGCCCGCCCGGCCTAGGGCGCCCCGCCCCCTAGGCTCGCGCGATGCTCCCGCGCCAGTTCCACGTAATGGGCCGTGGTCCGGTCCCAGCCAGCCCGCTCCTCGGCGGACATGACGCGCACGAAGCGCGCGGGCGCGCCGACCCACAGCTCCCCCGCCCCGATCGCCTTGCCCGGCGGCAGCAACCCGCCGGCCCCGAGCATCCCGCCCTCCTCGATCACCGCGCCATCCAGCACCGTGGCGCCCATGCCGACGAAGGCCCGGTCCTTCAGCGTGCAGGCATGGATGATGCAGGCATGCCCGACGGTGACATCGGCGCCGATGATCGCCGGCAGCGTGCCGCGCGCCACATGCACGATCGTGCCGTCCTGCACGTTGCTGCGGGCGCCGACGTGGATGAACATCGTGTCCCCGCGCAGCACGCAGCCATACCAGACGCTCGCACCCTCCTCGAGCGTGACATCCCCGATCACGGAGGCGGAGGGAGCCACGAAGGCCCCCTCATGGACGCGCGGCCACTGCCCCCGAAAGGGGTAGAGAGGACCGCTCAAGCGGCCTTCCCCATCCGGTTGGCGGCGCCCAGCCCGAGCATCAGCTCCAGGTTCTGCACCGCGGCGCCCGAGGCACCCTTGCCCAGATTGTCCAGCCGCGCGACCAGCACGGCCTGCCCGCGCCGCTCATTCCCGAACACGCGCAGCTCCACCAGGTTGGTGTTGTTCAGCGCCTCCGGCTCCATCTTGCCGCTGGCCTCGGGCGGCGCCACCCGCACGAACTCCGCCCCGTCATAATAGGCCGCCAGCGCCTCCTGCAGCGCCGCCGGGGAAGGCGCGCCGCTCAGCAGGTCCAGATGCAGCGGGATGGAGACGAGCATGCCCTGGCGGAAGTCGCCGACGCTGGGCACGAAGATCGGCCGGCGCGTGAGGCCGGAATAATGCTGCAGCTCCGGCAGGTGCTTGTGCTCCAGCCCCAGCCCATAGAGCTCGAAAGGCGGCGCGCCCTCCCCCTCATAGGCCGCGATCATCGCCTTGCCGCCGCCGGAATAGCCGGAGACTGCATTGACGGTGACGGGATAGTCCTTCGGCAGCAGCCCGGCCTCGACCAGCGGCCGCAGCAGCAGGATGCCGCCGGTGGGGTAGCAGCCCGGATTGGTCACGCGCGGCGCGGCCGCGATCCGCGCGCCCTGGCCCGGGGCAAGCTCCGGCACGCCATAGACCCAGTCCGGGTTCACCCGATGCGCGGTGGAGGCGTCGAGCAGCTTCGGCGCCCGCGCGCCGAGCCCCGTGGCCAGCGCGGTCGCCTCCTTCGCGGCATCGTCGGGCAGGCAGAGCACCACCACGTCCACCTCGGCGAAGATGTCGCGCTTGGCCTCGGGGTCCTTCCGGCGCTCGGGCGGCAGCGAACGCAGGGCAATGTCCGCGCGGCCCTGCAGGCGCTCGATGATCTGCAGCCCGGTCGTGCCGGACTCGCCATCGATGAAGACGCTCGGAATGCTGCCGGACTTGGTACCCTGGGCCATCTGGCTCTCCTCTGCGGGTGGAAATAGGGATCGGGGGGTGCGGAAACGCAAGAGGGGCGGCCCTTGCGGGCCGCCCCTCCTGATCTCGGTCCAGTGGAAGACGGACCGGCGCGACGCCGGCCCGCCAGCGTCAGCGCTTGCTGAACTGGAAGGAACGTCGGGCCTTCGGCTTGCCGTACTTCTTCCGCTCGACCACGCGCGGGTCGCGGGTCAGGAAGCCAGCCTTCTTCAGGATCGGGCGCAGGCCCGGCTCGAAGTTGGTCAGCGCGCGGGAGAGGCCATGGCGCACCGCGCCGGCCTGGCCGGAAAGGCCACCGCCGACGACCGTGCAGACCACGTCGAACTGCTGGTAGCGGTCCGCAACCAGGAAGGGCTGGGCGATCAGCATGCGCAGCACCGGGCGGGCGAAGTACTTCGCCGCCGGCTTGTCGTTGATCGTCACCGTGCCCTTGCCGGGCTTGATCCACACGCGGGCGATCGCGTTCTTGCGGCGGCCGGTCGCATAGGCGCGCCCGAAGGCGTCCTTCTTCGGCTCACGCGTGACGGCGGCATTCTCGGGCGAGGCGGGGGTGCCGGCGACGAGGGTCTTCAGGTCGGCCAGCGAGGTGGCGGACGTGGCGGTGGTCTGCTCGCTCATATTCAGGCGGCCTTCTTCGCGGCGTCGGCGCCACTGGCGCCGCCGGCGGCAGCGATGTTCTTGCGGTTCAGCGCGCCGACATCCAGGGTCTTCGGCGCCTGTCCGGCATGCGGGTGCTCGGCACCGGCATAGACATGCAGGTTGCGCATCTGGGCGCGGCCGAGATTGTTGCGCGTGATCATGCGCTCCACGGCCTTCTCGAGCACGCGCTCGGGGAAGCGGCCCTCGAGGCCCTCGCGGGCGGTGCGCTGCTTGATGCCGCCGGCATAGCCGGTGTGCCAGTAGAACACCTTCTGCTCGGCCTTGTTGCCGGTCAGGCGAACGCGGCGGGCATTGATGATGACCACGTGGTCACCGCAATCGACATGCGGCGTGAAGGTGGGCTTGTGCTTGCCGCGCAGGCGGTTCGCGACGAGCGCGGCGAGACGACCGAGGACGAGGCCATCGGCGTCGATCAGGATCCAGTCCTTCTGGACCTCGGCCGGCTTGATCGAGCGGGTCTGGGTTTCGAGCATGATCCGTGTGTTCAGTCAGTAAGGTGGCGCGGGGTATGGCCGCCGCGGCTCCCCAGGTCAAGCAAAACATGTGTGGTATCATCTTACCACAACGCTCCCGACCCCTGCCGGACGGCGCGAACCGCCCCCATCTCACGCACGAATGCGCCGCTGGCTCCTCCTCCTCCCCCTGCTGGCCACCCTGGCCGCCCTCTTCCTGCTCCTGCCGCGCGCCCTCGTGCTGCCGCCCACCCTGGACCCCTCGGCGCCGCTCGACCTCCGGGCGCCCCCCGGCCTCCTCACGCGCTACAAGCTTTCCCGCATGGGCCGCGACCCCGGCCTCTGCACCGCCTCCTTCGCCATCTCCGGCATCCCGCTCCAGCCCCTCCCGCCCCAGCCCATGCGGAACGGCTGCGGCATCGCCGAACCCGTGCGCCTGCCCAGCGAGCTGCGCTTCTCCCCCGGCGTCCCCATCGTGAACTGCCCGCTCGCCGCCGCCTGGGCGGTCTTCGAGCGCCACAGCCTCCAGCCCGCGGCCGAGGAGGCCTTCGGCCAGCGCGTCACCGGGGTGCGCCACCTTGGCAGCTACAACTGCCGCAACGTCTATCACCGCGAGGCCGGCCGCCGCAGCCGCCACGCCACCGCCGACGCGCTGGACATCGCCGGCTTCACCCTGGCCGACGGCCGCAGCATCGGCCTCCCGCGCGACTGGGACGCCCCGCCACCCGCCAACACCTTTCTGCGAGCCGTGCGCGACGGCGCCTGCCGGGCCTTCGGCGCCGTGCTGGGCCCGGACTACAACGCCGCCCATCGTGACCATTTCCATCTGGACCGAGGAGGCTGGAGCACCTGCCGATGACCTCCGCCGCAGGCGACATCCGGGCCGGGAACATCCGGGCCGGCAATGGCGAAGGCACGGGCTACCTCGCCGCCGCCGGCCGCGCGCGCGCCGCCCTGGAATCCATCCGCCGCACCGCCGACGCCCGGCTGGAGCCCGTCGCCGTGATCGGCGCCTCCGGCCGCTCCGGCAGCAGCCTGTGCCGCGCCCTTGCCGCCGAGGGCCTCTCCTTCCGCCCCGTGGTGCGCTCCGCCGCCCGCTGGGCCGCCACCGGCCTGGCCGGCGAACCGCGCCTCGCGGACCTGACCGATGCCCCCGCCCTGCGCGCCGCCCTGGCCGGCGCGGGCCGGATCGTCTCCTGCGCCCATGCCCGCCATGCCCCGGCCATCCTGGCCGCCGCCCCTCCGGGCGTGCCGCTGGTCCTCATGGGCAGCACCCGCCGCTTCTCCCGCTGGGCCGACGACCATGGCGACGGCGTCCGCCAGGGCGAGGCGGCGCTCCTCGCCAGCACCCGCCCCGGCGTCATCCTGCACCCCAGCATGATCTATGGCGCCCAGGGGGAGGACAATGTGCAGCGCCTCGCCGCCCTGCTCCGCCGCCTGCCCCTCGCCCCCCTGCCCGGCGGCGGCCGCGCCCTGGTGCAGCCCATCCACCAGTCCGACGTGACCCGCGCGGTCCTCGCCGCGCTGCGCCGGAAATGGGAGACGCCGCAGGCCGTCGTCATCGCCGGGCCGGAACCGGTCCGCTACGCCGACTTCCTCCGCGCCGTCTGCCGCGCGGCCGGCTTCCCGCCCCCCGGGGTGGTGCCGATCCCCCTCGCCCCACTGCTCGCCGCCGCGCCGCTGCTGCGCCTCCTCCCCGGCCTGCCCCGCATCCGCGCCGCCGAGCTGCGCCGCCTGACGGAGGACAAGGCCTTCGACACCGCCCCCATGCGCACCCTGCTCGGCGTCGCGCCCATCGGGCTTGAGGAGGGGCTGGCCCTCACCTTCCCGCCGCGCTAGCGAAGCAGCAGACCTCTTCGGCCACCGGAGCCCCCATGCCCATCATCAACCGCATCGCCGAATTCCACGACGACATGACGGCCTGGCGCCGCGACTTCCACCAGCACCCCGAGCTGAACTTTCAGGAGGTCCGCACCAGCCGCATCGTCGCCGAGAAGCTGCGGGAATTCGGCTGCGACGAGGTGATCACCGGCATCGCCACCACCGGCGTGGTCGGCGTCATCCACGGCAAGGGAGGGGGCCGCGGCGAGGGCGGCGCGATCGGCCTGCGCGCGGATATGGACGCGCTCCCCATCCACGAGGAATCCGGCGTTCCCCACGCCTCCACCACCCCCGGCGTCATGCATGCCTGCGGCCATGACGGCCACACCACCATGCTGCTCGGCGCCGCGCGCTACCTGGCGGAGACGCGGAACTTCTCCGGCACCGCCTACATGATCTTCCAGCCCGCCGAGGAGATGGGCGGCGGGGGCGAGGTGATGGTCAAGGAAGGCCTGTTCGAGCGCTTCCCGATGGACCGCGTCTTCGGCCTGCACAACTGGCCCGGCGCCCCCGAGGGCACCTTCCTCTGGCGCGTGGGCCCGGTGATGGCGGCGGTCGCCGACATCCGCATCACCGTCACCGGCAAGGGCGCGCATGGCGCCATGCCGCATCAGGGCAACGACCCCATCGTCATCGCCGCGCAGATCGTCACCGCCCTGCAATCCATCGTGGCCCGCAACGTGGAGCCGGTGGAGGGCGGCGTCGTCACCATCGGCGAGATCAAGGGCGGCAACGCCTTCAACGTGATCCCCGAGGTGGTCACCCTGCGCGGCACCGCGCGCTGGTTCCTGCCGGAAGTGGGCGACATCCTGGAGACGAAGGTGAAGGCCCTCGCCTCCGGCATCGCAGAGGCCTTCGGCGCCAGGGCCGAGGTGCAGTTCGACCGCATGTACCCCGCCACCATCAACGAGGAGGTCAGCGCCGGCCTGGCCGCCGATGCCGCGCGCGCCGTGGCGGGCGAGGCGAAGGTGGTGGAACTGCCCAAGCCCACCATGGGCGGCGAGGACTTCTCCTTCATGCTCAACGCCAAGCAGGGCGCCTATCTCATGCTCGGCGCCGGTCGCGGCCCGCAGGACCCGCAGGTGCACCACCCCCGCTACGACTTCAACGACGCCATCCTGCCACTCGGCGCCTCCTGGTGGGCCGCGATGGTGGAGCGGCAGCTGCCCAGGAAGGGCTGACGGCCCACGCTGCAGCGCAGCATTCACCTTGACTCACGACGGCGCGATGATACACCCATCGTGCCGTCCGAAGAACGATGTCGCCGCTCGCGCGTGGCCTGGCCCGGAGCATCGGGCCCGCGGTTCGGCGCGCCTGTCGCAGAGGCCGGGATGACGAACGCTTCCACCACCATGGCCACCCCTCCCCCCAAGGTGATGGAAGGAGACGACGGCTGGCTGTACCTGGACCATGACGGCAACGACAGCGTCGGCCAGTATACCGGGCGGGTGAAGCTCTCCGCCGCCGCCGAGCATTCCTGGCGCGTGCATTTCGACCGCATCGTCGCGTTGCGGGCGGAACTCGGCTTCCGCTTCGTGCAGCTCTTCGCTCCCTCCAAGGAAAGCGTCTACGAGGCGTGGTATCCCCACCGGGCGCGGCGCGCGGCTGAACGCCCCATCGAAACCGTCCTGTCCCTCGCGCCCAAGGACGTCCCGGTCCTCTATCCCTGCGCGGAGCTCGCTCCCCGCCCCGGCCGGGCGGACACCTATGACAAGGGCGACACCCACTGGAACCACCTCGGCGCCGCGATCGCGGCCGAGCTGGCCGTGCGCACGGTCGGGCGCGACATGCCGGATCCGCTGAGCTTCGGCTACAGGACCCGCCCGCGCTACGGCGATCTCGATTCCAAGATCCCCGGCCGGCCGGCAGGCGACGTGCTGGAGCTGAGCCGCCGCAACACCGACGTGACCGTCGAGTTCGACAGCGAGCTGAACAACCGCGGCCGCGTGGTGGTGATGCACAACCCCAAGGCGCCCGAAGGCTCCGTCGTCATCTTCGGCGACTCCTTCGCGAACCGCCTCCGCCTCCCCCTCAACTCGGCCTTCCGGCGCATGGTCTTCGTCCACGCCAACACGGTGGATGCCGGGTTCCTGCGCCTGGAGCGGCCGGATGTCGTGATTGCGGAAATGACCGAGCGCTTCGTCATCCAGCCGCCGCATGACCCCGAGTCCTTCCGCCTCGTGGACCTGCTCCGGCTGAAGCTCGAAAAAGAACCCGAAAGCGAGACCGCGCGGCTGCGCGCGCTCTACGAGGCACGCCTCGACGGGCCGGAGGCGCGGATCGCCTCGCTCTTCCTGCAAGCCCTTGACCACGGGCATCCGGCCACGCCCTAAGCGGCCGGACGGGCCCCTGGCCCGGCCCCATCTCGGATTTTCGTGCCCCTGAGGAGCAGCGCCTGATGAGCAGCCAGGTGATCGACACGGCGCCGACCCTCTCGGGCGAGGACGATGTCGTGCTTGACCTGGGGGTGATCCGCAACGGCCAGGCGCTCATCACGCTCTATGCCAGGGAAGCGGTCTCCTCGGACCTGCAATTGGTCGCGGTCGGGGCAGACGGCTCCGCGGTCGCGACCTGGCGGCTCCGCCCGCCCTCGGCGGAACCCCCGGCCACGGCGGAGCCGGAGGCAGAGCCCAACCCCTACGTGGAGGCAGGGCTCCTCAGGATGAAGGCGCGCTCCCGCCTGACCCCCGAGCACGGGCCGGTCCGCCGCTTCGAGCTGCGCTCCAGCCAGGGACCGATCCGCATCCAGCGCAGCGACCGCTTCCAGCTGGACGAGCTCTTCTACCCGACACCGGAGGAGTTCTCCCGTTCCCAGATCGCGCGGCGCAAGTGCAACCGGCCGCTCGACAAGGAAACCCAGATGTTCATGACGGCCCAGATGGCCGTCGCCTATGCGGACATCTCCTCGGGCGGGATGGAGATCGCGATGACGATGACGGCGAGCTACGCCTATCGCGCGACCGACCTCCTGCGCCGCGACCACGCACAGCGTGCCGTGGAGCTCCTCGACGCGCTGATCGGGCAGATCGAGCAACTGCCGCCGAGCGACTACAACGAGAACGCCATCGTCTCGCTCCTCACCGCCCGCTGGCATGCCTGCGCCGCGCTGGAGGACATGACCGGCTTCCAGCGCAGCCTGACGGCCATCTTCGACCGGACCGCGTCCATCTGCGCCAACACCCTCGTCTTCACCCTTTGCTACAACACGGTCCGCAGCCTCTGCGTCCTGGCGGGGCACAGCCTCGTCCGCGGAGACACGGCGCGCGCGGAAGCCTGCTTCGAAGCGATCGGAGACATACTCCGCGCGGGAGGATCGCGCCTGACGCTGAACGTCGCGCATCTCCGGGAATACTCGAGCACCTGCCGCGTGGCAGGCCCGATCGGCTACTTCCGGAACGAGATCCAACGTGCCGAGGCCGAGGGCGTACCGGTGCAACAGCTCCACATGTCCAGCTTGCGCGGCACCGTGGCCGAAAAGGCCCGTGAGCACCTGATCCGCCCCGGCATCCGCTCCGACCGCTCCGACCGGCTGACGGAGATCATCGGGACCTTCTGAGTTCTTCCCGAACCGGCGGCGAACCCGTCACAGCGCCGAGGAACGGCCGCCCTTCGCCGACGAAGGCGACTCAGAGGCCCCGAAGCCGAGAGACCGCCGCGCCCAGACCGATCCGCCATCCCGCCCCGGGCGGAACATCGCCGCACCCGGCCGGGCAGCAGGCATGCCAACGCCCGCCATCAGGCCCGATGGCGGCTGGCCGAAGCCACTGGCCGAACCGGGCCCGTCCGAAAAATGAGGAAGAGGATGGAATGGTGGGCGCACAAGGGCTCGAACCTTGGACCCGCTGATTAAGAGGCAAGCGGATAGGGAAGCTGCGCGGCCGTTATCAATAACTTACGGATCGGGCGGGAACAGGCATAGAACGGGAGATGGAAATTCCCCTGTTCCGCCTGTGTTCACGGCCCTACCCTCCCCCCACCATGCCCCCGCCCCTCGCCCGCGACCACATGACCTGGTGGCTCGCAGCCTCCTGCGTCTGCCAGCGCCATGTCGACTATGCCGTGCGGTTCCTGGCGGAACAGTATGGCCCGGACGCGGACCTGAGCCGCGTCGCCACCCGCCTGCGCTGCCGGAAGTGCAACCGCCGGCCGGAGAGGGTGGACCTGGTGGACCGGCCGGATCGGCGAGTTGCGGAAGTCTGCGGCGGCGGGGCGCGGGTTAGGCGGTTGGCCTGAACACAGAAAAGCCGCCCGACCGATGAGGGGATGCCTCACCAGCCGGGCGGCTTCTGAAAGCGAACGCCCGGCGATCAACCCGGGCGGCCTGGGTTGCCCCAGGTCTTGAATGCTGCCGACGAGCTAATTGCTGATCTCACCTATCCTCGGCCGAGGAAGGGCCCGAGGGCCGTTGTCGGTGAGCGACGCCACAGCCCCCGAAGAATACCCCTGCCCCCGCGCCATCTCCAGCGCTTTCAGGCAGGCAGCTTCGGCCACCCGTCCACCGTCTTGATCTCGGCCCAGGCCCGGTCATAGGCCCTCTTCGGCTCCATCCCCAGGCTGTAGGCGGCCTCGGCCCAGCGGCGGCGGCGGAGGCCGAGGTTGGGTGTGAGCACGCCGTTCTTCCGCTCGTTCCGGAAGTTCTTGAGGAAGTCGGCCGCCGCCCGCCAGTCGCCGGCATTGACCAGCTTCACCAGCGACGGCCCAGCCACCCGCAGGTCGCCCACGTTGTTTGCCAGCAGGATCAGGGTGGCCGCCTGCCGAGGGGACAGGTCCACCTTCACGGCCGAGCGCACCAGCGTCGCGGCCTGCTTCAGATCCCGCAGCGCCATGGTCTCGGCCTGCGCGTCGGTGACGGGCGGCGTGGCGGCCGTCACGGGCTTACCGTTGATGTCCCGCGTGGAGCCGATGCCGATGGTCCAGACACCCCGACTGTCCTGATAGGGACGCAGCCGCCGGGCCTCGAACATCTCGGAGAGTTCGATGGCCTCCTGCGGGACGGTGCCGTCCCAGGTGGCCACCTTCGCCGGGATCGCCAGCTCCACCGTCTCGGCCACCGTGGAGACGGGGATGATTTGCCCGGGTTTTGCGGGCGCGCCTGCAAGTGGTTGATTTTGTTCCGTCACCGGAATTCCGACTTCGGCCGGGATTTGCGTCGGGAAGGTCGGCGGCGGCTGGTAGGTGCCGAACAGGCGGGCGAGGGCCTGGAGGAGCCGGGTCATCACCGGGCATCCGCCACAGAGGGACCGAGAGCCTGCGCCGCCTGCCGCTCCACCATCAGCCGCGCCGCCTCGCGCGCCACGCGGTCCCAGAAGTCGGGCGGAGGCGTCAGGGCGGGTGGGCTGAGATACTTGAGCGGGTCGCCCAGCCAGACCGCGTGGTTCGGCGGCGCTGAGGCAGTGCCGGAACCCACCTCACGGTCGCCAAAGTAGACCCGCCCGGCATCGCCGGCGCTGTGCGGTGGCGGGTAGCTGCTGCCGATGGCGTCGCTCATGCCCCGCGCCCCTCAAGGCCGGTCGCGAGTTCCATCGCGATGCGGCCGGTGACCTTCGCCCCGGCCTTGGTCAACACGTCACGCAGGGTGGCGTCGGTGGGCGACAGAGCGGCCATGGCATCCGGCAGGCGCTGCCGCAGCGTCCCGACCAGGGTAGCGGGATCCACGCCCTCCTTCTCCGCCTTGATTGCCAGCGTCTCGGCCGCGTTGTTGATGGCGGCCTGGTGCTTGCTCTCGGTGTAGGCGACGAGCGCCGCCTTCGCCGCGGCGCCGAGGTAGGGGATCAGGCCGGTCAGCAGGCCGAGAAAAGCCACGGTGAGCGCGACCAGGGCCACCTGTAGGGTGTCCATCGTCTTCTCCAGATTGTCAGGGGTGCCGGGTGCCTCCCGGCGGCGGTTACTCCAGGTCTTGGAAGACCGGCACTTCAGGCAGAGGAGCGTCGTCCCCCGCACGCATCAGGCGCTCAGCCGCGACGTGCCTGATCTTCACCGCGGCCAGGGTCAGGGTGCTGATGAACGAGTGGGCGTGGGCAAGGCGACGGCGGAGGGACCGAAGCTCGGCCTCCATCTCCTCCTCGTCCTCGCGGTTGATGGCGTCGCGGCGCGACCGGATGGCCCCGTAGGCAGTGAGAAGCCCAGCTAGGCCGGCGAACATCATGGAGCCGATGGCGACGATCTGCTCCGCCGTCAGGCTAGGCATATCGGCGCCAGAGCCTCCACGAGAGGATCCCGGCGATAGTGGTGAGGGCGAGCAGCAGCGTGATGATGGGCGAGAACGGGTCCAGGCTCATGGCCCCGACGCAGACCGTGACGTGCAGGAGAATGCCGTAACCCATGGTCTGCACCATGGCCCGCTGTCGGAGGCTGCCCATCCGGAGAGCGGCGATCTGCCAGGGGAAGAGCGCGAAGCCGACCCAGGGCCAGAGCCAGCCGCCCAGCACGTTAAGTATCGCGAGCGTCGGGCGGTCCGTCAGCGCATTCGGCGCCAGGAGGTTCGCGACCGACCAGCTCAGCCAGGTGATGGCGAAGGTGGCCTCCAGCCATTGCGGATAGCGGAAGGGGTCGCGGAACAGGCCGAGCGCGCGAGTTCGGTTGGCGGCTCTGGCCGCAGCTTCTATTGCTGCGTCGCTTGCCCCCGTGTTGCCCGGGGGGCGTAGGTTGGGGCTGCTTGGCACCTATCGGCCCTCCCCTGTCTGCCGCAGCGCGGCGTGGAAGCGGCGCTTCATGGGGCGCGCTTTATGAGGGTGGGCATCACATCCCCTCCGCCACACCCCAGTAGGCCATCTCCGCCCGGATCCCCGCGACGATCGCCGCATCCTCCTGTGTCGAGGGGACGCCGTTGACGATGACGATGCAGGACAAAACGCATTCGCCCAGGTAGCTGCCGCTGTTGTCTGAGCCGTAGCTGAGGGGCTGGCTGGCCGACAGCTTCCTGGCGGCCGATAGCGCGACCGGCGCGCCGATGAGATCGTGCGTGAGATCGGCCATGGATACGTCCAGGCCGTCGCGGACCTGCCCCCGCATAAGGACCAGCCCTGTCATATCCACCCCGCCCGAGGCCAGCACCCGGGCCGCCGCACCAACATTCGATCCGGTAGTCAGGCCCGCATAGCAGCGCACCTCCATCACGCTCAGATCTGGCGTGACCGCGGCAGGATAGATTGCGATGCCCATGTCTCCATTGCCCACGCGCGAGCCGATGAGGACCGGCCTGTTGCCACTGCCGGTGATCGGGACCAGCAGCTTGCCAACCAAGTAGATCGTCTGGGTCAATGCCTCCGGGACGCCGACGAAGTAGTTCGTCCCACCCTTCAGCCGCACGCCAGCGTCCGTCATCACGGGCGTGCCGACGACGGTGAGATCGGTGCCGGTCACGTGGTTGCGCCGCGCTGCCGCCACGCTCTCCATCATGTTTCGCCAATCCGCGAGGCCGGAGATGCTCGGCACCGCGAAGGGCGCCATTGTGGTCGCGACCGCCGTAGCACTCCACGGTCCGGCGCCGGCATCGTTGAACCCTCGGACAGCCCACTCATAGGCGGTGCTCGCGGTCAGTGCGAATTCCACGGGATGGTGGGCAGTGATTCCACGGCATCGTGGGCAGCGGTTCCACGGGATGGTGGGCACGGATTCCACGGGATCGTGGGCACCCTGTTGAGGGTTGCCTGGGGTGGATTGCCGACAGTCTGAGCCGGCTAAGGGACCTCGTTCTGAACGGGGTCTGCCTGATGCCTACTGAGAGATTGTCGATGCGACGGATCCGCGACGTACTGCGTCTGAAGTTCGAGGCTGGACTGAGCGACCGGACCCTTGCGGCCGCGGTTGGCATCAGCAAGGGAGCGGTGGCTGCCTA
>NZ_FQZF01000041.1 GCF_900141905.1 Muricoccus roseus | reverse complement strand
GGTGGTGGCGTCGGAGGTGAAGAACCTGGCGGCGCAGACGGCGAAGGCCACCGAGGAGATCGGGGCGCAGATCGCCGAGATCCAGTCGGCGACCGATCAGGCGGTGGTGGCGATCGGGGGGATCGGGCGGACGATCGAGGAGGTGAGCGGGATCGCGGTGGCGATCGCGGCGGCGGTGGAGCAGCAGACGGCGGCGACCGGGGAGATCGCGCGCACGGTGCAGGAGACGGCGCGTGCGACGGAGGCGGTGACGGCCAACATCGCCTCGGTCAGCCAGGGCTCGGCCGAAACCGGCGCGGCCGCGGGCGAGGTGCTCTCCGCCGCCTCGGAACTCGCCCAGCAGGCCGAGCAGCTCAACGGAACCGTCACCCACTTCGTCGCGGAGGTCCGCGCCGTCTAGCGGCCGGGCCTCAGCGCAGGCTTTCGAAGATCAGCATCCGGTGGCCAAGATTCAGGAACTCGCCACCGGGTGTCATCCCGATATCCATCATCACCGCGCAGGAGGAGATGTTGGTCTCGCGCGCGATGGCGATGATGCGCCGCAGCCCGGCCGCATGGCCGAATTCCAGCGCGGCCCTCGCCGCCTCCCGCGCATAGCCCTTGCCCCGGTGATGCGGCCAGAGCGCGTAGCGGAGCGCGACGCCGCGCCCATCCGGCCGTTCCATCAGACCGACGATGCCGAGGAACTCGCCATCCTCCGTGCGGTGCACGGCCCAGGTGCCGTAGCCCCGCACCTCCCAGAAGTCGATGTCGTCTTCCAGCTCCTCCTCCGTGCGCTCGGGCGAGCGCACGCCGTGGAGCATCAGCCCGAAGGCCTCCGGATCGGCCTTCAGGCGGATGAGGTCGGGCAGGTTCTCCTTCCCGACCGGGAGCAGCGTCAGCCGCGCCGTGCGGACGACGCGGGAGGTGACGAGGCGCGACGCGGCCTGCACGGCGCGCCTCATTCCGCGGATGCGGACATGGCCGTCCTCACCGGGTGAGGGGGCGGTACTTGATCCGGTGCGGCTGGTCGGCCGCCGCGCCCATGCGGCGTCGCTTGTCGGCCTCATAGGCCTGGTAGTTGCCCTCGAACCACTCGACATGGCTGTCGCCCTCGAAGGCGAGGATGTGGGTCGCGAGCCGGTCCAGGAACCAGCGGTCATGCGAGATGATCACGGCGCAGCCCGCGAAGTCCTGCAGCGCCTCTTCCAGGGCACGCAGCGTGTCCACGTCGAGGTCGTTGGTCGGCTCGTCCAGCAGCAGCACGTTGTGCGGGTTCTTCAGCATCTTCGCGAGATGCACGCGGTTCCGCTCGCCGCCCGAGAGCACGCCGACGGGCTTCTGCTGGTCGCCGCCCTTGAAGTTGAAGGCGGCGCAATAGGCACGGCTGGGCACCTGGCGCTTGCCCATGGTGATCAGCTCCTGCCCGTCGGAAATCTCCTTCCAGACGGTGTTCTTGTCGTCCAGCGTGTCGCGGCTCTGGTCGACATAGCCGAGCTGCACGCTGTCGCCGACGATCATGGTGCCGGCATCGGGCTTGTCGCGGCCGGTGATCATCTTGAACAGCGTGGTCTTGCCGGCGCCGTTCGGGCCGATGACGCCGACGATACCGCCGGGCGGCAGCTTGAAGGAGAGATCGTCGATCAGCAGGCGGTTGCCGAAGGCCTTGCGGATGTTCTCGGCGGTGATGACGATGTTGCCCAGGCGCGGCGCGGGCGGGATCTGGATCTCGGTGGGGTCCGGCGCCTTGTCGAGGCTCTTCTGCAGCAGCTCCTCATAGGCCTGGATACGCGCCTTGCTCTTGGACTGGCGCGCGGCCGGGCTGCGCCCGATCCATTCCTGCTCCTCCGCCAACTGGCGCTGGCGGGTGCTCTCCTCCTTCTCCTCCTGGGCCAGGCGCTTGCGCTTCGCCGCGAGGTAGGAGGAGTAGTTGCCCTCATAGGGGATGCCCCGGCCGCGATCGACCTCGAGGATCCAGTTGGTCACGTTGTCCAGGAAGTAGCGGTCATGGGTGACGATCAGCACCGCGCCCTGGTAGTCGCGCAGCGTCTTCTCCAGCCAGGACACGCTCTCGGCGTCCAGGTGGTTGGTCGGCTCGTCCAGCAGCAGCAGCTCGGGCTTCTCGAGCAGCAGCTTGCACAGCGCCACGCGCCGGCGCTCGCCGCCCGAGAGGTGGGTCACGGCGCTTTCGGCGGGCGGGCAGCGCAGGGCATCCAGGGCGATGTCCACCGTGCGGTCCAGCTCCCAGCCATTGGCGGCGTCGATCCGCTCCTGCAGCTCGGCCTGCTCCGCCAGCAGGGTGTTCATCTCGTCCTCGGACATCTCCTCGGCGAACTTCATGCTGATCTCGTTGAAGCGCTCGAGATCGGCGGTCAGCGTGCCGAAGGCGTCACGCACATTCTCGCCCACGGTCTTGGTGGGGTCGAGATGCGGCTCCTGGGAGAGATAGCCCACGCGCACGCCCTCGGCCGCCCAGGCCTCGCCGCCGAACTCCTTGTCCTGCCCCGCCATGATCCGCATGAGGGTGGACTTGCCCGCGCCGTTCGGCCCCAGCACGCCAATCTTGGCCGTGGGGAGGAAGGAGAGGGTGATGCCCTTGAAGACCTCGCGACCGCCCGGGTAGGACTTGGTCAGATCCTTCATCACGTAGATGTACTGATAGGCGGCCATGGTGGGGGCTCCGCTGGGCAAGGTGTGGGCGGGCTGTAGAGTGCCCGCCTTCTACCGGTGCGGCGGCCCCGCGCCAACCGCCTCCCATGCTGGAGCCGCCATGCAGGACCCGGTCCTCTTCGCCCTGACGGTGCTGCTGATCCTCGGCACCCCTGGGCCGACCAACACCCTTCTCGCCACTGCCGGGGGTACGGCGGGGTTCCGGCGGGCCCTCCCCCTCGTTCCGGCGGAGGCTGCGGGCTACCTCATCTCCATCCTGACCATCGGGCTGGCCCTGGGGCCGGTCATCGCCTCAGCGCCCGCCGTGGCCATGGGGCTCCGCTTGGCGGTCGGGGCCTATCTCGCCTGGCTGGCGGTCAAGCTCTGGCGCCGGGGGGCGGTGGACCTCTCGGCGGTGCCGGTCACCCCGCGCCAGGTCTTCGTCACCACCCTGCTGAACCCCAAGGCGCTGGTCTTGGCGCTGGGGGTGATCCCCTTCGGCACGCCGGGCTGGTGGCCCTATCTGCTGGGCTTCCTCGGGCTACTCGTCGGCGTGGCCCTGGGCTGGATCGCCATCGGCGCGGCCCTGGGCAGGGCGGCGAGCGCCGTGGGCCAGGCCGGGCTGGTGCCGCGCGTGGGGGCGGCGGCGGTCGGCGCCTTCGCGGTCGTCCTGGTCGTCGTGCCCCTTCTGCGCTGAAGCGGCGACGGGTCTGGGTGAGGGCGCTGATCCTGCCTTTGCAGTCGCCTGTGGCCTTGGACCTCAGGCGCTCCATCAACCGAGCGATTCCAAACGCTTAGAAGAAGATGATGGTCGAAGGCACTGCCCTCGACGGGTCCGGGGAGAGGAAGAATTCCTTCTTCCTCTCCCCGGGACAAACGGCCAGCTCAGAACCTCGAGCGCTGTGGGACCAGCAGTCAGTCCGGACGGCCGCGCCCAGGACCGGGGCCGCGGTCATCCGGTCCGCGATCGGGGCCACGTCCCTCGCCCCGGCGATCGTCGCGCCGGTCGTCACGCCGCTCGCGCCACTCCTCCCGCCGATCCCGGCGCTCGTCGCGCCGGTCCGCGCGGCGGTCATTCCGGTCGTCCCGCCAGTCCGGCCCACGGCCCGGGGGCGGGCCGGGAGGGCCGCCACGCCAGCCCGGCGGGGGCGGGGGCTCGCGGAAGGCCGCGCGCGGCGGCGGCGGGCCGCCCCAGCGGTCCCGGTCGCTGTACCAGGACCGGCCGCGGTAGTGGTCCCGCCAGTAGTCGCCGAACTGGAAGGTGACGACCGGCAGGCCGACCCGGGGCGCGTATTCCACCAGCGGCACGCGCCGCTCCTCATAGAGGTATTGCAGGTAGTTGGAGGAGACCCAGCCCCGCACCTGGCCGAAGCCCACGTCGCACCAGCTGTAGCCCTGCAGGCAGCCGAAGATCTCGACCTGAGCGCCCTGGGGAACCACCGTCACCTGGGGATAGGTGGTGCCTGGGCCGGCCCGCAGGTTGACGTTGCCGGTGGCGAAGCCCGGGGCGGCGAGGGCCGGGCCAGCCAGGCCGATGAGGAGGGCTGTGGCCGGCAGGAGGGCGTAGCGCATCAAGGGTCTCCCGCTGTGTCGCCAGCATGAACGCCTGATCATCGGATGCGATGCGAGGCGGAATCAGGGCATTTCCGGGGCACGCTTCCGGAGGGGGCGGGCCAGATTCTCCCCGGTGCGGGTGAAGCCGAGCGCGCCGAGGAAGCCGCCCGCCTCCTGTCCCTCCCCCGGCGCGGCTTCCAGCAGGTCGCAGCCGGCGGCGCGGGCCGCCTGGGATCCGGCCTTGATGAGCAGCCGGCCGATGCCGTTCCGCCGCTCCTTCTCCACGACCGCCAGGGCGGTAATGCGGGCCAGCGAGCGGTCAGCCGTGAGGCCCGGGTGCCAGTGCAGGGCGATCACGCCGATGACCGCACCGTTCCAGCCGGTGGCCACCAGCACGGCGGAGGATTCGCGCGGCATGGCTTCCATGCGTGAAGCCATCGCACGCGGCGTTCCGCCCAGCAGAGCGGCCAGATCGGCTGAATCGGCGGGCAAGGCGGCACGGATATCCACGCCATATCGGGTTCCGGCGGGCATTCGGTTCTCTCGCTGAGGGCGTCGTGAAGGGAGGCCGCATTGGCGGCCCGGGGGTGCGTGCCCATCCATATGGGGCGCGCGCCACGCCGCCCCATCATGCGGGCGGCACGCCCGCGGACAGAAGGAGAGCGCGATGAAGAGGCATGGTTCGGCCAGCTGGCAGGGCGGGTTCAAGGATGGGCGCGGTACCATCTCCACTGAAAGCGGGGCGCTGGCGGCCCATCCCTATGGCTATGCCATGCGCTTCGAGGAGGTGAAGGGCACCAACCCCGAGGAGCTCATCGGCGCGGCCCATGCGGGCTGCTTCACCATGGCGCTGTCCGCCGTGCTCGGCGGCGCGGGCCTGACCGCCGAGCAGATGGACACGAGCGCCGAGGTGACCTTCGAGAAGCAGGGCGAAGGCTTCGCCATCACGAAGATCCACCTCACCCTGCGCGCCCGGATCCCGGGCACGGATGACGCGCAGTTCCAGGAGCTGGCGGCGAAGGCGAAGGCGAACTGCCCCGTCTCGAAGGTGCTGAACGCCGAGATCACGCTGGACGCAACGCTGGAGGGCTGAGGCCCGCCTCCCTCGCGCCGCCTTTGCTTGACAGGGCGGCGCGGGGTCCGTCGCATGCGCCCCTCGCTTGCCGAAGGGATGCCCCATGACGACACGCCGCGCCCTGATGGGCTCCGCCTTGGGCACTGCCGCCGCCAGCCTCGCCGGCGGCGCGGCCGCCATCGCCCAGCCCGCCATCGTTCAGGGCGATGCCGCGCATACGCTGCGCTTCATCCCCCAGGCGGATGTCACGCAGATCGATCCGCTCTCCACCACCTCCTACGCCGTGCGCAACCACGGCCACATGTGCTGGGACACGCTCTACGGGCTGGATGCCGAGTACCGCCCGCAGCCGCAGCTGGCCGAAGGGCATGTGGTGGAGGATGACGGCCGGCGCTGGACCTTCACCCTGCGCGACGGCCCCACCTTCCATGATGGCGAGAAGATCCGCGCCGCCGATGCCGTGGCCTCCATCCGCCGCTGGATGGTGCGCGACACGCATGGGCAGACCCTGGCGGCACGCCTGGACGAGATCCGCGCCATGGATGACCGGCGCTTCGAGATCCGGCTCAAGCGGCCCTTCGGCGTGATGCTGGACGCGCTGGGCAAGGCCTCCTCCTACCCCTGCTTCATCATGCCGGAACGCTTCGCGAGCACGCCGCCGACGACGGCGCTGACCGAGATCGTCGGCTCCGGCCCCTATCGCTTCGTGGCGGAGGAGCGGCGCTCCGGCGCGCAGGTCGTGTACCGGAAATACGAGCGCTACGTGCCGACGCCGGTGGGTACGCCCGGCGTCACGGCAGGGCCGAAGCTCGCGCATTTCGAGCGGATGGTCTGGATGAACATCGCCGATCCCAGCACCGCGGGCGCCGCGCTGCAGTCGGGGGAGGTGGACATCTGGGAGCGCATGCACAACGACCTGCGCCCCATCCTGGCACGGCGGCGGGACGTGGTGATCGACCGGGTCGAGACGACCGGCACGGTGGTGATGCTGCGACCGAACCATCTGCACGCGCCCTTCGATGACCCCGCGGTGCGCCGCGCCGTCTGGCCCGCCCTCGCCCAGGCGGATTTCATGCAGTCGATCATGGGGAATGACCGCTCGCTCTGGCGCGATGGCGTCGGCCCCTTCCCGCCCGGCACGGCCCTCGCCTCCGATGAGGGCCTCACGGCGCTGACCTCGCCGCGCGACATGGCGGCGGCGCGGGCTGCGCTGGCCGCCACGGGCAAGGCGGGTGCGAAGGTGGTTGTGCTGGATCCCGCGGACCAGGCCACCAACAACGCCCTCACCCTCGTGGCCATCGACATGCTGCGGAAGATCGGCTTCGAGGTGGAGGATGCGGTCTCCGACTGGGGCACCCTGTTGCAGCGCCGGGGCAACAAGGCGCCGCCCGCCCAGGGTGGATGGAACGCCGTGGTGGTGCTGTTCGGCGGCGACGACCTTTCCAACCCCGGGGGCCATCCGCTGCTGCGCGCCAACGGGCAGGATGCCTGGTTCGGCTGGCCCAGCAGCCCGAGGCTGGAGGCGCTGCGCGACGAGTGGCTGGAGGCCGGGGATGCCGAGGCGCAGAAGCGGGTGAGCCGCGCCATCCAGGCGCAGTTCTTCCAGGACGTGCCCTACTGGCCGCTCGGCCAGTACTTCGTCGATTGCGCCCATCGCCGCGGGATGACCTTGGAGCGGCGGGGCATGATGCTGCCCCTGAACGTCAAGCGGGGATGACGATGGCGGGGAAGCGGCGCCTCCCCGCGCCGCTTCCCCCCTTGTCTCGCTCCGTCGCCGCTTCGATCTTGGCGGGGACTGAGGAGACTGCGTCATGGATCTCGCCCCTTCCCCCGCCACGCTGCCCGCCACCGCCGCCCCCGCCGATGCCCGCCTGGACAAGCTGGCGGAACTGGCCGTGAAGGTCGGGCTCGGGCTTATTCCGGGGCAGGAGCTGGTGATGACGGCGCCGGTGGAGGCGCTGCCGCTGGCCCGGCTGATCACGGAACATGCCTACAAGGCCGGCGCCACGCTGGTCACCACCCTCTTTTCGGACGAGCAGTCGTCGCTGCTGCGCTACCAGCATGCGCGAGACGAGAGCTTCGACGTGGCGCCGGGCTGGCTGTTCGAGGGCATGGCGGCGGCTTATCGCGGCGGCGCGGCGCGGCTGGCCATCGTGGGCGCCGATCCCTCGCTGCTTTCCGGCCAGGACGCCTCCCGGGTGGCGCGCGCCAACCGGGCGCAGAGCCTCGCCTACCGACCCGCGCTGGACCTGATCGTGGACAGCCACATCAACTGGACGCTGGTGCCCTTCGCGCATCCGGCCTGGGCACAGGCGGTCTTCCCCGGCGAAACCGCCGAGGCCGCCGTGCGGAAGCTCTGGGACGCGATCTACGCGACCACGCGGGTGGACGAGGCCGATCCCATCGCGGCCTGGGCCGCCCATAACGCCCGGCTGAAGGCGCGGCAGGACCGGCTCAACGAGCAGCGCTTCCGCTCCCTGCACTTCCGCGGCCCGGGCACGGACCTGATCGTGGGGCTCGCGGATGGCCATGCCTGGATGGGCGGGGCCAGCAAGGCGAAGAACGGCGTCTACGGCAACCCGAACATCCCGACGGAGGAGGTCTTCACCACCCCCCATCGCGCGATGACGGAGGGCGTGGTCGCCGCCACCAAGCCGCTGTCGCACCAGGGCACGCTGATCGACGGCATCCGAGTGCGCTTCGAGGCAGGCGCGATCGTGGAGGCGCAGGCCACGCGCGGGCAGGAGGTGCTGGAGAAGATGATCTCCACCGATGCCGGCGCGCGGCAGCTGGGCGAGGTGGCGCTGGTCCCCAGCTCCAACCCCATCGCGCGGAGCGGGATCCTCTTCCTCAACACGCTGTTCGACGAGAATGCCGCGAGCCACATCGCCCTCGGCCAGGCCTATTCCAAGTGCTTCGTCGAGACCTTCTCCGAGGAGGAGCTGGTGAAGCGCGGGGCCAATCGCAGCCTGATCCATGTGGACTGGATGATCGGCTCGCCGGAGGTGGAGGTGGATGGGCTGGACAGCGAGGGCCGCCGCACTCCGCTGATGCGCGGCGGGGAATGGGTGGACTGACGACCCGGTGACTGGCCCCGGAGGCTGAACCGGGTGACTTCGGGCGGCGGCCGGGCTAGAGCCGCCGCCATGCGCCGCCTCCGGCCTGGGCCCCTGCGCCTCCTCGCCCTGCTGCTGCTGCTCCAATGGGGCACGGCGACGGCGCCGCATGCCCGCGCGCTGCAAACCCTGGGCACGGCGCTGCGGGTGGAATTGTGCAGCCCGCACGGGGCGCGCAGCCTGCTGGTGGACGAGGACGGGCAGCCCATCCAGCGCGACGCTGGCCCGGATTGCTGCGCCCTGTGCCTGGCGCCCGCCGCCGCGCCACCGCCCGCGCCGGCCGTGCCGCCGGTTCCGGTCGGCTATGCGGCACCCGTTGCCGCGCCGGACCGCCCCGGCCTGCCCCCGCTTCCTCCCCGCGCACCGCCGCAGCTTCCGCGCGCCCCACCCGCCGCCTGATCTCCCGCTCCTCACGCCATCAAGCGGCGCGCCCCTGCGCGCCCGGGATCATCAGGACCTGAATCATGACCCTTTCCCGTCGCACCGTGGCCGGGCTGGCCGCGCTGGGCAGCCTTGCCCTCCTCCATCCGCTTTCCGCCCAGCCCGCAGGCCTCACCGTCGAGCAGCCCTGGGCCCGCGCGGCCCTGCAGGGCGGCACCGGCGGCGCCTTCCTCACCATCCGGAACGCGGGCAGCCAGCCCGACCGGCTGCTCTCCGCCTCCACCCCCCTCGCCCGCGTCACCGAAATCCATGAGACCGTGCGCGAGGGCGACATCTCCCGCATGCGGCCGATCCAGGCGCTGGAGGTGCCGGCCGGGGGCAGCGTCACCCTCCAGCCCGGTGGGGCGCATGTGATGATGGTGGGGCTATCCCAGGCGCTGCGCCCGGGCACCACGCTGCCCCTCACCCTCACCTTCGAGCGGGCCGGGGCGGTGCAGGTGCAGGTGGCCGTGCAGGGCGCCGGGGCCTCCGCCCCCGCCGCGCATCACCACCACTGAGGAGCGCGGGACCATGAGCTTGCGCTCCCTCCCCGCCGCGCTCGGGCTGCTGGCGGCCCTGGCCGCGCCAGCCGCCGCGCATGTGGTGCTGGACCAGTCCGAGGCGCCGGCTGGCAGCTATGTCCGCCTCGCCTTCCGGGTCGGCCATGGCTGCGCCGGGGCCGCCACCACAGCCATCCGCGTGAACCTGCCGCCCGAACTGCCGAGCGCCCGGCCCATGCCGCATCCGGGCTGGACACTCACCATCGGCGGCGGGGCCGAGGCGGCGGACCATTCCGGGCACGGCGCCCATCACGGCGCGGCGCACCACGCCGCCCCGCCGCCGGGCGAGATCGCATGGACGGGCGGGCCGCTGGGCGACGCCTTCTATGACGAGTTCGTCCTCTTCATCCGCACCCCGGCGGAAGCCGGGCGGGTGCTCGCCTTTCCCGTGGTGCAGGAATGCGAAGGGGGGGCCGTCGCTCGCTGGGTGGAACAGGCGCCCCGGCCCGGGGAGCGGGTGGCCAACCCGGCGCCGCTGCTGCGAGTGGTGGAGAGGCGCTGAGTGGGTCAGGGTGAGGGCTCCGCCCTCAAGACCCGCCAAGGGCCTGAGGCCCTTGGAACCCCGTCTGACTGCCGTGGATGCCGTTGATCGGCGGTCTCTGGTGACGGGTGCTTTTCCTGCCGTTGCAGTCGCCTCGGGTCCATGACCCGAGGCGTACAGTCAGCTGGGCAATTCCGAACTTCCAGAAAGAGATGATGGGTCGAAGGCACTGCCTTCGACGGGTCCGGGGAGAGGAAGAATCAATTCTTCCTCTCCCCGGGACAGACCACCAGCCCATGGGAAGCGTAGGAGGGGCATGACGTGTCCGTCCCCTGGCTTGCCAACACCCCCCGAACATGCCGATCCTCCCCCGTGCCGCGGAGACGGCGTGGAGGGGAACGACAAGCTGCGCGGCCTATCGTGCCGGGCTTCCTCTCCCGCTTGCATCCCGCCTTTCAGGAGAGAGTTCCGCATGAGTGTTGGCCTTCGCATCCTCGAGACGCGGCCCGAGCCCGATTCCGCCCTGATGGCGCGCGCTGCGAAGCTGCCCGTGGCCAATATCGGCGATGTGATGAACCGGCTGCAGTCCATGCGCGGCGGGTTCCTGGCCTATGGCGGGCGGAAGGCCTTCGTGGGCCCGGCGCTGACGGTGAAGGCGCGCCCGGGCGACAACCTGTTCCTGCACCGCGCGATCGACCTGGCGCGGCCGGGCGAGGTGATCGTCTGCGATGGTGGCGGGGACCTGAACATTGCCCTCGCGGGGGACCTGATGATCGGCCATGCCGAGAAGCGCGGCGTGGGCGCGCTGGTGATCGATGGCGCGGTGCGCGACCTCGATGGCATCCGCAAGATGGATATCGGCGTCTGGGCGCGCGGTGCGAACCCCTCCGGCCCCTACAAGGACGGCCCGGGCGAGATCGGCTATGCGGTCGCCTGCGGCGGCCAGGTGGTGATGCCGGGCGACCTGATCGCGGCGGATGAGGATGGGGTGGTGGTGATCCCGCGCGCCGAGGCGGCGCAGGTGATCGCCGACGCCGAGAAGCACGCGGCCAAGGAGGCCGAGACCACCGCGGCCATCCATGGTGGCGGCTGGGTGCGCGGCTGGGTCGAGGAGACGCTCGCGGGCAAGGGCGTCTCGGTCACCCGATGAGAGCGGTTCCTGCCGAGCGCGTCCGGCGCCAGATCCTCAATGTGCTCCAGGCCTGGGGCATGGCGGAGGATCTGGCTGCCACCACCGCGGAAGCGATGGTGGAGACGGACCTGATGGGCATCGACAGCCACGGGCTGTCGATGCTGATGATGTATGAGAGCTTCCGGAAGAACGGGCAGCTTGACCTCACCGCCCGGCCGAAGGTGCTGCTCGACGCGCCCGCGACGGCGCTGGTGGATGGCGGCGCGAATCTCGGCCACCCCAATGCCGATTTCGCGATGCGCCTGGCGGTGCAAAAGGCGAAGTCCGCCGGCATCGGCGCGGTGGGGGTGCGGAATTCGCATCATTTCGGGGCGGCGGGGCATTACGCGCGCATCGCCACGGCGGCGGGGGTGATCGGGTTCATCACCTCCTCGGCCCGCACCGTGCTGATGGTGCCCACGCGGGGCACGCTGCCGTTGCTGGGGGCCAATCCCATCGCCTTCGCCGCGCCCGCGCTGCGGAACCGGCCCTTCGTGCTGGACATCTCCTCCACCACCGTCGCCGCCAACAAGGTGAAGGTCTACGACCTGAACGGAAAGCCGATCCCCGGGGGATGGGTGGTGGACGAGGCCGGGCGGCCGATCACCGATTCCGCGCGGGCGATGGAGATTATCTTCCAGGAACCGGGCGGAGGCGTGACGCCACTGGGCGGGGCGGAGGTGACGGGCGGCCACAAGGGCTACGGGCTCGGCGCCATGGTGCAGATCCTCTCGGCCACGCTGACCGGCGCGGCCTTCGGCCCCATCCGCAACCCGCAGCGCGTGCCGGGCGACCCTGACGATGTCGGGCATTTCTTCATGGCGATCGATCCCCGCGCCTTCCGGCCCGAGGGCGGGTTCGAGGAGGATCTGGATGCCATGATCGACGTGCTGCGCGCGACGCGGCCCGCGGACCCCGCGAAGCCCGTGAAGGTGGCGGGCGATCCGGAGGCGGAGGAGCGCGAGCGGCGGCTGGCTCAGGGCATTCCGGTGCCGCCCGCGCTGGAGAAGCATGTGCGCGAGATCTGCGCGCGGTCCGGGGCGCGGTACGAACTCAGCGAAGACTGAGAGGGCCGGCGAAGCACCGAAGGACAGAGAAAAGGACAGGGAGCGACAGGAATGACCAAGATCACCCGCCGGGGAATCCTCGGCGCAACGGGCGCGGCGCTGGCCTGCCCCGCCTTCGCCCAGCAGATCGGGCCATGGCAGCCGACGCGCCCGATCCAGCTGAATGTCGGCTTCGCGCCGGGCGGCGGCAGCGACATCATCGCACGCACTATCGCCGAGGCCTGCGCGCCGCTCGTCCCCGTGCCGATGGTGGTGGTGAACCGCCCCGGCGCGGGCGGGGCGCTGGCAGCGGAATTCGTCGCGCGCGCCGCGCCGGATGGCCACACGCTGGTGATGCATGGCGGCAGCGAGAGCACCTCGATCCCCGCGCACCGGGACGTGCCCTATGATCCGAAGACCTCCTTCCGCGCCGTGATCCGGCTGACGCGGAACGGCCACATCCTCTCCTGCAAGGGCGGAGACCAGCCGCGCTTCGCCGACCTGGCGGCCGCGATCACCGCCGCCAAGGCCGATCCCGGCGGGCTGGCGCACGGATCGGCAGGCGTCGGCTCGCTGTCGCATTCCATCTTCATCCTGCTCGAGCGGGCGGCGAACGTGCAGTTCCTGCACGTGCCCTATACCGGCGGCGGGCCCGCACTGCAGGCGCTGCTCGCGGGGCAGACGCAGCTTAACGTGAACGCCACGGACGAGCTGGGTTCGCAGGTCACCTCCGGCGCGCTGAAGGCCCTCGCCATCGCCTCCGAGCAGCGTGCGCCGGCCTACAAGGACGTGCCGACCCTACGGGAACTCGGCTACGACATCGTGGCCGACAACATGAAGGGTTGGGTCGGCCCCGCCGGCATGACCGACGAAATGGTGACCTATCTGCACGACCGCTTCCGCCAGGGCATGCAGACCGCCACCTGGAACCGCTTCATGGAGCGCGTCGGCGAGGCGGACGGCTATGCGGACGGCCCGACCTTCCAGCGTTCCATGGATACGCTGCTCGACCAGATCCGCGCCGCACTGAAGAGGAGCTGAACGCTTTGCAGACCATTTCGCCACCGGCGCCCGTCGCCTTCCTGGGCCTTGGGGTAATGGGGGCCTCCATGGCCGCCAACATCCTCAAGGCCGGATTCCCGCTCACGGTCCATAACCGCAGCCGGGGGAAGGCGGAGGCGCTGGAGGCGGGAGGCGCGCGCTGGGCCGCGACACCGGCCGAGGCCGCACGCGGGGCGGCCTGCATCGGCCTCTGCCTGCCCGACACGCCGGATGTGGAGGCGGTGCTGTTCGGGCCGGACGGGCTGGCGGGCGGCGTGGCGCCGGGGACGGTCGTCATCGACTTCAGCACCATCGCCGCCGCGCCCGCCGCCGCCTTCGCGCGCCGCCTGCAGGAGGAGCGCGGCGCGTACCTGCTGGACAGCCCGGTGAGCGGCGGCCCGGCAGGCGCGCGGGACGGCACGCTGACCTGCATGGTCGGCGGCGATCCCGCGGCCTTCGAGGCGGCGCGGCCCTTCTTCGAGGCGGTGGGCAAGACGCTCACCCATCTCGGCCCGCCCGGCGCCGGGCAGGTCTGCAAATCCGCCAACCAGCTCCTGGTGGCCGCGACGATGCAGGCGGTGTCCGAGGCGCTGGCGCTCGGCCGCAAGGCGGGGCTCGACCCGGCGGCGATGCGCCAGGCGCTGCTCGGCGGCTCTGCCCGCAGCTTCGTGCTGGAGAACCATGCGAAGCGCATCAACGAGAGGACCTTCGCCCCGGGCTTCCGGGCGGAACTGATGCGCAAGGACACGCGCCTTTCCCTGGCCGCGATGCGCGACCACGGCGTCTTCGCCCCCGCCACGGCCATGGTGGCGCAGATGATGGAGGCGCTGGTGAACAGCGGGCGGGGCGGGCTGGATTCCTCCTCCCTCGGCGCGCTGGTGGCGGAGCTGTCGGGGCTGGAGGCGTGACCCTGCGGATCCTGTCCACCCTGGCCGTCGCCGGCGCGATGGGCGGGCTGGCGGCGCGGCTGGAAGCCGTGGCCGGCACCCCCGTTCAGGCGGATTTCCTCCCGACCGTCGGGCTTCTCGCCCGCATCCGGGCGGGGGAACGGGCGGATGTCGCCATCCTCACGGCCGAGGGGATCGCGGCGCTCTCGGAAGAGGGCGTGCTGGATGCCGCGAGCCGGAAGGACCTCGTCCGCTCCCATGTCGGCTTCGCCGTGAAGGCAGGGGCGCCGCATCCGGCGATCGGTTCGCTGGAGGAGATGCGCGAGACGCTGCTGGCCGCGCCCAGCATCGCCTATTCGCGCACCGGGGCCAGCGGCATCGCCTTCGCGGCCCTGATCGAGCGGCTGGGCATCGCGGAGGCGGTGAACGCCAAGGCCCGCATCATCCAGGCCGGCTTCACCGCCGAGCTGGTGGCGAAGGGCGAGGCGGCGCTCGCCGTGCAGCAGGTGAGCGAGCTGCTGGCGGTGCCGGGGATCGAGGTGATCGGCCGCCTGCCGGCGGAGGTGGAGGTGGTCGCGGTCTTCTCCGCCGCGGCCTTCCGGGACGCGGCGCAGCCGGAGGCCGCGGCGCGCCTCATCCGCTTCCTCGCCTCGCCGGAGGCCGCCCCGGCGCTCCAGGCGGCGGGGCTGGAGCCGATCCTGCCGGGCTGACTAGGGTCGCTCCATCCCGGTCCGCTTGATCACCCCGGCCCAGCGGGTGATCTCGGCATGCACCGCGGCCTTCACCGCCGCCGGAGGGATGGCGGCGCGAGGCGCCAGGCCCAGCTCCCCGAGGCGGGTGCGCAGCGCCGGGTCGGCCAGCGCGGCCCCGGTCGCCTCGGTGATCCGGGCGATGCTCTCGGGCGGCGTGCCGGCGGGAACGGCGATGGCGTACCAGGTCTGGATGTCGAAGTCCGGCGCCCCCAGCAGCTCCGCGACCGTCGGCACATCCGGCAGCAGCGGGGACCTCTCGCGCGAGGTGATGGCCAGCGGCCGCGCCTCGCCGCCCCGGATCTGGCCGAGCACGGAGGAGGCGGGCTCCACCACCAGCTCCACCTCCCCGTTGCGCAGGGCGACGAGGGCGGCAGGCGTGCCGCGATAGGGGACATGAGTGAAGCGCATCCCAGCCGCGGACTGGATGGCCTCGGCGACGAAGTGCTGGGTGCTGCCGACGCCCACGGTCGCCACATGCAGCACATCGGGCGAGGGCTTCGCGCGGCGGAGCAGCTCCGCCATGTCGCGCGGCGCCTCCGGGCCGGTCCCCGCGAGCAGCACCAGACCGACCGAGGCCACCATCGCCACCGGCTCCACATCCGCCAGCGGGTCGTAGGGAAGGCGGCGGTAGAGGGCGGCGGAGACGGCATAGCCGTTGTTGATGAGCATGAGCGTGTGCCCATCCCGCGCGCGGGCCAGCCCCTCGGCGGCCAGGGTGCCGCCGGCGCCGGGGCGGTTCTCCACCACCACGGGCTGGCCGAGCTGGGCGGCGAGCGACGGGGCAATCAGGCGCGCGACGATGTCGGTGGTGCCACCCGGCCCGAAGCCCTGGATGAAGCGGATCGGCCGGTCCGGCCAGCGTGGCTGGGCGGAGGCCCCGGAGGGCCGGATCAGCGGCAGGGCCAGCAGGCCGAGCGCGGCGCGGCGCGCCACGGGCTTGGAACGGGGCATGGACTCTCCTCCCGGCCCCTTGCCCTTCCTTGGCGGAAGTGTCGCATCCGGCGGCCGTTCCGGATTGGGGAGGGTCGCCGCAGGGGCGGTCAAGCGCTTCGTATCGCCAGGGTGACGAGGGCGGCCTATCCTGGCGGGGAAAAGAACCGGAACAGGAAACGGATGGGCGAGGAAGCGGGCGGGCAACCGGCGCCCATGCCGAAGGGGCGCATGGCGTGACCACGCCCCTGGCCTTCGTGCATGCGCCGCCTGTGCAGCGCGTGGTGTTCGGCGCGGGCAGCCTGGAACGCCTGCCGGCGGAGCTGGAGGGCATGGGCCTGCGCCGGGTGCTGGTCCTCTCCACCCCGGGGCAGCGCGCGCTGGGCGAGCGGGTGCTGGCGGAGATCGGCGCGCAGGGGGCCGGGCTGCATGCCGAGGCGCGGATGCATGTTCCCGTCGCCCTGGCCGAGGCCGCCACGGCGCGGGCGGCCGAGCGGGGCGCGGATGCGGTGCTGGCGGTCGGCGGAGGCAGCGCCATCGGCCTGGGCAAGGCGGTGGCGCTGTCGTCCGGGCTGCCCGTCGTCGCGCTCCCCACCACCTATTCGGGCTCCGAGAACACCACGATCTGGGGGCTCACGCGGGACGGCGCGAAGAGCACGGGGCGCGACGCGCGCGTGCTACCGCGCCTGGTCGTCTATGATCCCCTCCTCACCCTCGATCTGCCCCCCGGCGTCTCCGCCGTTTCCGGGCTGAACGCCATCGCCCATGCGGTGGAGGTGCTCTACGCGCCCGACGGCACGCCGGTCACGGCGCTGATGGCCGAGGAGGGCATCCGCGCGCTCGCGGCCGCGCTGCCCCGTATCCTGGCCGCGCCGCGCGACCCGGCGGCGCGGGCCGAGGCGCTCATGGGCGCCTGGCTCTGCGGCACGGTGCTGGGGCAGGCGACGATGGGGCTGCACCACAAGCTCTGCCACGCGCTGGGCGGCGGCTTCGACCTGCCCCATGCCGAAACGCATGCGGTGATCCTGCCTCATGCGGCAGCGTTCAACGCCCCGGCCGCGCCCGAGGCCATGGCGCGCATCGCCCGCGCCCTGGGTGCGCCGGACGCCGCCGGAGGGCTCTGGACCCTGGCCCGGCGGCTGGGCGTGCCGTCTTCCCTGGCGGCGCTGGGGCTGCGGGCGGCGGATCTGCCGCGCGCCGTCGCTCTGGCGACCGCCAGCCCCTATGCCAATCCACGCCCCGTGACCGAGGCGGGCGTCGCCGCCCTGCTCGCCCGCGCGTTGCACGGGGAGCCGCCGGTGGCGGAGCCTGGCTGAACCCTTCGGGAGACATCATCGACGATGAGCGAATTCAAGATCCTCGGCCTTTCCGGCAGCCTCCGGCGCGGGTCTCACAACAGCGCCGCCCTGCGCGCCGCGGCGGAGCTGGCGCCCGAAGGGGTGCGGGTGACGATCTTCGAGGGGCTGCGGGACATCCCGCCCTATGACGACGACCTCCGCACCGGCTCGGGCTACCCCTCCTCCGTGGAGGCCTTCCGCCAGGCCGTGCGCGAGGCGGATGCCGTGCTGATCGCGACGCCGGAATACAACTACTCCATCCCCGGCGTGCTCAAGAACGCCATCGACTGGGCCTCCCGCCCACCGGAGCAGCCCTTCGACAATAAGCCGATCGGCATCATGGGGGCCAGCCAGGGGCTGCTGGGCACGGCGCGGGCGCAATACGACCTGCGGAAGATGTGCGTCTTCCTCAACGCCTATCCGCTGAACAAGCCGGAGGTCTTCATCGCCCAGTCCGGCGGCAAGGTGGATGCGGCGGGCCGGCTGACCGACGAGGCGACCCGGGGCTTCATCGCCCAGCTGGTGGTGGCGCTGCGGGACTGGGCGCTGCGCATCAAGGGCTGAGGAGCCGGCGCGCGCCCCGTTTACTTGGCGCGCGCCCCCGGCGTAGCCTCGTTCCGGGATGCTTCACCGCCGGAAAAAACCGGCCCGGAACGACGGAGACCGCGCTTGGCCTATGCCCTGCAGCAGCTGATCAACGGTGTCGCGCTGGGCATGATCTATGGATTGATCGCGGTGGGCTACACGATGGTCTACGGGATCATCGGCATGATCAATTTCGCCCATGGCGACATCTTCATGGTGGGCGCCTTCGTCTCGCTCATCTCCTTCGTCCTTCTCACCACGGGGGGATGGGGCGCCGGGCCGGGGGCGATCCTGCTCGTGCTGCTGGTCTCCATGGCCGTCACCGCCCTCTACGGCTGGTCGGTGGAGCGGGTGGCCTACCGGCCGCTGCGCGGCTCGTTCCGCCTGGCGCCGCTGATCAGCGCCATCGGCATGTCGATCGTGCTCCAGAACTACGTGCAGGTGGCCCAGGGCGCGCGGGCGAAGCCGATCGAATCCGTGGTCACGGGCAGCGTCGAGCTGTGGCACGGGAACGGCTTCGCGGTGTCCATCTCCACCATGCAGGCGCTGATCGTGGTGGTGACGCTTGCCGTGCTGGCCATCTTCACCTGGCTGGTCACGAAGACATCGCTCGGGCGCGCCATGCGCGCCTGCGAGCAGGACCGGAAGATGGCCGGGCTCCTGGGCATCGATACCGACCGCACCATCAGCATCACCTTCGTCATCGGCGCGGCGCTGGCGGCGGTGGCGGGGACCATGTACCTGCTGCGCTACGGCGTGGTGCATTTCAGCGACGGCTTCCTCGTGGGGGTGAAGGCCTTCACCGCCGCGGTCTTCGGCGGCATCGGATCCCTGCCCGGGGCGGTGCTGGGCGGATTGCTGATCGGGCTGATCGAGACCTTCTGGAGCGCCTATTTCTCCGTGCAGTACAAGGACGTGGCGACCTTCGTGATCCTCGTCATCACCCTTGTCTTCATGCCGACCGGCCTGCTCGGCCGCGCGGAGGTGGAGAAGGTATGAGCGGCGCCGCCATCCCGCATGAGGGCGGCGTTCCGCATAACGACGACGGCGTGCCCGATCCGGGCGAGATGGGGGGCATCCCGCGGCAGGCGGCGCCGCCCGCGCCGCGCCCTCCCCTCTCCCACGCGCTGCGCGACGCCGGCATCGCCGCGTTGGTCGCCGCCGGGCTGTTCGTGCCGCTGGTCGGGCTGCGCACCGATGTGGCCTCTTCCGGCGGCGGGCTCATCATCCGCACGCGCTGGGCGGACGTGGCCATCCTCGTCGCCCTCGTCTTCGGCGGGCGGCTCCTGCTCAACCTTTGGGAGACCCTGCGGCCGGAGCGCCGGCCCCGCAGCGCGCGCAACACGGCGCTGCTGCTGCGCGTGGGCACCTGGGTGGCCCCGGCGCTGCTGATCTTCGCCCTCACCTTCCCGGCCCTGCCGGGCACCACACGCTACGGGCTCGACCTCGGCATCCTCGTGCTCACCTATGTCATGCTGGGCTGGGGGCTGAACATCGTGGTCGGCCTCGCCGGGCTGCTGGACCTCGGCTACGTCGCCTTCTACGCGGTCGGGGCCTATTCCTACGCCCTGCTGTCCACCGGCTTCGGATGGTCCTTCTGGGTGTGCCTGCCGCTGGCGGGAATCCTCGCCGCCTTCTGGGGCGTGCTGCTTGGCTTTCCCGTGCTGCGGCTGCGGGGCGACTACCTCGCGATCGTCACGCTTGCCTTCGGCGAGATCATCCGGATCGTGCTGATCAACTGGGTCTCGCTGACCGGAGGGCCGAACGGCGTCTCGGGCATTCCCCGGCCCTCCTTCTTCGGCCTGTCCTTCAGCGCGGGCGGCGGTCCCGGCTCCTTCTCCGACTTCTTTGGGCTGGAGCCCTCGCCCACGCATCGCGTCGTGTTCCTCTACTACCTGATCCTCGCCCTCGCGCTGCTGACGAACTGGGTAACGCTCCGCCTGCGCCGGCAGCCGCTCGGCCGTGCCTGGGAGGCGCTGCGCGAGGACGAGATCGCCTGCCGGGCGCTGGGCATCAACGTCACCAACACGAAGCTGACCGCCTTCGCCATCGGCGCCATGTTCGGCGGCTTCGCGGGCGCCTTCTTCGCCACGCGCCAGGCCTTCATCAGCCCGGAAAGCTTCACCTTCATCGAAAGCGCCATCATCCTCGCCATCGTCGTGCTCGGCGGGCTGGGGAGCCAGCTGGGCGTGGCCCTCGCCGCCCTGGTGATGATCGGCGGCTTCGAGGCGTTCCGCGACCTCGAGGAATGGCGGATGCTCGTCTTCGGCGGCGCCATGGTGGTGATCATGGTCTGGCGCCCGCGCGGCCTCGTCTCAACCCGCACGCCCTCCATCTCGCTCGGGAAGCGAAAAGCCATCTCCGGCGACCTGGTGGGAGAGGGCCACGGATGAGCACGCCCATCCTCCCCGCGCGGAACGCGCCCATCCTTCAGGTCCAAGAGCTGGTCATGCGCTTCGGCGGGCTGACCGCCGTGGATCACGTCTCCTTCGAGGCCGCCGCCGGCGACATCACGGCCGTGATCGGCCCGAACGGCGCGGGCAAGACCACCGTCTTCAACCTCATCACCGGCTTCTACACGCCCAGCGCGGGCGAGATCCTGCTGCACGGGCGGGACGGCCGGCGGGCGCTACACACGACGCCCGGGCACCGCATCGCCCAGGCCGGGGTCGCCCGCACCTTCCAGAACATCCGCCTGTTTCCCGGCATGACGGTGCTGGAGAACCTGCTGGTCGCGCAGCACAACCGGCTGCAGGCGGCCACGGGCTTCGGCATCGCGGCCGTGCTCGGCCTCGGCCGCTACCGCGCCGCGGAGCGCGAGGCGGTGGAGCGCGCGAAGCACTGGCTGGAGGCGACGCGGCTGATGGACCGCGCGGATGATGCGGCCGGCAGCCTGCCCTATGGCGCGCAGCGCCGCCTCGAGATCGCGCGCGCTATGTGCACCGATCCCGTGCTGCTCTGCCTCGACGAACCCGCCGCGGGCCTCAACCCCCGCGAGGCCGAGGAGCTGGCGCAGCTGATCCGGCTGATCCGGGACAGCGGCTGCTCCATCCTGCTGATCGAGCACGACATGGGCGTGGTGATGCGGATTTCCGACCACATCGTGGTGCTGGACCATGGCAAGAAGATCGCGGACGGGACCCCCGCCCAGATCCGCGCCGACGAGAAGGTGATCGCCGCCTATCTCGGCGAGGGCGACGAGGACGAGACCCCCGCCCCCATGGAGGGCGCGGCATGAGCGCCGCCCCGGGAAGCGCCGGCGGCGCGGTTCTCAGCCCGCGCGCCGAAGGCGTGACGCCGAGCTCAGGCGCCAGGACCGCGATGCTGGCCATGGAGGGCGTGACCGCCGCCTATGGCGCCGTGGAGGCGCTGAAGGGCGTGTCCATCCATGTGGAGCCAGGGGAGATCGTGACGCTGATCGGCGCCAACGGCGCCGGGAAGTCCACCCTTCTGATGACCATCTTCGGCAGCCCGCGGGCCCGCTCCGGCCGGATCACCTTCGAGGGGCGCGACATCACGGGCCTGCCGATGCACCAGATCGCGCGCGCGGGCATCGCCCAGTCGCCGGAGGGCCGGCGGATCTTCCCGCGCATGTCCGTGCGCGAGAACCTGCTGATGGGTGCCCAGGCCATGGGGGTGGATCCGGCCCCCGGGCTGGAGCAGGCCTTCACCCTCTTTCCCCGGCTGAAGGAGCGCGAGGCGCAGCGCGGCGGCACGCTCTCGGGCGGGGAGCAGCAGATGCTCGCCATCGCCCGCGCGCTGATGTCCCGGCCCCGCCTGCTGCTGCTCGACGAACCCTCGCTCGGCCTCGCGCCGCTGGTGGTGCGGCAGATCTTCTCCGCGATCCGCACGTTGAATGCCGAAACGGGGCTGACCGTGCTGCTGGTCGAGCAGAATGCGAACCAGGCGCTGCGCCTGGCCCATCGGGGCTATGTCCTCGTCACCGGCCGCATCACCCTGGAGGGCACCGGGGCGGAGCTGCTCGCCCGGCCCGAGATCCGGGACGCCTATCTCGGAACCCATTGAAGCCTGGAGCAGCGCGGTTCTAGGCTCTTACCCAACCGTACCAACGGAGGCTTCAGAGACATGACGATCCAGCGCCGCACTCTCCTGGGGGCCACGGTCGCGGCCCCCACCATCCTCACCGCAGGTGCTGCCCTCGCGCAGGCGCGCACCATCCGCATCGCCATGGCGGGGCCGCTGACCGGCGCGAACGCCACCTTCGGCGCGCAGATGCGCGAGGGCGCGACCCAGCTGGTGACCGACCTGAACGCCGCAGGCGGCGTGCTCGGCCAGCAGCTCGTGCTGGAGACGGGCGACGATGCCTGCGACCCGCGCCAGGCCGTGTCGGTCGCCAACCAGCTCGCGGGGCGGCAGGTGCGGGTGGTGCTCGGGCATTACTGCTCCGGCTCCTCCATCCCCGCCAGCAAGGTCTATACCGAGGAGGGCGTGCTGCAGATCAGCCCAGCCTCCACCAACCCCGCCTATACCGACAGCGGCGCCTGGAACACCTTCCGGACCTGCGGGCGCGACGACCAGCAGGGCGCGGTGGCCGGCAAGTACATCGCCGAGACCTACCGCGGGAGGCGCGTCGCCGTGCTTCACGACAACTCCGCCTATGGCAAGGGCCTGGCGGACGAGACGAAGAAGGCGATGAACGCCGCCGGCCTCACCGAGCAGATCTACGCCGCCTACACGCCGGGCGAGCGCGACTACAATGCCGTGATCTCTCGCCTGAAGGCCGCGAACGTCGATGTCATCTATGTCGGCGGCTACCACACCGAGGCCGGGCTGATCGTCCGCCAGGCCAAGGAGCAGGGCATGAACGTCACGCTCATCGGCGGCGACGCGCTGATGACGAACGAGTTCTGGCAGATCAGCGGCGCCGCCGGCGAGGGCACGCTGATGACCTTCTCCTCCGACCCCCGCAAGCGCCCGACGGCGGCCGAGGTGGTGGCCCGCTTCAGGGCCCGCAACATCGATCCCGAAGGGTTCGCTCTCTACACCTATGCCGCCGGCCAGATCTGGGCCGAGGCCGCGAAGAAGGCGAACACCGTCGATCCGCGCCGGGTGGCGGAGACGATGAAGTCCAGCGGCCCCTGGCAGACCGTGCTCGGCCCGATCAGCTTCGACCGCAAGGGCGACGTGACCGTGCCGGACTATGTCTTCTACATCTGGAAGAACGGCAGCTACGCGGAGATGTCTTGAGGGCTCCGGGAAGCTTCACCATCTCCGGCTGGTCAACAGCATGAAAGGAGGTGATCCGGTGTCTCATCGCATCAACCAGGTCCTCGCGGCCGCCACTCGGATCACCGTCGGCGCCTAAGCCCCGGCGGGTCACCGTTTGACGCGGGCCGCGAACCGGCCACGCGATGGGAAGGCCCCGGCGGGCAACTGCCGGGGCCTTCTGCGTTCCGGGGGACTTAACCTGCGGCGTGCCTTCCAGGTCACGCGGCCGCCCCGCTCGCCCCCCGCGCGGCAACCGGCATGACCGGCCCCCGTTCCCCGGGCAGGGCCTTTCTGGCCCCAAGAGGAACGCAGGATCATGTCCGGCTCTATCCAATCCCAATCCCAACCGAGCCTCGCCGCCCGCCCCGAGGGAGCGCCGGTGCTGAGCCATCGGATTTCCTGGGGTGCGATCATCGCGGGGGCGCTGATCGCCATCGCCGTCGGGGCGGCGCTGAACCTTCTCGGCTTCGCCATCGGGCTGACCGCGGTGGACCCCACCGCGCGGGACACGCCCTCCGCCAGCACCTTCGGCCTGGCGGGAAGCATCTGGATGCTCGTCTCCAACCTGCTCGGCCTGGCCCTCGGCGGCTATGCGGCGGCCCGGCTCTCCGGCACCTCGGATTCGCCGGACGCGACGCTGCATGGCGCGGCGGTTTGGGGAACCGCCTATCTCGTTTCCGCCGTGCTGCTGGGCAGCGTCGTCTCGGGCGCTGCCCATACGGCGACGAACGCCCTCTCCGGCGCCGTGGGCGGCATCGCGCGCGGTGCCGGGCAGGCCGCTCAGGGAGCCGTCCCGCAGATGGATCCGGAAGAGCTGGTGAACCGGGCCCGCGTCGCCCTTTCCGGCCCGGCCGACCCGGCGCGGATGACGCCGGAGCAGCGTGGGGCGGAGATCGCCAGCCTCATCGGCAAGCGGGTCACCAACGGCAATTTCTCGGGTGACGACCGCACCCGGCTGAACCGCCTGGTCGCGGCCGAGGCCGGCATCACGGAGGAAGAGGCCGCGACCCGGGTGCAGGGCTTCGAGGCCGAGGCCCGGCGCACGGCCGAGGAAGCGGAGCAGAAGGCCCGCGAGGCCGCGGACGAGGCAGCCCGGGCCGCCTCTATGGCTGCCTTCTGGGTCTTCGCCGCCCTCGTGCTCGGGGCGGGCGCAGCCATCCTCGGCGCCCGCACCGGCCGGCGGGACCTGGTGACGCTAAGCGGGCGGCGCACACTCAGCTGAGGGCGCGTCCTACCGCGTCTTCTGGTCTGACGGTCTGTCCCGGGGAGAGGAAGAAGGAATTCTTCCTCTCCCCGGCCCCCTCACCATCATCTTCTTTTAGAAGTTTGGAATCACGGGGCTGGCGGTGCGCCTCGGGTCATGGACCCGAGGCGACTGCAAGGCCAGGAAAAGCGCCCAGCAACCCGAGACCCCGCCGGTCAACGGTATCCACGGCAGCCAGACGGGGTTCCAAGGGCCTCAGGCCCTTGGCGGGTGGAGGGCAGAGCCCTCCTCCAAAGATCCCTGGCCAGGTCAGAACCCGCACAGGGAACGCGGACGGAGCCGCTTATTCGGGCAGCCCGACCGGGTGGTAGTTGCGGGAGAACCAAATCAGGGCCGGGCGCTGCGGCCCCAGGCGAATGGCCTGCACGCGGGCGAAGACCACGCTATGGGTTCCCTTCTCCACCATTTCCTCCACCTCGCAATCGAGCGCGGCGACGGCTTCCTCCAGCACCGGGGCGCCGGTGACGAGCTGTGTCCAGCTTCCCTCGGCAAAGCGCCCGATCTGGTCCGCCCCGGTGAAGCCGGCGAAGACGTTGGACAGATCCTTCGCATCGCCAGGCAGGACGTTGATGCAGAGCACGCCATTCGCCTGCACCGCAGGGTTGAGGCTGCTGTTGCGGTTCATGCAGACGAGAAGGGTGGGCGGCGTATCCGTGACGCTGCAGACCGCGCTGGCCGTGATTCCCACGCGGCCGCCGGGCCCATCCGTCGTCACGATGGTCACGGCGGCGCCCAGCCGGGCCATGGCGTCACGGAACTCCTGGCGGCTCGGCTCCATCAAGCGCTTCCCCTGCTGCATTGCGGTGCCAGCCGGTATCGCGCCGATCGGGCCGCTTTCATAGGGCCGGGATGCCGGACGCACCGTGCCGCACCAGATTGGGGGGCATGAGCCGTCTCCCAGCCCTGCCCCGTCGCGCCGCCCTCGTCGCCCCGCTGCTGCTCGCGCGCCCGGCCGGCGCGGCGCCGGGGCCGGCGGGCGGATGGCCGGCCCTGGCGCGGGATGCGCTCGCGCCGATCCAGGCGGCCATGGCGGCGGCCGAGGGACCGGTGCTGCTGAAATCCTTCACCACCGAGCGGCGAGAGGATTTCGACCGGGTCCATGCCGAGGTCGCCTTCACCTATGACAACGCGCTGGCGGCCCTGGCCCTCCTGGCCGGGGGGGAGAGGGCGCTGGCCAGCCGCATCGCCGAGGCGCTGCGGCTGGTGCAGGAACAGGACCGCCACTGGCGGGACGGGCGGCTGCGCAACGCCTATCCCGCCGGCCGGGTCTTCCCAGAGGCGCCGCGCAGCGCCCGGCCGCCGGGCTGGTGGGATGCCGCGCGGGGGCAATGGCTGGAGGACGGCTATCAGGCCGGCAGCGCGGCCGGGCCGATGGCCTTCGTGATCCTGCTCTGGACCGCCCTGGGCGACCCGCCGTTTCGCCGCGCCGCCGAACGCGCGGCGGACTGGCTGGAGGGGCTGAGTGCGCCGGCCGGGTATCGCGGCGGCATGATCGGGCATGAGCCCTCCCCCGATCCCCTCCCCTGGGTCAGCACGGAGCAGAACCTGGACCTTTCGATCGCCTTCGCCCGGCTGGGGCGGGCGGAGGCGGCGGCCCATGCCGCGGCCTTCGTGCGCGCCATGTGGCAGCCGGCCGAGGGCCGCTTCGCCATGGGGCTGACGCCGGAGGGGGCGGTGAACCGCGGCAGCGCGCTGGATGCGAATCTCTGGCCTGCCCTGGCCTGGCCGGACCGGGGGCTGGAGCGCGCGCTGGACTGGGTGCTCGCCCGCCACGGCCTGCCCTCCGGCGCGCCGCCGGAGGAGATCGAAGGGTTGGATTTCGACGATGACCGAGACGGCGTCTGGCTGGAGGGCACGGCCCAGGCGGCATTGCTGCTTCGACGGCTGGGGCGAGAGGCGCAGGCCCTGCGCTTCGCGGCGACGATCGCACGGCATCGTCGGCCCGATGGCTGGATCGCGGCGGCGAGCGTCCCCTGGCTGACCACGGGCCTTGGCACGGGATTGCAGCCGGGCGCGGCGGATTTCCTCTATCCGGCACGCGGCCATCTGGCGGCCAATGCCTGGGCCGTGCTGGCGGCCCGGGATGCCAGTCCCTTCGGCTGAGCCGTCCTCACGATTCCTTCATTGATGTCGTGAAATCGTGAGGTGGGATCAGCCAGGACGGGACCCAGAAAATGTTCGGCCGCTTCAGGAACGAAAATTCCGCCGCCATCCGCATGACCGCGCTGGATGCGCTGCGAACCAATGTGATGATCGCCGATAATGATCTGACGATCATCTACATGAACCCGGCAGTGATGGCGCTGATGCGGGAGGCGGAAGCAGACCTGAAAAGGGAGCTGCCGCGCTTCAGCGTGGACCGCCTGATCGGCAGCAACATCGACATCTTCCACAAGAACCCGGTTCATCAGCGAACGATGCTGGCCAAGCTCGACCGGCCGCATTCCGCCACCATCCAGGTGGGATCCCGCCAGTTCGACCTGCGGGTCTGCCCCCTCCTGCGCGGCCAGACGCGGCTCGGCTTCGTCGTCGAATGGGCCGATGCGCGGGAGCGGCTGCTGAATCTCGACTACGCCGCCCAGATGGCAGCGATCGGGCGTTCGCAGAGCATCATCCAGTTCGCCACCGACGGCATCATCCTGGATGCCAACGAGAACTTCCTGCGCACCATGGGCTACACGCTGGAGGAGGTGCGCGGCCGGCACCACAGCATCTTCGTCGAAGGCGCGCTGCGCAACAGCCCGGACTACACGCGGTTCTGGGAGCGGCTTCGCGCCGGCCAGTACCAGGCGGCGCAGTTCAAGCGCCTGGCCAAGGATGGCAGCGCCGTCTGGATCGAGGGTTCCTACAACCCCATCATGGACGAGCGTGGCCGCGTCGCGAAGGTGGTGAAGTTCGCGACCGACGTGACGGCGGAGGTGCGGCTGCTGGGCGACCTGAAGGCGCTGATCGACGTCAACTTCGCCGAGATCGAGGGCGCCATGGGCCTTTCCACTGCCGAGGCCGGCGCGGCCGCCCGCGCAGCCGACGAAACGGCGCGCAGCGTGCAGACCGTCGCGGCGAGCGCGGAGGAGCTGGCCGGCTCGATCGGCGAGATCGCGCGGAACATGGCGCAATCCCGCGTCGCAACGGAGAATGCTTCGGGCCAGGCGAATGCGGGCGAGGAGAACACGGCGAAGCTCATGGCCGCCGCCCAGGCCATGACCGGCGTGGTCAACCTCATCCAGAGCATCGCGGGCCAGGTGAACCTGCTGGCGCTGAACGCGACCATCGAGGCCGCGCGGGCCGGCGAGGCCGGCAAGGGCTTCGCCGTGGTGGCCGCCGAGGTGAAGAACCTGGCGAGCCAGACCGCCGCCGCCACCGAGCAGATCGCGCGCGAGATCGAGGGGATCCAGGCCACCTCGGGCGCGGTGGCAGGCTCCCTCTCCGCCATCCGGGAAGCGGTGGAATCGGTGCGGGAGCACGTCGCCGTCACCGCCAGCGCGGTGGAGGAGCAGACCGCGGTCACGCAGAGCATGTCGGCCAGCATGGGCAGCGCCTCCGTGGCCGTGCAGACCGTCTCGGCCAGTGTCGGGCAGATTGCCGCGGCGGTGGACCAGGCGGCGGGCACGGTGGTGAAGACGAAGGAGGCGGCACAGGTGCTGGTGCGCTAGGGGCGGGAGGCGCATTCCCCCCTCCCCCTGGGCTCCGACCCGTCCTAGCCTCCTGCCCGGAGGAACCGCCATGACGCAAATGAGCCTGGAGGCCCTGGCCGCCGCCGTGCCGGATGGCGCGCTGCTGGCCCTGCCGCCGGATAATTCCCTGCCCTCGGTGGCGCTGGCCAAGGCGCTGGTGCGGCGGGGCGCGAAGGGGCTGCGGCTGCTGGGCGTGCCTGTCTCGGGATTCGCGACCGACCTGCTGATCGGGTCGGGCTGTGTGGAGGAGGTGCAGACCAGCGCCGTTTCCCTCGGAGAGGCCGGCTTCGCGCCCCGCTTCTCCGCGGCCGTGAAGGCCGGGGCCATCACCCTGCGTGATGCCACCTGCCCCGCCATCCACACGATGCTGCAGGCGGCCGAGAAGGGCGTGCCCTTCATGCCGCTGCGCGGCGTCATCGGCAGCGACATCCTGGCGCACCGGCCCGACTGGCGCGTGGTGCAGAACCCGCTCTCCGAACGGCCGGACCCCATCCTGATCCTGCCCGCGCTGCATCCGGACGTTGCGGCGATCCATGCGGTGATGGCGGATGCCCAGGGCAATGTCTGGGTCGGCCGCCGCCGGGAATGCGCCACCCTCGCCCATGCCTCCCGCAAGCTGCTGGTGACGGTGGAGCGGGTGGTGCGCGGCAACTTCCTGGAGGATGAGCGCCTGGCCCCCGGCACGATCTCGGCCACCTATGTGGAGGCCTATGCCGTGGCCGAGCGCGGTGCGCATCCCGTGGCGCTGCTGGACGAGTACGGCTTCGATGCCGCCTATGTCGCAGCCTATGCCCGTGCCGCACGCACTGAGGAGGGCTTCCGGGCCTGGGTGGAGGAGCATGTCTTCGGGCGCGCCGCCCAGGTGGCCGCCGAATGAGCGCCCCCCTCGCCGATGTCCAGCCCGAGGAGCGGCTGGCGGCCGCCTTGGCGCGGCTCATCCTCGACCCCGCCGCCCCGCCGGCGCGGCACATCGCGGTCGGCGCCGCCTCCCCCATTCCGGCCGCCGCCTGCTGGCTGGTCTCCAAGCTGGACCGTCCCGTGCGCCTCTCCCTGCTGCACAAGCGGAGCGGCAATCCCTTCACCGAGGGGACGCGCGAGCTGTTCGACCTGACCGGCCAGGGGCGGATCGACCTGTTCTTCCTGGGTGGTGGGCAGATCGACGGGCAGGCCAACATCAACCTCATCGGCACGGGCGAATGGCCCGGCCAGGGCGTGCGGTTCCCCGGGAGCTTCGGCTCGGCCTTCATGTATTTCATGACCCCTCGGACCATCCTGTTCCGCGAGGAGCATTCGCCCCGCGTGCTGGTGCCGCGCGTGGATCATGTCTCGGCCCCCGGCGTCTCCCCGCCCGAGGTCTTCCGGCGCGGCACGGCGCAGGCGCTGGTGACGGGGCGCTGCGTGTTCCGCTTCGACCCCGCGCGCGCCCGCTTCACGCTGGAGAGCACCCATCCCGGCGAGAACCTGGCGACGATCCGCGCCGAAACCGGCTTCGACTTCGACGCGCCCGCCGAGGTGCCGGTGACGCCGGACCCGTCGCCGGAGGAGCTGGCCCTGCTGCGCGGCGCGGTCTGCGACGAGATGGTGGAGACCTATCCGGAGTTCTGCGCCCGGGTCTGGGGCCGCGCGGCCGCGGCCTGAGCTCAGCCGATCACCGCCACGCACTCGATCTCCAGCAGGAAATCGGGGCGTGGCAGGGCGGCGACGATGGCGGTGGTGCGGGCGGGGTAGCGGCCATCCGGGAAATGCTCGGCATAGATCCGGTTCATCGCCTCGTAGTCGCCCGCACGGGTGAGCAGGACGTTCACCTTCGCCACCCGGCCCCAGCCCGCCCCCGCCTCCCGCAGCACGGTGCCGACATTCGCCATGGCCTGGCGCATCTGGGCGGGGAAGTCGCCCACCGACAGCCCTCCCTTGCGGTCGAAGCCCGGCAGGCCCGAGACGAAGACGAGGTTGCCCACCCGCACGGCGGGGGAGAGCGGCGGGAGGGCCGCGTATTGCGGCTCGTCCGGGCGGATGAATTCCAGGGGCGTCATGGCCCCCAGCTTGCCCCTCCCCTCCCCGGCTGCCCAGCACCGGCTTGAGCCCGGCGGCCCATGGAGGCAGAACGGGGGCACGGAGGAAGAACCCATGACCGACGCGCTGCCCCAGGCCGAGAACCGCCCTGCCCCGGAGGCCGCCAGCCCCGGCGCCCTGGCCGGTATCCGGGTGATCGACCTCACCCGCGTCCTGGGCGGCCCCTATTGCACCATGATCCTCTCCGACCACGGGGCGGAGGTGATCAAGATCGAGCCGCCGCAGGGCGACGAGGTGCGCGCCTGGGGCCCGCCCTTCCTGGATGGCACCGCGAGCTACTTCCTCGGCGTGAACCGCAACAAGCGGAGCATCGCCCTGGACCTCTCCAGGCCGGAGGGGCGCGAGGTGCTGCTGCGCCTGCTGGATGGCGCGGATGTGCTGATCGAGAACTACAAGCCCGGCAGCATGGAGAAGTGGGGGATCGGCTACGACACCCTCTCCCAGAAGTTCCCGCGCCTCGTGCATTGCCGGGTCTCCGGCTTCGGCGCCACCGGCCCGCTGGGCGGGCTGCCGGGCTATGACGCCATCGTGCAGGCGATGGTCGGGCTCATGTCCATCAATGGCGAGCCGGGCAGCGGGCCGCTGCGGATGGGCACGCCGGTGGTGGACCTCGCGACCGGCCTCTATTCCACCATCGGCATCCTGATGGCGCTGCAGGAGCGCGAGCGTTCCGGCCATGGCCAGTATGTGGACATGACGCTGCATGACTGCGGCATGGCGCTGCTGCACCCGCAGGCCGCGAACCACTTCCTCAACGGCAAGCGCCCGGCGGCCACGGGCAACCCGCATCCGAATATCAGCCCCTATTCCAAGTTCCGGACCGCCACCTGCGAGATCTTCGTCGCCTGCGGGAACGAGCCGGCCTGGCGCAAGTTCTGCGCCTTCCTCGGCCTGGACGAGATCGCGACGGACCCGCGCTTCGCGACGAACGGCGACCGCGTGGTGAACCGGGGCGAGCTGAACACCATCCTCGAGGCGCGGCTGCTGACCGAGGACGGGCACGCGCTCTGCGACCGGATGCTGAAGGCCGGCCTGCCCGCGGGGCCGGTGCTGTACGTGGACGAGGCCGTGGCGGCGCCGCATACGGCGGCGCGCAACATGGTGGCCGAGATCGGCGAGTTCCGCGCGCTGAACACGCCCATCAAGCTCTCCCGCACGCCGGGCGGGGCGCGCAGCGTGCCCCCGCGCTTCAACGAGCATGGGGAGGCGGTGCTGTCGGCGGCCGGCTATTCGGCGGAGGAGATCGAGGCGCTGAAGACACAGGGCATCCTCGTCGAGACGCCGCGTTAGGGCTTTTCTCGTCCCGGCAAGGGAATGTTCAGCGGTCGTGCCGAGGATGGTTGAAACCATCCTTGGCGGGGCCAATCCGATGTCACTGAAATCCTTGTCCATTCGCGGCAAGCTGCTCGCCGCCTTCGGGCTGATGCTCGCGCTCGTCATCGGCCTCGGGGCCATGTCCGCGCTTCAGATTCGCCTCGTGAACGGCAGCGCGCGGGACCTGCGCGACAACTGGGTTCCGTCCATCCAGGCCATCGGTGAGGTCAAGCTCACCTATTCGCGTGAACGCACCCGTGCGGCCCGGGCGATGGGCACGCCGGACGCGGCGGAGCGTCGCAACGCGGTGACGGATTACCAGGCCGCACGCTCCGAGCTCGAGCGTGCGCTCCGGACTTACGAGCCACTCGTCTCCTCGCGCGAAGAGCAGGCCCTGCTCGACCGCTTCAAGGCGGATTACAGGACCTACTCGAACTTCGTGGATGACCTGCTCGCCCAGCCGCCCGGTGACGCCAGGGCCATGGCGGCCTTTAACGGCGAATCCGTGCGGCTCTGGCGCAAGGCCCTGGAAGCGCTGGACGCGGCCGGAAAGATGAACGCCGAAGGCGCGGCACTGGCCGCAGCGGAGGCGGAGCGGTCCTATAAGCGGGCGATCTGGGCGACGGCGGGCGGGCTGGCCCTGGCCGTGCTGCTGAGCGTGATCTGCGTAACCTGGCTGACCCGCAACGTCGCCGGCGGCGCGAGCAGCCTTTCCAACTCCCTCCTGCGCCTGTCACGGCGGGACTACGGGTTCGAGTTGCCGGAGGCGTCGCGCGGGGACGAGATCGGGGAGATGGCGCGGGCGGTGGCGACCTGCCGGGACGGGCTGCGGGAGGCGGATGCGCTGGCGGCCGCGCAGGCGGCGGAAGCCGCGTCGAAGGTGGCGCGCGGGGAGCGTGTGGACGGGCTGCTGCGTGGCTTCGAGGCGGAGGCGGCGGAGGTTCTGCGTGGCGTGGCGTCTGCGGCGGTGGAGCTGAACGCGACGGCGGGCGAGATGGCGGGCACGGCGCAGGATGGGGTGGCGCGGGCG
>NZ_FQZF01000007.1 GCF_900141905.1 Muricoccus roseus | reverse complement strand
CCGTCAGCCCAATGATTCCAAACTCGAAGAAAAAGATGATGGTGAGGGGTCCGGGGAGAGGAAGAATTCCTTCTTCCTCTCCCCGGGACAGACCGCCATCGACGATTCCGCCTAACCCGGCATGTAACGCTTCACGCAGCGCCCCCGCGCCCCCAAAATAGGGGGATGGCTTCTCCGCTTCCTGCTGTCCACGACACGCCCGACCCTGACTTCGCGGAGCTTCTGGCCCGCCGGCCGCATCTGAAAGCCCATGTGCTGGATGGGCTGGTGATGGATGACGTGCCGCTGGTGCAGATCGCCCAGCGGGTTGGCACGCCGACCTGGGTCTATTCCGCCGCCACGCTGCGCCGCCGGTATGGCGCGTTGCGGGACGCGCTGGCGGAGGCGGGGCTGCGGGCCTCGATCCATTTCGCGGCCAAGGCGAATGACAGCCTGGCGGTGCTGCGCGTGATCGCGGCCGAGGGTGCCGGGGCGGATGTGGTGAGCGAGGGCGAGCTGCGCGCCGCCCGCGCGGCCGGGATTCCGGCGGGGCGGATCGTCTTCTCCGGCGTGGGCAAGACGGAGCGGGAGATCGCGCTGGCGCTGGAGGAGGGCATCCTTCAGATCAACGCCGAGAGCGCGGAGGAGGTGGAGCGCATCTCCGCCGTGGCCTCCGCCATGGGGCGGGTGGCGCCGGTTTCGCTGCGCATCAACCCGGATGTGGATGCGCGGACCCACGCCAAGATCTCGACCGGGCTGGCGGAGAACAAGTTCGGCATCGCCTATACGGATGCGGCGGCGCTCTATGCCCGCATGGCCTCCCTGCCCGGGATCCGGCCGATCGGGCTGGCAGTGCATATCGGCAGCCAGATCACCGAGGGGATGGCGGGGTATCGGGCCGCCTATGCGCGGGTGGCGGAGCTGGCCCAGGCGCTGATGGGGCGCGGGCTGCCGGTGGAGCGGCTGGATTGCGGCGGCGGGCTCGGCATTCCCTATCGGGACGAGCTGCCGCCCTCCCCGGCCGCGCTGGCGGGCGCCATCAAGGCGACGCTCGGGCCGCTCGGGCTGCCGGTGATGCTGGAGCCGGGGCGCTGGATCGCCGGGCCGGCGGGGGTGCTGCTCTCCTCCGTGGTGCTGCAGAAGCGGGGGCAGAACCGGCGCTTCGTGGTGCTGGACGCGGCGATGAACGACCTGGTGCGGCCGGCGATGTACGACGCCTGGCACGGCATCCTACCCCTGGCGCCGGACCTGCTGCACGCGCCGCTTTCGCCCGCCGATGTGGTGGGGCCGGTCTGCGAGAGCGGGGACACCTTCACCCGCGGGCGGGCGCTGCCCGACCTGCCGCCGGGGGCGCTGGTCGCCTTCCTGGATGCGGGGGCCTATGGGGCCACCATGTCCTCCACCTACAACGCCCGGCCGCTGGCGGCGGAGGTGCTGGTGGATGGGCACCGCTGGGCGGTGACGCGGCCGCGGCAGACGCATGAGGCGCTGCTGGCGAACCAGCTGGTGCCGGATTGGTTGGGGGCGACGGCTTGACGGGGCCGGACCCCCGCAGCTCCTCCCCTCATCGGGACGGCTCCTCGGCCGGCCCGGTGCTCCGCCGGCTCGGCCGCCTGAGGGCGCGGGCGCGGCTGGCCCTCTTCTGGGAAAGCCTCTGGCCCCGGCTGTGGCCCGTGCTGGCCGTGCTGGGGGTTTTCCTCGTCCTCGCGCTCTCCGGCGCCTTCCTGCTGCTGCCGCCGCTGGCGCATCTGGTCCTGCTTTCCCTGCTGATCGCGGCGCTGGTGGTGGCGCTGGCGCGGGCGGTGCGCGGCTTCGCCCTGCCGGGGGTGGACGCGGCGGACCGGCGGCTGGAGCGGGCCTCCGGCCTGCCGCACCGGCCGCTGGAGACCTTGCAGGACCGGCCGGCGGGGGATGACCCGACGGCGCTGGCGCTGTGGCGGGCGCATCAGGCGCGGCAGGCGGCGCGGATCCGCCGGCTGCGGGCGGGGCTTCCCCGGCCTGGGCTGGCCGCGCGGGACCCGCGGGCGCTGCGGGCGGGGCTGGCCGTGGCGCTGGTCGCCTCCCTCACCATGGCGGGGGCGGAGGCGCCGGAGCGGCTGCGCCGGGCGCTGTGGCCCGAGACGCATGGGGCGCCGCCGGGGCTTGCCACCCGGCTGGAGGCCTGGGTGACGCCGCCGTCCTATACCGGGGCGCCGCCGGTGTTCCTCGACCCCGCCGGGGGCGGCGTGACGGTGCCGGCGGGGAGCCGGCTGCGCGCGGCGCTTTCGGGCGGCAGCGGCGTGCCCGAGCTGCTGCGGGACGGGCAGCCGGCGGCGGTGTTCCTGCCGCTCGGCCCCGGCAGCCACAATGTGGAGGCGGGGCTGGAGGCCGGCGGGCGGCTGGCCATCCGGCAGGGCGGGCGGGAGATCGCGGCCTGGTCGATCGCCGTGCAGGCGGATGCGCCGCCGCGGATCGCCTTCGCCGAACCGCCGACGCAATCGGCGCGCGGGCTGGCCACGCGGCTGCCCTGGCGGGCCGAGGATGACTGGGGCGTGGCGGCGGCGGGGGCCGAGATCCGGCTGGCCGCGCGGCCGGGGGCGGCGCCGGTGGCGGTGGACCTTCCGGTACCGGCCGGGCAGGCGCGGGCGCCGCGCGGCGTGGCGCAGCCCGACCTCTCCTCCCACCCCTGGGCGGGGTTGCCGGTGCGGATCCGGCTGGTGGCGCGCGATGGGGCGGGGCAGGAGGGGCGCTCGGACGAGGCGGCGATGACCCTGCCGGAGCGGGGGTTCAACCACCCGGTGGCGCGCGGGCTGATCCTGCTGCGGAAGGGGCTTTCGCTGGACCCGGAGGCGCGGCGGCCGGCGATGGAGGGGCTGGACCGGCTGGCGGAGCGGCCCGAGGCCTTCGAGAACGACACGGCGACGGCGCTGGCGATGCGATCCGCCCGGGCGCGGCTGGAGGCGGATGGGCGGCCCGAGGCGGTGGGCGAGGCCCAACAGATCATGTGGGACACCGCGCTGGCGCTGGAGGAGGGCCGGGCCGACCGCACGTCGCGGGCGCTGGCCGAGGTGCGCGAGCGGCTGCGGGAGGCGCTGCGCGAGCGCCAGGAGCAGGAACGCCAGCGGGCGGAGGCCGGGCGTGACGAGACGCGGGAGGCGCAGCGGCGGGAGGAGGAGGCGCGGCGCCAAGCGGAGCAGGAGCGGCAGCAGGCGCAGCGGGACCCGAACCAGCCGCCTGGCAGCAACGAGAACGACCAAGCCCGGCAGGAGCAGGCGGAGCGGGAGCGCCAGGAGCAGGCGCAGCGCCAGGCGGAGGCCGAACGGCGCGAGGCGGAGCGGGACGCGGCACGGACGGAGACGGATCGCCGGATCCAGGAGCTGCGGGAGGCGGTGCGGCGGCATCTGGACGCGCTGGCCGAGCGGCTGCAGCGCGAGAATGGCGAGACGCCACAGGAGAATGCCGCCCGCCCGCAGGACCAGCGCGAGGCGCAGCGCCGCACCGAGCGGATGCGCGAGCAGAACCGCCAGGACCGGCCCGAGGAGGCCGAGCGCGAGCTGGCCGAACTGGAGCGGATGCTGGAGGAGCTGGAGAACGGGCAGATGGCCCAGAACCAGCGCGAGGAGCGCCGGCAGCAGCGGCAGCGCGGGCAGCAGCAGATGGGCGTGATCCAGGACATGGTGCGCCGGGAATCCCGCCTGCTGGACGGCGCGCACCGCCGGGCCGAGACCGATGCGGCCCGCCAGGAGCGGGAGCGGCGGATGAACTATCCCTGGAACCGGACCCGCCCGCCCGAGCTGCCGGCCGAGGCGGCACCGGAGGCGCCGGCCGATGCGCGCACCCAGCGGGCCCTGCGCCGGGCCCTGGGCGAGCTGATGCAGCAGCATGGCGACCTGACCGGGGAGGTTCCGGCCCCGCTCGGCCGGGCCGACCAGGCGATGCGGGAGAGCGCGGAGGCGCTGGGGCGCGGGGCGGACCCGCGCCCGCACCAGGAGCGCGCGATCCGCGAGCTTTCCGAGGGCGGGCGGCAGATGGCACAGCGGATGCAGCGCCAGTTCGGCCGCCCGGACCAGCCGCAGGAAGGGGAGGGCCAGGAAGGGGAAGGCCAGGGCGACGCCATGGCCGAGGGCGGCGAGCAGGGCGGCGAAGGCCAGGACCAGCTGGCCCAGAACGGCGAGGGACGCGACCCGCTGGGCCGCCGCCTGCGGGAGGGCACCGGAACCTCGGAGGAAGGCGGCGATACGCGGGTGCCGGACGAGGCGGAGATCCTGCGGACGCGGCGGCTACAGGAGGAACTGCGGCGGCGGCATGCGGAGCGGGAGCGGCCGACGCAGGAGTTGGATTATATCGACCGGTTGCTGCGGTTGTTCTGAGGCGTCGGTCCGTCCCGGGGAGAGGAAGAAGGAATTTTTCCTCTCCCCGGACCCCTCACCTTCTTCTTTTTCTTCAAGTTTGGAATGACGGGGCTGACGGTGCGCCTGAGGTCTAGGACCTCAGGCGACGGCAAAGGCCGGATCAGGGGCAGAGTCCCCTTCGATCATCGTATCCACGGCAGTCAGACGGGGTTCCAAGGGCCTCAGGCCCTTGGCGGGTGGAGGGCGGAGCCCTCCCCTCTCAGGGCCCTGGCCCGCCCCGTTCCGCCGGTCCGGGCCAGAGGAGGGGCGGCATGCGGGCGACGGGGATGCGCGCCACCGCGAGGCCCCGGCCTTCCAGGGTGAGGGGCACTTCGAGTTGGGGTGGTTCGCCTTCCGCCGGCGGGCGGGCGAGGAGGGTGACGACGCGGCGGGCGAGGTTGGCGTTGCGCGGGGTGACGAGGCCGGCCTGGGCGAGGGCGTCCAGCACCGCTTCGGCGCCGGTCAGCTTCAGCGTGCCGGCGCCCATGGGTTGGAGCTGGTCGTCGAGGGCGAGGGTGGCGGAGGCCTGGGCGGTGGCCGGGCCGTAGGCGAGTTCCAGGCGGCGGAGTTCGAGGGTGCCGCCGGCGTCGCGCCAGGTGGCGGCGCGGGCGGTAGGGTTGCGGCCGCCGGGGAGGGGGCCGGTGAGGGCGGCGTCGATCCGCAGGTTGCGGAGCACGCGGCCGAGCGGGGTGGTGGCGGGGAGGGTGACGTTCTCGGCCTCGCCTTCCAGGCTGATGGCGGGCTCGCCCTCGATGGCGGTCATCCGGCTGTCCAGGACGAGGCGGGCGGCGCCGATCTCGATGCCGCCGGCGGCGGTGCCGATGCGCAGGCGCTGGGCCTCGAACTCGCCGCCGCGGGGGATGACATTCGCCTGGAGGGGGAGCTTGGCGGTCAGCCGGTCGGCGGCGAAGGGGATTTCGGTGCTGTCGAGGCGGAGGCGCTGGGGGCCGGCGGCGGCGATGCGGAGTTCGCCCGGGCTGTGCAGGGCGACGCGGAGGATGACGGCGCGGGCGGACCAGTCCAGCCCGCCGGGGATGGTGGCCTGGCCGCCGGAGAGGCGGAATTCCGGCAGGCGGAGCGTGGCGGAGAAGGGCCAGCCGCTGCGCGTGGGGGTGCCGTGCTCAATGCGCCAGCCCTGGGCGCGGCGGGCATGGGCCCAGGCGTCGTAGCCGGCCTGGAGGCGGGTGCCCATCCAGTGCCAGACGAGGCTGTGGGCGAAGGCCAGCAGCATGACGGCCAGCCCGGCGAGGAGCAGGAGCCGGCCGGGGCGGAGCCGGGCGCGGCGGGGGCGGGAGGGAGGGGGCGGGGTGTCGCTCACGGCTCCGTCATATGGGGCCGGGCGGGGCGGGTTGCCCAGGGTGGAGTGCGATGCATGGCGGGCCGGGCTGCGGAACGGCCGCGCCTGCCCTATGTTGCGACGCCAGAGCCATGAGCACCGCCCCTTCCCACCCGCCCGTGCTGGACGCCGCCGCGCTGGACCCCGCGCCGCTGCTGGATGAGGACGGGTGGCTGTATGTGTTCGGCTATGGGTCGCTGATCTGGAAGCCGGGCTTTGGCTTCGAATCCGCGCATCCGGCCTTGCTGCGCGGCTTTCATCGGCGGTTCTGCATCCGCTCCGAGCGGTACAGGGGCACCCCGGAGGCGCCCGGGCTGGTGCTGGGACTGGACCGGGGCGGGGCCTGCCGGGGCGTGGCGTTCCGGGTGCCGGCGCGGGAGGCTGCGGGGGTGCTGGCCTATCTGGACGAGCGGGAGATGTCGGGCGGCGTGTATCACCGGCGGGTTCTTCCGGTGCGGCTGCTGGATGGGAGCGGGGTGCGGCGGGCCGTGACCTTCGTGGCCGACCGGCGGGCGGATGCCTATTGCGGGGCCCTGCCGCCGGATGCGGCGGCGGCGGCGATCGCGCGCGGGCATGGGGTGATGGGGCCGAACCGCGACTACCTGCTGAACACGGTGGCGCATCTGCGGGCGCTGGGTGTGCGGGATGCGGGGCTGGACCGGATCGCGGCGCTGCTGGCGCCGGCCGGGGGCAAGGCGGGCTGAGCCTGGCATGCCGCGCGCGGGTGCTTGGGATTCCGTATCATTCCAGCAGCTTGCCCGCCACGCGTCCGGCCACGCCGGAGGCGGGTGAGGCTTCAGGGCGACAGATTTGGGGCGATGAGGTTTTCCCTCGACTTATCCACAAGGGCGGGGATTGACCCGCCCGGAACCCACTGAGAGTCCGACGTTTGTTCCGGAGACTCCTGAGATTCGCCCAGGAATCCCATTAACACTTTGAATTTGCTTGGCAAAACGATATCCACAGGCTGTTTGGAGTCGTCAAAAACCCAGACTCCACAACGTCTTGCCCGAGAGTCTTCGGGCGGGATCGAAAGCGGGCCGTCCGCCTATTCCACCATTTTGTCCACAGGGTCCGACAGGGCGGCGGAGGCGGCGGCGACGGCGGCTTCGGCGCGGGCGGTCAGCTCCGAGCGGGGCAGGCCGGGGGGGATGGGGGGCAGGACGGCGACGGTGAGGATGCCCGGCCGCTTGGTGAAAGCGCGCTTGCCCCAGAAGCGCCCGGAGTTGGTGGCGACGGGGACGACGGGCAGGGCGGTGGCGGCCGCCATGGCCGCGAAGCCGGGCTGCCAGGGGGCGACCTCCCCCGGGGCGGAGCGGGTGCCCTCGGGGAAGATGACGACCTGGTAGCCGGCCGCCGCCGCGTCCCGCGTGGCGCGGACGAGGCGCTTGAGGGCGGAGGCGCCCCCATCCCGGTCCACCGGGATGGAGTGGACATGGCGGGCCATGGCGCCCCAGCCCGGGATCCGCATCAGCTCCGCCTTCATCACATAGGCCGGGCGGGGCAGCAGGGCGTGCCAGACCACCGTGTCGAAGGCCGACTGGTGCTGGGCGGCGATGAGGGCCGCGCCGTGGATGGGGAGGTTCTCGGCTCCCGTGACCCGCAGGCGGATGCCGCAGACCACGCGCAGCAGCCAGATCATCAGCCGCGCCCAGGCACGGAGATAGGCGTGCATCACCGAGGGCGGGAAGGCGAGCAGGGGCAGGCCGAACAGCACGGTGAGCGCCGTGGCGGCGAAGAAGAGCAGGTTGAAGAGGGCGGATCGGATCGCGGTCATCGGGCCGGGCGGTCCAGGCGGGCGCGGGGGGCACGCTCGGTGAAGGTGGAGAGGCCGAGGGCGGCGCCGACGAGCTTCACATATTCCCGGAGCATGGGCAGCGGGCGGGCGAGGAAGGGTGCGACGGGGTGAGGGTGCAACACGGCCTCCGGCAGGTCGCGCCGCAGCTCCATCAGAGCGCGGGGCATGTGGAATCCGGCGGTGATGACGGTGATCTCCCGGGTGCCGGTCGCGCGGGACCAGGCGGCGACCTCCCGCGCGTTGCCGCGGGTGCTGGTGGCTTCCCGCCCGAGGGTGACGCGGGGGGAAAGGGGCTCGGGCGCCATTCCGGCCTCCTGCGCGCCGGATTCCCGCACGAGGTCGGAGAGGGTGGAATCGGGGCCGACGCCGGAGATGATGAGCCTGGCCTCCGGCCGGCGGGCGAGCAGGGTGAGGCCGGTTTCCACCCGGTCCGGGCCGCCGGTGAGCACGGCGATGCCGGCGGTGGGCGGCGCCGCGGGCCAGGGGGTGGCGGCGCGGTGCAGGAACCAGAGGAACCCCCCTGCCCCGCCCAGCACCAGCACGGCCAGCGTGCCGGTGAGCAGCGGCAGGCGCCGCCGGGGCCGGCGCATGGTCGTGGCCCCGGTCACGGCAGGCGCCTGAGCCAGCGTCGGACGGTGGCCTGGGCCGTGCCCCAGCCGATGAGGGCCGCGACCGGCGGCAGGGCGGCAAGCATGGCCCAGGGGAGCTGGGCCAGGAGGCCGGCGGCCGGTGCCTCCCCGCCGAAGAGGGGCATGGCGAGGCCGGAGAGGGCGGCGAGGGTGGGCACGGCCAGCGCCGCCCCGCCGAGGGCACCGAGCCCGGCCAGGAGGCCGACGCGGCGGGCAAAACGGCCGGCGATGGCGCGGTCCGTGGCGCCGAGGTCGTGGAGGACGCCGATCGCCTCCCGCCGGGCCGCGAGGCCGGCATGGGTGGCGACGGCCACGACGGCGACGGCGACGCCCATGACGAGGGCGAGCACCGCCAGGGCGACGCCCTGGACGGAGCGGGCCAGGGCGGAGAGGCGGGCGACCCAGAGGCCGTGGGATTCCAGCTCGGCCCCCGGCACGGCCTCGGCGAGGCGTTCGGCGAGGCGGGGCAGGGCTTCCGGGGCGGCGGCGAGGCGCAGCTCGATGACGCCCGGGAGGATGAGGGAGGGGGCGTCGCCCAGCCAGGGGCGGAGGAGCTCGCCCACGCGCTCCGGGCTGACCTCGGTGGCGCGGGCGACGACCGAATCGGCGCGCAGCATCTCGAGAGCGAGTTCCATGCGGCTGCGGGTGGGGTCGGGCACCTGGACGGTGACGGCGGCGGCGGCGCCGGCCTGCCAGCGGTCGGCCAGGCGGTCCGCGCCGCGGGCGCCGGCCAGGGCCAGGGCGGCCAGCAGGGCCATGGCGGCCACGAGGCCGGGGAGGAGGCGGTCCGAGAGGGCGCGGCGGAGGCCGAGCGGGTCCCGGGCGATGCGGCGGCGGCGTTCAGCCATGGGGCGGCCCGCGATGGGAGCCGGGGCGGATGCTGGGCCAGATGCTGCGCGCGGCGGGGCGGGCGGGGCTGCGCGGGGGCTCGGGCATGGGGGGGAGCGGCTCCTGCTCCTCCTCCTCGTCCGGGGGGACCTCCTCCACCCAGCCGGCCTCGGGCTCGGGGGCGCTGAGGTCGAGGGAGAAGCCCTGGGGCAGGGGGGCGGCGGATTCGTCGGCGGGTTCGTCGGGCGGGGTGGCCCAGGCCTCGGGCGCGGGTTCCGGGAGAATCTCCTCGGGCGGGGCATAGGGCCAGGGGGTCAGGGCGGTGATCTGGCCGGCTTCCAGATGCATGACATGGCCCGGATGCTGGGCGATCAGCTCCTGCGAATGGGTGGCCACCACCACGGTGGCGCCGAGTCGGTTCATCTCGGCCAGGAGGAGGATGAGGCGGCGGGCCTGGACGGCGTCGAGGTTGCCGGTGGGCTCGTCAGCCACCAGCAGGGCGGGGCGGGTGACGACGGCGCGGGCGATGGCGACGCGCTGCTGCTCCCCGCCCGAGAGCTGCTGGGGCAGGGCTTCCTCCCGCCCCTCCAGCCCGACCCAGCGCAGCATCTCGGCGACATCCGGGCGCAGGCTGGCCTCGGCCCGGCCGGCGAGGCGCAGGGGGAGGGCCACGTTGTCGAAGGCGGTGAGGTAGGGGAGCAGGCGGAATTCCTGGAAGACCGCGCCGATGCGGCGGCGGAGCTTCGGCAGGTCGGCCCGCTTCGCGCGGGAGAGCGGGACACCCAGGACCTCGACCTCGCCGCGCGTGGGGCGAAGGGCGAGCTGCATCATGCGCAGGAGCGAGGTCTTCCCCGCGCCCGAGGGGCCGGTGAGCCAGGTGAAGGAACCCTGGGGCAGGGTGAAGGAGAGGTCGCGCAGCGTATCCCGCTCCCCCGCCGCGCCACGGGTGGGATCGGGGTAGCGCAGCCCGACTTGGCTGAAGCGCACCATGGCCGCGATGTGCCATGCCGGCGCCGGAAGCGATAGCGGCGGCGTGATGTCGATGCCCTAACGCGATGGTGCTTGGAGGGGGACGTGGGTGCCCGGCGGGGCCGGAGACACCGGAATTCGCCCTGTTGGCGCGGAAACGGCACCCGGAGCGGCTGGGAGCGTTGCCTTAACCGGGATGCGGCGATCATCCTGCGACATGCGTGTCGCCTGCCCCGAATGTGCCGCCGAGTATGACCTGCCCCCCGCCCTGGCCGCGCGGCTGGCAGAGGGGCGGAGCGTGCGCTGTGCCCGCTGCGGCACGAGCTGGGCGCCGGGCGTGCCCCAGGGTGAGGCCGCGGGCGAGGCCGGGGGCGAGGCCGGGGGCGAGGCTCAGGGCAAGACCGGGGGGGCGCCCGGGGAGGGCGCGGAGGAGCCGGCGCCCCAGGCGCCGCCGCTCCCCCCGCCCAATGCCTTCGAGGCGGGCGAGCCGCCGCCGCGGCCCTCCGCCGCGCCGCCCGCGACCCCGGACCACGGGATGCCGGCGCCGGATGCGGAGGCCGCCGGGGGCTTGCGTGTGGTGGGACTGGCCTGGGGGGCCTCGCTTCTTGTGCTGGCCGTGGCGGCGGCGGCGGCCTGGCACTGGCGGGTGGATCTGGTGGAGGCCTGGCCGCCGGCGGCGCGGGTGTTCATCGCGCTCGGGGCTGGCTGAGGGTTTTGGCCGGACCGGGTGCCCGGGATTCGGGCACGCGGCGTTTGGGCACGCGGAAACCGGGCGCGTGGCGGTGTGGAGGCCGGGCTTGGCTTGCGGCGTTGGATGGCCCTAACTTGTCAGACAACATGACCTCTGGAGGAAAAAAGCCCATGAACCGCCGCGCCCTTCTGCGCCTCCTGCCCGCCCCCGCGATCCTCTCCGCCCTTCCCGCCGCGCGCCCTGCCCTGGCGCAGGAGGAATGGCCGGCGCGGCCCGTGACCATCATCGTGCCCTTCGCGCCGGGCAGCTCCTCCGACATCGTGGCGCGGGCCATGGGGGTGCCGCTGGGTCAGGCGATCGGGAAGCCTGTCGTGGTGGAGAACCGGCCGGGCGCGACGGGCGAGCTGGGCGCGAGGGCCGTGATCCGCAGCGCGCCGGACGGGCATACGCTGATGCATGCGCCGATCAGCACCTGGGCCATCAATGTCGCGCTGCGGCCGAACCTCGGCTACGACCCCGTGAAGCAGCTGACCGGGCTGAGCCAGACGGTGCGGACGCCGAACGTGCTGGTGGTGAACCCGGCGCAGGTGCCGGCGAACGACCTGCCTTCGCTCATCACCTGGCTGAAGGCCAACCGGGCCTCCTACTCCACCTCGGGCGTCGGCTCCTCGGACCATCTGACGATGGAGATGTTCAAGCAGCTGACCGGCACCGACATCACCCATGTTCCCTATGCCGGGGGGGCGCCCGCGACGACGGACCTGATCGCGGGGAACGTGCAGTTGTCGTACCAGAACCTCGGCTCGATCCTGCCGCAGATCTCGGACGGGCGGGTGAAGCCGATCCTGATCACGGCGGAGGGGCGGCACCGGCTGCTGCCGAACGTGCCGACGGGCGCCGAGGCGGGGCTGCGGGACTTCGTTGTCTATTCCTGGCAGGCGCTGGGCGGGCCGGCGGGCATGGCGCCGGCGCTGATGGAGCGGATCCACGCCCAGGCGGCGGCCGCGCTGCGCTCGGCGGATGTGGCGAAGCGGATGGACGAGCTGGGCTTCGAGGTGGTGGCGAGCACGCCAGCCCAGTTCGCCACCTTCCAGGAGGGCGAGATCGCCCGCTGGCGGCGGGTGGTGGAGGCGGGGAAGATCACGCCGTCCTGAGGGGAGGGCTCCGCCCTCCACCCGCCAAGGGCCTGAGGCCCTTGGAACCCCATCGGACTGCCGTGGATACCGTTGACCGGCGGGGTCTCGGGTTGCTGGGCGCCTGTTCTGCCCTTGCAGTCGCCTCGGGTCATGGACCCGAGGCGCACCGTCAGCCCAGTGATTCCAAGCTTCTAGAAAAAGATGATGGGTCGAAGGCACTGCCTTCGACGGGTCCGGGGAGAGGAAGAATTCCTTCTTCCTCTCCCCGGGACAGACCGACAGCCCCTATTCCCGGGGCCTGAGCACCCAGACCCGCCCGGTTTTGCGCATCTTTCCCGCCGCAGTGCCGGCGGCGTCGCCCCAGCCCCAGAACAGGTCCGCCCGGGCGGGGCCGCGGATGGCGCCGCCGGTGTCCTGGGCGATGACGAGGCGCTGGAGGCGGTCGCCGGTCAGCGGGTCTCGGGTGGCGATCCAGAGGGGTGAGTTCAGGGGGGTGTGGCTGCGGTCCACGGCGACGGAGCGACCGGGGGTGAGGGGGGCGCCGAGGGTGCCGGCCGGGCCGGCCTGCAGGGGCAGGTCGTCGCGCCAGCGGAAGAAGACCCAGGAGGGGTTGGCCTCCATCAGGGCGCGGGCTTCCTCCGGCGGGGCGTCCCGCAGCCAGGCGCGGATGGTCTGCATGGAGACCTCCTCCCGCGCCAGGGCGCCGCGCTCGATCAGCAGGCGGCCGATGGGGACGTAGGGGTGGGCGTTCTTGCCGGCATAGCCGAGGCGGCGCTGGGTTCCGTCGGGGAAGAGGGCGCGGCCGGAGCCCTGGATCTGGAGGAAGAAGGCGTCCACCGGGTCGGCCCAGGCGAGGACCTGGCCGGGCCATTGGCCATTGGCGACGGCGGCCTCGATGGCCGCGCGGTCGAGGTCCGGCGCGCCGGGGGCGAGGGCCAGGAGGGGGGCGGTGAAGCCGGGCGCGGGGGTGGGGGAGACGCGGAGGACGGGTTCGTAATAGCCGGTGATGAGGCCTTCCCCGGCGGGGACGGGCTCGAAATGCCGGGTGAGGAAGGCGCGGGCGGCGGCATCGTCGCCCGGGGGGAGGCGGTCGGCCTCGGCGCAGGCGGCGGCGAGGGGGCCGGGGTCCCGGCCGGGCTTGCGCAGCTCGGCGCAGCCCGACTGGAAGGCGGGGATGGCCTCGGCCACCCGGTCCCGCTCCCAGCCTGGCAGGCCGCCGCAGGCGGCCAGCAGGAGGGGGAGGAGGAGGGGGAGGCGGCGGCGCGCCCGCATCGGCCCGCTCGCCCTCACCCCGATCGCTTTCAGCCCGCTTGCGCTCAGGCGGAGCGGGTTCCGACGAGCTTCCAGGTGGGGTCGGTGCTGCGGGTGTCGCGCTGGAAGGTCCAGATATCCGTCAGCTCGGTCACCGCATCGGCGCCGGCCACGGGCTTGCCGGCGGCGTCGGTCGTGAGGTTCACCTGGTCGGAGACGAAGCGGACCACGACCTCGGCGATGCTGCCGCGGAGGTCGGCGCCCTCGATCGAGGCCTCGCGGATCTCGCGGATTTCGGTGCGCTGCACCTCGCCGCGGGATTCACGGTCGGTGATGGCGCCCTCGAAGCCGGCATAGGTGTCGTCCGACAGGAGGTCCCGCAGGAGGGGGCGGTTTCCGGCGGCGAAGCCCTCCACGATCATGCGGAAGGCGCCCTCGGCGCCGGCGAGGAAGCCGGCGGGGTCGAAGCTGGGGTCCGCGCCGCGGATGCGGGCGAGGGCTTGGCCGACGGGGCCGCGGGGGTCGGGCACGCCGCGCTGCGGGGTGGCGGCGACCGGGGCGGCGGGGCCGACGGCGGGGGGGACGGGCACGGGGCCGCGTTCGCCCGGCGGGCGCTCGAAGCCCGTGCGGCGGCCCAGGACGCTGCGGAGGCGCAGCACCAGGAAGGCCGCCACCATCCCGAACAGGATCAGATCAATCGGGAAGCCGCCGCCCTGCATCATGGTCTCCTTAGATGACATGACAGTTAGGGACGTCGGGGCGCCGCCGCAACAGGGCCTTTCGCGGCGACCCCTTCCGGCCCTTGCCGTCCATTGTGCGTTCCGGGTCTCGCCGCTACCTCCTGGCGGCATTCCGGAGGCGCTCCATGATCCTGCTGCGACACGGCCAGAGCGAGTTCAACCTGCACTTCACCGAGACCCGGAAGGACCCCGGGATCGAGGATCCGAAGCTGACGCCGCTGGGGCATGAGCAGGCCGAGGCGGCGGCCGAGGCGCTGGCGGCGGAAGGGGTGCGGCGCATCCTGGCCAGCCCCTATACCCGGGCCCTGCAGACTGCGGCGCCGCTGGCGCGCCGGATGGGGCTGCCGGTGCATGTGCAGCCGCTGGTGCGGGAGCGCTATGCCTTCGCCTGCGACGTGGGGACGCACCGGGACCAGCTCGCCGAGGCCTGGCCGGAGCATGACTTCGCGCATCTGGAGGCGGTCTGGTGGCCCGGGGAGGAAGAGCCGGGGGACAGCGTGCTGGACCGCGCGCGGCTGTTCCGGCGCGAGATGCGGGAGCGGCCGGACTGGGCGCATACGGTGGTGGTGTGCCACTGGGGCTTCATCCTGGCCATGACCGGGCAATCGGTGATGAATGGGCAGTGGCTGCGGGTGGACCCGACGGAGGAAGGGCCCGCGGAGATCAACTGGCACCACCGGTAGGGTCCAGCCTGTAGGGTCTGGCCTGACATCCCGGCCCGGCCCGTGCTACCCCGCCGCCGCCATCACAGCCCTATCGAGGCCTGAACCATGTCCGACCTGCCGCCGCCCGCCGACCTGCCGCCCAACGGCGCCCCGAATGGCCAGCCTCAGGGGCCCCTGGTGGTGAACCTGCAATATGTGAAGGACCTCTCCTTCGAGGTGCCGGGGGCGCCGGAGATCTACACCACGCTGCGGGAGCAGCCGCGGATCGACGTCGCGCTCGACGTGCAGGCCCGGGCGCTGCAGGACGGTGGCAACGTGTTCGAGGTGACGCTGCAGATCCGCTGCGACGCCAAGACGAGCGACGGCGCCACCGCCTTCATCGCGGAGCTGGCCTATGCCGGGCTGTTCACCGTGAACGTGCAGCCGGACGTGCTGGAGCCGGTGCTGCTGGTGGAATGCCCGCGCCTGCTCTTCCCCTTCGCGCGCAACATCCTTTCCGACGTGACGCGGGATGGCGGCTTCATGCCGGTGGCGCTGACGCCGATCGACTTCGTGGCGCTCTGGCAGTCTCGCCGGGCCCAGGGTGGGATGCCGGAAGGCACGATGCTGTCCTGAGGGATCGGGGAGGGCCTGCCCTCCCCTTTCCTGTTGCGCGACCTTCGGGGGAGGAGAGCCGGCTGGCTTTCCTCCCCCGATGCGTTCGGGGCCCGAGGTTCCGGTGGCGGGGTGGAGATATCTGATATATCAATTCCGCATGTGCGCCCGCATGGCCCGGAGAGGCTGACGGGCGGAGGAGCGTCGGCGCGGTCCGGGATCGCGCGGGAAAGGAGCATCGGATGAGCGGCTTTGGCCTCACGAAGCGTCAGCTTTTCGCCACGGGGGCACTGGCCTTGCCCGCCCTGGCCGGCCTGCCCCGCGCGGCGCGGGCGGCGGGTTCCATCACGGTGGTGCTGGAATCCGAGGTGGTGATCCTCGACCCGCATGCGACGACGGCCGCGATCACGCGCAGCTTCGGCTACCAGGTGTTCGACACGCTGTTCGCGCAGGATTCCAAGGGGGCGATCCGGCCGCAGATGGCCGAGGGGCACACGGTTTCCGCCGATGGGCTGACCTGGCGCTTCACGCTGCGCGACGGCCTCGCCTTCCATGACGGCGCGCCGGTGACGGCGGCGGATTGCGTCGCCTCCCTCCGGCGCTGGGCCTCGCGCGACAGCCTGGGGCGGATGCTGCTGGCCGCGATGCGGGAGATGCGGGCGGAGGACGCGCGCAGCTTCTCGATCGCGCTGAAGGAGCCCTTCCCGCTGATGCTGGAGGTGCTGGGCAAGCCGAACGCGCCCGTGCCCTTCATCATGCCCGCGCGGATCCTTCCGGCGGGGGATGCGCGGATCACGGAGATCGTCGGCTCCGGCCCCTTCACCTTCGTGCGGGAGGGCTGGCGCACAGGCGACCGGATGGTGCTGCGGCGGAACGCGCGCTACGTGCCGCGGGCCGAGCCGCCGGACTTCCTGGCGGGCGGCAAGGTGGTGAAGATCGACGAGCTGGTGCTGAAGACCATGCCGGACGATTCCACCGGCGCGAATGCGCTGACCGCCGGCGAGATCGACTACATGCAGTACCTGCCCTTCGACTTCCTCGGGCCGCTGGGGCGCAACCGCGAGGTGCGGCTGATGGGGCTGAAGGGCATCGACATGTTCCAGGGGAATTTCCGCCTGAACCATGCGAGCGGCCCCTTCGCCGACCCCGCGGTGCGGCGCGTGATGTGGAAGCTGGTGGACCAGAAGCAGGTGATGGATGCCATCGGCATCCCCGCGCAGTTCCGGGTGGAGAACTGCCCCTCCTTCTGGATGTGCGACACGCCGCTGGAGACGCGGGCCGGGGCGGAGGTGGCGCGCTTCGACGTGGAGGCGGCGAAGGCGGAGCTGGCGCGGACGAACTACAAGGGCGAGCCGGTGATCATGCTGGAGGTGTCCGCCTCCATTTCCCAGACCGCGGCGCATGTGCTGGCCGAGAACATGAAGAAGGCCGGCTTCACCGTGGACGAGCAGGTGATGGACTGGGGCACCGTGCTGGCGCGGCGCGCGCGGCCGGATGGGTGGGGGCTGTTCCCGGTCTATGCCAATGGCGTGGACATGATGTCGCCGCTGAACCACTTCTACGTCGCCAACAACTGCTCGGATTATCCCGGGCGGAGCTGCGACGCGGGGATGACGACGCTGCTGCAGGATTTCGTGCGCGCGCCGGATGCGGCGGCGCGCAAGGGGATCGCGGAGCGGATCCAGGTGGCGGCCTATGACCTGACGCCGAATGTGATGTGGGGGCAGTTCTCGCGCCCCGCTGGATATCGCACGCGGCTGAAGAACCTGATCCAGTCCAGCTTCCCGATGTTCTGGCAGGTGGAGGTCTGAGGTCCCGCCCATGCTGCTGGGGGGGATCGCGGACGACCTGACCGGTGCGGTCGAGCTCGCGGGCATGCTGGCCGCGGGCGGGATGCGGGTGGCGCTGGTGCTGGACGATGCGCCGGTGCCGCCGGGGCAGGATGCGGTGGTGGTGGCGCTGCCTTCCCGCGTGGCCCCGGTGGAGGAGGCGCGCGCGGGCTTCGGGCGGGCGGCGGATGCGCTGCGCGCGGCCGGGGCGCGGCGGCTGTTCTTCAAGTATTGCGCGACCTTCGATTCCACCCCGGCGGGGAATATCGGGCCCTGTGCCGAGGTGCTGATGGAGCGGATGGGGGCGGCGTTCACGATCTTCGCGCCCAGCTTCCCGGAGGCGGAGCGGCGGGTGTTCATGGGGCATCTCTTTGTCGGCGCGCAGCTCGTCTCCAACTCGCCCAAGCGCTTCGACCCGCTGACGCCGATGACGGAGCCGGACCTCGTGAAGGTGCTGGCGCCGCAGACGGCGCGGCGGGTGGGGCTGGTGCCGTTGCCGGTGATCGCGCAGGGAGCGGAGGCGGTGGCGCGGCATGTGGCGGCGCTGCGGGCGGAGGGGGTTTCCTACGCGATCGCGGATGCGGGGACGGAGGAGGACCTGGCCGTGCTCGCGCGGGCGAGCTGGGACTGGCCGGTGGTGACCGGCGGCTCGAACCTCGCCTCCCATTTTCCGGCCGTGTGGCGGGAGAAGGGGCTGCTGGCTCCGGCCGGGGCCGTGGCGCCGGTGCGGGCGGGCGGGCATGGGGCGGTGCTGGCGGGAAGCTGCGCCGACCGCACGCGGGAGCAGGTGGATTGCTTCGCCGCGCGGCATCCGGTGCTGCGGGTCGATCTGGCGCGGATGGAGGCGCCGGAGGCGGCGCTGCGCGAGGCGGTGGAATGGGCCGTGCCGAAGCTGGCGCGCGGGCCGGTTTGCGTGACGACGGCGGGCGATGCGGAGGCGGTGGCGGCCGCGCAGGCCCGCTTCGGGCGGGACGGCGCGGCGCGGGCGGCGGAAGGGCTGCTGGGCGCGCTGGCGAAGGCGCTGGTGGCGGCCGGGGCGCGGCGCATCCTCGTGGCGGGGGGCGAGAGCTCGGGGGCGGTGATCCGCTCGCTCGGCATCTCGCGGCTCACCGTCGCGCCCTATGTCTCGCCGGGGATCGGGCTTTGCGCGGCGGAGGCGCCGGTGCCGCTGGCGCTGTGCCTGAAATCGGGGAAGCTGGGGCCGGTGGACATGTTCGAGAGGGTGCTGGAAGGGATGCGCGAATGAGCGCGGTGGCGCGCGCGCGCGACGAGGTGGCGCATGCCTATCGGGAGCTCGGGCGGCTGGGGCTGAACTTTGGCAGCGCCGGCAACGTTTCCTGCCGCGTGGAGGGCGGGATGGTGATCACGCGCACCGGCACCACGGTGGAGGCCACGGCGGAGGGCGACACGGTGATGATGTCGCTGGACGGCGCCACGCAGGATGCCGTCGCGCCTTCCAGCGAGTGGCCGATGCATGCGGCGATCCTGAAGGCCTTCCCCGAGGCGGGGAGCGTGGTGCACACGCATGCGGATGCCTGCACGGCGCTGGCCTGCCTGGGCGAGGGGCTGCCGGCCTTCCACTACATGGTCGCGGGCTTCGGCGGGGATGACGTGCGCTGCGCGCCCTATGTCACCTTCGGCACGCCGGCGCTGGCCGAGGTGGCGGTGGAGGCGCTGCGCGGGCGCACGGCCTGCCTGCTGGGCAACCACGGGATGATCGTGACGGGGCGCGACGTGAAGGGCGCGGTCTCGGCGGCGCTGCGGCTGGAGACGCTGGCGCGGCAATATCTTCTCGCGCGCTCCGCCGGTGCACCGCGGCTGCTGGATGCGGCGCAGATGGAGGCGACGCGGGAGCGGTATAAGACCTACGGCAGCGCTGCGCCCCTGCGGGTTTGAGCGGGGGGTTCTGGTGGCCTCCGGGGGAGCTCTCCCCCGGGCCCCCTCTCGTCTTTTTCTTCGGGGCTGCCGCGGAACGGGGCGCTGGCGGCGGGCTGCCTGCGGCGCGGTGTTGCACCGTATCCGCGGCAGCCGAATGCAGGGCCAGGAGCCTCAGGCTCCTGGCGGAGGGGTCCGGGGAGGCGGCGCCTCCCCGGGCTTCTACAGCTTCGCGACCGCGCGGAACCCGGCCTCGGCGGCGTCGAGCGCCTCGTCGATATCGGCTTCCGCATGCGCGCAGGAGAGGAACATGTTGTGGCGCGGGTGGAAGTAGGTGCCGTGCTTCAGGGCGGTGGCGCAGAAGGTGTCGCCCTTCGCCCAGTCCGGGTCGTTGTCGAAGATCATCAGCGGCATCTGCGCCGGGCCGGTCTGGCGGATGGGTAGGCGGTACTGGCTTGAGAGGGCGTCGAGCCCGTTGCGGAGGCGTTCGCCCATGGCGCGCATGCGGGCGGGGCCGTCGATGCGGCGGAGTTCGTCGATGGTGGCGACGGCGGCGGCCATGGGCACGGCACCGCACCAGAAGGAGCCGGTGGTGTAGACCTGGGTGGCGGCCTGGCGGAAGCGATCGCGGCCCGTGACGGCGGCGAGCGGGTGGCCGTTGGCGATGGCCTTGGAGAAGGCGGAGAGGTCCGGCCGGACGCCCAGCGGTTCCCAGGAGCCGCCGAGATGGATGCGGAAGCCCGCGCGCACGTCGTCGAGGATGAGGGCGGCGCCGGTGGCGTCGCAGAGGGCGCGGAGGTGGCGCGCGAATTCGGGGGTGGGCAGGTCCTGGTGGCGGCCGAAGTCGTGGCGGAATGCGGTGACGATGACGGCGGCGAGATCGCCCTTCGCGGCCTCGGCGGCGGCGTCGAGGCTGGCCGTGTCGTTGTAGTCGAAGGTGAGGAGGTGGGCGCGGTCCTCCGCGGTGACGCCGGCCAGCGAGGGCGAGCACCAGGGGACGGCGCCGTGATAGGAGCCGCGGGCGACGAGGACCTTGCGGCGGCCGGTCTCGGCGCGGGCGATGGTGACGCAGGCGGTGGTGGCGTCCGTGCCGTTCTTGGCGAGGAGCGCCCAATCCGCGTGAGCGACGGTGTTCACCAGCAGCTCGGCAAGCTCGACCAGCACGGGGGCGGGACCGTTCATGCAGTCGCCCTGCTCGGCCTGGCGGCGCGCGGCGGCTTCCACGGTGGGGTTGCGGTGGCCGAGGACCATGGGGCCCCAGGAGCACATGAAGTCGATGTATTCACGCCCGTTGGCGTCGCGGAGGCGGCAGCCTTCGGCGGCGGTGAAGTATTGCGGATAGCCTTCCGGCAGCTTCGCCGCGTTGAGATGGCCCCAGAGGCCGCCGGGGATGACGGCCCGGGCACGGGCGCGCAAGGCGGCATCGGAGGATGCGGCGGCGCGCGTTTCGGGAAGGACGGCCTGCGACATGGACGGATCCTCGGGTCTTCCCATCTGATATATCATATGCCGGATGCGGTCAGGAAGGGCGATCACGCTGTCAGGCGGCGCATCGCTTCCTCGATTTTCGTCGCATCGCCGAGGGCGGCGAGGTTTAGCGGGCGGGAGACGACGGGCGCGGCGGCGCTGCCGGTGACGCGGAGGATCTCGGTGTCGAGCCAGTCGAAAAGGCGTTCCCCGATCTCCTGCGCGATGCGGGCGCCGTGGCTGGTGCCGCGGGCGGTTTGTTCCGCGATGAGCACGCGGTTGGTGCGACGCACGCTGGCCTCGATGGCCGGCCAGTCGAGCCCGCCGGGGTCGAGGCTGCGGAGGTCGATGATCTCGGCGTCGATGCCGGTGGCCTCGGCGGCCTGGAGGCTGGCGGGGACCATGGAGGAATAGGTGAGCACCGTGCAGGCGGTGCCGGGCCGCGCGGTGCGGGCGGTGCCGAGGGGGATGATGTAGTCCAGGTCGTCCCGCGGGACGGGGCCGGTGGTCTGGAAGAGGTCCTGATGCTCGATGACCAGCACGGGGTCGTCGCAGCGCAGCGCCGCGTTCATCAGGCCTATATAGTCGTGCGGGGTTGAGGGGGAGACGATCCGCCAGGCCGGGTAGAGGGAGAAGAGGGCGGAGGGGTCCATGGAGTGCTGGGAGCCGTAGCCCGCCTGGGGCGAGACGCGGGCGCGCACCACCACCGGCACGCCGAAGCCGCCGCCGAACATATGCGAGAACTTGCCGATGCCGTTGAACATCTGGTCGGCCGCGACGATGCAGAAATCACCGAACATGATGTCCACGACAGGGCGCAGGCCGCAGACGGCGGCGCCGAGCGCCATGCCGGTGAAGCCGTTCTCGCAGATGGGGGTGGGGAAGACGCGATCGGGGAAGCGTTCCATGGCACCCTTGGTGGAGCCCGAGACGCCGCCGCGCAGGCGGTGCACATCCTCCCCGATGACCACGATGCGCGGGTCGCGCTCCATGTTGCGGAGCAGGGTGGCGGCGATGGCGTCAATGTACTTCATCTCCACCCGCGCTTCGGCGGGGACGGAGGGCGCTTCCACGACGCGTTCGCCCGCGAGTTCGGAGAGGTCGCCGCGGATGCCGTTCTCGATCTCCGCCACCTCGGGGAAGGCGCCCGTGCGGATCTGCAGCGCGTTGGAATCGCGCGGGACCTCGGTGAGGGCGGTGGCGGCGTCCTCGACCATGCGGCGGGCGCGGGCGTCGAGGGCGGCGAGGCCGGCATCGTCCAGCACGCCCATGGATTTCAGCCGCGCGGGCACGGTGGCGAGCGGGTCGCGCGCGCGCCATTCGGCCTCCTCCTCCTTGCTGCGATAGCCGAGCTGGCTGCCGAGCAGCGGGCCGCTCTGGTGCAGGAAGCGGTAGAGGATGGCTTCGACGAAGACGGGGCCGCCGGTATCGCGGATGGTCTCCACCGCCCATTGCATGGCGCGGCGCACGGCGACGAGGTCCATGCCGTCGCATTCCACCGAAGGCACGCCGAACATGGCGCCGCGCGTGGTAAGGCGCGTCTCGCGTGTCTGCTCCCGCACATGGGTGGAGACGGCGTAGAAGTTGTTCTCGAGGAAGAAGATGACGGGCAGGTTGTAGAGGGCGGCGAGGTTGATGGCTTCCATCGACTGGCCGGCCATCAGCGTGCCATCCCCGAAGAAGGCGACGGAGACGTGGTCGCGGCCCAGCACCTTGTCGGCCAGGCCGTATCCGACCGCATGGGGCAGGTTGCCGCCGATGATGGCGCTGGTGCCGACGATGCCGGCGGGCGCCCAGCGCATGTGCATGGAGCCGCCGCGGCCCCCGCAGAAGCCTTCCGAGAGGCCCATGATCTCGGCCATGGCGCGGCGGATGAGGGTGCCCGCCTCGTCCAGCGGGGCGTCGCGGCGGGGGTCGTAGGCTTCGGGGAGGGTGCTGTTCAGCAGCTTGGCCAGGATCTGGTGATGCGCGCGGTGGGTGCCGTTCAGCTTGTCCTCGGTGCCGAGCACGGACATGGCGCCGACGGCGCCGGCTTCCTGGCCGATGGAGGCATGGGCGGGGCCGTGGACGAGGCCCTGGCCGTGGAGTTCGAGGATCTTCTCCTCGAAGCGGCGGATGAAGAGGAGCTGTTCCATCCAGCGGGCGAGGGCGGCGGGGTCTTCCGCCGCCCAGTCGCTGTCGTCTACCTCCAGCCGGAACCAGGGGGTGGCGGTGGAGATGGGGGTGCGCTGCATGATCGGGCGTGTTCCTGTCTCGCGCCTGTTGCCGGCGCAATCTGCTGAGGAGCGATTCACGCCTCCGGGCAGACGCCCTCCGGCGATCGCTCCTCGGTGTCGAAGCCCTCGAAGGGGCTGGGGTCGAGGAAGCGGCGGAGGACGTTGCCGGTGAGGCGGCTGACGGCGTTGTCGTAGTTGTTGTGGGACAGGGCGCAGGCCCAGGCGATGGAGCCGGTAGAGAAGACGGCGCCGCCACGCGCGGTGGGGAAGAAGGCGATGTCGGCGCGCACGCGCGCGTTCTGGTCGCCCATGGTGCCGCGGTGGAGCGTGCGCAGCTCCTCCAGCGTGGGTACGCCGCCATAGTCCAGCCGGTCCGCGGTGGCGAGCCAGAGGAGGTGGGGCGGGGAGCCGAGGGTGGGCTCCACGCGGTCCACCTCCAGCCCGGCCGCGCCGCCGCCGCGCAGGCCGAAATCGCCCAGCGGCGCGTCGAGGTCGATGCCTTCCACCGCCCAGGCGATGCGTGGGTCGCGCGCCGGGGCGCGCCACTCATAGGGGTAGGAGCGGGTGAAGACCTGCGCGTCGAAGCCCACGCCGACGAGGCGCTGCGGCGGGCGTCCGCTGGCGCGCCAGAGGCCGGAGGGCTCGCCGGTGAAGGAAAGCGCGTTCTCGCCCGGCTCGCCTTCCCAGGTGCGGAGCCCGATCATGCCGCGGCGGATCTCCATGGCGTGCGGCTGTGTCGGGTGCCAGCCGATGCGCCAGTAGAAGCCGTTGCCGCCGAGATAGATGTGCCGGCCGCCGGCGCGCTGGTAGGAATCGAAGGCCTCGATCATCGAGCGGCTGAAATATTCGGGATGCGAGCCGGTGATGACGCAGCGATAGGGCGAGAGGGTCTGGGCGCCGTGGTGGTGGATGTCGTCGTCGGTGACGATGTCGTAGTCCTGGCCGGTCTCCTCCAGCCAGTCGAGGATGTGGGTGTCATTGCCGTAGTTGAAGGTGGCGCCGCGGGGCCGCATGTTGATGATCGGGCGGCGCGCGGTGGAGTAGCACCAGCCGCTGCCGTCGCTATGCGTGTCATAGGTGGAGAGGCCGAGCTCGCGGTGCTCCTGCAGGTAGACGTCGTCACGCGAGAGGGCGATGAGGCCTTCGAGCATGGCTTCGGCATGCACCTGGTCCAGCCGCAGCGCGGAATTGGCATAGGCGAGGAAGGTGGCGGTGCTGGCGACGAAGGCGAGCCGCGAGCGCGGCTTGCCGAGCGGCGCGCGGACGAAGAAGGCGACGAAGCTCTCCACCGGGTCCTCGCTGCCCTGCCGGGCGCGGAGGCGCAGCGCGTAGAAGCCGCTGCGCCAGTCCTCGGGGATGGTGAGGCGCAGGTCCGGCGACCAGCCGGCATCGTGCATGTCGTCGCTGTGGAAATGGATGGCGCCGTAGAGATGCGGCGCTTCCGTCCATTGCACGGTGCGGCCATCCCAGTTGGCGCCCGTGGCGGCGCGCATGGGCATGTGGCGGAGCGTGCCGTCCAGGCGGTTGGCGGAGAGGTCGCGGACGGTGTCGGTGGACATGTCGCGCGAGAAGTCCCAGGCGGCGATCAGGTCGGGGTCGGCCGGGTCGGGGGCGAGGGTCTCGGCCAGGGCGCGGAGCGCGGGCGTGTCGCGCGCGGCGGAGAGGAGGCGGGGGCGGTCGATCTTGCCGTCGAAATGGCCGGCGGTGCGGGGCGCGGCGCCGGCCTCCAGAGCGTGGGCGGCGATGGTGAGGGCGGTGTCCGCCGGCCAGGCGATCCCCTCCGGGGCTTGCGCGGTGGCGGTGCAGCCCGTGTCGCGGCCGGCCTGGGCGTCCAGGCTGGACTGGGTGAGGGTGATGCGGCCAGCGGCGGGGTCGAGGCTGGCACAGACAAAAATCCATTCCCGCTCCATCACCGGGCGCGGGGCGGTGGCGCGCCACTGGCGGCCCGCGGCGCCGACCGTGAATTCCAGCCGCGCCTCGGCGTTCAGCGCCAGGCGCCAGCCCTCGGCCGTGTCGTCGCGCCAGCGGGCGATGATCGTCTGCGGCCCGGCCAGCGGCGCGGTGGGGAAGAGGAAGAGGCCGAGGGAGAGGGCGCCCGCGCGGTTCAGCGCGGGGCTGTCGGGGATGATGGCGCAGGAGCCGGGGCGGAGGGGCTGGTTCCGCAGCGCGACCGGGCCGTCGATGGGCGTGCCGGGCTGGTGGAAGCGCAGGCCGGGGCCGTTGGGGTCGGGATCCGCGGAGCGGACGCGGAGCAGCGTGGCCTCGGCCGTATCCAGCGTGGCGCTGGAGAGGTGGAAGGCGACCTCCTCCCCCGGGGAGACGACGAGGGGCCAGGCATAGCCGAGGACGGCGGTGGTGTCGGTCATCAGGGCTCGTTCCCGGCCGTCTCGAGTTTCTGGCCCGTCAGCGCTTCCCAGCGCAGGACGAAGACGGCCCATTCGGCCTCGGCGAGGTCGGTGAAGATGCGGTTGGGGAAGGTTTCCACCGGCGCGCCGCGCCGGCCGGGCAGGCGGCCGAGCATCCAGCGGCGGTTCGGCTCCATCACGATCAGCACGTGGCGGCGGCCGACGCCGGACCAGCGCATGCGGTGCAGCAGCCTCTGCAGGTCGTCGCTATGCGGCCCGCGGGGCTTGCGGCGGAATTCCTCGACGAGATCGAGGCGGGACGGGTCGACCGGCCAATGCGCCGCCTCGGGGTCGTTCACCAGCATGCAGGACGGGTTCCGGTGGTGGGTGTGGCGCGGGCGGGCCGCGCGGGCCCGCCCGTTCTCTCGTTCAGCGCGTGAGCCAGTTGACCCAGCGCTCCCGCATGGCGTTGCGGTTGGCTGCGATCCATTCGTAGTCGGCGATCACCAGCCGGTCCCAGTTCTCGGGCCAGGAGGCGCGGTAGCGGCGCTCCGCCTCCGGCACCAGGGCGGCGGTCTCGCGGTTGTTGGAATCGAAGGAGACCTTCTCGGAGAAGGGCAGGTGCTCGCGCGGGTTCTGCACGAAGAAGTCGAGGAAGCGCATGGCGTTGGCGGTGTTCGGCCCGCCCTTCAGCACGGCCCAGTTGCCGACATCGCGGATGGCGCCGTTCCAGGTGAAGTCGAACTCGCCGCTCTTGGCCAGGGGCACGGAGCGGGAGGAGTAGAGCACGCTCATCACGGCGTCGCCGCCGCGCAGGATCTGCATGGAGTTGTCGCCGCTCTTCCACCAGGCCGCGACATGGGGCTTCAGCGCATCCAGCTTGCGGTAGGCGCGGTCCAGATCCATGGGGAAGAGCTTGTCGCGCGCGACGCCGTCGGCCATGAGCGCGGCGAGGGGGAGCCACCATTCGCGGTCCCCCGTATCGGGCAGGGAGCGCGGGCCGGGGAACTTGGCGGTGTCGAAGAAATCCGCCCAGTTGGCGGGGCCGCCATTCGGGAACGCCTTCTTGCTCCAGGTGATGGCCATGCCGCCGGCGGTGCGGATGATGCCGGTGGGGAAGCAGCCGCCGGGCAGCGCGTGCTGGGTCATGGCCGCGGTGGTGCAGTCCACGGGCGCGAGGATGTCGGCGTGCTGGATGAGGTCCGGCGGGGTGGCGGTGACGACGTCGAAGGGGATGTTGCCGCTGCGCTGGCCGGCGCGGGCGCGGGCCCATTGGTCCGGCAGCTCGATGGGGATGGAGCGGACGCGGATGCCCTGCTCCTGCTCGAAGCGGCGGTAGAAGTGTTCCTGCAGGCTGCGCTCCATCAGCCCGCCGGTCGCGCAGACCACCACCTCCCCCGAGCCGCGCTGGGCCAGGGCGGGGCGCGCGAGCGCCGCCGTGCCGGCGCCGAGCGCCGAGGCCGCGAGAAGAGATCTCCGATTCACGCCCATGCCCTGTCTCCTGTCGGTGGTGGTTGAAGGACGGTCCGGGGTTCCCCTGGTCAGGCGGGGGTGTTCCAGGCCGCGTCGCGTTCCATCCGGCCGAGGAGCGCGACGAGGTTGGCGCCGCCCTCCATCAGATCCGCGCAGAGGGCGGCGCGCGTGGCGCGGGGGTCGCGCGCGCGCAGGCCGTCGATGATGTCGAGATGGCGGTGGCGGCCGGGATAGGTCGGGCGCGCATCGGGGTAGAGGAAGGTGTGCATCGGGCCGTTGCGGAGCCAGATGCTCTCGATGATGGAGAGCAGCTCGGGCATGGCGGCGGCGGCGTAGAGGGTGTGGTGGAAGGCCCAGTTGGCGCGGTTGGCGGCGGTTGCGTCGCCCGCCTCCTCGGCTTCGGCCAAGGCGGTGTTGGCGCGGTCCAGCGCCCCGAGGTCGCCTGGCGCGATGCGGAGGGCCGCGGCCTCGGCGGCCAGGCCTTCCAGCTCCAGCCGGATGGTGCGGAGTTCGAGATACTGTTCGAGGCTGAGGCCCGCGACGGTGATGGAGCGCGCGGCTTCGAGCCGGAGGGCGCGTTCGCGGGCGAGCTGCACCACGGCCTCGCGCACCGGGGTTTCGGAGACCTGCATGGCGGCGGCGAGGTCGCGGATCTTCAGCCGCTGGCCGGGCCTCATGCGGCCCTCGAAGAGGGCGGCGCGGAGCTCGTCATAGACGCGGCCGGCGAGGTTCTCCCGACCAACGGGGGCGACGAAATCGAGAACTTGTGCCGCTTCGGGCATGGTCTTCATGGTCCTGTATCCGCCGCCGCGCGCGCCCGGCGCTCCATGCTGCGCTTCAACGCATAGCCGAGCAGGAGCGCGACGATGGTGAGGGCGGTGAGCATGGTGGCCACGGCGGCGAGGGTGGGCGAGATGTTGAAGTCGATATCCTCGAACATCTTGCGCGGAAGCGTCTTGCGGTCGAGATCCGAGATGAAGAAGGAGACCACCGCCTCGTCGAAGGAGATGATGAAGGCGAAGAGCGCGGCGGAGACGAGGCCGGGCGCGATGAGGGGCAGGGTGACGTAGCGGAAGGTGCGGAAGGCCCCGGCGCCGCAGGAGAGGGCGGCGCGCTCCAGCTCCGCGTCGAAGCGGTAGAGGGCGGCCAGCACGGTGAAGACCACGAAGGGCAGGGCCAGCACCGTATGCGCCATGGCGAAGCCGAGCAGAGAGCCGGTGAGGCGGAGCTGCTCGAAGACGAGGAACATCGCGACGGCGAGCGCGATGTGCGGGACGATGACGGGGCCGATCACCAGCAGTTCCACAATACCCTTGCCCGGGAGGCGGCCGCGGACGAGGGCGAGGGCCAGCATGGTACCGATGACGGTGGCGCAGACGGCGGCGATGACGCCGGCTTCGGCGCTGAAGAGGGTGGCACGGATCCAGTCGCTGTCCTGGAAGTATTCGGCGTACCAGCGCAGCGAGAAGCCCTTGGGCGGGAAGCTGAGCAGGCGTTCCGGCCCGACCGACATGGGCGCGATGATGAGGGTGGGCAGCAGCAGGAAGACCGTGACGGCATAGGCCGCGGCGTTCAGCGCCATGCGCCCCGCGCGGTTGTGGCGGTGCGGGCGGCTCATGCGGACCCCACGAAGCGGTCCAGCCGCACGGCGCGCTTGAAAACGATGGTGATGGCCAGCACGAAGACGAGGAGGATGCCGACGAGGGCGCCGGCGAAGGGCCAGTCCAGCATCTCCCGCACCTGCTGGGAGACGAGGGTGGCGATCATCATCTGCTGCGGGCCGCCGATGAGGGCGGGGGTGACGAAGAAGCCGAGCGCCAGCAGGAAGACCATGAGGCAACCGGAGGTGACGCCCGGGAGGGCGAGCGGCCAGATCACCTCGCGGAAGGTGGACCAGGCGGAGGCGCCGAGCATCTGGGCGGCGCGGGTGTAGTCCTCGGGGATGCCCTTCAGGGCGGAATAGATGGGCAGCACCATGAAGGGCAGCAGCACATGCGCCATGGCCAGCACCACCGCGCCCTGGGTGTAGAGGAGGCGGATGGGGGCATCGACGAGGCCCAGCTGCTGCAGCAGCTGGTTCACCACGCCGTTGCGCTGGAGGAGGACCATCCAGGCATAGGTGCGGACGAGCACGGAGGTCCAGAGCGGCAGGAGCACGGCGGCGGCGAGAAGGGCAAGGCCGAGGCCCTTGCTGCGGGACATGACCCAGGCCAGCGGCCAGGCGAGGAGGAGGGCGAGCGCGGTGACGAGCACGGCGATGCCCAGCGTGCGGAGCATGACGCGGAGATAGACCGGCTCCTCGAAGGCCCTCGCGTAATGCGCGGTGGTGGGGCCGGGGACGAAGAGGCTTTCGTGCAGCAGGGTCGCCAGCGGCAGGATGAAGACGATGGCGATGAGGATGAGGAAGGGCGCGGCCAGCAGTAGGCTGGAGGCGGGGCTGTAGCGGCGGCCGCCCAGCAGGAAGGCGGAGGGGCGGCGGCCACTCATGCGAGGAAGGCCCGGGCGTCGGCCTGCTGCCAGGCCAGGCGCACGGATTCGCCAGGGCGGGGTTCGTGCATGCCGGCGCCGGCGGGGATGCGGGCGCGGAGGAGCTGCCCGCCCTGCCCTTCCAGCATCAGCGTCGTCGCGTTGCCGGCATAGATGGCCTCGGTCACGCGCGCCGTGGGGCCTTCCGTGCCCGCGGGAAGCACGCGCAGGCGCTCGGGGCGGAGGGCGATCTTGACGCGCTCTCCGGCCGGGAGGGCCTGGGCGGCGGTCGCCTGCATCTGGCCGCCGGCTTCCAGGGTGACGAGGATGGGGTCGCCCGGCATGGCGGGCCGGGACAGCCTCCCCTCGCAGAAATTCGTCTCGCCGATGAAGCCGGCGACGAAGGCGGTTTCCGGGGCTTCGTAGAGGTCGCGCGGGGCGCCGAGCTGCTGCAGGCGGCCATGGTCCAGCACCGCCACGCGGTCCGCCATGGTCAGCGCCTCGGTCTGGTCGTGGGTGACGAAGATGACGGTGATGCCGATCTCGCGCTGGAGGTGCTTGATCTCGATCTGCATCTCCTCGCGCAGGTTCTTGTCGAGCGCGGAGAGGGGTTCGTCCATCAGGAGCACGCGCGGCTGGTAGACGATGGCGCGGGCGATGGCGACGCGCTGCTGCTGGCCGCCCGAGAGCTGGGCGGGCTTGCGGTCCCCCATCTGGCCCAGGCGCACGGTGGCGAGGGCGGCGCGGGCGCGCTCCTCCCGCTCGGCGCGGCCGATGCCGCGCATTTTGAGGGGGAAGGCGATGTTCTCGAGCACGCTCATATGCGGGAAGAGCGTGTAGCGCTGGAACACCATGCCGAGGTTCCGCTTGTTCGGCGGCGCCCAGGTTACCTCCTCCTCGCCGATGAGGATGCGGCCCTCATCGGGGTATTCGAAGCCGGCGATGGACATGAGGATGGTGGTCTTGCCCGAGCCGGAGGGGCCGAGCAGGGCGAGGAACTCACCGGAGCCGACCTCCAGCGAGACATCATCCACCGCGTTCACCGGGCCGTAGCGCTTCACCAGCCCCTGCACCGTCACGCGGCCCTGCAGCCCGTCCCGCAACGCCATTCGCTCTCCTCAGGCGATCCGCCCGGAGAGTATTTGATATATCGACACGGCCGCAACCCGGTTTCACACTCCGTGGGAACTCCTGGGAGGATGGCGGGAATGCCGGTATTCGATGCGCAGACACTTCGCGACGCGCTGCCACCAATGGAGGGGACGCTGCGCGTGCCCGGGCTGGCGGGGCCAGTGGAGGTGCTGCGCGACACGCATGGCATTCCGCATATCCGGGCCGGGGCGACGCCCGATGCCTGGTTCGCGCTCGGGTTCGTGCATGCGCAGGACCGGCTGTTCCAGATGGAGCTGACGCGGCGGCGCGCGCTGGGCCGCGCGGCGGAATGGCTGGGGGCCGGGGCCGCGGAAGCCGACATCCTCGTGCGCCGGCTGGGCATGGAGGCGGCGTGCCGGCGCGACCATGCGGCGCTCGGCGAGGCCGCGCGGGCGATGCTGGATTCCTATGCGGCGGGGGTGAATGCCTTCGTCGCCTCCGGCGCGCCGCTGCCGGTGGAATACGGGCTGCTGGAGGCGCGGCCGGAGCCCTGGGAGGGGTGGCACAGCATCGCGGTGATGCGGCGGCTGGGGCTGCTGATGGGTTCCGTCTGGTTCAAGCTGTGGCGCGCGGCGGCGCTGCCCGTGGTGGGCGCCGGGAATCTCGGCAAGCTGCGCTACGACGATGGCGGGCGCGACCTGCTCTGCATTCCGCCGGGCGTGGAGGCGGCGCGTTTCGAGGCGGATCTGGCGGCGCTGGCGCCGGCCATCCGGGCGCTGCTGGAATCGCTCGGCGTGCAGGGCGACGAGACGGGCGGGGGCAGCAACAACTGGGCGGTCGGGCCTTCCCGCAGCGGCACGGGGCGGCCGGTGCTGGCCGGCGACCCGCACCGGGTCTTCGAGATTCCCAACATGTACGCGCAGCACCATGTGGCCTGCGATGCCTTCGACATGATCGGGCTGACGGTGCCGGGCGTTCCGGGCTTTCCGCATTTCGCGCAGAACGGCCGCGTCGCCTATTGCGTGACGCATGCCTTCATGGACATCCACGACGTGTTCCTCGAGCGCTTCGACGCGGAGGGCGCGCGGGTGCTGCAGGCGGGGGAATGGGTGCCGGTGCGGCGGCGCGAGGAGAGCGTGGCGGTGCGCGGCGGCGCGGCGCGCCACTTCGAGGTGCTGGAGACGCCGAATGGGCCGGTGATCGCGGGGGATGCGCGCGGGGGGACGGCGCTCTCGCTGCGCTCCGTGCAGTTCGCGGAGACGGATCTCTCCTTCGATTGCCTGCCGCGCATGACGGGGGCGGAAAGCGTCGAGGGGCTGTTCGAGGCCACGCGTGGCTGGGGGTTGATCGACCACAATCTGGTGGCGGCGGATACGGCGGGGCATATCGGCCACCTGGTGCGGGCGCGTGTGCCGCGGCGGACGCGCGAGAGCGGCTGGCTGCCCATGCCGGGATGGACCGGGGAGCATGCCTGGCAGGGCTGGATCGCGCATGACGACATGCCGCGCGCGATCGACCCGGAGGAGGGGATGATCGTCACGGCCAACAACCGCGTGGTGGCGGATGATCACCCGGATTACCTCTGCACGGACTGCCACCCGCCCTACCGCGCCGCGCGCATCCTGGAGCGGCTGCGGGAGATGCCGGACTTCCGGCCCGAGGATGCGGCGGGGCTGCATGGCGATACGCTTTCCCCCAATGCGGCGCTGCTGAAGGCGCGGCTTACGGCCATGCCCCCGGCGGAAGGCGCGGCGGAGGCGCTGCGGCAGCGGCTGCTGGCCTGGGATGGCCGCATGGAGGCGGGCGCCACCGCACCCACCGAATACGTGGCGCTGCGCCGGGCGCTGACGCGCATCCTGGCGGAGCGGAGCGGGCTTTCCGGCACCGGGGCGCATCCCTGGCTCGCGGTCGCGCCGGGGGTGGCGCCGATGAACCAGCTCTGGTGGACGCTGCCGAACCTCCTGCGGCGGGACGATGCCTCCCTGCTGGACGGGTGGAGTTGGGAGGAGGCAATCGGGGCGGCGCTGCGGGAGGCGGCCGGGGCGCCGGCAGCGGAATGGGGAGAGGCGCATCGGCCGCGCTTCGTGCACCCCCTCTCCGGCCTCTTCCCCGAGGCGGCGCCGATGCTCGACCCGCCGGCCCTCCCGATCGGGGGGGACAACGATACGGTGCTGGCGAACGGGCTGCTGGCGGCGGTGGGGCCGGCGGCGGGCTACGGGGCGCTGGCGCGCTACGTCTTCGACGTGGGGAACTGGGACAACAGCCGCTGGGCGGTGTTCCACGGCGTCTCCGGCCAGCCGGGCAGCCCGCACTACACTGACCAGCACGCGGAATGGGCGGCGGCGCGCATGGTGCCGATGCTCTATGGCTGGGACGCGGTTCGGGCGGCGGCGCGGAGCACGCAGCAGCTGGTGCCTTGAGGGTTCTGCGCTGTTGGTCTGTCCCGGGGAGAGGAAGAAGGAATTCTTCCTCTCCCCGGACCCGTCGAAGGCAGTGCCTTCGACCATCATCTTCTTTTTCAAGTTCGGGTCACTCTGCTGACGGTGCGCCTCGGGTCCATGACCCGAGGCGACTGCAAGGGCAGGAAAAGCGCCTTAGCCCGCGACCCCACTGATCCGGGGTATCCACGGCAGTCAGACGGGGTTCCAAGGGCCTCAGGCCCTTGGCGGGTGGAGGGCGGAGCCCTCCGCGGCGACGAGTGGCAAGGCGGCGCGGGGCGGCCTATTCTACGGGGCGATGTCCAAGCCCCGCGTTGCCCTTTTCGTCACCTGCCTCGTCGATCTCTATCGGCCGACCGTGGGTTTCGCCGCCATCCGGTTGCTGGAGGAGGCGGGGTGTCAGGTGGAGGTTCCGCCGGCGCAGACCTGTTGCGGGCAGCCGGCCTATAACAGCGGGGACCGCGCCACGGCGCGCGACCTGGCGCGGGCGGTGGTGGATGAGTTCCGGGGCTTCGACTATGTGGTCGCGCCTTCCGGTTCCTGCGCGGGTATGATCGGGCATCATTATCCCGGCCTGTTCGAGGATGACCCGGATTACCGTGCGCGCGCCGATGCGCTGGCGGCGCGGACCTATGAGCTGACCGCCTTCCTGGTGGATGTGATGGGCGTGGATGTGACGCGCGCGCCCTATGACGGGGTGGTGGCGTATCACGATTCCTGTTCGGGGCTGCGGGAGCTGGGCGTGCGGGCGCAGCCGCGGACGCTGCTGGCCCAGGTGCCGGGCGTGACGGTGAAGGAGCTGGCCGAGCCGGAGCTGTGCTGCGGCTTCGGCGGCACCTTCTGCGTGAAGTATCCCGACATCTCGACGCGGATGGTGACGGACAAGGTGGCCGATATCCGCGCCACCGGGGCGGATACGCTGCTGGCGGGCGACATGGGCTGCCTGCTGAACATGGCCGGGCGGCTGAAGCGCGAGGCGAGCGAGGTGCGCGTGCGGCATGTGGCGGAGGTGCTGGCGGGCATGACGGATGCGGTGCCGCCGATCGGCGAGGCGGCGGGGGAGCGGCGCTGAGGTTGGGCGGCGCGGGCATGGACGGGCGCCAGGCGTGGGACCACATCCGGCCCTGATGCCCCTGCCCCGCCGCGCCCTCCTCGCCCTGCCGCTGGCCGGCTGCACGCCCCAGCTGATTCCCGCCGGCCCCCGGATCGCCGATGCCGTGCTGGCGGAGGATGCGCTCACCATGGAGGATGGCGCGCGGCTGCCGCTCCGGGCCTGGTTGCCGGAGGGGGCGCCGAAGGCGGTTCTGCTCTGCCTGCACGGCTTCAACGACAGCCGGAACTTCATGACCGAGCCGGCGCCCGCGCTGAACGCGGCGGGGCTGGCGGTTTATGCCTATGACCAGCGGGGCTTCGGAGGGGCGCCGCACCGTGGGGTGTGGCCGGGCGCGGCGACGCTGGCCGAGGATGCCGCCACCGCCGCCCGGCTGATCAAGGCACGGCACCCGGATGCGCCGCTCTTCCTGCTGGGGGAGAGCATGGGGGGCGCGGTGCTGCTGCTGGCCGCGACGCGGCCGGAGCCGCCGCCGGCGGCCGGCTATGTGCTGCTGGCGCCGGCGGTCTGGGGGCGGGCGACCATGCCGGGGCTCATGGTGGGGCTGCTGGACGCGCTGGCGCATGTGGTGCCGCGCGTGGCGGTCGCCTCCTCGGTGCCCGGCATCACGCCGACCGACAACATGCGCGCCCTGCAGCGCATGGCGCGGGACCCGCTGACCATCCGCGAAACGCGGGTGGACACCACGAAGGGGCTGGTGGACCTGATGGACGACGCCCTGGCCGCGGCGCCCCACCTGCGGCCGGACATGCCGCCGGTGCTGCTGGTCTATGGCGCGCGGGACCAGCTGGTGCCGCCCGTGGCGACGCGGGCGCTGCTGGAACGCCTGCCGGAGGGTGTTCCGGCGCGGATCGCCTATTACACCGGCGTGCACCACATGCCGCTGCGGGACCTGCAGGCGCCGGTCGTGATCGGGGACATGCTGGCCTGGATGGCGCGGCCTTCGGCGCCGCTGCCATCGGGCGCGGATGCGGTGGGGGCGAGCTGGGCCCGGACGCCGCCGCCGGCCTGGTGAGCCGTCTAGCTCTTCGGCGGCGTGGCGGGCGCGTTGGTGGCGGGCGGGCTGCCGGAAGGGCGGTTTCCCTGGCCCTGCTGCCCGCGCTGTTGCTGGCCGGGCTGGGCGGCGGTGACCTGGCGGCCGTCGCCGGTGAAGTTCATGACCGTGACCAGGCCGCTGCGGTCGGTGGCGCGGCAGGTGGCGCGGTGCCAGGTGCGGCCGTCGGTGGACATGTGGATCTCGCAGCTGCCGCTCACCTGCTTGGCGGCGGTCTGGCCGTTGATCGAGGTGTGCAGGCGGGAGAGCTGCATCGTGTAGTCCTCGGGCCGGGGCTGGCGGTCGTTCTCGGCCTGAAAGCCGAGGGTGACGCCGGGGCCGGACTGCACGGAGAGCAGCACGCTGCCATTGGTGTGGTGGACATAGACGAGGCCGCTGGTGCAGGGGCGCGGGTCGCCCGAGACGGTCAGCTCGCAGCGGCCCGGGGCGCCGACGACGACGCGGGGGAGGACGGGCGCGCCCTGCTGGGCCTGGGGCTGGCCCTGGGGCGGGCGGGGCGTCTGGGCCCCGGAGGCGAGGGGGGCGAGGGCGAGGCAGGCGAGCATCGCGGGCAGGGTGCGGCGCATTCCGGTCTCCTTTCGGCCTTGCGGTCGGCCGGGCGGCTCTCGCCGCTCGGGCGAGTGCCTGGGTCGTCGGAGGGAAGGAACGGCCGGAGTTGCGGAAGGATAGCGTCCCCCCGCCTCACGGCTGCGCGAGGCTCAGCCCGCCCGGGCGTAATGGCGGACGAAGCCCGCGCCGAGCGTGGTGAGGCGCTTCACCAGGGCGTGGCCGGTTTCGGCGCTGCAGAGGCGGGGGTCGCCGGGGCCGATGCCGTCCGGCGAGGGCAGTTCGTATCCGGCGGGGACGTTGATCTCGGCCCCCTCGAAGGACAGGGCGCCCCAGGCGGTGAAGGGCAGGCCGAGCATGGTGGCGGGCGGGGTTGGGGTGGCGGGAAGCTGGTCCATCCGCATGCGGTCGGGCGTCAGGTGCAGGGCGATGCTGGTGAGAGGGTCGGCACCGTGGCCGGCGGAGCGGCGGGCGAGGTCGGGCCCGAGGATTTCGGGCAGCAGGGCGCCGGCGATTTTCCAGAGATAGAAGCAGGGAATGGTGCCACGGCCTTCCAGCAGGAAGTGCTGCGTCACGTCATGGATGACGGGGGCATTCCCGCCATGGCCGTTGAGGATGACGATGCGGTCCAGCCCGTGGCGGAGCAGGGCCTCGATCATCTCGGTCAGCACCAGGGCGAAGGCGCGGTGGGAGAGGGCGATGCCGCCGGGCATGGCGCTGAAGAAATCGGCCTTGCCGAAGGGGAGGACGGGCGCGACCACCGTCTCGGTGCCGGCCTCCGTGGCGGCGCGGGCGATACGGTCGGCCATGAGCTCGGCCAGGAGGTAGTCGCCCATGGGAGCATGGGGTCCCTGGTCCTCATGGCTGCCGAGGGGCAGCAGCACCACGGGGCGTCGCGCATAGAGGGCGCGCGCCTCGGCGCCCGTGATCTCGCCCATCCTGATCTTCATGGCGGCCCTCCTCTTCCGCCCCGGTCTCGCGCGCGGGCGGCGTGGTGGCAACCTCCCCGGTCCCTGAACGTTTAGGGAACATCATTGGAGGATGCAGGCATGAGCAAGCAGGCTGACCATCACGAGGCGAACCCGAAGGCGGATCCCAATCCCGGTTCCAACACGGTGAAGGATCCGGATGACTGGACCACGGGCGACGAGGCGATGACGGGGGCGCAGGCCTCCTATCTCAAGACCCTTTCGGAAGAGGCGGGGGAGGAGTTCGAGGAGGGGCTGAGCAAGGCCGAGGCGTCCAAGCGGATCGACGCGCTGCAGGAGAAGACGGGGCGCGGGAAGTAAGGAAACGGGGAGGCTTTGCGCCTCCCCGTTTCGCGCGTCTGCGTGCACTCGTCAGTTCCGGGCACCCTGGCGGAGGAAGACCATGCCGCCGTGATAGAGGATGCCGTCGCGGAACTCGCCATCGGCGGTGAAGCCGGTGTCGTCGAGATATTCGATGCGGTTGCCGTCGAGCCAGTAGCGGCCTTGATAGGCGCTCTGCCGGTTGCCGCGCGCCTCGTCGTAGCGGCCGTTGGGCAGAAGTTCGTGGCGGATGCGGCCATCGGCCGTGACCCACATTCCGACGAAGGGATTGTCGGGCGCGGGGGTTGGAAGGTCGGGCTTGCGGGCCATGTCGGCGCTCCGTTCGATAGGGGCCGGCTGCGGGGCGGCATGCGCCGGCGCGAGCGCGGCATTGGCGAGAAGGGTGGCGAGGAAGATCGGCCAGGCGGGCTCGGTCTGCGTCATGCGATGCGTTCTCCGGCGTCCCGGTGCGGGCGTCTCGGTGCGGGCGTCTCAATTCGGGCTGGCGGTGGGGCGGACGATGATCTCGCTGACATCCACATCGTCCGGCTGTGCGATGGCGTAGGCGATGGCGCGGCCGATGGCCTCCGCCGGGATGGCCTTTGCGCGGAAGCTGGTCATGGCCGCGCGCGCGGTGTCGTCCGTGATCGTGTCGGCGAGTTCGGAGGTCGTCACCCCTGGGCTGATGACCGTGACGCGGATCCGGTCCGTCTCCTGGCGAAGGCCATCGGAAATGGCCCAGACCGCGAACTTCGTCGCGCAATACACGGCCGCCGTGGGCGAGACGGCATGCGCGCCGATGGAGGCGACGTTGATGACATGGCCGGCGCCCTGCCCCTCCATCCGCGGCAGCACGGCGGCGATTCCGTGCAGCACGCCACGGATGTTCACGTCGATCATGCGGTTCCACTCGTCGATCTTCCGCGCGTTCAGCGGCGAGAGCGGCATGAGGCCGGCGTTGTTGACGAGGACATCGACGCGGCCGAACTCGGCCTCCGCGAAGTCCACGAAGTTCTGCATGTCCTGCGCGCTGGTCACGTCCAGCGCGCGGTGGCGGGCCTGGCCGCCGCCGGCCTCGATCTCTGCCACGAGGGCGGCGAGGCGGTCGGTGCGGCGGGCGCCGAGCACGAGGCGCGCGCCCCGGGCGGCGAGCACGCGGGCGGTGGCCTCGCCGATGCCGCTGCTGGCGCCGGTGATGAGGACGGTTTTGCCGGGGATGGTGTCGGACACTGGGGTTTCTCCTGTTCGGCGACGGTTGTCGTCGGTGGGGAGAAACTGGCGCCGCGGCGGCTTTAGGCGGTAGACCGGAACTCCGGGGTGATTGCCTGATCCTCCTGGGTGCTAGCCCGCGGCGGCGTTCATCGCGGCTTCGTCGCCGCCGCGCAGGCGGGCGATGTCGCGCAGCGGCGGGGCGCCGAAGAGGCGCGCATATTCGCGGCTGAACTGCGAGGGGCTGCTGTAGCCCACGGCAAAGCCCGCGCCGGCGGCATCGGATTGCGCGGAGAGGATGAGGCGCCGCGCCTCCTGCAGCCGCAGCTGCTTCTGGTATTGCAGCGGGCTCATCGCGGTGACGGTCTTGAAGTGCTGGTGCAGGGCGGAGGGGCTCATATGCGCCAGCTCCGCCAGCGCCTCGATGCGCAGCGGCTCGCGGAAGTTGTCCTTGATCCAGTTCACCGCGCGGGCGACGCCGGCGGTGCGGCTCTCGCCCATCGCGATGGCGTGCAGCATCGCCGCCTGGTCACCGGTGAGGAGGCGGTAGAGCAGCTCGCGCTCGGTCATCGGGGAGAGGACGGCGATGTCGCCGGGGGTGGAGAGAAGCCGCGTGAGGCGGATGGCGGCGTCCATCATCTCGGGCGCGGTGTAGCTGAGCATGATGCCGAGATCGGGTTCCGGCGCGCGTCGGCCGCGCGGCCCGGCCTCGATCAGCAGGCCGCTGAGCAGGGCGGGGTCGAGATCGAGGCGGAGGCAGAGATAGGGCTCCTCCGCGCTGGCCTGCGTGACCTGGCCGATGACGGGAAGCTCCACGGAGACGGTGAGGTAGTGGCCCGGCGCGTAGTCCAGGATGCGGTCGCCCGCGATGCTGCGCTTGGCGCCCTGCGCGACGATGCAGACGGAGGGTCCATAGACCGTGTGGAACCGGTCGGTCGGCGCCGAGGCGCGGATGACGGCCAGGCGCGGGATGCAGGTGGCGTGGATGCCGTCGCCCAGATTCTCGGTCAGCCGGTCGATCAGCAGGGCGAGTTCGGCGTGGCGCGGGGTGGGGATGGCGGTGGACATGGAGCCGGCGATCCTCGGGACGAGGCGTGCAACATAGGAAGTGGGTGGCCTGGCGGGAATGGAAGCGGGCCGGGGCGCCGGAGGATCAGGCAAGGATTGGCGAGGATCGTTCAGGCCGGCGCCCGTATGGTTCGGCCCGCGGAACGGCGAAGGGGGCGCCGGATGCACCGGCGCCCCCTTTGAGCCTTGCGGCCGCTGTCGCGGCGCGCAGGGTTACGAGTGCTGGCCGCCGCCGCCGGTGGCGCCGCTCTGCTCGAGATAGGTCACCGGGTTCTGGCCGGCGGGCGCGGCGGAGGCGGTGCCCGCGAGCGCGGGGACGATCAGCGCGGCCGCCAGGCCGAGAATGCGGAGCGAGTTGGTGATGGACATGATGGTTGTTCCTTCGTGGGTGACGGCGACGGGGTGCCGCTGCCGGTGGCCCCGATATGCGCCCGCCCTCCCCTCCTCTTCCAATGCCCGCGCTTCATGGATTCCATTCTCCCGAGGGATGATGCGCGGCATGGGAGCGGAGCGGCGGTGATGCAGCGGATGGATGAATCGGGGCTGCGGCAGTTCGACCTGAACCTGCTGACGGTCTTCTCCGCGCTGATGCGCGAGCGCAGCGTGACGCGCGCGGGGGAAGCGGTGTTCCTTTCGCAGCCCGCGACTTCCAAGGCGCTCGGCCGCTTGCGGGCCTTCTTCCGGGACGAGCTGCTCATCCGCCGCGGCGCGGTGCTGGAGCCGACGCCGCGGGCGGAGGCGCTGATGGCGCAGATCGGGCCGCTGCTGCAGGGCATGGTGGGCGCGATCGCGGGATCGGTGCCCTTCGACCCGCAGACGGATGAGCGCGTGTTCCGGATCGGGATGAGCGAGGATGTGGGCATGTCCATCATCCCCTTGCTGTCGCATTTCCGCGAGCTGGCGCCGCATTGCGGAATCAGCATCCGCGCCGCGACCTACCGCACCATTCCGGGCATGCTGGAATCCGGCGAGATCAGCACGGCGCTCGGCTATGTCGAGAACATGCCGGCCGCGACAAAACAGCGCGTGCTGCGGCGGGACGGCTGGTTCGTGTTGCGCGACGCGCGCACGCCAGGGCCGGTCGATCTCGATGCGTATTGCGCGCGGCCGCACATGCTGGTGACGCCGCGCGGCGACCTGACAGGCCTTGCGGACGAGGCGCTGGAGAAGCTGGGTCGGAAGCGGCGCGTGGTGCTGGGCGTGCCGGATTACGGGCTGATGCCGCAGACGCTGCTGGGAACGGACCTGCTCTGCCTCGTCTCCGGCGCAGTGTGGGACGCGCTGGTCGCGATCGGCTGGGGGGACCGGCTGGCAGCGGACCCGGCGCCCTTCCCCTGCGATGAAGCCACGATCTACATCGCCTGGCGCATGGCGGTGGACCAGGACCCGGGCGAGACCTGGCTGCGTGCGGAACTGGTGAAGTGGCTTTCGCGGCGGCGCGGGCCGAGCGTGGGGTGATCCGGTCTTGTTGGGCGCTGTCGGTCTGTCCCGGGGAGAGGAAGAAGGAATTCTTCCTCTCCCCGGACCCCTCACCTTCTTCTTTTTCTTCGAGTTGGAATCACTCGGCTGACGGCGCGCCTCGGGTCCGAGACCCGAGGCGACTGCAAAGGCCGAATCAGCACCCCGAAACCAGAGACCCCTTCGATCATCGTATCCACGGCAGTCAGACGGGGTTCCAAGGGCCTCAGGCCCTTGGCGGGTGAGGGCAGAGCCCTCAAGCCTTCAGCCCTGCAGCACCCCATGCTGGCGCAGGAAGCCGAGCAGGGGCAGGAGGGGGAGGCCGAGGATGGCGGCATGTTCGCCATCTACGCGGTCGAAGAGGTGGATGCCCGGGCCTTCGAGGCGGTAGGCGCCGACCGTGGTGGTGACGGTTTCCCCTTCGAGCGCGAGATAGGCGTCGAGGAAGGCGTCGGAGAAGGGGCGCATGGTCAGGCGCGGGGTGGCGACGTGCTGCCAGATGCGCTGGCCGTTGCGCCAGAGCAGCACGGCCGTGACGAGGTGGTGCGTCTGGCCGCGCAGGGCTTGCAGATGGGTGCGGGCCTCGGCGGGGGATTCAGGCTTGTCGAACCAGCGGTCCCCGAGGGTGAGGATCTGGTCGCAGCCGATGACCAGCGCCTCCGGGTGGCGGGCGGCGATGCGGCGTGCCTTGGCCTCGGCGAGGAGGATGGCGGCGTCGGAGGCGGGGAAGCCCTCCGCCATGGCGCTTTCCTTGATGGAGGCCTCGTCCACCGCCGCGGCCATGGCTTGGAAGCGGAGGCCCGCCGCCTCCAGCACGGATTTCCGGGCCGAGGAGGCGCTGGCCAGGATCAGCGCCGGTTCCGTTTTCTGAAGCGCGTTCATGCCCGTTCCATGCGCGAGAGAATACAGCCCGTTCTCACCGGGCCGGTGGCCCCTGGTTGGCGCCATGCGGCATGGCGGAATTGGCGGAGCGGGCGTGCCAGGCCTCCATGAGCTGGAGGACGGTGGCCGCCGTTTCCTCGATGCTCCGGCGCGTCACGTCGATGACCGGCCAGCCGCGGGAGGTGCAGAGGCGGCGGGCGGCGAGGATCTCGGCCTTCACGGCCTCCGGGTCCACATAGTCCGTGCTGTCCTGGCGGAGGATGCCCGGTGCCTGGCCGATGAGCTTCAGCCGGTGGCGGCGGATCTCCAGAAGGGCATTCACCTCAATGGTGAGGCCGATGACCGGGCAGGGCGGGTTGTCCAGCTCCGGTGGCAGGGGGGCGCCGGGGACGATGGGGACGTTGGCGGCCTTGATGCCCCGGTTGGCCAGGTAGAAGCAGGTGGGCGTCTTGCTGCTGCGGGAGACGCCGACGAGGCAGGTATCGGCCTCCGCGATGCCGGCGGTGCCCTGGCCATCATCATGGGCCAGCACGTAATGCATGGCGTCGATCCGCCGGAAATAATCGGCGTCCAGCACATGCTGCGCGGCACGCTTCTCCTTCGCGGCCGCCCCGATCTCCCGCTGGAGGAGGTCCAGCGTCTCGTCCAGCACGGAAAGGCTGGTCACGCCGAGGCGGGCGCAGAACTCCTCCAGGCTGTGCCGCAAGGACTTGTCGGCCAGGGTGAAGAGAACCGGGCCCGGCTCGGCCTGGATGCCCTCGAGCACCTGTTCCAGCTGGAAGCGGGAACGGACGAGGAACCAGCGGTGCTGGATGACATGCGGCTCCTCGAACCGCGCGAGGGTGGCGCGGGCCATGGAATTCAGCGTCTCGCCCGTGCTGTCGGAGACGAGGTGCAGGTTGGTGGTGCGGGGCATCGGGCGGAGCCTAGAGCAGATCGGGCGGGGCGGCGAAATCCTTGGGTGCGGGGTGGCGCGTTGCCCGGGAGGCGCTGCCTCCCGGACCCTCCGCCGGGGCCCCGGCGGGGGCCCCGGACCCCGCGTTCAGCCTGCCGGGGATGTGATGCCGCCTGTTGCGCCGCAGGCATTTTGATATGGGGGCGCGGGCTGACCTGACCGTCGCCGAGGGTCATGGACCCTCGGCGCACCTCCAGCCCCGCATTCCACGGCCGTCTTCCAAAAGAAGATGAGGGAGGGTCCGGGAGGGAGAATTCCTTCTCCCTTCCGGGGGCAACCGTCACCGCCTCTGGGGAGGAATCGACTCACCAGCGTGAGTCCTGGGGATGAATCCGGGCCTCTTCCGGCCCTCTCTGAGTCATGGGGGTGGTGAGTCACGACTCACGCCACCGGGGATGGAATCCCCGCGCCGGGGGAGGAGTCCTGCGGAGCGAGTCATCGACTCGGCGCGTGTTAGCGAGTCGCCAAGCCTCTCAGCCTGTGGAAAACCCTCGGGACGGGATGCGCCGGGGATTGCGTCCACAGGACTCACAGGGTCCCTAAACCACCACTCCTTTCTTAAAGACCTTAATTCGAGTGAAAGGGGCGCGATGAACGCCGTGGACAAGCCCTTCCTTCGTGCCCTGGGTGGCGAGGCCGTGTGGCCGCCCCCGATCTGGCTGATGCGCCAGGCTGGCCGGTACCTGCCGGAGTACCGCGCGACGAAGGAGCGCGCGGGCGGGTTCCTGGAGCTGTGCCTGAACCCGGAGCTCTCGGCGGAGGTGACCTTCCAGCCGCTGCGGCGCTTCGCCCTGGACGCGGCCATCCTGTTCACGGACCTGCCGATGCTGCCCTGGGCCATGGGGCAGGGGCTTCGCTATGGGCAGGGCGGGGCCGATGGGGTGGGGCCGATCCTGGAACCCGTGCGGGACGCAGCCGCGATGGCGGCGCTGAAGCCGGCCGAGGCGGCGCGGCGGGCAGCGCCGATCATGGAGACGGTGAGCCGGATCCGGGCCGGGCTGGAGCGGGACCACCCGGGGGTGGCGCTGATCGGCTTCGCGGGCGCCCCCTGGACGGTGGCTTGTTACATGATCGACGGCCGCGGCGGGCATGGCTTCCCCGTGGCACGGCGGATGGCCGAGGAGGATCCGGCGCTGCTGGACCGGCTGTTCGAGGGGCTGCTGGAGGCGTCGGAGGCCTATCTGGTGGCGCAGGCCGAGGCGGGGGCGGAGGCGCTGATGCTGTTCGACTCCTGGGCCGGGCTGCTGCCGCCGGAGGGGTTCGAGCGCTGGGTGATCGAACCGACCGCGGCGCTGGTGCGGCGCCTCCGGGCGCGGCTCGGGCCGGATTTCCCGCTGATCGGCTTCCCGCGGCTGGGGGGAGACGGGATTCCGGCCTATGCCGAGCGCGTGGGGGTAAATGCCGTGGGGCTGGACGAGACGCTGGACCCGGTGGAGGCCGCGGCCATGATGCCGCCGGGCGTGGCGCTGCAGGGCAACCTGGATTCCAAGGTGCTGGTGGCCGGGGGCGAGGCGCTGGAGGCTGCGACGGGCCGCATCCTCTCCGCCATGAAGGGGCGGCCCTTCGTGTTCAACCTGGGCCATGGCATCACGCCCGACACGCCCATCGAGCATGTCTCGGCGCTCGTCACCCAGGTGAAGGCTGCCCGTTGAACGTGGTGCCCGGGAGCCGGGGGGATATCTCCCCCCGGCCATTCTCCCCTATCTAGCCCTCATGCCCCGCGCCCTCATCCTCGACACCGAAACCACCGGCCTGGACCCCGCCACCGGCGACCGGGTTCTGGAAGTGGCCGCGATCGAGGTGGTGAACCTGATGCCCACCGGCCGGCACTTCCACCGGCTGATCAACCCGCAGCGCGACGTGCCGCCCGAAGCGACCAAGGTGCACGGCTTCACGGCCGAGATGCTGGCGGACAAGCCGCTCTTCGCCGCCATCCTGCCGGAGCTGCTGGACTTCCTGGGCGACGACCCCGTGATCGCCCACAACGCGCCCTTCGACTTCAACTTCCTGGACCACGAATTCGACCGCTGTGGCGCGCCGCGTATCCCGCGCAGCCGGATGGTCGATACGCTGGAGATGGCGAAGAAGCGCTTCCCCGGGCTGCCGAACAGCCTGGACGCGCTGTGCCGGCGCTTCGCCATCGACCTCTCGGCCCGCACCACCCACAACGCGCTGCTGGACGTGCAACTGCTCGGGCAGGTCTATCTCGAGCTCATGGGCGGCAAGCAGCCCGGGCTGGAACTGGCCACCGTCCTCGGCGGCTCCCGCTCCAGCCTGGCTTCGGTGGAAGGGCCGGTGCAGCGCACACCCCGGCCTATCGTCCCTACGCCGGAGGAACTGGAACGCCACGCGGCCTTTGTCGCGAAGCTGAAGGAACCGGTCTGGGCGACGCTGGAAGGGGCTTAGTGCCGCAAAGGGCTCCGCCCTTCACCCGCCAAGGGCCTGAGGCCCTTGGAACCCCATCGGACTGCCGTGGATGCCCCGGATCGAAGGGGTCTCTCGTCGAAGGGTGCTGATCCTGCGTCTGCAGTCGCCTGAGGTCATCGACCTCAGGCGCACCGTCAGCCGAGTGATTCCAAACTGATAGAAAAAGATGATGGGTCGAAGGCACTGCCTTCGACGGGTCTGGGGAGAGGAAGAATTCCTTCTTCCTCTCCCCAGGACAGACCGACAGATCAGATCCCGCCATCCTCCTGCTCCACCGCCTGTACCAGGCATTGCAAGGCGTCGCGCAGGGACCGGGCTTCGCAGACCCCGCCGCCGGCTTCGCGCAGCGCGGCCATGACGGGGCTGTCGCGATCGGCGCCCCAGAGGCCGGCGACGAGGGCGGCTTCGGGGAAGCGGCGGCGCAGGCGGCGCATGGTGTAGCGGGCGCTGGCGGCGCCGCTGCCGCCGTCGAGGGCGGAGAGGATGACCGCCTGGACGCCTTCGGGGGCCGGGGCAGCGTCGCGCAGGGCTTCGTTGGGCAGGGCGGTGACGCCGAAGCCCTTCAGGGCGAGGACCTGGGCGAGCATGACGGTGGCCTGTTCGTCCAGCCGGCCGCGACCGGCGACGCAGAGCACGGCGCCGCGCTGTTGCCAGGCGGGCGGCAGGACCGGGTCGGGCAGGGGCTCGGCGGCTTCGGCCTGGGGGTTTTCCACGGGGCCGTCGGTGACGAGGGCGGGGAGCTCGGTGTCCTCATGCTCCGAGAGGTCGTCCAGCAGGCCGTCCACGCGGGTGCGGAGGGTGTCCAGCCGGCTGCGGGTGAGGGCGCCGCGGGTGGCATCCCCCTGGGCGAGGGCGAGGCCCGGGAGGGCGACGGTGTCGTAATAGGCCTGGAGGGGGAGGCCGCGGAGCTGGAGCTCGGCCTGCTCGGCCAGCCCGTCCCCGTCGCCGGCCAGGGCGCGCTGGTAGAAGGCCTCGGGCGGCTCCAGCGCCGCCCGGTCTCCCAGCAGCACGTCCAGGAACTCCAGCCGGTCCACATGGCGGCCCAGGACCACCAGGCCGACGGTGAGGGGCGTGGCGAGGAGGAGGCCGATGGGACCCCAGAGCCAAGCCCAGAAGGCGGTGGCGAGGAGCACGGCCACTGGGGAGAGGCCGGTGGAGTGGCCATAGACCAGGGGTTCGAAGACCTGGCCCATCAGCGGTTCGGCCAGGCCGAAGAGGACGACCACCCAGATGAGCATGGTCCAGCCCGGATCCACCGCGATGGCGAGGAGGACGGGGAAGGCGGCGGCGATGAAGCCGCCGATGAAGGGCACGAAGCGCATCAGCCCGGCGATGACGCCCCAGAGCAGGGGGTTGGGGATGCCGATGGCCCAAAGGCCGATGGTGATGCCGATGCCGAAGCCGGTGTTCAGCGCCGTCTGCGCCAGGAAGTAGCGGGAGAGGCGGGACGCGGCCTCGTTCAGCGCGGCGGTGGTGCGCTGGAGGTCGCGCGAGCCCATGAGCTTGATGAGGCGGTCGCGCAGGTCTTCCCGGTAGAGGAGGAGGAAGACGACGAAGACGATGACGATGCCGGTGGTGGCAACGGGGCCCAGGAGGGGCCCGACCACGCGCTGCAGGACGGTGAGGATGCCGGGGGTGGGTTCCCGCACCTCGACCGGCAGGGGCGGCAGGCCGGCCTGGGGGGCGGCGGCGGAGGGGGGTTCGGCGCGGCGGGCGAGGTTCTCGCCCAAGGCCTGGAGCATTTCGGAGGCGCGGCCGATCAGCCCGCCCCCGCCGCCGAACAGGCCGTTCAGCTTCTGGGTGATGGTTGCCTGGTAGTAGGGAAGCTCGTTGGCGAGGTCCGCGAGCTGGCGGCCCATCAGGGCGCCGACGCCGGAGAGGACACCGACGGCGAGGATGACGCCCAGCAGCTCCGCCGCCACGCGGGGCACGCCCAGGCGGCGGATGGCCTTGACCACCGGCGCCAGCACGAAGGCGAGCAGGACCGCCATGGCCAGCGGCACCAGCAGTTCCCGCGTGAAGTAGAGGACGCCGACGATGGCGATGCCCGCATAGAAGACCCCGGGTCCCCCGCTGGGCACGCCGGCCGCCGGGACCTCGCTGGCGAGGTTGGAGGAGGCCAGGCTGGAGCCCCTGGAGCGGAAGGGGCGGGGGGTGATCGGCTCGGGCATGGTCTCCCCGTGGGACAGGACCGGGGGGGAACGCGGCGGGCGGAGGTTTGTCACAGGTTGGTTGCCGGCGAGGGTGCCCTGGCCGGATCGGGGCCCCGCCCTTATCTTCCGGCCAGGATTTCCCAGGACTGGCCGAGGCCCGATGCGCGACCCCAACTTCACCGGCTACACCCCCAACCGCGTCTCCGGCGTGACGGCGGAGGAGGTGATCACCGTCACCTCGCGCCATGTGCCCTGCGACGGGGGCGGGGGTGCGCTCGGGCATCCGATGATCTGGATGCGGATCGAGGGGGAGGAGATCACCTGCCCCTATTGCTCGCGCACCTATCACCTGGCGCCCGGCACGGGCGACGACGGGCACCACTGAGCCCGGCCGGCGGGGGAAGGGCCGTGGCGCGCGGGGCGTGAGCTTCCGGCCCCCTCGCCCCGCCTTTCCGGTTCGGGCGCGCGGGTTTCGCCGGCGCGCCGGTGCTACACCCCGAGGATAGTCGGGGTCCGGGGGAATGCCTTCCCCCGCTCTTTTGCTCCGCACAGGACGAGACATGGCCACGGATCGCGAGAACGCCGACGAGGCCGCCGACAAGGCGCCGGTGGACGACCCCGTCATCGCCGAGGTGAACACCGACCGCCACCTGATCCTGGTGGACGGGTCGGGCTACATCTTCCGCGCCTTCCACGCGCTGCCGCCGATGACCAACCCGGCGGGGGTGCCGGTGAACGCCGTGTTCGGCTTCACGCAGATGCTGGCGAACTTCCTCTCCAAGCATGCGGGCAGCCATATCGCGGTGGTGTTCGATGCCTCGCGCAGCACGTTCCGCAACACGATCTATCCCGAGTACAAGGCCCAGCGTCCGGAGGCGCCGCCGGAGTTGGCGCCGCAGTTCGGGCTCATCCGCGAGGCGACGGATGCCTTCTGCGTCGCGCGGGTGGAGCTGGACGGCTACGAGGCGGATGACCTGATCGCGACCTATGCCACCGCCTTCGCGAAGGAGGGCGGGCAGGTCACCATCGTTTCCTCGGACAAGGACATGATGCAGCTGGTGGATGGGCGCATCCGCATGCTGGACCCCATCAAGCAGAAGCCGATCCATGCCGCCGAGGTGCTGGAGAAGTTCGGCGTGATGCCGGAGAAGGTGGTGGAGGTGCAGGCGCTGGCCGGCGATTCCACCGACAACATCCCGGGCGTGCCGGGCATCGGCATCAAGACCGCGGCCCAGCTCATCGACCAGTATGGCGATGTGGAGACGCTGCTTTCGCGCCTCTCCGAGATCAAGCAACCCAAGCGGCGCCAGGCGCTGGAGGAGAATGCGGAGAAGGCGCGCATCTCCCGCAAGCTGGTGGAGCTGGACCGTAACGCCCCCCTGCCCTGCCCGATGGACGATCTGAAGACGCGGGGGCCGGAGCCGGGCAAGCTGGTCGCCTTCCTGAAGGCTCAGGGCTTCCGCAGCGTGCAGCACCGGCTGGGGCTGGATGCGACGGGCGAGGTGCCGGTCTCCCGCCCCGCGGGCCCCGCGCCCGCCCCCGTGGCGCTTTCGCTGCCCGCCGAAGGGCCGGCCTTCGGCCCTTATCAGACGATCACCACCATCGACGCGCTGCATGACTTCGTCAGGGCGGCGCGCGAGACGGGGGTGATGGCGCTGGACACCGAGACGAGCAGCCTGGATGCGCTGAACGCTTCGCTGATCGGCATCTGCATGGCGGTGGCGCCGGGGAAGGCCGCCTACCTGCCGCTGCGGCACGAGGGCACGGACATGCTGACCCCCGCGCCGGAGCAGCTGCCCTTCGATGCGGCGATCGAGGTGCTGCGGCCAGTGCTGACCGACCCTTCGGTGCTGAAGGTGCTGCACAACGCGAAATACGACCTGGAGGTGCTGGGCCGCGAGGCGAATGGCGGCTTCGCGGTGTCGCCCGTCGACGACACCATGATGATCTCCTACAGCCTCGATGCCGGGCGGCATGGGCATGGGATGGACGAGCTCTCCCGCCGGCATCTCAACCACCAGCCCATCACCTATGACGAGGTGACGGGCACCGGGCGCACGCGCAAGCCCTTCGCCCAGGTGGCGCTCGACATGGCAACGGCCTATGCCGCCGAGGATGCCGATGTGACGCTGCGGCTATGGCAGGTGCTGCGGCCGAAGCTGCGGCAGGAAGGGGCGCTCATGCTCTACGAGCAGGTGGAGCGCCGAATGATCACCGTACTGCGCGACATGGAGGTCGCGGGCGTGAAGGTGGACGGGCCGGCGCTGAAGCAGACCGGCGCCGAGTTCACCGAGCGCATGGCGGCGCTGGAGAAGGAGATCCACGAGATCGCGGGGCGGCCCTTCGCCGTCGGTTCGCCCAAACAGCTCGGGGACATCCTGTTCGGCGAGATGGGGCTGCAGGGCGGCAAGAAGGGCAAGTCTGGCGCCTATTCCACCGATGCGGCGACGCTGGAGGAGCTGGCGGCGAGCACCGGCCACCCGCTGCCGCGCAAGGTGCTGGATTGGCGGCAGCTCTCGAAGCTGAACTCGACCTATGTCGAGGGGCTGCAGGCGCAGATCGCATCCGATGGGCGCGTGCACACGGATTTCTCGATGGCGATCACCAGCACGGGCCGGCTCTCCTCCACCGAGCCGAACCTGCAGAACATTCCCATCCGCACCGAGGAAGGCGTGCGCATCCGCCGTGCCTTCGTGGCGGAGCCGGGGCATCTGCTGCTGGCGGCGGACTATTCGCAGATCGAGCTGCGCCTGCTCGCGCATGTGGCGCAGGTGCCCTCCCTGCTGGAGGCCTTTGCCACCGGGCAGGACATCCATGCGCGCACGGCGTCGGACATCTACCGCATCCCGCTGGACCAGGTGGACCGCGAGGCGCGGCGGCGCGCGAAGACGATCAACTTCGGCATCATCTACGGCATGTCCGCCTTCGGCCTGGCGGGGCGGCTCGGCATCGGGCCCGCGGAGGCGCGCGGGATCATCGATGCGTATTTCGCGCAATACCCCGGCATCCGCGACGCGATGGAGCGCTTCAAGGAAGACGCGCGCAGCAACGGCTACGTGCAGACGCCCTTCGGGCGGAAGCTGTGGATCCCGGAGATCGCCTCACGCAACCAGGGGCTGCGCGGCAACGCGGAACGCGCGGCGATCAACGCGCCCTTCCAGGGCGGCGCGGCGGAGGTGATCAAGCGCGCGATGGTGCGCGTGCCCTCCGCCCTGCGCGATGCGGGGCTGGGCGCGCGCATGCTGCTGCAGGTGCATGATGAACTGCTCTTCGAAGTGCCGGAGACGGAGGTGGAAGCAACCACCCCCGTGGTGCGCGCGGTGATGGAGAATGTCGCGACACTTTCCGTTCCGCTGGCCGTCGAAATCGGGACGGGGCATTCCTGGGCTGAGGCGCATTGAGCGGATTCTGAACTGATGGTCTGTCCGGGGAGAGGAAGAAGGAATTCTTCCTCTCCCCGGACCCCTCACCTTCTTCTTTTTTTGAAAGTTTGGAATCACGGGGCTGACGGTGCGCCTGAGGTCGATGACCTCAGGCGACTGCAACGGCAGAACCGGCACCTAGCAACCAGAGACCCCTTCGATCAGGGTATCCACGGCAGTCAGACGGGGTTCCAAGGGCCTCAGGCCCTTGGCGGGTGGAGGGCGGAGCCCTCCTCGACGCCATCACCCCGGCGTCTTCTCACACTGGATGAGATAGACGGCCCGGTTCGCTGTTTCGCCCACTTCCACGGCGCCGCGCTCGGGGGTGGAATCCGCGCCCAGGGCTGGTGTCACGCCCGCTGCGCGCAGGAAGGCGATGGCGCGGTCGGACTTCACCGCGAAGTTCACGTTCTGCAGGGCTTCGCTGCGGCGGCCGCCGAGGCTGGCGGTGGTGATGCCGACGACGCGGGCGCGCATGTCCAGCAGCGGGCCGCCGGAGTTGCCGGGCTGGAGCGGGGCGCTGAACTGGAGGCGGGTGGGGTCCCCGCGGAAGCCGCCGAGGCCGCTGACCTCGCCGCGGGTCAGCTTCGGGTCGGCCGAGAGGACGCCGGCGAGGGGGTGGCCGTAGGTGATGACGTCCTCGCCCCGGCGTGGGGCTTCGGCGCGGAAGGGGAGGGTGGGGCCGGTGAGGCCGGGGACGTGGAGCACGGCCAGGTCCAGTTCCCGGTTCGCCTGGACCGGGGCGACGGCGTTGAAACGGTAGCCGCTGGGCGCGCGCAGGGTGATGCGGGCGCAGCCATCGACGACATGCTGGTTGGTCATCACCCGCTCGGGCGCGACGAGGAAGCCGGTGCCGGTATTGCCGCGCGCCGCCGCTGGGGAGCGGCCTGAGGCGGCCTGGATGGAGGAGGGCTCGAAGAGCACGGCGGGCTGGGCGCAGACGTCATGGCCGGAGATCACGGCCTCCCGCCCATCGGCCAGGCGCAGGCGGAGGTCCAGGCGGCAGGGGGCTTCGGCCTTGCGGCGGAAGCGCTTCTCGGCGCCATCGGCCAGGGGCTCCCGGAGGCGGTTGCGGCCGCGGGGGTTGGTGGCGCCGGCTTCGGTGGCGATCAGGCCGTTGGCCGCCTGCCCCGTGCGGTTCGTCACGCGCCAGCTGCTCGCCGGGGATTGGGCGAGGGCGGAGGGGGCGAGCAGCGGGAGGAGGAGAAAGGGGAGGAGGCGGCGCATCACGGAAGTGTGAGGCGAGGGGCCCGGCCTTGGGAAGGGGAATCAGCGCGCGGGCGGCGTGACCAGCCGGCGCACCGCCCGCTGGGCGTGGTGGCGGGAGAGGCCGGTGTGGATGAGATGGTCCGCCCGCCGGCGGCGGAGTGCATCGGGCACCTGGCGCGCGAGGATGGCCTTCAGCCGCTCCTCCGTCATGCCCGGGCGGCGGAGGACGCGGGCGCGCTGGATGGCGGGCGGGGCGGTGACGACCACCACCTCGTCTACACGCTTCTCCCCGCCTGTTTCGAACAGAAGGGGGACATCCAGCACGGCCAGGCGCTCCCCCCGGCGGCGCGCGGCGGCGAGGAAGCGCTTCTCCTCCAGCCGGACGAGAGGATGCACGATGGCCTCCAGCCGGCGCAAGGCGGGTTCGTTGCCCAGCACGGCCCGGCGCAGCGCCTCGCGGTCCACGCGGGGCCCCCGGGGCGTGGGGCGGGTGGTTCCGGGGAAGGCGGCCTCGATGGGGCGCACCGCCGCCCCGCCGGGGCCCTGGAGCCGGTGCACGGCCGCATCGGCGTCGAAGACCGGGATGTGCAGGCGGCGCAGCGTGGCGGTGGCGGTGGACTTGCCCATGCCGATGCCGCCGGTAAGGGCCCAGACCTTCATCGGGGCGGGATGTCCGCCGCGATGAGGCCGCGCAGCTCGGCATCCACCGAGGGCATGGCGCCGAACCAGGCCTGGAAGCCGCGCCGGCCCTGGTGGAGGAGCATGCCCAGCCCGTCCACGCCCCTCAGGCCACGGGCGCGGGCGGCGGCGAGGAGCGGGGTTTCGAGCGGCACATAGACGATATCGGCGACCACCGCCCCGGCGGGCAGGGGGGCGAGGTCGATGGCGAGCGGCGGCTGGCCCTGCATGCCCTGGCTGGTCGTGTTCACCAGCAGGGCAGCCTCTTCCAGTGGCGGGGCGGTGGCGACCTCGACGGCGGCGCCATGGGCCGAGAGCTCGGCCGCCAGCGCCTCGGCCCGGGCGGGGCTGCGGTTCACGAGGGTGAGGCGAGGGCAACCGGCCGAGAGCAGCGCATGGGCCACCGCCCGGGCACCGCCGCCCGCGCCGAGGATGACGGCGGGGCCGCGTTTCACGTGGAACTCCGGCGCCTGTTCCCGCAGGCTTTCGAGGAAGCCCCAGCCATCGGTGTTCCAGCCCTCGATCCGGCCGTCCTCACGGAACACCAGCGTGTTCACGGCGCCGATGCGGCGGGCCTCCTCCTCCACGATGTCGCAGGCGGCGAGGGCGGCTTCCTTATGGGGGATGGTGACGTTGGCGCCGCGGAAGCCGAGATCGGCCAGGGCGCGCATGGCCGTGGGGAAGCGTTCCGGCGCGACGGGCAGAGGAACATAGGCGCCGTCGATGCCGTGGCGGGCCAGCCAGATGCCGTGCAGTCGGGGCGAGCGGGAATGGGAGACGGGCCAGCCGAGAAGGCCCGCCAGTCGTGTCTTGCCAGTGAGGGTGCGGGGCTCGGGCTGCATGGGGCAGGGATAGCGCAGGCGGGCGGGCGCGTCAGGGCGGGCGTTCAGTGGAACGCCTCGACCGTGTGGCGGCGGCTGAGGAGGAAGGTATCAGCCACGAGGGCCAGGGGCGCGAGGTCCACCTCGGAAGCACCCTGACCGGCCAGGGCGGTGAAGCGGCTGTAGATCGCGGGATACTCGGCCTTGGGCTGGTCCAGCAGCAACAGCCCGCCCTCCAGCAGCCGGCGGCCGCCGCGCTCGATCGCGAGCGGGCCTTCATCCGTCTCGATCCGGATGGTCCAGTCCTCCGGGCCGGTGGGGCGCCAGTCGAAGGCCGCGCGGCCGTCCAGGCCCTCGGTGTCGGTGAAGCGGAGATGGGCGGCGATGGGGGTGGCGCGGTTCGCGGGAAGGAGCAACTCGGCATCCGTGACGAAGACCGGCCGGGGCAGGATCCGGGTGAGGATCGAGAGCGCATTGATGCCGGGGTCGAAGACGCCGAATCCGCCGGGTTCCCAGATCCAGTCCTGGCCGGGATGCCAGTGGCGGACATCCTCCTTCCAGTCGATGCGGATGGCGCGGATGCGGCGGGTGGCGAGGCGGGCGCGGGCGGGTTCCACGGCGGGTGCGTGGCGGGAATGCCAGGTGGCGTAGAGGGTCCGGTGTTGGCGGTGGGCGAGGTGCGTCAGCGCCGTCACCTCCGCGACCGTCGCGCCGGGGGGCTTCTCCAGCAGCACATGCTTGCCGGCCGCGAGCGCCGCGGCGGCGAGGCGGGTGCGGATCGCGGGCGGCGTGCAGAGAGCGACGGCGTCGAAGCCGGTGCCGGAGGCGAGGAGGGCTTCCAGCGAGGGGAAGGCGGGAATGCCGGGCAGCGAGGCCTGGGGATCGGCCGTGGCGGCGAGCCGTGCGCCGGGCGCGCGGGAGATGGCATCCACATGCCGGTCCCGCGCCACCTTGCCGAGGCCGATGATGGCGATGCGGCATGCGTCCTGCGGGTCCATGCAGTGCTCTCTCCCTGGGTGGTCCCTGGTATGGGGCGGGGCTCGCATGGCGTCACCCCGGTGCCCCCCTGGCGCGGCGCCGCGAGGGATGCCACCAAAGCGCCGAACGCGATCACGGATGGACGGCCATGGCGAAGACCCTGCGGGTGGCGGTGCAGATGGACCCGATGGAGAGCATCGGGATCGAGGGGGACAGCACCTTCGTCCTCATGCTGGAGGCGCAGGCGCGCGGCCATGCGCTCTGGCACTACCATGTGAAGGACCTGGCGCTGGATGCCGGGCGGGTGACGGCCTGGGCGCATCCGGTGGAGGTGCGCCGCGTGAAGGGCGACCACTTCACCTTCGGCGACCCGGTGGAGCTGGATCTGGGCCGGGACGTGGACGTGGTGCTGATGCGCCAGGATCCGCCCTTCGACATGGCCTACATCACGGCCACCCACATCCTGGAGCACATCCACCCCAGGACGCTGGTGGTGAACGACCCGGCCAGCGTGCGGAACGCGCCGGAGAAGCTCTTCGTCACCCATTTCCCGGACCTGATGCCGGAGACGCTGGTGACGGCGGACCGCCGCCGCATCGCGCGGTTCCGCGAGACGCACGGGGACATCATCATCAAGCCGCTGTTCGGCAATGGCGGCGCGGGCGTGTTCCACCTGCGGCCCGACGACCCCAACATGAACTCCCTCATCGAGATGTTCACCGAGCGCTCGCGCGAGCCGCTGGTGATCCAGAAATACGTCCCCGCCGTGCGGCAGGGCGACAAGCGCATCATCCTCGTGGATGGCGAGGCGCTGGGCGCCATCAACCGCGTGCCGGCGGAGGGCGAGGCGCGGTCCAACATGCATGTGGGCGGCAAGGCGGTGCAGACCGTGCTGACCGACCGCGAGAAGGAGATCTGCGCGGCGATCGGGCCGGAGCTGCGCAAGCGCGGCATGATCTTCGTCGGGATCGACGTGATCGGCGGCTACCTCACGGAGATCAACGTCACCTCCCCCACCGGCCTGCAGGAAGTGGCGCGCTTCGATGGCGTGCATCTGGAAAAGGCGATCTGGGATGCGATCGAGGCGAAGCGGTAGGGAGCGCGGGACGTGTCGGATGGGGACCTGAAGGGCGGGGCCTGGCGGGTCGCGCCTTCGCAATACGCCGCATCGCGCGCGGTGGAGTTCGCGCTGCCGGCCCGGCCGGCCTCGCGCTACTTGACCATGCGCGACGGGTGCCGGATCGCGGTGGATGTCTGGCTGCCGGAGGGGGCCACGGGGCCCGTGCCGGCGGTGCTGATCCTCACGCCCTACTATCGCCGCTTCGCCGTGGCGGAGGGGAGCGACGCCGACGCCGTTCCGAACGCGGGCAAGTTCATCCGCTACCTCGTGCCGCGGGGCTATGCCGTGGTGGTGGTGGACGTGCGCGGCACGGGCGCCAGCTTCGGCACGCGCGATAGCTTCCGCTCTCCCAAGGAGCGCGAGGACAGCCGCGAGATCACCGACTGGATCGTGGCGCAGGACTGGTCCGACGGGCGCGTGGGGGCGACGGGCATCTCCTATCCCGGCGCGGCCTCCGACTTCCTCGCCAGCACGGGGCACCCGGCCGTGAAGGCGATCGCGCCGCTCTTCGCCGTGTGGGACACCTATGCCGACAACTACTACCCCGGCGGCATCCTGCTGAAGGAGCTGGCGCGGAGCTATGACGCGCTGATGGTCGCCATGGACCATGACCGGCGCGACCTGCTGAAGAACTACGTCTACTACGCCAACCCCGACCTGCGCGGGCCGCATCCGGTGGACGAGGACCCGGACGGGGCGCTGCTGGCGCAGGCCATTCACGAGCATCTCGGCAACTTCCGGCAGCCGGATTTCATGGGGGAGTTCCGCTTCCGCGAGGAGGCGCTGCCCTATGACCCCTCCTTCAGCTCGGCCTCCTTCAGCCCCTATTCCGTGAGCCCGGGCATCCGGCCGGATGTGGCGGTGATGGCCGTCTCAGGCTGGATGGATGGGGCGGGCTACGCCAACGGCGCCATCTCGCGCTTCCTGACCCTGCGCGAGAACCCGGTGCACCTGCTGCTCGGGCCCTGGGACCACGGGGCGCGCTGCAACGTCTCGCCCTGGCGGAGCGGCATGACGCCGGATTTCGACCTGCTGGGCGCGCTGCTGCGCTTCTTCGACGAATACCTGATGGGGCAGGACACCGGGCTGCGTGGCGAGGCGCGGGTGCACTACTTCGCCCTGCATGCGGAGGAATGGCGCTCGGCCCAGGCCTGGCCGCCGGTGGTGGAGACGGAGCGGCTGTTCCTCGGCGCCGGCGGCGCGCTGGGGATGGAGGCGGGCGAGGCCGGCAGCGACGAGACGCGGGCGGATTTCGCGGCGGGCACCGGCAACGGCACGCGCTACGAGCGCATCGCGGGCATCAACAGCACCACCTATTACGCCGACTGGGCGGAGCGGTCGGCCGGGATGCTCTCCTGGACCTCGGCGCCCCTGGCCTCGGCGCAGGAGCTGGCGGGGCATGGCGTGGCGGAGCTGTGGCTGCAATCCAGCGAGCCGGACGCGGCACTCTTCGTCTACCTCTCCGAAGTCGAGGCGGATGGGACGGTGCGCTACGTGACGGAAGGCCTGCTGCGGGCCCTGCACCGCAAGGAAAGCCCGGCGCCCGAAACCTATCGCACCACCTGGCCCTTCCGCAGCTTCCGCCGGGAGGACGCGGCGCCGCTGGTGCCGGGAGAGGCGGTGCGCATCCGCGTGCCGCTGCTGCCGGTGGCCTGGCGCTTCGCCACGGGCAGCCGGATCCGGCTCTCGGTGGCGGGGGCGGATGCGGACCACTGCGTGCAGGTTCCGCATGGGCGGCCGCCAGTGCTGAATCTGCTTCGGGGCGGGGAACGGGCCTCGGCTTTGGAACTGCCGCTGGGGTGATTCTGGGCTGACGGTCTGTCCCGGGGAGAGGAAGAAGGAATTCTTCCTCTCCCCGGACCCCTCACCATCATCTTCTTTTGGAAGTTTGGAATCACGGGGCTGACGGTGCGCCTGAGGTCTAAGACCTCAGGCGACTGCAAGCGCAGGATCAATCCCCTTCACCCAGAGACCCCTTCAATCCGGGGTATCCACGGCAGTCAGACGGGGTTCCAAGGGCCTCAGGCCCTTGGCGGGTGAAGGGCGGAGCCCTTCCCTTCCCTTACCGCCCCAACCCTTCCCAGAACTCCTTCACACGGCTGAAGAAGCCCTCGCTTTCCGGGCTGGTGCGGCTGTTCGCCTCGGCCTCCGCCTCGAACTGCTCCAGCAGCTCGCGCTGCTTCGCCGTCAGGTTCTGCGGGGTTTCCACGGAGACCTGGACGTACATATCGCCGCGGGTTGCGCTGCGGAGCACGGAGAAGCCCTTGCCGCGCAGGCGGAACTGGTCGCCTGCCTGGGTGCCGGTGGGGATGGAGACGCGGGCGCGGCCGCCATCGATGCTCGGCACCTCCACCGTGCCGCCCAGTGCCGCCTGCGTCATGCGGAGCGGCACGCGGATGAAGATGTTGTTCCCCTCCCGCTGGAAGATCGGGTGGGGCTTGATGCCGATATCGACATAGAGGTCGCCGGCCGGTGCGCCGCGCAGCCCCGCCTCGCCTTCGCCGGCCAGGCGGATGCGCGTGCCTTCCTCGACGCCTGCGGGGATGGTGACGTTGAGGTTGCGGTCCTTCTGCACGCGGCCGGCGCCGTGGCAGACCTTGCAGGGGTTCTTGATGCTGCGCCCGGCGCCGCCGCAGGTGGGGCAGGCGCGCTCCACCAGGAAGAAGCCGGACTGCGCGCGCACTTTGCCCGCGCCCTTGCAGGTCGGGCAGGTCTCGGTCTGCGGCTTGCCGCCTTCCGCGCCGGTGCCGGAGCAGTTGTCGCAGCTGACGGAGGAGGGGACGCGAATGGTCGTCTTCGTGCCGGCGAAGGCTTCCTCCAGCGTGATCGTCACCTCGGTGCGCAGGTCGGAGCCGCGGCCGCTGGCCTGACCGCCCCCGCCGCGCCGGCCGCCGAGGTTGCCGAACATCTGCTCGAAGATGTCCTCGAACCCGCTGCCGCCGAAGCCGCCGCCGAAGGGGTTGCCGCCGCCACCCCCGCCGCCGTTCTCGAAGGCGGCATGGCCGTAGCGGTCATAGGCCGCGCGCTTCTCGGCGTCCTTCAGGACGTCATAGGCCTCGTTGCATTCCTTGAACTTCGCCTCGGCCGCCTTGTCCCCCGGATTGCGGTCGGGGTGGTGCTGCATGGCGAGCTTGCGGAACGCCTTCTTCAGCGCGTCCTCATTCGCGTCGCGGGGGACGCCCAGCACCTCGTAATAATCACGCTTGGCCATCTTGGTTCCCGTGCGGGGCGCGTCCGCGCCCTGTAGGGTTGCATTCGGGGGTGGTGCCGCAAAGAGAAAGCGCCCGGCCCGCTTCTCGCGATGCCGGGCGCCTCGTTCTCCTTACCGCAAGGGCGATCAGCCCTGCTTCTTCTTCGAGGGGTCCACGTCCTCGAACTCGGCGTCCACCACCTTCCCGTTCGGGTTGGCGTTGCTCGGGCCGCTGGCCCCCGCGCCGGCGTCAGCCTCGGCGCCCGGCTGGGCGGCCTCGGACTGCGCCTTGTACAGCGCCTCGCCGATCTTCATGGAGGCGGCGGAGAGACGCTCCCCGGCCGTCTTCATGGCGTCCAGGTCGTTGCCCTCCAGCGCGCTGCGCGCGGCGGAGAGAGCGGCCTCGACCTCGCCCTTGTCGGCATCGGCGAGCTTGTCGCCGTTGTCCTTCAGGGCCTTGTCGGTGGAGTGCACCAGGGCCTCGAGGTTGTTCTTCGCCTCGACGCTCTCGCGCCGGCGCTTGTCGGCCTCGGCATTCGCCTCCGCGTCCTTCACCATGCGCTCGATATCGGCATCCGACAGGCCGGAGCGGGCCTGGATCTTGATCTGCTGCTCCTTGCCCGTCGCCTTGTCCTTCGCCTGGACCGAGACGATGCCGTTCGCGTCGATGTCGAAGGTCACCTCGATCTGCGGCACGCCGCGCGGCGCGGGCGGGATGCCCTGCAGGTCGAAGTTGCCCAGCAGCTTGTTGTCCGCCGCCATCTCACGCTCGCCCTGGAAGACCTTGATGGTCACGGCCGTCTGGTTGTCGTCAGCGGTCGAGAAGGTCTGGGACTTCTTGGTGGGGATGGTGGTGTTGCGGTCGATCAGCCGGGTGAACACGCCGCCCAGCGTCTCGATGCCCAGCGACAGCGGGGTCACGTCGAGCAGCAGGACGTCCTTCACCTCGCCCTTCAGCACCGCGCCCTGGATGGCGGCGCCGATGGCGACCACCTCGTCCGGGTTCACGTTACGGGCCGGCTCCTTGCCGAAGAAGGACTTCACCGCCTCGATGACCTTGGGCATGCGGGTCATGCCGCCGACCAGGATCACCTCGTCGATCTCGCCCGCCGTCAGGCCGGCATCCTTCAGCGCGGCGCGGCAGGGCTCCAGCGTGCGCTGCACCAGGTCCTCGACCAGGCTCTCCAGCTTCGCGCGGGACAGCTGCAGCACCAGGTGCTTCGGGCCGGACGCGTCGGCGGTGATGAAGGGCAGGTTGATCTCGGTCTGCTTGGCCGAGGACAGCTCGATCTTCGCCTTCTCGGCGGCCTCCTTGAGGCGCTGCAGGGCGAGCTTGTCGCCGCGCAGGTCGATGCCGTTCTCCTTCTTGAACTCATCGGCCAGGTAGTCGATCACGCGCTGGTCGAAGTCCTCACCGCCGAGGAAGGTGTCGCCGTTGGTGGACTTCACCTCGAACACGCCGTCGCCGATCTCGAGGATGGAGACGTCGAAGGTGCCGCCGCCGAGGTCATAGACCGCGATGGTGCCGCCGTTCTTCTTGTCCATGCCATAGGCCAGCGCCGCGGCCGTCGGCTCGTTGATGATGCGCAGCACCTCGAGGCCCGCGATCTTGCCGGCCTCCTTGGTGGCCTGGCGCTGGGCGTCGTTGAAGTAGGCGGGGACGGTGATGACGGCCTGCGTCACCTTCTCGCCGAGATAGGCCTCGGCCGTCTCCTTCATCTTGCCGAGCACATAGGCGCTGATCTGCTGCGGGGCCTGCTTCTGGCCGCCGGCCTCGACCCAGGCGTCGCCGTTGTCGGCGCGCGCGATCTTGTAGGGGACGAGGGAGACGTCCTTCTGCACCATCGGGTCGTCGAAGCGGCGGCCGATCAGGCGCTTCACGGCATAGAGCGTGTCGGTCGGGTTGGTCACCGCCTGGCGCTTCGCGGCCTGGCCGACGAGACGCTCGCCGTTCTTGGCGAAGGCGACCATGGAGGGGGTGGTGCGCGCGCCCTCCGCGTTCTCGATGACCTTGGTGTCGCCGCCTTCCATGATGGCGACGCAGGAATTGGTGGTGCCGAGGTCGATACCGATGACCTTGCTCATCCGTTCACTCTCCTTCGCGGCGGCCGGGGCACGGCCCAGAGTCAGGCACCGTGCGCGGCCCCATTGTTCAACGCGGATGGGGTTGGGGGACGGGGCTCGCCCCGTCGGCCCTCGATGTATTCAGGGGCAGGGCGCGGGACAAGACCCCACTGCCCCAGATTTAAGCAGGTTAACCAGCCTTTCCGGCGACCACCACCATGGCGGGCTTCAGCAGGCGGCCGTTGATGGTCCAGGCTGGGGTCCAGGCGGTGATCACGGTGCCGGGCTCCACGCCCTCGGGCGCGGGCTGCTCGGCCATCGCCTGGTGCAGCTCGGGGTTGAAGGGCTTGCCGGCCGGGTCCTCGGCCTTCACCCCATGCCGCTCCAGCATCGCGATGAACGCGCGCTCCACGCCCTCGAAGCCGCCGCGCAGCTTGGCGATGGGGCCTTCATCGCCCTCGGGCGTCGGGGGCAGGGCGTCCAGGCCGCGGCGGAGGTTCTCGGCGGTGTCCGCCACGTCACGCGCGAACTTGGTCACGGCGTAGTTGCGGGCGTCCTCCAGCTCGCGCTTGTGGCGGTTGCGGAGGTTCTGCATCTCGGCCTCGGCGCGCAGCCACTTGTCGCGCATCTCGTTGAGCTGGGCGGTCAGGTCCGTGCCCTGGGCCTCGGTGCCGGGGGCCTCGGGGCTGGCCGTCGCGCCGGCCATGGATTCGGCTTCGGGGGTCGGGTGGGGGGTGTCGCTCATCGGGTGGTTCTGGTCTTTCCTGGCCCGGGAGGGCTCGTCTCGGCGCTTCACCTAGGGTCCGGCAGGCGGCGGGACAAGCCGGAAGGAGGGTGCCGGCGTGTTGCGCCGCAGCATCGGTTGGTCTCCCATAGGCCGATGCAAGCCCCTTCGACCCTGCCGAGTGCTCCGCCTGTACCCAGGGCCGGGGGCGGAGGTCCGCGGAGGTGAGCGCCGGCGCGGAGGCCCCCCGCCCATCCGTCCCGCTCTGGCTGCTGGCGCTGATCACCTTCAGCGGCACCGTGGGCATGTATCTCTTCGTGCCGGCGCTGCCCGGCGCGGCGATCGACCTGGGCGCCACCACGGGCGCCATGCAGCTGACCGTCAGCCTCTATGTGCTGGGACTGGCGCTCGGCCAGCCGGTCTATGGCCCGCTGTCGGACCGCTTCGGGCGGCGGCCGGTGCTGGTGGGCGGGCTGGTCCTCTACACCCTGGCCGGGCTGGTGGCCTGCCTCGCACCGAATGCCGAGGTGCTGATCGCCGCGCGGCTGTTCCAGGCGCTCGGGGGCTGTGCGGGGCTGGTTCTCGGGCGCGCCATCGTGCGCGACACCTCGGAGGCGAAGCTGGCGGCGCAGCGGCTGGCGCTGTTGAACCTGATGGTGACGGTGGGGCCAGGGCTGGCGCCGCTGCTGGGCAGCGCGGTGGTCGCCACGGCCGGCTGGCGGGTGGCGCTGGTGCTGCTCTGCCTGCTGGGTGTGGCCAACCTCGCCTTCACCTGGCGGCTGCTGCCGGAGACGGGGCTGCGGGACGCGCCGCCGGACGGGCCCACCCTGGTGCGGGACTATCTGCGGCTGCTCGGCTCCCCGGTCTTTCTCGGCTACGCCGTCTGCGGTGGCTGCATGACCACGGCCTCCTACGCCTTCTTCGGTTCCGCCCCCTTCATCTTCCGGGAACTGGGGCGGCCGGAGCATGAGGCGGGGATCTACCTGGCCCTTCTCATCATCGGGATCTCGATCGGGAACTGGCTGGCGAGCCGGCTGATCGCGCGCGCGGCGATCGACCGGGTGCTGCGGCTGGCGGGGGCGGTCAGCCTCGCTGCCACCGTGGCGCTGCTGGCCGTGGTCCTGGCCGGGTGGCTCTCGGTGGCCTCAGCCATGGGGTGCATGTTCGTCTTCACCATATGCGTCGGGGTCGGCGGGCCTTCAGCGCTGGCGCAGTCGATCAGCCTCAACCCCCGCGTCGTCGGCTCCGCCTCCGGCATCTATGGCTTCATCCAGATGGCGGTGGGGGCGCTCTGCTCGGGGCTGGCCGGGCTGGGGCAGGACCCGGCGCTGGCGGCCTCGCTGGTGCTGGTGGGGGCTGCGTTGACGGGCCAGGTGGCGCTGCGCCTGGCACTCCGGGGCAAGCGGAGGGCGGAAGGCGGCTGAACCTCGCGAGGCCCGGGCCAGAAAAGGCCATCAGCCCGGCTGAATTCCGCCTTGAGGAACCGTTAGAACGGGAGCACGTCCCGCCAGACCCGGAGTTGCCCCTTGCGCCGAGCCCTTGCGCTTCCCGCCGCCGGCCTGGCGCTGCTGCTCGCCGGCTGCGAGGCCCCCATGTCGGGCGCCTACTACCCCGGCAGCGCCTATGGCTATCCCCCCGGCCCCTACCAGCCCCAGCCCTACCCACCCCCGTCCTACCAGCCGCCCTCCTATCCGCAGGGTCTGCCCCCGCCCGGCTGGCGCCCGGAGGACCGGCCGGCCCAGGCCCCCTATGGCTACGCGCCACCCTCCGGAACGCTCTACGACACCCGGCCGGGCGATCCGCCGCCGGGCTGGAACCCCCCCGGGCCCCAGGAGGAGCCCGCCCCCTATGGAAGTGGCGCGGAGGGGAACGCCGCGCCGCCGCGGGACGACATGCCGCCCTATCTCGGCGGGCGATGGAGCCGGGATGAGGAGAACACCGGCCGCGAGGCACCGAGCCTCGGGCCGCGTACCTGGCAGTGACGGAGGGCTCCGCCCTCCCCCCGCCAAGGGCCTGAGGCCCTTGGAACCCCGTCTGACTGCCGTGGATACCGTTGACCGGCGGGGTCTCTGGTTGCGGGGGGCTGCTTCTGCCCTTGCAGTCGCCTCGGGTCCATGACCCGAGGCGCACCGTCAGCCCAATGATTCCAAACTCGAAGAAAAAGATGATGGTGAGGGGTCCGGGGAGAGGAAGAATTCCTTCTTCCTCTCCCCGGGACAGACCGACACCCCAGAAGAAGCCTACCGCCCAACCCCCGTCGGCGCCTCGGGCGTGACGAGGCCGCCGCCTTCGAAGGCGCGGAGGGACGGGTCGTCGGTGGAGTAGGCGACCTCCGTTCGGCCATAGGTCCCGCCCGCGTATTCGGCCCAGGGGCCGGCGGCCACCACGCCTGGCCCCAGGCGCGGGGTGACGCTGGCGAGGTAGTGGATGGTTTCGTCCGGCAGGATCATCGCGCCGGAGAGGAAGCCGTCGACCCGGTCCGGCCCCGCATTATAGGCGGCGGCGAAGCCGGGAGCGCCGTAGCGGTCGTGCATCTCACGGATATAGGCCGTGCCGGCGCGGATGTTGTCGCGGGGCTCGTAGGGGTCTTCCCCCAGGCCGTAGCGGGCCCGGAGGATGTCGTAGGTGCGCGGCATCACCTGCATCAGCCCCATGGCGCCGACCGGGGAGGTGATGGGCCAGCCGCTGGCGTCGTAGAGCCGGCCGCCGCTTTCCTGGCGCATGATGGCGCGGATCCAGGCCTCCGGCACGCCGAAGCGGGCGGAGGCCTCGCCGATATGCGGCCCCCAGGGGTCGGAGGGCGGGCCGGGGGTCGCGTAGCTCCGGGCGGCGTGGGAGCGGTAGACGGCGGCTTCGGTGCGGGCGGCGTTCAGGTCGTAGCCATAGTCGCCGCTGCCGCCATAGCCGCGGCGGCCGTCCCAGGCGGTCTGGGTGCCGCCACCGGCGCAGCCGGCCAGGGCGGCGGCGAGCAGCAGGGCGGGGAGGCGGCCAGAAGAGTGGTCATGAGGGCGCTGGGGCATCGGCGGGTTCCGGGCTGGGTCTTCGGCGCGGGCCGGATTGTGCCGCATGGGGCCCCGCCTTGCAGCGGCGGCGGGGAGAACGGCGGCGGAAGGGTGGCGCGGTGTGGCCTGGCGCCCACCATGGCGGGCCCGCGGCATCCCTGGCCCCTGCATGATGTTTTCGCGGAGGGGCGCTTGCCCCTTGACCCCGGGGGTGGAGGTGGCATCTGGCGCGATCATGAGCATCAGCACCGCCGACCTGCCTGCCGACCCGGCCGGGCCGCCCCCCTCGGATGGCCCGGAGGGGCGGCGCAAGCTGGCCGTCGTGCTGTTCAACCTCGGCGGCCCCGACAGCCCGGAGGCGGTGCGGCCCTTCCTGACCAATCTCTTCACCGATCCGGCGATCCTTCGCCTGCCCGGCTTCATCCGCCAGCCGCTGGGCCGCTTCATCGCGGCGCGGCGCACGAAGGAGGCTTCGGCCAACTACGCCATCCTCGGCGGCAAGTCGCCTTTACGGGAGCTGACGGAGGAGCAGGGGCGGGCGCTGGAGGCGGTGCTTTCGGCGGAAGGCGTGCAGGCGCGCTGCTTCGTCGCCATGCGCTACTGGCATCCCTTCACCGAGCAGGCGCTGCGGGAGGTGGTGGCCTGGGGCCCGGACGAGGTGGTGCTGCTGCCGCTCTACCCCCAGTTCAGCACCACGACGACGGGCAGCAGCCTGACCGCCTGGCGGGAGGCGGCCGCAAAGGCGGGCTTCGCCGCGCCGACCACCACCCTCTGCTGCTGGCATTCGGATGAGGGCTTCGCGGAGGCGACCGCCGCCATCGTCCGCCGCGCCTATGAGGAGGCGCGGGCGAAGGTGCCGGAGGGCGTGACGCTGCGCCTGCTGTTCAGCGCCCACGGCCTGCCCGAGACCATCGTGAAGCAGGGCGACCCCTATCAGTGGCAGGTGGAGCGCAGCGTGGAGGCCGTGGTGGAGGCGCTGGCGATGCCGGGCCTGGACCACGCGCTCTGCTACCAGTCCCGCGTGACGCCGCAGAAGTGGCTGGGGCCGAGTGCGGAGGAGGCGATCGCCCAGGCCGGGGCGGAGGGCGTGGCGCTGCTGATCTGCCCCATCGCCTTCGTCTCCGAGCATTCCGAGACGCTGGTGGAGCTGGACGTGGAGTATCGCGAGCTGGCCCATGAGAAGGGCGTTCCCGGCTATTTCCGCGTGCCCGCCCAGAATTCCGACCCGGCCTTCATCAAGGCCGTGGCGGCGCTGGTGAACAAGGTGCGGGCCGAGACGCGCGGCTCGCGCGACGCCGCGGGCGGCAAGCTCTGCTCCTTCGCCGGGGGGCGGCAATGCCCGAAGGGCCACAAGGACTGCCCGCATGGCGCGGCCCAGCCCCTGCGGGTGGCCGCGTGATGCGCCCCGCCGCCGTTCTCTTCGACTGCGATGGCGTGCTGGTGGACAGCGAGGCGGTGGCGAACGGTGCCGTCGCTGAGGACCTGAGCGAGCGCGGCTGGCCGCTGACCACCGAGGCCGCGAAGCTGGCCTTCATGGGCACGGCCCTGCCGGACATGGTGCCGCGCATCGAGCACCAGCTCGGCCGTAAGCTGCCGCCGGACTGGCCCCGCCAAATCGTGGCGCGGATCATCGCCCGCTACGATTCCGGCATCCTGGATGCCATTCCCGGGGCCGAGGCGGCGGTGGAGGCCGTGGCGGCGGCGGGGCTGCCCATGGCGGTCGCCTCCAATTCCGGGCGCGACGAGCTGCGGAACAAGGCCGGCATCTTCCCCTTCTTCCGGCATTTCGGCGGAAGGCTGCTCTGCTTCGAGGACGTGGCGCGCCCGAAGCCGCATCCGGACCTCTACCTGGCGGCGGCGAAGCTGTGCGGGGCGGACCCGCGGGATTGCGTGGTGATCGAGGACAGCGTGACGGGCGCGCGCGCCGGGCTGGCCGCCGGTTGCCGCGTGCTGGGCTTCGCGCATGAGACGCTGGCGATCGACCTGCTGGAGGCGGGGGTGAAGGAGGTGTTCACCACCCATGCCGCGCTTCCCGGCTTGCTCGGCATCGCGCCGGCGGGGGTGGCGGCATGACCGTGGACTGGCTGGCCAACCTCTATCCCTGGACCAAGGCGCTGCACCTGATCGCGGTCTTCGCCTGGATGGCGGGGATGTTCTACCTGCCGCGGCTCTACGTGTACCACTCGACCGTGCCGGTGGGTTCCGAGACCTCCGAGATGTTCAAGGTGATGGAGCGGCGGCTGCTGCGGGCCATCATCAACCCCGCCATGGGCGCCGCCTGGCTGCTGGGCATCACCCTGGTGCTGACCCCGGGGGTGGTGGATTGGAGCGCGGGTTGGTGGCACGGCAAGATGGCCGGCTTCCTCGGCATGAGCGCCTTCCACGGCCAGCTGGCCACCGCCCGGAAGCGCTTCGAGCGCGACGAGCGGCCGAAGAGCGAGCGCTACTGGCGGGCAGCAAACGAGATCCCGACCGTGCTGCTCATCCTCATCGTGGTAATGGTGATCGTGCGGCCCTTCTGAGGGCCTGGTTCTTCCGACGGGAACCGGGGGAGGCTGGGCCTCCCCCGGCTTTCCTGTTCAGACCACCCAGATGTCGGCGGCGGTCAGGCCCGCATTCGGCTGGGTGAGGCCGATGGTGACCGCGGCCGCACCGCCCGCGCCATCGGCATCGTAGAAGATCTTCCCGCTCGCCGCATCGTAGAGGATGTGCTGCTCCGCCGTGGAGGCGCCCCGGCCGAGGCCGAACTCCTCCGCCGCGATCGGGCCGGTGCCGGTCAGCGCCGTGTAGATGGCACTGTCCAGCTCGATCCGGTCCTCGCCCGCGGCGAAGTCGGTGATCGTGGTGCGGTTGATGCCGTCCGGCGCGCCCTGGATGCGGAAGCGGTCCGCGCCCTCGCCGCCGGTGAGCAGGTCACGCCCGGGCCCGCCAACGAGCAGGTCGTCGCCCGCATGGCCGTAGAGCTTGTCGTTCCCGGCGCCACCGAAGAGCTGGTTGGCCAGATCCGTCCCGTGCAGGGCGTTGTCGAGGGCATTGCCGGTGCCGGAGACGGCATTGCCGGAAAGCTGCAGCCTCTCGACCTCCGCCGCCAGGACATGGTCGATGCTGGCGACCACGCGGTCCGCGCCGCCCCCGGCCAGCTCGATCACCAGGTCGCCGGCATCGTCGACAAGGTAGGTGTCGTCGCCCGTGCCGCCGATCATGGTGTCGTTGCCCGCCTTGCCCAGCAGGCGGTCGTTGCCCTCGCCGCCGAGAAGCGTGTCGTCCCCGGCATCGGCGATCAGGACGTCATTGCCCTGGTTGCCCTCCAGCCAGTCATTGCCGGTGCCGGCCGCGATCCGGTCATTGCCGCCGAGGCCCTGGATGATGTCATCGCCGGCGAGGTTCGCGGCTGCGCCGAAGCGCTGCCCGAAGGCCCGGCCGTCGATCACGTCGTCCCCCTCCGTCGCGAGGGCGGCGGAGCGGGCGAGGACGAAGGAGACGACGGAGGGGTCGTGGTCCGAGATCTGGTCGGCGAACTCGGCATTCATGTGCACGGCGTCGTATTGCATCCCGGCATTGGCGGCGGCCGAGAGCAGGATCTGGTCGAGGACCTGGGAATTGCCCTCGAACACATAGGTGTAGCGCTCGTTCTCCGGCAGGCTCTCGATGGTGGGGAAGAGGATCTGGGTGCCGGGGATGAGGGTGGGCGGGGTGTTCTCCGCCGCGCCGCCCTGCCAGGTGCTGGTCATCTCCAGCTCCCCGGTGAGGATCTTCGTGGCGGGGAAGAACTGGTACTCGTTCACGTCGCCGGTGACGATCACCTTGGGCACCGCGCCCAGCATCCCCTCGATATAGTCGCGCACCGCCTCGGCCTGGGCCTCGCGCCGATAGGCGGACTGGTTCATGTCCTCGTTCGTGACCGGGGTATCCTGGTCCGTGCCGAAGAGGGCGTTGGAGCCGCCCTTGGAGTTGAAGTGGTTGTTGACGACGAGGAAGTTCTCGCCGCTCAGCACGCTCTCGAACACCACGGGCACGGATTTGCGCGTGCCGCCCTGGTTGGCGCCGTTGGCGTCCACATAGGGGTCGAACTCCGGCGCATCCACGCCGATGCGGTTCTCCGTCGGGTAGCTGTAGATCAGCTCCTGATAGGGGGTGGAGGCGTCATCGGCGCCGGAGACGAGGGTAAGGTTGTTGAAGCCGTCCAGCTCCGCCGTGCCGGCGGCGCGCACCGCCTCGGGGTCGAAGAGATAGGCCACACGGATGTTGCCACCCGGCGCGCCGCCATCCTGGTTGTTCTCGGGCGGCGCGTCGATCGCGGCGTAGAGCTTGCCGGTCTGGTTGTAGATGGCCTGGATCAGCTCCCGCAGCGTCTGGGTGGCGTCCACCACGCCGTTGTCGGAGGCGCCGGTGCTGTCCTGCACCTCCTGCAGGGCGATGATCTCGGGCAGCTTCAGGTTGTCGCGGATAGCGGTGACGAGGCGGTCCAGCTTGTCCGGCGTTGCGTCCAGCTCCGGCGTGCCGTCGGAGGGGGCGAGGTTCTCCACGTTGAAGCTGGCGATGCGGATGCGATCCGCATGGGCCTCGATGGTGGTGACCTCCTTCTGGGTCAGCGTGTTCACCGGGACCTGGGCCTCGGTGACATGCACCTCGAAGGCGCCGCGGTCGTAATGCAGGATGCCGGTGGCGTCGCCGAACTGCGCGCCGGCGTTGTTGGTCCAGGCGAAGTCGAGCGTGCCGTCCTTGTTGTTGTCGAGGTCGTTCTCGAGCTGCACGCGCTCCGGGTTGAAGTCGTAGCTGCCGGTCTCGCCCGGCGCATGGCTGGTGAAGGGCGTCTCCTCGCTGGCGATCACGCCGCCATGCGGGGTCTGGTCGGGGTTGGCGGCGCCGTTGGTGACGCCCCAGCTCTCGGTGAAGGAAGAGGAGGGGGCGGTGGCCTGGAAGCCCTCCAGCGTGACGGCCATGCCCTCCAGGCTCTCGTAGAAGTCGATCGCGTGGTTGGCGATGTCGAAGCTGCCGGCCGCGGGATCGTCGCCGAAGTCGCCGGTCGGGGCCACGCGCTCGCCGGGGGCGCTGCCATCGCCGATCACCACGGGGGTGATGCCGGCGGGGAGGCCAGTGGCCGGGTCGATCGCGACCGAGCCGGTCCGGGTGACTGTCGCGCCGGTCAGCTCGGTGACGGAGAGGTTCGCCGCCTGGCCGGCCCGGGTGAACTCCGTGACGGTGGCGCTGACGCGCACCAGGTCGCCCACGGCGACATCGGCATAGCTGCCCCCGGTGAAGACGAGGATGGCGTCGGAGGTGGCGTCGTTGCCGTCGCCCTCCGGGTCCTGGATGAAGAAGCCGCGCTCGCCATTCGCCTTGCGGTAGATGCCGGTGACCACGCCCTCGGTCGTCACCTTCTCGCCCACGCGCTCGGAGACATGGCCGGCGCCCTGGATGTCGAAGATGCGGGTGATCTCGACGTCGTCATTGGCGATTGTGCCGGTGGCGGTCCCGTCGCCGATCTGGATGCCGCCGGTGGCGTTGGAGAGGAGCACCGAGAGGGTCTCGTCGCCCTCCACCACCGTGTCGCCGGACACCTGGACGGTGATGGTGCGGGTCAGGCCGTCGCCCTGGCCGAAGCTGACGGTGCCGGCCGCGCCGGTGAAGTCCGCGCCCTCGGTCGCCGTGCCGGCGGCAGTGGCGAAGTCCACGGTGAAGGCGCTGTCCTCGTCGCTGCGCGTGACGGTGAAGACGAGGCTCTGCGTGCCGTCATTCCCCTCGACCACCTGCGCGTCGGAGATGGAGACGGTGGTGGCGCCGAGCGGGGTGGAGGTGACGGCGATGTCGTCGATGCCGACCCACTCGTCGTTGCCGACGGCGTTGGTGGTCATGATCCGCAGCTCGAGCTGCGGCTGGTTGGACGCGTCCGGTGGCAGGGTGACGGAGATGCTGGTGGCCAGGTTCGCCTCGCCGGGGCCGGTGGTCGCATCGGCGATGTAGCCGGCGGGCAGGTCTGTCCAGCTGCCGCTTGCGCCGAGCCGGTACTGCACCGCCACTTGCTGGGTCGCGTTGTCCGCCGTGCCGTCGATATCGCGGGCCGTGAAGGAGAGCTGGATGTTCTGGACGCCCGTGGTGTCGAGATGGATGACCAGATGCGGCGCGTCGGCGGTGCCCGAGCCCTGGAGCGCCACGGTCGGGTCGGCGATCTCGAACTCGGCGACGCCGCCGTTGTTGATCGCCGTGCTCGTCTGGTTGGCGATCACGTCCACCGGGCCCGTGCTGCCATCGGCGGTGACGCTGCGCGGATCGGTGCCGGTGGCCGCGGTCAGCTCGTCGCCGCGATAGGCGCCGATGGAGGGCACGGCGGCCCAGTTGTCATCGGCGGCGATCAGCCCCGTATCGGCCCAGTTCTGGGTCAGGCTGCCCTGGTTCCGCAGCGACCAGTAGGTGTTGCTCATGGCGCTCCCCGTCACCCGGCGTCCGGGCCATCGATCGATGACCGGGCGGCGGCCCGGCTGGCGGGTTGCTTAGGGGAGCTGAATGACAGCCCGATGATGGTGCGGTGTCCGGACGTGGTCTTCCGTTGACGCCCTGTTCATCTTTGCTCGAGCAAGGATTTGGGCCCCAGGAATCCCTTTCAGGCAGCGGAGCCTTGATTCTGCGGTTTTTTGTTCCACCTGAAGGCTTGACGCAGGGTTGGCCGGCCTCTTAGGCTCCCGGCCGGTGTAGCGCCCTGGGTTTCCGGAGGCTGCCACCGCCCCGTGCATCGCCATCGGAATCCCGCCGCCCGGCGGAGGGTCTGGCCCCCGGCCAGGTTCGATCCAGGTTCCGCGCACCCTTCCCCTTCGGCCAGTGGCTCACCCGCTGGCGATCGAGACCACCCCGAATGCACCTTTCCGAACTCAAGGCCAAAGCCCCGGGCGACCTGCTCGCCTTCGCGGAGGAGGTCGGCGTCGAGAACGCCTCCTCGCTTCGCAAGCAGGACATGATGTTCGCCATCCTCAAGCAGCTCGCCGAGAACGACCAGGCGATCCATGGGGACGGCACGCTCGAGATCCTGTCCGACGGCTTCGGCTATCTCCGCAGCCCCCAATCGAACTTCCTGCCGGGGCCGGACGACATCTACGTCTCCCCCGCCCAGGTCCGGCGCTTCGCGCTGCGCACCGGCGACACGGTGGAAGGGCAGATCCGCGCGCCCAAGGACGGGGAGCGCTACTTCGCCCTGCTGAAGGTCAACACGGTGAACTTCGAGCCGCCCGAGGCGGTGCGCCACCGGGTGAACTTCGACAACCTCACCCCGCTCTATCCCACGCGGCGCCTGCGCATGGAGAATGCGGAGGTCGAGAGCGTCGGCAAGGGCCCGATGAAGGACAACACCCACCGGGTGATCGACCTCATCGCGCCGATCGGCATGGGCCAGCGCGCCCTGATCGTGGCGCCGCCGCGCACCGGCAAGACGGTGATGCTGCAGAACATCGCCAAGTCCATCTCCGCCAACCACCCCGACGTCTTCCTCATGGTGCTGCTCATCGACGAGCGGCCGGAGGAGGTGACGGACATGGCGCGCACCGTGCGCGGCGAGGTGGTGGCCTCCACCTTCGACGAGCCGGCGACGCGCCACGTGCAGGTGACCGAGATGGTGCTGGAGAAGGCCAAGCGCCTGGTCGAGCACAAGCGGGACGTCGTGATCCTGCTGGACTCCATCACCCGCCTCGGCCGCGCCTACAACTCCGTCGTGCCCTCCTCGGGCAAGGTGCTGACGGGCGGCGTGGACGCCAATGCGCTGCAGCGGCCGAAGCGCTTCTTCGGCGCCGCGCGCAACATCGAGGAGGGTGGGTCCCTCACCATCATCGCGACCGCCCTGATCGACACGGGCTCGCGCATGGACGAGGTGATCTTCGAGGAGTTCAAGGGCACCGGCAATTCCGAGCTCATCCTCGACCGCAAGCTCTCGGACAAGCGCGTCTTCCCCGCGATTGACATCACCAAGTCCGGCACCCGCAAGGAAGAGGTGCTGGTGGACCGCGCGGAGCTGTCGAAGATGTGGGTGCTGCGCCGCATCCTGAACCCGATGGGCACGCAGGACGCGATGGAGTTCCTGCTGGACAAGCTGAAGTACAGCAAGACGAACCAGGACTTCTTCGACGCGATGAACACCTGAGGCCCGCGGCCGCGCCGGGTTCCGGCGCGGCGGAGCGGCAAATGGAAAGGGCCTGCCCCGTCGCCGGGGCAGGCCCTTTCTGTTTCCGGTTGCCCGGCTGGCGATCAGCGGCCCAGCTGGGACGGCGCCTGGGTGCCGGGAACGCCAGCCTGCGGGCTGGGCGGCAGGCCGGCCGTGCCGGCGGGGGCCGCCGGGGAGGCGGAGGCGCCGGGCACGCCCGCGCCCTGGTCGGCGGTCACGCCGCCGGGGGCGCGCGGGGTCGGGGCGGTGGAAACCGGGGCCTGCGGGGCCGGGGACTGCGCCAGGGCCGGGCCGGCGATCAGGCCGGCGGCGAGGGCGAGGGCGAGGCTGGTCTTCTTCATGTTTTCTTCTCCATCAACCATTGTGGTGTGGGGGACGAACGCGGCCTTGCCCGGCGCGGTTGCGCCGGATGGATCACGCTGCGGTCATCGCGCCGTCCCGGTCCCGCCTTTCAGGGCGGGCGGTGCCGGCCGGCCGCGGTCGTGGCATGGTCCGGCACCGGCAGGAGAAGGTCTGGCGACGGATGGGGCAGGGGATGGTGGCGGCGGATGTGGCGCTGCTGGAGCGGGCGGCGCTGAACGCCGTGCCGGCGCCGCGCGTGGCCTGGGATGGCGCCTTCGTGCTCCGCGCTTTCCTCGGGGGCACGGGGAGGGCGAATGCCGCCTGCTCCCTGGACCCTTCGCCTGACGGGGAGCTGCCCGGGCGCATCGCACGGATCGAGGCGCATTACGCGCGGCTGGGCCTGCCCTGCCGCTTCCGTTCCACCCCGCTGGACCCGCCGGGGCTGACCGGGCTGCTGGAGGAGCGCGGCTACCGGGAGGCGGAGGGCGCGGTGGTGATGCAGGGGGTGGTTCCCCCGCTCACCGACCCGTCCGCCCGCTGGGGGGAGGAACCCGACGCCGAATGGCTCTCGGTTCTCTCGACCGCCGAGTACCAGGGCCCGGCGCGACGGGCTGAGAAGGAGAAGGCGGTGCCGCTTCTCGCCCGCCCGGCCACCTGGCTGGTGCTGCGGGAGGATGGCGTGGCGGCGGCCTGCGGGCATGCGGTGGCGGATGGCGGGTTGTGCGGGGTGTTCGACCTGGCGGTGCGGCCGGAGTTCCGGCGTCGTGGCCTGGGCGGGCGCCTGCTCGGCGCGCTGGCGGGCTGGGGCGCCAGCCAGGGCGCGGGGCTGTGCTGGCTTCAGGTAGCCCCGGGCAATGCCGGCGCGCGGCGTATCTATGTGGCGGCCGGCTTCCTGGAAGCGTACCGGTACCGCTACTTCGTGAAGGGCTGAAGGAGGGACCGCGCCTGCGCGGCCCCCCAGACCGGAAATTTTCCTGTTCTTGGCTTCCCGAAAATAATTCGGAAAGTTTACGGCAGAAGAACCGTGCTGCCGGTGGTCTTGCGCGTTTCCAGCGCGATATGCGCCGCTGCCGCGTCCCGTAGGGCGAAGGTCTGGTTGATCTCGATCTTCACCTTGCCGCTGCGCACGACGTCGAACAGGTCCTGCGCCATGGCCAGCAGGTCCTCGCGCTTGGCGGTGTGGGTGGCCAGCGTCGGGCGGGTGACGAATAGGCTGCCCTTCGCGGCCAGAATCCCGAGATCCACCCCGGTGACCGGGCCCGAGGCGTTGCCGTAGGACACCATGAGGCCGAAGGGAGCGAGGCAGTCGAGCGAGGCGGTGAAGGTGTCGCGGCCGATGCTGTCATAGACCACGGGCAGGCGGGCACCCTTGGTGATCTCGCTGACGCGCGCGGGAAGGTCCTCGCTCTGCAGGATGACATGGTCGCAGCCATGGGCGCGGGCGAGCTCCGCCTTCGCCTCGGAGCCGACCGTGCCGATGACGGTGGCGCCCAGTGCCTTGGCCCATTGGCAGAGGATGAGGCCGACGCCGCCCGCCGCGGCATGCACCAGGATCGTCTCGCCCGCCTGCAGGCGGTAAGTGCGCCGCAGGAGGTATTGCGCGGTGAGGCCCTGGAGCATCATGGCGGCCGCGGTGTTGAAGCCGATATCGTCCGGCAGCTTCACGAGCACCTTGGCGGGGATGGTGCGGGCCTCCGCATAGGCGCCGATGGGGCCCATGGCATAGGCGACGCGATCGCCGGGCTTGAGGTCCTCGACCCCCTCTCCCACGGCCTCCACCGTACCCGCTGCCTCCATGCCGATGACGGCGGGAAGGGAGGGCGCCTTGTAGAGGCCGGTGCGGAAGTAGATGTCGATGAAGTTCAGGCCCACCGCCGCGTGACGCACAAGGGCTTCGCCCGGCTTGGGGCTGGGGAGCGGCACCTCCTCCCAGACCAGCTTCTCCGGGCCGCCCGGCTCGTGCAGGCGAATGGCGTGGTTCATGGGATGGGTTCCTAGAACGCTTCGGGCGCGCGCGGAGCGGCACCCGTGGGCGGGGTGGAAGAGGCGCCGTCGAGCAGGTCGGGGCGGCTGGGATCGGGGCGGCGGGTGCGGCGTTCCAGCGCCAGGAGCCAGCGCTTGGTCGCGATGCCCCCCTCCCCCGAATAGCCGCCGATCGTGCCGCTGGCGCCGACCACGCGATGGCAGGGAATGATGATCGGGATCGGGTTGGCGCCGTTCGCCCCGCCAATGGCGCGGGAGGCGGTGCCGAGCGTGCGGGCGAGATCGGCATAGCTGCGGGTCTCGCCATGCGGGATGTCCCGCAGGGCCTGCCAGACGCGCTGGCGGAAGGGGCTGCCCATCGGCTTCAACGGCAGGTCGAACCCCGTGCGGAGCCCATCCATGTAGTCCTGCAACTGGTCGGCCGCCCGGCGAAGGAGAGGGGTCTCCTCCCGGTCGCGGCCCTGCCCCCAATCGAGGGCGACGATGGCGCCGTCCTCCTCGGATAGGGTGAGGGTGCCGAGTGGGGTGTGGATGAAGGTCTGGGGCATGGCTGGGCCTGGAGGCATTCGTCATGCGAGCCGGCGCCCACGTCAAGCGGGGTTTGAAGACAGCGCCGGGGTGCGACTTCCCTGCCCATGCTGGGCCTCGCCTCGGAGGGGTGCGAGTTCTACATGCGGAGGGTCGTTCGCATCTCCGCCCCTTGAGGACCGTCCCCTTGGCCGACCTGGAACCCGCCGTTTCACGTGAAACAGAGGCCGACCCGCCGCCCTGGTTCGACGTGCACATGTTCGTCTGCACCAACCGGAGGCCCGATGGGCACCGCCGCGGCTCCTGCGCGGCGCGGGGCAGCGAGCCGTTGCGGGACTACATGAAGGCGCGCGCGAAGGAGATGGGGCTGGGGCGGCTGCGCGTGAACAGCGCGGGCTGCCTCGACCGCTGCGAGTTTGGGCCGGTCATCGTCATCTATCCCGAAGGGGTGTGGTACCGGGCGGAGACGCGGGAGGACATCGACGAGATCCTCACGGTGCATGTGCGGGACAAGGGCCGGGTGCGCCGCCTCATGCTCACCGAGAAGGACGTGCCGCCCGGGAAGGGCTGAGGGCGGGGCATGGCCGATACGATCTTCGCCCTGGCCACCGCACCGGGACGCGCGGCCATCGCGGTTCTGCGCCTCTCGGGGCCGGAGAGCCGGGCTATGCTGGGGGGCCTCGGTGCCGTCCTCCCGGCGCCGCGCAGGGCCTCGGTGCGGCGGCTGCGGGACCGGGACGGCGCCGTGCTGGACGAGGCGCTGGTGCTCTGGCTGCCCGGACCCGCCTCCTACACCGGGGAGGATTCGGCCGAGCTGCACCTGCATGGGGGGCCCGCGGTGGTGGAGGGGGTGGCGGCGGCCCTGGTCTCGCTCGGCGCGCGCCCCGCGGAGCCGGGGGAGTTCACCCGGCGGGCGGTGATGAACGGCCGGATGGACCTGACTGCCGCCGAGGGCGTGATCGACCTCATCGAGGCGGAGACGGCGGCGCAGGCTCGCCAGGCGCTGCGGCTTGCGGGTGGCGCCCTGGCCTCGGTCAGCCAGGGATGGGCCGACCGGCTGGCCGCGCTGCTGGCCCGCCAGGAGGCGCTGATCGAGTTCGAGGATGAGGACCTGCCGGGGGCGCTGGACGGCCAGCTGGCGGACGGCATCGCGGCGCTGGCAGCGGAGATGGCGGACCGGCTCCGCGCCGATGAAGGCGGGGAGCGGGTCCGAACCGGGCTGGATGTCGCCATCCTCGGCGCGCCCAATGCGGGCAAGTCCTCCCTGCTGAACGCGCTGGTGGGGCGCGAGGCGGCCATCGTCTCCGCGCGCGCGGGCACCACGCGGGACATCGTGGAGGCCCGCCTGGTCCTCGCCGGCCTGCCGGCCGTGCTGGCGGATACGGCAGGGCTGCGGGAGGCGGGGGACGAGATCGAGGCCGAGGGGGTGCGCCGGGCGCTGAACCGGGGGGAGGGGGCGGATATCGTGCTGGCCGTGCTGGCCTGCGATGCCCATCCGGACCCGGCGACCCTGGCCCTGCTGGCGCGGCGGGATTGCGTGGTTGTGGCCTCCAAGGCCGATCTGGGCGGGGAGGTGCCCGGGCACGCCATCCCGGTCTCCGCACGCACCGGCGAAGGGCTGGCGGCCTTGCGGGCAAGGCTGGAAGCCGAGGCGCTGCGGCTGGCGTCGCTTTCCGGCAGCACGCTGCTCGCCCGCCCCCGGCACCGGGCCGCGATCCGCGATGCGCTCCGCTGGCTACGGGAGGCGGAAGGGGCCGTTCTGCCGGAACTACGGGCGGATGCGCTGCGCGAGGCGCTCCGCGCCCTGGGGCGGCTGACCGGACGGGTCGGCGCGGAGGAGATTCTGGACCGCGTCTTCGCCGAGTTCTGCATCGGGAAGTGACCCCGCGCGGCGGGGGCGGTATAGGCCCGGGCATGGTGGGCGGCTTCGATGTGGTGGTGGTGGGTGGCGGGCATGCCGGGGCCGAGGCGGCCGCGGCGGCGGCCCGATGCGGCGCACGCACCTTACTGCTGACGCACCGGATCGACGGGTTGGGGGAGATGTCCTGCAACCCGGCGATCGGGGGCGTGGGCAAGGGCCACCTGGTGCGCGAGGTGGATGCGCTGGACGGGCTGATGGCCCGTGCGGCCGACGTTGCCGGCATCCATTTCAAGCTGCTGAACCGGAGCAAGGGACCCGCCGTGCGCGGGCCACGCGCCCAGGCCGATCGGGGCCTGTATCGCAAGGCCATCCGCAGCCTGCTGGAGGCGACGGCGAACCTCACCATCCGGGAAGGGGTGGTGGAGGGGCTGGAGCGTGGGACGGATGGCGGCATCGACGCCGTGCTCACGGCCGCGGGCGAGCGGATCGGCTGCGGCGCCGTCGTGGTCACCGCCGGCACCTTCCTTCGCGGCGAGATCCATCTGGGGCCGGAGCGGCAGTCGGCAGGACGCCATGGCGACCCGGCCTCCGTGGGGCTGGCCCTGGCGCTCGCCGGGCTGGGCCTGCCGGTGCGGCGGCTGAAGACTGGAACCCCGCCCCGGCTGGATGGCCGCACCGTCGACTGGGCCGCGGTGGAGCCGCAGCCGGGCGACGACCCGGCCGAGCCGCTCTCCTGGATGACGGAGCGGATCACCGGGCCGCAGGTGCTCTGCGGCATCACGGCCACCACCCCCCGCACCCATGAGATCATCCGGGCGGCGCTGGACCGGGCGCCGATCTATACCGGGCAGATCCAGGGGGCGGGGCCGCGCTACTGCCCCTCGATCGAGGACAAGGTGGTGCGCTTCGCCGAGCGCGAGCGGCACCAGATCTTCCTGGAGCCGGAGGGGCTGGACGACCCGACCGTCTATCCCAACGGCATTTCCACCAGCCTCCCGCGCGACGTGCAGGAGGCGGTGATCGCGAGCATCCCGGGGCTGGAACGGGCCCGGATCCTGCGGCACGGCTATGCCATCGAATACGATCATCTGGACCCCCGCGCCCTGCGGCCGGGGCTGGAGGTGCGGGCCGTGCCGCGCCTCTTCCTCGCGGGGCAGGTGAACGGAACTACCGGCTATGAGGAGGCGGCCGCGCAGGGCTTGCTGGCGGGCGTGAACGCGGCGCACCGGGCGGCGGGCGGGCGCGAGCCGCGCGTGTTGCTGCGGACCGAGGCCTATGCCGGGGTGCTGGTGGACGACCTCGTCACCCAGGGGGTGACGGAACCCTATCGGATGCTTACGGCCCGCGCCGAGCACCGGCTGCGGCTGCGGGCCGACAATGCCGTGCTGCGCCTGACCGGGCGTGGCACGGAATGGGGCTGCGTCGGCCCGCAACGCGCAGCCCGGCACCGGGCCTTCGAGCAGGCGGTGGAGGCGGCGCTGGCACGCGCCAGGGCCTCCGTCGCCACGCCGGCCGCGCTGGCGGCCGCTGGCATCGCGGTGAACCAGGACGGCGTGCCCCGCTCCCTGCTCGAGGTGATGTCCCTGCCGGCCGCCGCCGTGCCGGCGCTGGAAGCGGCTTTCCCCTGGCTGCGGGACCTGCCGCGCGGCGTGCGGGAGCAGTTGGAGACCGAGGCGCTCTATGCCCCCTATCTGTCCCGCCAGGCGGCGGAGTTCGCGGCCCTGGAACGTGAGGAGCGGCTGCCCATTCCCGATGATGTGGACTTTGCGGAGATCGCTGGTCTCTCGACCGAGATGCGCCAGCGCCTCGCGGCCGCGCGCCCGGCAACGCTCGGTTCGGCGGGGCGGGTGCCAGGCGTGACCCCGGCGGCCATGGTTGCGCTTGCCGGTTATCTCCGGCGCCAGCGGGTCTCCGCAGGGGCAGGCGCCGCATGATGCCGCCCGCTCCTAGCGTTTCACGTGAAACGGATGCGCGGCTGGAGGATTTCCTCGCCCTGCTGCTGAAGTGGAATGCCCGCATCAACTTGGTGGCCGAGCGGGACGCGGCCGTCCTTCGTGCCCGGCATATCGCGGATTCGCTCCAACTCCTGCCCCTGCTGCCACAGGGCGGCGGGGAGGCGGCCGATCTGGGCACGGGCGGCGGCTTCCCTGGCCTGGTCCTCGCCATCGCGGATGGAGGCCGCCGCTGGAACCTCGTCGAATCCGATCGCCGCAAGGCGGCCTTCCTGCTGGCTGCCTCGGCCGAGCTGGGGCTGTCGCATGTGACCGTGCATGCGGAGCGAATCGAGGCGGTGGCGCTGCCGCCGCTTTCCCTCGTCACGGCGCGGGCGCTGGCGCCGCTCACCGCCCTGCTCGGCCATGCCGCCCGCCTGCTCGCGCCCGGCGGCACGGCGATCTTCCCCAAGGGCCGCACGGCGGGGGCGGAATTGACCGCTGCCCAGGCGGACTGGACAATGGACACCGAGCGCTTCGAGAGCCGGACCGAGCCGGGCGCCACCATCCTTCGCATCACCGGAATCCGCCGTGTCGGCACCTGACCGCCTACCCCCAGCGCGCGCCGCGGGCCCGCGCCGAATCGCGCTCGCCAACCAGAAGGGTGGCGTGGGGAAGACGACGACCGCCATCAACCTGGCCACCGCGCTCGCCACCACCAAGCGCGTGCTGCTGCTGGACATGGACCCGCAGGGCAATGCCTCCACCGGCCTCGGCGTGCCGCGCAACGCACGGGGTGCGGGCACCTACGCGCTGCTGGTGGGCGACCGTCCGCTGAGCGACCTGATCCGCCCGAGCAAGATCCCGGGCCTCGACTTGCTGCCGGCCGACAACGATCTCGCCGGCGCCGAGATCGAGATGGTGGGAATGGAAGACCGGGAGCGGCGCCTCGCCGGCGCCCTGGCGCGCGATGGCACGACGCTCGCCCGCTACGACTATCTGCTGATCGACTGCCCGCCCTCGCTCGGCCTGCTGACGCTGAACGCGCTGGTGGCCGCCCAGTCCGTGCTGGTGCCGCTGCAGACCGAGTTCTTCGCCCTTGAGGGCATTTCGCAGATCGCCCGCACGGTGGAGCGGGTGAAGCGGCTGAATCCCGAACTGGCGCTGGACGGAATCGTCCTGACCATGTTCGATCGGCGCAACAACCTTTCCGAGCTCGTCGCGCGCGACGTGCGTAGCTTCTTCAAGGACCGGGTGTACGACACGGTGATCCCCCGCAACATCCGCGTCTCCGAGGCGCCGTCCCACGGGCTTCCCGTGCTGCTCTACGATGTGCGCTCCTCCGGCGCGCAGGCCTATATCAAGCTCGCTGCGGAACTGCTGAAGCGCGACCGCGCCCGTGCCCGCGCCGCTAAGGCCGGTGTGGCATGAGCCGGAAGCCCACGCGCTTGGGCATGGGCCTCTCGGCCCTGCTGGGCGAGGAATCCGCCCCCGCCACGGCCACGCCCCAGACCCTGCCAGTGGAGGCGCTGGAGCCCGGCCCCTTCCAGCCCCGTGGCCCGATGGATGAGGAGGCGCTGGCCGAGCTCACCGCCTCGGTGCGGGAGCATGGCGTGCTCCAGCCCATCCTGGTCCGCCCCAAGCCCGGCGCCCGGGGCAGCTACCAGATCATCGGCGGCGAGCGGCGCTGGCGCGCGGCCCAGGGCGCCCGGCTGCATGAAGTGCCGGTCGTCGTGCGCGAGATGGACGATCGTGCCGCCATGGCCGCCGGGCTGGTGGAGAACCTCCAGCGCGAAGACCTGAATGCACTGGAGGAGGCCGAGGGCTACCGCCGGCTGACCGAGGAGTTCGGGCTGAAGCCGGAAGCCCTGGGCAATGCGGTGGGCAAGAGCCGCAGCCATGTGGCCAATACGATGCGCCTGCTGGGTCTGCCCTCCGGCGTCCGCCAGATGCTGGGCCGTGGCAGCCTGACTGCCGGCCATGCCCGCGCCCTCCTCACCGCACCCGACCCCGTGCGGCTGGCGGAACTGGTCGTGACGCGTGGGCTGAACGTGCGGCAGACCGAGGCCTTGGCCGCCGCGGCCGACCGCCCCCGCGCCGGGCGCCGAGCGCAGGATACGGAGACCCGGGCCCTGGAACGCGAGCTGTCCGAGCGGCTGGGATTGCGCGTCTCGGTCGAGCACCGGGGCAAGTCTGGCAAGGTGACGATCGCCTATCGCGACCTCGACCAGCTCGACGGCATCGTGCGGCTCCTTCAGGCCTGAGGCGGGCAGGGGGCGTGGCCCTCGGCCGCTCCTCTTTCGCATATTGCGACCGCATCGCACTTCCAATAACTAGGGGAGGACCGTACCGCGCATCGCAGGGCGGTGCCGAGACACGGGATGGCCGACCTGCTCGCCTCGCTCTTCACCGGACCGCTGGAGCCCTATGCCGAGCGGCTCATCACACCCACCGACCACGCCCCGTTCTCCTCGGGACGAAACTGCGGCGCGCCGAGGTGCTGGACGAGCTCCTGTCTCGCTTCGCCCTGACCTACCCGGATCAGCCGGACCGGCGGGCCGTGGCCTCCATCTGGTCGAAATGGCACTTCGCCGCCGTGATGCCGCCCGTGCTCGCCGCCAGCCTCTGTCTCGACCATGCCCTCCCCGTGCCGCTGGACGGGGTGGATGTCCTCCTCGACCCGCAGGGCAAGACCATCGGCATCCGCCCCGCCGCCGCCGGCGAAGCCCACCCCACCGAGGACCCCTTCACCCGCTTCGCACCCCTCGTCTTCGGCCATCTGGAGCCGCTGATCGAAGCCCTGGCCCAGAACGGCCGCGGCGCGCCACGGCTGTTCTGGAGCAATGTGGGCACGCTGTTCGAGAACCTGCTGCAACGCCTGCAACACGGCGGCCAGGCGCCCGCCCTCGCACAGGGCGAGGCGCTGCTGCGAACGCGGGTCTGGCCCGGCGGCCGCCCGAACCTCCTGTTCGAGCCGGTCCGCCACGCCAACCCTGCCGACCCCTCCACGCGCATGCGGCGGGTCTGCTGCCTGCGCTACCTCATCCCCAGCCTGCCCGCCTGCGCGTCCTGCCCCCTGGCGCGTCAGGAAAGCCCGCTCGGATAGGTGCCTGTCGAGGGCTCCGCCCTCGCCCGCAAAGGGCCTGAGGCCCTTGGAACCCCGTCTGACTGCCGTGGATACCCTGATCGAAGGGCTCTCTGCCCCTGATCCTGCCTCTGCAGTCGCCTCGGGTCATGGAGCCGAGGCGCACTGTCAGCCGAGTGAGTCCAAACTTGGGAAGGAAGGTGATGGGTCGAAGGCATTGCCTTCGACGGGTCCGGAGAGAGGAAGAGTTCCTTCTTCCTCTCCCCGGGACAGACCGTCAGCCCAGAGAAAAGCCCAACAGCCGAACGCCTATCCCCGCCGCGCGAGGATCGCGGATTGCCGCGCCAGGGTGAGCAGGGCGGAGCGCGCCACGGCCGCATCGGGGATGGGCCGCCCCGTGCCGCCCGATTTGCTCTGCCGCTCGGCCTCCAGCAGCCCCGCCAGCACGGTCTCCAGCGCCTCCGGGCGCCAGATGCGCAGCGCCTTCTCGAAGCCAGGCCGGCTGCGGAAGAAGACCGGCGGCTGCAGGGCCTGGATCCCGGCCACGGAAGCGAGGTGCAGGCGCTGCGCGTGCCGCAAAAGCGCCCGGAGTACCTGGACCGGGTTCGCGCCCTCCGACATGGCGGATTCGAGCGCCCGGTCGGCTGTCGCCACATCCCCGGCCGTGGCCGCCACCAGGGCCTCGTCCATCTCCAGCGCGGAGCCATCGCCGATGCAGGCGAGCACGTCCTCCTCCGCCAGGCGCCCGCCAGGGCCGGCATAGAGGGCGAGCTTCTCCAACTCCCGGCGCAGGGTCTGGCGGTCGTCGCCCAGCCGCCCGGCCAGCCAGGCGACGGCCGCGGGCTCGGCCGTGACGCCATCGGCCTGGAGCAGAGCCGTGATGGTGGCCGAGAGCTCCGCGCCCCGCTCCCGGTAGCAGGGAATGGCAGCGGCGCGGGCATGGGCCTCGGCGAGCTGGCGCAGCTTGGAGCGCGCCGGAAGCTCCCCGGCCTCGAGGACGATCAGCGTGTCGCCCGCCCCGTCCAGCACCTCGCGCAGTGCCGGGGCCAGCGCATCGGTGGCGTCGCGGATGCGGATGACGCGGCGCCCGCCGGTCAGGGCCAGCGCGGCGGCCTCGCCGGCCAGGGCGCCCGGCTTGGCCGCGGCGTCGCGCGGCAGCTCGGCCACACGGAAGGGGTCCTTGCCCGGCGCGACGGCCTCCTGCAGGGCGTCGGCGCGCTCGCGCGCGAGGCCGGCATCCTCGCCGAAGAGAAGGGCGGCGCGGGCGGCGCCGGGGTCCTTCAGGAAGGCGGGGAGGCGGCGCGCATCCAGCTTCATCTGCGGCTCAGGCCGCCGGGTTCTCGCGGAAGGCGATGGCGAGGCGCATCACGATGTCCTCGGCGACCTGCTCCACGAGGCGCCGCTCCGCCGCCTCACTGCTGAGGAGCGAGGCGAAGAACTCGTTGTCGATGAAGTTGTAGGAATCGATGGCGCGGGAGGTGCCGGCGGCGATCGGCCGTGGCGGCACGCCGACCGTCTGCAACGTCCAGGGCGCGGTCATCACCATGCGGAAGCGGGAGGGGGCGCCGTCCCGCCGGTAGCCCTGGGCCTCATAGGCCGGCACGGGAGAGACGATCAGCTCGTAGCGGGCCGCGGGCCCGCTGCGGTCCCGCGCCGCCAACCGCCGCTCCAGCGCCTGGTGCATCAGCTGGCCCGTGCGGTTGGAGAGCCGGCCGATGCGGACGGCCGCCAGCTGCGGCCCGATATCCGCCTCGCCCGGCTCGGGCGGGGCGTTCAGGGGGCGGAAGCCGCAACCCGCGAGGCTGCCGGCCAGCCCGGCGAGGAGCAGGCCCCGCCGGGTCATCGCCCGCTCAGACGACGAAGTTGACGACGCGGCCTGGGACATGGATGCGCTTCCGGATGGGCTTGCCGCCGATGGCACGTTGCACATTCTCCTCCACCTCCGCCTGGGCGAGAAGATCGGCTTCGCTGATCCCGACGGGGACGGTGAGGGTGGCGCGCAGCTTGCCGAGAACCTGCACGGCGATGGTCATGGTCTCCGCCACCAGCAGGGCCGGGTCGGCCTCCGGCCAGGGCATCTGGGCGACGAGGTCGGTGCTGCCGGGGTGGAGGATGGACCAGATCTCCTCCGCCAGATGCGGCATCATCGGCGCCACCAGCCGGGCCATGACGGCCACCGCCTCGCGCCGCGCCTCGAGCGGGGCGGGGGAGGATTCCACGGCATTGGCGAATTCATGCAGCCGGGCGACGGCGACGTTGAAGGCGAAGCTCTCCAGCGCCGCCGTGACCGCCGCGATGGTGCGGTGGGTGGCCTGCATCAGCGGTCGCGCCTCCCCGTCGCCGGAACGCTGGTCGAGGGTCGCCGCGAGGCGCCAGAGGCGCTGGACGAAGCGATGCGCGCCGGACACGCCGGCCTCGCTCCACTCCATGTCCCGCTCCGGCGGGTTATCCGAGAGGATGAACCAGCGCGCCGTATCGGCGCCGTAGCGGGAGATGATGGCCCCAGGGTCGATCGTGTTGCGCTTGGACTTCGACATCTTGTCGTTGCGCGAGACCGTCAGCGCGATGCCGGTGGCCTTCTCGATGGCGCCGCCATCCGGGGTGGCCTCCACCTCGTCCGGCGCTAGCCAGCGGCCATCCGGCGCCTTGTAGGAGGCGTGCTGGACCATGCCCTGGGTGAAGAGCCCGGCGAAGGGCTCCGGCGTCTCCAGCTGGCCCATGGCGGAGAGGGCGCGGGTGAAGAAGCGGGAATAGAGCAGGTGCAGGATCGCGTGCTCGATGCCGCCGATATACTGGTCCACCGGCAGCCAGCCATTCGCGGCCTCGGCCACCAGCGGCGTCTTCGCATGGGGCGCCGTGAAGCGCGCGAAGTACCAGGAGCTATCGACGAAGGTGTCGAAGGTGTCCGTCTCCCGCCGGCCGGGCTTGCCGCAGGACGGGCAGGCCACGTGCTTCCAACTGGGATGGTGGTCCAGCGGATTGCCGGGACGGGAGAAGTCCACATCCTCCGGCAGGCGGACGGGGAGTTGGTCCTTCGGCACGGGCACGATGCCGCAGTCGTCGCAATGGATGACGGGGATGGGGCAGCCCCAGTAGCGCTGGCGGGAGACGCCCCAGTCGCGCAGGCGCCAGTTCACCACGCCCTGGCCCAGGCCCTTGGCCTCCAGCGCGTCGATGGCGGCGCGCTTGCCGGCCTCGCTGCCCAGCCCGTCCAGGAATTCGGAGTGGAACAGGGTGCCGTCGCCGGTCCAGGCATTCTTGCCGATGCTGAAACCCGCCGGATCCTCGCCGGGCGGCAGCACCACGGGCGGCACGGGCAGGCCGTATTTCCGCGCGAAATCCAGGTCGCGCTGGTCATGCGCCGGGCAGCCGAACAAGGCGCCCGTGCCGTATTCCATCAGCACGAAATTCGCGATCCAGACGGGGAAGGTCGCGCCCTCGATGAACGGGTGGCGCACGCGGAAACCCGTGTCGAAGCCCTTCTTCTCCGCCTGCTCGATGGCGGCCTCGCTGGTGCCCTGGCTGCGGCACTCCGCGATGAAATCGGCCGCGGCCGGGTTCAACGCCGCGGCAGCGGCCGCCAGCGGGTGCTCGGCGGCGACCGCGAGGAAGGACATGCCGTAGAGCGTATCCGGGCGGGTGGTGAAGACCTCCACCTCGGCCGTGCCCTCCACCGGCTCGGCCAGCGGGAAGCGCACGCGCGCGCCCTCGCTGCGGCCGATCCAGTTGGCCTGCATGGTCCGCACCCGCTCGGGCCAGCGCTCCAGCGTGTCCAGCGCCTCCAGCAGCTGCGGGGCGAATTTCGTGATGGCGAGGAACCATTGGGAGAGCTCGCGTTTCTCCACCGGGGCGCCGGAGCGCCAGCCCTTGCCGTCGATCACCTGCTCATTGGCGAGCACGGTGCCGTCCACCGGGTCCCAATTCACCCAGGACCGGCGGCGCTCCACCAGCCCGGCCGCGAGGAAGTCCAGGAACAGCGCCTGCTGCTGGCCATAGTATTCAGGATCGCAGGTGGCGAATTCCCGTGCCCAGTCGAGCGAGAGCCCCATGCTCTTCAGCTCGGACCGCATGTTCGCGATGTTGGCGTAGGTCCAGGCGGCCGGGTGGGTCCCGCGTTCGCGCGCCGCGTTCTCCGCCGGCAGGCCGAAGGCGTCCCAGCCCATCGGGTGCATCACCTGGTGCCCGCGGGCGCGCTTGTACCGGGCCACCACGTCGCCCAGCGTGTAGTTCCGCACATGTCCCATATGGATCTTGCCCGAGGGGTAGGGGAACATTTCAAGGACGTAGTATTTGGGCTTCGTCCCATCCGGCACATCGGGCGCGGCGAAGCAGGCGGCCTCATTCCAGGCCTGCTGCCAGCGGGGCTCGGCGGCGGCGAAATCGTAGCGGGCGGGTGCGTCAGTCGGGCCGTCGGTCATCGGAGGGGTGACTATGGGGCTTTTTCGGTGGTCCGTCCTGATATTCCCCCGGGGGCGGGGTGGGAAGGGGTTAGCCGCCCGGGAAACCCCAGGCGGGGCTACGCGGTTCCCTAGCTCCCCCCTGGGAGAAAGATGACATGAAGTTCATTCCGATGGCCGCCCTGCTCACGGGGCTCGCCGCCCTTCCCGCCCTTGCCCAGACCGCGGCACCGGCCGCCGCTCCGGCCCAGGGCAATGCGCCCGCCGCCACGGCGTCGAGCATCCCCGCCGGGCATATCCGGGCCGAGCAGCTGCTGGACCGCGACGTCTACAGCACCGACAACGTCGAGATCGGCGAGGTGGAGGACCTGGTGATCGATCCGGCCCAGGGACGCATCACCGCCGTGGTGATCGAGGTGGAGAACCGCCTGGGCATCACCCAGAAGCACGTCTCCGTGCCGCTGGACCGGCTGCGCGTGGCGCCCGGCGAGCGCCGCGTGACGATCAACATGGCCTCGGGCGATATTCGCTCGCTGCCGGCCTTCAACCGCTGAAGCCATCGCCCGGGAGGGTGAGGACCCTCCCGGGCACCCGCTGACGGGGCGTGGGATCAGAGAGAGGCGGACTGGCTCCGCAGCTCACGGGCGCGGGCGAGGACCTTGTCCTCCAGCTCGGTGCCCGTGGCGGTGGCCACCGGCGCGTCCACCCAGGCGCCGTTCCGCATCTCCTGGCGGAAGACCGAGACGCGCACGCCGTCGGAGCGGAGCTGGCGGCCGAGGATATAGGCCGTGGCGCGGAAGCGCTCGCCGGGCGCCGCCGGGGGCGAATACCAGTCGGTGATGATCACGCCGCCATAGGGATCCGCCGAGGAGAGCGGCATGAAGGACAGCGTGTCGAGGGTGGCGCGCCAGAGATAGGCGTTCACGCCCAGCCCGCTGTTGCCCTCGGGCGCTCCGGCGCTCTGCCGGTTGCGGCTGCGGTCCGTGCCGAGGATGAGGAGCCCGTCCTCATTGCCCGAGAGGCGGCCCGAGACCCGGGCACGCCCGCTGTCGTCGTAATACTCGTCGTTCTGGACCTGGCGGCTCTGGCCACAGGCAGCGACGAGGACGGGCAGGGCGAGGACGGCGAGGTGGAGATGGCGCATGGCGCGGCACCTAAGGCGGCGGCGCGACAGCGCGCAAGTGAGAAAACGTTAAAAGCCTGGGGAAGAGGACCACAAATGGAAAGGGGCGGCGGGTTTCCCCGCCGCCCCCCTTCCGTTCGGCCAAAGCCGGATCAGAAAGCGACCCGGAAGCCGGCGAGCACGACATCCGTATCGGCCTTACCAGCCGGGCCGGAGTTCGTGAGCTGCACGCCGCGCTCCTTGCGCTCAACGCGGTTGTACTCGGCGAAGAAGTCGAGGCCCGGGGCGACGCGGTAGTTGCCGCCGACGGACCAGCCGAGGTCACGACGACCAGCCGGAGCGGTCTGGCTGCCAGCCGACCAGTTGGTGGAGAAGTGACCACCGACGGTGATCGCGTCGATCGTGTAGGTCGCGCCGACGAGGAAGGCGTCCGAACGACGGTCGTCACGGATCGTGCCGCCAGCGCGGGTCACGGTCGTGAAGTTACCGTTGTTGGTGCCGCCGGTGTACCAGCCGCCCACCGAGAAGCCGTAAGCGGTCGCCACGGCGCCGGCCCACAGCATGTCGATGCGCTCGCCGGAGTTGCCGGTGATGTTCTTCACCGCATCCGCGCCGATGTAGCCGACCGTGGCGGCCAGGCCGACCGGGCCGAAGGACCCACGCCAGCGCAGGGCGGCCTGGATCTCGTTGCGGCGGCGGGTGCTGCCGCCGGCCACGGCGGAGAGACGGTCGCAGGCGGTGACCGTGTCGATCGAGTCGCAGCCCGAGAGCGCGCCTTCCTGGTTGTTGAAGGCGAAGCTCACGCCGGCGTCGAAGCCGAAGAACTGCGGCGTCAGGTAGATGAGCTTGGTGTTGTCGCCCAGGTCGTTCGGGCCCATCAGGTTCATGCGGTAGTTGCCGCCGACCACCTGCTGGTTCAGGTCGCCGGAGTCGAGGCCACCCAGGCCGAAGCCGGTGATGTGGCCGGACTGCAGCTGGCCGATCGCACCGTCTTCGTCACCGAAGCGGATCTGGCCCCAGGGGCCGGCGAGGTAGGCCCACGCCTCGTCATAGTCGAGGGTGTTCTTGGAACCGGCCGAGGTGTTGCGGACCGAGTCGTTCTGGATCTCGAGGGCGACGCCGTAGCGCAGGCCGTTCGCGGCCTTGCCGGAGGCGAGCACGTGGATCTCGATCTCGTTCGAGAAGTCCGAGCTGCCGAGACGGGCGGTGCCCGTGTTCACGTTGTCCTGGCGCGTGTAGTTGTACATCGCCTTGTAGTAACCACCGATGCGGACCTCGAGGCCACGCAGCGAGGTCGACGGCGCGCCGATGCTGGACGAGAACGCGTCACCGCTCAGCGACTGGGCCATCGCGCCACCGGGCGCGAAGAGGGCAGCGGCGGCAACGGCCGTGCTGCCAAGAAGAAGCTTGCGCATCCCAAATCCTCCTGACGTGCCGGGAAACCGTCCCGGCGCTTCCTGCGACCCGCCCGCCCCCCTCGGCGGGTTTGCCGCGAGGATGTGCATCCCAATGGATGCGCCCCCTTCGGCCGAGCCCGGCGGGACTATGGTTCAGGCGCTTTGGGGCCGTCCATCACGCAATGGGGCAAAACGCGACATGCGCGAAACACTGTGTCCGCGCGGCAACAACTCCTGCGGGTGCCCTCCGCCCCCCATGAGCGCCCCGATAGCGGCCCAGCCCCAGGCCACCGGCGGCAGCCGCCGGCTGCTTTTCGGCGTGACGCCGCCCAGCGCGATGACCGGCCGCCCGGCCCTCCGGGCCAGGGCCGCCCAGCGCAACGGGCCCAGCGCCGGGGCGCCGGGATGGCTCGCAGTGGGAAAGACCGGAGAGAGAAGAACGAGGTCCGCCCCCAGCCGCCTGGCCCGCGCCAGACCCGCCCGCCCATGGGCGGCGACGGAGAGAAGCACCCGCCGGCCCGACCGCCTGGCGAGGAGCAGGGGCAGCAGCCCCTTGGCCGGGCGGCGGTCCGGCAGGTGAAGCCCCGCCCCATGGGCCAGGGCCGCCCGCCCATCCCCCGCCACCATGAGCACCAGACGCCGGCGCCGGGCCAGCGCGGCCAGGGAGGGGAGCAGCGCGGGGTCCAGGTCCCGAGCCAGCACCGCGCTGCCCGGGGGAAGGCTGGCGGCGACCGGGCGCGGGTCCGGCAGGCGGCGGGTATCGCTCAGCAGCCACAGCCGGGGCAGCCCGGGCCCGGCCAGGGCCGCGTTCCAACCCGGGCGGTTCTGCCCTAGCCTCCCCCGCCGCATGACCGACCTCCCGCTTCCCGACGCCCCCGATCCCGGCGCCCCTGATCCAGACGCCATCGCCGCGAACCTCGCCCGGATCAAGGCTCGTATCGCCGCCGCCGCCGAGGCCGCCGGGCGCGACCCCGCCGGCGTCACACTCGTCGCCGTCTCGAAGACCCATCCGGCCGAGGCCGTGCGGGCCGCCCTGGCCGCCGGGCAGGCCGTGTTCGGGGAGAATCGGGTCCAGGAGGCGGCCGCGAAGTTCCCGGGGCTACGGGCCGAATTCCCGGCCATGCGCCTCCACATCATCGGCGGCCTGCAGACCAACAAGGCGCGGGACGCCGTGCGGGTGGCCGATGTGATCGAAAGCCTGGACCGCCCGAAGCTCGCCGCCGCCATCGCCGAGGCCATCCGCAAGGAGGGCCGCGCGCCCGAGCTGCTGGTGCAGGTGAACACCGGGGCCGAGCCGCAGAAATCCGGCGTGGCGCGGGACGAGGCCTCCGCCTTCCTTCGCGCCTGCCGGGAGGAGCACGGCCTCGCCATTTCCGGCCTCATGTGCATCCCGCCGGAGGGCGAGGACCCCCTGCCGCACTTCCGCTGGCTGGCCGAATTCGCGGCCAGGGAGGGGCTCAAGACCCTCTCCATGGGCATGAGCGGTGACTTCGAGGCGGCGATTGCCTGCGGGGCCACCCAGGTCCGGGTGGGCAGCGCCATCTTCGGCACCAGGCCCCGCCCCGCCACGGCATGAGCGACGCGGCCGCCTGGGACGCTCGCTACACCGGCGGCGGCTTCGCCTTCGGGGAGGCGCCGAACCGCTACCTGGAGGCCCAGGCAGCCCGCCTGCAGCCGGGGATGCGGGCGCTCGCCATCGGCGACGGGGAAGGGCGCAACGGTGTCTGGCTGGCGGAGCGCGGGCTGGATGTGACCGCGGTGGACTGGTCCGCCGCAGGCCTCGCCAAGGCGCGGGCCCTCGCGGCGGCACGCGGCGTGGCGCTGCACACCATGGTGGCGGATCTGACGCGCTGGGACTGGCCGGCGAGCCGTTTCGACCTCCTGGCCTGGATCTTCGTCCACCTGCCGCCCGAGGACCGCGCCACGGTCGCTGCCGATGCCGTGGCGGCGCTGGCCCCCAACGGACTTCTGGTGCTCGAAGCCTTCACCCCGGCCCAGGAGGGCCGCCGCTCCGGCGGGCCGCGCGACCCAGAACTGCTCTGGTCCGGCGCCCTGGTGCGGCAGCACTTCGCCGGGCTGGAATTGCTGGAATGCCTGGAAGGCACGGTGCTGCTGGACGAAGGCCCGAAGCACCAAGGCCATGCCGAGGTGGTGCGGGCGCTGCTGCGGAAGCCCTGATGCTGCGAGGGCGGCCCCCGGGAGGAAGAAGGAATTCTCCCTCCCGGACCCTCCCTCATCTTTTTCTTCAGGACTGCCGTGGAATGTGGGGCTGGCGGTGCGCCGAGGGTCCATGGCCCTCGGCGAGGGTCAGGTCAGCCCGCGCGGCCGAAATCAAAATGCCTGCGGCGCAACAAGCGGCATCGCATCCCCGGCAGGCTTGACGCGGGGTCCGGGGTGGCCGCTGCCACCCCGGTGGAGGGTCTGGGAGGCAAAGCCTCCCAGCCGGCCATGCTCACCCCAGCTTCGCATCCCGCGCCGAGGCGGCGAGCCACCCCCCGCCAACCACCAGCGCGGCCGCGGCCGCGATACGGCCCGTCAACGCCCCTTCGCCGGCCAGGAGGAGGAGAAGGGTGGAGGCGACGGGCGTGGCATAGGCAAGCGTCCCTAGCAGGCGGGGGTCGCCCCGTTTCATCCCGAGGTCCCAGAGGAAGAAGGCGGCGCCCACCGGCCCGAGGCCGAGGATGAGGGCGGAGGCCCATTGCCGGGCGTCGGGGATGACCGTCGTCTCGAAGGCGAGATGCGTGAGAGCCGCCAGGGCGCCAGCGGCGAGGCAGAAGCCGGCCACCGCTTCGGTCGGCACAGCCGAAAGCCGGCGGGCCGTGACGGAATAGACCGCCCAGGTGATGGCGGCCGCGGCGGCGCAGAGGAAGCCGGGCAGCGCGCCGGGCGGGAAGGAGGCGCCGGGCCCCACCACCAGCGCGCAGCCGAGGAAGCCGAGCGCCACCCCCGCCAGCCGCCGGGGCCCCAGCCGGAGCCCGAGGATGGGCGCCGAGAGCAGGACGATGAGCAGCGGCCAGAGATAGTTGATAAGGCTGGCCTCCACCGGCGGCGCCCAGGCCAGGGCGGCGAAGTAGAGCGCGTGGTAGCCGAACAGCCCGCCCACCCCGTGCAGCCAGGCGATGGGCGGCTGGCGCAGCGCCGCGAGCTGCCCGCGCAGGGCCAGCCAGGCGATGGCGAGCAGCCCGGCGGTGAGGAAGGCCATGGCCGTCACCTGCAGCGGCGGCAGCCCCGCCGCCCCGCGCGCCAGCAGGGCGAGGAAGGCCCAGAGCACCAGCGCGCCGATGCCCGAAAGGGTGGCGCGGCTCACGGAACGCGCCGTTCGGCGCCGTGGGCAACCAGGGAATGAGGGGCGCGTTGCCCCCGCGTCCCGCCGGTCCTGTCCGGCGCCGCACTGGCATAGGAGTCGAGCAAGGTGGGCTTCCTGATTCGCACGGCCATCACGGCCGTGGCCTTCTACATCGCGGCCAACATGGTCACAGGCCTTTATTTCCCGAGCCTGGCGAACCTGATCATCGCCGCCATCATCTTCGGCCTGGTGAATGCCGTAATCCGCCCGATCGTGGCGACGCTGTCCCTGCCGCTGACGGTCCTCACGCTCGGGTTGTTCACCCTCGTGGTCAATGCGCTGATGCTGGGGCTGACGGCGCTGCTGATGCCGGGCATGCGGATCACCAGCTTCGGCACGGCCTTCCTGGCCGCCCTCATCATCTGGGTGGTGTCCTGGCTGGCGAACAAGCTGATCGGCGACCGCGCATCGGCCACCTGACGGCTCAGGCAGTGCCGGGAAGGGGGCGGTAGGGGAGTGGCGCGAAGCGCGTGGCGTACCAGGTGACGTCGCGCCACACCCCGCCGGTCACATAGGGGTCTTCCGCCCACCAGGCCTGGGCGGCCTCCACGGTCGGGTGCGCGGTGACGGCGACGGAGCCGCGCATACCGCCGCCCGGGCCATCGAGGATGGCGCCGCCCAGGGCCAGCACGCCCTGCCGCGCGGCGGGCTCCACCCGCGCCAGGTGCCGCTCCCGCACGGCCAGCCGGCGGGCGGGGGCGCCCTCATCCGTGCCGTCCCAGGCGACGGAGACAACATGGGTATGCCCGGCCGGCGTCTCGCCCGCGCTCGGCAGGGGCCGATAGGGCAGCGGGGCGATGCGGAAGGGATGGACCTCCTGCCAGGCCCAGATTCCCTCGCGCCGGAAGGGCTCCGCCGCGAGATAGCGGTCCAGCGCGGCTGCCGAGACCAGCATGAGCGAGCCGCGATAGCCCGAGGCATCGAGGAGGGGGAGGCCGAGAAGGAGGTCCCCCGCCTCCGCCATGGGGCGCAGCAGGGCCAGATGCGCGTCCCGCACCGCACCGATGCGGGCGCCTGCGTCAATCGCCGCCCCCGCCAGGATCAGCCGGCATTCCGTCATCGCGTCCTCCCCGCGCCGAGGCTGGCGCCGCGGCGCGGGGGACGCAAGCCGGACCTACTTGCCGGACCTACTTGTTGGTGCGGCCGAGATGGCCGGGATCGACCCCGCCCTGGGGCGTGGTGTCATTGGCCGTGTCACCCTCATCCGTGTTGTCGGCCTGAAGGGCGGCGGGATCGGTGCCCCGGCCATAGACGCCCTTGGAGGAGCCGATGCCCGGGTTGCGCTCGTCATCCGAGGGCGGGCGGGGGATGCCGTCGCCCAGCCCTTCCTCGTTCGGGCCGCCCTTGGGGTGCTTGGAAGCCGTCATGCCTACCTCCCGTTCTGAGGGAAGGGATAACGGCCCGCGCCCCGGCCGGTTCCGAACGCCCTCAATACATATGCTGGCCGCCGTTGATGGAGAGGGTGGAGCCGGTGATGAAGTCGGCGTCGTCGGCGGTGAGGAAGCACACGCCGCGGGCGATGTCGTCCGCCGTGCCCAGCCGGCCGCGGGGGATGCGGGCGATGATCTTCTCCAGCACATCCGGCGGCACGGCGCGCACCATCTCGGTATCCACATAGCCCGGGGCGACGGCGTTCACCGTGATGCCGAAGCGCGCGCCTTCCTGGGCCAGCGCCTTGGTGAAGCCGTGGATGCCCGACTTGGCCGCAGCGTAGTTCACCTGCCCGTACTGGCCGGCCTGGCCGTTGATGGAGCCGATATTGACGATGCGGCCGAACTTGCGCGCCGTCATCCCGTCCCAGACGAGCCTGCAGAGGTTGAAGCAGGAGCCGAGATTCGTGTCGATCACGTCGTCCCACATCTTCCGGTCCATGCGCTTCATGGTGTTGTCGCGCGTGATGCCGGCATTGTTCACCAGCACCTCGATGGGACCCACCTCGGCCTCGATCCGGCGGAGGGCGTCCGCGCACTGGTCCCAATCGGAGACGTCGAATTTGTAGGTCGGGATACCCGTCCGCTCGGTAAAGGCCCGGGCCGCCTCCTCATTCCCGGCATAGGAGGCAACCACCGTCCGGCCGGCCTTTTGAAGGTGCTCGCTGATGGCCGCCCCGATGCCGCGCTGGCCGCCGGTGACGAGAGCGATTCGTGCCATGGCCTGGGCCCCTTTTTCTGGCGTTGGTCTCCCGGAGACAAAGCTGACCCGCGGCCTGGGCCCCATCAAGGGCACCGCGCGCAAGATCGCACTGCACAAGAGGCTTTTCGCGCAAGATCGGGCCCTCGCCCGCCCGGAGATGTCCCGGAGGGTGGGAAAATGCCGGCCGGGTGCAACGAGTCCTGGCGCTTCGGCCCCTCCTGGGTGTAGGACGCCGCCCGCTCTGCTCCTTCAGGACCTGCCGCCATGGATACTCCGATCGCCGCCGTCCTCTGGCCCGACCACGCCCGGCGCGACATGGCCGCCCTGATGCGGCTGATGGCGCATCTGGAGCGCTGCTGCCTGGAGATGGGCGCCGAGGATGCCGCGGGGCATCTCGCCGAGGCGGCCGCCTGCCTGGCGCAGGATGGCGCGCAGCGGCGCCTGGCCGCCTGAGATCCGGACCGGGGGCCCGCCGCTCCCGGTATTCCATCTTCCGGGGCCCCGTGCCCTGAGTACTGCCTGCCCCGCAGCCCCGCCTTGCAGCATCATGCCCCTGCTTTGGGCAGATCGTGGCGCCGCGGTGTTTTCCAGGCCGCCACCGCGGCCCTTCTCCCTCTTCCTCCCGCGCTGCCATCCGGCCTAGCGTCTCCGCGTCAACGCACCGGAGACGCCGCGATGAAGCTCACGCGCCGCAACCTGCTCGCCGGGGCGGGTTCCGCTCCGCTCCTGATGAGTGCCTCCGTCGCCCTCGCCCAGGGGGTGCAGCCGAAGCGTGGGGGCGTGCTGAACGTCATCCTGAACCCGGAGCCGCCGGTCCTTCAGATCGGCGTCAACAACCAGACGCCGACGCTCATCTGCGGCACCAAGATCACCCAGGGCCTGCTGAAGTTCTCCCCCACGTTGGACCCGCTGCCGGAGCTGGCGAAGAGCTGGACGGTGAGCCCGGACGGGCTGGAATACGTGTTCCGCCTGCAGGAGAACGTGAAGTGGCATGACGGCCGCCCCTTCACGGCCGATGACGTCATCTATTCCGTGATGACCTTCAACCGCGAGATCGCGCCCCGCCTGCGCGGCGTGCTCTCCGGCGTCGCGGAAGCCACGGCGCCCGATCCGCACACCGTGCGCTTCGTGCTGAAGCAGGCCTTCCAGCCCTTCCTGCTCTGCTTCGACGCCACCGCCCTGCCGATCGTGCCCAAGCATGTCTATGACGGCAGCGACATCCGCGCGAACCCGGCCAATGCCCGCCCGATCGGCACCGGCCCCTTCAAGTTCGTGGAATGGCAGCGCGGCAACTTCGTGCGCATGGAACGCTTCGAGGGATACTGGAAGCCCGGCCAACCCTATCTCGACGGCATCCTCTGGCGCGTGATCCCGGACGGACAGAGCCGGCGGCTCGCCATCCAGTCCGGGCAGGTGCACATGACCACCGCCACGGATATCGAGCCCTTCGACATCCCCGCCCTGCGCCAGGCGCCGAACCTGAACGTCACCACCAAGGGCTGGGAATACTTCTCCCCGCTCTTCTGGTTCGAGGTGAACCACCGGGTGAAGCCCTTCGACGACAAGCGCGTGCGCCAGGCCATGAGCATGGCATTGGACCGCAACTTCATCGTCAACCGCCTGTGGTTCGGCCTGGGCAAGGCCGCCACCGGCCCGGTGGCCTCCACCACGCGCTTCTATGACGCCAACGCCAAGCTGCCGCCCTTCGACGTGAACAAGGCCAAGGCGCTGCTGGACGAGGCCGGGCTGCGCGCGAATGCCCAGGGCGTCCGTGGCTCCTTCAAATACGTCATCCCGCCCTATGGCGAGATCTGGAACCGCATGGGCGAGTATTTCCGCCAGGCCATGCGCCAGATCGGCTTCGAGGTGACGCTGGAATCGACCGATGCCGGCACCTGGGGCTCGCGCATCGCGAACTGGGACTACGAGGCGACCTCCAACGTGCTCTACCAGTTCGGCGACCCAACCCTGGGCGTGGAGCGCAGCTACGTCTCCTCCAACATCCAGAAGATCCTCTTCACCAACACGGCCGGCTATTCCAACCCGCGCGTGGACGAGCTCTTCGCCAAGGCGCGGACCTCATCGGCCGAGGCGGACCGGCGCGCCGCCTTCTCCGAGGTGCAGAAGATCCTGGTGGAGGACGTGCCGCTGCTCTGGGTGGTGGAGGTGAACTACCCGACGGTGACGGACAAGCGGCTGCACAACGCCGTGCAACTCGGCACCGGCGACCATGCCAGCTACGACGACGTGTTCCTCGCCTAGCGCATGGAATTGTCCCGCCTGCCCGGCTTCCTCCTGCGCCGGGTGCTGAAGTCGGTCGCCGTCATCCTGGCGATCGTGGTGTGCAACTTCCTGCTGATCCATGCGGCGCCGGGTGACCCGGCAACCGTCATGGCCGGGCAGTCCGGCGCGGCCGATCCGCAATACATGGAGCAGCTGCGCCGGCAGTTCGGGCTGGACCAGCCGCTGACGACCCAGCTCTGGATCTACCTCAAGGGCGTGCTGCAGCTCGATCTCGGCTTCAGCCACCGCCAGCAGGCCGGGGTCGCCGGGCTCATCATGGACCGCCTGCCCGCCACGCTGCTGCTGACGGGCGCGGCCTTCCTCATCGCCATCTCGGGCGGCGTCGCCATGGGCGCGCTGGCGGCGCGGCGCGTGGGCACATGGGCGGACAGCGTCATCACCGTCATCGCGCTGGCCTTCTACGCCACCCCGCTCTTCTGGGTGGGGCTCATGCTGGTGCTGCTGTTCAGCGTGTATCTCGAATGGCTGCCCAGCTTCGGCATGAGCGACCCGAGCCTGAACGCGACCGGCCTGGCGCTGGCCTGGGACGTGGCGCAGCACCTCGTGCTGCCGGCCGTCACGCTCGGCCTCTTCTACCTCGCGGTCTATGCGCGGCTGACGCGCGCGACGATGCTGGAGGTGGCGGACCAGGACTTCGTGAAGACGGCCCGCGCCAAGGGCGTGCCGGAAGGCCGCGTGCTGCGCGCCCATGTGCTGCGCAACGCCCTGCTGCCGGTCATCACCTTCGCCGGCATCCAGGCCGGGCAGCTCGTCGGCGGCTCCATCCTGGTGGAAACCGTCTTCGCCTGGCCCGGCATCGGCCGCCTTGCCTTCGAGGCGCTGCTGGCGCGCGACTACCAGGTCCTGATGGGCGTGTTCTTCATCACCTCCGTCATGGTGGTGCTGTTCAACCTGCTGACCGACCTGCTCTACGCCCTGATCGACCCCCGCGTGGAGGTGGCGTGATGGAACTGCTCCGTCGTTTCGCGCGCCATCCCGGCGCGGTGGTCGGCGCCGTCACGCTGCTGCTGGTGCTCGCGGTGGCGCTGCTGGCGCCCGTGCTCTTCCCCGGCAGCCCATGGGACATGGCGGGCGCACCCTTCTCCCCGCCGGGGGAGGACGGGATGCTGCTGGGCTCGGACAGCCTCGGCCGCGACGTGGCCGCCGGCATCGCCTATGGCGCGCGCGTCTCGCTGCTGGTGGGCGCGGTCTCCACCGCGGTCTCCATCCTCATCGGCGTCGCCCTCGGCGCGCTGGCCGGCTATCTCGGCGGGGTGGTGGACGACGCGGTGATGCGCTTCACCGAGTTCTTCCAGACCATCCCCTCCTTCGTTCTCGCCATCCTGCTGGTGGCGATCTTCACGCCCTCCATCACCTCCATCGTCGCGGCCATCGCCATCGTCTCCTGGCCGCCCGTCGCGCGCGTGGTGCGGGCGGAGTTCCTCTCCCTCCGCAACCGCGAATTCGTCCAGGCGGCCGAGGTGCTGGGCAAGCGGCCGATCGCCATCGTGCTGACCGACATCCTGCCCAACGCCCTCTCCCCCATCATCGTGCTCGCCTCGCTCAACACGGCCAGCGCCATCCTGCTGGAGAGCTCGCTCTCCTTCCTCGGCCTGGGGGACCCCAACCTGATGTCCTGGGGCTTCCTCATCGGCTCCGGCCGCTCCGTCATCCGCCTGGCCTGGTGGATGAGCGTGTTTCCCGGCATCGCCATCTTCGTCACCGTGCTGGCGCTGAACCTCATCGGCGAAGGGCTGTCGGATGCGATGAACCCGCGGCTGCGCAAGCGGGGCGCCCGATGAGCCTTCTCTCGGTCGAGAACCTCACCATCGGCCTGCCCTCGGGCGGGGACCGCCCGAATGCGATCGAGGAGGTCAGCCTCACCGTCGCGCCAGGGGAAATCCTCTGCGTCGTCGGCGAGAGCGGTTCCGGCAAGTCCATGACCGCGAATGCCGCCATGGGCCTGCTGCCGCCCGGCCTGCCCGTACGCTCCGGCCGCATCCTGTTCGAGGGACAGGACCTCCTGGCCAAGCCGCGCGAGGAGATGCGCAGGCTTCGTGGCTCCCGCCTCGCCATGATCTTCCAGGAGCCGATGACGGCGCTGAACCCGCTGATGCGGGTGGGCGACCAGATCGCGGAAGCCCTGCGCGTGCACGGCGCCGGCGCGGACGCGGCCCGCCGCGTGCCGGAGCTGCTGGAAGCCGTGAACCTGCCGGACCCGGCCAACCTCGCGCGCTCCTACCCCTTCCGCCTCTCCGGCGGGCAGCGGCAGCGCGTGATGATCGCCATGGCGCTGGCGCTCGAACCCGCCCTGCTGATCGCAGACGAGCCCACCACCGCGCTCGACGTGACCACGCAGATGCAGATCCTGACGCTCATCCGCGAGGTGCAGGGGCGGCGCGGCACGGGGGTGATGTTCATCACCCACGACTTCGGCGTGGTGGCCGAGATCGCGGACCGCGTGGCGGTGATGCAGCGCGGCCGCATCGTGGAAACCGGCCCCGCCGCGGAGGTGCTGAACGCGCCGAGGCATGAATACACCCGCGCCCTCATCGCCGCCGTGCCGCACGGCACCCCGGCCCCACGGGAACCGGTGCCGCCCGGCCCGCCCATCCTCACCCTCAAGGGCCTGCGCAAGACCTACCACCGCGGCGGCGGCTGGTTCGGCAAGGGCCAGTCCTTCCAGGCCGTGAAGGATGCCGACCTCGTCCTGCACCGGGGCGAGACGCTGGGCGTGGTGGGCGAGAGCGGCTCGGGCAAGTCCACCCTGGCCCGCACGCTGGTGCGGCTGGTGCGGCCGGAGGAAGGCGAGATCCTCTTCCACGGCACCGACCTCCGCCCCCTGACGCGCGAGGCCTGGAAGCCCTTCCGCCGCCAGATCCAGATGGTCTTCCAGGACCCCTACGCCTCGCTCAACCCCCGCCGTTCCGTGGGCGAGGCCATCGCCGAAGGGCCCATCACCCACGGCACGCCCCGCCGCGCGGCGCTGGACCGCGCGCGGGAGCTGCTGCGCCTGGTGCAGCTCGACCCCGGGGCGATGGACCGCTACCCCCACGAGTTCTCCGGCGGCCAGCGCCAGCGCATCGGCCTCGCGCGCGCACTGGCGATGGAACCGGAACTGCTGATCGCGGACGAACCCGTCTCGGCACTCGATGTCTCGGTGCAGGCGCAGGTGCTGGCGCTGCTGGCCGATATCCGCAAGCGCCTGGGGCTGACCATGCTCTTCATCACGCACGACCTGCGCGTGGCGGCGGAAATCTGCGACCGGGTGGCGGTCATGCAGCGCGGCGTGATCGTGGAACAGGGGCCGACGGCACAGGTCTTCGACGCGCCAACCCACCCCTATACGCGCGCGCTGCTGGACAGCATCCCGGGGCGGGGATGGACGCCGCCCGTCTCAGGCTAGGGGTGGAGCAGGCAGGGCTCCGCCCTGCACCCGCCAAGGGCCTGAGGCCCTTGGAACCCCGTCTGACTGCCGTGGATACCCCGGATCGAAGGGGTCTCTGGTCGAACGAGATGGAACCTGCCTTTGCAGTCGCCTGAGGTCATCGACCTCAGGCGCACCGTCAGCCGAGTGAATCCAACTTGAAAAAGAAGATGATGGTGAGGGGGCCGGGGAGAGGAAGAATTCCTTCTTCCTCTCCCCGGGACAGACCGAGCAGATCAGAACAAGGCGATCAGCCGCCGGCGTCCATCCCCGCCGTCTGCAGCAGCGTCGCGAAGGCCAGCTGCATGTCGTGCAGCGTCTGCTTCGGCTCCACATCCACCCATTCGTCCAGCGTATGCGCTCCCGCGCCCGCCCCGGCGCTCACCGCGATGCCGGGGATGCCGAGCGAGATGGGGATGCTGGCATCGGTGGAGCTGGCCACCGTCTTCGGCGAGAAGCCGAGTGCGCGGGCGGCGGCGGTGGCGTGTGCCACCAGCTCGCTCTCGCGGTCGATCGCGCCGGCGGGCCGGTCGCCGATCTTCTTCCATTCCACGGTGACGGGGCCCTTGGCGGTGCTGCGCGCCGCGTTCTCGCCCTCCACCGCCTTGGCGACGATCGCCTTGAAGGCGTTGTCGATGCGCGCCAGCTCCTGCGCGGAATCCGAGCGCAGGTCCACTTCCAGCCACACCTCGTTGGGGATGGAGTTCACCGAGGTGCCGCCGCCGATCACGCTCGCGCTGAAGGTCGTGCGCGGCTCCTTCGGCACCGCCATGCGGGAGAGGCCGGCCATCGCCTCGGCCAGCGCGAAGGAGGGGCTGACGATGCCGAAATCCATGAAGCTGTGCCCGCCGGGCCCGCGGAAGGTGACGCGGTAGCGCAGCGAGCCTGTGGCGCCGGAGACGATGGTGCCCATGCCCATCGGGCCTTCGACGGAGATGAAGGCGGCGATGCGCCCGGCGTAGCGCCCCTTGGTGAAGAGGAAGCGGATGCCGCGCAGGTCGCCCAGCCCTTCCTCGCCCACATTGCCGACGAAGAGGATGTCGTGCTTCGTGCGGATGCCCGCCGCATCCATGGCGCGGAGGAAGGCCAGGTTCATCGCCAGGCTGCGCGTGTCGTCGCCGATGCCGGGGGCGTAGAGGCGCGTGCCCTCGCGCCGCACCTTGAGGTCCGTGCCGGGGGGGAAGACCGTGTCCAGATGCGCGGCGACGACGACCAGCTGGCCGTTCCCCAGCCCCCGCCGCAGGCCCATCACATTGCCCTCGGCGTCCATCTCGCATTCCTCGAGCCCCGCCTCGCGCAGCATTTCGAGATAGGCGCGCCCGCGCTCCTCCTCCTGGAAGAAGGGGGCGGGGATCTCGGTCAGGCGGATGGTCTCCTCGACGAAGCGCTCATGCCCGGCCGCGAGGTGCCGCAGCGCCTCCTGATAGGCTGCGCTCTTCATCACCTGCTCGACCATCGGAGACCCCCGTTTCCTGCAACGGGATGCCCCATGCGACGGGCGCGGCCTCCTGTCCAGACCCGGCCCGGGCCCCTTCTTAGAAGCCGAGCACGTTGGCGGTCAGCGGCAGGCAGATCCGGCATTCCAGCCCCTCCGGCTCGAAAGCCAGGGTGACCGTGCAGCCGAATTCATGCCGCAGGCTCTGCTCCAGCAGGCGCGTGCCGAAGCCCCGCCGCTCCGGCGGCTTCACCGGCGGGCCACCGCGCTCACGCCAGACGATTTCGAGCATTTTCCGGCCGTTCTGCGGGCGCAGCAGGGACCAGGTGACCTCCACCGCGCCCTCCGGCACGGAAAGGGAGCCATATTTGGCCGCGTTGGTGGTGAGCTCATGGAAGGCCAGGCTGAGCTTGACCACGGCGGCGGAAGCGAGCCGGACCGGCAGGCCCTCGATGGCGACGCGGCCGGGCCCGTGCCGATGCGGGGTCAGGGCATGCTCGACGAGCTTGCGCAGCGGCGCTCCGTCCCACCCGCCATGGGCCAGCATCTCATGCGAGCGCCCGAGGGCCTGGAGGCGGCTGGCATACTCGGCCTGGAAGGCCTCGGGCCCATCGGTGTGGCGCAGGGTCTGCACCGCGATGACATGCGCGAGCGAGAGCGTGTTCCTGACCCGGTGGGCCAGCTCGGCCTGGATCAGGGCCTGGCGCTCCGCCTCGGCCCGCATCTCGCTGCCGTCCCGCAGGATGTTGAGGAAGCCCTGCGGCTGCCCATCCTCGTCCATCAGGGGCAGCATCAACCCGCTCGCCCAGAAGCGCGAGCCGTCGCGCCGCAGATGCCATCGCTCGTTCACCGCGCGCCCCCGGTCCAGGGCCCGGCACAGCTCGGTCACGAAGGCGCCCTCGGCCCGGTCCTCCGGGGCGAAGAAGATCTCCCCCGAACGGCCCAGGATCTCCGCGGCCGCATAGCCGAGCACCTTGCGGGCGCCCGCATTCCAGCTGCTGATCCGCCCTTCCAGATCCATCGTGACGATCGCGTATTCGGCTGCGCTGTCGAGGATCTGGTGGAAGTGGTCGTTCTCCGCCCGCAGGGAGCGAAGCTCCTCCTCGAGCGCGGCGATCCGCGCCGCCTCCGCGGTGATCGGAATCGCGGCGGAGCCCTCGGCGCGAATGTCGTGATGAGAAATAGATGTCGTCACGAGCTAGCGTTTAGGGAGGTCCTCCGCCGCAGCGCGGTAAGGTTCCATACATCATGAGATGGGAAGTCCGACCACCTCCGCAAATCGGTCGCGCACGGCGGCGTGGCACTCGCAGGAGGCCGCTTCGAGCCGCCCGCGGTCGAGCACGGTGACACGCCCGGCGGTGTAGCGGATCAGCCCCGCGCGCTGCAGCGCGCCCGCGGCCACCGTGACGCTCGGGCGATGGACGCCGAGCATGGTGGCGATGAAGTCCTGCGTGATCGGAATCTCGTCGCCATCGGTCCGGTCATGCACCATCAGCAGCCAGCGGGCGAGCCGCTGCTCCAGCGCGTGCCGCCCGTTGCAGGCCGCCGTCTGGATCACCTGCGCCTGATGCGCCTCGTTGTAGCGGAGAAGGAGCGCGCGGAAGGACGGGTTCGCCTGCAATTCCTGGCGGAAGGCGCGGGCTTCCATCCGCAGTGCGCTGCCCGGGCCCTGCACCATAGATTCGACATAGGAGGTCTCGACATCGGCGAGGAGCGGCGTGCCCACCATGCCCTCCCGCCCGACCATCCCGACCTCGACCTGTTCGCCTTCCGAGAGAATCGACACCATCGAGATGATGCCGGCCTCCGGGAAATAGGCGGCGTCGATCGGCGCGGCGGGGCGGTACAGCGCCTGCCGCATGGAGAGTTCGACCGGCGTAAGCTTCGGGAGAAGATGCGCGAGCACGTCCTGTGGCAACGCCGCGAGGAGGCGGTTGCGGGGCATCGGATCGGCAAGGATCAAAAGGCACTCCTCGCAGCGTCATGGCGGGAGCGCGTGTCTCAGTCGCCGGCGGGGGCCGGTATGGCGCATCGGCGGCGCCCTGGCGGTCGCCTTCCATACATTCAGGAAACCGGCTGCCCCATCACCGTTTCGAAACGGCGGCGCACCGCGCCATAGCATTCGCAGCAGACCGCCTCGAGGCCCGGCCGGTCCAGCATGGTCACCCGGCCCGCGGCGTAGCGGATCAGCCCCGCCCGCTGCAGGATGCCGGCCGCGACCGTCACGCTCGGCCGATGCACGGACAGCATGACGGCGATGAATTCCTGCGTCAGCGACATCTCGTCGCCATCCACGCGGTCATGCACCATCAGCAGCCAGCGGGCGAAGCGCTGCTCCAGCCCGTGGTTCCCGTTGCAGGCCGCCGTCTGGATCATCTGGGCCTGATGCGCCTCGCTGTAGTGAAGAAGAAGGGTGCGGAAGGGGCGGTTCGCCTCCACCTCGTCGCGGAAGGCATGCGCCTCCATCCGCAGCCCGCTGCCGCCCAGCTGCACCATGCTCTCGACGAAGGAGGTCTCCACCCCCGCCAGCAGCGGGGTGCCCAGCATGCCTTCCCGCCCGGCCATCCCGACCTCGGCCTGCATGCCTTCATCGAGGACGGAGACCATCGAGATGATGCCCTCCTCGGGGAAGTAGGCGGCCTCGATGGGGCGGTCCGGCTGGTAGAGCTGCTTCCGCAGTGGCAGCTCCACCGGAACGAGCTTGGGCAGGATGCGGTCCAGCGATTCCGGAGGCAGGGCCTTGAGAAGGCGGTTGCGGATAGACGAACGATGAGGGGATGTGGCCATGAGGCGCTCCTCGCGAAAACGGGGCGGGAGCGCGGACCTCTCTCAGTCGCCGGCAGCCAGATACTCGGCGGGCGATAGAGGAAAGATGGTTATTCCGGGTCTGCAAACCAACCGGGCGCAGGAGAGAAACGGGCCGCGAGGCGGTGCGGAAGGCGGCGCTACAGCCCCATCACGCGCCGTGTCGCCCGGTGCAACGGGTTCCCCGGCTCGCCGAAATCGAACACCAGGTCGAAATGGTTCGAGCCCGGCCGGGGCGGCACCACCTCCGCCGCGCAGCCCGCGTCCCGCAGGGCGGCCGCGAACTCCGAGGTCTGCCGCTTGAAGGCGGATGTCTCCGTGTCGCCATGCGCCAGCACCACGGGAAAGCCGGGGGGCAGCCCGGTGGGCAGGGGCAGCAGGGCCGGGCTGTTCCGCGCCGCCGCCGCCGCATCCAGCGCCATCCAGGCATTGATATGGGTGTGCGGCAGGGGGGTGAGGTCGAACAGGCCGGAAAGAAGGGTCGCGCCGGCCAGGGGGCGCGCCGGCAGGCCCAGCCCGGCTTGCCAGCCCGGCGCCAGCAGCATGGCCGCCAGATGCCCGCCCGCGCTGCTGCCCGCCACATGGATGCGCGCCGGGTCGCCCCCGAAGCGGGCGATGTTCCCGTGCACCCAGGCCAGGGCCCGGCGGCATTCCTCCACGATCCGGTCCAGGCTGGCGGCGGGCGCCAGGGTGTAGTTCACCGAAACCACGCAGGCCCCCGCCGCCACGAAGGCCGGCGCCATGGAGCCGGAATCGGCCGCGTCCAGCGCGCGCCAGTAGCCGCCATGGATGAAGACCAGCACCGGGGCGGGGCCAGCCCCAGCGGGGTAGATGTCCAGCCGCTCCGGCTCGCTCGGCCCATAGGCCTGGGTGGACCAGGGCAGCACGGCCTTCGCCGCATCCGTGCGCGCCCGGTACTCGGCCAGGATCTCCAGCACATCCGGCGTGGTGGCGCGCGCGTTGTACTCGCGGTCCAGCGTCGCGGCGTCCAAGGCTAAACCCCGATCCAGGCGCGGACGCGGTCGTGGTCCCGGTCCAGCTCGGCTCCCGTCCCCTCCCACACCGTCCGGCCCTTCTCCAGCACCGTGTGCCGGTCCGCCAGGCGCCGCAGGGCGGCCAGGGTCTTGTCGATCAGCAGGATCGCCTGGCCCTCGGCCTTCAGCGCGGCCAGGGTCGTCCAGATCTCGGCGCGGATGACGGGCGCCAGCCCCTCCGTCGCCTCGTCCAGGATCAGCAGATGCGGGTTGGTCATCAGCGCCCGCCCGATGGCGAGCATCTGCTGCTCCCCGCCCGACAGGGTGCGGGCGGACTGGTGCGCGCGCTCGCGCAGCCGGGGGAACAGGGTGAAGACCCGCTCCAGCGTCCAGGGATGCGCCGCCTTCTCCCGGTCGGCCGCGGTGGCGACGAGGTTCTCGCGCACCGTCAGCGTCGGGAAGACCTGCCGCCCCTCCGGCACCAGCCCGATCCCGCGCCGGGCCACGCCTTCCGGCGGCAGGCCGGAGACCACGGCGCCGCGGAACTCCACCCGCCCGCCGCGCGGCGGGTTCAGCCCCATGATGGCGCGCACCGTGGTGGTCTTGCCCATGCCGTTGCGGCCCAGCAGCGTCACCACCTCCCCCTGGCCGACGCGGAGGTTCACGTCGAACAGCACCTCCGCGCCGCCATAGCCGGCGCGCAGCCCTTCCACGAGAAGCATCAGACCGCCTCCTCCTCGGAGAGATAGGCGGCGCGCACCGTGGGGTCGTGCCGGATGGTCTCCGGCGTGCCGGAGGCGATGCAATGGCCATAGACCAGCACCGAGATGCGGTCCGCCAGGCTGAACACCGCATCCATGTCATGCTCCACCAGCAGGATGGGGATGCGCCCCTTCAGCCCGCGCAGCACCTCGGTCATCCGCAGGCTCTCGCTCGCCCCCAGCCCGGCCATGGGCTCGTCCAGCAGCAGCATGCGCGGCTCGCCCGCCAGGGCCACGGCCAGCTCCAGCTGCTTGCGCTCCCCATGGGAAAGGTCGGCCACCGCCAGGCCCCAGCGCGCCTCGGGCAGCCCGACCCGCTCCAGCGCCGCCCGCGCGGGCCCGCGCAGCCGCGCATCGCGGAAGGCATCGCGCCAGAAGCGGAAGGAGTGCCCGGCATGGGCCTGCACGGCGAGCGCCACGTTGTCCTCCGCCGTGTCGTCCTCCAGCAGCTGCGTGATCTGGAAGGTGCGGGACAGGCCGCGCCGCACGCGGGCGGGGGTGGAGAGCCGGGTGATCTCCGCGCCCATGAAGAGGATGCGGCCGGAATCCGGGGCGATCTCCCCCATGATCTGGCCGATGGCCGTGGTCTTGCCCGCGCCGTTCGGGCCGATCAGCGCGTGCAGCTCGCCCGGCAGCACCTCGATCGAGAGGTCGTCCGTCGCGGTCAGCCCGCCGAAGCGCTTCACCAGGTGCTGGACGGAGAGAACCGGTTCAGCCATGGGCCGCGCGCTCCGGCGCCGTCCCGCCCGAGGGCAACTCACCGGGCGGCAGCGGCTGCGCCTCATGCTCCGCCGGCCGCCCGGCCAGCCGCCGCAGCCCGCCCAGGATGCCGCCGCGCGCGAAGAGCACGACGAGCAGCAGGATGGGGCCGAGGACGAACTGCCAGTGCTCCGTCAGGCCGGAGAGGGTGTATTCCAGCGAAACCAGTGCCGCCGCGCCCACCACCGGGCCCAGCAGCGTGCCCAGCCCGCCGAGGATGACCATCACCATCAGCTCGCCGGACTTGGTCCAGTGCATCATGTCCGGCGAGACGAAGCGGAGGTAGTTCACCATCAGCGCGCCCGCCATGGCCGCGCCCATGCCCGCGATGGTGAAGGCGGCCAGCTTGTAGGGATAGGTGCGGACCCCGATCGCCGCCATGCGCCGCTCCCCCTGCCGCACGCCGGCGAGGATGCGCCCGAAGCGGGAGCGCCGGATGCGGTCCATCAGGAAGAGCCAGAGCGCGAGCAGGCCGAGGCAGATCCAGTAGAGCGTCGCCGGGTCGCGCAGGTTCATCCCCAGCACCGGCACCACGCGGCGGATCGCCAGCCCGTCATCGCCGCCATAGGCCTTCAGCGAGACGAAGAGGAAGTAGAGCATCTGCGCGAAGGCGAGGGTGATCATGATGAACTGCACCCCCGCCGTGCGGAGCGACAGCGCGCCGATGATGGCGGCGCCGATGCCGCCCGCCAGGATGGCGGCGGGCATCGTCACCAGCAGGTCGTTCGACCCCGGGATGAAGCCGAGGAAGGGCTCGCCCGAGACATGATGGGCATAGAGGATCCCCACCGCGTAGCCGCCCAGCCCGAAGAAGGCGGCATGGCCGAAGGAGACGAGCCCGGCCCCGCCGAGGATGAGATGCAGCGAGGAGGCCGCCAGCCCGTAGATGACGATGCGCGTGGCGAGCCCCACCGTCGCCGGGCTGCCCAGCATCGGCGCCACCACCGGGACCAGCGCGGCCAGCGCCAGCAGCAGCACGGCCCAGAGCCGTTCGTCGCGCCAGGCCCTACGCATGGGCGGGGAACAATCCGCGCGGCTTCACCAGCAGCACCAGCGCCATGAGCAGATAGACCCCCATCGAGGCGAGGCCCGCGCCCAGCGCGTCCGCCTCCGATCCCTCCATCACCTGGCGCAGCAGGCCGGGCACATAGGCGCGCAGCAGCGTGTCCACCACGCCCACCAGCACCGCGCCGAACAGCGCGCCGCGCACGGAACCGATGCCCCCGATCACCACCACCACGAAGGTGGTGATGAGGATCTGCTCGCCCATCTGCGGCTGCACGGAAAGGATGGGCCCCGCCATCACCCCGGCCAGCCCGGCCAGCAGCGCGCCCAGCCCGAAGATGAGCGTGTAGAGCATCCGCACATCCACCCCCAGCGCCCGCACCATCTCCCGGTGGGTGGCGCCGGCGCGCACCAGCATGCCGATGCGCGTGCGCTGGATGAGGATGTAGAGGCCGAGCGCCACCAGCAGGCCCAGCGCGATGATCAGCAGCCGGAACACCGGGTAGTCCACCCCCGGCAGCACGCGCAGCGTGCCGCGCAGGGCCTCCGGCACGTTCACGAAAAGCGGCTGCCGCCCGAACAGCAGCACCATCGCCTCGTTGAAGAACAGGATCAGGCCGAAGGTGGCCAGGACCTGGTCCAGATGATCCCGCGCATAGAGCCTCCGCAGCACCAGGAACTCGATCGCCATCCCCGTCACCCCTGCGGCCGCCAGCCCCGCGAGGAGGGCGAGCAGCGCGGAACCGGTGGCGGCGGCGGTCACCGCCGCCGCATAGGCGCCGATCATGTAGAGGGAACCATGGGCGAGGTTGATCACGCCCATGATGCCGAAGACCAGCGTCAGCCCGGCCGCGAGAAGAAACAGCGTGACGCCGAGCTGGACGCCGTTGAGAAGCTGCTCCAGCAGAAGCCCCACGCGCGCGCCCTCAGAAGCGGCACTGGGACGCGTAGACGTCCCCGTGGTCGCTCAACACCTTGCCCTGCGTCACCAGCGCCGGCTTGCCGCCCACATTCTCCACCTTCAGCGCGTACCAGTCCTGGATGGGGTGGTTGTTGGAGCCGAAGGAGAACTTGCCGCGCGTGCTCTCGAAATTCGCGGGCTTCATCGCGCGGTAGAAGGCCTCGGTATCGTCCACCTTGCCGCCCGTGCCGCGCAGCGCGGCGCCGATGGCCAGCGCCGTGTCGAAGCTCTGCTGCGCGTAATAGGTCGGCACGCGGTTGAACTTCTGCTGGAAGGCCGCGACGAAGCGCTTGCTCGGCGCGTTGTCGAAATCCGTGTTCCAGTGGCTGGTCAGGTTGATGCCCACTGCGGCGTCGCCCACCGCCGCCAGCGTCGTCGCATCCATGGAGGGCGCGGCGAGGGTCATCGGGACATTCGCCAGCAGCCCGGCCTGCACATATTGCCGCAGGAAGGCGATGCCGAGCCCGCCCGGATGGAACTGGTACACGCCCTCCGGGTTCGCGGCGCGGATCTGCGCCATCTCCGCCGCGTAGTCGGTCTGGTCGAGGCGGGTATAGACCTCGCCCACCACCTGCCCCTTGTAGAGCCGCTTGAAGCCGGTCAGCGCATCGCGCCCGGCCTGATAGTTCGGCGCCAGGATGAACATGCGCTTCTGGCCGAGATTGGTGGCCAGCTGCCCCGCGCTCTCATGCAGGCTGTCATTCTGCCAGGCGATGGACCAGAAGTTCTTGTGGCACTCGCGCCCCGCCAGGTTGGAGGGCGAGGCGTTGGGCGAGACATAGATGCCGCCCCCATCCAGCACATCCGGCGCCACGGCGCCGAGGATGTTGGAGAAGATGATGCCGGTGAGCAGCTTGATGCGCTCGTTCTTCATGAAGCGCTCGGCCACCTGCTTGCCCTGGCCGGGGCGGAAGCCGTCATCCTCCACCATGACCTGCACGTTGGTGCCGCCCAGGTTGCCGCCCGAAAGCTCGATCGCGAGCAGGAAGGCGTCCCGGATATCCTGGCCGATATAGCCGCCCGCACCCGAGAGGGTGGTGATCATGCCGATCTTCAGCGGCGCGCCCTGGGCGATGGCGGGCCGGGCAAGCGAGGCGGCGCCGAGCCCGAGGGCGGCGCCGGAGGCCAGAAGGCCACGGCGATGCAGGTTCATTGGAAGCCTCCGTGTCGTTTCGTTGAAGCTTAAAGGGGTTTTCGGTCCTCAGTCCACCCGCGCGTTCGAAAGCCGAACGAGTTCCCGCTTGGCCTCGAAATCCGCCGCCACCAGCGCGGCCGAAGCCTCCGGCGTGGCCGCGTGCACGGTGTAGCCATTGGGCGTGAGATGCCGTTCCCGGACCATCGGATCCTCCATCGCCGCCGCCACATCGGCCTGGATGCGCGCCAGCAGCGCCGGCGGCGTTCTCGCGGGTGCGAAAAGGCCGAACCAGGTGCGCGGGTCCGCCTCGGGATATCCCGCCTCAATCAGCGTGGGCACGTCCGGAAGCTGCGGCAGCCGCGCCGGGCGGCCGACCGCCAGCGCGCGCAGCTGCCCCGTCGCCAGGAACTCCCGCGCGGAGGCCACGCCCGCCAGCGTGCCCTGCACCTCGCCGGATACGGTGCCCAGCACCGCCGGCGTCAACCCGCGATAGGCCACCTGGGCGATGTCGATGCCCTCCCGCGCCTTCAGCGCCTCGAACAGGAGATGCGGCTGGCTTCCCGGCCCGTAGGAACCGTAGTTCAGTGCCCCCGGCCGCACCCGCGCCGCCGCCACGAGCCCCGCCATGTCCCGTGCCGCCACGTCGGGATGCATCAGCACCATCTGATGCACGTCCAGCAGGTAGGAGACGGGCGCCAGGTCCTTCATCGGGTCATGTGGCAGCCGCGCATGCAGGTGCGGATTGGCCGTGACCGACGCGTCGGAGGTCATCAGCAGCACATGCCCATCCGGCGCCGCCTTCGCGACAGCATCCGTGCCCGGAATGGTCGCGCCGCCCGGCCGGTTGTCCACCGTCACGGCCTGCCTCCACACCGGCGTCAGCCGGTCCGCGAGCGCCCGCGCCAAGGCATCCAACCCACCCCCGGGCGGGTAGGGCACGACAAGCCGCACCGGCCGGTCCGGCCAGGCCGGCTGGGCCAGGGCAGGTGCCGCCAGGACAGGCGCGGCGAGGAAGAGACGTCGGGTGACAGGCATGGCGGGGAAAGGTTAGGCAGGTTCCGGGCCAGCTCCATAGGGGCGTTGCACCGGGAACTTGGCAGGCCGGGTTCCAGCGAAGGGCTCCGCCCTTCACCCGCCAAGGGCCTGAGGCCCTTGGAACCCCGTCTGACTGCCGTGGATACCGTTGACCGGCGGGGTCTCGGGTCGCTGGGCGCTGTTCCTGCCTTTGCAGTCGCCTCGGGTTATGGACCCGAGGCGCACCGTCAGCCCCGTGATTCCAAACTCGAAGAAAAAGAAGAAGGTGAGGGGTCCGGGGAGAGGAAGAATTCTTTCTTCCTCTCCCCGGGGACAGACCGCCCGCTCAGAACAGATGCCGTTCCAGCGCCCCCAGCGTCGCCCCGGGAGCCTCCAGCTTCGCCAGGTGCCCCACGCCCTCCTGCACCCGCATCACCGCGCCCGGGATGGCCTTCGCCATGGCACGGCTGACCTCGGGCGGGTTCACCCGGTCCTCGCTGCCCACCAGGATGAGGGTGGGGGTGGCGATGCGGGGCGCGAAGTCCAGCGTGTCCGTCACGTCGCTCGCGCGGGCGGAGCGGAGCAGGCCTTTGGCGTGGGTGGCGGAGAGGGTGTCGCGCACCCATTCCCCCACGCTGTCCGGCGTTCCGGGGGCGACGAGGTTCCGCCAGCGTTCCCGGGCCAGGGCCATGCCCCCGCCCGCGATCGTATCCCGCCGCATGGCCAGCATCCGCTCGCGTTCGGCCTGCGGCTTCCAGCGTTGCCCGCGGGAGGAGCCGAGCAGGGCGAGGCGCCCGACCCGGGACGGGTATTCCGCGGCGATCACCGCGCCGATCATGGAGCCGAAGGAGGAGCCGACGAAATGCGCGCGCTCGACGCCCAAGGCATCCAGCAGGGCGACGGCCACGCGCGCGTAATCCGTCGCCAGCGGCGCCTCCGCGGCGAAATCGGCGGAGAGCCAGTAGCCCGGCGCGTTCCATGCGATGACGCGCGCGCGGCGCGCGAGGGCGGACAGGATGAAGCGCCAGCCGGTGGCGTTGGAGCCGATGCCATGCATCAGCAGCACCACCTCCGGCCCCGCCCCGGCCTCCATGTAGGACAGCCGGCCATGCTCGAGGCCGAGCGCGGCCGCGTCCAGCTCGGCGAAGCGCGTCTCGGGAAGGGGAGGGGCCTCGGTGCCGTCGGGATGGCGGATCACAGGCTCACCCAGCCCTCCGGCGGCGTCTTGCCCGGGTGGAGCGTGCCGCAATGTGGGCAGGTGCGCTTCTCCTCGCTGGCATAGAACTCGGCATAAAGGGGCGGCAGGTCCTTCACGATGTCCTTCACCACCAGTTCGATGCGATGCACCTTCCCGTTGCACGTGAAACAGTACCACTCGAAGGCGTCCTTCGCGCCCTCGGGCCGGCTGCCCTCTACCACGAGGCCGACCGAGCCCGGCATGGGGCGCTGCGGCGAATGCGGCACATGGGCCGGCAGCAGGAAGACCTGCCCCTCCCGGATTGGGATGTCCTGGATGCGCCCGTCCATATGCACCTTCAGCACCATGTCGCCGCGCAGCTGGTAGAAGAACTCCTCCACCGGGTCGTCGTGGAAATCCACGCGCTGGTTCGGGCCGCCGACGATCTGCACCACCGTCTGCGCATCCTCGAAGAGCAGCTTGTTGCCGACGGGCGGCTTCAGCAGGTGTTCGTTCTCGGCAATCCAGGCCTGGAAGTCGAAGGGCTTGCGCATCGGGTTCACTCCGCGGCCTGGCGGGTGGGGACCTTGAGGCCGCAGCCGGCGAAGGCGGCGCGGGTGGCGGCGCGCTCGGCATCGGTCAGCGGCAGCATGGGGCGGCGCACCGGGCCGCCGGCCTGCCCCAGCAGCTCCATCCAGTATTTCGTATGCGCCTGCGGCTTGCCGCCCGGCTTGGTGGAGCGGATGGCCTGCCGCACCGGGGCGAGGCTGTCGAACACCCGGCGCGCCTCCCCGGCCCGCCCGGCGAAGGCGAGATCCGTGTATTCGCGCATCCTCCTGTCCGCCGCCGTCTGCAGCATCGCGGGCGGGGAGGAGCAGAGATAGAGCCGCCAGCCCAGCTCCAGGATGTTGTCCAGCCATTCATCCTCGCTGGCCGTGCTGACCAGCAGCGCATCGCCGGCCCGGCGCGAGAGCTCCGCATACATCTCCCGCGGGACGGAGTACTTGATGGCCACCACGCCTGGGTTCTCCGCGATCCGCAGGCAGAGATCCGGGCTCATCAGGTAGCCGCTGTCCGGATGCGACCAGAGCGCGATGCCCAGCCGCGTCCGCTCGCTGATGTGGCGGTAGTACTCCACCAGCGTCTCGTCGCGGTCGTGCACGAAGTGCAGCACGGGGGCATGGACGACGATGAAGTCCGCCCCGCAGGCCTCGGCATGGGCGGCCAGCTCCAGCACCGTGTCCAGGTTCTGGTCCGAGCAGGACATGATCGTCCGCTTGCCCGTCTCCCGCGCCACCTCGGCCGCCAGGGTGAAGCTCCGCTTCCGCTCCTCCACGGACATGGAGAAGAACTCGCCCTGCTTCCCCGCCACGAAGACCCCGTCCACCCCCAGCTCGGTGAACCAGTGGCGGAGATTGGCGCGGAAACCGGCTTCGTCGAGCGAGAGGTCGGCCCGGAAGGGCGTGGGCGCCGCGCACCAGATCCCCCGCAGATGTTCCCGGGCGAAGCCCTTCGCCCCGGCCCGGTCATAGCTCCCGCTCATCGCCCGCCTCCCATGCTGGCGCGAAGCCTATCGGCAGGGGCGGGTGGCCGGAAAGCCTGCCCGAAGAGTTGAACCTTCCAATGTTGATGCCCGGCTTTCCACATTCCGCGTGCAACCCCGCCCCGCCGACGCCACTATGAGGGGGAGTGGAGGTGGCGTTGGACGCAATCAGGCTGCTGGTCGAGCTGGCGGGAGAGGCCGCCCTGCTACTCTTCGGGCTGCATCTCGTGCAGCGCGGGGTGGAGCGGGGGTTCGGCGCGAATCTGCGCCGCTTCGTGCGCGTGGCGCTCGGCTCGCGCCTACGCGCCTTCCTCGCCGGCCTCGGCGTCACCGCCGCCCTGCAGAGCAGCACCGCCGCCGCGCTGATGGTGGGCGGCCTCGCCGCCCAGGGCGCGCTGGGGCTGGAACCCGCCCTGGCCGCCATGCTGGGGGCCAATGTCGGCACCGCGCTGATCGTCCAGTTGCTCTCCTTCGACGTGCGCGCGGTGTTCCCCGCCCTCATGCTCCTGGGCTGGGCGGCCTATCGCCGCCCCGTCATCCGCCAGCGGGAGGCAGGGCGGGCCGTGATGGGCCTCGGCCTCATGCTCGCCGCCCTGCACCTGATGCTGGAGAGCATGGCCCCCCTCCAGGCCTCCCCCGCCTTCCGGGAGGTGCTGCACCTGCTCGAAGGCTCGCCCGCGCTGAACCTCATGGCAGCCGCGCTGCTCGCCTGGGCCATGCATTCCTCGGTGGCGGCGGTGCTGCTGGTCGGCTCCCTCGCCGGGGCCGGGGTGCTGGGCCCGCAGGCAGCGGTGGCCATGGTGGTGGGCGCCAATCTCGGCAGCGCCATCACCCCCGTGCTGGCCGCGCGGGGCGATACGCGGGACCTGTCGCGCCAGCGCATGCCCATCGGCAACCTGGTGAACCGGATGGCCGGCGCGGCGCTCGCCATGGCCCTGCTGGGGCCGCTGACCGAGGCGCTCCGCGCGCTCGATCCCGCCCCGGTGCGGCTGGTGGCCAATGCCCACCTCGCCTTCAACCTGATCCTGGCCGTGGCGACGCTGCCCCTCCTCGGCCCATTCGGGCGGCTGCTCACCCGCCTGCTGCCCGCCCCGCCCGCCGCCGCCGACGCGGCCGCCCCCCGCTACCTGGACCCCGAGGCCGTCTCCACCCCGGCCGTCGCCCTCTCCAACGCCGCGCGGGAGGTGCTGCGCATCGCGGATGAGGTGGAGGCCATGCTGCGCGACGCCTCCGCCGCCCTGCGCCGTGGCGACGCAGACCGCGCCAAGGCCACCGCCCGGCGCGACGACGTGGTGGACGGCCTGCACCGGGCGGTGCATGCGTACCTCGCCGGCCTGCCGCGCGAAGCCCTGGCCCAGCCGGAGGTGACGCGGCTGGAGGACATCCGCGACGTCGCCATCATCCTCGAGCATGTGGGGGACATGGTGGAACGCGGCCTGGCCCGCCACGCCACCCGCGCCGCCCGCCGCGGCACCGCCCTCCCACCCGACCTCGCGGAGGAACTGGCGGGGCTCCACCGCCGCGCCATCGCCCAGCTCCGCCTCGCGGTCGCGGTCTTCATGGGGCAGGACCCCGCCGCCGCACGCCAACTGGTGGTGGAGAAAGAGGCCTGGCGCCAGGCCGAGCGCGCTGCCGTGGCCCGGCTGGGCCGCAGCACCGACGAAGCCTCCGCCGCCACCGCGCGGCTGGCGCTGGACGTGACCCGCGACCTGAAGGCCATCGCCGGCCACCTCGCCGGCATCGCCCACCCGCTGCTGGAGCGAGAGGGCATGCTGCGCGTCAGCCGGCTTCGGGCAACGCCGGCTGCTTGAGGGTTCTGGGGGGCGGTCTGTCCCGGGGAGGGGAAGAAGGAATTCTTCCTCTCCCCGGACCCGTCGAAGGCAGTGCCTTCGACCCATCATCTTTTTCTATCAGTTGGAATCACGGGGCTGACGGTGCGCCTCGGGTCGATGACCCGAGGCGACTGCAAAGGCAGGATCAATCCCCTCCAACCAGGGACCCCTTCGATCCGGGGTATCCACGGCAGTCCGATGGGGTTCCAAGGGCCTCAGGCCCTTGGCGGGTGGAGGGCGGAGCCCTCCGTCTCTTACCGCCCCTCCAGAGCCGCCAGCAGCGCCGCCACCCGTTCCGGCGGCAGGCGGCGGAAGGAATCCGCCAGCCGGTTGGCCAGTTCCGTTGCCTCGGGCGTGAGCCCGCCCGCGTCCAGCACCACGCGTGGCCGCGAGATCTGCGCCAGGCGCCGTAGCTCGTCGGCGTCGTCCCAGATGAGGCCGAGATATTCGCAGACCTGGTGCACCAACCCGACGGAGGGCGCGCCGCGCCGCCCGTGTTCCAGCGCCGAGAGATAGGCGGAGGAGACCTGCATCGCCGCCGCCATCTGCGCCAGCGTCACGCCCCGCGCCTCGCGCCATTGCCGAAGCCGCGCGCCGAAGGGCGTCATGTCCGTGTGGGGACCGTCGGCGCTTCAGGAGGCGGCAAGGCCGAGCATGCGCCGGGCCTCGGACGGCGTCGCGGGGCGGCGGCCGTGGCGGGCCGCGGCCTCCACCGCCATCCGCACCAGCTCCGCATTCGAGGCGGCGAGGCGATCGCGCGAGACGCGGATGTTGTCCTCCAGCCCCGTGCGCACGCCTTGCGCGCCACGCGCCAGCGCCCATTCCATCACCCGCGCCTGGTTCACGCCAATCCCGGCGGCGGTCCAGCTGGCCTCCGGCAGCACGCGGCGCAGCTCGCCCAGCATCAGGTCCAGCAGATGTTCCTCGGCCGGCATGGCGTTCTTCACGCCCATCACGAACTGCACATGCGGGCGCGCGTTCATCAGCCCTTCCTGCAGCAGGCGCCGCGCGCCATGCAGGTGGGAAAGGTCGAAGATCTCGATCTCGGGCAGCACCCCGTTGTCGCGCATTCCCGTCGCCAGCTCCGTCACCAGCGCGGCCGGGTTCTCGTAGACGATGGTCGGGAAGTTCACCGACCCGGTGGAGAGCGAGGCCATGTCGGGCTTCAGCGGCAGGGAGGAGCCGCGCGCCGAGGGATCGCGCCCGCGCCCGCCCGTGGAGAACTGCACGATCATCCCGGGGCAGTGCTTCCGCACGCCCTCCTGCACCTGTGCGAAGAGCGCGGGGTCGGAGGAGGAGGATTCGTCGGGGTTGCGCACATGGATATGCACGAGCGAGGCCCCGGCCTCGAAGGCCTCATGCGTGGACTCCACCTGCTCCGCCGGGGTGACGGGAACGGCCGGATTGTCCTTCTTGCGCGGCACCGATCCGGTGATGGCGACCGCGACGACGACGGGATCCACGGTGCGTCCTCCTCTGACGAGCCGCGTGAGTGTAGGAAATCGAGGAGGCCGCGGCAAAAGGCCCCGCCGGCGTAGCGTATCTCCTTGGGCGCCGGCCTGTGCAGAATGCCCTGGGGGGCCAGGGCCGGCGCAGACCGGGCGACCCCCGGAAACGGGAAGAACGAGATCCAGGAATGCTGAACCGTCGCCAAACCCTGGCGCTGGCGGGCCTGTCCGCCGGCGCCCTGCTGCCGCGCGCCGCACGCGCAGCCTGGCCCGAAAGGCCGCTCCGCGTCGTCGTGCCCTATGCGGCCGGCGGCAATATCGATGTCGTCAGCCGCCTCCTCGCCCCCGCGCTGTCCGAACGGCTGGGCCAGCCCGTGGTGGTGGATAACCGCCCCGGCGCCGGCGGCAGCCTCGGCGCGGAGCAGGTGGCCCGCGCGGCCGCGGATGGCTACACGCTGCTCGCCGGCTCCAACGGCCCCATCACGGTGAACCCGCTGGTGCAGGCGCGCCTGCCCTATGAGCCGCTGCGCGACTTCGCTCCCGTCGCGCTGGTGAATGCCGTGCCGCTGGTGCTGATGGTCACCAACGGCACCCGTGCCGCCACGGTGGCGGATGCCGTCGGACTCTCGAAGGCCGAGCCTGGCGGCTTCACCACCGGCACGCCGGGCGCGGGCAGCACCGCGCATCTGACTCTGGAGCTGTTCAACAGCGCGACCGGCGCCGCATTGGTCCATGTGCCCTATCGCGGCGGTGGCGCCATCGTGCCGGATTTCCTCGCCGGCAACGTCCGCGCGATGTTCACCGAATTCTCCACCGCCCTGCCTCTGCACAAGGACGGCAAGGGCCGCATCCTCGCCATCGCCTCCGTGCGTCGCTCGCCGTTGCTGCCGGAGGTCCCGACCTTTACCGAGGCAGGGCTGCCGGATTTCGTCGCCGCCAGCTATTGCGGCTTGCTCGCCCCGCGCGCAACGCCCGCCCCCGTGCTCGCCGCGCTGCGGGACGCGATCGCCGCCGCGACCGACGATCCGGCGATCCGGGCGAAGCTGGAGGGGCTGGGCTCGGAGATCGCCTCCGGCCCCGAGCAGACGCCGGAGGGCTTCACCGCCTTCCTGAGGCGCCAGGCCGCCGATGCGAAGCGCGCCGCCGACCTCGCGGGGATCAAGCCGGAATGAGCGCGCCCGATCCACGCGTCCCGCCCGGCGCCTGCGACTGCCACTGCCATGTCTTCGGCCCCGCCGCGCGCTTCCCCTATGCCGAACCGCGCTCCTACACGCCGGAGGACGCGACGCTGGAGGACTACCTCGCCCTGCTGGACCGGCTGGGCCTGGCGCGCGGCGTCATCGTCCAGCCCAGCGCCTATGACCGCGACAACCGCGCGACGCTCGATGCCCTTCGCCGCGCGCCGGAGCGGCTGCGCGGCGTGGGCGTCGGCGGCGCGGAGCTGACCCCGGCCATCCTGCGCGAATGGCACGAGGCCGGCATCCGTGGTCTGCGCGCGAACGAATACCGCCGGGCCGGCCAGGCCGCTTATCACGGCGGCGTCCGCCTGGACGAGATCGAGCCCCTCGCGCCGCTGATGGCCGAGATGGGCTGGCACCTCCAGCTCTGGATCGATGCGGCGGACCTGCCGGCGCTGCTGCCGCGCCTCGCGGCGCTCGGGCTTCCGGTCGTGGTGGACCATATGGGCCGCCTGCACCACAGCCGCGGCACGCGGGACCCGGGCTTCGAGGCCCTGCGCCAGGGCGTGGCGGAAGGGCGGCTCTGGGCGAAGCTCTCCGGCACCTACCGCCTCGGCGCCACGGCGCCCGACTATGCGGAGGCCCGTCCCTTCCATGACGCACTGGTCGCCGCCAATCCGGATAACCTCGTCTGGGGCACGGACTGGCCGCACCCGCGCCCGGAAGGCGGGGTGCCGGATCCGGCCCGGTTGCTGGAGGTGTTCCTGGACTGGACGGACGAGCAGGCCCGGGATCGCATCCTCACCCGCAACCCGGCGCGGCTCTACGGCTTCCCGCCCGTCGCGCCATGAGGAAGGGGCGGGGCGGGCGAAGCCCTTCCCGCCCCTACTCCACGAAGGCGATCCAGCGCCCCGCCAGCACGGCGCCGGCCCAGATCAGCAGGGACAGCACCGCCGCAACCCGGACCGGCCAGCCCACCGCCCCGCCCGCCAGCGCCTGCCGCCACCCGGTCCCCAGCTTCAGCACCAGCACATTCGCCAGCCCCGCCACCACCAGCCCCAGCTCACCAGGAAGGCGGGGTTGGCGGCATAGCCCGCGGGGCGGACGGTGAAGATCAGGAACCCCGTCACCAGCGCCAGCCCCAGCCCGATCGCGGCCATCCGCACCAGCGGCGGCCCCAGCACGGTCAGCGGCGCCTGCCGGAAGGCCCCCAGCACGCGCAGGTCCAGCGTGAAGATCGCGCCCACGAGAAGCCCGATCCCGAGGATATGGGCCGCATTGGCCAGCGGGTAGAGCGCCGGCGATTGCCGCAGCGCGACGGCCACCGGCCACCCTGCCAGGGCCTGCAAAGGGTCCAAGGCTTCAGCCGCCCTGGATGCGCTCCGGATAGATATCGAAGCGCCGGTCGCCGACCGTCACCCGCACCGCCTTCAACCGGCGCTCGCTGCTGTTCTGGGAGCGGTTCCCGCGCGCGACGATGCGGTCGCCCGGCTTGGCCACGCCCTCCACGAAGCCGGCGCGCTGCGTCTGGGAGGGATTTCCGAGCTCCACCGTCCAAAGGCCATCCGGCGTTTCCACGCGCAGGGTCGGGTGCGGCGGGGCGATGGTCACCTCGCGGATGGTGCCGGTCAGCTCCGTCTGCTCGCCTTCCGCCCAGCCCCAGCCGTGATGCGCGGCCGCTCCCTTGGCGACCAGCGCCATCGCAGTCGCGCCCAGCAATGCCCGTCGGTCCATGGATGCCTCCCTGCTCATGACAGGACGTTCATCCAGCCAGGCCCACGCATCCAGTGACAAATTGCGGCGCCGGCCCCTACCGCCTGCGCCGCAGAAGGAGATGCACCGCCCCCGTATTGGCCCGGTGCGGATGCGCGGCCCCCAGGATCAGCGGCCGCACGGAGGGCAGGTTCAGCCAGTGCGGCAGTTCCCGCCTGAGGATCCCGCCCTCGCCGCTGCCCTTGCCCGTCACGATCGCCACGCAGCGCACCCCATCCGCATGGGCCCCGCGCAGGAAGGCGATGGTGGCGCCATGGGCCTCCTCCGCGCGCCGGCCATGCAGGTCCAGGGTGCGCTCGGGCCGGGTCTTGCCGCGCCGCAGGTCGCGCCACCGCTTGTCATCCATCCCCGCGCCGGGCTGGCCCACCGCCACGGGCGGCACGGTGGGCGGCCCCTTCGGGCGCGGCGGCGCCGGCGCCCCGGCGGGGGCCGGGGCCGGCTCGGGCAGCGGCGCGGACGGCGGCGGCGGCGCCTCCCGCCCCGGCAGCGCCTCCACCGCGTTCAGCGAGAGATAGGCGTGCCACAGCGCCCTTTCGGAAGCCGAGACGATGCGAGGCCGGCGGGCCATCAGTCCGCCGGGTTGGCGATCTCGCCCGGCCGCGCCACGGGTTCCCGCGCCGCGAGGGGGCGCGGATCGGCAACCTCCGAAAGGGTGGTGCGGGCGGCGGGCTCGTCCTCCACCAGCACCACATGCAGCCGGCGCGGGCCATGCGCGCCCAGCTCCAGCGTCTGCTCGATATCGGCCGAACGCGAAGGTCCGGTCACGAACATGATGTTGCGCGGCATGAAGCCGCCCGAGGGCTCCGCGCCGCCGCGCTCGGCCCGCAGCCGGTCCCAGGCCTCCTCATAGGCGCCGACGATCGCGGAGGCGCGGACCACCGCGATCTCCGTCTCCGGCAGCAGGTTCAGCGTCGTCGGGCGCGAGGGATCGGAGGGGAAGAGCAGCGTCCCCGTCTCCGCCACCGCCGCCCAGACATGCTGCACGGACACCGCGTCATCCGCCCGCGCCCGCCGCGTCTCGAAGCGCAGCATCGGCCGGTCCGGCCAGGGCAGCGCGGTCAGCTCCGGATGCGGCGCCATGACGAAGCGCGGCTCCAGGTTCTGCGCCGCCAGGTAATCCGACACGGCGGCGGGGACGGAGGCGGCATCCGGCACGCGCTCCACCGTCCCGAACTCCTTCTCCACGTTCTTCACGAAGAGCGCGATCTGCTCGGGCCGCGACACGCGGGAGCGCGCGGGGATGAGGTGGCGCGGATGCGTCGCCAGCCGGCCATCCAGCATCGCCTTCTGGTCCGCCGGCAGCGGCCCGCGCTTCAGCCCGCGCCGGATGGCGCCGAGGATCTCGTCGCGGCTGCTCATCGCCGCCTCTGCGTCGCGGCATAGCGCGCCATGAAGGTTCCCCCAGGCTCCGGCGCCGGAAGGTCGCGCCCCCTGGTCCACCCACCAGCCAGGGGCAGGCTGCGGAAGCGCCCGGACCCGCGGCCGAGCAGCGCCAGCGCGCCCATGCCCAGGCGCGAGGCCGCGCGATACCAGCCTGGCCGACGCGCGAACCAGGCCCAGACGCCCAGCCCGCGGCGGATGGTGGAAGGCGTGAGGTGGCGCTCGAACTCCCGCTCCCGCCAATGCCGCATCATCTTCGGCAGCGGGATCTTCACCGGGCACACGCTTTCGCAGCGCCCGCAGAAGGTGGAGGCGTTGGGCAGGTGGCCGGACTTCTCCACGCCCACCAGCGAAGGCGTCAGCACGCTGCCCATCGGCCCCGGATAGACCCAGCCATAGGCATGGCCACCCGTCACGCCATAGACGGGGCAGTGGTTCATGCAGGCCGCGCAGCGGATGCAGCGCAGCATCTCCTGGAACTCGGTGCCCACCATGTTGGAGCGGCCGTTGTCGATCAGCACCACATGGTACGCCTCGGGCCCGTCCAGGTCCTCCGCGCGCCGCACGCCGGTGGAGAAGGTGGTGTAGACCGAGAAATCCTGCCCCGTCGCGCTGCGGGCCAGCAGGCGCAGCAGCGACGTGCAGTCCTCCAGCGTCGGCACCACCTTCTCGATGCTCGCCAGCGCGATATGCACGCGCGGCAGCGTCTGCGTCAGGTCGCCATTCCCTTCATTCGTCACGATGACGGAGGAACCCGTCTCGGCGATGAGGAAGTTCGCGCCGGTGATGCCGACATCGGCGGCCAGGAAGCGCTCCCGCAGCTTCTGCCGCGCCTCCACCATGATGTCCCGCCGCTCGTGGAACACGCGGTCCTTCGGCAGGTCGGTATGCGCGGCGCGGAAGCGCTGCTCCCAATCCTCGCGGTTCAGATGGAAGGCGGGGGCGATGATGTGGGAGGGCGGCTCGTTCACCAGCTGCAGAATATATTCGCCCAGGTCGGTCTCGACCGGCGTGATCCCGTTCGCCTCCAGATGCTCGTTGATCCCGATCTCCTCCGAGATCATGGACTTGCCCTTGGTCACCGTCCGCGCATCGGCTTCGCGGCAGATCCCCAGCACGGTGGCCCGCGCCTCCGCCGCGTCCCGGCACCAGTGCACCTGGCCGCCATTGGCCACCACGTTGCGCTCGAACACCTCGAGATAGTGGTCCAGGTTCGCGAGGGTGTGGTTCTTGATGTCCCGCCCGATCTCCCGCAGCCGCTCGAATTCCGGCAGGGCGGCCACGGCCGTGCTGCGCTTGGAATGAAAGCCGGAGCCGCCGCGCTTGAGCGCCTTCTGCAGCCCCGGATCGGCCAGGGCCCGGGCGGCGCGACGCTTGAAGTCAGGGGAGGTGAGCGCGACCATGCCCCCTATCTAGCGCGCCGGTCCCCGGCGTGAAATGCCCCGGTGGTGCGGGATTTGCTTGCAAATCCTCGCACCTGGCCTTTCCGAGAGTACCCCATGCACCGCCGCTCCCTCCTCGCCGCCACCTCCCTCCTGGCGGCGCCCGCCCTTGCCCCGGGCCTGGCCCGCGCCCAGGGCGCCAGCCGCGCCGGCACCCTCCGCGTGGTGCCGGAGACGCTGACCACCATCCTGGACCCGCATTTCACCACCAGCTTCACCACGCGGGACTTCTCCTACCTCGTCTACGACACGCTGCTGGCGGTGAACGACAAGTGGGAACCCACCCTCCAGATGGCCGAGCGCTGGGAGGTGAGCCCGGACGGCATGGAATACCGCTTCACCCTGCGGGAAGGGCTCCTCTTCCACGACAACACGCCCGTCACCGGCGAGGACTGCGCCGCCAGCCTGCGCCGCTGGGGCCAGCGCGATGCCCTGGGCAGCGTCATGCTGCGCGCCACCGAAACCCTGGATGCCCCGGATGCGCGCACGGTGCGCATCAAGCTGAAGCAGCCCTTCGGCCTCGTCCTTCAGGCCCTGTCCAAGCCCGGCGCCATGGTGCCGATGATCATGCCCAAGCGTCTGGCCGAGACGCCGCCGAACCGCCCGGTGACCGAGCCCATCGGCTCCGGCCCCTACCGGTTCGTGGCCGCCGAATACCGCCCGGGCGACCGCATCGTGCTGGTGCGGCATGAAGGCTACAGGCCGCGCGCCGAGCCCTCCGTCTGGGCCAGCGGCGCCAAGCGCCCGACCTTCGACCGCGTCGAGCTGATCGCCATGCCCGACGTGTCGAGCCAGGTGAGCGCCCTCTCCACCGGCGAGGTGGACTATCTGGAGCGCCTGCCGGCCGATGTCCTGCCCCTCCTCCGCCGCAACCGGGAGGTGAAGGTGCAGGTCGTCTCCCCCTTCGGCTATCAGGGCATCCTGCGCTTCAACCACCTCCTGCCGCCCTTCAACGACGTGCGGGTGCGCCGCGCCGTGATGATGGCGGTGGATCAGGCCGACTACCTCCCCGGCGTCGCCGGCCTGCCCGAATACGCGCGCGAATGCCGCTCCATGCTCGGCTGCGGCACGCCCTATGAGACGACCGCCGGCATGCCGCCGAAGCCCGACATGGAAGGCGCCAAGCGCCTGCTGCGCGAAAGCGGCGTGGACCTCTCCAGGCCCGTGGTGATCATCCACCCCGCCGACGCGCCGGGCATCGCGGCCCTCGGCCTCGTCACCCAGGACCTGCTGACGAAGCTCGGCTTCACGGTGGACCTGCAGAGCATGGACCTGAACACCTTCTTCGGCCGCCGCGCGCGCCCGGAGGGCTGGAACGTCTTCCACACCACCGCCACCGTGCCGGACATGCAGACGCCCCTGCAGAACTCCTACATGGAAGCCGCGGGCGCCCCGAACGGCTTCGCCGGCTGGCCGAAGGACGAGCAGGTGCAGGCCGACCGCGCCGCCTTCGCCGCGACGTCGTCGGAGGCCGAGCGCAAGCAGCTGGCCGAGAAGATCCAGGCCCGCGCGGCGGAGCAGGGCTTCTACATGCCCCTCGGCCAGTTCGTCGCCGCCTCCGCCTGGCGCGCGGAGCTGAACGACGTGCCGATGGGCCCGGCCATGTTCCTCTGGAACATCCGGCGGGGCCGCTGATGCTCAACCTCTCCGACTGGCTCGACCTGGTCCCCAAGGTCGAGCTGCACTGCCACATCGCCGGCGCCATGCGCGCCACCACCCTGCATGAGATCGCCACCGCGAACGGCGTGCGCCTGCCGCGCCCGGCGGAAACCCTCTACCAGTGGCCCGACTTCTACGGCTTCCTCGAAGTCCTCCGCCTCGGCGCCCTCGCCGTGCGCCGGCGGGAGGATTTCGAGCGCGTTGCCTATGAGTGCATCGAGGACATGCACCGCCACGGCAACGCAAGGCATGTCGAGATCTTCTTCAACCCGCACTATTACACGCCCAATGGCGCGACCTACCCGCTGATCGCGGACGGGCTGGCGGCGGGGCTGGAACGGGCCGAGCGCGACTTCGGCGTCTCCTCCCTGATGATCGCCTGCATCGACCGCAGCGTCTGCCTTCCCAGCGAGGCGCTGCAGATGCTGGACTGGATGGCCTCCCACCCCCATCCGCACGTGGTCGGCATCGGCCTCGATGGCGCGGAGCGGGCCGGTCCCCCGCTGGTCTGGGTGGAGGCCTGGCGCCGCGCCGGCCGCGCCGGCCTGCACCGCACCGCCCATGTCTGCGAGGATAACCAGACCCTCTTCGAAGGCCCGCCCGCCCATATCACCCACTGCCGCGACGCCCTGGGCTGCGACCGGCTGGACCACGGCTACAACATGCTCGCGGACCCCGCGATCGTGGAGCGCATGGCGCGGGAGGGCACGCCCTTCACCATGGCCTGCTGGTCCTCCATCCTGCCCAACCGCATCCCCCGCCTGGACCGCATCCGCCGCATGGCCGAGGCGGGGCTGAACATCGTGCTGGGCACCGACGACCCGACCATGTTCGCCACCACCATCGGCCATTCCTGGCGGCAGGTGTTCCACCACACCGGCTGGGGCATCCCGGAAGCCCGCCGCCTGAGCCTGGCCGGGGTGGAGGCCTCCTGGCTGCCGCCAGACCGCAAGGCCGCCCTGCGCGCCGAATTCGAGGCGGCGCTGGATGCGCTGGAACCCGCGCTGGACCCCGCGGACCGCAAGCTGGACCTGGCGATCGAACGGCCGCGGCCGGCCTGGGGGTGAGCCGGAGGGCTCTGCCCTCCACCCGCCAAGGGCCTGAGGCCCTTGGAACCCCGTTTGACTGCCGTGGATACCCTGATCGAAGGGGTCTCCGGTTTAGGGTGCCCTTCCTGCGTTTGCAGTCGCCTGAGGTCGTGGACCTCAGGCGCACCGACAGCCGAGTGAATCCAAACTCGAAGAAAAAGATGATGGTCGAAGGCACTGCCTTCGACGGGTCCGGGGAGAGGAAGAATTCCTTCTTCCTCTCCCCGGGGACAGACCGCCACCCCAGAACAAGCGGGCCGCTTGCGCCCCGGGGCCACTCGGCTAGAGTCGGAAAAGCACGGCGGATCAGGATCTTGGATGGCAGCGCCTTCTCCTGGGGAAAGCGGGGCGGGCGGCCAGCGCGAGGTGGGCGCGGTGGTCCATGCCATCGGGATCCTGCGTCACCTTTCCACCGCCACCGCTCCGCTGGGCGTGGCGGCCATTGCGCGCGGCACCGGCATCAGCGTCAGCACCTGCTTCAACATCCTGCGCACTCTGGCGCGCGCGCGTTTCGTCACCTTCCGGGAGGCGGACAAGACCTATGCGCTCGGCCTGGCGGTGGCGGAGCTGGCGGCGGGCTTCCTCGGCGTCAGCCATGCCGAGCTGATCCGGCCGGAGCTGCAGCGCCTGGCCCTGAAATACGGGATGCTCGTCGTCCTCTGGCGCGTGACGGAGGACGGCCACATCGTGCTGATCGACCGCGCGCACAGCCCCACCGGCGTGCGGGTGGAGATGTCGGCCGGCATTCGCCTGCCCATGCTGATCGGCGCCGTGGGCCGCTGCGTCGCCGCCGCGCTGGACCTGCCCGAGGCCGAGCTGCGCCGCCGCTTCGCCGGGCTGCGCTGGCAGTCCCCGCCCAGCTTCGAATCCTACCTCGCGGACACCAAGGCCGCGCGGGACGAGGGATGGAGCATGGATGACGGCCATCTCTATCGCGGCTTGGTCACCGTCGCCTCCCTGGTGAAGGACCAGGCGGGCCAGCCCCGCTTCGGCCTCAGCGGCATCACCATCGCCGCCCAGCATGAGGCCGCGGTCTTCCCCGCGCTGGGCGAGGAGCTGCGTGAGCTGGCCGGGCTGGCCGGCCGGACCCTTTTTCCGGCTCCGGCTGTCATTCGGAATGGTGAATAGCATTCCCGATTTGGAATGACATCGCCCGCAGCCTGACGCAGGATCAGCCCCCGACGGACCGGCCGGAACAGGCTGGCCGCAGAAGGAGGGACGATCATGACGCATTTCGATCGCCGCGCCGGGCTGCGCGGCGGCGCCCTGCTCCTCGGCGGGCTGGCCATGCCCGGGCTGCTCCGCGCGCAGGGCGGCTGGCGCCCTACCCAGACCATCCGCATCATCGTGCCCGCCGCCGCCGCCGGCACCACGGATATCATGGGCCGCCTGCTCGCCCCGCTGCTGCAGGAACGCTGGGGCCAGCCCGCAGTCGTGGAGAACCGCTCCGGCGCGGGCGGCACGCTGGGCACGGCCGAGTTCCTGCGCGCGAAGCCGGATGGCCACACCATCCTCATCGGCAATATCGGCCCGCAGGCCATCGCCTATTCGTTGTTCCGCAACATGCCCTACCGGCCGGAGCAGATCACGCCCGTCTCCAACATGATCCGCGGCCCGAACGCGATCATGCTCCACCCCTCCATCCCCGTGCGGACCGTGCCGGACTTCGTGCGCTACCTGAAGGAGAAGGAGGGGCGGCTGAACTACGCCACCTCCGGCCCTGGCCAGTCCGGCCATCTCTCGGCCGTCTGGTTCCACCAGCTCACCGGCACCCAGGCCACCGCCGTCCATTTCCGCGGCGCGGGCCCGGCCATGCTGGCGCTGATGGCGGGGGACGTGGAATTCTCGGTCGATAACCTGACCACCGCGGTCGAACAGATCCGCGCGGGCAAGGTGCGCGGCTTGGCGGTGACGAGCGCCGACCGCAACCCGCAAATGCCCGACCTCCCCGCCCTGCGCGAGACCATGCCCGAACTGGCGGATTACGACGTCAGCACCTGGTTCGGCGCCTTCCTGCCGGCCAGCACGCCCGAACCCGCCGTCCTCGCCCTGAACGGGGAAATCAAGGCGCTGCTGGAACTGCCCGCCACGCGCCAACGCTTCGCCGAAATGGGCGGCGTGCCCGCCTACGGCACCCCGGCCGAATACGCGGCCTTCGTGCGGGCGGAAATCGCGAAATGGGGCGCGGTGTTGCAACGCGAAGGGCTGCGGATGGATGTGGGGTGAGATGATCCACCCTCGCCCGCCAAGGGCCTGAAGCCCTTGGCGCCCGCCTGAGGTCATCGCCCCCCAGGCGCACCGTCAACCCCGCGCTTCCAACTCGATGAAAAGATGATGCTGAAGGTCCGGGGAGAGGAACAGTTCCTTGCTTCCTCTCCGCGAATAACCCATCAGCCCGGACCGCAGCGACCAGAAGCTGAGCGTCCCCGCCGCGTTTAGAGAAAATTGCACATTGCCGCAGATATCTCCGGTGCGGCACCGGGCATGCCTCCTTACCCGGCCGCCGCCTTGGGCGCCCGCCGCGGCGTGGCGCCATCCAGCCGCCCCCCGGGCGCGAGATACTCGATCAGGTGGAGCGTCGGCTCGCCGTTGCGCACCAGCTTCCCCATCACCGCCAGCAGGCTCCGGAACTCCGTCGCCGACAGGCCGGCGAAGAGGGCGTCGTTGGCCGGGCTCTGCACCCGCGCCAGCTCCAGCACGCGCTGGCGCGCCGCCTCGGTCACGGCCAGCATCACGCGCCGCCGGTCATCGGGGTTCGGCAGCTTCGTCACCAGCCCCGCGGCCACCAGCTTGTTCACCTCGATCGTCACGAAGGCGCCACTCAGATGCAGGTGGTCGGCCAGCTGGTTAATGCCGAGGTCGCTGCTCTCCTCGCCCAGTCGCGCGATGGCCATGAGGATGGTGTATTGCGTGCCCGAGAGCCCGATCAGCTGCCCCAGCCGGTTCCGTACATCCTGGATGGAGCTGGCGAAGGCCAGCATGTCATGCACCAGCGTCCGGAACTCCCGGTCGGAGCCACCGACGAGCAGCGACTTGTCCGAGACGGTGAGCGGCAGCCCCCTCGATGCGGTCTGTTTCACGGGCATGCGATGCGGGCCTTACGTGCTGTCGTCATGGGGTCGTCGCGCGGTTTCCGACGAGATAGCGGCACAGCGCCCTTGACGTCCAGCGCATCAGAATTTTAGCTTTCTCCCAAAGCTATCAGCAACGGAGAGGCCCCGCATGGCTGCCGCCGCCGACACCACCGAGGCGCCCTTCGACCCGCGCGCCCTCCGGCACGCGCTGGGGCAGTTCGCCACGGGCGTCGCCATCGTCACCGCCCCCGGCGCGGAGGCGCCGGTGGGCATGACCATCAGCTCCTTCAACTCCGTCTCGCTCGACCCGCCGCTCGTGCTCTTCTCCGTGGCCCGCAGCGCCCATTCCCTGCCCGCCCTGCTCGATGCGCCGGGCTACGCCATCCATGTGCTTGGCCGCGAGCAGGAGGAGACCTCCGGCCGCTTCGCCCGTGCCCTGGCGGGAAAGTGGCAGGGCATCGGGCACCGCCCCGGCCTGCACGACGCACCGCTGCTGGACGGGGCGCTGGCGCATTTCGAATGCGCCGCCCACGCCCGGCACGATGGCGGCGACCACGTCATCTTCCTCGCCCGCGTGCTGCGCTTCTCCCTGCGGGACGCGGGCGAGCCCCTGATCTTCTTCCGCGGCCGCTACCGCGCCCTCTCGCCCACCGCCTGAACCTGCACCAAACGCCCAAAGGACAGCCCCATGATCAAGACCGGCCAGCAGCATACCGCCAGCCTCCGCGACGGGCGCGCGATCTTCCTCGATGGCGAGCGGGTGGAGGATGCGACGACGCATCCCGCCTATCGCGGCGCCGTCGCCTCCGTCGGGCGCATGTTCGACTTCCAGAGCGCGCCCGAGAACCAGTCCCTGATGACCTTCCGGACGGAGACGGGAACCCTCGCCAACCGCATCTGGCAGCTGCCGACGAGCTATGCCGAGCTGGTGGAGCGCCGGAAGGCGCTGGAGGCCTGGACCGAGCTGCATGCCGGCTTTCTCGGCCGCGCGCCCGACCACGTCGCCTCCTGCATCTCCGGCATGTTCATGGGGCTGGAGCTGTTCCAGGCCTATGACCCCGCGCGCGCCACCGCGCTGGCGGACTACTACCGCTACGCCCGGGACAACGACCTCTACCTCACCTACGTCATCATCAACCCGCAGGCGGACCGCTCGAAGAGCGCGGCGCAGCAGCAGGACCCCTTCCTCTCCGCCGGCGTGGTGGACCGCGACGCGGAGGGCATCACGGTGCGCGGCGCGAAGATGCTGGCCACGGGCGGCATCATGGCCAACGAGGTCTTCGTCACCTGCATCCAGCCGCTGCAGCCCGGGGATGAGCGCTACGCCGTCTCCTTCGCCATCCCGATGAACGCCAAGGGGCTGAAGATCCTCTCGCGCAAGTCCTACGAGGCCTCCGCGACCTCCGTCTTCGACAACCCCCTGGCCAGCCGCTTCGACGAGAACGACGCCGTCCTCTACTTCGACGACGTGAAGGTCCCCTGGGACCGCGTCTTCGTCGTGGACAACATCGAGATGACGGCGAAGCAGTTCCACGGCACGCCCGCCCATGTCTACCAGAACTACCAGGCGCAGATCCGCCTGTCGGTGAAGCTGAAGTTCCTCAGCGGCATCGCCCACCGCATCGCGCAGGTGAACGGCACGATGGGCTTCCCCGCCGTGCGCGAGATCCTCGGCCAGCTCGCCGCCGAGGTCGGCATGGTGGACGCCTTCGTCGCGGCCATGGAGGCCAAGGGCACGCAGCAAGGCCCCTATTTCGTGCCCGACCGCCACACCCTCTATGCCGCGCAGACCCTGACGCAGCAGCTCTACGGCAAGATCATCACCACCCTGCGGGAACTCGCCGGCGGCGGCATGATCATGCTCCCCTCCTCGGAGAAGGACTTCGCCAATCCGGAGCTGGCGCGGCTCATCGGCAAGACCCAGCAATCCCCGGCCGCCAGCGCCGAGGAGAAGGTGAAGTTCTACAAGCTCGCCTGGGATGCGGTGGGCTCCGAATTCGCCTCCCGCCACACGCAGTACGAGATGTTCTATGCGGGCGCGGGATTCGTGGTGAAGGGCCACTCCTTCCGCACCTATGACTGGGCCGGCGCCGGCCAGCTGCTGGACCGCATGCTCTCCAGCTACGACCTGCCCGCCCAGGCGCAGGCCACGCTGCGCGCGGCCGAATAGGCCGGGCGCGAAGCTCCGGAAAGCGCAAGGGCCCGGCCGCATCGCGGCCGGGCCCTTCTCACCTCCGAGGGGTGGCCGCGCCGGGCGGCGCGGCCACCATTCTCAGCCGGGCATGCGGGTGTCGAGCAGCGACCAATGCCCGCTCTTCACCTCCAGCACATAGATCGGCTTCACCGCATCCCCATCGGCGTTGAAGGAGATCGAGCCCTCCAGCAGCGGCAGATCCTTGATGCCGGAGAGCGCATCGCGCACCGCCTTGCGCTCGGCGGCCAGCTTGCCGGCATCGCCGGTCACGCCGCCGCGCTTCATCGCCTCGGCATAGAGATAGACGATGTCGAACACCGAGGCGTCCATCTGGTTCGGCTCGTTGCGCGGCAGGCCGGCCGCCTTGGTGCGGCGGGCGAACTCGGCGGCGAAGGCCTTCGTGCGGTCATTCACCTCCGGGAAGAAGGTGGTGCCGATCGTCAGGTTCTCGCCCGCCCCATCCATGCGGCGAGGCAGCTCCGGGTCCGCGATCGTGGTGCCGCCGATCACGCGGGTGGAGACGCCCTGGCGCCGCAGCTCGCGCGAGAGGTTCACCGCGCCCTCCGGCGGGGAGCCGAGGCCGATGATGTCCGGCGCCATGCCCTTCAGCTGCGCCACCTGCGGCGAGAGGTCGAAGGCCGCGAACTGGAAGGTGACGGAACCGCGCAGCGCGACGTTGAACTTGCGGAACAGCGCCGGCACGACATCCGTGCCGATGGAGCGGGACACCACGTCATCCGTGGCATAGGCCGCGGCCCCGGTCGCGGTCGGCAGGCCCTTGGCCTTGAGCGCGGCCAGCACCTGCTCGATGACCATCCCCTCATCCGTCGTGTTGCGGAAGCCGAAGGCGAAGCCCTTGGAGAGGCCGGGCGCGGAGGAGGCCATGGACATCTGCGCCAGCCCCTCGCGATCGCCCACGGGGAAGGTCGTCCGCACCTCAGAGGATGAGAAGGGCCCGATGACGCCCAGCACGCCGTCATCCTGCGCGAAGCGGCGCAGCGCGATGGTCGCCTGGCGCGGCTCGCCGGCGGTGTCGAATTTCACCACCTCCAACGGCAGCCCGTTGATGCCGCCGCGCGCGTTGATCTCCTCCACGGCAAGGTCGACCGCGATTTCGTTCGTGTTGGCGAGGGACACATAGGGTCCGCTCTTGGCCATCATGTAGCCCAGGCGCAGCTTGCCCGCCTGCGCGCGCAGCACGCCCGGTGCGGCGGCCGCCGCCAGCGTGGCCCCGAGAAGAACTCTCCGTTGCATCTCCACTCTCCTTGCTGTCTCAGTAAGGGGCCGGCGCCGCGGCGCCTTCGCCCAGATAGGCTTCCTGGAGCCGGGGATCCGCGGCGAGCGCCTTCGGATCGCCGGCCATGATCACCCGGCCGAGCTCCAGCACCGTGGCGCCATGGGCGACCGCCAGTGCCTTGGTGGTGTTCTGCTCCACCAGCAGGACGGAGAGCCCCTCCGCGTTCAGCTCACGGATGAGGGCGAAGAGTTTGGAGACGAAAAGGGGCGAAAGCCCCAGCGAGGGCTCGTCCAGCATCATCAGCCGCGGCCTGGCCATCATGGCCCGGCCGATCGCCAGCATCTGCTGCTCGCCGCCGGAAAGGCAGGAGGCCAGCATCTTCCGCCGCTCCGCCAGGTTGGGGAAGCGGCCGTAGATCGCGTCCATCTCGCGCCGCACAGCCTCCGTGTCGCGCCGCATATGCGCGCCGAGCAGGAGGTTCTCCTCCACGCTGAGCGAGATCAGGATCCGCCGCCCCTCGGGCACCAGGCAGAGGCCGCGCGCGATGCGCGCATGGGGCGGCTCGCGCGAGACGTCCTCGCCCGCGAAGGTCACGCCACCCGCCTTGGCCGGCACCGCGCCCAGGATGGCGCGCAGCAGCGTGCTCTTGCCCGCGCCATTGGCGCCCAGCACCGTGACAATCTCGCCCTCCCGCACGGTGAGGGAGACATCGTTCAGGGCCGCCACGCGGCCGTAGGAGACGGAAAGGCCGGATACCTCGAGCAGCGCCACGGTCAGGCCTCCTCCTCGACGCCGATATAGGCCTCGCGCACCTTCGGGTGCCGCCGCACCTGGGAAAGCGGGCCCTCGGCGATCTTCTCGCCGAAGTTCAGCACCACGACATTGTCGCAGATGCTGTCGACGAACTTCATGTCGTGCTCGACAACCAGCAGCGTCAGGCCGCGCCCGAGCAGCGCCCGCAGGTGGTCGCGCAGCGCATGGGTCTCAGAAGGGTTCAGCCCCGCCGCCGGCTCGTCCAGCATCAGCACATCCGCCCCGGCCAGGGTGGCGCGCACGAGGTCGATGCGCTTGCGCACGCCATAGGGCAGGCCGGAGACGGTCTCGTCCGCATACCGGCCCAGCCCGCTCTCCTCCAGCGCCGCCCGCGCCTCGCGCTTCCAGCGGTGGTTCGGCACCAGCCGGAAGGGCGTCAGCAGGTCCAGCAGCGAGGAGGCGCGCACATGCTGCCCGACCAGCAGGTTCTCCAGCACGGTCAGGTGCGGCATCAACCGGATGTTCTGGAAGCTGCGCGCGATGCCGGTGCGGATGCGGCGGCGGGACGGCATGGCGGTCACATCGGTGCCGTTCACGACGATGCGCCCGGCGTCGGCGGCATAGACGCCGCTGATCATGTTGAAGACCGTGGTCTTCCCCGCGCCGTTGGGCCCGATCAGCGCCGTCGCGCCACCCTTGGGCACCGCGAAGGACAGGTTGCGGATGGCCTGGACGCCGGCGAAGGACTTGGACAGCCCTTCCACGGAAATCGCGATGCTCATGCGGCGCTCCCGGCGCGCCGCCGCAGGCGCAGCATGGCCGTGGTGACCAGCCCCTGCGGCCGGATCGCCATGAAGAGGATGAGGACGAATGCGAAGATGGCGTAGCGGTACTGGTCACCGGCGCGCAGGAGCTCCGGCACCAGGGTGAAGAAGCCGGCGCCCACCAGCGGCCCCCACACCGTCTGCGTGCCGCCGAACAGCACGTACAGCACGGTGAAGACGCTGAGCAGCACGCTGAAATGCTGTGCCTCGATGAAGCTGAAGTGATGCGCGTACAGCCCGCCGCCCACCCCGGCCACGATGGCGCCCAGGGTGAAGGCCGCCGCCTGGATTCCGCGCACCGAGATGCCGAGGAGGTCGGCCACCGTGGGGTCGCCCTTCACGGCGGCCAGGTAGAGGGCGAAGCGCGTGCTGCTGAGCAGCAGCATGAACAGCACCACGCCGATCGCCAGGCCGAACACGGCGGCCGGCGGCGCGTATTCCGTCACGGGATAGCCGGCCGCGCCGCCCACCACGTCCAGGTTCAGGAAGATCGCGGAGATCACCTGCCCCAGCGCGAAGGTCGCCATGGCCAGGTAGATGCCGTGCGTGCGCAGAACGGGCAGGCCCACCACCAGCCCCACCAAGCCTGCGGCCGCGCCCCCCGCCACCACGGCGGGCAGGATGGTCCAGCCCATCTCGTTCGTCAGATAGGCCGCGGTATAGGCGCCGATGGCCATGAAGCCCGCGATGCCGAGATTCAGCTGCCCGGCCGCAAGGGGCAGGTACACCGCATAGGCCGCGATGACGTTGAAGGCGAGAACGACGAGGACGCCGGTCAGATAGCCGCTCATCACAGCTTCTCCCGCGTCGCCGGGCGGCCCATCAGCCCCTGTGGCCTGACGATCAGGATCAGCAGCAGCAGCCCGTAGACCGTGATGTTCACCACATCCGCGCCCAGCATGGAGATCGACAGCACCTCCGCGAGCCCGATCAGCAACCCGCCCACCACCGCACCCCAGATGGAGCCCATCCCGCCCACGATCATGGCGGCCACGCCCTTGAAGCCGATGCCCTCGCCCATGAAGGGGGAGACCTGCTGGTAATTCACCGCGAAGAGGATGCCGCCCAGCGCCGCGAGAAGCGCGCTGGCGACGAAGAGCGCGGGCACGAGGCTGCGGATGTCGATCCCCATCAGCAGCGCCGTCTCCCGGCTCTCCGCCACCGTGCGGATACGCCGCCCCGCATTGGTCGCCGCCAGGAACCAGGAGAGCCAGGCGACGAGCGCGACGGAGATGCCGAGAGAGACGAGCTGCGCGATCCCGATCACCACCTCGCCGATGCGGAGGTTCATGTCCGGCATCAGCGCGGGAAAGGGCTGCTGGTCCGAGCCGTAGCGGATCAGCATCAGGTTCTCGAGCAGCACAAGGAAGCCGAGGGAGGAGACCAGAGGCACCTCCGGGTCGCTTCCCTGCATCGGGCGATAGGCGAAGCGCTCGACGATGAGGGAGACGAGGGCGGCGACGAAGAGCGCGCCCGCGAAGGCGAGGAACCAGGGCCAGCCGAGCTTCATCATCCCGAAGGCGAGCATTCCGCCGAGCATGAACAGCCCGGGCAGGGAGAAGTTCAGGAAGTTCAGCACGCCGATCGCGATGGTGAAGGCCACGGCCACCAGCATGTAGATCGCGCCCAGCATCAGGCCATTGACGAGCTGCTGCAGAAGCATGGCCGATCGCATCCTTTTGGCGGGCAGAAAGGCGGCGCTCCCCCGGCAAGGCCGGCAACGTGGAGGCCCCGAAACTAGGTAAGATACAAAGCTAGTTAACTTTGCCGAGCAAGCAGAAATTTCACTGAATCGCGATCCGTGTTCGATCCTGCGACGCAGCATGCGCATGATCTGCCCCCGAAGCTGGCAAAGGGCCCAGGATCGGGGCAGGGGCCCCGCGTCACGCGCCGATCAGCAGCATCACGTTCTGCCGGAAGGCCGCGATGTGATTCGCCATGGCCAGCGCCGCCGCCTCCGCGTCCCGCGCGGCCAGCGCATCGCGAATGGCGCGGTGCTCCTGCAGAACGCTGTCCTGATGCGCCTCCTGCTCCAGCGAGATAAACCAGAAGCGCACGGCCCGGTCATGCAGGTTGCTCAGGATGTCGAAGAACACCGGGTTGCCCGAGGCGCGCGCGATGGTGCTGTGGAAGGCCTTGTCCAGCAGCATCATCGCCTCGGTATCGTGCCGCTTCAGCGCCGCCGCCGTCTCGTCCAGCACCGAATCGAGCGCGGCCACCTCCTCCGGCGTGAAGCGCCCGGCGGCCAGGCGCGCGGCATGGCATTCGTTCACCGTGCGCGCCTCGATGATCTGCAGCAGCTCGGCCGGGTCGATCGGGCGCACCTCGATCCCCTTGCGCGGGCGGATCGTCACCAGCCCTTCCAGCCGCAGCCGCGCCAGCGCGTGCCGCACCGGCATCCGGCTGAGGCCCAGCGCCTCGGCCACCTGCGCCTCGTTCAGCTTCTCGCCGGGCGCGAAGCGGCAGGTGATGATGTGGTGGCGGATGATCTCATAGGCCTGATCCTTCAGCGGGACCGCGCGCGCCTGCTCCGGATAGCCCGTGGGAGCCTGGCCCGAGCCCCGGGCCAGCCAGCGGGGGCTGCTGATGATCGGCGCGCGCATCGCTGATGCCTTCCTCCCTCCCGGTCCTGGCGGCCCGGGCGGCCGCCGATGTGCGGCAGCCCGGCCGGCGAGGCAAGAACCGGGATCCCGGTGCGGGGCGTTGCCACCCCGCACCGGCCCCCCCGTTCAGTCCAGGCTCGCCCCCGAGATGCGGACCGCTTCCTGCCAGATCGGAGCGTCCCGCCGCATCGCCTCGGCGAAGCCCTCTGGCGTGCTGCAGACCGGCGTGGTGCCCAGCCGCTCCAGCGAGGCGCGGAACGCCGCGTCCTCACAGGCCTTGCCCAGCGCCTCGCCCATGCGGCGGATGGCGGCGGCCGGCGTGCCCGCCGGGGCCGCCACGCCGTTCCAGGTCTCCGCCCGGAAGCCGGGGAAGCCCCGCTCGGCGACGGTCGGCACGCCGGGCAAGCTCGAAAGTCGCTCGGTGCCCGCCACCGCCAGCACGCGGATGCGCCCGCCCTGCAGATGCGGGATCATGTCGGACGGATTGCCGAAATAGGCCGCCACCTCGCCCGCCAGCAGCGCCTGCATGGCCGGCGCGCCGCCTCGATAGGGAACGTGCTGCATCTCGATCCCCGCCCGCTGCAACAGCAGCGCCATCGCCAGATGCGTGGAGGAGCCGTTGCCGGCCGAGGAATAGTCCAGCTTGCCCGCCCGCGCCTTCGCCAGCGCGACGAATTCCTCGAGCGTGGAGACATTCAGTGAGGCGCTGACGGCCAGCACCATTGGGTTGCTCGCGACGATGGAGACCGGCGCGAAATCGGTGGCCGGATTGAAGTTCAGCCGCGTGAGCGCCGGCAGCATCACCATCTGCGAGGCGCTGGCGGTGAACAGCGTGTAGCCATCCGGCGCGCTGCGCGCCACGGCTTCGGCCGCGATGGCCCCGTTGGCGCCGCTCCGGTTCTCCACCGGCACGGGCTGGCCAAGGGACTTGCCCAGCCATTCGGCGCTCAGCCGGCCGATGCTGTCCGTCACGCCGCCCGGCGCGAAGGGCACGACCATGCGGATCGGCCGGTCCGGCCAGTTGTCCTGCGCCATCGCGGGGCCCGTCGCCCCGAAGGCGAGGCCGGCCATGAGGGCCAGCGCCACGCGGCGCCCCCGGCCCGCAAGCCTGTCCGTTCCCGTTGCACCCATCGTCTCAGCCTCCATGCAAACCATCGGTCAGCGCCGCGGCGGAACTCTGTGGCCCCTTGCCTCGCGGCTCGTGTGACTGGTCTTCCCAATGGCCTTCCGAACGCTCCCCCCGGCGCGGCGCGCCGGGGAGAAGCACCGGCCGCCGCGTCAGGCGGCCAGCGCGGATTCCACCGAGGCCGCGATCGCCAGCAGGCGCCGGTCCCCCCCGCCCGCCGCCGCCAGCATCACCCCCACCGGCGCTTCCGGCGGGCGGGCCGCCGGCACGGAGATGGCGCAGCCATCCATCATGTTCACCAGGGTGGGGTTGCGCAGCGCGGCGAGGTTCGCGGCCGTATAGGCCGCCTCGTCCTCCAACGCCGCGATGCGCGGCGGCAGGATGGGCGCGGTCGGCATCACCAGCGCATCGAACGCCGCGATGCGGGCCGTGGCGCGGCGGATGAAGTCGGCCCGGGACCTCTGCAGATCCAGGTAATCGGCCGCGGACATGCCCGCGCCGCGCTTGATGCGGCTGCTGACGCGCGGGTCGTAATCCCCGCCGCGCCGGTCCAGCAGCTTGCGGTGCCAGGCGAAGCTCTCGGAAGCCGTGAAGCCGCCCAGCGCGTTCATCGGCGCCACCTCGGCGAATTCCGGCATCGCGGCGCGGGTGATCCGCACGCCCGCGCGCGAAAGCCGCGCCAGCGCCGTCTCGAAGGCGGTGGCCACCGCCTCCTCCATCCCGTCCAGCGCCACCGTCTCGGGCAGCAGCAGGCGCAGCCCCTCCAGCGGCACCGCGGGCAGGGCCTCCGGTGCCTCACCCGCCAGCACGGAATCCAGCACCGCGCAGCAGGCCGTGCTGCGGGCGATGGGCCCGATGGAATCCAGCGACCAGGAAAGCGGAACGCTGCCCTCCAGCGGCACGCGGCGCGCGGTTGGCTTGAAGCCCACCAGCCCGTTGAAAGCCGCGGGGATACGGCAAGACCCGCCGGTGTCCGTGCCCAGCGCCGCATGCGCCATGCCATCCGTCACCGAGATCGCGGCGCCGGAGGAGGAGCCGCCCGGCACATGCCCTTCGTCGCGCCGCCAGGGGCTCCGCGGCGTGCCGTAATGCGGATTGATGCCGAGGCCCGAATAGGCGAACTCGGTCATGTTCGTGCGGCCGACGACGACGAAGCCGGCGCGCCGCAGCCGCGCGACCGTCATCGCATCGGAATCGGCGGGCGGCGTGTCGTCCAGCGCGCGCGACCCGGCGCGCGTCACCTGCCCGGCGACGTCGAAAAGGTCCTTCACCGAAACGGGGATGCCGGCATAGGGCGAAGGCGCGGCCTTGGCGGCGCGCAGCGCATCCATCGCATCGGCCGCCTTGCGGGCGCCCTCCGCATCCAGCTGCAGGAAGGCCCGCCCGCCCTCTCCCGCGGGATCGGCGATCCGCGCCAGGCACGCCTCCACCAGCGCGCGGCTGGTGGTGCGGCCGGCGGCGAGATCCGCCGCCAGCGCGTCCAGGGTCGGGCCGGCCGGGCCGCTCACCGCGGCGTCTCGTCGTAGTAGTGGATCTCGAGCAGCGTGCAGCCGGTCACCGACTTGAAGGGGCCGTGATAGGCACCGGGCGGGCGGCAGGCATAGGCGGCCTTGTCGAAGGATTCACCGCCATTGCCCTGCGCGTCGTTGCCGACGATCAGGTCCCCGGAAACCAGCCACACCTCTTCCCAGTAGTCATGCACGAAGGGCGCGGTGGTGAACTCGCCGGGCTGGAAGCGCAGCAGCCGCGTGCGGTGGCCGCGCTTGTTCTCCTCGTCCAGCTTACCGGCGAGGATCTTCTGCTCGATCCCGGCCGGATAGCCCTTCGGCACCTCCCAGCCCGTGGAGGTATCCGGCACGTGGAACTCGAGATGCTCCTTGGTGATCGGCATGTTCGTCTCCGCCTTACTCGGCCAGCCAGTTGGCCGTGTAGCTGTGGGTGATGGCACGCCCCAGCACGGGGTCGCGCAGCTCCATGCGGAAGCCGGCACGCGGCCGGATGCCGCCGATGGCCGCGAGCGTGCCACCGAACATCATCGTGCCCGGGGGCAGCTCACGTCCCATGGCACGATAGGCCGCCGCGAGGTCCCGCGGGTCGCGCATCGCGGCCACGCTGCCCTCCTGGTACGGCACCCATTCGCCATTCTCCTGCACCCAGGACCGCAGCTCGATCCGGTCCCAATGCGGGGCCACATCCTCGAACCGCCACAGGGCCGGCGCAACCGGCTTTGGGCAAACCTGCTTGGAGACGGCAACCGAATAGGTCTCCACCTTGCGGTCCGTGTGGTCGGAGCCGACGCCCACCCACCAGGCGCCATCCGCATCGACCAGGATGAGGAACTCGGCCTCGCCGCTCGATTCCGCGCCGAGGCAGTCGATCTCGGCGGCGGTCGTCGGCAGCTCCTTGCCACCGGGATAGAAGCAAGGCGTGCTGGCCGGCGGCGTCACGCCCAGCAGGCGCAGCTCCTCGATATGCTCCTGCAGCTTGTGCTGGTCACGGCCGGTCCAGCCGGCAATGACGAACTGGCGGAGCGCGACGCTGCGGCGCGTCACCCCCTCGCCGGCATGGAAGTCGAAGGTCAGCTCGGTCATCTCGTCGTCCCTCGGCGGCTCAGGCGATTTCGGCCGCGCGGCGCAGGCTGTTGATCATGGAAACACCCAGCAGATAGGCATGGGCCTTGGCCGGGTCGGCGGAGGCCTCGGCCATCCGCTCGCGGAAGGCGCGCTGCGCCTCGGGCTCCTTCGCCTCCAGGTTCTGCTTGTTGGCGATGGTCTGGCGCTGCACATGCTCCACCGTCACGCCGCGCCGCTGCCGGTCATACAGGTCCAGCAGCTCCGCCCCGGCCTCGCCATGCCACACCGGGGCGAGCTTCTCGGCCAGGTTGAAGGCGTCATGCACGCCGCCATTCAGCCCCATGCCGCCCAGCGGGTTGTTGATATGCGCGGCATCGCCGGCCAGCAGCACGCGCCCCTGGCGGAAGGTCTTCGCCACGCGCTGATGCACGCGGTACAGCGTCCGGTGGCGAATGGGATAGTCGTCGCGCCCCGCGACGATCCGGCCATAGCGGGCGCGGGCATACTCATCCGTCATGGTCGCCTCGTCCGGCACCTCGGCCGGCACGGGGAACATGGCGCGCCACACGCCCGGCACCTTCAGCAGGAAGAACCATTCCTCTGGATCGGCGTAGTAGGAGACATCGGCCAGGTCCGGAATCAGCTCGGCAAAGTCGAAGGGGGTGGAGAGCACCAGGAAGCGCTCCGGCCAGGTGAAGCCCTCGAACTCGATGCCGGCGGCCTTCCGCACCGGGCTCCGCGCGCCATCCGCGCCGATCACGTAGGAACCGGCGACCCGCTCGCCATTCTCCAGCACCACCTCCACGGAATCGCCCCGGTCCTCGCAGCCTGCCACGCGGGCATCGAAGCGCAGGGTGAAGCCGGGCTGGCCCTGCAGCAGCCCGTGCAGGATGCGGGTCAGCTTGAACTGCTCGCATTGCAGGCGGAACGGATGCCGCGTCACGTCGGACAGCACGCCGAAATCAAAGTCCGCGATGATGCCCTGGTCGCGGCTGCGATACTGCATGCGCGGGGCCACGATGCCCTGCTCGATCATCGCCCCCGCCGCGCCCAACCCGTCCAGCATGTCCAGCGTGGGCGCATGGAAGGTGGAGCCGCGCATCTCGCCCGAAAGCTCCGCGCCCGCCTCAAGCACCGTCACGGGCACACCCCGCCGCACCAGCGCGGCAGCCGCCACGAGCCCAACCGGGCCCGCGCCCACGATGACGACCGGCTTCTGCTCCGACATCCCGCCGAATTCCCCCTACGAAAGCCCCGGACGCAGCCCGGCATGCCCATGGGGCAGCAACGGCCAGCCCGTACCGGGGCGCGAGGGGCGCAGCTTGGACCGGTATTCCGGGAACGCGCAAGGTGAGATTTCACTGTGAAATCTCATTCATACGCTGGCGGTCTGCCCCGGAGAGAGGAAGAAGGAATTCTTCCTCTCCCCGGACCCGTCGAAGGCAGTGCCTTCGACCCATCATCTTTTTCTATCAGTTGGAATCACGGGGCTGACGGTGCGCCTCGGGTCATGGACCCGAGGCGACTGCAAAGGCAGGATCAGCCCGCCCACCAGAGACCCCTTTGATCCGGGGCATCCACGGCAGTCAGAAGGGGTTCCAAGGGCCTCAGGCCCTTGGCGGGTGGAGGGCGGAGCCCTCCTCCTCAGCGCCAGTTCCGCCCCGCCCACCCCTCGAAGCGGGAGGCGAGGAGGAAGGACAGCACGGAGATCACCGTGGCGATCGCGCTCGCCCCCAGGGCCTTTTCCATATCGAAGTCGCTGCGGGCCGAGGCGAAGAGGTAGCCCAGCCCGCTCGTCCCCATCAGGAACTCGGCGACCATCGCGGCCAGGATGCTGTTGGCCGCCGCCAGCCGCAGGGCCACCGCCCAGTCCGGCACCGCCGCCGGCAGCGCCAGCAGCACCAGCCGCCGCCAGGTGGAGGCGCCCAGCACCCGGAACAGGTCCGCGCTGCCCGGCGGCAGCGCCCGCAGCCCCGCCCCCGTGAAGACGAAGGCCGGGAAGAAGCAGATGATGACGACGATCGCCAGCACCGTCCGCATGTCGTAGCCGAAGATGCGCGCCAGCACCGGGATCAGCGCCACCACCGGCACGGAGGCGAAGATGATCCCCAGCGGCGTCAGCAGCCCCGCCAGGAAGCGCGAGAACCAGGTGAGCACCGCGAGCCCCGTCCCCAGCGCCACGCCGAGCACGAGCCCCAGCGCCGCGAGCGCCACCGTCTGCGCCGTGCTGGAGAGATAGAGGGCAGGGTCCGCCGCGAGGCTGCGCAGCATCCCCATGGGGCTGGGCAGCACGATGCTGTTCACCCCGCTGAGCCCCACCCAGAGCTGCCAGAAGAGCAGGATGGCGAGGATGCCCCAGGAGCTGCGGAAGAAGCGGGTCATGGCCTTCATCGCAGCCGCGCCACCACGCCGCGGTGCAGCGCGCCGAACAGGCCGAACAGGCTGAGCGAGACCAGCACCGCCAGCAGCACCGCGGCCCAGAGCAGGGGGATCTGGAAGTTCTGCATCGCGTTGATCACCAGCACGCCCACCCCGCGGGGCGCGCCGAACCATTCGCCGATGATCACCCCGATCAGCGCGGAGGGCGCGGCCAGCCGCATGCCGCTGACGATGGTCGGCAGGGCCATGGGCAGGTCCAGCCGCCGCAGCCGCGTCCAGCGGCCGCCGCCGAGCACCTGCACCAGGTCCTTCAGCGCCGGCGGCGTGGCCGCCAGGCCGGAGGCGGTCGAGACATAGAGGATGAAGAAGGTGTTCAGCGCGGCCAGGGTCGCCGGCGTGCCCTCCCGCCCCACCACCAGGATCAGCAGCGGCGCGAGCGCGACGGAGGGGATGGCGTGGATGAAGGCATTGGTCCGCTCCAGCCCCGGCCGCAGCGGCGTGGCGAGATGCGCCAGCGCGGCGGCCGCGATGCCACCGGCCCCGCCGATGAGATAGCCCGTGCCGAGGGAGGAGAGCGTCGCCCCCAGGGCCCGGGCGAAGAGCGGCTGGCGGTTCTCGTCCACCAGCAGCGCCAGCACCGCGCTCAGCGGCGGCCAGCTCAGCCCCAGCCAGCGCCCCTGTCCCGCCACCTCCCACAGGGCGAGGAAGGCGAGGATCCCCAGCGCGCCGAGCAGGAAGGTCTTGCGCGCCTCGGTCATGGCGCGCCGGCCGGCGGGGCCAGCGCCTCCGTCAGGTCGTCCGACATCTCGTGGAACAGGGCGGAGCGCATGATGGCCGGGTCCCGCGGCCGGGCGAAGGGCACGTCCACCACCCGCACCACGCGGCCCGGGCGCCCGCTCAGCACCACGATCCGGTCCGAGAGGAACAGCGCCTCCCCCACGTCATGCGTGACGAGAAGGGTAGTGGTCCGCTGCTCGGTCCAGATGCGCTGCAGCTCGATGTTCATCTGCCGGCGCGTCACCGCGTCCAACGCGCCGAAGGGCTCGTCCAGCAGCAGCACGTCCGGCTTCAGCACCAGGGCGCGGGCGATCGCCACGCGCTGGCGCATGCCGCCCGAAAGCTGCCGGGGCCGCGCCTTCTCGAAGCCCGCCAGCCCCACCAGCCGGATCAGCGCGGCCACGCGGGCCTCGTCCACCTTCTGCCCCGCCACGCGGAAGGGCAGGGCGATATTGGCCGCCACGTCCAGCCAGGGCAGCAGTGCATGGTCCTGGAAGGCCACGCCCAGCCGGTGCTGGCGGGACAGCTCGGCCGGCGCCTTGCCCTCCACCAGCACCGTCCCGGCGCTGGGTGCCTCCAGCGCCGCCACCAGCCGCAGGATGGTGCTCTTGCCGCAGCCGCTCGGCCCTAGCAGCGTGACGAACTCCCCCTCCGCGAGGGAGAGGGAGATGTCGTCCAGCGCGGTGAACTCGCTCCCGTCATCCAGCCGGAAGCGCTTGGTCACGCCGCGGACGGCGATGGCGGGCTGCGTGTCCATCAGGCGGTCACGGCCGCGTCGAAGCGCGCCATGATCTCTGGGCGGCGCGTCTTCAGCCGGGCACGGATCGCCTCCAGCTCCACCGTCAGCAGGCGCCGGTCCTTCACCACCAGCTTCCCGTCCACGATCACGTCCTGCACGTCCCGCCCGACGATGCAGGAGGAGGCGAGGAAGAGCGGGTCCTCGGCGCCCATCTGGTCGGGGTCCGTGGTCTGCACGAGGATGAGGTCCGCGCGCTTGCCCACCTCCAGGCTGCCGAGCTGGTCCCCCAGCCCGAGGGAGCGCGCCCCGCCCACCGTCGCGATCTTCAGCAGGTCCTCCGCGCTCATCGGCACGCGCTGGTGATAGGGGTGCCCGATCTGCGCCGCCTGGCCGACGCGGGCCGCATGGGCCACCTGGAAGATATCCATCGTGGCCGCGCCCGCCGCGCCATCCGTGCCCAGCCCGATCGGCACGCCGCGCCGCCACATCTCCTGCAGCCGCGGCACGCCGATGCCGTAATTGCCCCAGGCGCAGTGGCAGGCCGTCAGCCCGTGCCGCACATAGAGGTCCACCTCCTCTGGCGAGAGGGTGACGGAATGGGCGCAGTGCAGATGCGGCCCGAGGGCGCCGATCTGGTCCAGATACTCGGTGGGGCGCCGGCCGAAATTCTCCAGCGCGTAGTCCACCTCATAGGTGCCCTCGCCGAGATGGGTGTGGATCCGCACGCCCTCCTCCTTCGCGGCATCCGAGAGGGAGCGGATCAGCTCCGGCGTGCAGACGATGATCTGCCGCATGGACATCCAGGCCTGCACCCGCCGCTCCGCGCCCTTCCAGCGGCGGACGAGCGCGACGTTGCGGTCATAGGCCTGCTCCGTCGTCATCAGCATGGAGCCGGGCACGGTGCGGCCGGCGAAGGCCGTGTTCTGGTCCACGGTCGAGAGGGCGACGAAGCCGCGGATGCCGATCTCCTCGGCGGCGCGGGCCATCTCATCCGGATGCGGCCCGCCCGCCTCCGCGAAGCAGGTCGTGCCGCAGAGAAGCATGTTGGCATAGGTGACGAGGCCGCTGAGATGGACGTCCTCCGGCTCCAGCAGCCCCTCGAAGGGAATGTAGTAGTTCTTCCAGGGCGGGTTCCGCAGCGGCGCCTTGCGGCTCATCTCGGGCAGCTTGCCGCGCAGCAGCTGCTGCGCGGTGTGCACATGCCCGTCGATCATGCCGGGCATGGCGATCCGGTCGCGCCCGTCCAGCACCGTGCCGGCCTGTATGCCCGTGGCCTCCGCATCCGCGCCGATCCAGGCGATGCGGCCGCCCGAGACGGCCACGGCGCCGCCCTTCAGCACCGTGCCTGCCTCATCCATGGTGACGACGTCGCAGCCGCGGACGAGGATATCCACGGGCCCTTGGGGAAGCGTCATCGTCACAGCCCCTGATGGGCCTCGGCCACCAGCGTGAAGTCGGCGATCCGGTCCACATCGGGCAGGTTGGTGCGCCCCGTGGCGCGGGCGCCGTCATACATCACCCCGGCCATCAGCTCGCGGTCGAGCGAGAGCAGCGGCCGGCCGGGCTCGTCATACTTGGTCAGCGGAATCTGCACGGCGTTCTGGCGCGTCTGCTGGCGCAGGTCGAGGCCGAAATCCACGCCGTAGCGCTGCACGGCCAGGCGCGGCGCCACCGTCGGGTCGCGCTCGTTCTCCCGCATGCCCTCGATCAGCCCGCGCAGGAAGCCCACCACCACGGGCCGGCTCTTCTCGACATAGGCGCGGGGCGCCGCGAGCACGGCGCCGAAGGCGCGGAAGCCCATCTCGTCGAAGCGGGTGAAGAAGAAGTCCTTGTCCCGCACCAGCCCCATATTCTCCAGGGTGATGACCTGGTTGGTGCTGAAGGCGGTGTAGCCGTCCCCCTGGCCGCTCAGCAGCGGCTCCGGCGAGAAGCCGGCCGGCACCTGGGTCCATTGCGACGGCAGCCCGGCGATCGCCAGGGTGGCGTCCACCGCCGTCTTCTCCGTCGCGCCCTGGGCCAGGATGCGGGCTCCCACCAGGTCCTGCGCCCGGCGGATGGGCTTGCGGGGGAGGGAGATGATGCCCAGCGGGTTCCGGGGATAGACCGCCGCCACCATGACGAAGTCGTTCCCGCGCATCACCGCGTCCAGGAAGGGGAACCAGTTCGTATAGCCGAGATCGGCCCGGCCGGCGGCCAGCACCACCGGGGCGGCGGGCGCGTTGGGGCCGCCGGGCGCCCATTCCACCTCCACCCCGTGCTTGCGGAACAGGCCCTTGTCCAGCGCCATCCACTCCCCGGCATACTGCACATTGGGGATCCAGCTGAGCTGCAGCCGCGTTTTCATCAGGCCCTGGGCGGCGGCGCCCCGGAGGAAGGCGGGGGCGGAAAGGCCGGTCAGGGCCAGGCCGGTCAGGAACCGGCGGCGGTCAGGGAGCATGGTGCGGGACCCGGGGACGGAAGGAAGAACCCGACTGACCATAGAGACCCCCCCGGTTTCAAGGGGTCTCGCCTCGCGGGCGCAGCAAAGCTGCCCCGCATCGCCCCCGGCAGAGCCGCCGCCCCGGCCCGGCGGGGCCGGGCCAGGGGCTCCCGGCCGCCGGGAAGGCGGCCTGTGGCCGCCCCGGGGCGCCTCAGCCCGGAACCAGGGGGCAGCCCCCCTCCGAAAGCGGCCGGAAGGCCTCCGCCCCCGGGGTGGTCCGCACCAGCTTCAGCAGGTCCCACGGCCCGGTGGATTCCGCCGGCGCCTTGGCCTCGAACAGATGCGCGTCATGCAGGTGGCGGCCATCCGCGCGGATGCTGCCGGCCCCGAAGGCGTCGTCATCCGTCAGCATGCGGCGCATCACCTCCATCACCTCCCGCCCGGAGGCCTTGGCGCGCGCCGCGCCCAGCTCCGCCACGGCCTTGAGGTAATGCGTCACGGCCGAATAATTCCCGGCATGGGTCTGGTTCGGGTAGTTGTCCGGCGTCTTCGGCAGCACCCGGCGCGTGAAGGCCCGGGTGCGGTCGTTCAGGTCCCAGTAGAAGCTCTCGGTCAGCAGCAGCCCCTTCGTCGTCTCCAGCCCCAGCGACTTCACGTCGTTCACGAAGGCGATGGTGCCCAGCAGCTTCTGCCCGCGCGAGACCAGGCCGAACTCATGGGCCTGTTTCACGCAGTTGATGAAGTCCGCCCCCGCATTGGCGAAGGCCACCACCTTCGCGCGGCTGCGCTGCGCCTGCACGAGGAAGGAGGAGAAATCCGTGGTGCCGGGAAAGGGATGGCGCACCGCGCCCACCACGCGCCCCCCTTCGGATTCCACGAACTTCGTCACGTCGCGCTCCATCTGGTGCCCGAAGGCCATGTCGGCCGCGATGATGAAGAAGGTATCGGCCCCCGCCCGCACCGTCGCCCCGCCGGAGGAACGGGCGAGCATGTAGGTGTCGTAGGTCCAGTGCACCGTGTTCGGGCTGCAGGCCCTCGCCGTCAGCTCCGAGGTGGCGGCGCCGGTGTTGAGGTGCAGCTTGTCCTTCTCCCGCACCAGCCCGTTCAGGGCCAGGGCGATGGAGGAGTTGTTCACCTCCAGCACCACATCCACCCCGCCGCGGTCGAACCATTCCCGCGTGACCGTCAGGCCCACATCCGCCTTCTGCTGGTGGTCCGCCTGCACCACCTCCACCGCGATGCCGCGCTGGAGGATGCCGGAATCCTCCACCGCCTGCCGCACGCAGGCTACCGCCGTGGGGCCGGAGAGATGGCGGTACGGCCCGGAGAAATCCCCCAGCACCCCCAGCCGGATGGGCTGGGCCTGGGCCCGCGCCGCGCGCGACCCCAAGGGGCCGGCCAGGGGCGCCGCCGCCCCCGCCGCAAGAAGCTGCCTGCGCCCGATCATTCCCGCCCGTCTCCCCTTCGTGGCTTGTCGCCCTTGGCCGGGAACCCGTGGTTAGACAGGATCCCAGGAAAACACGTCCGCGCTGCGGTCCAGCGGCAGGAACTGCGCGCGGAGCGCGGGCATGGCGTGCTCGGCGATCAGCTCCGGCGTCCATCCCTCGCCCCGATGCGCGCTCCGCAGCGGCCGCGGCTGGCTCATCAGGAAAATCTCGTTGTTCCGGGCGGCGAAGACCTGGCCCGTGACATCCGCCGCCGCATCGCTGGCCAGGAAGACCGCGAGCGGCGCGTTCTTCTCCGGCGTCATGCGCTTCAGCTTCTCCACCCGCGCCTGCTGCTCCGGCGTCTCGGCCGGGATGGAGCTCGTCATGCGGCTCCAGGCGAAGGGCGCGATGCAGTTGGAGCGAACGCCGAAGCGCTGCATGTCCAGCGCGATGGACTTGGACAGCGCCACGACGCCGAGCTTCGCCGCGGCATAGTTCGCCTGGCCGAAATTGCCGACCAGGCCGGAGGTGGAGGTCATGTGCACGAAGGCGCCCGACCCCTGCGCCCGGAACGGCTCCGCCGCCGCCCGGGAGACGTAGAAGCTGCCGTTGAGATGCACGTCGATGACCGCCCGCCACTCCTCCGGCGTCATCTTGTGGAAGATCTGGTCGCGCAGGATGCCCGCATTGTTCACGACGATATCGACCCGCCCGAAGGCATCGATCGCGCTGGCGACGATCCGCCTCGCGCTCTCCCAGTCGGCCACGCTGTCGGTGTTCGTCACCGCCTGCCCGCCGCGCTGCTCGATGATGGCCTTCGTCTGCTCCCCCGGCGTCGCGGATCCCTCGCCCAGGCCGGTGAGCGAGGCGCCGATGTCGTTCACCACCACCTTCGCGCCGGCCAGCGCCATGGCCAGCGCGATCTCCCGCCCGATCCCGCCCCCCGCACCGGTGACGATCGCGACCTTTCCCTCCAGCATCGGCATGGCGGGGCTCCTCTCAGGCGGGGGTGAACATGGGAATGGGCTGGCCGCCTTCGCTGTCCACGAAGGTCAGGCGCACGGGTTGGCCCACCTGCAGCGCCTCGAAGTCGCAATCGACGATGTTCGTCATGATGCGCGGCCCCTCGGCCAGCTCCACATAGGCGATGACATAGGGCGTCTTCGCGCGCATCACGCTGTAGGTGTAGATCGTTCCCCGCCCGCTGGCGGGCACCAGCTCCACCTCGCCCTCGTCGTCGAAGGGGCAGATGGGTCGCGGCGGGTAATGCGCCTTGCCCGTCTTCGTGTTGCGCCCGATCAGCAGCTTTCCCTCCCGCGCCGCATCCCAGAAGGCCAGGGTGGAGGGATCGGGGGTGGGGCTGGGCGGCACGCGCCGCGCGGTCTGCTCGCTCATCGCCGTCACTCCCTCTCCAGCACCAGTGTGGCGCTGCCATGCCGCGTGCCGAGCGAACCGCCGGTGCCATGCGCCAGCGCCAGGTTGCAATCCTTCACCTGCACCGCCGGATGCGCCTCTCCGCGCAGCTGCCGCACCGCCTCGATCACCTTGGTCATGCCGCCGCGATTGGCCGGGTGGTTGTTGCACAGCCCGCCGCCATCCGTGTTGAAGGGCAGGCGCCCCACGCCGCTAATGAGGTTGCCGTCCTGCACGAAGCGCCCGCCGGCACCCTTCTCGCAGAAGCCGAGATCCTCCAGCTGCATCAGCACCGTGATGGTGAAGCTGTCATAGATGCTGGCGTATTTGATATCGGCCGGCTTCACCCCGGCCTCCTCGAAGGCACGGGCGCCGGAGAAGCGGGCGCCGGTATAGGTCAGGTCCAGCTGCCCGCCCATCTGGTGCTTCAGTGCCTCGCCCGCGCCGCGCACGCTCACCACGGGGCGCTTCAGGTTGCGCGCCACCTCCGGCCGCACCACCACCAGCGCGCCGCCGCCATCGCTGATCACGCAGCAATCCAGCCGGTGCAGCGGGTCCGCCACCATGGGGGAGGCGAGCACCTCCTCTACCGTCACCACCTTGGGCAGCATGGCATGCGGGTTGTGCTGGGCATGGTGGCTGGCCGCCACCTTCACCCAGGCCAGCTGCTCGCTGGTGGTGCCGAACTCATGCATGTGGCGCTTGGCGCACATGGCGTACATGTTCGCCACCGCCGCGCCATAGGGATATTCGAACTGCACGTCCGGCTGGGTCGGGTTGCCCGCGCGCGGCGCCGTGCCGGTCGCCTGCCCCTCCGAACGCGGCCGCCCGGCCAGGGTGATCAGCGCCACGTCGCACTTCCCCAGCGCGATCGCCTCCGCCGCATGCGCCACATGCAGCAGGTAGGAGGACCCGCCGACATCCGTGGAATCCACATGCCGCAGCCGGTCCAGGCCGAGATAGTCGGCCATGCTCAGCGGCCCCATCCCCGGCGCGTCGCCCGCGCAGAAATAGCCATCCACATCGGCCCGCGTCAGCCCCGCATCGCGCAGCGCGCCCAGCGCCACCTCGGCATGGAGCTGCGCGGTGCTCTTGTCACCGGCCTTGCGCGTCGGGTGCTCATAGGCACCGGCGATGCAGGCCTTCCCTCGAATGCTCAAGCGTACGGTCCCTCTGTCATGCCGTCCCCTATTCCACCGCCATACCGCTCACCCGCGCAACCTCCGCCCACCGGGCGATCTCCTCCCGGATGAAGGCGGCGAAGGCCTCGGGGGTGGTGCCGCCCTCCGGCGTCAGCCGCGGCGGCTCGGCGGCGAACTCCCGCATCTTCGCCACCCAGGAAGGGTCCCGCACCACGGCGTCGATCTCCCGCCCCATGCGGGCGATCACCGGCGCCGGCACCGCCGCCGGGGCCTGCACGCCGAACCAGGACACGGCGTCGAAATCCGTGATTCCCGCCTCGTGCAGCGTCGGCACATCCGGCAGCACCGCGGAGCGCTCCCGGCTCGTCACCGCCAGGGCCCGGATCTGCCCGTTGCGGATGAAGCCCAGCGCGGAGGGGATGTTGTCCATCCCCAGCTCGATCCGCCCCGCCACCAGCTCCGTCAGCATCGGGCCGGACCCGCGATACGGAACATGCTGCAGCCTGATCCCCTCGCGCGCGGCCAGCAGCTCCATGCAGGCATGCGGGCTGCCCCCGGAACCGGAGCTGCCATAGTTCAGCCGCCCCGGCTCGCGCTTGGCCGCCGCGATCATCCCCGCCGCATCGCGGATCGGCACGTCCTTCGCCGCCAGCAGCACATTCGCCACGCGGATCACGAGCCCCACCGCCGCCAGGTCCTGCGGCCGGTAGGGCATGCGCGCACCATAGGCCGCGTAGTTGATCGAGGCCGTGCCGATCGAGGCCATCAGGAAGGTGTAGCCATCGGGTTCGGACTTCGCGACCGCATCGGCCCCGATATTCCCGCCCGCGCCCCCCCGGTTCTCCACCACCACCGGCTGCCCCAGCCGCGCCGCCAGCCGCTCGGCCAGCAGCCGCCCGATCAGGTCCGTCGTGCCGCCGGGCGGGAAGGGGATGACGAGGCGCAGGCTGCGCCGGGGCCAGCCGCCTTCCTGCGCTGTGGCCAACCCGGGGAAGGCCAGCGCGGCGCTTCCCGCCACCAGGCCACGCCGTGTCACGATCATCGCCATCCCGTTCCCTCTCCCTTGGCGTGGAGCCTTCTGCACGGCCCCTTGCGCCCCCGTTCAGCCCGGCAGCTCCAGCACGTTCTTCGCCAGGATGCCGCGCTGGATCTCGGAACTTCCGCCATAGATCGTGGTCGGCCGCGCCTCGATGAACTGGCCGGCCGGATGCAGGTCCCGGTTGCCGCCCATCGGCTCCAGCAGTCCCGCATTCTCCCCCGCGATCTCCAGCATCAGCTCGGTGATGCGCTGGAACAGCTCCGCCTGGTGCAGCTTCAGCATGGAGACGTCAGGGCCCAGCGTCTCGCCACGGCGCAGCACCGCCACATAGGTCTCGTAGAGGTCCTTGTGGTCCTCCAGATCCATCCGCAGGCGGGTGTAGCGGTCCTGGAACTCCGGCTCCTCGAACACGCCCATCCGCTCGGCCAGGGTCTTCAGCCTCGCCAGCGCATAGCCGGATTGCCGGGGGGAGCCGAGGAAGATACGCTCGAAGCCCAGCAGGGCTTTGGCCATGCTCCAGCCCTTGTTGGGCTCGCCCACCAGATTCTCGCGCGGCACGCGGACGTTGTCGAAGAACACCTCGCAGAACTCGTCATGCAGGCCGAGATTGATGATCGGCCGCACCGTCACGCCCGGGCTCTGCATGTCGATCAGCAGGAAGCTGATCCCCTCCTGCTTCCTGGCGCCCTTGTCCGTCCGCACCAGGCAGAAGATCCAGTTCGCGTCGGTCGCCAGCGTCGTCCAGATCTTCTGGCCGTTCACCACGTAGTGGTCGCCTTCCAGCACCGCCTCGGTGCGGAGGGAGGCGAGGTCCGAACCGGCGCCCGGCTCGGAATAGCCCTGGCACCAGATGTCCTCGCCCGCCAGGATCCGCGGCAGGAAGCGCCGCCGCTGCTCCTCCGTGCCGAAGCGGATCAGCAGCGGGCCGAGCATGATGATGCCATGGTCGGGCAAGCGCGCGACGCCGTGGCGCTCATACTCCTCGATGAGGATGATCTGCTTGGAGGCGCTGAGCCCCAGACCGCCATAGTCCCGCGGCCAGCCCGGCGCCACCCAGCCCCTGGCCCGCAAGGTCTCGAACCAGGCCCGCCCCTGCTCCCAGTGCAGCCGCTGCGGCGGGTTGCGCAGCGCGGCCGGATACTCGCGCTCGACGAAGCGCCGCACCTCCGCGCGGAAATCCTCGTCGGAGAGATCGTTGAGGTCGCTCATGCCTCCTCCTCCCGCGCCTCGGCCGCGAAGCGCCGGCGGTGCAGCGAGGCCGGGCCGAACCCGTTCGCCAGCACCATCGCCTTGCGGAGATAGAGGCCGATATCCGCCTCGTCCGTATAGCCGATGCCGCCATGCAGCTGGATCGCCTGCCGTGTCACCAGCATCGCGGCATCCGAAGCACGCGCCTTCGCGCGCGAGACGGCGGCCCGCCGAGCCGCGCGCTCGGCGCCACGGTCGAGCAGCGCCGCCGCGGCATCGATGCTCGCGCGGCTGAGCGCGATCTGCACCTTCAGGTCCGCCGCCCGGTGCTGCAGGGCCTGGAAGCTGCCGATCGGCTTGCCGAACTGATGCCGGGTGCGGAGGTATTCGAGCGTGAGGGCGAAGGCCTGGTCCATCACGCCCAGCAGCATGGCGGCGGCTGCCAGCGCGGCCTCGTCCAGCGCCCGCTCCATCGCCTCCCCCACATCGCGCGCGATCACCTCGCCGCCCCGCGGGTTCAACGTGCCGTAGAAGCCGCCATCCTGCGTCTTCTCCAGCAGCAGCTCCGCCTCCTCGCGCGGCAGCAGCCGCAGCGCGAGCGCGCCGTTCTCGCGCACCGGCACGAGGAAGGCGCTCGCTCCCGCCGCCTGGGGAATGAACAGCCGCGCCGCCTCGGCATGGCCCGGCGCCTCCAGCGTGCCCGCCGCCTCCTGCCAGGCCGTCAGCACCAGCGCCTCGCCCGAGATCAGCCCGGCCAGCGCCTCCTCCGCCCCGGCTTCGGCCAGAAGCGCGGCGGAGAGCGCGGCGGGAACCAGCGGCTCCGGCGCCAGCGCCGCGCCCAGCTCCTCGGCCAGGGCACAGAAGGCGCTCATCCCCAACCCGGCGCCGCCCCGCTCCTCCGGCACGCGCAGCCCGATCCAGCCCTGCTCGCCCATCTGCCGCAGCATGGCGGGGTCGTAGCCCGGCTCCCTGAAGCGAAGGGCGCGGATGCGCTTCCGGTCGCCCCCGCGCGGCGCGATGCCGGCCGCGCTGTCACGGATCATGCGGATGGATTCCGCCCGATCCTCCGCGCTCTCGCGCTGGGGAACCTCGCTCATGCAAACACCGCCGCGCCGTTGTTCACCACCACCACGTCCCGCTCCACCACCCGCGCCCGGAAGGCGCCGCCCCGCCAGATCTCCGTGCGGATCGTCTCGCCGGGAAAGACCGGCGCGGAGAAGCGCAGCGAAAGGCTCCGCATCGCGCCCGCCTCGTAATCCCCCAGCACCCGCAGCAGCGCATGCGCCACCACGCCAAGGGTGCAGAGCCCGTGCAGGATCGGCCGCGGGAAGCCCGCGCGCGCCGCCACCTCGGGGTCCGCATGCAGCGGGTTGTCGTCGCCGTTCAGCCGGTAATACAGCGCCTGCTCCGGCCGCGTCGGCAGGTCCACCACCATGTCCGGCTCCGTCTCCGGCACGGGGTTCACCGGCTTCACCGGGCCGGGGGGGCCGCCGAACCCGCCATCGCCCCGCAGGAAGGTCGTGCTGCCCGTCACCGCCAGCAGCCGCCCGCCCGCATCCCGCAGCTCCTTCTCGGAATAGAGCAGCGCGCCCTTGCCCTCGCCCTTGTCCACCAGCCCCGTCACGCGGGTGCGGCCGATGACCTCGCCCTCGGCCGGAAGCGGGGCATGGAGGGTGATGGATTGCTCCCCATGCACCACCTTCACCGCATCCACCCCGGTATCGGGATGCGCCACCCAGAAGCCGGGATGCGCCAGCACCACTGGCATGGAGGGCAGCACGCGCAGCACCCTGTCCGCATCCACATAGTCGAGCTGCCGCCGGTCCATCGGGTCCTGCCCGAGCCCGACGGAGAGCGCGTAGAACACCGCATCCCGCCGCGTGAGGCGCTGACGCACCTCCGGGATCGGGTAGTTCAGCAGCCTCTCGTATTCGATCACGCCGCCTCCTCCGCGATGTCGATCACCGCATCCGCCGCGAAGGCGCCCTCGCCCTCCGGCATGGCGAAGACCGGGTTGAGGTCGATCCCGGCCAGGCGCGGCCCCGCCGCCGCGGCAAAGGCGGAAAGGCGCGAGAGCATCCGCGCGAGCGCCGCGATATCCGCGCGCGGCCGCCCGCGCGCCCCCAGCAGCAGCGGCGCCCCGCGGATGGAGCGGATCATCGCCTCCGCCACATCCTCGCCGAAGGGACAGCGGTGGAAGGCCACGTCCTTCAGCACCTCCACGAAGATCCCGCCCAGGCCGAACATCGCCACCGGCCCAAACACGGGGTCCCGGTGCACGCCCAGGATGCACTCCACCCCGCCCGAAAGCTGCCGGGCCACCAGCACGCCCTCGATCCGCGCCGCCGGCGCGGCCTCGGCGGCGCGGCGCAGCAGCAGCGCGAACCCCTCCCGCACCGCCGCCGCATCGCCCACATCCAGCAGCACGCCGCCGATCTCCGACTTGTGCAGGATGTCGGGGGACAGGATCTTCATCACCACCGGAAAGCCCAACGCCCCGGCGGCGGCCACCGCTTCCTCCGCGCTGGCGCAGGCGCGTTCCGGCGCGGCCCCGATCCCGGCTTCCGCCAGGATGCGCTTCGCCTCCGCCTCGCTGGGCGTGCGCTCCGGCAGCGCTGGCACCAGCAGCACGGGGGCGGGCGCCGGCGGCGCCGCCGCGAAGGCATCCCCGAACCGCCCCATGGCATGAATGGCCGCCACCGCCCGGGACGGATCGCCGAAGACGGCGAAGCCATCCTCCTCGAACTCCCGGATCTGCGGCGGATCGGCCAGGACCGAGAGGACGAAGAGCCGGTCCGGATGCTCCGCCCGCAGCGCCCGCAACGCCTCGCGCAGCCGCGGCGTGATGGAAGGGGCGCCGCCCGCATGGGTGAAGAAGAGAAGGATGGACCCGTAGCCGCCATCCCGGATCAGCGCGCCGCCGAAACGGGTGACGAGCGAGAGGTCGTTCAGCACCTGCGCCGTGCAGTCCACCGGGTTCTGCGGGGCGCAGAAGGGCAGGTCCCGGCGCAGCGCCTCCTGCGCCGCCTCCGGCATGGGCGGCATCGGCAGCCCCGCCGCCTCCGCGGCATCGGAGATCAGCACGCCCGCCCCGCCGCTCACCGTCAGCACGCCCAGCGTGTTGCCGGCCGGATAGACCTTGCGCGTGGCCAGCCGCGCCACGTCCAGCAGCTCCTCCGTCGTGCGCGCGCGCACCACGCCGAACTCGGCCAGCACCGCATCCGTCACCGCGTCATCCCCCGCGATGGAGGCGGTGTGGGACCTCGCGGCGGCACGGCCCACCGCGCTGCGCCCCACCTTCATCATCACCACGGGCTTGCGGTTGCGCCGCGCCCGCTCCAGCGCCGCGAGGAAGCGCGGCGCATCGCGGATCCCCTCGGAATAGGCGGCGATCACCTCCGTCCCCTCGTCCTCCGCCATCCAGCCGATCAGGTCGCCGATGTTCAGGTCGGCCTCGTTGCCGGTGGTGACGCTGCAGGACAGGCCCATCCCGTGGTCGCGGGCCATGCTGAACAGATGCATCCCATAGGCGCCGGACTGGCTGGCGATGCCGATCGGCCCGGCCACCGGGTAGCCCCGCTCCAGCGAGGAGCTGAAGGTGCCGTAGAAGCCATTGGCGGTGTTGAAGAGGCCGAGGCTGTTCGGTCCCAGCAGGCGCATCCCATGCGCCCGGGCCGTCTCCACCATGCGCGCCTGTGCCTCCGCCCCGGCGGGCCCCATCTCGGCATAGCCGGCGGTGAAGACGATGGCCGCGCGCGTGCCCCGCGCCGCCAGCTCCGCCACCGCCACCTCCGCCGCCCCGGCCGGCACGGCGATGATGGCGGCATCCGGCACCAGCGGCAGCGCGCCGACCGAGGGGAAGGCCGGCAGCCCCTGCACCTCCGCCCGGTTCGGGTTCACGGGCAGGATGGCACCGGCGAAGCCCCGCTCCAGCATCGCCGCGATGGGCCGCCCCCCGATCCGCGACGGATCGCCCGAAGCCCCGATCACCGCCACGCTGCGCGGTGCGAGCAGGGCCGAAAGCGCGTCGGGGGGAGGGGGAGTCCGCGGGTCCGCCTTCGGCAAAGCGTCCATTCCTCTCCCGGATCGGGGGCGCGCCGGGGCGCACCCACCATCCGCTCCCCCCATGTTTGCTCTTGGGGGAAGGCTAGCCAGCTTCGGGGCGCCATTCAACACCGAGAATGGCATTCAGTCCGTGAAAATTCTACGATCCGACCCGCCAAGCGATACGCTGGCCTGGATGAGCCGCGCATGCGCCATCAGCCCCGCACGGGGCTCACCTCACTCTCGAATCCGAAGGAAAGCACCGGGGCTGGCCGCTCTGAGGCGGCCGCCGCCGGGATGCGGGTGGGGCTAGCCCACCACCCGCACGGCACGGCTGCCCGTGCCGGCATACATCGCCTGGTCCCGGGCCAGCGTCTCCGCCTCCACCCGCTTGGCCTCGCGCGCGCGCAGCTCCGACAGCTCGGCCTGCGCCGCCTCGCCCGCGCGGATGCGCGCCCGCGCCCTGCGGCGCGAGGGCCCGCCCGCCGCCCAGGCGATGAAGGCCCCGAGCAGGAAGGCCAGCGCCGCAATCAGCAGCACGGCCAGGGCCAGCGGGGTCTGCCAGGTCAGGTCGAAGGGCCAGAGCCCGACCGCGACTGGCTGCATGTTCGACACGGCGAACAGCACGAGCAGGATCAGAAGCGGGGCAATCAGCAACCAGCGCCACATGGGGCGGAACTCCTCAGTCAGCCGCCGGCGCGGCGCCCCGGCGGGGCTGCTGCAACGGGCCGCCATTCACCCGCTCGCGCAGCTCCTTGCCCGGCTTGAAATAGGGAACGGCCTTGCCGGACACCGCAACGGACTCGCCCGTGCGCGGGTTGCGCCCGGTCCGCGCGTCGCGCTTCTTGGCGGAGAACGCGCCGAAGCCACGCAGCTCCACCCGGTCCCCGCGCGCCAGCGCCGCCGTGATCTCCTCGAAGATCGTGGCCACGATCAGCTCCACGTCCGGTTGGCGCAGATGCGGGTTGGCCGCCGCCAGCGCCGCGATCAGTTCCGATTTGGTCATCGGGCGCGCGGCTCTCCACCTCGTCTCATCGGCCGGAAGGCTGCCAAAGCGCCCAGGCGCCGTCAACGCCCAGACGCTGGCCAAGCCCTTCTGAAATCAGGCTTTTCACCGAATCCTCCAGCACCGTGGCCAGGGCGCTGCCGAAGCCCTCCCCCAGCGCGGCGCCGAAGGTCCGCTCCCGCAGGTCCCGCGCGCGCAGGTCGCGCACCGGCAGCTCGGCCGAGATGTCATGCGCGCTGGCCAGATGCGCCCGCGCCTCCGGCTCGCCGCCGATCGCATCCACCAGCCCCGCCGCCAGCGCCTGGCGCCCGGTCATGATCCGCCCATCCGCCAGCGCCCGGACCCGCTCCTCCGGCATGCGCCGGCCCTCCGCCACCATGCGGACGAACTGGGCATGCAGGTCGTCCACCACCGCGCGCAGGGCGGCGCGGCCCTCATCGGTCAGCGGCCGGAAGGGGCTCGGCTGGTCCTTCAGCGGGCCGGAGGTGATGGCCTCCGCCCGCAAGCCCAGCATCCGCATCGCCTCCTGCGCGTCGAAGGATTGCAACAGCACGCCGATCGAGCCGGTCACGCTGCCCTCGCGCGCGAAGATCCGCTCCGCCGGCATCGCGATCATGTAGCCGGCCGAGGCCGCCGTGCCGCCGAACACCGCCACCAGCGGCTTGGCCGCGCGGAAGCGGGCGAGGGCGGCATGCAGCCCCTCGCCCCCCGCCACCGTGCCGCCAGGGCTGTCCACCGCCAGCAGCATCCCCCGCACGGCATCCGACTTCGCCGCCTTGTCGATGGCTTCCACCAGCCGCCGGTCATCCGTGATGGTGCCGGAAACGGTCAGCCGGAGCAGATGCGGCCCCCGCAGCCCGTCCAGCCCCGGCGCCTCCACCCCCGCCTGGGTCATGGCCAGGGCCAGCCCACCCAGCACGGCGAACACGGCCAGGGCGCGCCAGATGCCACGGCTGCGCTTCAGCCGCCGCCGGTCGAGCAGCAAATCCGCCTCCAGCCCCGCGACGGGCGGCGGGGGCGGCGGCTGCGCCGGCGGCTGGGTCGGGGTGGAACCGGATGGCCCGGGCCAGGGGGAGGGGGTTGCCATGCCCCGTCTATGCGCGAGCACGGCGGCGCGCGCCAGCACCCTGCACGCCGTGTTCCGGAATGCGCGCATCGTCGCGTGACATGGGACCGGGTGGCGCTTTAGAATGCGGCCCGCTGCACCGGGGCGGATGCGCCACGCTCCGGCCCGGCCGCCCCGCCCTCTGACCGGGACACCACCCCATGCGCCCTCTGCCGCTGGTCCTGCCGGCCCTCTTCCTCGCGCTCGCCGCCACGGTTGCCTCCACCGCCCCGGCCCAGGCACAGGCCCAGCTCCGCTCGCGCTCCATCACCCAGGGCGTCACCCCGCCCTCGACGGGCGATGCCACCTGCGACGACGCCGTGGCCGCCTGGCGCGCCTGCATCGCCGCCTCGCCCAAGCCCGCCGCCGACAAGTCCCAGGCCAATACGGAGGTGGACAAGTTCGTGCGCGACGTCTTCGACGCCCGAGGCCCCCACCGCGACGACCTGATCCGCGCCTGCGGCCCCACCGCCTCCGGCTACCGGCTGATGATCGAGAACGGCACCTGCGCCGCCAACATCACCGGCGCGCGCGACGACCAGGCGACCCGCGTCGGCGCCCCGCCGGGTGCCGTGGCGACGCAGCGGCGCTCGCAACGATAGGGTCCGGTCTGTCCTGGGGAGAGGAAGAAGGAATTCTTCCTCTCCCCAGACCCCTCACCATCATCTTTTTCTAGAAGTTTGGAATCACTCGGCTGACGGTGCGCCTGAGGTCTCAGACCTCAGGCGACTGCAAGGGCAGAAGGAAACCCCCTCAACCCGAGACCCCTTCGATCAGGGCATCCACGGCAGTCCGATGGGGTTCCAAGGGCCTCAGGCCCTTGGCGGGTGGAGGGCAGAGCCCTCCCTTCCCCCTGTAAACCCGCGTGCCGCCCCTTCAGGCCGCCCGCTTCTGCCGCGCCAGCCCCAGCTGGTCCCACACCGCGGAAAGCGCCCGCGCCAGGTGCGACACCGCCGCGTCGTCATGCAGCGGCGTCGGCGTGATGCGCAGGCGCTCGGTGCCGCGCGGCACGGTGGGGAAGTTGATCGGCTGGATGTAGATGCCGTGGTCTTCCAGCAGCAGCTCGCTTGCCTGCCGGCACAGCGCCGCGTCGCCCACCATCACCGGCACGATGTGGCTGGGGTTCTCCATCACCGGCAGCCCTTCGGCCCGCAGCGCGGCGCGGGTGGCCCGGGCGCGCTCCTGGTGGGCGGTCCGCTCGGCGTCGGAGCCCCGCAGGTGCCGGATGCTCGCCAGCGCCCCGGCGGCCACGGCCGGGGTGAGGGTGGTGGAGAAGATGAAGCCCGGCGCGAAGGAGCGGATGGCGTCGATCAGCACCCGGCTGCCCGCCACATAGCCGCCGCCCACGCCATAGGCCTTGCCGAGCGTGCCCTCGACCACGTCGATCTTCACCCCGTCCCGCGCGGCAACGCCCGCGCCCCCGGGGCCGTAGAGGCCGACGGCATGCACCTCGTCGATATAGGTCAGCGCGTTGTGGCGCCGCGCCAGCTCCGCGATCGCGCGGATCGGGGCGATGTCGCCATCCATCGAATAGACGGATTCGAAGGCCACCACCTTCGGCGCCCCCGGCGGCAGCTCCGCCAGCAGCTCGGCCAGATGCGCCACGTCATTGTGCCGGAAGATGCGCTTCGGCCCGCGCCCGTTGCGGATGCCCGCGATCATCGAGGCATGGTTGTCCGCATCGGACAGGATCGTGGCCCCCAGCAGCGTCGCGAGGGTGGACAGCGCCGCCTCGTTCGCCGTGAAGCCGGAATTGAAGACCAGCGCCGCTTCCTTGCCGTGCAGCGAGGCCAGTTCGGCCTCCAGCGCCACATGGTGGCGGCCGGTGCCGGAGATGTTGCGCGTCCCGCCCGCGCCCGCGCCATCCTCCCGGATGGCGGCGATCATGGCCTCCTGCACCTTGGGGTGCTGGCCCATGCCGAGATAGTCGTTGCTGCACCACACCGTCACGGCGCGCCCATCCGCGCGCAGCGCCTTCGGGAAGGCGCCGGCCTGTCGGTGCAGCGTGAGGAAGTGGCGATAGCGGCCCTCCGCGCGAAGCGCGTCGAGATGGCCGGCGAGGAGGGCATCATAATCGGGCATGGCGCTGGGCATATGTTTTCCGCCCCTGGGGTTAAGCCCCCGTTTCACGGGAATCAACAGCGGGAAACTACGCAACACCCCCGCCCCAGGCACGCCAGCCCCGCGGAGGAAGGGAGGCGGGCGGAGGCGTCGCGCCCCCGCCCGCCCGCCTCACCGCCTCAGGCGGCCTCGACGCACATGGCCACGCCCATGCCGCCGCCGATGCACAGCGTAGCCAGGCCCTTCTTCGCACCCTGGCGCTTCATCTGGAACAGCAGCGTGTTCAGCACCCGCGCGCCCGAGGCGCCGATCGGATGCCCGAGCGCGATCGCCCCGCCATTCACGTTCACCTTGGCCGGATCCCAGCCCAGGTCCTTGTTCACCGCGCAGGCCTGCGCCGCGAAGGCCTCGTTCGCCTCGATCAGGTCCAGGTCCTGGATGTTCCAGCCCGCCTTGGCCAGCGCCTTGCGCGAAGCCGGGATCGGCCCCGTGCCCATGATGGACGGGTCCACCCCCGCCGTCGCCCAGGAGACGATGCGCGCCAGCGGCGTGATGCCGCGCTTCGCCGCCTCCGCCCCGCGCATCACCAGGATCGCGGCCGCGCCGTCATTGATGCCGCTCGCATTCCCGGCAGTCACGGAGCCCTCCTTGTTGAAGGCCGGCCGCAGCTTCTGCAGCACCTCCAGCGTCGTCTCGGGCTTCGGATACTCGTCGTTCTCCACCACCGTGTCGCCCTTGCGGCCCTTCACGGTCACGGGGACGATCTCGTCCCGGAAGCGCCCGGCCTTCATCGCCTCGCCCGCCTTGCGCTGGGAAGCGGCGGCGAACTCGTCCTGCTGCTCGCGGGTGATCTGGAACTTCTCGGCCACGTTCTCGGCCGTCTGGCCCATGTGGTAGCCGTGGAAGGCATCCCACAGCCCGTCCCGGATCATGGTGTCCACCATCGCCAGGTCGCCCATCTTTTGCCCGGCGCGGAGCTGCGCGGCATGCGGGGCCTGGGTCATGCTCTCCTGCCCGCCGGCCATGACGATGGCGGCATCCCCGGTCGCGATCTGCTGCGCCGCCAGCGCGACGGAACGCAGCCCCGAACCGCAAAGCTGGTTGATCCCGAAAGCCGTCCGCTCCACCGGAATGCCGGCCAGCACGGCAGCCTGCCGCGCCGGGTTCTGCCCCGCCGCCGCCGTCAGGATCTGGCCGAGAATGACCTCGTCCACCTCCTCCGGCGAAACCCCGGCCCGCTCCAGCGCGGCCTTCATGGCAATGGCGCCCAGCTGATGCGCGGGCAGCGTGGCGAAAGCCCCGTTGAAACTGCCCACCGGCGTACGGGCGGCGGAAGCGATGACGATGTCGTCCATGAGAGGCATTCCTCTGGCGTTCTTTGCCCCAATGGTGCGCGCTGGGCCGGGGGCGCGCAACATGTGGGGGTGCCGCTGGCCTTCGTGGAGGCGGGGGACTCATTCTGATGGGTAAGTCTGTCCCGGGGAGAGGAAGAAGGAATTCTTCCTCTCCCCGGACCCCTCACCATCATCTTTTTCTGGAAGTATGGAATCACGGGGCTGACGGTGCGCCTCGGGTCCGTGACCCGAGGCGACTGCAAGGGCAGGAAAAACCCCCGCCCACCAGAGACCCCACCGACGTAGGGCATCCACGGCAGTCCGAACGCGGGGTCCGGGGTGGCCGCCGCCACCCCGGTGGGGGTCCGGGGGCAAAGCCCCCGGGGCGGGAAGCCCCTACTCCGGCCAGCTCCCATCCGCCTTCAGCACCTCCCCGGCAAGGTAGAGGCTCCCGCAGATCAGCACCCGCCCCGGCGGCCCACCGATCCCCGCCAGCGCATCCGCCACGCGCGGCCCGATGCGCGCCACCCCGCCCGAGGCCGCCACGATCTCTGCCGGCTCCACCGCCAGGTGCTGCCCCGGCTCCGCCACGGCCCAGAGGCTGCTGGCGAAGGGCAGGAGCGGCGCGAGGAACCCGTCCACGGCCTTGGACTTCTTCATCCCGACGACGAGGTGCAGCGGCCGGTCCGACCAGTTCCGAAGCTGCGCCGCCAGCGCCTGCCCCGCGCCGGGGTTGTGCCCGCCGTCCAGCCAGAGCTCCCAGCCGGCCGGCAGCATGGCCGCTAGCGCGCCGCGCAGCCGTTGCAGCCGCGCGGGCCAGGCCGCGGCCGAAAGCCCGTGCGCGACCGCCTCTTCCGTCAGCCAGGCCGGGTTCCAGGCGCGCAGGGCGGCGATGGCAATGCCGGCATTGTCCGCCTGGTGCGGGCCGGGCAGGGCGGGGCGGGGAAGGCGCAGCGTGCCGCCCGCGTCGCGGTAGAGCAGCCCGTCCTTCATCCATTCCGCCTCCCAGTCCCTCCCACGGGCGAGAAGCGGCGCGCCCCTCCGCACGGCCTCGGCCTCCAGCACGGCCAGCGCCTCGGGCGGCTGGTTCCCCGTGGCCACGGGCACGCCGGGCTTGATGATGCCGGCCTTCTCCCCCGCGATCCGCGCCAGCGTGTCGCCGAGGAAGTCCGTATGGTCCATGGAGATCGAGGCAATGGCGCAGGCCGCCGGGCGCTCCACCACATTGGTCGCATCGAACCGCCCGCCGAGCCCCACCTCCAGCACCAGCAGGTCCGCCGGCACGCGGCTGAACAGCAGCAGCGCCACGGCGGTGGTGATCTCGAAGACGGTGATCGGCTCGCCGCCATTCGCGGCCTCCACCTCCTCCAGCGCGGCCGCCAGCACCTCCTCCTCCACCAGCCGCCCGGCGAGGCGGATGCGCTCGTGAAAGCGGACGAGATGCGGGGAGGTATAGGCATGCACCCGCTGCCCCGCGGCCTCCGCGATGGCCCGGAGGAAGGCGCAGGTGCTGCCCTTTCCGTTCGTCCCGGCCACATGCACCACGGGCGGCAGGCGCCGCTCCGGGTTGCCCATCGCGTCCAGCAGCCGCTGCAGCCGGTCGAGGCTGAGGTCGATCAGCTTCGGGTGCAGCGCGTGCAGCCGGTCGATGATCCTCTCCGCCCGGCCCGCATCCGGCGCCGCGCGAAGCCCGGCGGGCGCGCCCCAGGGAGTGGTCTTGCTGTCGGCCATGGCCGGTCGTCCGGGTTGGGGCGGCCGGCATCCCGGCCGGGGCCGCCCCGCGCGGGGCGGGGCGGGTCGAAGCGGCCTATTCCGCCGCCGGGGCGGGGGCCGGGGTGGGAGCGGGAGACGGGGCGACCGCCTCGGCCTCCGGGGCCGGGGCGGGCGGGCGCAGGAAGCCGATCAGCCGCGCCAGGGTCGCGCGCATCTCTGGCCGCTTCACCACCATGTCCAGGATGCCGTGCTCCAGCAGGTATTCGGCCCGCTGGAAGCCCTCGGGCAGCTTCTCGCGCACCGTCTGCTCGATCACGCGGGCGCCGGCGAAGCCGATCAGCGCGCCGGGCTCCGCGATCTGGATATCGCCCAGCATGGCGAAGCTCGCCGTCACGCCGCCCGTCGTCGGGTCGCACAGCACCACGATGAAGGGCAGCCCCGCCTCCTTCACCATGCGCGTCGCGATCACCGTGCGCGGCATCTGCATGAGGGAGACCGCCCCCTCCTGCATCCGCGCCCCGCCGGAGGCGGTGAAGACGATCAGCGGCGCATCCTGCAGCACGGCCAGCCGCGCGGCGGTGACGATGCCCTCGCCCACGCCCGCGCCCATGGAGCCGCCCATGAAGGAGAACTCGAAGGCCGCGGCCACCGCCGGCCGGCCCTCGATGGTCCCGTGCGCGACCGCGATCGCGTCATCCATCCCGTTCTTCTGCTGCGCCTCGCGCAGCCGGTCGCCATACCGGCGCGAATCCCGGAAGCGCAGCGGGTCCGCCGGCGCGCGCGGCAGCTCGATCCGCTGCCAGCCCGGGTCGAAGGTGTAGTCCAGGCGCCGCTGGGCCGAGATCCGCATGTGGTGCCCGCATTTCGGGCAGACATGCAGGTTCCGCTCCAGATCCTGGTGGAAGATCATCTCCCCGCAATGCGGGCACTTGATCCAGAGATTCTCCGGCACGTCGCGCTTGGTGCCGAAGAGCGTCTGTATCTTGGGCAGCGCCCAGTCGGAGATCCAGTTCATCCCAAACCCTATCCGCTGCCCATCCCGCGCGGATCGCACGGGTTCGGGCCGGCCCTCGCCCCCACCGGGGCGCCAGCGGGCGGGAGGTAGGCGCGTCGGGCATGGCTGTGCAAGAGGCGAAGCCCGGCAAGGGGCCCAGCAGGGGCCATGGCCGATCCCCCGGGAGGCGCGCTATCCTCGCTCCCATGGCGTCGGACGATCCCTACCAGACCCTCGGCGTGAGCCGGACCGCCAGCCCGGATGAAATCCGGAAGGCCTTCCGCAAGATCGCCAAGGCGAACCACCCGGACCTGAATCCGGGCGACCAGGCGGCGGAGGCGCGCTTCAAGGCCGCCAACGCCGCCCATGAGCTGCTCTCGGACCCGGAGAAGCGCGCCCGCTTCGACCGCGGCGAGATCGACGCCTCCGGCCAGGAAATGCCGCCCCGGGGCTATTACCGGGATTACGCGGAAGGCGCGCAGGGCGCTCGCTACCGAGGCGGGCCGGGCGCGGAAGGCCCCGGCGGGCCCTTCGAGGCCGGCGGCACCACCTGGTCCGGCGGCAGCTTCGACCCGGACGACCTGGAGGACATCCTCGGCATGTTCCGGGGCGGCGGGCGGGCCCAGGCCGGCCCCCGGCGCGGCCGCGATGCCCAGTACCGCCTGGCCGTGGACTTCCTGGACGCCGTGAACGGCGCCACCCGCCGCCTGACCCTGCCCGACGGCCGGGACCTCGACGTCCGCATCCCCCCGGGGCTGGAGGACGGGCAGGTGCTGCGCCTGCGCGGCCGGGGCTCCCCGGGCATCCAGGGCGGCCCGGACGGGGACGCGCTGATCGAGGTCGCGGTGGGGAACCACCCCTTCTACACGCGGGAAGGCCGCGACATCCTCATGGAGCTGCCCGTGACGGTGCAGGAAGCCGTGCTGGGCGCGAAGGTCCCTGTCCCCACGCCGCGCGGGGAGGTGATGCTGACCATCCCCCCGCGCTCGGATGCCGGCACCCAGATGCGCCTGCGCGGCCGGGGCGTGGCCGAAGCCGGTGGCACGGCGGCGGGGGACCTGCTCGTCACCCTGCGCCTGGTGCTGGGCCCGGTGGATGACCGTCTGGCCGAATTCCTCAGGGGCTGGACGCCCGAGAACCCCCCCGACCCCCGTGCCGAGATGCGGAGGCGCGCATGATCACCTTCGAATCCGTGCTCACCCGCGTCTCCGGCCTGGACGCGCCGCGCCTCGAAGCCTGGATCGCCGAGGGCTGGGTCCGCCCCGCCCGCCAGGAAGGCCGCCTCCTCTTCGAGGAGATCGACATCGCCCGCTGCCGCCTGATTCTGGAACTGCACGAGGAGCTGGAGGTGAACGAGGCCGCCATGCCCGTGGTGCTCCGCCTCCTCGACCAGCTCCACCAGACCCGCCGCCAGCTCCGCCGGCTCGCCGAGGCGCTGGAGCAGGCGCGGGGCGAAACAGGGAACGACCATGGCTGAGGCGCCCGCCCCGGAGCTGTCCGGCAGCGTCGGCGCGCTGAGCGCCGCCCTCCTCGGGGCGGCCCTGGACGTCGCCGGCCTCGCCGTCATCATCACCGACGCCCCGCTCGACCCGCCCGGCCCCGTCATCCGCTACGCCAATGCCCATTTCGAGGCGGTGACCGGCTACCCCGCCGCCGAGGTCATCGGCCGCACCCCCCGCATGCTCCAAGGGCCGGAGACCGACCGAGCCGAGCTGCACCGGCTGCGGCAGGAACTGGAGAAGACACGCCACTTCATCGGCGCCGCGGTGAATTACCGCAAGGACGGGTCCTCCTACCTCAACGAATGGGTCGTCCTCCCCATCCTCGGCCTCGGTAGGCCCCTGGGCGAAACCGTGACTCACTGGCTCTCCATCCAGCGCGACGTCTCGCGGGAAGGCGGGCCCCATCCCGGCGCCCCGGCGCTGCGGGCCCGCACCGCCGCCCTGCTGGAAACGGTGCGGGCCATCGCCGCCCGCACCCTCACCGTGCCGGAGGAAGGCCGCGCCTTCGGCAGTCGCCTCGCCACCCTCGGCCGCGCCCAGGCCCTCGCCGGGGCGGGCGGCACCGACTTCCCCGCCCTGCTGCGCGCCGTGCTCGGCCCCAACTCCGCCGGAACCACCCTGCAAGGCCCGCCCGTCACCCTCCCGCCCGGCACGGCCGAACCCCTGGCCCTCGCCCTGCACGAACTCGCGGCCCAGTCCGGTGAGGACGTGACTGTGACCTGGCACATCGAAGAAGGCCTGCGCCTGCGCCTGGACTGGCGCGCGCGAAACGCCCAGGCCTCCGCCCAGGCCTGGCCGATGATCGAGGAAGCCCTCGCCTTCGCCCTCGGCGCGGAAACCCGCCTCCGGCATGAGGGGGACCACCTCCACTGCACCCTCGCCATTCCGCTGGGGGCATAGGCGCCGCGAAGGGCTCCGCCCTTCACCCGCCAAGGGCCTGAGGCCCTTGGAACCCCGTCTGACTGCCGTGGATACCCCGGATCGAAGGGATCGCTGGTTGAAGGGGACTGATCCTGCCCTTGCAGTCGCCTGAGGTCGTGGACCTCAGGCGCACCGCCTGACGAGTGAATCCAAACGTGAAGAAAAAGATGATGGGTCGAAGGCACTGCCTTCGACGGGTCCGGGGAGAGGAAGAATTCCTTCTTCCTCTCCCCGGGACAGACCGTCAGCCCAGAACCCTCAGTTCCCCGCCCGCCGCGTGCCGAGGTAGTCCCGCACCGTCTGCCACGCGACCGTCTGCAGGAAGGCGGCCGTCTCCGCATCCAGCCCTGCCGTGTAGCGGTTGCCTTCCGGGGAGTTGCCGAAGAGCGCGGCATAGGTGGTCGCCGCCGCGAGATAGGTGCCTGCCAGGCTCGGATGCCGCTTGTCCGCGACATAGAGGTTCAGGTTCGGCCGGTCCCGGACGCTGCGCGCGAAGGCCAGGCCCGCCGGGATGACCAGCGCGTTGTTCTCGTTCCCCGCGCGCGTGTAGGCCTCGGCGAGCTGCTCCGTCATCTCCGGCTTGTCGGCATAGGCCCAGGACATGAAGAAGACCGGCTTCGCCCCATGCCGCCGCACCGTCTCGCTGTGGCGCTTCGCGAAATCGGTGAAGACGGGGCCGAGCCGCGGATGGATCGGGCACTGGCTGCAATCCATCATCACCGCGATGTCGAACAGCCGCGCCCGGTTGTTGAAGACGATGTTGTTGTCCACATCGAAGGTGTAGCTGCCGACGGCATTCGGGCGGAAATAGGATTCCACGTCGTGCCACTCGAAGCCCGACCCGCTGATGGTGACGGACACGCCCGAGAAGGGCCGCTGTTCCCCGGCGCCGGTGATCAGGCTGCGCAGATGCCCGTGCATCGAGTTGTTGTAGTAGAAAAAGCTATTCCCGATGAAGATCGCCGAGGCCGGGCGCTCGTCCAGCGCCTGCACGGCGGGGCGGGGCGGCTGGGCCTGGGCTGGGGCTTGGGCGTGCGCCGCCGTGGCGCCGAACAGCAGCGCGGCGCCGAGGGCGAGCCCGCGCGCGGCATGGGTGAGGGACAAGGGCGTTTTCCTTCCGGTGTCGCGCATCTCCGTGGCGCGCTCCGGCCGGATTAAGCGGCGGCCCCGCCCGGCGGTCCAGAGGCTTCGCGCGCCACGCCCGCCGGCCCTATCCTCGCCGCTCCCCGCCGCGATGGAACCCGCCGTGAAACTGCCCGAACTCCCCTTCACCGCCGTCCACTGGGATGCGCTGCCCGCGACGCAGCATCCCGGCGAAACCGGCTCCGCCACCTGGCGCACCCTGAACAACGGCGATGTCCGGATGCGCGTGGTGGAGTATTCCCCGGGCTACCTCGCCGACCATTGGTGCGACCGCGGCCATGTCCTCTACGTCCTCGAAGGCGAATTGCAGACCGAGCTGAAGGACGGCCGGCGCTTCACCTTCGGGCCGGGCGAGGGCTACACCGTCTCCGATTTCGGCGACGCCCCGCACCGCTCCTCCACCGAAACCGGCGCGCGGCTCTTCATCGTGGACTGAACCCGCCCTCCGCCCGGAGGCGCGGCGGCGGCTCCTGCGCCGGGTTGAAGCGCACCCAGCCCGGCACCTGCGCCTCCAGGTTCACCTCGCGCCACTTCGGATGGCGCGGGGGGCGGAGGAACTGCTCGAAGCGCGCATGCAGCGCCTCCACGAAGCTCGCCACCTTGCGGAACCGCTCCGTCCCCGGCGCCCAGGCATAGACCGCCATGACGGCACCCACCGCGAGCGTCTCCACCGGCGCCCCCTCCGGCACCAGCGCGGGATACTGCTCATGCCCAAGGCGCGAGGGCAGGTAGGTCTCCATCAGCGCCGGCGCCATCGGAAGCGGCAGGAAGCGCAGCCCGGCCTCCGCACCCAGCCCTGCGAAGAGCCGCGCCGGCTTCCCCGCCACATAGACCAGCGCCGCGATCTCGCCCCGCCGCAGCCGCTCCAGCGCGACATCCTGCGGGTCATGCGCGAAGTCCGGCGTGATCCCCAGCGCCTCGAAGAGAAGCGAGGCCGTCATCGCCGTGCCGCTGCCCGCCACGTCCACGTTCACGCGCCGCCCCGCCAGCTCCTCCACGCGCCCGATCTCCGCGCGCGCCAGCACATGCACCTCCTCGTCATAGAGCTTGGCGATGTACTGGATCATCTGCCCCACGGCGGGGAACATCCGCCGGCCGCGCACATAGGCCAGCGCATCCGACTGCACGATGCCCACATCCACCCCGCGCACGAACATGATGTCCGAGATGTTCTGCACCGATCCGCGCCCGATGATGGGCAGCACGCGCAGCCGGTCGCCGTCGTCCAGCACCGCCGCCAGATCCGCCGCGATGCGGATATAGGTCCCGTCCACCCCGCCCGAGACCACGCCCACCGTCCCCGCATTCGCCCGCGCCGTCATCGCGGCCAGGCTGCTGCCCGGGGCCGGCGGCGCCTGCGCCCCCGCGCGCAGCGCCGGCAGGGCCAGCGCGCCCGCCAGCAACAGGCCCCGTCGTGTCGGGATGCCGCTCATCCTCTCCCTCCTCCCTCCTGGGCCGCGACGGGCCTTCCATCCTCCCCGGTCAGCCGGCGCAGCAGCGCCTCCGCCGCCGGGTCCCCCAGCGCGACGGCCCGCCGGTACCAGGCCGCCGCCCGCTCCGGATCGGGCCGCAGGCCGCGCACGCCGAGCACGGCCAGCACCGCGGGGTCGTGGCTGCGCCCCATCGCCGTCGCCGCCGGCCCGCTGCCCCCCGCCGCGGCCCGCTCGTAGAAAAGCCGCGCCGCCGAGACATCGCCGATCGCGAGCATCGCATCCCCCCGCCGCACCAGTACCTCCAGCACCGCCGGAGACAGGGACGGAGCCGGTGCCTGCATGGGGGCTGGCACGGGGGCCGTCGCTGGGACTGTCGCTGGGACTGTCGCTGGGACCGTCGCTGGGACCGGCGTTGGGGCCGGCGCTGGAACACCCATCGGGGCTGAGACCGGCCCCGGCACCGGCCTCGGCCCGCCCAACGACGCCACGTCGGATGGCGGAGCCGGCGCCGGCGTCACCGGAGCCACGGCCTCCTCCGGCGCCACCTCGGCCCGCGCCGCCTCATCCGGCGCAGCCAGGGCCAGCGGGCGCTCCTCAGGCGGGGAGGGCGGCAAGGCATCGTGCAGCGGCGGCCTGTCCGGCCGGGGCAGGTCCCGGGGTAGATTCGGGGGTAGATTCAGGGGCAAATCCGGGGGCAGGGCGGGGGCGGCCGGCTCCGGCGGCGGCACCAGGGCCGCGACCGCGAAGGAAGCCCAGGCCTCCGCCCGGCCCGGCGGAGGCGGCTCCGGCACCATCGCCGGGTCATGCAGGACCGGCGCCGCGAGCGGCACTTCCCCGGGCAACGGCGCCTCGGGCAACGGCACCCCTGGCAGCACCGCCTCCGGCAACACCGGAAGGGCCGGCTCGGGGGCCAGCCGCAACGCGGCCAGGGCTTCCGGCGCAGGAAGCGGCGGCTCAGGCAGGGCGCCCGGCTCCGAAGCCGGCGCCGCGGCCGCGAATGGCGGTGCCGGCAAGGGCGCCTCCGCCACGCTCCAGCCCGCCGGCCCGGCGATCCACGCCAACCCCGCCCCGCCCCCCGCCAGCAACAGCAGCAGAAGCCAGGCCCCCACCCGCCCCCTTCGCGCCGGTTGGGCCACCACACCGGCCTGCGGCGCCTCGGCCGGCGCGGGCGGCGCCACCACCCGCGCCACCTCCACCACCGGGGCCGGGGGATCCGGCGGCCGCGCCAGCAACGCCCGCGCCCGCACCACCCAGCCCTGATCCGCCCCCGGCGGCGCCTCCAACGCGAAGGCGGAATCGAGGAGGATGGTCAGGCGCCAGAGATCCGCCCGCGAGAGCGAGCGATAAACCACCGGCGGCAAGGCCGCCCCCGGATGCAGCGCACGATACCCCCGCCGGAAGCGCTCGGCCGCCTCCGGCACCTCGTCCGGCGCCAGGTCGATCAGCGCGACGCCGTAATCCCGGTGCAGCAGGGCAAAGCGGATGGTTGCGGCCGGATGCTCCGGTTCGCCGCCAAGGCGAACCGGGGAAAGCACTTCCCCACCCCAGGCCTCGAGAAGCGTATCGGGACGCTCCTCCGGGCGGGGGTGGGTGGCCATCATCGCCGCCCGCAGCCCCCCGCCTGCCCGGTTCCGGAGAGGAGGGGCGGCAACGGCAGCGGCGGGCAGGAAGCCCGGCGCCGCGCCCAGGCGGGCGATCGGCGCGTCGAGAAGGAACAAGCCATGACCGGAAGGGACCACGCCGTTTGGGCGGCAATCTTACCCCAGCTTGCGCGGGTGGTCGATGAAGATGCGGAACGGGGGGCCGCTCCGCTTCCCTCATGAGGCTGAACGGAGATTCCGGGCCCTCGGGAGGGCTCCGCCCTCCGCCCGCCAAGGGCCTGAGGCCCTTGGAACCCCGTCTGACTGCCGTGGATGCCCCGGATCAGTGGGGCCTCGGGTTGAAGAGGACTGATCCTGCCTTTGCAGTCGCCTGAGGTCGAAGACCTCAGGCGCACCGTCAGCCGAATGACTCCAACTCGAAAAAAAAGATGATGGGTCGAAGGCACTGCCTTCGACGGGTCCGGGGAGAGGAAGAATTCCTTCTTCCTCTCCCCGGGGACAGACCAACACCCCAGGCCAAAACCCCTTCAGTCCCGCGCCCCGCGCACGCCCTCGGCCAGCGCGCGCACCCCGTCCAGCACGGCGCGCACTGTGCCCTTGGTGGCCCGCCCCTCGGCATCCAGCGTCCCCGCCAGGATTTCGATGAGCGAGGAGGCGACCACCGCCCCATCCGCCACGCGCACCGCCGCCGCCGCCTGCTCCGGTGTGCGCACACCGAAGCCGATGGCCACCGGCAGGTCCGTGGCGGCCCGCACGCGGGGAATGGCCGCCGCCAGATCCGCCGCATCGGCCGAGCGCGTGCCGGTGATGCCGGTGATGGCCACGTAGTAGATGAAGCCGCTGGCCCCATCGAGCACGATGGGAAGCCGGCTCTCGAGCGTCGTCGGCGCCACCAGCCGCACCATGTCCAGCCCGTGCGCGAAGGGCTGAACCTCGTCCGCCTCCTCGGGCGGCATGTCCACGATGATGAGCCCATCCACGCCGGAGCAGCGGCAATCCTCGCAAAAGCGCTCGGGCCCATAGGCGAGGATGGGGTTCAGGTAGCCCATCAGCACCAGCGGCGTCTCGTCGTCGTCGCGCCGGAAGTCGCGCACCATGGCCAGCGCCCCGGCCAGCGAGCCGCCGGCCTTCAGCGCGCGCTGCCCCGCCTTCTGCACCGTCGGCCCATCGGCCGCCGGGTCGGTGAAGGGCACCCCGATTTCGATCAGGTCCGCCCCCGCGCCCGGCATCCCGCGCAGGATCGCCATGCTCGTCGCCGGGTCGGGGTCATAGGCCTCGAGGAAGGGCATCAGCGCCCCGCGCCCCTCGGCCCGCAGCTTCGCGAAGCGCCGGGCGATGCGCCCGCCCGGCACCGGCTCCACGCAGCCCGCCGCCGCGGGCTCGGAGATCGTCGTGCTCACAGCTCCACCCCCATGTGATGCGCCACGGTGAAGATGTCCTTGTCCCCGCGGCCGGAGAGATTCAGCACGATGATGCTGTCCTTCGGCATGGTCGGCGCGCGCTTGATCACCTCGGCCAGCCCATGCGCCGATTCCAGCGCGGGGATGATCCCCTCCAGCTTCGAGCAGAGCAGGAAGGCATCCAGCGCCTCGTTGTCGGTCGCCGCCGTGTATTCCACGCGCCCGATCTCGTGCAGCCAGGAATGCTCGGGCCCGATGCCCGGATAATCCAGCCCGGCGGAGATGGAATGCGCCTCGGTGATCTGCCCGTTCCGGTCCTGCAGCAGGTAGGTCTTGTTCCCGTGCAGCACGCCCGGCGCCCCGCCATTGATGGCCGCGGCATGCTGGCCGCTCTCAATGCCATGGCCCGCCGCTTCCACGCCCACCAGCTTCACCTCGGAATCGTCGAGGAAGGGATGGAAGATGCCCATCGCCGAGGACCCGCCGCCGACGGCGCACACCACCACATCCGGCAGCCGCCCCTCGATCGCGAGGCACTGCTCCTTCGTCTCCTCGCCGATCACGCACTGGAAGTCGCGCACCATCTGCGGATAGGGCGCGGGGCCGGCGACGGTGCCGATGCAGTAGTAGGTGTCGTGCACATTCGCCACCCAGTAGCGCAGCGCCTCGTTCATCGCGTCCTTCAGCGTCGCGGCGCCCGAGGTCACGGCGTTCACCTCCGCGCCCAGCAGCTTCATGCGGAACACGTTCGGCTTCTGCCGCTCCACGTCCGTCGCGCCCATGAACACCGTGCAGGGCAGGTCGAACAGCGCGCAGGCCGTGGCGGTCGCCACGCCATGCTGCCCCGCACCCGTCTCGGCGATGATCCGCGTCTTGCCCATGCGCTTCGCGAGCATGATCTGCGCGAGCACCGCGTTGATCTTGTGCGCGCCGGTGTGGTTCAGCTCCTCGCGCTTGAAGTAGACCTTCGCGCCGCCGAGCCGCTCGGTCAGCCGCCCGGCGAACCAAAGCGGCGAGGGGCGGCCGACATAGTCCTTCAGCAGCCGCCGCCACTCGCGCTCGAACTCCGGGTCCTTCCGCGCCGCCTCATAGGCCTCCTGCACCTCGGTGATGTTGGGCATCAGCGTCTCGGCCACGAAGCGGCCGCCGAAATCGCCGAAGCGGCCCCGGTTGTCGGGGCCCATGCGGAGGCTGTTGGGAAGAGGCTTGTTCACGGCGGGGTTTCCCGTCTCTGGCTGGCCCGGAAGAGGGGCGGCGAATGCTTTAGCGTGCGGCGAAGGTGTGGTCACGCCGCCGCTTTGCGAGGGGGCCATCGGACCGCCGTCACGCACAGTCCCACCAGGATCAGCGCCATCCCCGCCAGCCGCACCGGCCCGAAGCTCTCCCCGGTCACCAGCGTGGCCGAAAGCGCGCCGGTGATCGGCACCAGCAGGGCGAAGGGCGCGACGGTGGTCGCGGGATAGCGGGCCATCAGGAAGCCCCAGATCCCATAGCCGACCGAGGTGGCGAGGATCGCCACATAGAGGATGGCGAGGATCCCCGGCAGGTTCAGGTTCGCCATGGCCTGCCCGATCGCCGCCGGCCCCTCCACCACGAGGGAGAGGGCGAAGAGCGGCAGGATCGGCACCATGCCCAGCCAGGTCATGAAGGCCAGCGCCCCCACCCCCGGCGGGCCCGCCCCGCGCAGCAGCACGTTCCCCACCGCCCAGCTCGCCGCCCCGGCGAGGCAGAGCAGCAGCCCCGCCATGGTCACCCCGCCCGTGCCCACGGTGGTGGAGATCAGCGCCAGCCCCGCGAAGGCGATGCCCATGCCGGCGATCGCGCGACCGCTCGGCCGCTCCCGCAGCACCAGCGCGGCGATCAGCGCGGTCAGGAAGGCCTGGGATTGCTGCGTCACGGAGGCCAGCCCCGGCGGCATCCCCGCCGCCATGCCCGTGAACAACAGGGCAAACTGCCCGACGAAGAGGAAGGCGCCGAGCGCCAGCATCCGGCCGAGGGAAATCCGGGGCCGGGGCAGCCAGAAGGCCGGGATGGCCACCACCACGAAGCGCAGCGCCGCCATCAGCAGCGGCGGCAGCCCCGCCTCCAGCCCGATCCGGATCATGACGAAGTTGAAGCCCCAGAGCGCCGTGGTCAGCAGCGCGAGGGCGAGGTGGGAGGGCTTCACGCCCCCTTGGCCGCGGCGAGGAAGGCGGCGATCCGGGCCGGGTCCTTCACCCCCCGCGCGCGCTCCACGCCCGAGGACACGTCCACCCCCGGCGCCCCGGTGGCGCGGATGGCCTCCGCCACGTTCCCCGGCGTTAGCCCGCCCGCCAGCAGCCAGGGGCGCGGGATGGCGCGCCGGGTGAGCAGCGACCAGTCGAACACCGCCGCATTCCCGCCCGGCAGGGTGGCGCCGGGCGGCGGCTTGGCGTCCAGCAGGAAGCGGTCCACCACGGGGGCATAGGCGTCGAGCAGGGCGAGGTCCGCCTCGGTCGCGATTCCCAGCGCCTTCATCACGGGCCGGCCGAAGCGGGCGCGGACCGCGGCGCAGCGCTCCGGCGTCTCCTCCCCATGCAGCTGGAGGATGTCGAGCGGCACCGCCTCCAGCGTGGCGGCCAGCTCTTTGTCGCCCGCATCCACGAACAGCCCCACGCGCAGCGGCGCCCCCTCGGCCGGCATCGCGGCGGCCAGGGCGGCCGCCCGGGCCGGGGTGACCGCGCGCGGCGAGGGCGGGAAGAAGACGAAGCCGACCATGTCCGCCCCGCCCGCCCGCGCGGCGTCCAGCCCGGCGGCGTCGTTCAGGCCGCAGATCTTCACCAGGGTCATGGGTGGAGCGAGGCCGCGATGGCCGCCGCCGCCGCCGCCGGGTCCGGCGCGGCGGTGATGGGGCGCCCGATCACCAGCCAGTCCGCGCCCGCATCCGCCGTTTCCTCCGGCGTCGCGATGCGGGACTGGTCGCCCGCGGCGCTGCCGGCCGGGCGGATGCCGGGCACGACCAGCAGGGGCCCCGTGCCATGGGCATCGCGGAGGAGGGAGACCTCGCGCGGGGAGCAGACCAGCCCATCCGCCCCGGCCTCCAGCGCCAGCCGCGCCAGGCGCAGCACCTGCTGGGCCGGCCCGCCGGACACCCCGGTGGCCGAGAGGGTGGCGGCATCGGTGCTGGTGAGCACCGTCACGGCGAGAATGGCCGGCCGGTCCGGCCCGAACTCCTCGGCCGCGCGGCGCGCCGCCTGCACCATGGCGGGGCCGCCGCCTGCATGGATGGTGAGCATCGCCGGGGCGAGCGCGCAGGCGGAGCGCACCGCGCCGGCGACCGTGTTCGGGATGTCGTGGAACTTGAGGTCGAGGAAGAGCGGCCGGTGCGGGGCGATGCGCGCCACCGCGGCGGGGCCGTTGGCGACGAAGAACTCCAGCCCGAGCTTGAGGCAGCCCACATGCGGCGCCAGCGCCTCCGCCCAGGCCTCGGCCTGCTCGGGGCTTTGAGTATCGAGCGCCGCGATGATGCCGGCGCGGTTCGGTCGCTGGATCATGGCGCGGCCTCCTCCTGCCGCCTTAACGGGAGGCGGCGCGGGGCGCGAGGCGGGGGACCGCATGGCGCCCATGTGCTCATCCGCAGCCGACCCCGTTCCGCGTTGCCTGCCGCTCCAGCCAGGAGGCGGAGCGGTAGAGGCGCAGCCGGAAGCCGGCCTGGGCCGGGATGTCGAAGCCGGTGGGGCTGGAGAGGGTGACGGCGCGCAGGTTGCCCAGGCAGCGCAGCGGGATGAGCTGGTTGGCGATGAGCTGGAGCCGGGCCGTGGAGCCATCCGCGCGCAGGGAATCGAGTGCCAGCAGCGGGCGGGTCTCGTAGGCCCAGGTCTCCCATCCCCGGCCGAATTGCAGGGCGGTGAGGCGCTGCGGCGCGGCGAGCTCCACCCGGGCGGTGCCTTCCGCGATGCGGAGGGTGAAGGCATCGGCGGGCAGGGCGCGGGCGCGGGCGAGGTCGAGGCCGGCAGCGAGGACCAGCACCATCGGCAGGGCCCAGCGCCAGCCCGGGCGGAGCGCGGCGCCGAGGCCGAGGAGGAAGAGGAGGCCGAAGCCGAGCATCAGCCGGGCGACGGTGGCGCGCTGCGCCGGGTCGTCCAGCTCCACGGGCAGGAGCAGGCCGAAATGGAAGGGCAGCCCCCGGTCGAAGAGGAGCTGGTAGGTCATGGTGGACTGGCGGTTTTCGAGGAAGGCGTTGGGGTCCGCGAGGAAGAGCCCGGTGTTGAGCAGGGTGATGGCCGCCAGGACGGCGCCGGGGATGCGCATGACCAGGCCGCGTTCCCGCGCGATCCAGAAGGAGAGGCCGAGGGTCAGCATGGGGACGGAGAGGACCCAGAAGCGGGCGGGCCAGCCCTCCCCCGGATTGACGCCGACGCCGGTGAGGGCGGCGAGGAGGGCGAGGACGAGGCCCTGGCGCGCGGCCGGGCTGCCCCGCCAGGCGGCCGCGGCGAGGCCGGCATAGCCGAGCACCCAGACCGGGGCATAGGCGAGGAGGCCGTGGCGGATGTTGAAGAGCTGCATGGGCAGCACCTCGGTCCAGGCCCAGGGGAGGGGCGGGCGGGCGGTGTTCACCGGGCCGGTGACCGCGCCGTAGACGGCGAGGTTGAGGGTGACGAGCAGGGCGAGGCCCAGGATTCCGGAGAGGACGAGCAGGGCGCTGCGCCGGAGATCCCAGGCGCGGAGGGCGGGCCAGAGGAGGAAGGCGTAGAGGGCGGCGGCGACGACGGAGCCGCGCATGTGGACGATGGGGATGACGGCGAGGATGGCCGCCGTGAGGAGATCCGCCCGGAGGTTTTCCCCGGCGCGCTGCACCCGCCACCAGCCCAGGCAGACGAGGGCGAAGACGAAGGTCTCCATGTAGAAGAGGTGGAGATAGGGCAGGAGCGGGATGGAGAAGGCGGCCAGCGCGGTGGCCAGGAGGGCGGGGCGCGGGCCGGCCGCGAGGCGGCAGAGGCGGTGCAGGGTGAAGAGCCCCGCGAGGCCGGCGAGGAGGGTGACGAGCCGGGGGGCGTGCAGCGGGGAGAGGAGCGAGAGGGGCGAGAGCAGGGCGGGGAGGTAGACGGGGTTCATCACCACCGCGCCGCCCGCGCCGCGGGGGAGGTCTGCCGAGGGGACGCCGTTGGCGAGCTGGTGGAGGGCCGACCATTCGGCCGCGGGCATCTGGAAGCTGCCGTGGCGCAGGAGGGAGGCGGCGTAGAGGATGTAGCGGGGCTCGTCCCCGGTCATCGCCTGGCGGCGGATGAGGAGGAGGGTGGCGGCGAGGGCGACCAGGAGGGCCGCGAGGAGGATGTCGTCCCAGCGCCGGGCGTGGTTCGGGGGGGCGGGGACGGTCATCGGCTTGGCCTGGAGCGCCGGGGTGGCGCAGGCCGCCCGGGGGATTCGGACTGCGCTGGCGCGCGGTGGGCCGGGGGGAGGCTGGTGCTCCCCCCGGGGGGTCTCACAGTTCGCCGCCCTTGCGGCCGGCCATGGCGCCGAGGCGGAGGCGGAGCGCGTTGAGCTTGATGAAGCCCTGGGCATCGAACTGGTCGTAGGCGCCCTGGTCTTCCTCGAAGGTGACGTGCTTCATCGAGTACAGGCTGTTGGGGCTGCGGCGGCCGGTGACGATGGTGTTGCCCTTGTAGAGCTTGAGGCGGACCTCACCGGTGACGCTGGCCTGGGAGGCATCGGCCATGGCCTGGAGCATGCGGCGTTCCGGGGAGAACCAGAAGCCGTTGTAGATGAGCTCCGCGTAGCGGGGCATCAGGCTGTCCTTGAGGTGGGCGGCCTCGCGGTCCAGCGTGATGCTCTCGATCGCGCGGTGGGCGGTGTGGAGGATGGTGCCGCCGGGGGTTTCGTAGGCGCCGCGGGACTTCATGCCGACGAAGCGGTTCTCCACCAGATCCAGCCGGCCGATGCCGTTTTCCTTGCCGAGGGCGTTCAGCTTGGTCAGCAGGGCGGCGGGGGAGAGGCGTTCGCCGTTGATGCCGACGGCGTCGCCGCGCTCGAACTCGATGGTGATTTCGGTCACGCGGTCCGGGGCGTCGACCGGGGAGACGGTGCGCTGCCAGACGATCTCGGGGGGCTCGTCCCACGGCTCCTCGAGGACCTTACCTTCGGAGCTGGAGTGGAGGAGGTTGGCGTCCACGGAGAAGGGGCTTTCGCCGCGCTTGTCCTTGGCGATGGGGATCTGGTGCTCTTCCGCGAACTGGATGAGGCGGGTGCGGGAGGTGAGGTCCCATTCGCGCCAGGGGGCGATGACCTTCACGTCCGGCTTGAGGGCGTAGTAGGCGATTTCGAAGCGGACCTGGTCGTTGCCCTTGCCGGTGGCGCCGTGGCTGACGGCGTCTGCCCCGACCTTTTCGGCGATCTCGATCTGGCGCTTGGCGATGAGGGGGCGGGCGATGGAGGTGCCGAGGAGGTAGCAGCCTTCATACTGGGCGTTCATGCGGAACATCGGGAAGACGAAGTCCCGCGTGAATTCCTCACGCAGGTCGTCCATGAAGATGTTCTCCTCCTTGATGCCGAGGAGGCGGGCCTTTTCCTTCGCGGGGCCGAGTTCCTCACCCTGGCCGAGATCGGCCGTGAAGGTGACGACTTCCGCATTGTAGGTGGTTTGCAGCCATTTCAGGATGACGGAGGTGTCGAGCCCGCCGGAATAGGCGAGGACAACCTTCTTAACGGATTTGCTGTTCATGGGCACGCGCATCGCGGGAACCTTCCGGGAATTCGGTGCGGGGGGCCTGCGTTGCCGCGGGGGCGTGCGTGGGCGGGCCCCGGCGGGAGCGCCGGCGCGTTCCGCTGGGGGGCGGGTGTGCCGCAGCGAAGGCGCCGCCGCAAGGCGTGAGCGCGGCCGGGCGCGGGGCGCCGCGGGCCGGCGGGCGCCGGGGCGGCGGGGCCGTGCGCTGCGCCGGGGATGGCGGGCGCGTGGGGGCCGAGGGCGCGGGCTGTGGCGGGGCGGGCGGCGGTGCGGGTGCCGCGCCGGGCGATGGTGCGGGCCGTGCGCCGGGTGGCGGCGGGGGCACCGCGCCGGGTGACGGTGCGGGCACCGCAGCGGGCGACGGTGCAAGCACCGCGCCGGGGATCAGGGCCAGCCATAGCGGACGACCCGGGGGATGGATTTGCGGCCGAGGGCGGCCCGGGCGAGCCAGGCGAGGCTTTTGAAGTGCTGCCGGGCCGCCGCGATGGCCGCCCGGGTGGGGGCGAGGCGGGGCGGGGGCAGGCGGGCCAGCATTTCGGACAAAAGGGGGTTGGGGAGGAGCCAGGGCGGGCCGTTGAGGGCGGTGTGGAGGCCCAGCTTCCGGATGAGGAGGAGAAGGGGCATGCCGCCGATGCGGGCGGCGCGGCGGGTGGCGCGGCAGATGGCGTATTCGAGCTGGCGCAGGGGGTGGGTGGGGGCGAGGGCGGGCAGGGCTTCGAGCAGGCGGTGCCAGAGGCCGGCATGGGTGAGGCGGCGGAAGAAGCGGGCGACGGATTGGGCGTTGCCGTAGTGGGCGGGGAGGTTCTTCCAGGGTTCGCCCGGGGTGTGGGCGAGGTGGAAGATGGCGTTCATGCGGGCGCGGAGATCGGCCGTGCGGCGGCCCTGGGGGGAGCGGGGGAGGACATAGGGGGCGAGGGCGTGCCACTGGAGGTCGGTGAGGGGTGTGTGGGGGCGGGGTGGGGTGAGGCGGGACATGGGTGGGGGTGCCTCCGCTGCAACTGGACTTGATCAGCTATAGGAGTTTAGTCCTTTTGTCAACAGTCTTTCCGGCTGACTATTGTCCCTGCTCACTTTCCCCGCCCGAGCTATTAGGCCCAATTTTCGCTCGAAATAGCTTGTCTCTGGTCGCTGATATAGTCCGATCAAGGTCCTCCTGTGATACTCGGATCTGTAATCGGTCTTGCACGAACTTCAGGCGCGCCTCGCAGGGTTGTATAACCTCAGCCCAAGTCTTCACCCAAATCTTCTCATTCTCGCCCTCATGAAGCAGTCCGGCAGGTCTGTCGCGTTGATGAGCCCGCATTTTGGCCAAAGCGTTCATCTCGCCAGTCACAAGGAAGAACGTCCAATTTATTGATAGACCAGCGAACTCGCTTTGAGACGTTAATACATGACAGTATTCCATAATCTGATCGATCTCTTTGGTGCCGATGCTAATTGAGGGGCGCTTTAGCTCCACGATCAAGAACTCAAACTGGTCCTCACGCCCGGTCGGCAAGGTGCGCCCTAAAAGACAATCGAGTCTACCAATACTTCCGTCCATTTTCCGAACTGAGCGCTTCGAACTCTTGGCATTTACCTCTTGAGCTACGCGTTCCACAACGCGTGTCAGTCCCACTTCAGGCACCGAAACATTAAAGTTCTCGCCGAAGATCCATGTATTATCCCTTACTAGCATGTCGAGTTCACCGCGTTCGCGGGTGATGGCCTTGTGCTTCGGATCAAAAACCAGCTTTCTCAGTAAAGTCAGAGTACGAACCCGCTCGGCCACAAAGCTGGACGCGGCAATAACCGAGCCAAGATCCGTCTTCGTTAGGAGGTCCGAAAAATCATCCTGTTTATTCTTCGGCAGGTTTACCACTGCTTGAAGAATGTGTGAAAGTGACTCTGGGTTGTGCCTTAGTGCCTCTTTAAGAAGAACCAGAGTCATGCGCTTAAGCTGCGTCTCGGCTTTTCGGAAATGCCGAGAGTAAGATGACAGGGCTTGTGTCGCCATGTCAAAGACCTGACGTTCTCGCTTTTCTACCTCAGAGCCAGGATCGCCTTCGTAAGGGTAGGCGCCATCCTTACGAAGTTGATCGATGAGTTCACTCGTGAGTTCTTGCTTTCTCTCTCGGAAATGTCTCCCAACTACATCTCGAATTTCTTCCAGTACGTATCTAAAATCCGGATCGGTCAAATCATCAATCTCTAGCAAGTTACCTTCGAAAACTTCCTTGAAAAAGGAGGAATACGCATACACGGTGAACAGAAAGTCAGGCGCTGTTATGCCAGCTGGTTGGGATCCGAGCACAACGCCAGCTTCTAGACCAAGCTGAATGCGGCGATTAGCGAGAGGCTCCGCTGCGGCGTTCCATTCGATCACGCTAAGCTTTAGGTCATCGATAATTCTTCCAGGTGCATGTATGAGGCGGACAGGAAAACTACGCTGGAACGTTATTGCTGATTTTGGATCAACGAGTTTGCCATTGTAAAGTACTCTGACGGCGTCGTATTCGAGGAGATATGGGGCGAATATCGCGGTAATTTCAGCGTGTGCAGCATTGGTTGTTAAATAGTCGAACGGCTCTTTCAATTGACTCAAAAATACTTTGGTTCCCGTAGCTTTGGCATCGGTCGACTCCTCTGTGACGTCGCATTCCTCGAGCGTCTTGGAGTCCATTAGAACGGTAGTTTTCTTAAAGTCCCCTTTTAACTCCCAGACGCTCTCCCATTTTGCCTTATGGGCCAAAGAAAAAAAGCGTAGGCGTCCTTTTCCTTCTTTGCCGTGAACAACTCTATTATACTTGGGAGTCCGGTTCGTTTGGAGCTTCCAAGAATTGCCTAGGCCCTGAAACTCTCGCTCGGCTTCCTGTTGGGAAAACCCGGTTCCATTATCCCGAACAATTACCGCGAGAGTGCCTCCAAGCTCATTGACGTCAAATTCTACAAGTACTTCGGTGGCATCGCCATCAAGAGCGTTCCAAATGAACTCCGCGACCGCCTTCACTGGATCGCGAACGCGAGCGATCTTCTCAAGATGGTCCTGCTTCGCAGCCAACTTGAGTATGGTCACTGTTGTCCCCCGAATCTGTATGCCTGACTCAACTTACCCTACTGCCTCAGGTGCGATTCTGAAGAAACCTTGTATCCCTAGTCCCGACCCAGCGCGGCAGCCCTTACAGGGGTCCGGGGACCAAAAGTCCCCGGCGGAGGGTGCGGGAGGCGGCGCCTCCCGCGGGCCGCATTCCCTACCCGGCCCGATCTTCCGCGCCCGGCCTGACCCACCGCACCAACCCCGGCACCCCCACCCACTGAAGCCCCGCCGAGGCCACGACCATCAGCGCCACCACGGCCACCACCGCATCCCTTGCCCAGAAGGGGTCTCCGTTGGGGAGGGTGGTGGGGAGGGCGAGGGCGATGGCGAGGGCGACGACGTTGCGGCCGGAGCCGCCGGCGAGGAGGCAGGCGGCTTTCCAGGAGGGGACGCAGCCGCCTTCCGCGTGGGGGATGGGGGGCGAGCGGGGGTGGGCGAGGGCGAGCCAGGAGAGGGCGAACTGGACGGCCCAGCAGAGGGTCATCAGTGCGAGGGCGGTGAGGGCGAGGGTGGGCCAGGGGAGGGCGTGGGTTCCGGCCAGGGCTTCGGGGATGGCGCGGCCCATGAGGAAGAAGAGGGTTCCGGTGAGGAGGGTGTCGAGGCTGCGCCAGAGGTCTGAGGTGAGCTGGCGGGATTCGGGGGAGGCGATTTCGGTGTTCAGGGCTTCCCGGTGGCGGATGACGACGAGGGTGAGGCCGGCGGCGATGAGGGGGGCGATGGGGGAGGCGCCGATGGCTTCGCCCAGGGCGGCGGCGGCGAAGGGGGTGGCCAGGGAGAGGGCGGTTTCGGTGGCTGGGTTGTCCAGCCGTTTGCGGAGGGCGGCCATGGCGAGGCCGAGGGCGATGCCGGCCGCGCAGCCCGCCGTGAGGTCGTAGGCGAGGGTTTGGGCGATGGGGAGGAGGCCGGGGAAGGGGTTTCCGACCTGTTTTGCGGTCCAGATGGAGAGGGAGACGCCGAGGAGGGGGGCGGAGGCGAGTTGGGCGGAGAGGGATTCGGTGATGGCGGGGGGGAGGCGGTCGGCGAGGCCGGATTCGGTGAGGACGCGGGGTTCGGCGACGGCGGCCGCGACGCCGATGGCCATGCAGGCGATGGGGTCGAGGTTCAGGAGGAGGTAGGCGGCGTAGCCGCAGGCGGCGGTGAGGGCGAGGGTCCAGGCGGCGCCCATGGCGACGCCGCGCCAGGCCGTGCGGGCGAGGAGGGAGGGGGGGAGGTTGGTGATGGCCGCGTAGAGGAGTGGGGGGAGGACGAGGCCGAGGACGATGAGGGGGTTCACCCGGATTTCGGGGATGGGGCCGGGGAGGAGGATGGAGGCGAGGCCGCCGGCGAACCAGGCGATAGAGGGGGGGATTTTCGTCAGGCGGGCCAGGGCGAGGAGGAGGGCGACCGCGACGATGGTGAGGGCGACGAAGCGGGTTTCGGCCATTCCTGTGCGCCCGTGATTTGCCGGGGTGGAACGGTGCGGGGCTGGTGGTGGTTGAGTGCGCCGGTCGGGTTTAGCGGGCCCGTGCCATTCCCCAAAAATAGAAAGGGGCCCGGGGGGATACCTCCCCCCGGCCTTTATGCTGCTGCCGCTGCCTTCTTCGCGCGCTCGCTTTCCGTCTTCAGCTGCCCGCAGGCCGCCATGATGTCCTTTCCGCGGGGGCGGCGGACGGGGGAGGAGTAGCCGGCGTCGTTGAGGATGTTGGCGAAGCGTTCGATCTGGGCGCGCTTGGAGGTGGCGTAGGGGGAGCCGGGCCAGGGGTTGAAGGGGATGAGGTTCACCTTGGCGGGGAGGCCGTGGAGGAGGCGGACGAGTTCGCGGGCCTCGGCTTCGGAGTCGTTGATGCCGTCGAGCATGACGTATTCGAAGGTGATGCGGCGTGCGTTGGAGGCGCCGGGGTAGCGGTGGCAGGCCGCGAGCAGTTCCTTGATGGGGTATTTGCGGTTGAGGGGGACGATTTCGTCCCGCAGTTCGTCGGTGACGGCGTGGAGGGAGACGGCGAGGTTGACGCCGAGTTCCGCGCCCGCGCGGTCCATCATGGGGACGACGCCGGAGGTGGAGAGGGTGATGCGCCGGCGGGAGAGGGCGATGCCCTCATTGTCCATGGCGATCTTCAGGGCGGTGGCGATGTTCTCGTAGTTGTAGAGGGGTTCGCCCATGCCCATGACGACGATGTTGGAGAGCATCCTCGTTTCGGACTGGGGGGTGGGCCATTCGCCGTAGCTGTCCCGCGCCGCCATGAACTGGCCGATGATTTCGCCGGCCGAGAGGTTGCGGACGAGCTTCTGGGTGCCGGTGTGGCAGAAGCGGCAGGAGAGGGTGCAGCCGACCTGGGTGGAGATGCAGACGGCGCCGCGGTCTTCCTCAGGGATGTAGACGGTTTCGACCTGTTGCTTGTCCCGCATCTGGAAGAGCCATTTGCGGGTGCCGTCGGTGCTGGTCTGTTCGGTGGTGACGCCGGGGCGGCCGATGGTGAAGCGTTCGGCCAGCTTGGCTTGCATCGGCTTGGCGATGCTGGACATCTGGGCGAAGTCGCGGGCGCCCTGGAAGTAGATCCAGTGCCAGATCTGCTTGGCGCGGAAGGGCTTTTCGCCGAACTCGACCACCGCCTGGGTCAGTTCCTCACGCGAGAGGCCGACGAGTTCGCGGCGGCCGTGCTCGTCCACCTGCGCCGGGGGGGCGAAGAGGGCGGATTTGGCGAGGATGCGGGTGCGCTCGGCCTCGGTGAGGGAGGCGGTGGGGGGCGCGACCGGGATGGCGGGGGTCTGGGCGTTCATGGGGCCATTCAGCGGGCGGGGCACTCGCGCGAGATGGCCTCGTAGGCGGCGGTGAAGCCGGTGAGGGAGAAGGTCTCGGTGGTGCTGCGGTTGTTGGGGGCGGGGGATTTGGCGACGGCTTCGCGGCCGGCGCGGAAGGCGGCGACGGTGGCGCGGCCGTCGCGCGCGAAGGCGTTGTCGCCGGCGGTGTAGAAGTCGAGGTCGTTGCTGCCGACGTCGACCTTCACCTCGGCGTTGCGGGGGAAGGCGCGGCCGATGCGGAGCGCCACCTGGTCCCGGCCCTGGGGGCGATGAGTGACGGTGAGGAGGGCGTTCTGGCGGCCTTCCATGCGGGTGAAGGCGTAGCAGACCTTCGCGTTGCCTTCCTGGTGGGTGGCGGCGGTCCATTCCCCGAAGGTGCCGAGGCGCTGGGGGCCGTTCCCCGGGGCATTCCCCTGGGCGTTCCCTTGGGCGGCGTTGCGCTGCTGGGCGGGGGCCGGGCTGGCGGCGAGGAGGGACAGGGCCGCGAGGACGAGGCCCTGGGCGGCGAAGGTCTTGCGGATCATGGCCCCGCAGATAGTCCTCCTGCGCCCCCTGCTTCAACCGCCATGGGCGCATGGCGGGCCATTGTCTTCGTTCCGTGTTGTCTTTCGGCGCGCGGTTTGGGTGCGATCTGGCGGTGTCATCGGGGCGTGCCTTCACCGGGCGCGGCGGGTGGGGTGTGATGGGGGGCGTTTCGGAGGGGGTTGCGGGTGGGGCAGGGGCGGGCGGGGGAGGTGTTCGGGACCTTCCTGAAGCTGGGGCTGACCTCCTTCGGGGGGCCGGTGGCGCATCTCGGCTATTTCCGGGAGGAGCTGGTGGTGCGGCGGCGCTGGATCGGGGAGGCGGGGTATGCCGACCTGGTGGCGCTCTGCCAGTTCCTGCCGGGGCCGGCGAGCAGCCAGGTGGGCTTCGCCATGGGGCTGTTGCGGGGCGGGGCGCTGGGTGGGCTGGCGGCCTGGGCGGCGTTCACCCTGCCCTCGGCGATCATCCTCGCGCTGTTCGCCATGGGGCTGGGGACCGTGCAGGGGCCGTTGGGGGCCGGAGCGCTGCATGGGCTGAAGGTGGTGGCGGTGGCGATCGTCGCGCAGGCGGTGTGGGGGATGGCGCGGAGCCTTTGCCCAGACCTGCCGCGCGCCGGGATCGCGGTGGCGGCGGGGGTGCTGGCCTTTCTCGTGGCCGGGGCCTTCGGGCAGGTGGGGGCGATCGCGCTGGGGGCGCTGGCGGGGCTGGTGCTGTGCCGGGGCGGGGCGGAGGCGCCGGGTTCGGGCGCGGAGGGGTTCGGGGTGTCGCGCCGGGCCGGGGTGGCGGCGCTGGTGGCGTTCGGCGTGCTGCTGCTGGGCCTGCCGCTGCTGGCCCAGGCTTCCTCGGGGCTGGCGGTGTTCGATTCCTTCTACCGGGCGGGGGCGCTGGTGTTTGGCGGGGGGCATGTGGTGCTGCCGCTGCTGGAAGCGGAGGTGGTGCGCCCGGGCTGGGTGCGGCAGGAGGATTTCCTGGCGGGCTATGGGGCGGCACAGGCCGTGCCAGGGCCGCTCTTCACCTTCGCGGCCTATCTGGGCGCGCTGATCGGCGGCTGGGGCGGTGCGGCGCTCGGGCTGGTGGCGGTGTTCCTGCCCGGGCTGCTGCTGGTCGTGGGGGCGTTGCCCTTCTGGGCCGGGCTGCGGGCGCGGCCAGGGGCGCGGGCGGCCCTGCGCGGGGCGAATGCGGCGGTGGTGGGGTTGCTGGCGGCGGCGCTGGCCGGGCCGGTCTGGCAGGGGGCGGTGCTGGGCTGGGAGGATGTGGCGCTGGCGGCGGTGGGATTCGTGCTGCTGGTCTGGGCGCGGGTGCCGTCCTGGGGGGTGGTGGCGCTTTCGGCGGCCGGGGGGGCGGTGCTGGCGGTGGTGTGAGGAGGGCTCCGCCCTCCCCCCGCCAAGGGCCTGAGGCCCTTGGAACCCCGTCTGACTGCCGTGGATACCCCGGATCGAAGGGGTCTCTCGTTAGATGTTGATTCTGCCATTGCAGTCGCCTCCGGTCGATGACCCAAGGCGCACCGTCAGCTGAATGACTCCAACTCGAAGACAAAGATGATGGGTCGAAGGCACTGCCTTCGACGGGTCCGGGGAGAGGAAGAATTCCTTCTTCCTCTCCCCGGGACAGACCGCCAGCGGAAAGCACGGGCTTTCACAGCGCCGCACGGCTAGGCTCGGTGTCGATGGGCGGGGCCGCGGGGCCGGGGCCTGAAGGGGAACGCGGGCCCTCCTGCATGTGGCGCGCGCCTTTGGGCCGGGCCGCGGGGTGGCGTGCGGGGACATGCCGTGCCGACCACCGCCACCTTTTTCTACAGCCTTGAGATTCAGGAGGACGGACGGTTCCTCGTGGCGGCGGATGGGCCGGCGGGGCCGTACAGCATCGGGGTTTCGGATGCGCCCTTCGCGGCGGACGAGGAGGGCGAGCTGGTGGACGACCCGCTCGACGACCTCTCGGTGCTGGGGGACCGCCCCATGGACCTTGCCCAGCTTTCCGGCGACGTGGTGGGCGGCGCGCTGGTTCCCTATGCCGGCACCCTGGCGGGCGACAGCTCGGCCATTGTCTTCGGGGTCGAGGGCGGGAGCTACATCCTCCTGTCGGACATTCCCTATGTGGTCGGGACCCAGGTGGCGCTGGAGCGGGTGGACCCCGTGACGGGGGCGAACGGGTATGACCTGGTCGGGGACACGGCGATCAACGTGACCTGCTACGTGGCGGGCACGCGGGTGCTGACGGCGCGGGGCGAGGTGGCGGTCGAGGCGCTTTCGGCCGGGGAGGGGGTGGTGACCTTCTCGGGGCGGGGGCCGGTGCTCAAGCCGCTCCGCTGGGTGGGGCGGCGGCGGGTGGATATCGCGGCGCATGCCGAGCCGCAGCGGGTGCGGCCGGTGCGGATCCGGGCCGGTGCGCTGGCGGAGGGGGTGCCGCATCGCGATCTTCTCGTCAGCCCCGAGCACGGGCTGCTGCTGGATGGCGCGCTGGTGCATGCCAAGACGCTGGTGAACGGGGCGACCGTGGTGCAGGAGGCGTGGGATGCGGTGACCTACCTGCATCTCGACCTCGGTTGCCATGACGTGGTGCTGGCCGAGGGGGCGCTGGCCGAGAGCTATCTGAACGAGGACGGGCGGGCGAGCTTCGACAATGCCCGGAGCGCGGCGGTGGTGGCGCTGCGCACGGGCGCCGCGCCCGCCATTCCGGCCTATGTGCCCTGCGCGCCCTTCCTGCGGCCGGGGGCGGAGGGGAATCCGGCGCTGCTGGCGATCATGGCGCGGTTGATGGAACGGGCCGAGGCGCTGGGCTGGACCCGCACGCGGGAGGCCGCGCCGCACCTGCTGGCGGATGGGCGGTGGATCGCGGGCGAGGCGGAAGATGGGGCCTGGCGCTTTCCGGTGCCGGCCGGCACGGGGGCGCTGCGCCTGGTCTCGCGGGCCGGAAGGCCTTGCGGGACCGTGCCGGGCAGCACCGACGGGCGATGGCTGGGGGTGCAGCTCCGGGCGATGGATTTCACGCCTTTCGATGGGAGGACGGTTTCCGTTCCGCTCGACCATCCCGGGCTGGAGGAGGGGCTTTCCCACCCGGAGCGGCGGGATGGGGTGCTGCGGCGCTGGACCACGGGGGAGGCCGACCTCACCCCGGCCCTGGGCGCGCTGCTCGAACGGGGCGGGGTGCTCGGGATCCTGCTCGGCGGCAGCCATGCCAGCTGGGTGGGCGGGGATGACGGGGCTGAGCGGCGGGCCGGGCGGGGCTGAGGATGCACAAGAGACGCGGCCCGCTTTGATGCCGGTCAACGCGACGCGCGGCGATGCGTTGTTCTCTCTCCACCTGACCAATCGTGGAGGGAAAGAACCGTGGCAGCTCCGGAAATCCGGGATGGCGAGGATGAGGGCCGGATCATCGTATCAGGCCATCAGACCGATGTGGGGGACGCGCTGCGGACCCATGTGACGGAACAGGCGCGCCGCCTTTCGGCCAAGTATTTCAATGGCGCGGAGGACATCACCGTCACCTTCTCGCCGGGTGGAAAGGGTGCGGGCTTCGGGTGCAACGTGCGCGTCCATGCCGCGCGCGGGCTGTTCTTCGACGGGCATGGCGAGCATTCGAACAATGCCTACACCGCTTTCTCCACCGCGCTGGAGCGCGTGGCGAAGCAGCTTCGCCGGCAGAAGCGCGCTTTGCGCGAGGACAAGCGGGTGAACGCGACGAAGGAAGCGCTGCTGTAGCGTTTGGCTGCCGGCTTGTTCTGGGCTGGTGGTCGGTCCCCGGGAGAGGAAGAAGGAATTCTTCCTCTCCCCGGACCCGTCGAAGGCAGTGCCTTCGACCCATCATCTTCTCTTTCAAGTCTGGAATCGCGGGGCTGACGGTGCGCCTCGGGTCAGCGACCCGAGGCGACTGCAGGTGCAGGAATAGCGCCCGCGGCCCAGAGACCCCGCCGATCAACGGTATCCACGGCAGTCCGATGGGGTTCCAAGGGCCTCAGGCCCTTGGCGGGTGAGGGCGGAGCCCTCTCCTGGCTGTTTCAGCCCGCCCATTCCGTCGCGGGGTCGAGCGGGTAGAGGGGCCGGGGCAGGCCGGTGAAGGCGAAGCGGGAGAGGACGGGGCTGACGAGGCCGGGGCCGTCCACCTCCAGGATGCGGTCGGGGGTGGCGAGCTGGTCGAAGCCCGCGCGGAAGTGGCCGCGGGACTTCACGACGATGGTGCGCGCGGCTTCGAGGTCCACGCCCATGATTTCGGCCATGGCGGGTTCGAGGAACTGGCGGCGCAGGGAGCCGAGCACCACGCGGAGGCCGCTGCCTTCGAGTTCCAGCAGGGCGGCGGGGCCGAGTTGGAAGGCGCGGCCGGCCATGGTGCCGCGGCGGCCGGTGCCGTGGCCGTCGGAGAGGCGGCGGATGGTGGCGGGGGCGGCGAAGGTCTCGGCGAAGGGGGCGGGGCTGCGGTTGAAGACCGCCTGGATGCGCGCGCCTTCGCCGGCGGCGTGGCATTCGGCGGCCAGGGCCGGGTCCACGAAGACGCCGAGGACGACGCCGCGCGCGCCGGCCGCGTGGAGGGCGGCGAGGAGGGCGGAGGTGTTGCCGCCGCCGCCGCCGCCGGGATTGTCGGCGACATCGGCCAGGATGAGGCGGGGGCGGGCGGGGTCGGTCCCGGTGGCGGCGGCTTCGGCGACCGCTTCCTCCAGCGGGGTGAGGGGGCGGTGGAAGCGGGCGCGCTCGGCCCAGAGGCGGGCGGCGATGGCCTGGGCGGCGGCGCGGGCCTTTTCCCCCTGGCCGGCGCGGGCGCTGGCCCAGACGCAGAGGCCGCATTTCGGGATGTCGGAATAGACGAAGCCGCCGGTGACGGAGATTTCGAGCAGGTCGGGGTCTGCGGCGCGGAGGCGGGCGGCCTCGCGCATGGCTTCGGCATAGGGGAGGTCGCCGCTGCTGAGCAGGGTGACGCTGGGGGCGACCATGGGCAGGCGGATGAAGTGGGTTTCCGGGCGGGGGCTGCCGGCGAGGCGGGCGCGGATGGCGTCGGCGGCGTCCATCGCGCGTTCGCGCATGTCCACATGGGGGTTGGTCCGGTAGGCGATGAGGAGGTCGGCCAGGGCGGCCTGGCGGTCCGAGACGTTGCAGTGGAGGTCGAGCGTGCCGACGACCGGGACATCCGGGCCGAGCACCTCGCGCAGCATGGCGAGGACGGCGCCGTCGGTGTCCGCCTCCTCCGCCGAGCGGCTGGCGCCGTGGGAGCCGACATAGACGGCATCGACCGGGCCGGCGGCTTCGAGGCGGCGGCGGGCGGTGGCGAGGAATTCGGGGAAGAGGCCGGGTTCCATGGTGCCGCCGGGCGGGGCGGCGATGACGATGAGGGGGACGGGTTCCCAGGGGCCGGTTTCGTCCATGCGCGCGTAGAAGCCGGGGAATTCGGCGGGCAGGGCGGAGACCGGGGTGCGGGAGCCGGCGGTGATGGCCTCGCCTTCGGCCCAGGAGAGCTGTTCGAAGTCCTGGCGGGTGGTCGCCGGGGAGAAGGCGTTCACCTCCAGGTGAAGGCCGAGGATGGCGATGCGGGGCGGGCGGGGCATGGGCGCCATAAGAGGCCCTGGGGCGCGGGGCTGTCGAGCCGGGTTCAGCCGCCGCCCGGGGGTTGAGCCGGGGATTCGATGAAGCGGCGGAGGCGGGCGGCGGCGTCGGCGGTGGCCGCGGGGTCGTGGCGGAGGCGGTGGCCGAAATAGAGGCGCTCGCGGCCCGGCGCGTCGAAGGCATGGGTGGCGCCGGGGTAGAGCTGCAGGGACCAGCGGCCGAAGGCGGGGCGCCAGGCGGCGCGCAGGGCTTCGCAGCGGCTGGCGGGGGTCCAGTCATCGGCGTCGCCGATGAGGGTGAGGACGGGGCTGGCGAGGGGGACGGCCGCGCCGGGGCACCAGGGGTAGAAGGCGACGACTGCGGTGAAGGGGGTGGCGCCGGCGCGGTGCACGATGCCGCGCGAGGCGGCGGCCAGCGCGCTGCTGCCGCCGTGGGAGAAGCCGATGAGGGCGATGCGGCCGGGGTCGATCTCCAGCCGGGCGCGCAGGGCGGCGGCGGCGGCCAGGGCGTCGGCGGCGCGGAGGGCGGGCGGGACGCGGGCGGCCTGGTGGCAGACATTCTCCACGCCGCGGGGGCCGAAGCTGTCCAGCACGAGGGCGGCCTGGCCCCATTCGACCAGGCGGGCGGCCCAGCGGGCCATGTTGGGCGTGATGCCGGAGCAGCCATGGAGGAGCACCACGGCGGGGAAGGGGCCGGGGCCGGGGGGCAAGTGCAGCTCGGCCATGGCGCCGCTGCCGGGCGGGCCGATGCGGTCCGGCGTGACGGACAGAGGCTGGGGCGCGGCTTGGGGCGGGGTTTGGGCGCTGGCGGCCGGGGAGGCGGCCAGGAGGATGAAGGCGAGGAGGGCGAGGCACTTCATCGGCGGGGGTTCCCAAGAAAAAGGGCCGCTCCTTGCGGAGCGGCCCTGCTTCGTTTCCTCGTGGCGAGGATCACTCGTCGCTGGAGAGGTTCCGGCGGCGGATGGCCGCGCCGAGGATGTCGCCGAGCGAGGCGCCGCTGTCGGAGGTGCCGAACTCCTTCACCGCCTCGCGCTCCTCCTCGATCTCCTTGCCCTTGATGGTCAGGGCCAGGCGGCGGGCGGCGCGGTCGACGGCCGTCACCTTCGCATCGACCTTCTCGCCGATCGCGAACTTGTCCGGACGCTGGTCGTTGCGGTCACGCGCGAGCTCGGCGCGGCGGATGAAGCCGGTGAGGACCTCGTCCACCTTCACCTCGATGCCGTTGCTCTCGACCTTGGTGACGATGCAGGTGACGACATCGCCCTTGCGGACCTTGTCCAGCACCTCGGCGGCCGGGTCGGCCTCGAGCTGCTTGATGCCGAGGGAGATGCGCTCCTTCTCGATATCGACGTCGAGCACCTTGGCCTTGACCATGTCGCCCTTGTTGTAGTTCGCCATCGCCTGTTCCGGCGACAGGTCCCACGACAGGTCGGACATGTGGACCATGCCGTCGATCTCCGGGGCCAGGCCGACGAAGAGCCCGAACTCGGTGATGTTGCGGATCTCGCCCTCGACGATGGTGCCCGGCGGGTTGGCGTCCATGAACACCTCCCAGGGGTTGCCCTGGGCCTGCTTCAGGCCGAGCGAGATGCGGCGCTTCGGCTCGTCCACGTCCAGGATCATCACCTCGACCTCCTGGGAGGTGGCGACGATCTTGCCCGGGTGGACGTTCTTCTTCGTCCAGGACATCTCGGAGACGTGCACCAGGCCTTCGACGCCCGGCTCCAGCTCCACGAAGGCGCCGTAGTCGGTGATGTTCGTCACGCGGCCCGAGAACTTGCCGTTCACCGGGTACTTGGCGGCCACGCCCTCCCACGGATCGGCCATCAGCTGCTTCATGCCGAGGCTGATGCGCTGGGTTTCCGGGTTGAAGCGGATGACCTGCACCTTCACGGGCTGGCCGATGGTCAGGGCCTCGCTCGGGTGGTTGATGCGGCGCCAGGCGATGTCGGTGACGTGCAGCAGGCCATCGACTCCGCCCAGGTCCACGAAGGCGCCGTAGTCGGTGATGTTCTTGACCACGCCGTCGAGCACCATGCCTTCCTTGAGGCCCTGGATCAGCTCCGAGCGCTGCTCGGCGCGGGTCTCTTCGAGGACCGCGCGGCGGGAGACGACGATGTTGCCGCGGGCGCGGTCCATCTTGAGGATCTGGAAGGGCTGCGGGGAGCCCATCAGCGGCCCGACGTCGCGCACGGGGCGGATGTCCACCTGGCTGCCGGGGAGGAAGGCCACCGCGCCGCCGAGGTCGACGGTGAAGCCACCCTTCACGCGGCCGAAGATCACGCCGTTGACGCGCACGCCGGCCTGGAACTGCTTCTCGAGGTTGGTCCAGGCTTCCTCGCGCCGCGCCTTCTCGCGCGAGAGCACGATGGTGCCGTCCCGGTCCTCGTAGCGCTCGACGAAGAGCTCGATCAGGTCGCCCGGCTTCACCTCGGGCTTCTGGCCCTGGGGAGCGAACTCGCGCAGGGGCACGCGCCCCTCGCTCTTGAGGCCGACGTCGACGACGGCGACGTCGTCATCGATGCGGATCACCTTGCCCGTGACGACGGAGCCGGCGAAGCCGGTGTCGGCGCCCAGCGTGGCGTCGAGAAGGGAGGCGAAGTCCTCGCCGCCGGCGCCCGGCCGGTCGAGGGTGGTGGCAGAAGCCATGTAGCGGTCTATTCCTGAGTGGCTGGCGCGAGAGGCGCTGGCCGAGGTCTGCGCCCCATCCGGTTCTGGCTGCCCTTCACAAGGCTGGCCGGGATGGCACGTCTTGCCCGGCGGTGCCGGGCCGATGGGGGGATGCACCCACATACGAGTGCGCAGCCTGAGGCTTCGGGCCTTCGGCTGCGAGGGTGCGTTTACGCCCTGGCGGGGGTGAAATGCAAGCGTGGCGACTCATGGCGCCCGCAGGGTGCTCCTGCGCGCGCCATGGGGTTATGCCCGCGGAGGGGCCGGGGAGCCCGGGGCTCCCCGGCGGGGGCGGCTATTCGCCGGTGATGCCGCGGGTGCGGATCACCTCGCCCCATTTGGCGCTTTCGGCCTGGAGGTAGGCGGGGAACTCGGCGGGGCTGCCGGGGGTGGCGGCGTTGGCGGCGCCCTGGAGGCGGCCGAGGACCTCGGGATCCTTCAGCGTGGCCAGCATGGCTTCGTTCAGCTTGCGGATGACCGGCTCCGGCGTGCCGGCCGGGGCCAGGAGGGCGAACTGGGAGGAGCATTCGAAGCCGGCGAGGCCGGCTTCGGCGATGGTGGGGACATCCGGGGCGAGGGGGGAGCGCTGGAGGCTGGAGACGCCCAGCGGCACGACGCTCTTCGCCTGGATGAGGGGGAGGGCGGTGACGGCGTCGACGAAGGCCATCTGCACCTCGCCGGCCAGCAGGGCCTGCACGGCGGGGGCGCCGCCGCGATAGGTGACGTTCAGCACGTCGATATCGGCCATCTTGAGGAAGAGCTCGGTGGCGAGATGGGCGGAGGAGCCGGCGCCGGAGGAGGCGTAGGACATCTTGCCCGGCTGGCGCTTGGCGAGGGCAATCAGCTCAGCGACCGTCGTCGCCCCGGTGGCGGGGGTGGTGCAGAGGAAGATGGGGGTTTCCGCCACCCGGCCGATGGGCGCGAAGGAGCGGGCGTCGTCATAGCCCTTGTTGGGGAAGAGGTGGGTGGCCATGGCGTAGGTGGAGTTCACGCCGAGGAGGATGGTGTAGCCATCCGGCCGGGCGCGGGCGACGGAGGCGTGGCCGATGGTGCCGGAGGCGCCGGCGCGGTTCTCCACCACCACCTGCTGGCCGAGGGAGCGGCTCATGCCCTGGGCCAGGAGGCGGCCGACGAAATCGGTGGAGCCGCCGGGGGCCCAGGAGACGACGAGGGTGACCGGGCGGCTGGGATAGTCGGCCTGGGCGGCGGCCGGCAGGGCGCGGGCGGTGGCGAGCGCCGTGATTCCCAGGCCGAGGGTGCGGCGGCTGATGGGCATGGGGTGTTCCTCCTGGACCGGCTCCTTCGGGAGCGCGTTGAAGGGGAATGTACTAACCGGTACATTCACTTCTCAAGGGGAAAAGAGAGGTCCGTCATGCCTTCCGCCATGCCCGCTCTTCTGGCGCCGAATCCCGCCTCCGCGCCGCATACGGGCGGGCGCTCCGTGCTGCTGGGACTGATCGGGGCGGGGATCGGGCTGTCGCGCACGCCGGCGCTGCATGAGGCTGAGGCGGAGGCGCTGGGGCTGCGCGGGGTGTACCGGCTGGTCGACCTGACGCGGCTGGGGCTGGGGACGGAGGCGCTGCCGGAGCTGCTGCAGGCCGCGGAGCGGATGGGGTTCGATGGGCTGAACATCACCTATCCCTGCAAGCAGGCGGTGATCTCGCTGCTGGATGCGCTTTCCGACGAGGCGCGGGCGCTCGGGGCGGTGAACACGGTGGTTCTCCGCGGCGGCAAGCGGGTCGGGCACAACACCGACTGCTCGGGCTACGCGGAGGGGTTCCGGCGGCAATTGCCGGAGGTGCCGCTGGGCCGGGTGGTGCAGCTGGGGGCCGGCGGGGCGGGCTCCGCCGTGGCGGAGGCGATGCTGGCCATGGGCACGGGGCGGCTGACGCTGTTCGACCAGGACCCGGCGCGGGCGGCGGCGCTGGCCGAGACACTGTGCGGGCGCCACGGGGCCGGGCGCGCGGAGGCCGGGGAAGACCTGGCGGCGGCCGTGGCGGCGGCGGACGGGCTGGTGCACGCGACGCCGACCGGCACCGCGGCTCATCCGGGCCTGCCCCTGCCAGCAGACCTTCTGCACCCCCGGCTCTGGGTTTCGGAGATCGTCTACTTCCCGCTGGAAACGCCGCTGCTCCGCGCCGCGCGGGCGCTCGGCTGCCGCACCGCCCATGGCGGCGGAATGGCGGTGTTCCAGGCGGTGCACGCCTTCCGCCTGTTCACGGGGCTGGAGCCGGATGCGGGGCGGATGGAGGCGCATTTCGCGGCGCTGGGGGAAGAGGCTGTGCGGGCGGGTTGATCCTCGTGACGGAGGGCTCCGCCCTCCACCCGCCAAGGGCCTGAGGCCCTTGGAACCCCGTCTGACTGCCGTGGATGCCCCGGATTGAAGGGGTCTCGGGTTGCTAGGTGCCGTTCTGCCGTTGCAGTCGCCTGAGGTCATCGACCTCAGGCGCACCGTCAGCCGAGCGATTCCAAACTTCCAGAAAAAGAAGAAGGTGAGGGGTCCGGGGAGAGGAAGAATTCCTTCTTCCTCTCCCCGGGACAGACCGAACAGCCCCGGCTCAGCGCGCCCGAAGAAAGGCGAGGACGGCTTCGACCAGCATGTCGCGTTGGGCGCGGGCCACGTTGGGGTCGCGCAGGTCTCGGCCGAAGATGGCGGAGAGGGTGTGGCGGTTGCTGACCCGGTGGAAGCTGGCGCCGTTGATGAGGATGTGCAGGTCCAGCGGGTCCACGCCGGGGCGGAACTGGCCTTCGGCCGCGCCGCGGTCCAGCAGGCGTTGCATGGTCTGGATCACCTCGGCGTTGCGGCGGGCGATGGCGGCGCTGGTGCGGACGTGGCGGCCTTCCTCGATGTTCTCGACGGAGACGAGGCGGACGAAGCTGGGGTGGGTGTGGTGGTAGTCGAAGGTGCTTTCCACCAGGCGGCGCATGGCTTCGGCGGGGGGGAGGGAATCGAGGTTCAGCTCGCGCTCGGCGTCCCGGATGGCGCCGTAGGCGCGTTCGATGACGGCGGCGTAGAGGCCCTCCTTGGAGCCGAAGTAGTAGTAGATCATCCGCTTGGTCGTGCGGGTGCGGGCCGCGATCTCGTCAACCCGCGCGCCGGAGAGGCCTTTTTCGGCGAAGGCGGCGGTGGCGGCCTCGAGGATCTCGCGGCGGGTCTGCTCGGGGTCGCGCAGGCGGGGTTCGTTCTGGGCGGGCGGACCCGCGGGCTGCGCGGGCGGACCCCCGGGGGCCAGGACTTCGGAGGGCGGCATCGCCCCGCAGCATAGGCGCGGGGCGGGGCAAGAGGAATGCGGCGGGGCGCCGGTCAGACGTCGAGGCGGGCCTGGATGAGTTGCCAGGCCTCGCGGAAGGCGGCCTCGGCGTCGAGTTCCGTGGTGTCGAGGAGGATGGCGTCCTCGGCGGGCTTCATGGGGGCCACGTCGCGGGCGGCGTCGCGGGCGTCGCGGACGGCCATTTCCTGGGCGACTTCCTCGAGCGGGATGGATTCGCCGCGGGCCTGGCGTTCCAGCCAGCGGCGGCGGGCGCGGGCTTCGGGGGAGGCAGTGACGAAGAGCTTCACCCGGGCGTCGGGGCAGACGACCGTGCCGATGTCGCGGCCGTCCATGACGCCACCGTGGCGGGCGGCGAAGCTGCGCTGGAAGTCCAGCAGGGCGGCGCGGACGGGGGGCTGGGCGGCCACCTGGCTGGCGCCCTGGTCCACATCGGGGCCGCGGAGGTCCGGGCGCTGGAGGTCGGCGGCTTCCAGGGTGCGGGCGGCGGCCTCGGCGGCGGCGGTGTCGGTGGGCAGGCCGCCGGCGAGGAGCACGCGGCGCGCGGTGGCGCGGTAGAGCAGGCCGGTGTCGAGATAGGGCAGGCCGAGCTCGGCCGCGAGGCGGCGGGCGAGGGTGCCCTTTCCGGCGGCGGCGGGGCCGTCCACCGCGATGACGACGGGGGCGGTCAGGGCTTCCGGGGGGGCGGCGCCCGGGGATGTGGCGCTCATGCCAGCTCCTCTGCGGGGGTGATCGCGGGCTGGCCGGCGATTCCGTTCATCATGGCGGTGAAGCCGGGGAAGGAGGTGTCGATGAAGCCGGTGTCGTCCACCGTGACCGGTGCCGTGCTGGCCAGGCCCATGACGAGGGCGGACATGGCGATGCGGTGGTCCATATGGGTTTCGACGAGCCCGCCGCCGGCGGCGGGGCGGCCATCGCGCGCGATGATGAGGTCGTCGCCCTCGACCGTGGCGGGGACGCCGTTGGCGGCCAGCAGGGCGAGGGTGGCGGCGAGGCGGTCGCTTTCCTTCACGCGCAGCTCGGCCAGGCCGCGGAAGCGGCTGGTGCCGCGGGCGAAGGCGGCGGCGACGGCGAGGACGGGGTACTCGTCGATCATCGAGGGCGCGCGCTCGGGCGGGACGTCCACGGCGCGCAGCTCGGAGAAGCGGGCGGTGAGGTCGCCCACGGGCTCGCCGCCCTCCACCCGCTCGTTCGAGACGGAGAGGTGGGCGCCCATTTCGCGGAGCGTGGTGAAGAGGCCGGTGCGGAGCGGGTTGAGGCCGACGCCCTGGACCGTGACCTCGGAGCCCGGGACGAGCAGGGCGGCGACGAGGGGGAAGGCGGCGGAGGAGGGGTCGGCGGGGACCACCACGGGGGCGGCGCGCAGCTCCGGCTGGCCATCCAGCTCGATGATGCGGCCATGGCCTTCGGCGGCCACCCGGACGGTGGCGCCGAAGTGGCGGAGCATGTTCTCGGTGTGGTCGCGGGTGGCTTCCCGCTCCTCGACGCGGGTGGTGCCGCGGGCGCAGAGGCCGGCCAGCAGCACGGCGGACTTCACCTGGGCGGAGGGGACGGGCACGCGGTAGTCGAGCGGCATGGGGTCGGCCGCGCCTTCCACCGCCAGGGGCAGGCGGCCGCCGGCGCGGCCGGAGAAGCGGGCGCCGGAGGCCGAGAGCGGATCCGTCACGCGGCGCATGGGGCGCTTGCGGAGGGAGGCGTCTCCGGTGAGGACGGCGAAGAGGGGATGGCCGGCGAGGAGGCCGCAGATGAGGCGGGCGGCGGTGCCGGAATTGCCCATGTCCAGCACATCAGCCGGTTCGACCAGCCCGCCCACGCCGCGGCCGGCGACGCGCCAGTGGCCTTCGGCCAGGCGCTCCACCTCGGCGCCAAGGGCGCGCATGGCGGCGGAGGTGCGGAGGACGTCCTCGCCTTCCAGCAGCCCCGTGATCTCGGTGGTGCCGACGGCCAGGGCGCCGAACATGAGGGCCCGGTGCGAGACGGACTTGTCGCCGGGGACGGTGAGGCGGCCCTGGAGGCTCCCCTGGGCGGCCGAGGCGCGCATGGGGGCCGGGTGCTCGGAAAGATGGGGCATCGACGGCACTTGCGCTGGAAAAAACCGGTCCCGCGTTTGACACGCCCGGGCACGCATGGCAATCGGCGCCGCCCTTTCGCACACCCCGGTCCGCGGCCCGCCCGGACCCATCCGAGGCTTCCCTGATGGCCCTTGCCGAACTCGGCCTCAAGCGGACCTGCGTCGCCTGCGGTGCCCGCTTCTATGACCTGACCAAGTCCCCGGCCGTGTGCCCGAAATGCGGGACCGAGCAGCCGGCGGAGCAGCCGCGCCCGCGCCGCGCGGCGGCCCCGCTGCCGGAGGAGAAGGTGCGCAAGCGCCCCGCGGCCGTGGAGGGCGCGGATGTGGATGACGTGGAGGTGGAGGACGCCGACGCGGATGTGGCGGAGGATGCCGACGACCTGGACGAGGACGAGGACCTCGGCGAGGAGATCGGCGTCGAGACCGCGGACGACGAGGAGAGCTGAGGCTTTCCGGCTGGTGGGTTGAGCCCGGGGAGGGGAAGAAGGGATTCCTCCTCTCCCCGGGCTCCTCACGTTCTTTTTCTTCGAGTTTGTCGTCAGTCGGCTGACGGTGCGCCTCGGGTCATCGAACCGAGGCGACCGCACAGTCGGGATCATTCCCCCGGAGACCCTGCCGATCCGGGGTATCCACGGCAGTCCGATGGGGTTCCAAGGGCCTCAGGCCCTTGGCGGGCGAGGGCGGAGCCCTCGTGTTTTCCGCCTTTTGCCCTCAGCCTTTCGTGCGGTGCCAGACCGCCAGGGCGGCGTCGTAGGGCAGGGCGGGGAGTTCCCGCAGGCGCCAGCGCCATTCCGAGAATCCGGGGCCGGGGCGCGCCGCGCGGCCGCGGCCGGTTTTCAGGCCGCAAAGGCGGAGCAGCAGGGCGCAGCGCGGCAGGTGGTAGCCGGATGAGACCGGGTGGGCCGTGTCCGCTCTTCCGCGCAGGAGGGCGGCGACGGCCCGTGCGGAGGAGAGGGTATCGGTGCCCGTGGGTTCCTCCAGGATGCGGGCGGGGTCGATTCCCCAGTCCCGCAGGAGCTTCGCCATGACGGCCGACTCGGCCGGGCCGTGGCGGCCCTGGCCGCCGGTGGGGACGAAGAGCGGGTCGTTCCCCAGGATTTCCCCGAGTTCGACGGCGGCGGTGACGCGGCGGCGCATGGTTTCGCTCGGCCGGGCGTCCGGGCGGACGGCGGCGCCGAAGATGACGATGGCGGCGGTCATGCGGCCGTTCAGGCGGCGGGTGGGGCGGAGAGGAGGAGGCGGTTGGTGGGTTCCATGGCCGCGCGGAGGGCCGCCATGTCCCGCGCCACGGCGGTGGGGTTCGCGCCGCCGGCCTCCACCGCGCGGGCGATCTCGGCGAGGCTGGCCTTGCCGTCGATGCGGGCGAGGATCGCGGCGGCGAGGGGCGGCATGGGCAGGTTGATACGCAGCCCGTCATAGGTGATGGGCAGGGCGCCGTTGCGGATGCCCTTGGCCCAGCCCGCGCCGTCCTGGCCGCGCAGGATGGGGATGGCGGCGAGGTCGTTCCAGTCGGGCGTGGCGGGCGGGTCCTCGGCGCGGGCGAGGTAGGCGATGTGGATGCCCATGTTGCCGGCCAGGGCCTCGGCCAGGGCGGCGCGCTCGATCATGCTCATGCCGGCGGTGCGGGCGCGGAGCCTGGGGTCCGGCAGGAGGAGGTCCGGGTCGTAGCGGACGGGCTCGACCAGGCAGGTGATGCGCAGGCCGGCATCGCGCACGAGGGTGTCGAGCTGGGGGACGGTGAAGGAGACGTCCCGTGGGTTCAGCAGGAGGTCGTAGAGGCCGGGGTCGCCGCCCCCCTGGGGAAGGGGGAGGTGGTCGGTGATCCAGGGGTTCTTCCGCAGCCAGGCGGTCTCGGGCAGGTGGCGCATGACGCGCTTGGCGATATCCACCCGGGCGGCGGGGGTTTCCTCCGGCGGGGCGATGAGGCGCAGGGCGTCCTGGAGCATGTAGACGCCCGTGCGGCCATGGGGGGCGTAGACCATGATGCCCATGCCGCCGCCGGGGGCGAGGAGGGTGGAGAGGTTCTTCAGCCCTGCCAGCGGATCGGGCAGGTGGTGCAGCACGCCGCAGCAGTCGATGTAGTCGAAGGGGCCGAGCGCGGGCGGGGCGAGGATGGATCCCTCGACGAAGCGGAGATTGGTGAGGCCGCGGGTGGCGGCACGGGCCTCGGCGACCTTGCGGGCGGCGGCGGAGCGGTCCAGCCAGGTGACCTCGCCGGGGCGGCTGGCCCAGGCGAGCTGCTGGGCCAGCATGATGGCGCCATCCCCCGTGCCGCCGCCGGCGATCAGGGCGCGGAGGGGCTGGCCGGCCGGGCGGCGGGCGCCGAAGACCCAGTGATCGACCTCCGCGAGGTGCGAGGGGCTGCCGACGACCAGGCGCTTGGCTTCGTCCCGCGGGTCGCGGGCCGGGTAGGGGAGGGCCTCGTACTGGGCGGCGAGTTGGGCGTCGGTCGCGTCCTGCATGGGCCCGGAATAGGGGGGCCGCGCCGGAAGCGGAAGGTGGGATGGCGGCCCCTTCCTTGCTTGTCCTTTCCGGTGGACAGGATGGAGGCCTGCATGGGGCCGGGGATCGGGCATAATGGCGGCCCGCCGTTGGAGCCGGATGCCGGCGCGTCCTGGCGGCTTTTCGTGTGGCGGCAGGCGCATCGGAAGGCGTGGAAGACGCCGCCGCGGGAGATCGCGCTGCGGCGGCTGGCGCGGGCGGAGGAGCTGGGGATGAGCTACCGCGAGTACACGCTCGAGATCATGGAGCGCGGGCGGTATCTTTAAGGTCCGTTAGACAAGGCTGGCGGGTCGGTCCGGACGGGTCTTTTCCGTCCCTGCGGCGTTGCCGGGCGCGGCCGATGCAGAGAGCATCGGCCGCGCCCGGCGCCTGGCAGGGCCGAAAAATCCCTCGCCGGACCTCAGCCGCCAGCCATGTCTAACGGACCCTAGCCCGCCGGCTGGGCGGCAGCCTTGACCCGGCCCGGCTTCATCCCGACTTTCCGTCCCGACACCCCTTTCCCGGGACACGAAGCGAGATGAGCGAAAACACCAAGGCCGTCAGCGACGACAGCTTCAAGACCGACGTGCTGGAGGCCCAGGGCCCCGTGCTGGTTGATTTCTGGGCCGAGTGGTGCGGCCCGTGCCGCATGGTAGGGCCGATCCTGGATGAGATCGGCAAGGACTATGCGGGCAAGCTGACGGTCGCGAAGGTGAATATCGACGAGAACCCGATGACGCCGAACGAGTATGCGGTGCGCGGCATCCCGACGATGATCCTGTTCAAGGACGGCAAGCCCGTGGACATGAAGGTGGGCGCGATGCCGCGGGGCCAGCTTCGGGCCTGGGTGGACCAGGCGATCGGCGCGCAGGGGTGAGGGGCTGACCGGCTTGCGGGGCGCCCGGCTTCTCGCGCTGCTGCTGGGTATCGGGTCGGGGGTGGCGGGATGCGCCGCCCCCGTTTCGTCGCAGGAGGTGGTGCGGAGCGAGCGGGCCTCCTTCCGCGTGGTGGAGTTCGCCACGGGGCTGGAGCGGCCCTGGGGGGCGGCCTTCCTGCCGGATGGGCGGCTGTTGGTGACGGAGCGGCCCGGGCGGCTGCGGATCCTCGGGCGGGACGGGGCGGTTTCGGCCCCGGTGCCCGGCGTGCCGGAGGTGGTGGCCCAGGGCCAGGGCGGGTTGCTGGATGTGGCGCTGGCGCCGGACTTCGCGACCACGCGGCAGGTGTATTTCTGCCTGGCCGGGGCCGCGGAGGGCGGGGCGCTGACGCGGCTGGCGAGCGCCACCTTCTCGGCCGACATGGCGCGGCTGGAGGGGGTGCGGACCCTGCTGGATGCGGGGCCGGCCCAGGCTTCCGGGCGGAACCACTTCGGCTGCCGCATCGTCTTCGGGCGGGATGGGAAGCTCTATCTTTCCACCGGCGACCGCTACACCGACAAGGAGCGGGCGCAGCGGCTGGGGGACCTGGCCGGGAAGGTGCTGCGGCTGGAGCGGGACGGGCGGCCGGCGGAGGGGAACCCCTTCATCGGGCGGGCCGGGGCGCGGCCGGAGGTGTTCACTTATGGGCACCGGAACCCGCAGGGGCTGGCGGTGAACCCGGCCACCGGATCCCTGATCGAGGTGGAGTTCGGCGCGCGGGGCGGGGATGAGGTGAACCTGCTGCGGGCCGGGGCGAATCACGGCTGGCCCATCGTCTCCTACGGCACGGATTACGACGGCAGCCCGGTCGGCACCGGGCGGGCGAGCGCGCCGGGGATCGAGGAGCCGTTGCGGCACTGGACGCCGGCGGTGAGTCCCTCCGGTGGGAATTTCTACGCCGGCGATGCCTTTCCGGGCTGGCGGGGGAACCTGTTCCTCGCGGCGCTGCGGCCCTCGGGGCTGGTGCGGCTGACCATGGAGGGGGACCGCGTGGTGGGCGAGGAGCGGCTGCTGTGGAACCGCACGCGCTTCCGCCAGGTGCTGCCGGGGCCGGATGGGCTGCTCTATATCCTCACCGACGAGGCGCAGGGCCGCGTGCTGCGGCTGGAGCCGGCGAATTGAGCGGGCTGCTGGAGCTTTCGGCGCCGCTGCCGGGCGGCGGGGCGCAGCCGCTTTCCGACTACCGCGGGAAGGTGCTGCTGATCGTGAACACGGCCAGCCGCTGCGGCTTCACGCCGCAATATGAAGGGCTGGAGGCGCTGCAGCGGCGCTTCGGCGCGCGGGGCTTCCAGGTGCTGGCCTTCCCCTGCAACCAGTTCGGCCGGCAGGAGCCGGGGGACGCGGCGGAGATCGCGACCTTCTGCACGACGAAGTACGACGTGACCTTCCCGGTCTTTGCCAAGGTGGAGGTGAACGGCGCCGGGGCGGACCCGGTGTTCCGGCACCTGAAGAAGGCGGCGCCGGGGGCGCTGGGGACCGAGGCGGTGAAGTGGAACTTCACCAAATTCCTGGTGGACCGCGAGGGGCGGGTGGTGGCGCGCTTCGCGCCTTCCACCGCGCCGGAGAAGCTGGCCGGGGATATCGAGCGGCTGCTCTAGAGCTTTGTCGAAGG